>DAYL01000015.1:14832-27634 GCA_002508705.1 Methanoculleus sp. UBA374 | reverse complement strand
CCCGATCCCTCCCCCGCGTGGCGATACCCAGAGAGGAGCCGTATCAGAGGTTTGACGCCAGAGACCCCTCAATTTTTCGCGGGGAGGCGACAGAATGCTCTGAACTATAGGAATCGTCAGCCGCTGGAAACTTTTAGGATGACTTCCCTGTTAAAGAGGAAGAGACTGGAAAGGAAGACCACAACGGATGGGGCCCAAAGAAGATAATATTAGAAAACATTACCATCAGTAAAGGGATCCGCGTATCCTTCTTCGGATTATCCTGTAATAAGGAGGTCGGCGTATCCCTACCTCTCGCAATAGGATGTAGCGTTATCAATGCTGCCGGTCCCCGACAAGTTCCTGCAAAAATATTTCATGGAAAAATTAGTAAGGATGCGGGGGAAGAGCATAGCCCTCGCGGGGATACGCCACCACGTTTGAGTCTGCAATCGACTGGATCTGCGATCAACTGCCTTCCAACGAGGTCATCGAGGGTGCATTGCGGGTTGAGGAGAGGATGTATCCGAAGGTTGCAATCCGTGAATTCGTCGCGAATGCCCTCATTCATCAGGATTTCTCCATATCCGGAACCGGGCCCATGGTTGAGATCTTTGAGGATCGGATGGAGATCTCGAATCCCGGAAAACCTCTGATTGATCCCGAACGGTTCATCGATCATCCTCCCCGGTCACGAAATGAAACCCTTGCTTCGATGATGCGCAGAATGAACATCTGCGAAGAACGGGGGAGCGGGGTTGACCGCGCCATCGGGTGTATCGAAGTGTACCAATTGCCTGCACCGGATTTTCAGGAAGACGAGGATTTCACGCGCGTCACGCTCTTTGCGCATCAGAGTTATAGTGCGATGAGACGGGAGGACAGAGTGAGGGCCTGTTACCAGCATGCATGTCTCAAATATGTCTGCAGGGAGTTCATGACGAATGCCACGCTGAGAAAGCGGCTGGGCATCGACGATACGAATTACCCAATTGCGTCGCGCATCATCGGTGATACGATGGAGGCGGGTCTGATTCGACTGCAGGATCCGGAAACTCGATCAAACAGATCCAGGAGATATGTCCCGTACTGGGCATGAGGTATGTAATCCACATGTACAGATCGTTCTGCCCCCGATCCAGAAAAACTGAGATTTACGGGAATTTCCGAGAATGCGCCAAATACAGTTGATTTTTTGTATGTAATGGGTATGTAATCCACAATGATCCCGATAGGTACATCACGGTTCACAGGGCCGGATCTCCCCTCTTCGTAAAACTCCGTATCGAGCACTACATCGCAATATCTCCTTACATATCGCTTTTTCAGGTATGTAACCGGCATGTAATCGGGAGTCGATTGATGTCAACTGCGGCCGCATACCCTCCATAACCCGCTTCCACGATCTCTGAGCCCGGGCGAGCGGATGGGCACGGGAACGCGGGACATGATCCAACACTGCACCGAGGCAGGTCTGCCGGAGCCGGAGCAAAGACTCACTTCGGAACCACCCCATCAATCCCATGCTGGAGGATGGCAGGATGGAGGCGAAGTACAAGAACGTCCCCACCCATCCCCTCCAGGGGTACCGGACGGTGGCCGGGACGGAGAGCGGAGAATGATAGTTATCTCCCGTTAGCACCCGATCTGTCTATGACACACTGGACGATAACCCTGGAGCGTGAGGGAGCCGCGATCGTCGTCCGGGGCGAGGGGGACGGTTCTGCCCGGAGCTACCTCGAAGCCTCGTTTTTCGACCGTGAAATCCATGAGTTCGGCGCCATGTGGCATGGCACCGACTGGGGCACGCATCGCCTGGTCGACGAGGATCCTTTTACAGAAGGCATTCTGGTGTACAGCGACACGATCAGGCCCCCGGTACTCTCATCAAGGTCCGATGATCCTTTTACGGAAGATATTCTGGTGGACAGCGACGATAAAGGTTCCCGCATCAGGTTGGAGCAGGAGGACTGGACGTGGGAGAGAAAAGCCCCGCGGGAATGGCTGCCGACGGTGACGATGACGAAGAGACAGAGCAGGGTTGAGTTCTATACCTACAGAGGCCTGTCCTACGCATCCCTCAACCTTCATCGCGATACCTACACGCAGGGGAGGTATGAGTGCCGATCAACATTCCGACGCATCGCCTGGAGTCCCAACGGGTACAGATTTTAGCGGAGTCGTGAATATCGAAAACGATGTACCCGGCACCATCAGGCGATCTTGACATTCATCCCTTATTTCAGCGGTGGAATATATCGATTGGTCGGCACAGATTTTCCTGCCATCTGAGCATCGAAGAGCACTCGTTTCGGGAAACCGCCCGATGTAACCGGAGAATAATTCCACAACTCTTAACTGGTTTAAAACGAGAATCACGCATGCGATTCTATGGCCCGGCGGAAGGAGAAACCCAACACGAAAAACATTGAGCAATACGACCATATGGGGATCTGCCGGCTGAATAACCCGCCGGCAGGTCTCGTGAGTGCGGAGACCGAACCCGGGTACGACACAAAGACCTACTCCTACGACCCTCACCTCGACCCGCAACTCATGTGGGCGGGGAAGGCCGAGCACACCTCCTTTGAGGTCCCGACGGTCTCCCTCCACGTCCACGAACGGATCGACCCGCGGACGATCATCAGGGCGGCGAAGGGCAGCAACGGCGACCACCGGCAGGCCTCGCTCTTTGAGTTTGCGCGTGAGAACCCGCCGCTGCGAGAGGCGGTGGAGTTCTACCGCCACAAACACAACTGGAGTAACCGCCTCGTCGCCGGCGACTCCCTGCTCGTCATGAACTCCCTGCTGGAGAAGGAGGGGATGGCCGGGAAGGTGCAGATGATCTACATCGACCCGCCCTACGGGATCACGTATGGATCAAACTTCCAGCCCTTCGTGAACAAGCGAGACGTGAAGGACAGGAGGGATGAGGATCTCACCAGCGAGCCCGAGATGATCAGGGCCTTCAGGGACACCTGGGAACAGGGGATTCACTCGTATCTTACCTATCTCCGGGACCGGTTGCTGCTCGCCCGGGAACTCCTGACCGAGAGCGGGAGCGTGTTCGTGCAGATCTCCGACGAGAATGTGCACCATGTGCGGGAGATTATGGATGAAGTGTTTGGGAAGGGGAATTTTGTTTCCCAGATCACTTTTTCTAAAACTACAGGCAAAGGAGGGAAATACCTAGATGAAACTTCCGACTACATTTTATGGTATTCGAAAAGTATCGCCAATCTGAAATATCACCAAATATATTTGCCTAAAGAGTATGGTGCTGATGGTGCAACAGAATATCGCTATCTGATGCCAGTAGAGGGGGCATGGCGAACAATTGAGTCGAGAGAGTTTTTGAATCTGGATGCCCTTCTGCATGAGGGTCAAGTTTTCAGCCATGACAACTTCACTTCTCAAACAGGATCGGAAACCACGATCTTTTCCTTTGAACTTGATGATGACACAGTTCCTGCGCCAAAGAAGGGAGGGTGGAAAACAAACACCCGTGGCGTCGACAGATTAAAGAAAGCCAAGCGGCTAATTCGGCTCGGTAAAACGCCTCGATATGTAAGGTATTTTACAGATTTCCCGATTTACCCATTGAATAACCATTGGACAGACACTAACATCAGTGGTTTTGGCGAACCTAAGGTGTATATTGTCCAGACATACACAAAAGTCATCCAGCGCTGCCTCCTCATGACCACCGACCCCGGCGACCTCGTCCTCGACCCCACCTGCGGCTCCGGGACCACCGCCTACGTCGCCGAGAAGTGGGGCCGGCGCTGGATCACCTGCGACACCTCCCGCGTCGCGATAACCCTCGCCAAACAGCGGCTCATGACCGCCGTCTTCGACTACTACAATCTCGCCCACCCTGAGGAGGGAGTCGGGAGCGGGTTTGTCTATAAGACTGTCCCGCACATCACCCTCAAATCCATCGCGAACAACCCCGAAATCGACGTCATCTACAAGAAGCACCGGCCGAAGGTTGAGAAAGCCCTCGCCGACCTCAACGCCGCCGCGAAGATCTCCTGCGAGGAATGGGAAGTCCCCTTCGACCCCGACCCCGCCTGGCCGGAAACGGCAGGAAAATCCCACAAGAAGTTCCTTGCCGCCCGGCAGAAGCGGCAGATCGAGATCAACGCAAGCATTCAGAAGAACGCTCCCCAGGAGACCCTCTATGACGATCCCGTGAGCGACAGAACAAAAGTCCGCGTCACCGGTCCCTTCACCGTCGAGGCCGTCCCTGCCCCCACCGTCGAACCGCTCGCCGGTGACACCCCCGCACCCCTCCCGGCCGATGACTCCGCTGCTCGCACCGGCGAGTCCCTCCGGCAGGACGAATGGCGGACCGAACTCCTCGCCACCGGCATCCGCGGCAGGAACGGCCAGCGGATCGCTTTTGCCCGGCTCGAACCCCTCGGCGGCACCCGGTGGCTCCACGCCCGCGGCGAGACCGCGGACGACACCCCTAAACAGGTCGCGGTCTCCTTCGGCCCCGAACACGCCGCCCTCAACGCGAGACAGGTCGAGATGGCGCTCAAAGAGGCCCAGCGCCTCGTCCCCCGACCCGAGATCCTCGTCTTCGCCGCCTTCCAGTTCGACCCTGAAGCCGCAAAAGACATCGACGAGACCAACTGGCCCGGCGTCACCCTCCTCAAAGTCCAGATGAACACCGACCTCCAGACCGACGACCTCAAAAAGAAACGCTCCAGCAACGAGAGTTTCTGGCTCATCGGCCAGCCCGACATCACCCTGAACCTGATCACCGAGGGGCCTGAGGCCGGCACGATCCTCCTCTCCGTCAACGGTTTCGACTACTACGACACCCGCAACGGCACCGTCGACGGCGGAGGCCCCGAGAAGATCGCCATGTGGATGCTTGATCCCGACTACGACGGCCGCAGCCTCTTCCCCCGGCAGGTCTTCTTCCCCATGGCCGGCAAAGACGACGGCTGGGCAAAACTCAAAAAGAGCCTCAAGGCTGAGATCGACGAAGAGTTGATCGAGGCCTACCGCGGCACCGTCTCCCTCCCCTTCAAGCCCGGAAAGAAGCGGCGGATCGCCGTCAAGATCGTCGACGACCGGGGCATCGAGTCCATCATCGAGCGGGACCTGGACGGCCTGGAGGCATGACCCATGCCGCAGAAGACCATCGACCGCCTCATCGTTACATCGCCCTACACAGAGCCCGCCTGCCACTGGCACTACAACCGGACCACCCGCACATTTGACCTTGCAGAAGGCCGGCGCAAGGCGGGCTACATCGTCGCCACCCGGGGGTCCAGCGCCTTCGATGACCCCGGCGTCTTCTATGAGATCCCCTTCGTCAACAAGATTCGGCCGCGCGTCAAGGCCTGGAGGGAGGCCGGTTACCCCGGGGCCACCAGCATCACCCGCCGCCTCCTCGAGTACTGGAAGGACCGCGAAGAGCGGGGGAGCTTCCCCTTCTTCTTCTGCCAGCTTGAGGCCATCGAGACGCTCATCTGGCTAACTGAGGCGCCCGCCGCAGAAAAGACCGGGATTGATATCGAGGGCGACGGCGGCGAGTTCCTCCGCTACTGCTGCAAGATGGCCACTGGCACCGGCAAGACCGTCGTCATGGCCATGCTCATCGCCTGGCAGGTCCTCAACAAGACCGCATACCCCACCGACCCCCGATTCTCCAAAAACGTCCTCGTCGTCGCCCCCGGCCTCACCGTCAAAAGCCGCCTCTCCGTCCTCGTCCCCTCCTCCGAGGGGAACTACTATGACGCCTTCGCCATCGTCCCGCCCGGCCTCGCTGAGAGCCTCAGGCAGGGGAAAGTCCTCGTCCGGAACTGGCACTTGCTCGCCTGGGAGAGTGAAGATCAGATCCAGAAGAGGAAGAGCGTCGACAAACGCGGCCCAAAGAGCGACGAAGCCTACGTCCGTGAGGTCCTCGGCGACCTGGCCCGGCACAACAACCTCATTGTCATCAACGACGAGGCTCACCACGCCTGGCGGGTTCCGGCGGAATCAAAGGTCAGAGGGATCGCCAAAGACGAGATCGATCAGGCCACCATCTGGATCCAGGGCCTCGACCGTATTCACAGAGCGAGGAACATCCTCTCCTGCTTCGACTTCACCGCCACGCCCTTTGCCCCGAGCGGGAAGAGGAGCGACGAAGAAGCCCTCTTCACCTGGATCGTCAGCGACTTTTCCTTAAACGACGCCATCGAGTCAGGTCTTGTCAAGACACCCCGTGTCGTCATCCGCGACGACGCCAACCCGCGGCCCGAGGACTACCGGTCACGGTTCTACCACATCTACACAGACCCTGAGGTCTACGACGACCTCAACCGCAAGGGCGCCGAAGAATCCGAACCCCTCCCCGACCTCCTCAACACCGCCTACTACTTCCTCGGCCTCGACTGGCAGGAGAAGAAGAGGGAGTGGGAAGCGGCTGGCTACCGGACCCCGCCGGTCATGATCACCGTCGCGAACACCACCGAGACTGCGGCGAGAGTCGCCTATGCCTTCACCCACAAAAAGATCCGGATCGATGACCTCTGCGACAGTGACAGGATCCTCCACATCGACTCAAAGGTACTCAAAGAGGCCGAGACCCTCGACGAATCACTGACCACCACAACAGGCGAGGATGAAGAGGCGAACCGGCCACTCACCAAAAAAGAAAGGGCTCTCTACCTCCGGCAGCAGGTCGATACCGTTGGGAAATATGGTGAGGCTGGCGAGAAGATCCAGAACGTCATCTCCGTCGGCATGCTCTCCGAGGGCTGGGACGCCCGGACGGTCACGCACATCATGGGCCTCCGGGCCTTCTCCAGCCAGCTCCTCTGCGAACAAGTTATCGGCCGGGGGCTCCGGCGCACCAGTTACGATATCGACGAGGAGACCGGCCTCTTTTCGCCCGAATACGTCAACATCTTTGGTATCCCCTTCACTTTCCTCCCCCACGAAGGAGGAGGCGATGCCCCGCCACGACCGGAGAAACCCAAGACCCGGATCGAGTCGCTCCCCTCCCGCCGGAAGTACGAGATCACCTGGCCGAACGTGCTCCGGGTCGAGCACACCTACCGGCCACGGCTCACCCTCGATATCGAGACCGCCAAACCTCTTGTTCTCGATGCTGCAGAGACACCGCAGATTGCCGAACTCGCCCCGGTCATCGACGGCAAACCGGCCGTCGACCAGATCACCACCATCGACCTTGAGGAACTCGGCCGGATCAGGCTCCAGCGAATTGTCTTCGAGACAGCACGGGACCTCCTCGACCAGATGCGCCCGGAGTGGCGAGGCACCGCCGCGGAGCTCGTCGGGCAACTGGTCGGCCTCGTCGACCGGTTCCTCCGTTCGGATAAGATCAGGTTCGCACCCCTCATCTTCAGCACCGACGACATGCGCCGGCGGATCCTGCTCATCCTCAACATGAACAAGGTTGTCCAGCACATCTACGAGCAGATCCGCGAGACAAACACCGAAGCCATCGAGCCTGTCCTCGACCCAGCGCGCCCCATTCGCTCGACAACTGACATGCCGGTCTGGTATACCACCAAGCCCTGTGGAGAAACCGCAAAATCGCAGATCAACTTCTGTGTCTACGATAGCACCTGGGAGGCCACCGAGGCCTTCGCCCTCGACCGGAACCCTGCGGTGCAGGCATGGGCCAAGAACGACCACCTCGGGTTTGAGATATTCTATCTCTACCAGGGCGTCGTACGAAGGTATCGACCGGATTATCTGATCCTGCTTGAGAACGGGGAATACCTGGTGCTGGAGACGAAGGGCCAGGATAGCCAGCAGAACAGGGCAAAGCGGGCCGCCCTTGCTGAATGGGTTCGTGCCGTCAACGGGCACGGCGGGTTCGGTACCTGGCACTCCGACGTCTCGTTCAACACGGCCGACGTCGATGGGATCATTGAGAAATACACCCCCGATAAGCAGCCTACCGGACATGTGGAGAGTTTGACGGTATGACCGGGTGTCACAACCAGAGTATGGGGACGGGGACTGGAACGGGTCTTGCTTTTCCAGTATACATTCCAGACCCATCCCTCATTCAATTGCCTTTCCGCCGCGATTCATTCCCACCCAGCCTCTTCACTCCCGCCGACGTCGCCCGCCATGACCACATTCGCCCTCGTCGGGAGATGCTCGACCTGAACAGGCACCTCGCGGCGGCGAGGGCTCTGCACGAGAAGGAGGCGCTCGCCGGGATGATCGACGCGATCGACCGGCAGATCGATAGGTTGGTCTACGGGCTGACGGAGGAGGAGATAGCGATTGTGGAGGGATTTATATGAGATTTTATGACGATCCGTTAGCGATCAGCACTGATACCTGGGTGGAAGTGCTGATAGACAGAACGGTGACCGGAGAACGCGACTTGACTCTGTTACGATTGGTATACGAGAGCGAAAACCGCGAGACATACGCATCAAAGATAGCGCCTTATTTAAATTATACGAGCCATGCTCCGGTGAACTCGCGGGTCGCTCTATTTAGCAAACGGGTCATTAAAATGACCGGGGCTCAGCCACCCCTGAGAGAAGACGGATCAGTCCGATGGTGGCATGTCCCCTTTTTGGGCCGCGATGAAAAGAGCGGCAAATGTGCCTGGATCATGCGATCTGAACTGGTGGCGGCATGCAAACAGGTCTTCGGTCAAAGCGACTCAGAACTCGTTTATCCCGGAGAGGTGACTCTTGAGGATAAGGTCGCCCTGCACTACGAAGGCGCCGTGAAGCGGATCTACGTAAACCGTTACGAGCGAGAAAAACAGGCACGAATTGAGTGCATAGAACATTACGGCTGCCGATGCGCCGTTTGCGGCTTTGATTTTGAGAAGGTGTACGGGCCGACAGGACAGGATACAATCCATGTGCACCACCTCGTGCCCCTCTCTACCATACGAAAGGAGTACAAGATCGACCCGGTGCGGGACCTACGCCCCGTATGCCCGAACTGCCATCTCATCATCCACAGCAGAAAAGAACCTTTCACGATAGATGAGGTAAAAGAGCAGATCAGGGCAGGCAGAGGCCGGTAAGCATCTGTATGGGTGCCCATCTGCACCACGGATAACCGGGTAATCCACTCAAACACCTTCCAGAATCGTAACATCAAAGTGTCCGGGTACTCAGAAGAGAATTTTTTTTACATTGAGGTAAAAGAACTCTCTATGTCACTCTACGACCGGTGGCAGGGATCGGAACTCTCTGTTCTGGAAAAGGAGCTCATTTTTCATAGGGAAAACACCGGCTTCGTTGAGTATGATACAAAAGACGGGAAATACTTCTATCTCCACCCATCACCGTTCTTGAACAGTCCAAAGAGAGAGATTTTCTGCGCTGAATCATGCGACCCGCCAGCAGAACATACCTTCGTCGAGGTCGAGATCGAATCCGAACGAGAATTTATGCCCAATGGGTCCCAGGACCGCATCACCGTGAAAACCATCTGCGGCTGGAAACCTTTCGATCCGAGCCCGCTTGCGGAGCGCAGAAAAATTATGGACTACGAAGAGATTGTGCACTATTTCACCCTGCCGTTCCGGGGCGAGGAGGAGACAATCGAACAGATTGCAAAATGTTCCGCTCTCTACTCGCTTTCTTCTCCGCCGATCACCAATGAGGTGGGGGGGATCAACGCTGCCGTCCTCGGGAAGAAGACACAGTGGAACACCTTCAGAGGATCGATGAGAGTCATTCCTCAGGACTTCTTCCGTCCCGGCTCGCGGTATTATTACTACATATCCGATCAGGAGAAGTGTACGGTCAAAAGAGGGTGCGAGGAGGCAAACCGGGCGATCTATCGGCCAGATGAATACATCATGGATATTCCACTTGTTGTGGAGGAAGCATCACTTAACCAACTATCGAAGGATTGCAGAGAACTCATAAATGAAGAACGGCCGATTATCACCTCATACATCCTCGATGCTCTTATCATCAAACCAGACCCGATGAACTCTGTTGAGAAGACGATAATCGATGCAGTGCATACCATACGGGAAGAGTACAAGCGAACCGGGTACTCGCCCTACAAACAAAACCTGGGCGATGCAGTCCCCAAGCTGACTTCATCGCTCGCCCGGCTTCAGCGAGCCTCGAAAGCCACCCAATCCGACGTCAAAGATGCCGTCGAACTCTGGCTGGACATGCACTCGAAAGCGAACAAGATCTACTCTTCTCCGCTCAAGGTCGCAAAGCGATATGATCTGCTCGATACTGCACGGAAGTTGTATGTGGAACTCCATGAGATCTATGGACTTGAATTCTGGATCCCGCTCGATGAGGCTATAACCCGGACAACGCTGCGCCCGGAGGAGTTCATGGTCTCTCTTGAATCACTGATCTTTACAGGATATGCTGTGAGAAAAACGGGAGCCATAAAGATTCTCTAGGCTTCAAAGGGGTTCAAATGAGAGCCTGAAACCGGGCATTCAAAATGTTTCGCTAGCAAAAGCGTCGGATTGGACCTTCCATCGGCCTGCCCTATGCCAAAAAGAATGGGCTCTACCCCACTCACCCGCAATCTGCACCACTATCTCCGGCTCATACCGCAGCACAACCTCGCTCATTCTCCCGCCGGCCTGCACCCGGATCAGGTCGTCCAGCCGCAGGGAGTCGAGCTTCTGTAGCTGCTTGAAGATGGGCCGGATACGGAAACTGAGCCCGCCTCGAGACCGGACGACACAAGAAATGAAGAATTGCGCTGATATCTGTGAAAAGGGAAGAGAGATCGCAGGTGAGGACTCTCAACAAATTGCTGCAAACTACTACAAATCACTACAAACCATTTCAGGGAGCAGGTTCAAAAAACTGTTTTTCCTTAGTCGTATTCCACATCCGACAAGATTTAATTGAGTTCATTTCTACAATCATCTCCAATCAGATTGCCGGTCATGATTTATGCGGCTTGTCGGATGCGAGAACCCATGTAGCAGCCTTTGTTCTCCCGACAGCTCGTATCGTCCCTTCTTTTCGCATCTCTTGAAGCAGATCCCGGATAAAGTGGTACTTCTGTTCATCGTTTAATGCATCTGAAACTTTGTTAAACAAAAGGTCCTCAATATCCGACCTCTTCGCTTCGCGATATGTTTTCAGATATGCCATTACCAGCCCCTTGAAATGCGCTTTATCAAGTGACCGCTTCCGGATATAATCGGCTCGCATATCTGTCTCGGCAGCGACACCCACTGAGACACGAAGATTCGGAGACCGACCCTCGATGAGTTGCTTCTTTCGGAGAATTCTACGCTCTTCCGGAGTGATCGATATCCCTTTCTGCACCTTATCGAGAGTTATAACATCCATCAGCGTCAGATCTTTTCGTCGGATCAACATCCGGGTATACTTCTCATCGATCACCCGTCCGAGAATGGTAACTCGCACAACCCTTTCTTCGCTGAGATCATAGTCCGGCATCGGGAAATAACGATCTCGTTGTTTCGAAAACATGCGCTTGATCCCGCTGCCTATCGTATCAATCATATTCAATTCGACCATTGCATTTGCAAGGAAAGGATTTCGATACCAATCAGGGGGCATATCACGCTCAATTACAGTCCGGACGGTTCCCGGAATAAAATCACCGCGATTCGTAAACATCAGAGAATCAGGCCTTTCGGTTACCGTGATGCGAGCAGATTGCTGGTAGTCCTGGTGTGCGATGCAGTTGTGCAACGCTTCGCGGACCACCCACCGGTCATACTGTGAAACTTCCGTGGGAAAGAGCGTCTCCTCAGAAATATGGCGAATAGTGAGATTTCGGATCTTTTCAAACACTTTATCGACTGCAAGAATCAATGGCTGATCGAAATGGGCATAATCGATCTCAATTTCTGCATCGTTCCGCAAAACCCAGGTGATGCGTGCAATGGCAGGTAAGAGGTAGTGTCCCGCTTCGCCCTTTCCAAGGAGAAGGATTGCGGTCTTCGTTATCTTGCCGTCTCTGCAAACCTTTGCTTTATTCAGAAAGGTCGCGTCATCCCATTCATCAATCTCTTCTGCGAGATCCTGATGCTTTTTCTTAGATTTAGCACGTGCAAACGCGATTGCTTCCGGATCGAGATCGGCGATTGTAGCGCCGTCACAGATCTCGGCAGACCAGTCAGGTAGCGGTGCACGTATTCGATCGATCTCATGAAGCCCCAAAGGCTCAAGCGAATCATGAGTGCGACCATATGCAACGCGCCTCCATGTAGTCGGAACTCCGCGAAGAGCAGGTGGGATTTCGAACATGATCACCCGCATCCCATTGACGGCGATCTCGTGAATTGCATGAAACGTCATCTGATGATTCGTCTGCTGCCCGATCTTCTGCTTGAGATGTTCGAGTCCGGGCGGCATGAGACAATAGTTTGACCCAACAATCTTTCTAGGAGGTTTATCGGTAACACCAAAGATGAGCCACCCGGCAGCTTCTCCATTCAGGCTGGCTTCATTGCTTAGCGCAGAGAAATATCTGCCGATGTCGTCAAAATCAAGATTACTTTTTGCTTCCTTGAACTCAATCCATTCCGTTTCAGCCGGAAGCAGCAGGAATTCCTGTAACCGGGAAAGCATTACAGTAGATATCCCCCTCTCACATTAGGATAGTTTCGCTGCACGCAACTCTTCTTCTGTAGGGCTATCCTTATTTCTTCGGCAGCGCCGCATCCTCCACCGGCAGACTACATTCCCTCCGTCCCTGGTACTATACCCGTTCTTCTCCTCCTGTCCGGGACCTCTGACGACCATGACCGGTTCGAACCTCGCCGGTCATCGTCTGCCGGGGAGTGCTCGTCGCGCCATACTCCGCATTGTGCTCCTCGCACGGAGGAATGGCGCACGGA
>DAYL01000015.1:0-14654 GCA_002508705.1 Methanoculleus sp. UBA374 | reverse complement strand
ATGGCGCACGGAGGAATGGCGCAAGGCCACCCCTCAAACGACCCCCACCGCCCGGACGCTTCGCGCCTCCTCCCGCCCCCTCAGGAGGGCCTGGCGGTGCAAGGCGATAGATCGTGGATGGGGGAGATGCAACCAGCGACCCGAATCGCTCCCCCGATGTGACAAACGCCTCCCGCACGGAGCATGGTGCCGCAGCACGATGTGGAGCACGCACTCCTGCAGGTGGGACCGGTGAGGCTCCCCAGAGGACAACCGTCCCCGTCGCGCGATGAAGCAGAGGGCTAGGGAGTCTTTCATTGCCCTAACGAGGAGGAATTTCATGGAAAAATTGGTAAGGATGCGGGGCAGACGATCGCATCCGGGTGAAAACCGCACTAGAGAATATCCCGATTAATTGTCTCCGTGGGTGCCGCCCAATAAAATAAGCAGTAACCCACATGTTGCCGAGCATCCCAAATAGGAAGCTCAAGATGTATAGCACACTTGACTCTCACGGGCGTGCTCTATCGAACGAAAATGCAAGAAGAGGAGAATCGAACCTGAAGTTAGGATGCGGGGGAAGGGATTCGAACCCTTGAACTCCTGCGAGACTGGACCCTAAATCCAGCGCCTTTGACCTGGCTCGGCAACCCCCGCGTGGATATATATCGGTGCCGGGAGAATTATACTTGCTCCTTGGAGGCCGCACCCCGCACACCGGAAGAGGCGGGGCGGTTCTGGCGGGCCAGTTCTGCACGGGAGGCGAACATTTTTCCGGTTTACCCGGGATCCGGCAAACAGAGGGAAAGGAAATCTTTTTGCGAAGGACTGCACATACCTGAACTGATGGTCAGGCACGAGTGTGGGTTTGAGGCCCCGATCTATTGTAAACGGTGCGGGAGACCCCTATCCTGCGACGAACGTACGGGTGGTCTGTTCTGTCCGCATTGCGGAAGGCGAGTGAGCCTCCTCTGTCCCGGTTGCGGGCGTCTCTGGTAAGTCAGACCCGATTTTTCACCCACTCGGCATACCGGGCCCGTAACCTTTGAAGGTCCTGTTCGGTGAGGTCTTCTTTTCCGGTCCGGTGAAGGTACGACTCCAGTTGTTCCACCACCTGTTCTGCGTCCAGGAAGTCGTCGGTCTCCAGGTAGACCGGCGCACGTCCGACGTTGATCGCCTCCCCGCACATCGGACAGAGCCTCCAGCGCTGATAGCGGTCCACATAGGTGAAGGTCTTGCAGCCCGGGCAGCGGATGACGAGATACATACCTACTGGGAGTAGGCGGTCGGCCGGATAAATAGTTATCTATCTTATCTTCTTCCGGGGTTTGGAGCGCTCTATGGGCGAGGGTTCCGCCTCCTTCGCGGCACAAGGTTCCTGACAGCCGGCCCGTGGATCACCTTCCCGAAGGTATCGTAGCGCGAACCGTGGCAGGGACAGTCCCAGGTCTCTTCGGCGTTGTTCCAGGCGACGGTGCAGCCCATGTGCATGCAGGCCGGGTCCAGCGCAACGACTCCCCCGCGCCCGTCCCGAAAGACCGCAACCTTCCGCCCGTCGATCTCGACGACCCTCCCTTCCCGGGGCGGTATCACCGCGGCTTCTCGGTCGAGCCGGCCGGCGTCGATCTCGACCGGTCCCTTGACGACCGCGGGTTTCTTCCGTACCCCGTCGGGATACTCCGGCTGCCCCCCGAACCGTGCAGGATCGAAGACCTCCGCCCAGGGATTCGTGCGGCCCCGGACCAGGTCCGTGAGGATCATCCCTGCCGCGGTGCCGTTGGTCATCCCCCACTTCCCGAACCCCGTGGCGACGAAGACGCGGTCGTGCCCGGAGGCGAGCGGGCCGATGTAGGGGACGCGATCGGCCGTGACGTAGTCCTGCGCCGACCAGCGGTAGTCGACGACTCCGTCCGGATAGACCGAACGTGCATACGCTTCAAGGCCGCGGCAGTGCGCTTTCGTGTCGGTCGCCTGCCCGGTGTCGTGCTCCGCACCGGTGACGATGACCAGTTCGCCGGCATCTGCGGGATGCGACCGCCAGGAGTGAACGGGCCCTCCGGCGTTGATGAAGACGCCGTCCGGAAACGGTTCGCCGGTCCGGATGCCGAGGGCGTAGGAGGTAGACGGCCGCATCCGGGCGAAATATGCGCCGGGACAGTCGTAGAAGGGATACTGCGTGGCGAGAACGGCGTAGTCGGAAGAGAGCGTTCCCCGGTCGGTCCTCACCGCGACGCCGTCCGGCCGCTCCTCGAGGTCCAGGGCCCTTGTCGTCTCAAAGACGTAACTCCCCTCCCCCGGGAGGTGTCCGGCGAGCAGCAGCAGGTAGTTACGGGGGTGGAACTGCGCCTGGTCCTCCAGAGCGACGGCCCCGTAGGTCTCCATCGGCAGCGGCACGTCGTCCACGAACGCCGCCGGGAGCCCGAGGCTTCGTGCCGCGTCGGCCTCGGCCGCAACAGACTCGCGGGTCTCTTCCGACTCAGCGTAGGTGTAGGCAGGTTTTCGCTCGAAACTGCACGGGATGCTGTATTCCCGGACGAGTGAGGCGATCATCTCGATTGCCGCCCGGTTTGCAGCGGCGTACTGCCGGGCCCCTGCTTCGCCGAACCGATCGATGAGGTCCCGGTAAATCAGCCGGTGAAGGGAGGTGATCTTCGCCGTCGTATACCCGGTGGCGCCCGTGACGATCCGGTAGGCGTCGATGAGGGCGACGGTCAGTCCCGCGCGTTTCAGCAGAAAGGCCGTGGTGATCCCCGCGATTCCGCCTCCGATCACCGCAACGTCCGCGTGTCCGTCCCCGTCAAGCGGCGGAAACCCCGTCTCCGGCGAGGAATCTATCCAGTACGACTCCGCCGTCCCCGGCAGATCGGTGCTCCGGTCCGGTGATGCTTCCATACCCCCCCGTACCTCCGCCTGACGGGAAGACCGCGCACCCATATAACGGTTGTGCGAAGGCACGCCGTTACGCATAAGTGTGATCGCGGGGATGCAGAGGTGATCGGGATGGGGGATATTCACGGGATCAGGGATTATGAACCGTACGTAGGAAAAGAGACCGTACGCCGCATTGAGGCGAAGGCCCGGCCGCTCCGGGACCTCCACGTCATGCACATGAACTCCACCTACTACGGCGGCGGCGTCTCCCAGGTCCTGTCGTCTCTGACGCTCCTGATGAACAGTCTCGGCATAGAGACCGGGTGGCGCGTCGTCCACGGCCCGCCGGACTTCTTCAGCGTGACAAAGAAGTTCCATAACGCCCTCCAGGGTACCGAAATCAACCTGACCGACCGCAAGAAGGAGATCTATGAAGATGTCGTTCACGAGAATGCGATACGGAACCACCTCGACCACGACGTGATCATCATTCACGACCCGCAGCCGCTCCCGTTGATCACCCATTACCGGAAGAAATGCCCCTGGATCTGGCATTGCCATGTCGATCTCACCACTCCTGACCCGGCGGTCTGGAACTACCTTCTCCCGTTCATCGAGAAGTACGACGCCGTCATCTTCTCAAACAGGGATTACCGGCAGAACCTCCGAACACCGCAGGTCTTCTTCACGCCAGGTGTCGATCCCTTCTCCATCGTGAACCGGGAACTCTCCGAGAGCGCCATCGACGAGCGCCTTGCACACTACCATATTCCGACCGACCTCCCCCTGGTCGTTCAGGTCTCGCGGTTCGACCACTGGAAGGACCCCGAGGGGGTCGTCCGGGCTTTCCAGAAGGCCAGGAAGGAGGAGGAGTGCACCCTGGTCCTCGTCGGGAACGTGGCGACCGACGACCCGGAGGGCGCGGACGTCTACCGGTCGCTCCTCTCCCACCGGGGCGAGCGGATCATCGTGCTGAGCGTCCAGGACGGGGCGCTCGTGAATGCGCTCCAGCGCCGGGCGGCGGTCGTCCTGCAGAAGTCCCTCCGGGAGGGGTTCGGGCTGACGGTATCGGAGGCGATGTGGAAGGGTGCGGCGGTGGTCGGCGGCAACGTCGGCGGCATCCGCTACCAGATAGAGGACGGCGTGAGCGGATTTCTGGTCTCCTCCGTCGATGAGGCTGCGGAGAGGATCGTCCGGCTGCTCCGCGACCCCGACCTCGCGGAACGGCTCGGACGTGCGGCGCGCGAGCGGGTGCGAGAATGCTTCCTCTTCACCCGCTCCGTCGAGCAGTACCTTGACCTGATCGGCGCGTTCGATCCGGAGTTCCGGCTGACGCGGGAGGTGGAGTCTCCCTGCTGGTGATTCTCCAAAAAACAGGGTCGATCACGCGCCGCGCACCCGACCGCAACTGTAATCGGTGAAATTCGGCGGCGCCCGGTTGCTGAAAACCCGAGCATTTTTCTGCAAGCGGAGACGATCACTGATCCATGGCAATCCAGGTAATCGGTGTTCAGGGCCTCCCCCTGATCCAGAACGGCGACGACCTGCCAGCCCTGATCTGCGACCGGGTCAGGTTCGAAGACGGAGATATCCTCGCGGTCGCCTCGTCGGTCTACTCAAAGGCAAAGGGCTTCACCCGCGACCTCGCCGAGATCAACCCCGGTGCGGACGCCGTCCGGATCGCGGCAAAGACGAAGGAAGACCCCCGCTTCGTGCAGGCGGTGCTGGACTCGTCGACCGATATTCTGCTCGAGCACCCGTTCATCCTCTCCGCCCTCCCATCCGGTCACATCGGCGTGCGGGCAGGCGTCGACCACAGCAACGTCGAAGACGGCCGGATCATCGTCCTCCCTCCCGACCCCATGGGGGCCGCCGGCGAGGTCCGGAACGCGATCCGTCGCATCTCCGGAAAGGACGTCCGGGTGCTCATCACCGACACCTGCGGGCGGTCGTTCCGGCGCGGCCAGACCGGCATCGCCATCGGATGGTCAGGAATGACGGCGATCAACGATTATCGGGGCGACACCGACCTCTTCGGCCATGTCCTCGAGATCACCGAAGAAGCAGCGATCGATGAGGTTGCGGCCTTCGCAAACTTCGTCATGGGCGAGAGCCACCAGGGTGTTCCTGCCGTGGTCTTCCGGAACTGCCGGACCTGGAACGGGCACGATTCCGTCTACTTCACGCCGAAAGAGGATATCATCAGGGCGGCCCTGACGGCCCTGAAGAACAAAAAGGATTAGAAGAGGGCATTGAGGATAAAGACTGCCGCCCCGGTCACGATGGTTACGATGATCACGACTTGCGGGCTGATATGGATTGCCCGGTGATCTTCACTGTCGTAGTAGTTGACCAGGCCGGCAGAGGAGACCAGTCTTCCGCCAGATTTTTTCGCCATACAGAAATATTCTCTCTTACCATATTTAAAACACGGGTCCAACCAAATGCAAGCCGCATCGTATGTCGTCACCGGCCGGGCGCTTCTCGGCGAAGACCTCAGGGAAGAGGACGTCAGCATTGTCGTTTCGGGGGGGGTTATCACCTCGATAGAGCCCGCTCCCCGGAGACCGAACCGCTGGATCGTGCCCGCCTTCTTTAACGCCCATACCCACCTCGGCGACACCGTCGCGATGGACCTCCCTGTCCGGGGCAGCCTTGCGGACCTCGTCAAACCCCCGAACGGGTTAAAACACAGGGTCCTTGCGGCAACTCCGCGGGCCGACCTCGTCAGGGGGATGCGGTCAAGCATCGTCGCGATGATCGCGACCGGAACAGCCGGGTTTGCCGACTTCAGGGAAGGAGGGGCTGCAGGTGTGGCGGCGCTCCGCGAGGCGGCCGCCGGACTCGACTGCCTGCCCGTCATCCTCGGCCGCGAAGGCGGCGAGGAGGTGAGCGACGGGGCGGGCATCAGCAGCGCCCACGACGTGGCGAACGCCGAAGAGGTCGTCAGAGGCGCGCGGGCCGCGGGGAGGCTCGTCGCCTTCCACGCCGGGGAGAAGAACCCGGACGATATCGATGAAGCGCTCACGTTTGAGCCAGACCTGCTCGTCCATTGCACCCACGCGACGGACGCGCAGCTCCGGCGGATCGTCGATATGGATATCCCCGTCGCCGTCTGCCCGCGGTCGAACTGGTTGCTCGGCGTCGCGGCGTCCCCGGCGCACCCGCCGATTGCGCGCATCCTCGAACTCGGCGGCAGGTTCTATCTCGGGACGGACAACGTTATGTTCGTCCAGCCGGACCTCTTCCAGGAGATGGCCTTCACCGCGACCGTCTACCGCGCGCCCCCTGCCGACGTCCTGCGCGCTGCGGTCTCGGGGGCCGGACTCGCCGGAAGACCGGGATACCTCGAAGAGGGGCAGGAAGCACATCTGCTGGTCTTAAACCCGGAGAAAGGTAATCTCTCCTTCAGTAAAGACATCCGGGCAACCGTTGTAAAGCGGCTGGATTCTTCATTCGTCGACCAAACAGTTTTAACCACGCAATAGAAAACAGATAAGAAGTATCTGTTCTGCGTGGTGTGTGTGTATGTTCCGTAAGATACTTGTTGCTATAGACGGTTCAGAGCCGGCTAACCGGGCTTTAGAGGAGGCTATCGGCGAGGCCGGCGTCTGGAACGCCGAAGTTCATGTTGTTTATGTGGTCGAATCCGGACTCTTTTCGTCCCTTCCTATGGACAACACACTCGAAGTCATGTACAGTGTTTTGCAGAAGGAAGGCAAGGAGGTTCTTGAAGCAGCTCGAAAGAAGGCGGATGCAGCAGGCGTTTCGCTGACCACGCACCTCGGGCAGGGGCATGCGGGGTCTCAGATCGTCGCCCTCGCCAAAGAACTGGGAGTCGATCTCATCATGCTCGGGTCTTACGGCAAGAGCGGTGTCGACCGCCTCCTCCTCGGCAGCGTGACCGATTACGTCGTGCGGAACAGTTCTATTACGACCACGGTGGTGAGATCATAGCCGCTTCTCAGCAGATGTTCGTCCGGGACTTTATGGTAACCGACGTCGTCTGCGTTGAGATCCCCGGCAACAGGGACGACGTTCTGCGCATCTTAAAGCGCACGGGTATAAGTGGTGTGCCGGTCTTGAAGAACGGAGAGCTTGTCGGCATCATCACGCGTAAGGACCTTCTCCGCAAGGCGGAAGAGACCCAGCTCGGGCTTTTGATGACGCCGAACCCGGTCGTCATCAGGCCGGACGCTCCCATCTCGGAGGCGGCCCAGTTGATGGTGCGGCATAACATCAGGAGGCTGCCCGTCATGGAAAACGGGTCGATGATCGGGCTCATCAGCGTGGCCGACCTTATCGGCGCCATCGCCCAGATGCGCCTCACCACCCTCATCAAGGACAACTACGTCAGCAAGACCTATGCCCTCTGGGAAGAGACGCCCCTCTCGCTGGTGGGGAGAGTCCTTGAGATCTCCGGCTACGACGCCATCCCCGTTCTGATGGAGGACGGCACGCTCACCGGCATCATATCGGAGCGGGACCTCATCAGGCACTCGCGCATTGAGGACGGCGTCGAGGTCAGCGACTTCTCAAACGGCACGGACGATGACGAGTGGACCTGGGAGAGCATCCGGGATATGCACACCATCAGTTACGGGATCTCCCGGATCCAGCTCCTCCCGATCCCCGTGAAGAACGCGATGGTCCGGAACGTTCTCGCAGTTCCTTTGAACGCCGAGGTCAGCGAGTGTGCGCTGAAGATGAGGCGGTCCCGGGTCGATCAACTCCCGGTGGTCAACGGGAACAAGCGGCTCATTGCCATGCTCTTCGATCGGGAGTTGATCAAAGTCCTGCTGCCGGACCCGCAGGGTCTGCGAAAGAGTTAAGGGGCAACATTCATATAGTATATGGATGACTATCAAGTCGTGCCCAAAAGTCGGTACGACGATAAATTTATGTTTTATGATATCACTATACGCTTAACCGCTTTTGAGCGAGATAAAGTGTTTTAATGATTTTAGGGGTGCTTCAATGGCTGATATTTCCCAACAGATAATGACAGGCACAACCACGGTAGGACTGATCTTCGACGGCGGCGTTGTCCTTGCGACAGAGATGCGGGCAACGATGGGAACCATGATCGCGAGCAAGCGGGCCAAGAAGATCTATCAGATCACGCCGAGGATTGGCCTCACCACCGCCGGCGGCGTCGGTGACGCGCAGCAACTCGTTCGGATACTGCAGGTCGAGTGCAACCTCTTTGAGATGCGCCGCGGCAAGACCATGTCCGTCGGTGCGGCATCGACCCTGCTCTCGAATTACCTGAATCAGAACCGCTACTACCCGTATTACGTCCAGCTCCTGATGGGCGGGTTCGACGATGAAGGACCGAGCGTCTACTCCGTCGATGCCATGGGCGGAGCGACGAAGGAAGAGGATATCGTCGCTACCGGCTCGGGATCTCCCTATGCCTACGGTGTGCTCGAGGACCAGTATCGCCCCGACATGAAGGAGGACGAGGCAAAGGACCTCGCCGTCCGCGCCGTCAGCTCGGCGATGCGCCGTGACGCTGCATCCGGCGAGAACATCATGGTGGTCGTGATAACGAAGGAGAAATACGAAGAACACATAGAGAGCGGGTTGCAGAGGCCGTCTGCGGCCCACTCGACATCCTGACATTTTTTAGGACGATTTTAATGGTTATTGATGAGAAACTCCGGGACCTTAAGGAGCAGATCGAGAAGATTGTTCCCAGTGGGATTGCAATTTCGGACGTCGAGTTTGAGGGGCCTGAACTTGTCATTTATACCGATGATCCGAAACTGTTTGCCGATCAGGCGGACCTGATAAAAGTACTGGCGCGCGACCTCCGGAAGCGCATCGTCGTGCGCCCGAATATCCTTGAGGACCCGGAACGGGCGGCTCAGGAGATCCGGGCCGTGGTGCCGGAGAGTGCGGGGATCTCCGATCTCTTCTTCGACCCGGAGACCGGCGAAGTCCTGATCGAGGCGGAGAAGCCCGGCGTCGTCATCGGCAAGAACGGCATTACGCTCCGGGAGATCACAAAGCAGATCGGCTGGACGCCGAAGGTTGTCCGGACACCGCCCATCGAGAGTTCGACGGTGAAGCAGATCCGCACCTACCTCCGGTCGGTGAAGGACGAACGCAAGGCGTTCCTGCGAGCGATCGGCCGCCGCATCCACCGGGAGGTCACGAGCAAAGACCAGTGGCTGCGGGTCACCACGCTCGGATGCTGCCGTGAGGTCGGCCGTGCTGCGTTCCTGGTCTCGACGCCGGAGAGCAAGATCCTGGTGGACTGCGGGGAGAAGCCGGGCAGCGCCCAGAACGGGACGCCGTACCTCTACGTGCCCGAGATTTATCCGCTCGACTCGCTCGATGCGGTGGTGCTCACCCATGCGCACCTCGACCACTGCGCTCTCGTTCCCCTTCTCTTCAAGTACGGCTACGAAGGGCCGGTCTACTCGACCCCGCCGACGAGAGACCTCTCGACGATGCTTCAGCTCGACTACCTTGACGTCGTCCGGAAGGAGACGGATAAGATCCCCTACACCTCAAACGAGGTGCGGACCTACATGAAGCACTCCATCACCCTCAACTACGGCAGCGTGACCGATATCGCCCCCGACGTCAAGCTCACCTTCCATAACGCGGGGCATATCCTCGGGTCGGCCATCGCGCACTTCCATATCGGTGAAGGTCTCTACAACATTGCGTTTACCGGGGACTTCAACTACCAGAAGACGCGGCTCTTCTCCCCGGCGGTATCGACCTTTCCCCGCCTTGAGGCGCTCTTCATGGAGAGCACCTACGGCGGGTCGAACGATATCCAGCCCCAGAGGAAAGACGCGGAGGATAAACTCTACGAGACGGTCTCGCGGACGATCAAGCGCGGCGGCAAGGTGATCATCCCTGCGTTTGCCGTCGGGCGGTCGCAGGAGGTCATGCTCGCCCTCGAGGAGGGTATCCGGAAGCAGAAGATACCCCCGGTGAAGATCTACCTCGACGGTATGATCAAGGAAGCGACGGCCATCCACACGACCTACCCGGAGTACCTCAACAGCGATCTCCGGAACCAGATCTTCCGCGAGGGCCTCAACCCCTTCCTTGCCGAGGCGTTCGTCCAGGTGGACTCGCCGGCCATCCGCGAGCAGGTGATTACGGGCGACCCGTGCGTCATCATCACCACGAGCGGCATGTTGAACGGCGGGCCGGTGATGGAATATCTCAAGGCTCTCGGCCCCGATGAGCGCAATGCGCTTGTCTTCGTCGGCTACCAGGCGGAAGGGACGCTCGGGCGGCGCATCCAGAAGGGGTGGCGGGAGATCCCGCTCGGGTGGCGCGAGACGATCGTGATCAACCTCGAGATCGTGACGAGCGACGGGTTCTCCGGCCACTCGGACAGGAAGCAGCTGATGAACTACGTCGCTCACCTTCAGCCGCGCCCGGAGAAGATCTTCACCATCCACGGCGACGAGAACAAGACCCTCGACCTTGCAAGTTCCATCTACAAGCGCTACCGCATCGAGACGCATTCTCCCATGAACCTTGAGACCTACCGCATGATCTAGGGATGCTCCGGAATCTGCCCGTCCTTCTCGGGATATTCGTGGTGATGGCGCTCTCGAACGCCGTCGTCCCGGTGCTTCCCGATTTCGGCGAGGGAGCGGCGATGCAGGGTGCGGTCTACGCCGCCTACTTTCTCGGCACGTTCGTTACGGTGCTGCCGGCAGGGATGGCAAGCGACCGGATCGGCCGCGTACCGTTCATCCGTGCCGGTCTTCTCCTGACCTTCGCAAGCGGAGTCCTCATCCTGCTCTTTCCTTCCGGGTTGCCGCTGATCGTCTTCCGGGTGGTGGAGGGGATCGGTGCCGGGCTCTTCCTCTCGGCGGCGTTTGCGTGGGCAAATTCGCACCCGTCGTCCGGGCGGGTCAGCGGATATGTTGTGGCGGCCCAGAACCTGGGCCTGGTCGTGGGGCTCCTTGCCGCAGGCTGGCTCGATGCGGCCCTCAATAGCCATCTTGCCGGAATTGCCCTCTTTACGGTGCTTGCCGCCCCTGCGCTCGTGATGGGCATCGCGGTCCGGGAGAGCGAACGGGACGGGTTCGCGAGCGTCGACATCTCCCCGATCGTCCGGGACTACTTCTGGCTGTTTGCCGCAGCAGCCGTCCTGGTGGGCATGACCGGGGCGGTGGCGGCTGTTTACCCGGAGTATACCGGACAGGACCCGTCGATCCTTGCCCTGCAGCTCGCGACGATCAACGTCGCGACCGCCGTTGCCGTGCTCATTGCGCTGCGCTTCTCCCTCCGTCCGGTCCCGACCCTCCGGGTCTCGTCGGTCCTGATGGCCGGGGCGGTGGCGGCGGGTTACGTTACGCCTTATGCCTTTCCCTTCATCGGCGCCCTTGCGGGAGTGGTGATCGTCGCGGCGCTTGCATTCCTTGCAAAGACCAGGGTTCAGCAGGGCGTTATGACCGGGCTCTTCAATTCCGCAACTTACGCCGGGTTTACGCTCCTTCCCGCCCTTGCGGGGCTGGCCGCCGGAGCGTTCGGTTTCCTGGCCGCGTTCCTCCTGCTGGCCGGGATGTCGGCGGCGATGGCTGTTCCTGTCGGCAGGTGCCGGTGCGCATATTACCACCCCCGTCTATAGGATCGGGTATGAAGATGCTGATCAACGGTGAGCAGCGCGACGCGGTCTCCGGGAAGGTGTTTCCCGTGCATAACCCCGCCACGGGGGACGTGGTTGATGAGGCGCCGCTTGGGGGCGAGGACGATGTCCGGTTCGCTGTGGAAGCCGCCGGGGAGGCATTCGGGGACTGGGCCGGAAAGAGTCCCCGGGATCGGGCGAAGGTCCTCTTCTTCGCAGCAGAGGAGGTGCGCCGGCAGAACACCGATCTCGGGGCGCTCCTGACCGCCGAGCAGGGAAAGCCCATCCGCGAAGCGGTCGACGAGATCAACGGGTTTGCGAACATCCTCGAGTATTACCATGCCCTCTCTGCGGGAGGAGAGGGAGAGTTCATGAAGATCCGGGGATACGGCCGTGCCGTTGTCAGGAGACGCCCGCTCGGCGTCTGCGGCGCGATCATCCCCTGGAACATGCCGGCGATCATCATGGGCTGGAAGATCGGGGCGGCTCTGGCGGCGGGGAATACTCTGGTCTTAAAGCCCGCCACGACAGCCCCGCTGACCTGCATGCGGCTCACGGAGATCCTTTGGGGTGCGGGCCTTCCGCCGGGTGTCCTGAACGTCGTCACCGGCCCGGGGGAGACGGTCGGCCGGGAGATCGCGAGGAACCCGGGCGTTCGGAAGGTTTCGTTTACCGGCGAGGTCGAGACAGGACGGCAGGTCGCCCTGGACGCCGCACCGACGATGAAGCACCTCACGCTGGAACTCGGAGGCAGCGACCCGATGATCGTTTGTGACGATGCGGATATCGGAAAGGCGGTCGAGGGAGTCGTCCGGGGGCGGTTCTACAACTGCGGTCAGGTCTGCACGGCGGTCAAAAGGCTCTATGTCTTTGAATCGATCGCGGACGAGTTCGTGCGACGTCTGGTAGCCCGGGTCGGGGCGATTGTGGTCGGGAACGGTATGGACCGCGGCGTCGGCATGGGCCCGCTGAACAACCGGGCGGGCCTTGAGCGGGTCAGCGGCCTGGTCGATGCCGCCCGGGAGCGGGACGAGGGGGAGATCGTCGCGGGCGGACGGGCCCCGGCTGGGAAAGAGTACGAGCGCGGTCATTTCTTCCTGCCGACGCTCGTCACCGATGTTCCGTATGATTCCGCTCTCTTCACGGAGGAGGTCTTCGGTCCGGTGCTGCCGATTGCCGCCGTCCCGGACCTCGACGAGGCGCTCAGTGCGGCGAACAATAGTCGTTACGGTCTCGGGGCATCGGTATGGACCCGGAACGCGGATACTATCGCCCGGGCGACGGAGAGCCTCGAAGCGGGGATCGTCTGGGTCAACCAGCACCTGAAGATCCCTCCGGAGGTACCGTTTGGCGGGACGAAGGCAAGCGGTATCGGCCGGGAAAACGGCAGCCGGGCGCTTGAGGAGTATACGGAGGGGAAAGCCGTACTGGTACGGCTGTAACCCTTGAAATCGGGGAGGGCCGGCCGATTGCGCAAGGATTACCGGGGCCTTCCTGGACTCACCGGGGGTGCCGGCCCGTCCGGGACGCCTGCTTTAATATTCAGTGTTTGAGGTTCGTTCTTCCGAAACAGTGTTTATTGTAAGTATGCGAAGATTTATATAATTCAATATATATCCTCTCCCTCCTCCCAAGGGGGGGATGATAGTATGAGACGATGGACAACGTTAGGTGTGTGTATCCTTGTCCTTCTGGCAATGCCGTTTGGTGTGACGGCGGCAGTGGTTGGGGACGAGAATGCAACAACGACACCCGGGAACCTGACCGGACAGGATAACGAAACCGCAAATATGACAGTCGCCACCGCCATCGAGCAGGACCAGAACCTGACGAGGTTCGCCGAAGCGATGGATGTGGCAGGGCTCTTTGACACCCTGAACTCCGGAGGGCCGTATACGGTCTTTGCACCGAGCGACGAGGCGTTCGACGCCCTCGGTAACGACACTGTTCTCCGGCTCATGACCGAGCCCGAAAACCTGACCCTGGTCCTTCAGTATCACGTTGTTGAAGGTGAGTACACCGTAGCGGACCTCACAAACATGACCGAGAACCAGACCGGAAACGAGACCGGGAACCAGACGGGGAACGAGTCTGACGGTGGAGTTCTCGATATCTTCGGCGGGCTCCTCGGCGGGAACGAGACCGGAAACGAGACGACGCTCACAACGCTCTCCGGTGAGAGCCTGAACGTCAGCGTCAGCGACGGCGAGGTTATGGTCGAGAACGCGACCGTCACCGAGGCAGACACCAACGCGACAAACGGTGTGATTCACGTCATCGACCGGGTGCTGGTGCCTGAGAGCGTGAACCTGACGGCGGCCGAGAACCAGACCGTGACTCCGGAGGCGGGTCTCAACGAGACGGTGAGTAACGTGCAGTGAACGTAATAGAAGGATGGGGGGCGGCAACCACCATTGCCGTCCTCTGAATTCTATCACGAGTATTCGATCTTTATTCCGAGCCTTAACGTCACTTCTGTCTTTGCAGGCGCGGCCGGTGAAAGAACGCAAACCGGGTGTGCCGTCAATTGCCCGTGACCGGGACCGTGGGGCTCTCCGGCCGCAGCAGTCCGGAATATGGGCCCTGATCCATGTGGGTAGGCGTTTAATCATAATTATAACAATATTTTTATATTACATTGGATATTCATCTGCCTGAAAGGGGGGATATGTATGAAACGACCTTTACTGTTCAGTCTGTGCCTCGTTCTTCTCCTGTCGTTTTCTGCCGCAAGCACGGCAGTCCTGATCGGAGAGGGGCCGGTCGAACTGAACCAGGGTGAGTCTGTGAACATTACACCGATTAACGGTACCGAACCGTATGAGGTGCCACAGACGACCGTTCTTGGAGCACTTGACAGGGCCGCGGTTCTCGGAGCGTTCGAGTACCAGGTTGCTGAAGACCTGCCTCCGGAGGAGGGGAATTTAAGCATTTTCTCGATTACGGACGTTGAGAACGAGGTGGTAAACGGGACACCGAACAACTGGACCTACTGGGTGAATGGCGAGGAAGGCACGACCGGGCCCGCGGTGACGGATGTGACCGACGGGGACAACGTGACCTATTCTTACGGGCCTCCGGGCCACACTCCTGAGAACGCCTCATACACGCTGTTCGTGAACGTAAGCGTACCCGGCGGAGGCGTGACACCGGAACCGACCGGGAATGTAACACCGGAACCCACCGGGAACGT
>DAYL01000022.1 GCA_002508705.1 Methanoculleus sp. UBA374 | reverse complement strand
GGCTCCGCAAACTCGCTCTCCATGGAGTCCGACCGCGGTCTGATGGGAGAACTGCGTGGCCCGAACTACCCGAACTACGCGATGAACGTCGGACACCAGGGAGAATACGCCGCAATCGTCGCGGGCGCTCACTACGGCCGCGCCGACGCGTTCTGCTACAGCCCGCTCGTGAAGGTCTGCTTCGCCGACCCCGCCCTGAAGTTCGACTTCTCCGAACCGCGCCGCGAGTTCGCGAAGGGTGCAATCCGCGAGTTTATGCCCGCCGGCGAGCGCTCGCTCATCATCCCGGCCCGGTAAACCCCTCCATAACCCCTTTTTAGTTGCACGTCCTCAAAATCCCGCGATCGCAAACATTCCTGCCGATCAGACGGATAAGGTGGAGCGAGTGGTTCTCACTCGCCCACGTATTACTGTAATCCATTTCAATAACACAAAGTCCGATTTCAAGTGCTCCTTTGAGCTTTCATTGGGTGGGGCAAGGCGCTCGTGCTCCTCAAGAGCGGTGAATACGCGAAAATTCCGCTTGCCGACCTCTGCCTTGGATCACATGCGGCATGCTCGCATCCGGACGGGAGGGAATGCAATGGGGGATACCCGGGGTTAAGGGCCGGGCATCTTCCGGGCGGCATCGGGCCCGCTTTCGTAATGAGTAACGGCGGTCACACTCTGCCGGACGGGGGTTCGGGCGGGCGTGGAGGGGACGATGAAGATAACTGCATCCGCCTCCCCATGGTGGCGCACCCTGCAAAAGCCGGCAGGAGAAAGGGCCTCATCGTCTCGTAGTGGTCTGGAGGGCCGTGCAGCCGGGGCGGTTCGTCTGCCCCGGCGCTTCAGGGATGAAGAGGGGGGAGAAGTTCTCCGCACCTCTCACCACGACGGCTTAATGCAGCGTAAGGGACCCGGACTGGATGGCCTTGCCGCTTGCTTTGTCGATGATCTTGTACTCGATCAGAGTGTTCAGGTATGCGGCGATCCCGCCTTCTGCGCCTTCGGGCTTCCAGGAGATCTGGGGTGCGTGGTTGAAGCCATACGTCGGGTCATGGTCGATGCGGCAATTGTCCGCATAGAGCATGAACTTGTCGCCCGGGGAGATATACCCGTCGTTGTCGCCGACCTCCACGAGGTAGGACGTCACATCGGGACCGGTGCAATTCGCCGCGGGCAGCTTATCGTAGGAGCTTATGTCGTACTTGGTGTCCTGGCTCTGTATCTGGACATAGATGCCGGAGAGGGCGAAGCCATCGCCGCCCTTATGCTCGAAGAGCAGCCCGTTCTTGGCGGTGAAGTTAGCAGGATAAGTCGGGACCCAGTCATCCTCGGCCGTGTCCTCGATACCCTCGATGACGCCGGTCACGGAGAGCGTGGCCTGCGGGGCTTTGCTGCTGTCCGATGTCAGGCCTCCGGCAAACGCGCTCACCACCGCGGCGATGATGATGGTCACCACCAGCATGAGCATGACGCCGACGACCGGCGAGACTGCAGAATCTCCAACTGTCTTCATGCTACAATCACCTCTTTGTCGTAGATGTACTTCCCGCTCGGGGTATGAAGGATCTTGACGTCAACGACCGATCCGGAGCCGAATCTGTTGTCCGGGTCGGTGACATCGAATCCAAGGAGGGCGCTGGTCCCCCGGTCTCCTCCGGTGCTCAGGATACCCCCGGCCTTCCAGGTGTAGTTGCCGAAGTCGGTCAGGGGATTGTCACTGGCCCGCCCTAACGACTGATCGTTGATGAACGGTACACGGCTGACGCCGCCCGACCCATAAAGATCCGTGGCCTCGCTGGCAGGCGTCTGTGTGTGCTTGATGACCGTCCCGTTCGTCAGCGTGTAGTAGGTGACGATCTCGATGTCCTTCGTGAGGATCGCATCGCCGCTCAGGTGCTCGAACGTCATCTTCCTCGCGACATTGTCCGGCCCCATGCCCCCGTCATCCTCCAGGAATCCGACGCTGATCGCAGCGGCCGGTGCGGTTTTCGCGCCGTCCCCCGCAATCCCGCCGGCAAACGCGCTCACTACTGCGGCGATGATAATGGTCACCACCAGCATGAGCATGACGCCGATCACGGGTGATACGGCGTCCTCTTTCCAAATTTTCTTCATTCCGTTCCTCCATTTTTCAGTGCTGTGTGGAGAGGGCCCGGACTCCGCACAACGAAAGTACGCTTGTGTTAAATCTATTTAAAATTGATCATTTTTAATTTTATTAACACAAATATTTTTGTTTAATGGGGGACCGATCGGAGAGCGTATGGAGCAATATTCACTTTCGAGAAAGGGAGGTTCGCGCCGTCGCACCCTCTCCACCGACCGACCTCCGCACGCGAGGGATACGAAGCGCATTTCTTCTATCGTGTCCGCCCCGGGAGCCGGCCGTGAGTTGCGCGGGTGGCCTGCTGGCTGTTGCGCGCGCGCGTCGTCCCCCCGAACGCTCCCGCCCCACATCCGGCACCCGTGCAACCCCTCTTTCAGGATCGCATCTTCCCACACACCCCACCAAACCTCCTATATCGCCGGATTGCCAACACTCTTTCGAGAGATCGGGGAGGGGTTCCTGGAGTGACAGCCGGCCGGATCATTCTGCACGTGGATATGGACAGTTTCTTTGCTTCCATAGAGGTCCGCCGCAACCCGTCCCTTGCCGGGAGGCCGGTGATCGTGGGCGCCGACCCGAAGGGCGGGGCTGGCCGGGGGGTCGTGAGCACCTGCTCCTACGAGGCCCGCCGGTACGGCGTTCACTCCGGCATGCCGATCTCCCGGGCGTACGACCTCTGCCCGCACGGCGTCTACCTCCCGGTGGACCGCCCGCTCTACTCCCGGGTCTCGGGCGGGATCATGGCTCTCCTTTCCCGGCATGCCGGCCGCATCGAGCAGGTGAGCATCGACGAGGCCTACCTCGACGTCAGCGATACCGGGAGTTTCGCGGCGGCGGGAACCCTTGCGGCCGCAATCAAGCGGGAGATCCGGGAAGAGACGGGGCTCACCTGCTCGGTCGGCGTCGCCCCTGGCAAGGCCGTGGCCAAGATCGCCTCCGACTACCGGAAACCCGACGGGCTGACGGTCGTCCCGCCAGGAGAGGTTGCGGCGTTCCTTGCCCCCCTGCCGGTGGAGAAGATCCCGGGCGTCGGGAAGAAGACCGGCGAGGACCTCCGGAAGATGGGTATCCTGACCGTCGGCGACCTTGCACGCCGCGACGTCCAGGACCTCATCACCCGGTTCGGGCGAGCCGGCGTCCTGGTACACCGCCTCGCCCGGGGCATCGACGACAGCGAGGTGCGGGATCGAGAGGAATGCAAGTCCATCTCCCGGGAGACGACGTTCGAAGCGGACACCGCCGACCCGTCCGTCCTCTCCGGGACCCTGACGGGTCTCGCGGACGACGTCGCGGGAACGCTTCGGGCCGACGGCCTGCGGTGCCGGACCGTCACCGTCAAGGTCCGGTACCGCGGATTCCAGACGCATACCCGGTCCCGGACGCTCCCGCGGTTCACCGGCGACCCGGAGACGATCCGGCGTGCCGCAGCCGTGCTGCTCCTGCCGTTCCTCAACGGCGAACCCGTCCGGCTTATCGGGGTCAGGCTCTCGACGCTCGAAGGGGGCCGGACCCGGCAGACGTCGATCGCTGAGTTCCTCTCCTATGGAGCATACCCTGGAGAGACGCCCGACGTAACTCCCGGATAGTCTCCCGGCGCCGGTGCGGGCGGGCGTCGTGATCCCCTCTGGGCGAACCTTCTTTACCGGGGGTGCGCACAGGTGCCGGTATGCCCGAGATCTGGATCGTACTCCTCGTCGCCGTTGCTCTTCTCATCTTCGCAGTGCCGGTCATCCAGCAGCAGATGACCCTGGCCCGCCGCCTGCGGGCTATCAGGGCGCTCGAAGCCGAGCGCCGGACCCGGGTCATCGCCCTCATCCACCGGCAGGAGCAGATCGGCTTTCTGGGCATCCCGCTCTTCCGCTACATCGACATCACCGACTCCGAGGAGATCCTCCGGGCGATCCGGCTCACGGCACCGGAGATGCCGATCGACTTCATCGTCCACACCCCCGGCGGCCTGGTCCTCTCCGCCGAACAGATTGCAATGGCGCTCCGGCGCCACCGGGGGAAGGTGACGGTCTTTGTCCCGCACTACGCCATGTCGGGCGGGACGCTCCTCTGCCTCGCCGCCGACGAAGTGGCGATGGACGAGAACGCCGTGCTCGGCCCGGTCGATCCCCGGGTCGGCGATTACCCGGCGGCATCGATCCTGCGGGTCCCGCACCTGAAACCGCCGGAGGAGATCGAGGATAAGACCTTCATTCTGGTCGACATCGCAGCGAAGGCCCAGAACCAGATGCGGGAGTTCGTGGCCGACCTGCTCCGGGATCGGATGGAGACCGGGCGGGCGGTCAATCTTGCACGCCTGCTCACGGAAGGGGCGTGGACCCACGACCGCCCGATCACCCTCGAGCAGGCCCGGGACCTCGGGCTTCCCGTCACCACCGGCATGCCCGCCGGGATCTACCGGTTAATGGACCTTTTTTTGCAGGCGATGCCCCGTCGCCCGTCGGTCGCCTACGTCCCGGTGCCTTACCGGGAGGAGAAGAAAGAGTAATCGGGCATCCCGCAAGAGATCCTCTGGCATGACCGTTGACCTGCAGCTCGATCTCGATGCATTCGACCGCACGCACGCTTCCCCCCTCTGCGACGGCCGCCCGGACCGGAACGGTTTCGTCCGCCTCTGCTGCCGGTGTCCGTTCGCCGTCCGGGAGGAAGGCGCCGTCTTCTGCGAGGAGTTCGGCGTCCGGATACGGGCGCGGGCGAAGTACGGACTTCGGGGGTGGCGGGAGGTCCGGACGGCCGTCCTTGACCGTGACGGCGGAGCCTGTGCGGTCTGCGGGGCGACGGCGGACCTCCACGTCCACCACATCGACCTCGACCCCACAAACGACGACCCGGAGAACCTGCTTACTCTCTGCGGCATCTGCCATGCCCGGGTGCACACCGAACTCCGCCGTGAAGGAGGCGCCGCACGGGTAGCGCGGGTGATCCCGGCGATGCGGCACCGGCCCCGCCCGGCGTGACCCCTCGTGAACAGGAGCGCTGGTTTCTTCTCCCGGCCGAATGCCCGGGAAGACTGTTTTTCCCTGTCTGCCTATAGCCGGCGGCGGGGGAACGGTTATATCGTATGCGCGCTACCAGTAGCGAGACCATGGGGGGAATATCCGGAATGAACATTACAGGACGCCTCTTCGGGAGGAGCGATCCCGAAGTTCCGGCCGGTACGGACACCGATACGACAGTGAGCAGGAAGGCGGTCTCTCTCGCCCAGGAGGGGCGATTCAATGAGGCGATCGGATGTTTCGACCGGGTGCTCGAAGAGGACCCGTCCAACGTGAAGATGTGGAACAACAAGGGCGTCTTCCTCGATCTCCTCGGGCGGGAGCAGGAAGCGCTGGCCTGCTGGGAGAAGGCTCTTGCAATCGACCCGGAGTTTGCCCCTGCCTGGGTCTCCCGGGGGATGCTGCACCGGCGCCGCAACCGGCTCGATGCGGCGCTCACCTGCTACGACCGGGCCGTGAAACTCAATCCGAACTCCGCTGTCGCCTGGTACAACCGGAGCGGCATCTTCGTCGCGATGCAGCGGCTTGACGATGCCGTCGCCTGCTACGAGCGGGTGCTCGCGATAGACCCTCACTTCGTGGCGGCCTGGACTGATCTCGGTTACGCCCGCTTTCTCCAGCACCAGCACGAAGAGGCCGTCGCCTGCTACGACCGGGCTATAGCCGACGACCCTGGAAGCGTCCGGGTCTGGAGCCTGAAGGGCGGTGCCCTGTATGCGCTCGGGGAGTATCGCAAGGCGCTCGAATGTTTCGACCGGGTGCTTGCAATCGATCCGAAGTATGCCGCCGGATGGAGCATGAAGTGCAGCGTCCTCTATCACCTCGGCATGTACCGCCACGCGCTTGCGTGCGCCGACAAGGCGCTTGAGATCAATCCTGACTGCGAACTGACCGCCCAGGTCAGAAAGATGCTCCTCTCCCTCACCAAGAATTGGTGATCCGCTCCCGCCCTCTCCTGAGGGTTGACGTTTGACATCATCCAACCAGGAACCGGTGTATCGGGGGGAACTCTCCCCCGGGGAAGACTCCGACCTTCTATTACCCGGCGACGCCAACAGTGGATTAATCCATGCCGGTCAATCAGATTCCTATCGGTACGTTCTCGCGGATCACCCAGCTCTCGCAGAAGGCGCTCCGCCTCTACGACGAGCGGGGCCTCCTTGTTCCGGTGGCACGAGACATCTGCACGGGGTACCGCTACTACACCGTCGCCCAGGCTGAGCGGGGCATCCATATCGGGCACCTGCTCCGGCTCGGGTTCGACCTCGGAGAGGTCGAGGTCATCCTCGCGGCACGGGAGCAGGGGGATGCCGGGGCTATCCGGGACCTCTTTGCGCGGCGTCTCGCCGCAACCGAACAGGAGATCGGGCGGCTGCATGCGATTGCGGAGATCCTGCGGACGCAGGACCCGCTGAACGGAGGATTCCGTATGTCGGTAACCGAACCTGTTATCAAGGAAGTCCCTGCCCTCCGGGCGCTCGCCCGCCGGGAGAAGGGTGTTTACCATGAGACCATTCCGGGATTGATCGAAGAACTCTTCACGTTCGTCTTCCCTGTAGACGGGCGGCAGCCCGCCGCAAAGATGGCCGGGCCGATCATGTATATCTGCCACGACGACGAGTACCGGGAGACGGACGCGGACATCGAGATGGCGATCCCGATCACCGGATCGGTCAACGTCGCGGGCTCCCGGGTCGAGATCAGGACCCTTCCGGGCGGTCGATTCGTCTCGGTGCTCTACACCGGCCCCTATCCCGGGGTCGGGAAGGCTTACGAACGGCTCTTCGCCTACATGGGCGAGCACCGCCTCTCACCGGCCGGCCCCTCGCGGGAACTCTATCTCAACAACCCTCACGGGGTCCCGGAAGCCGAACTCCTGACCGAGGTCCAGTTCCCGGTGCAGGAGGTCTCCCCGTCGGCCTGAAGGGTGTCACCAGACGGAGGTATGAAGATCATTGTCCCGCTGGAACCCCAAAAACGACCGGTGTCCCTGGACCGCGTCGATGACCCGGCCGTTCGTCGCCCGCATCAGGGCCTTGAGGGGCACGTGTATCCGGGCGTCGAGGCAGCCGTAGAGGAAGTCCCGCAACGTCTTCTCCGCCTGCAGTTCGGGGATGAGACGGCGGTTGAGGAGAGCGGTATAGGTCTCGCCGAGCGGCGCACCTGACGCGAGGTGGAGGTCGACGGCGTGAGCGGCGAGTTCTGCGGTCCGGTGGGCGTAGAAGATCCCTTCGCCGAGGATGGGACTTGCAAACCCGCCCGCGTCGCCGACGAGGACTGTCCCCTCGTAAGCAGGGGAGGAGATGTAATTGCCGAACGACAGGGGATATCCCGCCGGTTTTTGGTCCGTGAACGCCGCAAGACCGATGGCTGTCAAAAACTCCCTGAACCGTTCGGGAAAACCCTTCCGGTTTTTCTGCAGCAGCCCCCCGATCCCGACGACGATCGCGTCCTGGTTCGGGAATACCCACCCGTAGCCCCACCGGCAGGCGTCAAGGACAAGGTGTGGTATCGCGAGATCGGCGTCCAGCCGAATCGCCCCGTCCCTCTCCATCTGTTCCCGGGCCTCCTTGCGGGGGATTGAAAGTTCCATGGCCCACCCGAGGTTTTCACGCCACTGTTCATGATCGACGATGCTCCCCGGGAGGGAACGGCGGACCTGGCTATGGATCCCGTCGGCCCCGATGATGACCCGGGCGGCGTAGCGGTCCCCCGTCGACGTCGTCACGGCCCGGCGGGCGTGGTCGACGGCGACGACTTCCACGCCTTCACGGACATCCACCCCGGCATCCGCAGCTCTCCCGGCAAGAAAGGCATCGTAACGGTCCCGCCGGGTGAAGTAGAACGGCTCGGCAAGGCCCCCGGCAAGGATGCGGTTGCTCCCGATGTAGAGCGCGTACCTGGTCCCGATGGCATCGAGCAGCCCTTCCTGCCGGAGGGCGGGGACGGGCAGATGAAACACCCGGTCGAGGAACCGAACGGATTTCTGGCTGAGGCACCCCGCGCAGACTTTCTCCCGGGGATATGTCTTCTTCTCAAGGAGCGCCACCCGGTATCCGAATCCCGCAAGCAGGCAGGCGGCGGTGCTCCCGGCGGGTCCGCCTCCGACAACGACGGCGTCATACGTAGTCCGGCTCTCCATCTTCGTCTCCTCACGGTGGTGTGGGCCGGTACTTACCTTATTCTTTTCCGCGGACGTTGCTGGATACGCCGGATCGGCCCTATGGAGAGACCGCTTTCCCGTCGTCGAGCGATCTGTACCAGACGCTCATATCCTCAAGAGAGCCGCATATGTTGACACAGCCCGCAAGCGTCCCTGTGTGGGTGTAGCCGGCCCGGGCAAAAGTGGTGTTCGCCGGGTACGAACGGGCCCGAACGATGGCAAATACGGTCTTTACGCCGATTGAGCGCATCTCCGTTTCTATTCGCCAGAGGAGGCAACCCGCGAACCGATGACCCCGGTACTCCGGCAACGTCGCGAAGCCGGTCATCTCCGCGAACCGACCGTCAGGGTCGACGGCCGCAGCGGCAACTGCGGCGATCCTCCCGTCCTTTCGGATGCAGAAACACCGCAGGAGGTTGCTCTGCATCCCCCGCACAAGGTAGGCCGGGTCATGGACGGGGACCGGATAGGTCAGGAAGACCTTCCGGTAGATCGCCGCGAGTGCCGGGGCATCCGCCGGTGCGGCAGGGGTGCAGGTGAAGCCGGGTTCGAGTACCTGGCTCGCTGCACTCCCCTGTGCCTTCTCTCGTGCAACCGCAAGGACATCGTCGATCCCATCCCGCCAGTCGCTTTCCGGGGGGTTGCGGTAGTTAACCATGTAGTAGCCGTCCACCGCTCCACGGTACAACCGGGGGATGTACGCCCCGGGCGTGTAGCCGCGCGATGCAAAATGGTTGCGTGCCGGAGCGGGGACTCTCGCAATTACCCGCGAATAGCCCCGCCCTCTCGCGAGCGCGAGAAGCCGGCCGGAGATCTCCGGGAGGTCCGCCGGGTTCAGGCGGAAGAGGTAGGCCCGGTCGTTATACGGGCCGTGGTGAACCAGGCTCTTTCCGAGCGTCGAGACGGCGTCGGCATAGGCGCCTTTATCCGTGTGACGCTGTGTCTGCCTTTGACGCTGAACTGGGATGTTTTTTGCCGCATGCCGCACCGGGGCGGTTTCGGCGCCGGTATATGATAGGTTGTTTTTCTGATCGCGTAGAGGACCAAACATATTGTTCCCTGTAGTAATTATAGTGTCCACAATATATAGTGGGTTTCTATATTGCGTATCTGTCTTATCAAAGAACTCATCCCAAAAAGATCTATGAATGTTCTGTACACCCTTATCGGAGCACGCACCTCCGAAGTTTCTCTCCTCTGAACGATATCCAGGACAGAGAGAGTGAAACGGCTTCCTATTGGCTATCGCCATGTGGGGGAGGGTCCGGGAGGGGGTGCCCCCCTTCCGGCAAAGGCATTTTGGGATGCCCTCATAGTTACAATCCTCCATACAGTTTGGATACCGCCATCATTTTCCAAAGAAGCCATATGATCTTCGCACTGATCGTCAGCCCCACGGGAACGAAGACCGTCACCAGTGCCTGACGAGCGGCGAGGCTTCGTGCGTGCCGGATACCTGCTGCCCAGAGGAATCCGCACCAGAGAAGGGCGAGAATCGTAATTCCTGCATCGATAAGCGTTGAGACGGTTGCATACGCCACCACACGCGAGGGAATGAAATAGTCCTGCGCCGGCAGGGAGATGAGCTGGAAGAGGACCGGATGGAGGAGGCCCCCGATGATCAGAGGCGTGCATCCGTATCCCACAGAGGCCAGTGTCCGGAGAAACGTGCCCCGGCCGTTGTACAGGTACGATACCCCGTGGAAGACGGCCGAGTAAGATACCCATACCAGAAACGGTGAGAGAGCCGTTGCAGCAAGGCCCGCGTATACGACCGGGTGCGCGGACGGGTCGGCGAATTCCAGTGTTCGGGCGTCTGCGATGATTGTATCGTAATTTCCGGCGATCTCAACCAGAAAAAGTCCGAAGACGATCAGGGACGGAATTCTCAGGTCGACGCGTTTGATCGGCAGCCCTGCAAAAAATCGATCGGGAGAGAAGAGCAGCAGTCTCAACCGTCGGAAGAATGAGTTTTTCCTGGTGGACGTGATCTTCTGCAAAGGGGGCATCATACCGTTCGAGATTTAGTAACACTTAATTGTATATTAATAACGATCTTTGTGATTGTTTTGATATTAATCAATATTTGTTCATTGGGGTCGTGCTCTGGGCCCATCGAATTATAGCATCTTCGGTTTGATGGAGGTCGTCCCACTTCGTTACACCACGATCGGAGCATTTACACCCAATTTTTCGACGATCTGAAACATATTCAAGGCAAGAGTGGTGAAACGGCTTTCCATTGAGAGTCTCACCTCACGGTGCTCCTGCTATCTCCCTGCGGAAGACAGCACATCGCCACTCGGGGAAGGGTCCGGGAGGGAGACACCCCTTCCCGGTAGCAGTTTTTTGGGACAACCTCATGGCTTCCTACTTCAATGTACAATGTTCAGCCCCTTTCATCAACCCCCACCCGCCCCTCAGGGGGCGCGGGTGCAGTCATGGCGATATGCGACTGGTCAAAGGACAGAAGCATGAGAAAATACGAAGTGTTTTTCAAGTAATGACTTCCCAAAAGGGAGGGAGTTTGAGCACCGAAGGTGCGAGTGGCAATGGGTGGAACTTCTGGAGTTGGAGCACCATGAGGTTGCGCAAAGCCCGGCGGAAAGCCGCACCCCTGAGTTACCCATGATTGTGATCGATCGGGAACAGACGGGTGGGGGTTCAACCAAGCCGGAAAAACCGTCATGGAGAAGACAGGGCGGAAGCAACGGTCATGAAGAGGAGATCGCCCGTCCGGCAGGCAT
>DAYL01000009.1:128018-129067 GCA_002508705.1 Methanoculleus sp. UBA374 | reverse complement strand
TGAGGTGTTTCGGGATCACCTCCAACATACAATTGTATATCACGAGGAGATGGGCAGATGGCACAATTTGAGTTTAACCCTGCATCTGTGGTCGGTCGGCACTACAAGGAGGGAATGTTGCCGTATGGGGGTCGCGTAAACTGTAAAGGTATAATCACATATGCAGTGAGCCGCGAACAGTTCGATGAAAAGATGCGCCGGTTGGACTCCATCTAATGAATCAGCCCCAAAAACTCGTTTTTTTTAGATACTGATATCTTGATATCAGCTTATGAGGATTCTCGCTGTAAGGGAATCATCGATCATATATCAAACCATGGTGGATTCCGACTGGTAACTTCGATCACTGTGTTAGGCGAAACGTTGTTCAAAGTCATGGAGAACAATTTGGGTGGAATTTTCGTATATCAGTTCTTTCCAATCTCAATGGCTGGAACACTGAAATAATGTTCCCTGATGAAAGCGTAAGCCGGCTCTGTTATAGCATGAGCACCAACTACGACGACTCAAGAATGATCGGGCAAAAGACCGACAAAGTACATTTAGCGTATGCCATGTCACAGGAGTGTGACGTATTCCTCACTCACGATGTGGGCCTGACTCGATACAGGATTCCCAAAGAACTTGAAGAGGCGAAGTTTTTCAAGCCCGAAACCATGACACCCGAAGTCTTTTCAGATCGTTACCTCCGGCGATAACTCCTCACCCTTCGCCGATTCCCCTGCTGTTCGTGAGTGTTCCTCGTCGTTGCTGGTATCCTGTGTCCCCCGACAACGAACGCAGAGAAGTAGGGCTGATCACCTCTTAGGTGAGGGGTGTCCTGCACCGCCGTCCCCGGTTGGATATTACCCCCTGTTTTCGCTGTTCCGATTGAGGCGTGAGGCAGTACGGTGAAACAGTAGCTGCACACCTCCTTTCCCTCAATCGATGAAGTCATCCCAAAAGTGTCCAGCGGCTGAAGATTCATATAATTCAGAGTATTCTGACACATCCCCGCGAAAAATTGAGTGATCTTTGGCGTCAAGCTGCTGACACGGCTTCCCTCTGGG
>DAYL01000009.1:66161-127882 GCA_002508705.1 Methanoculleus sp. UBA374 | reverse complement strand
TCGCCACGCGGGGGAGGGGCCGGGAGGGGGAAACCCCCTCCCGGCTGAGGTGTTTTGGGACGACCTCGATCTTAGGACAGCAACATGCTCTCCACATCTCGTTGGAAGCCAGGCATGCAGGCTCAGGAATTGAAACAGAGTTTAAAATATGCCCCCGCCCGGATTTGAACCGGGGACAACCAGATCTTCAGTCTGGCGCTCTCCCAGTCTGAGCTACAGGGGCTTCTGTCTTACAATGTTGTTTGTTGTCCCTAATAAACTCTGTGTCCCCGGGGTATGCCGCTTTGCACCGGGCTGCGGCACAGGAACGCATCCGAAAAGCGTCTGTTTATCACGTCGTACACCGATATGTTACCAATGGACCGGAGCGATCAGAACCGGGATGTCCGGGACAAGAACCTCATGCAGGCGCTTTCCGGGAGGACGGAGTCCGTTGTGCATCTCACGCACAACGACCTCGACGCCGTCGGCGGCGATGCCATCCACCGGAGGAAATATGGGGGCGTCTTCACCGTCTGGTCTTCGGTCGGCAAGTTCCTCCCTCTCCTGGATGCCGTGGCCGGCTCTCCGGGCCGGGGCGACCTTCTCAGCATATCGGATATCGGTTACCAGCCGGGCGTCGAGCAGCGGCTCGCGAAGGCCCGGTCGAACGGGTGGCGGATCGAATGGCGCGACCATCACCGCTGGAAAGATGAGGAGATCCGCGCCGTCGATGCGAAGACGAGCCTTCTCCACATCGACGTCGCCACCTGCGCCACCGGGATAGTCGCGCGCGACCTTGCCCCCGGCGACCCCGTAGCGGAGGAGATCGCGCGGGTCGTCTGCGACTACGATCTCTGGAAGCACCAGGACCCCCGGTCGAAGATGCTCGGCCAGGTTGTCATGCGGAAAGGCTTTCGGGAGTACGTCCGCGACAATCTCGTCCGGGGCACCATCGTCGATGCAAAGATAGAGAACGAGTACGGGCAGATCGCCCGGGAGATGGAGCGCGACATCAAAAAGAGCCTCCGTCACACCACCATCATCGCCAACGGCCGCTACCGGATGGCGTTCGCCCCGCTCTACGGCTACCCGAGCGAGACCGCACACGCCATCCGCGAAGAATTCGGCACCGATATCGAGGTGATCGTCTCCGGAAACGGTCGTATCTCCATCCGCTCCGTCCCCCCGATCAGCCATCTCATCGCCCGGGAGTTTTCCGGCGGCGGTCATCCCCACGCAGCCGGAGGCACGTTTTCGTTCACCCTCCTCGACCGCTTCCTCTTCTGGCTCATAAAAAGGAACCGCCACTACCGCCGCCTTGCGGAGACGGCGGAGTCTATCGAGGAATGAACGCCCGGTCTACGAGACCTTTCCAGTAATCCGGGCAACCGTCCTTGCAGTAACCGCCGACATCGAGCATCTCCGGATCGGCGAATGCGGCCGCCGCCGCAAGGTCCTCCGCCTCCGGGTCGAGCAGGACCAGTCTTCTGACGCGGAACCGCTCCATCAGGTCCTCCGCCCGGCCGATCTCTTTTGCCGGGAGGATGAGGTAGCTCTGGTACTCGAGCAGCAGTTCCAGGTCGAAGGTCTCCGGATTCCGGGGGAAGAAGAGAATTTTCCGGCCGGCAAGCACCTCGAGCTCGATCGTCTCCGCCGCATCCGCAATTAAGATATGCCCCTGCACGCCCATGTCCCGCATCTCCCGCGCGAGCCGGGCATACGCGGTCGCGATCGTCTCGAAAAACTCCTCTTCGTCCCCCAGGTAGCCGTCCCAGAATCCGAGCATGTGGGGAGCGGGGAGAGAAAACCAGGCCTCCTTCCGCCTTGCCCGGACGGCGCGTGCATCTTCGGCTACGGCGGAGGGGTCGATGCCCGGCTCACTGACGAGCACCGCGTCCGCCATGCCGAGGAAGGCTTCTCGCCACCGCTCTCCGTAGAAGAGGCCGCCTGCGGCGGGCATCGTCACCCCCTCCTGGACGTCAAGCGACCGTTCGAGCCGGTAGGTGGTGAGGTCCGCTTCTTCCCCCTTCTTCCCTTTCAGCCATTCTGCGAGTTCCGGAACCGTGGGCTCCCCGACCTCGGAGCCGAAGGACCGGACCGGTATCGTAATCCGTCGTGCCATGCGCTGGTATCTTTATTAGCATCGCAACCAGAGTAGATAAGGATGAGTGGTAAGCCGTTGCTGGTAACGTGCGGGCTCCCGTACACGAACGGTCCCTGCCATATCGGGCACCTGCGGACCTACGTGCCGGCGGATTTTTATGTGCGATATATGCGCCGGTCCGGGGAGGAGGTCGTCTTTGTATGCGGTTCCGACAATCACGGAACGCCGATTGTGATCAGCGCCGAGCAGGAGGGCTCGACCCCTCGGGCCCTCTCGGAGCGCTATCATCAGCATTTCAACGATACGTTCCGGCGGATGGAGGTCATCTTCGACCGGTTCGGCATGACCGACGACCCTATGAACCACGAGACCACCCGCTCGATCGTGCAGCGGCTGATCGAGAACGGCTACGTCTATGCAAAGACCGTCAGCCAGAGTTACTGTCCCAAATGCAAGCGGTTCCTCCCGGACCGCTACGTGGAGGGGACCTGCCCCCACTGCGGGGCGGTCGCCCGGGGCGACGAGTGCGACCAGGGGTGCGGCCAGCACCTTGAACCCGGCGAGATCAAGGATGCGGTCTGTAAGATCTGCGGCACGAAGGCGGAGTACCGGGAGCAGGAGCACTACTTCTTCAGGCTCTCGGCGTTCCGGGACTTCCTCCTCGACTACCTCCCCAATCTCCGGGGCACGGCCACCGCCCGGAACTACGCCCTCGGCTGGGTGAAGGAACTCCTGCACGACTGGTGCATCACCCGGACGCTCGACTGGGGCGTTAAATTCCCGGGGAGGGACGACCTCGTCGTTTACGTCTGGGTCGACGCACCGATTGGGTATATATCGTTCACGAAGGAGTGGGCAGAGACCGCGGGCGCCGACTGGAAGAACTACTGGTGCGGCGACGACACCCGGGTCACGCACTTCATCGGGGGGGACATCATCTATCACCACTGCATCTTCTGGCCGGCGCTCCTTAAAGGGGCGGGCTACGGCCTTCCGTATGCGGTGGTCGCAAGCGGCATGGTCACGATCGAGGGCAAGAAGTTCTCGAAATCGCGGGGGAACGTTGTCTGGGCAAACGACGACTACCTGGACCGGGGACTCCCTGCGGATTACCTCCGCTACTACCTCCTCTCCTACACCAGCCACACAAAGGAACTTGACTTCTCCTGGAAGGTCTACGCCGAGCGGGTGAACAGCGAGATCGTCGGGACGCTCGGAAATTTCATCTACCGGACGATGTACTTCGCCGGGAAAGAGTTCTCCGGCGTGCCGGACCTCGCTCCCCGGCCGGTCGTCATCGACGAGATCGCGCGGTCGCTCTCCGTGGTCGATGCACTGATGCAGGACTACGACTTCAAGAACGCCGTCGATGCGATGATGGCACTCGCGTCGTTCGGGAACTCCTACATCCAGAGCAACGCCCCCTGGAAGTTGATCAAAGAGGACCGGGGCGCGGCTGAGCAGGCGATCGCCGACTGTCTGCAGATCGTGAAGGCGCTCATCCTTATCTTCCAGCCCCTGATGCCTGACGCGATGCAGCGGGCCTGGACGATGCTCGGCTACGACGATGATGTCGCGGACCACCCGATCGCCGAGGCCACGGAGCCAATGAAAGCCCATACGCTTCCAGAGCCCGCTCCCCTGTTCGCAAAGATCGATGAGGCCCAGGTCAGGGATTTCGAGACGGTCCTTGCCGCGCGGGTCGAGAGGGCGAAGGAGAACTCGGAGAAGAAGAGCCCCGTCGTCTCCATCGAGGAGTTCGAAAACCTGGATATCCGGGTGGCAAAGGTCGTTTCGGCCGAGCCGATCAAGGGCTCGAAGAAACTCTATAAACTCATCGTCGACCTCGGGGGCGAGAAGCGCCAGGTGGTCAGCGGCATCGCCGGGTTTTACGCCCCCGACGAACTGGTGGGAAAGGACGTGGCGTTGATCGCAAACCTCGCCCCGGCGAAGATCTTTGGGGTCGAGAGCAGGGGGATGATCCTTGCCGCCGGCGACGAGGCCTCCCTCCTTGTCCCCCTCCGCCCGGTCAGGCCGGGGACGAAGGTCCGTTGAGGCGGGACGATCCATCAAACTTTTTTTTTCGTCAGTCTGACGGGCGGCCCGCTCACTTCATTCGAAAAACTCCGGGCCAGACGGTGCGAGAAGAGATGGAAGCGGGCCTGGGGGGATTCGAACCCCCGGCATCCGGGTTAGAAGCCCGGCGCTATGTCCTGGCTAAGCCACAGACCCCTGCTGTATTCCCATACATTTTGGTCTCCCGGGGATATTAACCCTTTGAGGGCGCGGTGTCGTGGGAAAAGAAAACGGATCAGCCGGCGCGGTAACACGCCGCCCTGATGATCTCGACCTTGGTCGGGTCTCCCCATTTCCGCCCTTCAACGTCGCGTGCAATCGTCGTTCCCCGGAACTGGACCTTGATCCGGGCCGACATCCGCTCCCGCTCCTCAAAGGCGAACGAGCTGGTGACCTCGACCCGTTTCATGCTGATGTTGAGGACAAGAAGGTCGACCATGATCCCCGCATCCCCGGGTGCGAGGTCTTCCTCGTTGACCGACGTTATGAAGAGACACTCTCCCGGCGCCGTCTCGGTCAGCGTGATGATGTTGTGGGCGCTGCTCAATTCGAGGGTGCGAGCCTTGCCGGTCTTGAGTTCGGCGATCACCGACGGTGAAATTCCTGTTAATGCTGCATACTTCATGGTCTTCACCCGTACATCGGCAGTTGCTCTCTCCGCGGCGTCGCCTCGGTCTTCTGCACCTGCTCGGAGATCTGGGCCATCGCCGCCTCGATCTCCACCGCCTGTTCGAGCAGCGGCTTGACGTCCAGGTTGAGATGATAGAGTTTATTTAAGACCTCAATCGTGGCCGCAGAGGACCGCGGGTCGGGGGTATTCACCGTCTCACCGAGAAGTCCGATCCCCGGTATGCCCCGTGTCTTGCACTCCGTGAGAAGGCTTGCTGCAATGCCGGAGATGCTCCCCATCGGGAGGATGATCGTCTCTTCCTCAATACGCTGGAGAACCTCCCGGCTGGTTGCAACCCCAAAGACCCTCTTTTCAGGTTCGTTCGTGATGATCCCGGCAATCGTGGCGATCTCCCGGACGTTAAACTGGGTGAGCCAGTCCAGGATGCCGTTTGCCACCTCGTAGCAGATCATCGGGTGGATGGGGACATCGGAGATGACTGCGGCGAGACTATCCTTCTCGTAGAGGCGCACGGGCGCATTGATCACGCCTTTTGTCATGAGAGCGACCGGCGGGAAATATTTGCTGGTAATCGTCCCGATCTGCTCGAATTCCATCTGTTCGACGAGGTATTGCAGAGCAATACTTCCGACGAGTCCGCTGCCAGGGAACCCTATCAGCACCGTTTTATCGGCGCCGTTAAGCGCTCTGGCTATAACCTTTATATCATCCATGGGGATCAACCACGTATTCTCGGTTAGTTTAACATAGATGGCTGTCCCTTAAAAATATTATGCAAGAATACCAGATCAAGCGTGGATACACAAAAAATCTTGCAGAATCCATGGTACAGGGTCTCCGCGATCAGTTCGAGACTGAACCCACGACCTCGAGGGACGGCCATTACACCATCGCCTACGGAGCGCTCCTGCGCCTTGAGGTCCGGCTGGGTGCGGGAGGCAAGACGTTGATCGTCGATACCGAGGCGGACAAAGCCGCCACCGACGAGACGATCATCGACACCAACCGCCGGTTCCGGAACTACCTCCAGCAGGTGACCGGGTATACGGCAAAAGAGCGGGCGAAGAAGGCCCAGCAGGCCCTTAAGGGAAGCACATAATCGGGTCGTCCTCCGGGGGTATTCCTTCCGTTTTGCGGACCCGGTGGATGGATGCGCGAACGATCTATGGGCGGACGCATAGGTGAGGCACGAAGCAGATATCTTCTGCTGCTTCAGGCCGGATCTCCTATTTTCTACCTTTTTTCTTAGGTTTCGGCACCGGAAGTGCGGCACAGGTTATCCGTGTGAGTTCTTTCAAGAATTCCGTATCGTCCAGATCGTCGATCAGGAAGTACGGTCTCGCGCCTTCGTAAGGCAGTGCGGTCTCGCCGTCCGGCATGAACTCCTTTCCCGGTTCGGTGATCTTCACGAAGAACTGGTTGTCGCAGACACAGGCGAAGAACGTTCCGTCGCAGTATATCCCGTATTCGCCGAACATCTTCCTGTACGTGATATCCCCCGCCCCGGCGAGTTGTTCGGCTACAAACTCAACGAATTCCTGGCTCGACGCCATACATACGCCTCCTTACTCTCTACGCCACGCTTCGCAGAGGGTTTTCAGCGGTCAACCGTCGCCCCGGAACGGCCTGCTGATTGCCGTGCACCCATTGCAACCCGTCTGTTGGGGGGCGGCAGCATACCCACGGTCATCCGGTTGAGGAGGGCCCCGGCTGAAAAAGGGGGGTATCCTACTCGATCACAATCGCCGGTTTGAAGGGCAGGGCCGCCGTCGCCTTCGGGTGGGTGCTCTCCCCGGCGTTCTGGACCGTCACCGGCACGCCGAACTCGCGCTCCAGGAACTGCCGCGCGCCCTCAAGGACCGCCTGCTCGTCGAGCGACGATTCCTGCAGTTGCTTCACGAGGTCGGGCGGCAGTTTCAGCACAAGTTTCGTGATCTGCTTTGCAGCATCCGTCGCCTCGCGGCCGCGCTTCCGCATCTCCTCGTTCTGCATGATCTCCCGCACCACCCTCGTCTTGTCGGCCGAGGCGGCGATGATCCGGAACGCCTCGTGCTTCCAGGCCGGGGCGACGAAGAGGCTGATGGATTTCGGCTCTATCGGGATGAGTTTTCGGATAGACTCGATGTCCTCGACCGTCCGCGCCAGGAACTCCTCGGCGAGTTCGACCTCCTGGCTGACCCGGGCCTCGTCCACCTCCGGCCAGGGGGCGAAGGAGACCAGACCCTTCCCGCCGATCTCGGCCCAGAGCGCCTCGCAGGTGAAGGGGATGAAGGGGGCAAGCAGCCGCACCCAGGTACGGCAGAGGTCCTGCATCACGGCCCCGCCGCTCACGTCCCCGGGCAGGCGGCGGCGGTACCACTTCAGATCGGCCTCCACGCCGAAGAACGCCTCCTGCAACGCCTGCCGGGTCTGGAACGAATCGAGCGCTCTCGTGGTATTCTCGATGCGACGCTGGAGCCTGCTTTCGAGCCAGACATCGATGGATGAGGCGCCGTCCGCCTGCTTTGCCTCCGCGACGGTGTTCCAGAACCGCTCGATCTGCTTTTTAGTCGACGAAACAAGTTCATTGCGCCAGTCGAAGTCCTGCCAGGGCTCCGCACTCCCGACAAGGAACATCCGGACGGTATCGGCACCGAACTCCTCCAGAGCATCTTCGAGCAGGAAGACGTTCCCCTTGCTCGACGACATCTTCGCCCCGTTCAAGAGGCCCATGCCGAAGACCACCATGCCCTTCGGCTGCAGGTCCTGCGGGAAGATGGCACGGTGGTGATAGAGTTGGAACGTGAGGTGGTTTGATATGAGGTCTTTTGCCGAAAACCGGTAGTCGTAGGGATACCAGTAGAGGAACTCGCTCCGGATACGGTCGAGGGTCTCCCGGTCGATGGTATCGGGATTCCCCTCGCCTTTGAAGATGTACTCGAAGACCTCCGGCGTCAGTTTCTCCGGAGGAATGGCCTTCAGATGGTGGGCAATCGTATAGTAGGCCATGTAGATCGTCGAGTCGGAGAGCGGCTCGATGATCCAGGTTGGGTCCCAGGGGAGCTTCGTGCCGAGCCCCACCCGCCGGGTGCAGGCCCAGTCCTTCAGCCAGTCGACCGTTCGGTTGAACTCGGCCCGGACCTCGGCCGGGACAAGCGTCATCCGCTCAAGCTGGGTCTTCACCTGCTCCTTCCAGCACGGATCGCTGTACTCCAGGAACCACTGGTCGTGGAGGATCTTCACAAAGACCCTGCTGCCGCACCGGCAGATCACCTGGCGGTTGTCGAACTCGTACATCGGGATGGAGCCGTAACGCTCCATCATCAGGGCTGCAACGTCGTCCCGGGCTTCTTTCACCGGCTTTCCGCCGTATTTCTCGAAGACCTTCCCGCGAGAGAACTCGGCGCTGTAGATCTCCTGGGTGAGCGCTTCCATCCCGGGGTCGTTCTGGTCGCGGATGCCTGCCCGCTCGACCGCGTCCTTTGCCGGGATCTCCCCGTAACCGTCGACGGAGATAAGCGGGACCGGCCGGATGGCCGTATACTTCCCCTGCTGCTGCAGGTCGCGGAGGGCGATGTAATCAAACGGTGCGTGAGCGGGAACGCTCATGACGATTCCGGTCCCCATGTCCGGGTCGACAAACGTTGCCGGAAGGATGGGAATCTCGCCGCAGAGCGGGTGAGAGACCGCCCGGTCGATGAGCTCGGTCCCGGGGACCTCCTCCGTCGTCAGGACCTCGTGGTCCTGCAGGGCGAGCTTCCCTGCCGCCTCCTTGCTTACGATCCACTCCTCTCCGTCGATCATCGCCCGCACGTAGGTGACGGTCGGGTTCACCCAGAGATTCGTTACGCCGTAGACGGTCTCGGGACGGAGCGTTGCGCACGGAATTCTGGCATTCCCCAGGTGGAAGACCACCAGGGTGAACCTGATGATCTCGGCCTTCTCGCCTTCGAGCAGGTCGTGGTCCCCGACCGGGTTCTCGCACTGGGGACAGTACTTGACCGGGTGAGCCCCCTTGACGACGTGCCCCTCCTCCTGCAGGTGCGCGTATTGCCACTCAATGAACTTGCTGTACTGGGGATCGACGGTGATGAACCGCCGGCGCCAGTCGATCGAGAGACCGCACTTCTGCATCACGCGCCGGTATTCCTCCGAGAAGTACCGGACGATCTCCATCGGGTTGATGAACCGGTCCAGGATATCCTGCGGCACCCGGTAAAGGTCGCGGTACAGCCCGATCGTCTTTTTGTCGCCGTTTGAGATCCTCTTGGAGATCCCGATGACCGGGGTTCCGGTGACGTGGAACGCCATCGGGAAGAGGACCTGTTTTCCTCTCATCCGTTGGTATCGGGCGACGACGTCCGGAACGATGTAAGTCCGCCCGTGCCCGACATGCATCGCCCCGCTCGGATACGGGAATGCCACGGTCTGGTAATACTTCTCCTTCCCTTCTGCCGGGTCCGCCTCGAACGCGTGCTCCCACCGGGCGCCCCACTCCCGCTCGTTGCTTCGCATATCCAGCCCGCTCACTCTATGCCTCCAGATTTTGTTTCCGTCATCATCCCTCGCCTCATACCGGCCGTAGCCGGATCGTCTCGCCCTCGTTGTAGCGTTTGATCATCTCCTGGGCAATCGTGCTGCTCTTGGCAAGGAGGATATCCCCCTCTTCGTTCACCGTGGCCGTGAAGAGGTACTCCTTTCCCGCAAAGACATCGACGATCTTTCCTTTGTTCTCCGGGGAAACGATGGTTAATTGCTTCCGATCGAGGCGGATCTTGATACCGCCGGCAAGCTGCATCTCCTCCTCGACGGGTCTTCTCGTCTCGAGTTCGCTCCTCGGCCTGATGTCGATCCCGATACCCAGTTTGTTCACGATCGCCGAGACGTTCTTTCCGCCTTTACCGATCGCCGCAGGAACGTCTTTGTCCTCAATGTAGACGACGGCCTTGTTGTCGCTGATGATGCGGACCTCGACCGGGCCGGTCGTGTACCGCCCGATCTCCCGCTGGACTTCTTTCTCGGCAACCTTCCAGGAGACGTTCTCCTCAGGCTCCGCCGCCATTGCAACGGCCGGCGTCTCCGTAGCGGCGCGCGGTTCGGTAACGTCCTTCTGGACGAGCGGTATCACCAGGAGTTCGCCCTCATGGCGGAAGATCTCGATCTCGGGCACCTGTTGCGTGTGCTCGCGGACAACGACGACCGGCCGGATGTATGCATCGCCGCTCATGCCTTCGGGCGCTTTGATCGTCAGTTCGAGGTCGTAGATCTTCGTGATCATGCCCTGGGCGACACTGATGATGGTGTCGATGATCTGCGGCAGGACGCTGTAGCCCACGCGGTCGCAGAATCGCCGGAGGCAGTCGTGCACCTCCATGGCATGCACCACCCCGACCATACCCATTCCGGCAAGGCGCATATCGGCGTAGACGCCGAAGTCCTCACCCTTCCGGATCTCGTCGAAGATGACGTAGTCGGGCCGGACAAGCAGGAGGGCCTCGGCGGTGTTTGCCATGCTACCCTCGAGCGCCGTGTACTGGGTGATGTGGTCGGGAACCTGCAGGTCTCGCGGTGCCTCCATCGTCTTGACGATGAATTCGTGGTCGGCGAGGAACGTTGCAAGGCTCTGGGCGAGCGTCGTCTTTCCCGCCCCGGGGGGTCCCGCTATCAGGACGCCGCGGCGGCTTCCGAGGACCCGCTTCTTGATCTCCGGCGCCATGTCGTAATCGTCGAGCGAGAGGTCCACGAGCGGCCGCACCACCGTGATCTCCATCCCGTCCGAGAACGGCCGCCGGGCGATCGATATCCGGAGCGAACCGATCTGGAGGACCGTGATCCCCCGCTTCTCGAGTTCGATAAAGCCGTCGGGGTCGCGTTTTGCCCTCTCAAGGAGTTCCTGGGCCATGGACTTGAGTTCGTACTCGGTCATCGGTGTATCCCGGAGGGTGACCAGACGGGTATCGCGGAATTTCCCGATCTTTGCCATCGGCGGGACCCGCTCTTTGAGGGTGATCGCGGTCGTCTCCTCGTCAAGGAACTGATCGATCGTGAGCGGTGAAAAATCGCCTATCTGCGGTCGAAGATAGGTAACATCGAGCCCTTTCGCCTTTGCCACCTCGGCCTGCACAAGGTCGCTCGTGACGAACCGGGCGTCATGGTCGATGGCGACGTTCCTGATCAGGGCGTCGATCTCGCCCCCGCTGGAGAGTTTCACCTGGTCGAGGCTCGGGCGGTCTCCGGAAAACTGGAGTTCGATGACGTTATCCTCCGACATCCGAAAGAGTTCCTGGAGTTCCGTCAGACCGGAAAACCCTATCTCACGTCCCTGGTTCGCCTGCGCTTCCAGTTCGGCGACCACGGCTTCCGGTATGATTATTGTTGCGCCCTTATATTCTCCGGTTTTTATCAGCGAAGTTATGCGTCCGTCTATCACGACGCTGGTATCGGGTACAATTTTCATTAAAAATCACCATAGTAATGAGGTCATTCACCCTTATTAGCGTATACCTTCTCCGGATCAACGACGATTCCGGCGATCTCCTCCCCTTCGATCGTGCGGTAAAAACACGAGGCGTGGCCGGTATGGCAGGCAACGCCTTCCTGCTTCACCTCATAAAGGACCGCATCCGCGTCGCAGTCGACAAGCACCCGGCAGACTCGCTGGAAGTGCCCGCTCTCTTCTCCTTTCTTCCAGAGTTTCCGCCTGCTTCTGCTGTAATAATGTGCATATCCGGTGGTCCGGGTGAGGTCCAGTGCCTCGGCGTTTGCGTAGGCGAGCATCAGGACCTCACGTGTTCGCTTCTCCTGTACGATGACAGGCACCAATCCGTTCTCGAATTGTATCTTCATATTGGTTCACATTCCTGCCAGAGTCTTCATGATGATAAAGAGGATATCTCCCATGAATAGCGCAATCAGGAATCCTGCCGTGATCGGTATGATGAAGGGAATGCCGTAGGATATCCAGACTCTGCCGGCCTTCCGGTAGAGGGCAAGTTCCTCTCGGTAGTCTTCGGGGTGCAGCCTGAGGTCTTTCGTGTACAGCCGCCGTTCTCCCCGCAAAATACGCCCTAACGACTCGGTAAATCCGACGAACCGCCTCATCAGCCTGCCGTCCCGTTCCTCGATATCTTCCATGACAAAGCCGAATTCATTCTGGATTTTTTTCCCGTCGACGGGAAAGCCGAGGAAGAGACAGGGTAGCGGGGCCCGGTTACCCTGGAGCAGGTTCTTTGCGAGTATTGCAATCGGGGTCGCGATGTTGATGAGCACGGCGTTCGTGAGCACGGTGAACGGGAAGAACCCGAGGGGCGGGGAACCGAAGTATGGCTCAATCGGGAAGAACGGGATGCATGCGGTGATGATGATGAGGGCGTACGCATCAGCTCCCCCGAAGAGGTTTACGGCCTGGAAGAGGTAAAAAAATCCACAAAAAACCGCAACCAGAATGAGGTAGCCTGCTGCGATGCGCCAGTCTGCGAGGATGGTCAGTCCGTATACCCAGACGGCCGCCGGGATCGCGACCGCGAGCGCGGGGCGCCAGGTTCGATGGGGCACCCGCCGCTCCTTTGCGTCCAGAATCGACGCATATATGAGTGTGATACCTATCACAACAGCCGCAATCAGGAGCGGGACACCTATCGCCGGTGGAAGAATCATGGGCACGTACTTTATTCACCTTTTATCTCTTAGTTCTGGCGATCTCTCTTTGAGAATTTTCCGGGAGTACAAAACCCTTCTCGGCTTGTTCTGTGCCTCATGAGGGAGCAGGCGCCACGATCTGCCGGCGGAGGTCTCAGCAGTTCGCTCATTTTAGTTCCCACAGAGTCCCCTCAACTCCCCGGCCGTCACCAGAGAGGTGACAGTCGAGCACGAGATGTCGCGGCCCGGGTTTCGTCCCCTGTGTTCCCATGCAGTGGACCGGGGAGGGCACCCGTACGCCCTTCCCGGAAGCCCCCATTCGAAGACCTCCGGTCTTCTCAAACTCCTGCCCTTCGGCCAGTTGTTCCCCGCCTCCGAGCTACGATCCTCCAGAACCAGTATTTCGCTCATGTCAGCGTCCGGCAGCGATACATTCTCCCGCGACAGCACCTGAAATCCGGCAGTTCGACCTATGGAGGTTTCCTCAGAACGTTACTTTAGCGAAGTTCCGGGCCTCTTCATGTTTCTTCTACTTCCGGGAGCTCACTGTCGATAATCGGTCTCCTGGAGGTCAGGAATACGCCGCTTTCAACAGTATCTTTGTCTGAATTGAGATCGATTAACACAAGATATTAATAATAGTATACTGATGTGGTATATTGTGATTGGGGGCGAAAAACCCCCTCTCCAGCATAAAAAAATACCATACCTGAAGATGTGCATGGAAATAAACGACCTTATGGACGAGATCCTTCTACAGTCGGCGTATGAAGGGCGTTTTACTCTTGATGAGTTATTGCATCACAGTAGTGTTCATCCCCCGACCGGAATTGCGGTCTCGAAAGAAAAGACGCATGCGTTTTTCCTGCTTCTTCTTGGGGGCGAACCGGATGGCGCCATATTTGTCGATGAGAGGGGTACGCTCTTTGGCGACGCGGCGGCCCTGCACCTCTCCGGGAATGAAGAGTTCGAACTCTTCCAGGTGATGCCGCAGATCGTCGATGCGCTGGTATCCCGTTGCAGAGTCTTCGAGAAGAGCCACCTGAAGAAGAACGGCCGCCTCGACATTCCGACCATCGGTGCTCCTACCCGACAGCGGATAGGGGTGCTCTGCCTGACCGTGCGCGATAACTCGGGGACACCCCTTGCCGGAGCCCAGGTCTCGATCAGAAAAGGAAAGGTTGTCATGACGAGCGATGTGACCGATTCCGGGGGCAAAGTCTGTTTTCGGCTGCTTAACGGGCGTTATATGTGCGTGGTCTCTGATCGAACAGGAGAGCGGACACGGTGCATCATTGAATTCCATGAACCTCAGGTAGAATCGTGCGTTGATATTGGGGGCATAGAGGATGAGAGCGAATGAGGATGAAGAACGTGAATTGATAACAGCAGTCAGGAATCTTCTCGCGCAATCCGGGAAACCGGTGACCGGCAATGAGGACACTGTGACGGGGATTGACAGCGGAAAACTCGCGACGGGGGCGGACGAATCTGTACCGCCGTCTCCACCCAACGGGGAGACGGCACAGGAGGAGGCGGTTCCGGTGAGTGCCGGATCTGCTCCCGGCGAAACGGAGGAGCGACCGACCCCTTCCTCCGGGGGCTGGCGTACGGGCGGCGGCGAAAATCTGGTCCGATCGCTCCTGGAGAGAATTGAGCGGCAAAAGTCGGGTGTTGCAAAAGAGGCCGCAGTTTCTCCGTCCCGGGCGGCAGGAGATGCCGGGACCCGGGCGGGAGCGCCGCTCTCTTCCGCCGGGCGCAATGCTCGCTCCGGCATATTCGACCGAATGAGGGGGCTTAAGGATGCCGATGCGCCCGACCCCTCCGACAGGGAGGACTCCGGTGCGGCGACCGTCGATGAGCCCGGACCTGACGAAGACCTTTCTATCGGGGTGGTGTCGGTCGACGACCTCGGGAACCTGGCAGACCTGATCCTTCCGAAGAGTGCCACGTTTACGGTCGAGGAACTGAACCTCACTCGCAACGAGCACCATTTTGATTTCGTCGATAACGCCCGGGTCGTATCGGAGTTCGACGACCTCTTCTCCCGAGCCCTTTCCACCGCCACGCTTGCTGCGGCTGCGGCACAGGCGGCTCCGGCCGACGAGGCTCCGCAGTCCCGACTCGGGTTCCTCACGAAACTCCATCTTCCGAAGGCCACGGAGACGATCGAGGAATACGACCCGGCGCTCCACGGTCCGCTCGTCGATCTCGCGATGCGACCTTCGCCGGGACTGGAGGAGATTGAACTCTACCCGGTGAACGAGCCGTATGCCTATGTCCGGGTAACCTACGACGGCACGACGCGCGAATACACCTACAGTGTCATCGAGCCGGTGCTCACGCCCGGTGAACTGGAACTCTTCGAGGAGATCAAGGAACGCCTCTTTGAAACGCTCGACGTCACCACCCGGAATCTCACTCGCGACGAAGCCCTGAAGGCGCTTCGTGATGCAGCGAACGCAATCATTGCCGATTACGGGATCCACATCACGCCGCCCGGGCGGGAGAAGGTGCTCTACCATGTGGAGAAGGAGTTCCTCGGCGACGGGCTTATCGACCCGATCATGCACGACAAGTATATCGAGGATATCTCCTGCGACGGTGTGAACAGCCCGATCTTCGTCTATCACACGACCTATGAATCGATGAAGACGAGTCTCATTTACCAGAGTGCAACGGACCTCGATTCGTTCGTCACGAAACTCGCGCAGCGGGCCGGGAAATATATCTCAATCGCCGAGCCGATGCTGGACGCAACGATGAGCGACGGGTCGCGTATCCAGATGACGCTCGGGTCCGAGGTGACCGCTCACGGCTCGACGTTCACGATCCGGAAGTTCCGGGAAGAACCGATCACGCCGACGGACCTTATCGAATGGCACACCTTCTCGCCGCTCGGGATCGCGTTCATCTGGCTCGCGGTCGAGAACGCCAAGTCCTGCATATTTGCCGGCGGTACGGCGTCGGGGAAGACGACGACCCTGAACGCCATATCACTCTTCATCCCCCCGCTCGCAAAGATCGTCACGCTCGAGGATACCCGTGAGTTAAAACTCCCCCACCCGAACTGGATCCCGAGCATCACGCGAGACTCGTTCTCGCAGGACGGGCGGGGCGAGATCGACATGTACGAACTTCTGCGTGCCGCCCTCCGGCAGCGCCCCGAGTACATCCTGGTCGGCGAGGTTCGCGGCCGTGAAGCCCTGACCCTCTTCCAGGCGATGAGCACCGGGCACGTCACCTATGCGACGATGCACGCCGACTCAGTGGCAAGCGCCGTTCACCGTCTGGAGAACCCGCCGATCGACGTGCCGAGGAACATGCTCTCTGCGCTTTCTCTGATGTCCATCCAGGTGCAGGCCCGGATAGGCGGCCAGCGGATCCGGCGCAACAAGCAGCTCATTGAGATCCTGGATATCGATCCCCGGACGAACGAGTTGATCACGAACGAGGTCTTCCGGTGGTACCCGGCGACCGATGAGATCCGGTACTCCGGCAAGTCCTACATTCTTGAGCAGATCATGGAGGACCGTGGATGGAGTGAGGAACGGATGCAGGAAGAACTGAAACGACGGCAGGAGGTGCTTGAATGGATGCGCATCAAGAAGATCCGCTACTTCCGCGACGTCAGCAAGATCCTGGTCTCCTACTTCCGGGACCCTGAGGCGGTCGTCGAGCGTGTGCGTGCCGACCTCTACGGTGAGGGGGGAGCGGCATGAACAGTTATGAGCGGTTCTGTTTCAACCTGATCGGCCGTAACTTAAAGAAGAAGCGGGGAGACTTCGTCCAGCTCAGGAACGACCTGACGGGGGCCCGGATGAATACGCCGTTTGAGGCCTACCTTGCGACCGCTTATGTATCCTCAATCGTCGTTGGGCTGGTCGCCGCCGCGTTCATCGGGCTCCTGACCTATCTCCTGCGGGTCCCCGAGATGATCACCTACAAAGGCGCGGTCCCCGCGTTCCTTTACGCGTTAAACGACTATAAACTCTTGCTCGGCACCATCGTCATCACGATCCTCTCTCTCCTGATCTTCGGGGGCATAACTTACCTGATCTTCCTCCTCTATCCCGGCATCCAGGCCGGGGAGCGCCGCCGGAATATCGAGGCGACCCTCCCGTACGCCGTCAACTACGTCACCGCCATGTCTTCGGCGGGGATCACCCCGGACGAAGTCTTCCGGCTGCTTGGCCAGAGCAAGATCTACGGCGAGAGTGCCGTCGAGGCACGTTACGTCTCCCGTGAGACCGACTTCTTCGGGAAGGACCTCCTTGACGCCCTGCGGGTCGTCTCGCAGGCGACGCCGAGCGACCGGATGCGTGAGTTCATGCAGGGCGCCGTTGCAAGCATCTCCAGCGGGAGCAACCTTACGGAGTATTTCCGCTCCAAGGCTCACCAGTATGCGCTCGAGAACAACCAGCAGCAGAAGTCGTTCCTTGAGACGCTCGGGCTGATCGCGGAGTCTTACGTTACGGCAATGGTCGCAGGCATGCTCTTTTTAATCATCCTGCAGTCGATCATGACGCTCATCTCCGGTGATTCGAGCCCGCTCTTCCTCTATATTATCATCTACCTGCTCGTGCCGTTCGGGAGCGTCATGTTCGTCCTCCTGATCAGCTCCATGACCCCGGAGGTGTGATTATGGGATTTAAAGACATTTTAAACGATTTCCTGAACCGATCCCCGGATAAGACTCCGCGTCCGGATAGTGCGGCTGCAGAGAGCGTTCCGACGCCCGACACATTCGATGAGCAGGACCAGGAGATCTTCTCGAAAATTGAGAGCCGGCGGAAGTACCAGGAAGGGTTTTACCGGTTCGTCAAGCACCCGCTCCGGGCGATGATCGAGGAGCCCGCCACCGTCCTCTTCGTCTCCATCCCGATAGCGCTCCTTTTCCTCATCGGCGGGTCCTTGAGCCTGATCCTCTCCTATGGCGTCGGCGTCCTCTTCACGACGACGATGATCGACGACATCTTTGTCTTCTCGCTCCTTATCGCCATCGTGCCACTTGCAATCCTCGACCTCAAAGAGGGGTTGCGGGTGGATAGTATCGAGGCGTCCCTCCCGAACTTCTTCCGGGACGTAGCCGGAATGAACGACTCGGGCATGACGCTTCCGCACGCCATCCATATCGTCTCGGAGGGCGAGTACGGGGCGCTGACTCCGCACGTCCGCAAACTCGATACCGAGATATCCTGGGGTGTCCCGTTCGTGGAGGCCATCCGCCGGTTCGGGAAGGCCGTGAACACCCATCTTGCCGAGCGGAGCGTCGACCTGATCGCCCACGCAAGTTCCGCCGGCGGCGATGTGAGCGAGGTATTGCGGGCGGCGGCCCACGACGCTTACGAGTTCTTCAACCTGAAGACCGAGCGGAAGAACGGTATGAGGATCTATGTGGTCATCGTCATCATGTCGTTCTTCGTCTTCCTCTTTGTCATAGGGGTGCTCTCGAGCACCTTCCTCACCACGATGGCGGAGGCGGGAGAAGCGGTCGCGGCGTCGGGGTCGAGTCAAAAGTTCATCGGTACCGTGGACCTCTTCCTCTACAACCGGCTCTTCTGCCACTCGGGAATGATCCAGGGATTCTTCTCGGGGCTTGCGGCGGGGGTTATGGGCGAAGGCCGGGTGCTTGCAGGGCTGAAATACGCCGCCGTCATGGTGCTGGTCGCCTGGGTTGCGTTCAGGTTCTTCATCTGAATAATCCGGACGAGTTTCTTTTTTTTGAGATGCCCCAATCCTGTCGACCGGAGCCCGGGGCGCACCGGTGCATGCCGCCGTCCTCCCGCATGAATGTCTCCGAGCCTCAGAAATGCGGAGTTCCGCCCTCCCGGCGGCTATGGAGATCGGCACAGTTATAGGACGGCCACGCGAACCTGAACTCAGGATATTCATTTTTTTCGGAGAGTTCCATGACCAATAGTCAATCTCCCGCGACATGCCTCGCCGCCCCGAACCCCAACCGTATCCCGGGCGGAGGAGCATGACCGTCGGCCCGGAACTGATCGCCGTCGTCGTCTTCATCGTAACCTACGCGCTCATCGTCGACGAGCGGATACACCGTGCGGCGGCGGCGATGCTCGGCGCCGCGGTCATTGTTTTTCTCCACATCGTCCCGTGGGAGAAGATCCCCGAGTACGTCGACCTCGGCACCATCTTCCTCCTGATGGGGATGATGATCATCGTCAACATATCTCGCGAAAGCGGCCTCTTTGAGTATATCGCCATAAAAACGGCGAAACTTGCAAAAGGGAGCCCGATGCGGGTGCTGCTGCTCTTCTCAATAGTAACCGGCCTCACCAGCGCGTTCCTCGACAACGTCACCACGGTCCTCCTCATCACCCCGATGCTGCTCTACGTCGCGAGCGTCATGAACGTCTCTCCCGTCCCCTACCTCATCGCCGAGATCTTCGCCTCCAACATCGGCGGGGCGGCGACGCTCATCGGCGACCCGCCGAACATCATGATCGGCTCGGCCGCCGGCCTGACATTCAACGAGTTCATCGTCAACATGGCGCCGATCATGGCGGTCGACCTCATCGTCGTTCTGGGGATGCTCGCCCTCATCTACAGAGAGGATCTCCATCTCTCACCCGGCGAACGGGCGGGGATCGAGAAGACGTTTGCGGACCTGAAGGAGCGGGAGGCGATCCGCGACCGGCCGCTCTTCGGAAAGTCGGTCGCCGTCATCCTGCTCGTCATCGGGATGTTCTTCTTTCAGACCGGCTCGGCCTGGAACCCGCCCTCGTCGCCCTGATCGGCGCCGCGATCCTCCTCGTCTGGAGCAGGCAGTCCCCGGAGGCGATCTTTGAAAAGATCGAGTGGCCGGCCCTCTTCTTCTTCGGCGGGCTCTTCGTCGTCGTCGGCGCCCTCGTCGAGACCGGCGTCATCGCAAGCATCGCCGGGCTTGTGGTCGAGAACGTCCATTCGGAGGGTGAGGCCATGCTGATCATCATCTGGTTCTCGGCACTCGCCTCCGCGATCGTGGACAACATTCCCCTGACCGCCACCCTGATCCCGCTGATCCAGGACATGGGCGTGTCGATGGATACCTACCCGCTCTGGTGGGCGCTCTCGCTCGGCGCCTGCCTCGGCGGCAACGGCACGGCCATCGGTGCGTCGGCAAATGTCGTCGTGCTCGGGATTGCCGAACGGAACGGTCACGTCGTCTCGTTCGTCGAGTTCCTGAAGGTGGGTATGCTCGTGCTCTTCGTCACGGTCGGGATCGGAACGGCGATGCTCTGGCTCAGGTTCGCCGTCTGAGCAGCGTCTACCAGGTCGGCGGGGGCTGCCCGGGTTCCCGGGCGGCCTCGACCTCCTCAATCCGGCCGACCACCCACTTATACGCGGTCGCGGCCGCCTCCCGGGTTGAAGCGCTCGGGTCCTCTCTTCTCATCCGGTCGAGCGGCTCTCGCGCCTTCGGGTCGGCGATCATCCCGAGGGAGAGGGCCGCCTGAGTCCTGACAAACTCGTCGGCATCTCCGAGGGCCCGGATCAGCCCGTCGACGTCACGGTTGTTGCGCAGGGTATCGATATCGTCGAGTGTCGTCATACACACGCGAGATGCACGTCCCGGTGGTATATACCCTTTTCGGATGGGCAGCCGGGCATCGGTCGAGCAGGCACCTCTTCAAGGATACGCCCAAAACAGTACTTTGAATCAACCGGCGCTCGATCTCTTCGAAAAATTCGTTCGCCCTATCGGGCACAAAAAAGTCAGACGCCTTCCGCTTCCCTTTTCGCCGCGATCCTCGCCGCGACCTGAGCCTGTGCAATCGAGGCCGCACGTCGGATACCCACGTCCGGGTCCGTGAACTTCAGCCGCTCCAGCGGTTCGAGCGCACGTTCGTCCCCGGCGAGGCCGAGGGCTTCAGCCGCCGCCAGCCGCACGGTATCCGCCGGGTCTAAAAGCGCCCGGATCAGTCCGTCGATATTCCGTGCCCTTCGCATCATGTCGATATCGTTCTCTCGCATACAAAACCTTCCGTATTGATCGATAATACATTTATATTGTGTTTGTTATATAATCAACGTTTGAGGCGGAGATTCCGCCGCATATAAAAAAAAGGCTAATAGGTTGCAAGGTAGCGGTCGAGTTCCCAGGGGTGGACCGCCGTCCGGTAGGCGTCCCACTCGGCGTTCGTGGCGTTTGTGAGCGCCTCGACAACATGGGGACCGAGCGCCCGGCAGATGAGGTCGTCGGCGATCAGGGCCTGGTGGGCCTCATAGAGGTCTCCGGGCAGCGTCTCGATCCCGGCGCGGTCTCGCTCGACGGAGGTCATGTGATAGATGTTATTGCCGGCGCCGACCGGCGGCTCGATCTCCTCCCGGACGCCCTCCATCCCGGCGGTGAGCATCGCGGCGAAGGCGAGGTAGGGGTTGCAGGTCGGGTCGGGGCTGCGGAACTCGACGCGGGTGCTGTTGCCGCGGGGAGCCGGAACACGGATGAGGGTTGACCGGTTGCTCGCGCTCCAGCTGATGTAGCAGGGCGCTTCATATCCGGGAACGAGCCTTTTATAGGAGTTGATCGTCGGGTTCGCGACGCGGGTGATGGCCTTTGCGTGCCTGAGCAGCCCGCCGATGAAGTGCATGCAGGTCTTCGAGAGCTGGAGCGGCGCATCGGGGTCGTAGAAGGCGTTCGCCCCGTCTTTTGCAAGCGAACAGTTGGTGTGCATCCCGCTCCCGTTGATCCCGTAGATCGGTTTTGCCATGAAGGACGCATGCAGACCGCGCATCAGCGCCATCGTCTTCACCGCGAATTTGAAGGTAATGACGTTATCCGCCGTATGGAGAGCGTCGCTGTACTTGAAGTCGATCTCGTGCTGACTCTCGGCGACTTCATGGTGCGAAGCCTCGATCTCGAATCCCATCTCAGTGAGGGCGAGAACGGCCTCACGCCGGAGATCTTCCGCAAGGTCGGTCGGGGCAAGGTCGAAGTAGCCGCCGCCGTCCTGGAACTGCGTGGTCGGTCTGCCGTCGAGCACCTTAAAGAGGAAGAACTCGAGTTCCGGCCCGGTGTTGAAGACATACCCGTCCTTTGCCGCGTCCTCCATCGCCCTCTGGAGCACGTAGCGCGGGTCGCCCTCAAAGGAGTGCCCGTCCGGCTTGCAGACATCACAGATAAACCGGGCAACCCTGTTTTCCCGGGGCCGCCAGGGCAGGAGGGTGTAGGTCGAGAGGTCGGGTTTGAGCACCATGTCGGACTCTTCTATCCGGACGAAACCCTCGATCGACGACCCGTCGAACCCGATACCGCCGGTCAGCGCCTTTTCGGCCTGCTTCACCGGGATAGCAACGTTCTTCGGCAGCCCCAGGAGGTCGGTGAACTGCAACCGGAGAAATTTGACGTTATCCTGCTCGATACGCTCAAGCATTGCTGAGATGGTCTCGGGGGACATATGGAAGGAAGATTCCTTCCAATAGTATTTATATCTAGCGAGATCATATCTACCTGAGCGTTCCCCAACCACCCCGGACCCCGGGAGACGTGAAGGGGGGCGGATCGACCGTGATGGCAATGTGTGGCATAATTGGCGTAATGGACAGAAAACGCCGGACCATGGACGGTTCCGGCATCCGACAGGCCCTCTCCATGATGAACGAGCGCGGCAGCGGCGAGGGGGCAGGGTACGTCGCTTACGGCGTCTACCCCGACTACCGGGACTGCTACGCCCTCCATGTCTTCTTCGACAACATCCGCGAGAGTAAACCGCTCCTCGATGCGACGCTCGCGCAGTGGGGGACGATCGAGCATGACGAGGCGATCCCGACCTACGACCAGCAAAACCTCCGGGTGCCCTGCACCCCTTGGCGCTACTTCTTCAAGCCGGACGCATCCCTCGCGGTGCCGGGGAGCGCGACGCCGGAGGAGGACGTCGCCAGCGCCCTCGTGATGCAGGTCAACGCCGCCCACCGGGGTGCTCTCATATTCTCGTCCGGAAAAGACCTCGGCGTCTTCAAGGCCGGCGGGTGGCCGGAGGACGTGGCGGACTTCTACCGGATCGAGGACTACGAAGGGTATCTCTGGCTTGCGCACAACCGTTACCCGACCAACACCCCGGGCTGGTGGGGCGGCGCGCACCCCTTCAACCTCCTTGACTGGAGCGTCGTGCACAACGGCGAGATCACCTCCTACGGGACCAACCGGCGCTACATCGAGAGTTTCGGCTACACCTGCACGATGTTCACCGACACCGAGGTCGTCGCCTACTTAATCGACCTCCTGGTACGGCGGCACGGGCTCGACGTCGACCTTGCGGTCCGGGCGCTCGCCCCTCCATTCTGGGAGGATATCGACCGGATGCCCGAAGCCGAGCGGGAGTGGAACAGCGCCCTCCGGCTTACGTACGCCCCCGCAATGATGAACGGGCCGTTCGCCATCGTGGCTGCAAACGCCGATACGATGGTCGGGTTCACCGACCGGAGCAAACTCCGGCCGATGATCGTCGGTGAGTGCGGAGACCGCCTCTATATTTCAAGCGAGGAGGCGGCGATCCGGGCCATGGAGCCGAAAATCGAGTCGATCACGATGCCGGCCGCAGGAGAGCCGGTGATCGGGAGGGTTGCCCCGTGATCGGGAGCCTGCCTTCCCGGTACCGGATCGAGGTCGACCCCGTCCGGTGCATGGAGTGCGGACGGTGCATCGAAAACTGTTCCTACGGTGTTTTTTCCCGGGACGGCGACCGGATATGCATCAATTCCCGGAACTGCACCGCCTGCCACCGCTGCATCGCCTGCTGCCCCCGGGACGCCATCATGCTCGAGGAGCACCCCTGCGACTACCGGAGCCATCCCCTCTGGACCCGGGAGGCCCGGGAAGCGATCTACAACCAGGCCAGGACGGGGAAGATCATCCTTGCCGGGATGGGAAACGCGCTCAACTACCCGGTCATCTTCGACCGTCTGGTGCTGGACGCCTGTCAGGTCACGAACCCGAGCCTCGACCCGCTCCGCGAACCGATAGAACTCCGCACCCATATCGGGAAGAAACCGGCGCGACTGGACCTCCGGCGGCGGGAGACGGGCGACATCGAACTCCGGACACGGCTCACCCCGAACCTCCGGGTCGAGACCCCGATCATGATCGGGCATATGAGTTATGGTGCAATCAGCCTCAACGCCCAGGTGGCAATAGCCCGGGCGGCAAAAGAAGTCGGGACGTTCATGGGCACCGGAGAGGGCGGCCTCCACTCCGCTCTCTACCCCTACCAGGATCGGATGATCGTCCAGGTCGCCTCCGGGCGGTTCGGCGTGAACATCGACTACCTGGAACGCGGCGCCGCCGTCGAGATCAAGATCGGTCAGGGAGCAAAGCCGGGAATCGGCGGGCACCTTCCCGGGGAGAAGGTCTGCGACGAGATCTCCCGGACGCGGATGATCCCGACGGGGAGCGATGCGATCAGCCCTGCACCGCACCACGACATCTACAGCATCGAAGACCTCGCCCAACTCGTCCGCGGCATAAAAGAAGCGACAGAGTGGAAGAAACCGGTCTTCGTCAAGATCGCCGCCGTCCATAATGCGGCCGCGATAGCCGCCGGCGTCGCCCGGTCTCCCGCCGACGCCATCGTCGTCGATGGGTTCCGGGGCGGGACGGGCGCGGCGCCGCAGGTCTTCCGCGACCACGTCGGCATCCCGATCGAGGCGGCGGTCGCGAGCGTGGATAGAAAACTCCGTGACCAGGGGATCCGAAACGAAATCTCGGTCATTGCAAGCGGCGGCATCAGAGGAAGCGCCGACGTCGCGAAGGCGATTGCCCTTGGAGCGGACGCGGTCTACATCGGCACCGCGGCGCTCGTGGCGATGGGATGCCGGGTCTGCGGGAACTGTTACCGCGGTCTCTGTCCCTGGGGCATCGCCACCCAGCGCCAGGATCTCGTCGAACGCTTAAACCCCGACACGGCGTCGAAGCAGGTGGCGAACCTGATCCATGCCTGGACGCTCGAACTTGCCGAACTCCTGGGCGCGGCCGGGATCAACAGCATCGAGAGCCTGCGGGGCAACCGCGACCGGCTCCGGGGCTATATGCTCGACGAGAGCCTGATGCAGGTTCTCGACGTCAGGTCGGTGGGGGCATGAGAACCCTCCCCGGCTCTCACGACGTCGCAACCTCGACACACTCTCTTCTCGTCCCGATCCGGGCGAACGCCCCGCACATCCCCGGGACGTAGGCGAGGGCTTTCCCGGAATCCACCATAATCGAGTGAAACTCGTCCATCCGCGGCGAGACGACCATGCAGGTGTCCGGGATCACCCGGGCGCCGCTCCTCTCGATGGCGGCGACGAGGTCGGGGTTACCCTGTGCGACCCCCCGGGCGGCGAAGACGTAGAATGGCTTTGTCGTTGTCTTTCCTTTGAGGAGGTCCGCGAGGTCGCGAAGCTCGGCGGCGGAGCAGTGCGGGCACCCGACCGCGACCGCCTCGACCTCGGTCTCCGCAAAGAGGTCTTCGACCTCGCTTTCGGTCACCGTCACCCGGTCGAGGCCGTCGGTTGCAAACGAAAAGATCCGGGCCTCAGGGGTGATCTTATCGACGTGGAAGAGGGCGACCGCACCCGTCGCCGCCATTGCGGCGCCGAGGGCCTTCAACTGGTCGCGACCCGGCCGGATACCGGAAAAGATCGGGACCCGGTTCCCCACCTTCTTCCCGGCGATGTAGCCGACGGCGCCCCAGTGGTCGGCCCGCGGACCCGTGCCGCCCTCAACCTCGACGACGACCTGCGGCCGCCGGTTCTCGACGATGTGCAACCCGTAATAGGGGGTCTTCCCGATAATCGCCGCCGCAAGGGCACTCGGCCCGCCTTCCCGGTTGGTCCGGGCGCCGAGGACCGAGTTGGCGTAGGCCACCGCCGACGACTCCGACCAGGCCAGGTGCTCCCCGTACTCCGTGATGCGAAGGTAGTAGGGCGTGCAGGTGCACTCGATCTTTATGCCGAGCCGCCGGTAAGCCCGGACGACCTCCTCCTGGTTGCGGGCGAACTCTTCGGCGATCCCGAACTCCTGCCACCCCTCCTGCGGCATCCCGATGGGGTTTAAGACCGTCGGAACCGCAACCCGGGCGTTGAGGCTCTGCAGCCAGGCAAGCCCCCACTTCCCGATGGTCTTGTAGGACGCGCCGCTCACCTGGGCGCTCGCAATCGGGATGAGCTTCTCGGCCCCGTAGACTCCCCCGAGCGCGACCAGGATCTCCATCATTTTCTGGCGTGTTTCGCCGAATTCCCCGGCAAGCACCCTTTCATCATCGTTATCGAGGTACATAGACTACGGCCACCCCGCCCTCTTAAATTCGTCCTCTCTCCCCATAACCATCGTGGCATCGACCCCGACCTTCACGTTCGTCCCGTCGGCAAGGCGCGTCGGGTCGAGCGACGAGCCCCGCACCCCGGTGACGACCATGATATCGGTATCTCCCCGCACCCTTGTAGCGATCGCGTACTCGACATCGTAGGGGTCGCGGATATCGATGTCCTCGTCCACCACCACGACGTGCTTTAAGGACGTATGGGCGGCGAACGCCGCCATGATGGCGTTTTTCGCGTCTCCCTGCGTATTTTTCCGGATCTGCACCACCGCATGGAGGTAGCCGGCGCCGCCTTTCGTGAGGAGGACGTCACGCACCGTCGTCACCTCGCTGACCGCGCGATAGATCTTCGGTTCATACGGCGCTCCCATCAGGAGTTTGTGCTCGTCGCCTGCGGGGAGGATGCCGTGGTAGATGGGGTCCTCCTTGCAGTACATCCGGGTGAACTCGATCACCGGCTGAAGGCGCACGGGGTCGTAGGTGCCGGTGATATCGACGAACGGCCCTTCCGGGGCCGTCTCCGCCCCGATGAAACCTTCGAGCACGATCTCGGCGTCGGGAACGCGGACGCCGTTCCCGCACTCGCGGACGGCGAGTTCCCCGCCCATCAACTCCGCGGCATAGGCGAATTCCTTTCCTTCCGGTACACGGGTGCAGGCGGCAAACGTCACGAGCGGGTGGGTGCCGACGGTGACCGCGACCGGGAGCCTCTCCCCCCGGGCAAGAGCCGCCGAAAGCAGGGTGTGGGTGTGCCTCCCCTCCACCAGGCGGGCGGCCACCCTTCGGTCGTCGAGGACCATCAGCCGGTGGATGGAGGCGTTCTCCACACCGTCAAAGCGCGAGAAGACGATCCCGGACGTGAAGTAGCGCCCGGCGTCCCCGGGGAAGTGTTTCATGACCGGAAGGCGGGAGAGGTCGGCGGGGGTGCCGCCCTCGCATCGTCCGGCGTCCGTCACGCGGCCGCTGTAGGTCGCGGCCGCAAGGTGTTTGACGAGGCCGCGTTCATCCACGCCGAGCGCCGCTGCAAGCGACCGGCGGTCGGAAAGAAGGTTCATCACCGCCCGGTGACCGTCGAGGTCGTGGAAGAAGAGGATCTTATCGGTCCTGCTCGCCATACGGGGAGCCTCGTAGACGGTCGAGCAGGGCCGCTCGATATCCTCGACCCTGCCCTGCCTGCGCATCATTGCTATGAAATCACGCATCTGTTATCCACTCCATCGGGTCCCGAGACGGTGCTCGACACCAAGGTGGTCGAGCACCCGGGCCACCACCATATCGACGAGGTCGTCGATGGTCTTCGGGTGCTGGTAGAAGGGGGGGCTTGCGACCATCACGGTCGCGCCGGCCTCGTCGGCGGCAAGCATATTCTTTAAATGGACCCGGGAGAGCGGCATCTCCCGGAGGAGGAGGAGGAGGGGCCGCCTTTCCTTGAGGCAGACATCCGCCGCCCGGGCGATCAGGTTGTCCGCGAGGCCGTTGCTGACCGCGGCAAGCGTCTTCATGCTGCAGGGGACGATCGCCATCCCGTCGTAACGAAACGAGCCGCTCGCGATATCGGCCGCGAAGTCGCTGTTATCGGCGTAGATGGCGTCGAACCCGGAGAGGTCCACGCGCTCGATCGCGGCTATCTGCCGGGCGACGTCGGAGACGACGATATGCACCGTTGCGCGGTCGCAGAGCACCTCGAGCAGGCGATGGGCGTAGATGACCCCGCTTGCCCCCGTGACCCCGACGACGAATTCTTTCTTCATGTGCTCCTCATGCGTTATGCAACTACAAGTTTATCCTGCTTTGTCGCCCGCTTCACCCGGAGCACCTCCATCGCCGCCTGCTCCACCGCGTGGCGGTGCTCCTCCGTCGTGTAGACGCCAAGACGCCATTGCTGCCGCCGGGTATCGTTTAAGGTGTTGATGAGGGGGGAGACTTCCTCGATATCCACCATGGCGTGGCTGTTCCTGACCCGGACCTCCATCGAGAGAGGGCCCGGGAGGCGGGGGATGTCCACAAGCACCTCGTCCTCCGGGACCCCCGCGGTCCCGGCGATTGCCCGGGCAAGGTCCCGTTCCCGGGCCGCCCCGAGGTTCTGCTGGAGGGCAGCGGCGTTCACCCGGTCTTCGCCGACGTAGAGCGCCCGCTTATAGAGGTCACGGGCGTAGACCCGGCAGGCAAGGTCGCGGGTGATCGCATGCGGGGAGTGCTTCAGCCGCTCCATGCAGGCGGCATCGTCCATCCGCACGAGTTCGCAGGCGTCGACACCCGGAACGTTCTGCACCTCCTCGCGGAGGGCATGGACGAACATGCTCGTCGCGATCCGGCTGACGTGGTGGAAGTAGACCGCCGGGCGCATGAGGGTCCGGGCGATGAGGAGCGACTCGGCGGCGTTGATCCCGCCTTCAGAGAGGCCAATGCCGGATTCGGCTAAAACGGTGCACCGGATCAGCCGGTGAGCGTCGACCGTCCCGTAGGGCACGCCGGTATAGTGAGCGTCCCGCATCAGGTAATCCATCCGGTCGACGTCCAGGCTCCCGTGGATGATGCTCGCGAGGCGGTGCTCCCCCGAGACGACGGCACATACCTCGGCGGGGTCGATCCCCTCCGCTTCGAGGACCCCGGCGATCGTCCCCTCCCTGACGAGGCGGTCGATCTGGTGGTGGCTCCTCCCGGTAAACTCCTCCATCACCGGTTCGGTGACGTGGGAGAAGGGGCCGTGGCCGATGTCGTGGAGGAGGGCGGCCGTGGTGACGAGCCGCGTCTCGCCGTCGTCAAGCCCGAGGTTCCCGCACATGAGACCCGCAAGGTGCATCGTCCCGAGCGAGTGCTCGAACCGGGTGTGGTTTGCGCCGGGGTAGACGAGGTTTGCAAACCCGAGCTGGGTGACGTGACGGAGACGCTGGACCGGCATCGAGTCCAGCAGACGGAGTGTCAGCGCATCGGCCTCGACGTAGCCGTGAACCGGGTCCTTGATGATCTTCATCAGTTCCGTTAAGAATCTTGGGAGATAAACGATAAAGGTATTCAGCCATGATCACCTTCCTTTCGGCCGGGCCCGGAGTGCCTGCACTCATACAGGGCGTCCGGCAGATCCTCTACGACAGCGAGATCGCCGTGGTCGCGAGCACCGCCGGGGACTGCTGGGTCTCGGGGGGCCACTGTGCGTCCGAGATCGATACCGCCGTCTTCCTCTTTGCGGGCATCCTCGATACCGGCCGATGGTGGGGAATAAAAGGGGATACCTGCATCACCCACGGTTACCTCCCGAGGGTTGCGGGCGGCGAACCCTTCCCGGTCGGTGACCGCGCCCGCGCCGTCCAGATCGCCCGTGCGGGGCTTCTCAACGAGGGCAGGACCCTGACGGAGGCGGTGCAGGCGCAGTGCCGTGCGCTCAACATCGGGGCGACCGTCCTCCCGACAACCGACACGGAGGCCCCCCTGTTCGTCGATACCGGCACCGAACGTCTGCCGCTCCTCACCTACCGGATGACCGCCGGGGCCGATACCGAGGTGCGGGAGCTCGTCCGCACCGCACCCGGGTCACCCGCGGTCACGGACGAGGTGCGTGCGGTGATCGAGGCAAGCGACGCCGTGGTGATCGGCCCTGCGAACCCGGCGGCGAGCGTTCTCCCCCTCCTCGACTGCACCGGGATGCGTCGCCTTCTCCGCGACCGGTTCGTCATCGCGGTCTCGCCGTTCCAGGGGGGTGTTGCGCCGGACCCAAAGGACACCGCGCTCATGTACGCCGTCGGCGAGACGCCGACCTCTCCCGGGGTTTTCCGGCTTTACCAGGATGTTGTCGACGTTTTTGTCCAGGACCTCCACGACCCCGACGAGGTCGCCGGCTCGCTCCGCCTGGAGACCCATCTTCTGCACGAGCGCCAGGCGGAGTCGCTCGCCTGGGACATCATGGCGGTCATTCGGCACGCGGTTTCGTGAAACGAGGGATATTCATCGCCCATTGCGATTGGAAACGCTCATATACGGATAGGCCCGATACGCTATTTGTTCAATGATAACCTTCCTCTCGGGCGGGACCGGGACCCCGAAGCTCCTCCGAGGCATGCTGGAGCTGCTGGAGGAGCGGGAGATTGCAGTCATCGTCAACACAGCCGAGGATATGTGGCTCTCCGGCAATCACCTCTCGCCTGATACCGATACGGTCATGTACCTCTTTGCGGGCATCCTCGATACCGGCCAGTGGTGGGGAATCCGCAACGACACCTCCATCACGCACGGCCTCCTCGCGAGACTCGGCATCGAGGAGTTCATCGCCGTCGGGGACCAGGACCGGGCGGTGCACATCGCGAGAGGAGAGATGCTCAGAAGCGGCATGCGCCTCACCGAGGCGACCTCGGTGCTCTGCCGGAAATTCGGCGTTCGGGCCACCGTCCTTCCGATGACCGACTCCGCCGTGACGACCTACGTCCACACGCCCCGGGGCGAGATGCATTTCCAGGAGTACTGGGTGAAACACCGGGGGAACGTAACGATCGACGGCGTGGTCCGCCGGTTCCGTCAGCCGCCGGTTGCGACAGAGGAGGCTATCCGGGCAATCGAGGCGAGCGATGCCGTGGTGATCGGCCCGAGCAACCCGGTAACGAGCATATCGCCCATTCTCGAGTGTGCGGGGGTGCGGGAGGCACTCCGCCGTCACCGGTGCGTCGTCGCAATCAGCCCCTTCATCGGGGACGCGCCGATCAGCGGCCCGGCGGCGGCCCTGATGCAGGCTTTTGGAAAGGAGCCCTCATCGGCCGGGACCTACGGACTGTATGAGGACCTCATCGACGTCTTCATCCAGGACATCCGGGACCCCGTCCGGATAAAGGGAGCGCTCCGGCGGGATACCCTCATGGCCTACCAGGGAAAGAGCCTGGACCTTGCAAAAAGCATCATGACGCTGGTCTACCGGTGCTGAAAAACCCACATCTACTTCTTCTGCTTCTCCCGGTAGTCCTGTATCGCCGCGTGGAGTGCGTCCGCTGCGAGATTGGAGCAGTGCATTTTCCGGGGCGGCAGCCCCTCAAGTTCGGTCGCCACATCGTCGCGGGTGATCTGCATCGCTTCGTCGAGCGTCTTTCCCCTGGCGAGGTCGGTAACCATGCTGCTCGTGGCTATGGCCGACCCGCACCCGAACGTCCGGAACTTGATATCCTCAATGACATCATCCTTGACTTTGATGAAGATCTCCATGATGTCCCCGCAGACCGGGTTGCCGACCTTGCCGTAACCGTCCGCGTTCTCGATCACCCCGACGTTGTGCGGGTTCATGAAGTGCTCCATCACCTTCTGGCTGTATCCGATCTGGTCTGCCAAATTCTTCACCCCTATAGCGGAGTAATGGCCCGCAGGCGTTTAACTGTTTCTCTGACGGCGTCTACAACCCGGGGCGCCTCGTCCGCGCGGTTCTCGCGCCCGAGCGTTGCGACCATCGACCCGTGCGCCTCCTCGTGGGCGAGCCCGATGGCAAGGAGGACGTGGGAGGCTTCGAGCGTCCGTGAGGTGCACGCCGACCCGGTGGCGACGGCGATCCCGAGCATGTTCATGGCAAGCTGGATGCTCTCCCCCTCGATCCGGGAGAAGCGAAAACTCGCGTGGTGCGGGAGCCGCTCCGTTGGGTGGCCGGTCAGGTAGGCCTCCTCGATATCCGTGATCCCGGCGATAAGCCGGTCCCGGATCGCGGCAAGGCGCCTGCTCTCCTCCAGCATCTCTTTTGCCGCAAGCCGGGCCGCCTCTCCCATACAGGCGATCCCGAAGACGTCCTCGGTCCCGGGCCGGAGACCGCGTTCCTGCCCGCCCCCGACAAGGACCGGCTGGACCCGGACGCCGGGGCGGATGTAGAGCGCTCCCATCCCCTGAGGTCCCCCGAGCTGGTTCGAGGAGAGGGTGGCGAGGTCGATGCCGGCGCGCTCCACGTTTATCGGTACCCGTCCGGCGGCGTCGGTGGCGTCCACGTGGAGAAAACCGCCGCGCGCGTGGACGATCTCCGCCACCTCGCGGATCGGTTCGATCGTCCCGATCTCGTTGTTTGCGTAGTGGACCGACGTGACGACGGTCTCCGGCGTGACCGCCTCTTCGAGGGCGCCGAGGTCGATCGTGCCGTAACGGTCGACCGGGACCTCTGTAACGGCAAAACCCTTCTTCAGAAGAACTTTTGCCGGGTTCAGGACCGAGATGTGCTCGATGGTGCTCGTAACGACCCGCTTGCCCCGTTTCATGTTCCGGAGCGCGGTCCCCCTGACGGCGATGTTGTTCGATTCGGTCGCCCCGCTGGTGAAGATGACCGAAGCCGGGTCGCTCGCGCCGATGAGCGCTGCCACCTCCTCCCGCGCGCGGGAAACAGCCTCCTCTGCCGCAAGCCCTTCCCGATAGATCGTGGAGGGGTTGCCGGCGAAACCGGCAAGAAACCGGTTCCCGAACCGGAGGACCTCAGGGTGGATCGGCATCGCCGCTGCGTGGTCGAGATAGATCCGCTCCTCCATACCCGGCCGCTCCTAGAACGTTATGACCGCATCGGCGTCGAGTGCGAGGTCGTTTAAAGTGAGTGCACCCACGACCCGGCCTTCCTCGATGAAGTCGCCCCGCGCCATACCGAAGAGCTGGGTGCTCTGCTCGCAGATGTAGATTGTCGCCCCCGCGGAGATCGCCTGGTCGCGGATCTCCGAGAGTTTCGGGAAACTTCCAACCTTGATCTTCTCCGCTGCGCCTTTCTTGACGACCGTCACCCCTTTGATCATGAAGAAGATGTCGGCGTCGATGTCTGTCGCGCGCGCCGTCATCGCGAGCATGAACGGGGCATACAATCGCTCCGGGGTGTCGGTGCCGCTGGTCTGGATGTAAAGTATCCGCGCCATGCCGGTTTACACTCCTTTTCGGGCGGATAACGGTGCCTTCTCCTCGTTCACGGGCTCCTGGTTCCCGCCCTCCCGGGTCGGGAGGTTGTCCGCATAGCCGCCGGTGTTCATCACGTCGCCTCTGTCGTCACCGTCGCTCCTTTGCGCACGAGGAGGGTCGTCACGCCCGATGCGAAGTGTTCTTCCTCGAGCGCGTGCCCGCTCTGACCGGCCCAGGACCTGACCTCCTCGACAAGGTCCGGCTTGTCGGTCGTCACCTGCAGGACCTGTCCCGCGTTGAGCGTCTCCATCCCCGCCTCGATCGAGAGCAGGGGCGATTGGCAGATACCAATGCAACTGACCGTCTTATCCGCATACACCATTTTCCTCACCTACTTCATCTTCCTGATGCAGAACCTCATGACCCTGTCATTCTTCTCGAACTTCACGATCTTGTGCCCTACGCGGCCTGCCCAGCGCCGGATATCCTCTTCCGCGGCAGGGTCATCCGCCTCGACCTGGAGCGTCTCCCCGACGTCGAGGTTCTCGATTGCTTCCCGGGTCATCATGATCGGCATGGGGCAGTAGAGCCCGATAGCGTCCACGACCGCCGTGGGTTTATTCTCCGGTCCCATATCCTTACCTTCCGTTGCGGGAGAGCATGAGAGAATCCCGGGTGCCGCGACGCGTCAGCGACAACCCCGGCTGCACCGGATGCAGCACCATCACTTATAAGCGTTCCTCCGGGTGCGTCCGGAACGCGGGAGAGACGCAGATGCCGTTCCCCGGCAGACTTGAGGAATGTTTTTCGATATGGGCGGTTCCCGTAACGATTTCGGTTCAAGCGGTCTCCAGAGAGAGATCGACCGGCATTGAGAGCGGTTGCGGCCACCCCGGGCATACCCGGATAAGTCGTATTTCCCGGCAGTTTCCGGGTTTATCCGCATATTACTGCACTGATGTCAAAAAGAGACGAAAATGAGCGTAATTTTCCATTCGTGGCGGATATAACCGAAAATATTAAAAATCTCTAGCGATAAGAAGATCTTCAATGTTCGTTCCGACCAAGTGTTTCTTTACAAAGGGTGTGGGCATCCACAAAGACAAACTGGCGTCATTTGAACTGGCTCTCAGGCAGGCGGGCATCGAGAAGTACAACCTCGTCTACGTTTCAAGCATCTTCCCCCCGAACTGCCGGCTGGTCTCGAAGGAGGAGGGGCTGCAGCACCTCTCTCCGGGGACCATCGTCTACGTCGTCATGGCCCGGAACGAGACCAACGAACCAAGCAGGCTCATCTCCGCCGCCATCGGACATGCGATGCCGAAAGAGAGCAACGCCTACGGCTACCTCTCCGAGCACCACGCTTTCGGAGAGACCGCAGAGGTCTCGGGAGAATACGCGGAAGACCTTGCGGCAACCATGCTTGCGACAACGCTCGGGATCGAGTTCGACCCCGACAAAGCGTGGCAGGAACGCGAACAGATCTACAAGGCAAGCGGGCGGATTATCAACACAACCCACACCTGTCAGTCGGCAAAAGGAGATATGAACGGGCGCTGGACGACGGTCCTCTCCGCCGCGGTCTTCCTCTGATTATCTCAGTCCCGGAGTATTCCGCGAAGCGTTCTCCCGGCGGGGGAGCGCAAGACAAAATACCTTCCGGGGCCCACACTATATCCAGGTTTTTCATATGCGTCTACCAATACGGGCCGTAACCCCACAGACTGAATCTGCCGAGGTCATCGGCTGGGTGCACGAGGTCCGCGATCTCGGAGGACTTACGTTTTTCCTGATCCGCGACCGGACCGGCATCGTCCAGGTGACCGTCCCGAAGAAGAAGGTCACGGCGGAGATCCTTGAAGCAGCCCGGAACGTCTCGCGAGAGTCCGTGGTCAGGGTCCGGGGCAGGGTCAAAGCAATCGAGAAGGCCCCCGGCGGGCGCGAGATCGTCCCCGAGGAGTTCGAGGTCATCAGCCCCGCGGAGAGCCCGCTCCCGCTCGACGTCGCCGAGAAAGTGCCGGCCGAACTCGACACCCGGCTTGACTCCCGGTTCCTGGACGCGAGGAAGCCGCGTGTCCGCGCCATCTTCTTCATCCGCTCGGCGGTGACCTGCGCCGCGACCGCGTTCCTCGCCTCCCGGGGCTGCATCAATATTACAACCCCGAAGATCGTCGCCGCCGCCACCGAGGGCGGCACCGAACTCTTCCCTATCGCCTACTTTGAGAAGGAGGCATTCCTGAACCAGAGCCCCCAGCTTTATAAACAGATGATGATGGCCGCCGGGTTCGAGGCGGTCTTCGAGCTCGGCCCCATCTTTCGCGCCGAGGAGCATAACACCGTCCGGCACCTCAACGAGGCCACGTCGCTTGACGTGGAGGTCTCGTTTGCGGACCATAACGATGCCATGGAACTCCTCGAAGACCTGATCGTCCACGTCTACGACTACGTCGCAGAGAACTGCGGCGAGCAACTTGCGGAACTCGGGGTTGACCTCACGGTTCCTGAGAAACCGTTCCCCCGGATACCCTATGCGGAAGCGATCGAGACCGCGAACCGCACCATCGAGGAGAAGCTCGCCTTCGGCGACGACCTCTCCCCGGCGGCCGAGCGGGCGATCGGAGATTCGGTCGGAACGCATTACTTCATTGTCGACTGGCCCACCGACATCAGACCCTACTACGCGATGCCTTACCCGGACAGACCCGAGTTCTGCAAGGCGTTCGACCTCATGCACCCCCGTATGGAACTCTCCTCCGGCGCCCAGCGTATCCACCAGTACGACCTCCTGGTAGAACGTATCCGCGCAAAGGGCCTCTCTCCCGAGAGCTTTGAGTTCTACTTAAACACGTTCCGTTACGGCATGCCCCCGCACGCCGGATGGGGGCTCGGCATCGAGCGCCTGGTGATGACGATGCTCGATCTCCAAAACATCCGTGAAGCGGCGCTCTTTCCACGCGACCGGCACAGACTGACCCCATGACCCTGACAAGCGTGCGCCTCCCGACCACGGTGGTCGGGAGTTACCCGGTGGTGAAAGGCTCGGGGATTTTAGCCCTCATGGACCCGCTCAAGCATGCGGTGGAGGTAGCGGTCGCCGGCCAGATCGACGCCGGGATCGATATCATCTCCGACGGTCAGGTCCGGGGCGACATGATTCGTGCCTTCACCTCCCACCTCCCCGGCATCCGCGGGTCTTCGGTAATCGGGAAGGTCCAGCCGGCCCGACAGCCCATCACGCTCGCCGATACGAAGTACGCCCTCTCCCGGCACCCGAAGGTGAAGGGGATCCTCACCGGCCCGAGCACGCTCGCGCACGGTCTTTCGATCGAGACGCCGTTCTACCGGAACCGGGACGAACTGGTCCTCGACCTCGCGCAGGCGCTCGCCGTCGAGGCGGGCTACCTTCAGGACGCCGGGATCACGCTCCTCCAGGTAGATGAGCCCATCTTCTCAACGGGTGCCGCAAACATCGCCGTCGGCCGCGAGGCGGTGAACGCGATCACCGCCAGGCTCCGGGTGCCCGTCTGCCTCCACGTCTGCGGAAATCTCGGGACAGTCATCGACGACATCCTCCGGGCGAACGTCACCGTCTTCGACTTTGAGTTCGCAAACAACCCCGGAAACCTGGAAGTGATCTCAAAAAAGGACTTGCGCGGCCGAATGATCGGCTACGGGTGCGTGGACTCGACCGACCCCGGTGTCGAGAGCGTTGAGACCATACGCAAGCGGATCGAGACCGGAATCGATGTCTTTTCGCCGGAAGCAATGCTCATCGACCCCGACTGCGGCCTTCGGATGCAGACACGGGACGCGGCGTTCGGGAAACTGAAGAATATGGTTGTTGCGACGGGGTTAGTCCGGGCCGAGTATACGGACTGAGCGGGTAGTCCGGTATGCTGTCTCACAAGAGGCTGCGAAGGGGGGTTGTCGCTTTTCTTACCGAATGGCGCTCAAACCCTCCTGATTTTTCCATGTAGTGAACTACCCCGCGCCTTTTGGGCGCGGCTTCCTGCTTCATTCCTCCTCCATTGAGGCAGGTCCACAGGCTCAACGGCGCGTTCCGCGCCTGATATCAGGTTGCTTGGTTCTCGCAACACAGATAGAACATTATTGGATGGATTGATAGAAGAATGTACCGTATCGAAATTGATTACAGGAAGGGCGTTCCGCTTCACGGAAGATGCTCCGCATCTTCCTGACAGGCACAACCCTTTGGGTTGTGCCGTGCCATCCTCACCCTGAAGGGTGGGGTCTTCACGCTTCACCCCCCTTCACCCCCGCAAGATAAACGGTCATGATTGCGGGGAAGCCCGGTACACTGGACCGTGGCGGCTATCGCCTTTAGGGGATCTCCCCGCACACGGCACGGCACTCCTCACGACCCCACTCGAAGATCTTCGGTCTTCTCAAGCTCCGGTTCTAGCGAACCATCGCACCCCGCCCGGCCTCCTCATTCGTACCTTTGGGGCGGGGGCAGTGCGTGGCGACAGTCATGAGGAATCTGTGCCCGGGCGTGGCCCCGGAACCCAAGAACGATGCTCCCCAATTTATCATATTGGTAATTGGGAATCGGACCACTATTGACTGCTACCCCAATCTTTCGCGTGAGAGAGCAATCCCGCATACCAGGATTGCAAAGTAAGGTGAAATGATCCACTCGCGGGTCCTGAACTTCGAAAGTGCAAAAGTTCGGCGTCCGAATAAGCCGGAGTGCGACGCCCCGAACCGTGAAGGTGCCTCCTGCAAAAGAGTATTCCGGCCTTAAACCACCCTGCTCGTCGTCGAGAGTTCAAGGCCCTTCGCGGTGATGTGATAGGGGATGACTCGTTGCGGCACGTCCGCACCTTTGAGTTTCTCGATGGCAAGCGTCCGCTCGAACTCGTTGCCGTTGACCTGACTCCTGAGGGAGATGAAGATATCGACGGCGCGCATTATCCGTGCTTCCTCAAAGGGGCCGTGGAAACCGGTGTAGAGGAGGTAGACGATGTTTGCCCCCCCTTCGATGAGTGCACGGGTATCTTCGACGACGAGCCCGACGGCGGCGTCGATTCCCCGGGCGGCGATCAGCGTTGAGAGGGAGTCCACGACGATCCTCTCTCCCCGCATGGCCCCGGCCAGCGTCGCGGCGTCCATGCCGCGTGCGTCGGTCATACCTTCCCCGGGCACGGCATCATACATCAGGTAAGCGCCTGTTCTCTTCCCGGATTCCCAGAACTGCTGCGCCAGGAGTTCAAGGCCGCTCAAAGGTGATCCGGAGATGACGATGCTGGTGCCCGGAGCGAATCCCCCGTCGAGTGCAAGGTCCAGGCCCGCGATTCCTGTCGAACGTCTGGAAGTGTCTGCCACGTCTATCTCTCGGTGAAGTTTCTAGCGGTACCTATTCGCTGTCTTTCCTTAAATCACCCCCGAAGTGCGATCCTTCACGCCGCCGACGTCCCGGCGTCGCAGTAGAGTTCCCGAAGGCGCTTCCGGAGGAGTTTCCATCCGTTCACCCGGGGAACCTCGTCGGCAAGGATGACCTGACGGGGAACCTTGTAGCCGGCGAGGCGCTCGCGGGCGAAGGCGATGATCCCGTCGGGGGTGATCTTCTCCCCGTCGGCGGGGACCACCACGGCAACCGGCACCTCGCCCCGGTGCTCGTCGGGACACCCGAAGACCGCCGCGTCACGAACGCCCGGGTGCTGAACGAGCACGTCCTCGACCTCGGTCGGGTAGATCTTCCAGCCAGACATGACGATCATGTCCTTCTTCCGGTCGGTGATGTAGAGCATTCCGCCCCTGTCCTGGTGGCCGATGTCGCCGGTCAGGAACCAGCCGTCGGGGAGGAAAGCAGCGCGGGTCTCCTCCGGCATCTGCCAGTAGCCGAGCGCCACCGCGGGCCCCCGAAGGGCGATCTCGCCGTCCTCGCCGAGCGGAAGCTCCCGGCCGGAGTCGTTCGCATCGACGATCTTCACCTCCGAGAACCCGACCGGCGTGCCGACGCTCTTAAACTCATCTGCGGTCGCGTAGTGTTCGGGGCGGATGGCGGTTCCCGTCCCGACGACGATCGTCTCGGAGAGGCCGTAGGCGTTGACGATGGGAATCCCGAACCGTTCGTGGAAGGGTTTCCAGATGCCGGGCATCAGAGGGCCGCCGCCGCTGATCAGCACCCGGGCGGTGGCGAGCGCCGTCTCGGTCCCCGGCGGGGTCTGGAGAAGAGAATGGATCACCGGCGGCATGCTTGCGACGACCGTGGCCCGATACTCACGGGCAAGGTCAAGGTAGCGGGCGAGATCGAACCGCTCCATGACGACGTAGGTCCCGCCGGCCCTGAGGGTGGCGATGCCCCAGCTCACCCCGACGTGCCCCATTGGGTAGATCCCGAGGAAGATGTCGTCGTCGGTGATCCGGAGAACGTCCCGTTCGGCGTCCATGGCCGCGATCCAGTTCCCGTGAGTGAGCATGGCGCCTTTCGGTTTGCCGGTGGTGCCGGAGGTATACTGGATCTGACAGAGGTCGTCGAACCGGCAGTTGGCGGCACGGAGGTCCGCCGGTGCACGGAGGAGATCGGTCCACGGGGTGGCGCCGTCGGTCTTTCCGCCGACGGCAACGACATGTCGGAGCGTCGGCGCCCTGTCCCGGATGCGGCCGACGAGAGCGGCTCCTTCAACGTCGGTGATGACGGCGACGGCCCCTGCATTGCGGACGGCGTAGAGAACCTCGCTCTCCCGATAGACCCGGTTCGTCGGGACCGCAACGGCGCCGATACGCCAGAGGGCGAGGTAACCGACGAGGTACTCCACCGAACTGTCCAGGTAGATGCAGACCCGCTCCCCGTGCCCGATCCCGAGGCCGCGAAGACCGCAACCGACGCGGGCGACGCGGTCCCGAAGGTCGGCATAGGTATAGGATTCTCCCCGGGAGGGGACAACGAGAGCGATTTTCCCGGGGTTGCAGGCATTTGCATCGAGGAATGTGGTACAGTTCGGCATTGGTGGGCTCCATAATACAAGGGTGAACTTCGATGTATATACTTGTCCATGGACCCGTAAATAGGTTGCGTCGGAGAGAGTTCCCGGTTCCTTGAATCGGGGTCCTCCTTCGGGCCATATTTTAGGAAATCACATTAAATTCGAAGATTTTTCGAGTGAGGTTCATTACTCCCGTATTTGTTAACAGTATACTGTAGGGAGTCATCTCCTTACAGAGCTGGAAACGAAAAGGTGAACCGATGACAGCGGCGCAAGAACTTGCGACTCATGTGAGAGCAGAACTGGAGCACGTGCATGCCGATCTGGAGCACGTGGGACGAGATCTCGAAGAACTCAATGCACATATCAAGATGCTTGATGGACATCTTCACCATCTCCTCGATGAGACGGAGGAAGGAGTTATCATCGAGTAAGCATCTTCAAAATCTCTTCGGACAGATGGATCGTAACTTTCTCTCCCGTGCTTTTGAGGCAGGAGTCATTGAGAATGTTGACGCTCCCTCCTTCTCTCAACGTCCAACAGAGTTCCTCATGGTGAAACAGGGCAGGACTATTCCTGCCCTGCTGGCAGAAACTCCCCTACACGAGATCTGCAGTTTATCCTCCCGTTCCTTCCCGAAAGACCGTTTAAGAGTTGTTTCTCATTTTTTCCGAATATCGGTCCCCATTACCTTCCGGAACCCGTGCGGGGCCCGTATCCGACATTTTTCGGGCATCGCGCCGTCCGAAGAAAATACCTATTCCGCGATCAAATCCGGATCTCTTTCGGGCCGGGAATATATCGACCAAATGAGAGAAGAGACTCATATGAATCGATTAAATTCAGCGGAACACACGGCGACAGCCCTGCCCGATGATGTCGGGCCGAGGAGCCGGTACGGCAGCGTCGGCATTCGCGCGTCCGGGAGTCCCGACGTCGGGAACCGATCCGGGGCGGTCGTGGAGGTGAAGACCGGCAGGGTCGACCGCAACGGCTGCGGGATCGAGGTCGTCGATCTTCCCGGGACCTACAGCCTGACTGTATATTTTGCGGACGAGATCGCCGCATGGGATTTCATCCTCGACGAGAAGCCCGACATCGTCGTCCAGGTCGTGGACGCGGCGAACCTGGAGCAAAGCCTCTACCTGACGACACAACTTGCCGAACGCGGGGTCCCGGTTGTTATCGTCCTGAACAGGCCCGATACGGCCGAAATGTGGGAGGACCCCATCAACCGGGAGGGGCTCCCGACGCTCCTTGATGCTCTGGTCGCGTGCATGGCCGGAACACAGGGTGACGAACCCGACGACCGTTTCGATGCGGTGAGCGAAGGCGTGGAGACCTCGCCTCATCACGGACGAATCGAAGACTACGGCGAAGGGGAAGAGGCGACAATTGCATCGCTGGTCGATGCTCTCGCGACCGCCGGGGCCCTCCCCGGACGGTATCCCCTCTGCCGGCTTGCGGTCGAACTTCTGGAGGGAGGCGATAACAGCCCGTCGGAGGTCCGGGAGAGCCCGGTCTTTGCCCGTGTACAGATCCTCCTTTCTTCCCTCAATCAGGATGATTACGAGGTTTTAATGACGGAGGGGCATTATGAGGGGGTTGCAGCCGTTTTACTGCAGGCCCGCGGCGCCAATGCCGGCGTTCCGGGCGCGGCCGACGGTGTAGACGATGAACACCCCCGACGCTTCGGATGTTCCGGCCGCTGTAGCGAGACCGAGAAGCATGGAATCGTGGAGTATGCCCTGACGGAGAGAGGAAAACAGTTTGCAGAAAGGCTTGCGAGGATAAAGGAACTCCACAGAGGTCCGGTGTCGGGCTTAATCGGTGCGAACGGGTTTGAGGGGTAGGCCGGGCCCATCTTCCACATCCCGGGCGGAGAGCAAACGATCCTCCCTTCGTACGGCAGAGCCTTGCAGACTGCCGAAGAACCGCTCCGCCGGGACGATTGCAGATCGTCCTCCAGTTCCGGGAAGCGTGCAGGTCCTGCCAGGGGCACACCGACGGAGAAGAGCCGTTTTGATCGGTCAAAGCACGCAATAGGGGGTGTTTTTCCGATGTTCCCCGGCAATTATCCGCCGGCGGCGCCGGGGCGCGGATGTCATTCGCGCCGTTTCTCTTTGATAACCGCGTTTTCCTTCCGTCACCACGGGGAACGAACATCAGCCGATATTTGGTTCCATAGGATACCCGAAAAAAGTTCGGCACCTGCGGCAAGATCCGGAATAATTTCGGCTTCGGATTATATTGACCAAAGAAAAGAAAAATTATCCATGGTAACACCAGATTCAGCGGGTCGCACGGCGATAACCACGCTTGATTGTGTCGGTCTGAAAGGTCGATGCCAGGTGGTCGGCATCCGTGCTTCCGGGGCGCTCCGAAAGCGCGTGCTTGCCATGGGCATGGTGCCGGGGGCGGTAGTGGAGGTACTCAGGTCCGCTCCCCTCGGCGACCCCACAGAATACCGGGTGAAAGGATACTGCCTCTCGCTGCGGCGTGCCGAGGCAAGTCTCATCGAAGTCGTCCTGGATGGAGGGGGGAAATGATGGGAGATCTCCGTCCGCTTTCTTTCCTTTCCGCCGGAACCGAGGCGACGATAGCCGAGGTACGGGCAGGCAAAGGGATGCGGTCCCGCCTCTCCGGGATGGGCTTCTGCCCCGAGACCCGGGTGACGGTCCAGTGCGCGGATCGGGGCTCGCTCATCGTCTCGGTCGGCGACGCCCGCTACGCCCTCTCGCGGGGCGTAGCGATGAAGGTACTTGTCAAAAATACACCGGAGGAGTCATGACCAGGGAGATCAGGATTGCGCTCACCGGCAACCCCAACGTCGGAAAGACAACGCTCTTTAACGAGCTCACCGGCTCGCGACAGCACGTCGGGAACTGGCCCGGGGTGACGGTGGAGAAGAAGACCGGCCGGATCAGCCGCAACGGCTACGAGATAGAGGTCGTCGATCTTCCGGGCACCTACAGTCTGACCGCATATTCTGCAGACGAGATCGTCGCGAGGAACTTCCTCCTCGATGAGAAACCGGATGCTGTCATCCAGGTCGTGGACGCAACGAACCTGGAGCGGAACCTCTACCTGACGACACAACTCACCGAACTCGGGGTTCCGGTCGTCATCGCCCTGAACATGGCCGATATGGCCGAAGCGCAGGGCGACACCATCGACCGGACAAGGCTTTCGGAGTTCCTTGAGGTCCCGGTCGTGCGCACGGTCGGGACCCGGGGCGAGGGGCTCGACGACCTCATCGAAGCCGCGATCCGGGAGGCAAAGACCTCCCCGCACCATGAACATACCATCGGCTACGGCGGAGACGTTGAAGCGAAGATCGCAGCACTTGTGGATGCCCTTTCGGCCGACAAGAGCCTTGCCAAGCGCTATCCTCTCCGCTGGCTCGCCGTGAAACTTCTCGAAGGCGATGAGAACGTCCTCGCGAGGGTCAGGGAGGGTCCGGCATCCGCCCGCGTGCAGAGCATCCTCTCCTCCATTGACTCCGATGAATACGAGGCCGTGATGGCGGACAAGCGCTACGAGGCGATCGCTGCCATCCTGCCGCAGGTTCACCGCACCGACATCAAGGGTGCGACGTTTTCGGACATGGTCGACCGTGTCGTCACCAACCGCTATCTCGGTATCCCTATCTTTCTTGCGCTGATGTGGGGAGCGTTCGAGCTGACGTTTACGGTCGCAGCCCCCTTTGCCACCGCAATAGAGGTGCTCTTTGCATGGCTTGCCGAGGTCTCGGTCACCTCGCTCGAGCCCGCATGGCTCGGGTCGCTCATCGGCGACGGTATCATCGGCGGTGTCGGCGCCGTTCTCGTCTTCCTGCCGAACATCTTCATACTCTTCCTGATCCTTGCGCTCCTTGAGGATTCGGGCTACCTGGCGCGTGCCGCGTTCATCATGGATCGACCATTATACGCCATCGGGCTGCCCGGGAAAGCGTTCATCCCGATGCTGATCGGGTTCGGGTGCAACGTCCCCGCGATCATGGCGACGCGGTCGATAGAGAGCGAGAAAGACCGGCTGCTCACGATTCTCGTAAATCCGTTCATGTCCTGCAGCGCACGGTTACCCGTGTACGTCCTCTTCGCCGGTGCGTTCTTCGGAGCCCAGGCGGGAGGGGTGATGTTCTTCCTCTACGTCCTCGGGATCGTCGTCGCCATCGCATCGGCAAAACTCTTCAGGAGCACCATTCTTCCGGGAGAGGTTTCGCCCTTCGTCATGGAGATGCCGCCCTACCGGATTCCGACGGCAATGACGAGCCTCATACACATGTGGGGCCGGGGATCGATGTATCTCCGGAAAGCCGGAACGATCATCCTTCTCGGCGCTATGGTCGTCTGGGCCCTGGCGTCCTTCCCGTACGGCGTCGAGTACGGGAGTGCGGAGAGTTTTGCAGGGATGCTCGGGCACCTGATAGAGCCGCTGGTGGCTCCGCTCGGGTTCGACTGGAAGGTCGCAGTCGCGCTGATCTTCGGGTTCCTCGCGAAAGAAGTCGTCGTCGGGTCGCTCGGCGTCCTCTACGGGACCGGGGAAGAGACGCTCTCCGAGGCGCTCCTTGTGGACCCGGGCCTTTCCTCGGCGACAGCCCTTGCCCTGATGGTCTTCGTGCTGCTCTACATGCCGTGCGTCGCAGCGCTCGGCGTCATCAAGAAGGAGACCGGGTCGTGGAAGTGGACGGGCTTCGTGGTCGCTTACGGTATCGTCGTTGCCTGGGTCCTGGCGTTCGTCGTCGGACATCTCGCCCCGTTCATCATCGGGGGTGCGTAAACAATGAGTAATGGAATAAAAGTTCTCTTTGGAGCAGTGCTCGGACTGCTCTACGTGGTCTTCGGGCTGCTCCAATTTGTCCAGGCCGTCTTCGAGGCCGTCTCCGGCGTCCCGATGGCGGGTCTGGCGGCCCTCCTCGTTCCCGGGAATGTCTTCAGCGAGTTCGTGCTGATTGTGGTCGGAGCCGTTCTTCTGACCGGGGCTAAAAAACTCTCCGGCGGTGCAGAGGAAGGGATGCCCTTCATATACGTCGGCATCCTTCTTTCGGTCGGGTTCGGACTGGTCGCCCTCTGCTCGATGGGGGCGGGAGCCCTCGAAGCAGCTGCCTTCCCCGAGGAAGGAGCCGAACCCTGGTCGGTCGTGGACACGATCACGCCGATCCTCTACCTGGCGGTAATAGGAGTTCTCGGCTTCCTTGCGTGGGGTAAGGAACTCTTCAGGGGGATTCGAGCAGCATGATGCGCACGATAGCGAAACGGTTCTCCGAGGGGGGATTCACGCTCCCGGAGCTTGCACGCGAGTTGAACATGTCGCAGGAGACCCTGACCGAGAGGCTGCATGCGATGGAGCGTCTCGGTTTCATCACGCGCGAAGGATGCAGTGAACCCGCACAAACGGAGGGTTCTTCCTGCCATTGTCCCGGGTGCTCCTGCTGCGGTGCGGCCGGGAGCGGCGGGGTTGTAGGCTACACCCTGACGGAGAAAGGGAAGCGACTTAGCGGAAAAAAGGAGATAGAAAATCTTTGATTCCAAGGCCGGGGCTCTGCGGGCGGAAGCCCGCCGGAATCTCCCGGCCGGCCTCCCCGGGGTCGCAACGTCAACGGGAGGTCTTTTTTCGGGTCTGTGAGGATGGAACACCCTCCCCCCGGTTTTTATGAAAATTCTTTGATAAACGGATATTTTGAAACAAACGGTCCGGAAAAACCGGAGCGTGAACTCTATGAAACAGGCTTTTAAAGAAAAAACAGGAATCATGCGCCTGCTGGAGATTGCGGGGGAGAAGAAAGGGCTCCTGATCTGTTCGGGCATCCTTTCCATGCTCAGCGCCGTCTTCATGCTGGTTCCTTACGTCTCGGTCTATTACATCCTTGCCGAGCTTTTGCGTCATGCAGCAGACCTTTCTTCCGTCGACGGCCCGGCCATGATTCGCTGGGGGTGGATTGCCCTATGGGGCCTTGTCGCCGGCCTGATCACCATGTATCTTGGAGGCATGGCTTCCCACATCGCCGCTTTCCGCATCCTGTACGGTCTCCGGGTGCAGCTTACCGAGCACATCGGCAGGCTCCCCCTGGGCTACCTGACAAGGACCTCGATCGGGGCGGTGAAGAAGACGCTTGAGCAGAACGTGGAGAAGATCGAGCAGTTCGTCGCCCACCAGATCCCCGACATGTGCAATGCGCTCGCCACTGTGGTGGTGATGTTTGCCGCCCTCATCTATCTGAACTTCTGGATGGCTCTGGTCTGCCTGACCGCGATCGCTCTGGGGTTCGGGATCCAGGCATCCATGTGGGTGGGAGAGGACGCGAAGAAATGGGTGAAGCTCTACTACGACGCGCTGGAGGAGATCAACGCGTCCGCCGTGCAGTACGTCCGGGGGATGCCGGCGGTCAAGGTATTCGGGCAGACGGTGCACTCGTTCCGCCGTTTCTACGACGATATGGTCCGCTACCGCGATTTCTGTGTCAGGTTCTCGGACAGTTTCCAGAACGGGTTTGCCTTCTTTAAGACCATACTGGCCTCGCTCCTGAGTTTCATCCTCCCGGTGGGGGTCCTTCTCCTGAGCCGGGACCCGGCCGGCATGGCGTTCGCCCTGGTCCTGCTCTTCTTCGTCATTCTGGGCCCTGGAACGGCGGCTCCGCTCTACAAGTTCCTCTACCTCTCCTCAAGCCTGCGGGATATCTCCGAAGGGGTGGACCGTATCGATGCGGTCTTCGCCGAACCCACGGTTCCCGAGCCGGAGCAACCCAGAAAGCCGGAGACCTACTCGGTGGAGTTCGACGGGGTATCCTTCTCCTACGACGCACCGGGGGCGTCCACCCGGGTCGAGGCGCTCTCCGGGATCAGTTTCACGGCAGAGCAGGGGAAGGTAACGGCCCTCGTCGGACCGTCAGGGTCCGGGAAGACCACGGTCGCCAACCTGATCCCGCGGTTCTGGGATGTGGGAGAAGGGGCGGTCCGGATAGGAGGCGTCGACGTGCGCCGGATGCGGACGGAGGACCTCATGGATACGGTTTCTTTTGTGTTTCAGGATACGTTTTTGTTCTTTGATACGCTGTACGAGAACATCCGGGTCGGAAAACCGGGGGCAAGCCGGGAGGAGGTCTATGCTGCGGCAAGAGCCGCCCAGTGCCACGACTTCATCGAGCGGCTGCCGAAAGGCTACGATACGCTGATCGGGGAAGGAGGCGTCTACCTCTCCGGAGGGGAGGAGCAGCGCGTCTCCGTGGCGAGGGCGATCCTGAAGGGCGCTCCCATCCTGGTCCTAGACGAAGCGACGGCCTTTGCCGACCCCGAGAACGAGTATAAGATGCAGATGGCTCTCAGGGAACTCGTGAAGGAGAAGACCGTCATCGTCATCGCCCACCGGCTCTCTTCCATCCGGGGGGCCGACCAGATCCTCGTGCTGGAGGAAGGACATATCGCGGAGCGGGGGACGCATGAGGAACTGCTCCGCGAAGGGGGCGTGTACCGGAGGATGTGGGACGCGTACACGGATGCGGCTAGCTGGGTCATCGAGAAAGGAGGTGTCGCCTGATGGGCATTCTCACCGACATCACGGCAGGAGACCCCAGAAAGCTGGTAAAACCTGTCTTCTTCACGGTGCTCTCCGATCTCCTCAACATCGTCCCCGTCGTCCTCGTGATCGTAGCTGTCGGCCTGATCTTCGAGCCGTTCATTCATCCGGGCGCCCCGATGAACATCGCCGGCCTCTGGTGGGTCAACGCCGCACTGCTGCTCTTTATGGTCGTCATCTTCCTCGGGGAGGTCGGAGCGTATCGAGCCTCCTACCGGGGGGCCTACGCGGTTGCGGCGGACGGCAGGGCGGCCCTCGCCGAGCACCTGAGGCGGCTGCCGCTCGGATACCTTACCCGCCGGGACCCCGGCGACCTGGCCAACATGATCATGGGGGACTTCACCCAGATCGAGCACTCGCTCTCTCATATCCTGCCTCAACTCTTCGGGGCCCTGATCCTGCCCATCGTTGCCCTGATCGGGCTGGCGTTCCTGGACTGGCGCATGGCCGCGGCCATGTTCATTGCGCTGCCGGTGGCCGTCCTGATCGTGCTCGCCTCGTCCGGGGTGCAGCGGTCGCTGGGCTCCAGGCACATCCGGGCCAAGATCAATGCAGCCAGCCGGCTGCAGGAGTACCTGAACGGCATCCGGGTGATCAAGGCTTACAACCTCTCGGGAAGCCGGTTCGTCCGCCTGGAGAAGGCTTTTAGGGAGTTGATGCGGGAGAGCATCCGGCTTGAGGGGCTGCTCGGCCCGGTCTTCTTGCTGGCGGTGGCGTCGGTGCGGGCCGGGCTGACGGTGCTGGTGCTCGTCGGCGTCTACCTCCTCCTCGGGGGGACGCTGGACATTCTGACGTTCGTCATCTTCCTGGTCATCGGGGCACGTGTCTTCGACCCCCTGACCACGGCGCTGATCAGCTTCCCCGAGTTCCGGTATCACGCCCTCGCGGGGGAACGCATTCTGACGCTTCAGCGGGAGCCCGTCATGCAGGGGAGTGGGCGTCCTCCCGAGGAGCACGACATCGAGTTTGCATCGGTCACGTTCGGATACGGGTCCGGTGCGGTCCTCCACGACGTCTCGCTGAGGATGCCGGAGGGGTCGCTGACCGCCCTGGTCGGACCTTCGGGGAGCGGAAAGAGCACGGTCCTCAAACTCGTCGCCCGGTTCTACGATCCCCAGTCGGGCCGGGTTCTCTTCGGCAGGGAAGATGTCAGGGGGATGGACCCCGAAGCGCTACTTACGAAGATCTCGATGGTGTTTCAGGACGTCTACCTCTTCAAGGATACCATCGGCAACAACATCCGCTTCGGCCGGGAGGGAGCGACGCAGGCGGAGGTGGAGGATGCCGCCCGGAAAGCCTGCTGCCATGAGTTCATCATGAAGTTGCCGCTCGGCTACGATACACCGGTCGGGGAAGGGGGCACCACGCTCTCCGGAGGCGAGAAACAGCGGATCTCCATCGCCAGGGCCATCTTAAAGGACGCTCCGGTGGTGCTGCTCGACGAGGCGACGGCGTTCCTGGACCCGGAGAACGAGGTCGATGTGCAGAAGGCGATCTCGGCCCTGGTCGCCGGCAGGACGGTCGTGATGATCGCCCACCGCCTCAAAACCGTCCGCAGGGCGGACAACATCATCGTTCTGGATGGCGGACGGGTCGTCGAGCAGGGGAAGCACGACGACCTGCTGGCCCGGGGAGGCCTGTACTCCCGGCTCTGGACGCTGCAGCAGGAGGCGCAGGGGTGGAGCATTGCGGGCTAGGCCGGAGCCGGGAAGGAAACCTGAGACGGCGGAGATCGCCGGGGAAATCGATCGGGATGCCGTGGGGACCTTCATCCCCCCGTCCCGGGGCGGAACGGACGCAGGCCGCCGTATACAATGAGGGCAAATCCCATCCGGCATCAGACCGTACCGGCTTTCAGGGAGAGCAGCCGGAATACCGAATCGAGCCACACCTGCTTCAGCCTCCCGGGATCTTTCTTCAGGTGAAGTTCCGTGATGCGGAGACCGATTCCGAGGGCCAGTATTGCCTGAGCCAATTCTTCGGGAGGGACCCCGGGCGGGACTATTCCCTCTTTTTGCATCCGGGAAATTTTGTCTCCGATGAATGCGATAATTCTGTCCTGGATGGTAATGACTACCTTCTGCAGTTCGGGGTCCTGCGGCGTGATCAGGGAGATCTGAACAACGATGTTTGTATATGATTTCAGATCGCCGAACAGCAGATCCGCAATGCGGGAGAAGGTCTCGGGACCTTCACCCAATTCGCAAAACGCCTTCTCAATCTCCGATCTGATCCGCGTGAAGACCTCGAGCGTCATCTCCCGGAACAGGACCTCTCTGCTCTCAAAATACGCATACAGCGCCCCTTTGGTGACGCCCACCCTCTGCGCGATGTCCTCAAGCGTTACCGCCGTCACCCCTTTCTCGGAGGCCGCCTCAATCGCGGCGTCGATGATCTTCTTCTTTGCATCTCTGCGATATTCCGGATTTATTCGAGGCATACAAACGGGTAACTGTATGATGACTGACTTTATAATACTGGTTCATAAACTTAAAGTCATAACACTAAACATAAGTTTAATAATGTGACCGCGCATACAGAAATTTGAGGACATATGAAGCAAGCACCCGGTAACTGGTCTTTTAAAAAGAGAGTGTTCAAATCGACTGGAAAGAGCCGGCGAGGCCTGATCTTGACAGCAGGGGATCGGCACGCATATGCCGTACTGCTTCTGATAACCGCACTGCTGGCCCTTGGTCTCGTCTCCCCCGCCACGGCCGCGGAACCCACGGTCATCATCACCGACTATGAGGTGAATCCGTCGGTCATCCTCCCGGGCGAGATGGGAACCATCACGATCACGCTGAAGAACACCGCGGAATCGGCGACGCAATCTGCATCGGATACGTTCGATACGGGTACAAAGAGTTATACTACCACGACGAGCACCGACATCAGCGCGAAAGTTGAGAGTGCGACCCTCGTCGGAAAAGGGGTAGAGGTCGTACGTGGGTCCTTCCAGGATATCGGATCGATCGGGCCAGGCCAGAGTCTCTCCCTCACCTTCCTGATCCGGGCTCCGTCCAGCGACGGCATTTACTTCCCGGAAGCCTGGATCAGCGCTTCGGGCGGCACAAACGTGAGGTACCCTATTCCGGTGAACGTCAACAGCGCCATCCCGCTTCCGAAGAATCCCGCCATCGTCGTCGAGAAGTCGGCCCCCAACAACGTGAACCCCGGCGACGACTTCTTCGTGAACCTGACGATCACCAACGCTGGAGAGATCCGGGCAAACAACATCGACCTCTCGTTTCGCCCGAACACCTCCTCGATCGCTCTCAAGAGCCCGAGCACGCACCACCTCGCCAGGCTCGACCCCGGAGAATCGCAGGTTCTCAACCTCTCCTTCGCATCGGACCGGAACGCTCCGCTCGGTCTTGCGGTCGTCTCGATCCCGATCGGCTACGTCCGGGCCGACGGCTCCCGTTTCGAGCAGACTGAGCAGGCGAGCATAAACCTGCAGGGCGAGGCCGAATTGAGCATCTCGGCCATTTCGACGGACCCGGCCCCGATTACGCCCGGCGAGCCTTTCAGCCTGATCGTGAGGATCGAGAACACCGGCACCGACGATGCGACCGCCCTCAAGGCCCGTATCGACGCTTCCCTTTCCGGCTCGAAAGAGGCTTTCGTGGGTAAAATAAAGCCCGGGAGCGATGCACCCGCGGTATTCACCCTGACGGCGGAGGGGATCGGCGATATCCCCGTCACCGTCAATCTGTCGTACGAGGACCGTTACGGTCCGCATACCGAGAGCGAAGAGGTGACCCTCGTGGTGAACCAGCCCTCCGGTTCAGGGACCGTCCTCGCCGCTCTCGGCCTCCTGACACTCGCCGCGGCGCTGACCTACTGGTACCTACGGGTCCATAAGAGGGCGGATCATGCGTAGCGGCGGGTACGGGGTCTCGCTCTACCTTGCCGTCCGGGCGATCCGTCGTGGGAACCGCGGAACGCTCGCCCTCACGATCCTGGTCATCGCCCTCGTCGTGGTTCTGATAAACTTTCTCACCATGATCATCGGTGGGGTCGTGGAGGTGTACGACCGGCAGATGATCGACTTTCAGTACGGCCATCTCACGATCGAGCCGAGGGAGAAGGAACTCTACATCGACGATTCGGACGACCTCGTCGACCGGTTGAAAAGGATCCCGGGCGTTACCGGCGTCTCGTCCCGCGTCAGCGCCGGCGCGACCATCACCAACACCGGGAACGGGAAGTTTCAGTCGAAGTCTCTCGCCGCATTCGACCCCGACGATGAGAAGACGGTGACCCGGTACCACCAGATGATCCTGGAAGGGGAGTTCCTCTCCGAGGGGGACACCGACCAGATCCTGATCGGGAGTCTCCTCGCCGGCAGCGACGACGAAGCGGAGGATAAACTTCCTTCGCTTGGCGGCGTCAGGGTGGGCGATCTTCTGGAGGTGGCCTACGGCAACGGGGTCGTGAAGACCTACCGGGTGAAGGGGATCTTTGAGACCTATGGCCTCCTCATCGACTCGGCCGCGTTCGTCACCCGAGAGGAGATGGATGCCGTCATGCAGACCGACGGCAAAGCGACGGAGATCCTGGTCAAGGGCAGCGATATCGGGAACGCAGGGCAGTTGAAGATCACCTGTATGCAGTTTGGGGTCCAGGAGCGGATCAAGACCTGGAGCGAGAAGGGGAAAGGCGTCCTCGGCGACGCAATCGAGAGCTTCAACCTCCTCAACTCCATCATGACCGTGGTCAGCCTGATCGTGGCGAGCGTGGTCGTCTTCATCGTCACCTTCATCAACATCGTCAACCGCAGGAAGCAGATAGGGATCTTGAAGGCTATCGGCATCCAGCGCCGGATCATCGTCGGAAACTACCTTTTTCAGGTGATGTTTCTCTGCACCTGCGGGGCAGCGGTCGGGGTGCTGATGCTCTTTTGCATCGCTCTGGGTCTCGGCGCACACCCGATCCGGTTCCCGATGGGGTTCGTCAGTCCGACCCTGGATCTTTCCAGGGTGGCGGTGAGCATCGCGTGCCTGTACCTCGTCTCGCTGGTCTCCGGCTATATCCCTGCTCGGTACGTTGCGAAGGAAGAGATCCTTTCCGCCATGAGGGGATAGAATGATCGAGGCGCGTGACCTAAGAAAGATCTATCGGATGGGCAGCGTCGAGGTTGCCGCGCTCAAAGGGGTCTCTCTCGCCATAGACGACGGGGAGTTCGTCGGGATCATGGGGCCGAGCGGGAGCGGGAAGTCCACGCTCCTCCACCAGCTCGGCCTCCTCGACACTCCGACCTCGGGGAGCATCGTCATCTCGGGCACCGACGTATCGAGACTGGACGACGAGGGGCGGACGCTCTTCCGGCTCATGCACCTTGGATACGTGTTCCAGGACTATGCGCTGGTGACCGATCTCGATGTACTGGAGAACGTCGCAATCTCCGCAATTGTGCGGGGGAGACCCGTCGACGAGTGCTATGCCGCGGCGCGGGAAGTCCTCGAACGGGTGGGGCTGGGTAGGAGGCTCCACCACCTGATCGGCGAGCTCTCGGGCGGCGAGCAGCAGCGGGTCTCGATCGCCAGGGCGCTCGTGAACACGCCCGCCATCGTCTTTGCGGACGAACCCTGTGCAAACCTCGACACCGAGAATTCGCGGACCGTCCTGGACCTCTTCCGGAGAATAAACCGCGATCTCGGGCAGACGATCGTGATGGTCTCCCATGAGCCCTGGCACATGGACTACTTTGACCGGATCGTCTTCATGAAGGACGGCCTCCTCGATACGGAACGTATGCGGGAGGAGGGTCTCCGGGCAAAACAAAGGATGATTATTGAAAAGGTGGATTGAGGTATATGGAGAGCGACACGCTGCTCGTACGGCAGGCCGTCGAGAAAGATCTCGACACCGTTCTTTTCCTCTATACGCACCTGCACGAACCGACGCACGATGCCGACGATCATGCGTTGAAGATGGCCGGAGAGGACGTCCAGCTCGCGTACGCGGTCGACTGGATCGAGGCGCAGGCGGAGGAGGGGACCGCGGAGCCGTCTGCCGTCCCGACGCAGAGGGCGGCGCCCGGGGGGTCGGTCGTGCTTGCGGCGCTCGCGGTTTTTGTGGCCTATCTCGGCCGGCGGTGATTGGAGAGGGAGGATTCCCCCGCGTACCCAGTTATCGGTCCGTTCGTGCCAGAACTTTCGTTACGCTCCCTCATATATCTCAGGCTCAAGACCTTCCAGAGGATCTACTGTGATCTCATAATCCTCGCTTGACTTCGGTGTATCCGTCTTCGGCCGCACATGCAATGTCCGGTGAACTTTCGCCGAAGAGTACTGCCCGCTCCTGGAATTGTGTTTCCACCAGAACACTTTGCATACTTCCATGCTACCTTCAGGGCGGGCCGATGAACAGTCATTCTCGAACAGAGTGGTTAGAGACTTACGGATAATTTCTGCATCCTCCGGTGAAAATCCCGTTTTTTCTGCAAGTTGACAGTTGATGCTCCCGTAAAACACGTACACCCCGAAGTCAACGCGGTACTTCATACCCATTGTATCCGACGCCTTCTTCGCACCGGGCACACTGTTAACGCTCTTCGTGATCTGCAGAGCCGTCACATCAACGGCATCCACGCTAAACGCCGGATGGATCGAAACCGGGCCCCGGATACCTATGGAAGCGTCATCGCCTTTAAAGGCGAACAACTGGCCGAAGCTCCGGACATCGAGCCACTCACCGCAAGCAATCTCTTTAGCCTTCTCCACATCTTTCTTCTTGATTGCATCAGCCAACGGTTTACAGGCATCCGCCCGCTCCCTCAAACTCTTGAATCCGTCGTCACTGCGATCGTCGGATTTCACAAAAACCGGCTGCTCCATATCCTGCATTCGGTTCCGGATCTTCCGCTTCAGACATACATCTGAGATCTCACCGCACCCGTCATAGTTTTCGCGCGGCCGATTTCCATTCAGCGGATCACCGTTCGGATTGGCATTCTTCACCGACACAACAACTGCGAAATCTATCTTGTTTTCAAGATTCGTCATAATTATAACCCTCCATCGTCCTTCTTACTCTCTGCCTTCCTCGCTTTCATCATCTTGTATTCCACCTCAAACTGATTCAGCTGACTCTGATACCCAAGAAGATACGTAGGACCAAGCGGCTCGCCGGTAAACCCGCCGGAACTCTGCAATGCATCCATCACAGAATTCATGCCTGCTTCACATCGGTTTCCGAAAAACTCCGGTCCTTTAGTCCTGAACCTGCTTAAATACGGGAGAAGTTTCTGATACAACTGATCCCATGTTTTATCAGGGCGTTTTCTGAATTGCAGCATAAAGCGTTCCGCATTTGTCTGTCGTGCTTCAGTCCCACCTAGATATAGCGAATACTCCTCAATCTTTCTTGCATAGGCCAGCAGCCGGCCGAACAGATAACTGCGGTCAGTATTCAGTGAATCTAATTCCACACTCCATACCTCCCTATACTCTTCCAAACTCGTTCGATCGTTCATACTGTCGTTGTAATACTTCCGGATTAACGCACAGGCGACTCCGAGAGTTCGGTTGAACTCCCACTTCTCCATCGCAAACGGACGTGAGGCGCGCATCGAAGCCGCCTCCACTAGATCCCGTGGCAGGGGCTTCCCGTCAACGATACAGGGAAGCAACCGCTCCACCGTTGCTTTTTTGAGTTTATCGTTCAAACTGGAACCATATGCCGCAACCGCAATGTCGACGGGCGACGGAGCACCACGAAACCGGATCCATCTGTTTTTTCCATCATTGTCCCGATAACTCCGAAAAAGCGGATACCAAATGCATGTCGTGTGCCATCGCATAATCCGTTTCAGAAACTTCGATCCTGTCAGTTCGCGGTAAAAGGTGAGAGATAGGCGTCCCTGAAGTCCGTTTGTGGAATCGAGGCCCATGACCGTCACATTGGAACTGTCATTCAGTTCCGCCGAGTAGCCTGCGATCGCCTTATTCAGGCGGGATGCAAACTCCTCCTTGGTGTCGGGGATTGCATCCAGATCATGCACCAGATCGCCCCAGAGATCGACGCCGTCCCCGCAGACCGGCGGGAGTGGTTCATCCTTTGTGCCCCAGGCAACGATCGCCTGATCCCCATTGCGGTATCCCTGCTTTGCAACCAGCCATTTCAAAGCATTCATCGACTTTTGGGAGGCTTCGTAACTCAACGTCACGGCCTGATCATGCGAGGCGAACCTCCCCCTGAACGTAAACCCTGTGTCATCGTTGGAAGAGATGATCTTCGCCCGGTCACCCGCGTTCCGGATCTTTCCCGCGCTCTTGCGGGAGACCGGAACACCCGTCTTCCCGGTAACGTAGCAGGTACCGGTATTCGGAAACATATGCGTGTAATATGCGATGAACCTCTGCCGGACCTCTTCATTCATCCAGACGCGGGAGTCGGGCATACCGGGAATTTCAACACAAAAGCGGACAAATGCATCGGCCGGACGACTTGGCTGCCGGAACAGTAGCGGCTTCTCTTCATCAGAGCCGGTCCACTTCTCCAAAATTTCGCCGGCCTCGGAAAGGTAGAGCACCTTCTCCGAAACCAGGTCGGCTATCATCGTTCTCTTCAGAACATACGACAACACTGCCCGAATCATCGGATGCGAGTACGGAGAGTCGCACCATCGCCGTAGATTGTTTACATATGCATCGAATCCGCTCTCCTTGCCTGGAACATACGTGGAATAGTCCCCCGCCACGTATTGAAGTTTGTCAAACAGTGGATGCGGCTCAAGCCCGCGTGTTCTGTTGGCTGAATCCTCGGTGCAGGGGATGATCGTAACGGCCTCGTTTTCGTCGTTGTTTCTGTCCAACGCCCGTGCCGACCGGAAATTGCCGTCTGCGTCAAGGACGATCTCGATCTGGGCATACTGCGTTGTGTGTCCGATCGGGAGCAGACTTTTCTCCGTGTCCGCCTTCAACACGCCAGCACTGCAATTGTCGTACGTCTCGCAGAGTCGGGAAACCCAGGTCATTGCATCCCCTCCCCGGCAAGACCAAGATTTTCACCCGGAATGAACGTTTTCGGGCGCTGAGACTTGATCTCGCGGATGACCGGGCACTCCTCCGGGCGGACGAACTCAACGATGCCGTGCCGCATCACCGGGTACCACATGCGGGCGGAGAGTTTTCCATCCCCACTCTCATCCGGATAGGTGAACCCATGAAACATCAGTCCAAACGCAAGTTCGGAGCAGTCGTCATAGGCGCCTTCACCCTCTCCCCATGTACAGGGTTCGACATACCCCTGACACTCGCGCGTTCCGAGAAAGACGTCGCGTCTTCCGCCCCGGGCGATCATCCGCGTTGCCATGGCGTAATGCTTGTTTTCATTCCGGTCGCACGCAAGTTCGGATCGGTGCTGGTTCCACTCAAAGTGGGCCTTCACCTGATACTCCACATTCGCGAGGTAGGTGTAGATAGAGAGATCGTTTCCACCCTGATACTTGATCGGGCGGATACCCTTCGACTGGGTCTGAATCATCTTCATCACCCTGACGGAGTCGATCACCCACATGATGGTAGGTTTCCAGTAGACGCTTTCCAGAATCCCTTTCAGCGCCTGGTACGTGGGAATCTGGTAACTGAACTTTTCGCCGCCGATCCGGGTCAGCGGATCGGTGAACAGAGCGAACTTTCCGAAAACCCGGAATTCTACGCTGTTTGGATACTCCACGTTCTTTTGCCGCCCTCCTCTTTTCTTTAGAATAAAACGGGCTCATTATCTGTTAGCGGGGTGATCCCGTATTCACGAGAGTAGTAAATATCGGCAAGTGCTAGAACGCCGGTATCCCCGATCGGATATATCCCGTTATCGAGTGATTGAACTTCATTTTTAAAAAGGTTTACCGAATATTGTTGCGCCTCCTTCAACAGTTCTACTGTTGCAGGGAGATGAGGCGTTTTCGCCAGTTCCTCGATGATCTCCTTGCCCCTTCCAAACGGCACGAGAACGCTTACCGTATCTTGATCGATAACCGCAAATTGACTCCCGCTTGAGGCAAATGCCTGGCAGAACGGATAACCGGGACGGTGCCCGAAGCGGTTCGCATATGCCGTCACTCCGGTTCTATTCAGAGAAAGGAGATCGAAAAGCGTGACATCGGTTACAAATCCCGAGTTTTTCCGAGAAACGGGATATTGCATCTCCCTTTTTTGTACCTCGTAGTGATAGAGATAATACCTTGCCAGCGCCTTCGGCGAGAGGAGATCATGGTCGAACTGTGCAGGGTTCTCTGCATATTCACGCAGAACCCGTTCTGTGTGCAGCTGACCCTTTCTAATTTCAGGCAAACGAGAAAGGTTTTCCTCGGAACTGTTGACGATGAATACGTCACGGCACGCATCCTCGCCGTGCCGGTTGCACCTGCCGGCCGCCTGGGCGATGCTGTCGAGCCCTGCAAGGGAGCGGATCACACAGTTAAACGAGATGTCGATACCTGCTTCGATGAGTTGAGTGCTGACGCAGATCACGGGTTTTCGAGCTTTGAGATCCTCATTTAACTGTCCAAGTTTTACCCTGCGGTGTGCCGGACAGAGTGCAGTACTCAAGTAGTGGAGGGAGCAGGTAGGATACCGGCGCTTGAGCGCGGCATACAGGTTCCTTGCCGCCTTTTTGGTATTCATAACAACCAGGATACTTGTATTGGCCTGCCGCTTCTCAAGGACAGAATCCGCAAGCGCCGATGCCGAGTAGCCACCGGGAATCCGGGCATCGCAGATGGTTGTTCGCCGGAACTTCCCGAATATCTCTTCATAATCCGGAACAAGATTCTCTGGTGGGGAGCATCTGACGGGCACCCCGACGTTTGAACCGGGCTGAGTTGCGGTACAGAGAATGATTGTTGCGCCGCAGACCTCGGCAAGAAAATTCAGCGCGGCGTTGAACATGTCGAGGCACTTGATCGGGATTGTCTGGACTTCGTCGAGGATGATGATGCTGTTTGCAAGGTTGTGCATCCGCCGGACCGATTGGGTCTTCCCGAGGAACAGCGTGTTCAGGAGCTGCACCGTCGTCGTCAGGATGATCGGCACATCCCACCGTTCGGTGAGCAGACTGTGCCGGTCCCCTTCGTCGGGCTCGGCAAGGCCGGTGTCTTCGGGCTCCTGGATCAGGTTGGAATGGTGTTCGAGGATGACTCGGTCCTTTTTGAGACTTTCGCGGATCACGTCCGCATTCTGGTCGATGATGGTGGTGAACGGGATTGCATAGATGATCCTGTGTTTTTTGTGGAGGATTGCATGTTGGAGAGCGTAACGGAGACTTGCAAGCGTTTTCCCTCCGCCGGTCGGGACACAGAGCCGGTAGATGCCTCCGGGATACGCCGCAGCCTGCCTGCAGGTCTCCGAGATCTCCGCGCGGAGACGATCGATCTCCCGATCTTTTCGCATCTCCGTGCTGAGGTATTGTTCGAGGTTGTCTGCAAGTTCTTGCCAGGTTGTTTCGAGTTCATAGTCTGGATCCCGCGTCGGCAACCCGGCATCAAAACAGTAAGTATCGTATCGATCGGCGTCGATGACGCAACTGAGGAAATACCGGGCAAATAGAGCGAAATAGAGTGGTTTTTCTTGGTTGATGTCCTGTCGCTGGAGGATCGGCTCGATAATCTGCCTTGTCTCCCCAGCAGCTTTGTGGAAGAGAACATCCAAGTCCTCTGCTGTGGTGCACTCGACTCCAAAATTGGTTATGCTCTCGTCGTACCCAATGTCTTTGTCAGGGTACAGACGGGAGTGGAACCGATCCAGTCCGTTGGTGTCGATACAGTCGATGAGACCGCTGTGGTGGGAGCAGACAGCAAGAGAGATCAGCTGAGCCGTACAGACCTGATAGACATCCGCACATTTTCCGTACTTTTCAAAGATGTATCTGGCTCCTGCAGAAGAATGATTGATTTTTCCCCGTAGATGTCTATCGCCTGAGAGGAGATATGCCTGAAATTCCTGTTTTGCTTTTCCTGCATCATGGATCAAACCACAGAGTTCTGCAAGATGAGGGCATCCGATCGCCTCACCATAGGTTTTACAGAGGGTTGAGACGGTTGAACCATGTTCCAGCAGTGTTTGTTCTCTATTGGTTTTAGAATCGTAGTGAGCAAGATGCATGGACGGTCATCTTCGTTGATAGGTTCTTATAATCCGACTTATAATAATGTTTCATCGGATCGCGATCCCCTATGAATCCCGACGACTATCTCATGCTCAGCGGCATCCAGCATTTTGCATTCTGTAGACGCCAGTGGGCGCTTATCCATATCGAGCAGGTGTGGAAGGAGAACGTGCTTACCTTCGGCGGCAGGCAGATGCACAGAAATGCGGATGATCCTTTCTTCACGGAGAGCCGGGGCGATGTGCTGCTCTCTCGGAGCGTGCCTCTGGTCTCCCACACGCTAAGGGTGTATGGGATTGCAGATGTGGTGGAGTATCATCGTTCAGATACAGGGGTTGCGATTGCCGGGCGGGAGGGGAGCTGGACCGTCGTGCCGGTGGAATACAAGGCCGGGAGGCGGAAGCCGGACGACCGCGACGAGGTACAACTGTGTGCTCAGGCAATCTGCCTCGAGGAGATGTACCGAACGAGAATTGAACGCGGGTATCTGTATTACGGCAAAACCAGACGGCGGACGGAGGTCATCCTTGACGATGAACTTCGAAACCGGGTGGCGGAGTTAGTCGCCGGGATGTATGCGCTTTACGATGCGGGCATCACTCCTCCGGCAGAGCTGCTGCCGCACTGCAAAAACTGCTCTCTTGTCGATCTCTGCATGCCGGCCGTCTCATCCCGCAGGCGATCGGTGGATCGCTACCTTACCGTCTGCATTGGAAAGGATGAAACATGAGAAAACTCCTGAATGTTCTGTATGTCACCAACCCTGACTCCTACCTCACAAAAGACGGAGAAAATATTGTTGTTTCTGTTGAACGGAAGGAGGTGGGGCGGATCCCTATTCACAATCTGGAGGAAGTCATCTGTTTTGGGTTTATGGGGGCAAGTCCGGGCGTTATGGAGTTATGTACATCCCGCAACGTGGGCCTTGCATTTGTGTCGCCGTACGGGAAATTCCTCGGACGGGTTTCTGGTCGTGTGTCCGGAAACGTGCTGCTCCGCAAGCGGCAGTATCTTCTTTCGGATGATGAGGTGGCCGCAGCCCGGATTGCGCTGAACTGTGTGCTCGGAAAGATGTTGAACTGCCGGAATGTTCTCCTGCGGTTTGGCCGTGATTATCCTGAAAAGGTATCTCCTGTATTTTCAGAGCGTCTTCAGCGGCTAACGGAGGGTATTCGCCAGCTGAGGGAGTCACCACCTGATACACTGAATGAACTCCGGGGCCGCGAAGGGATTCTGTCGAAGTGTTACTTTGACTGTTTCGACGATCTGATCCTGTCGCAGGACTCTGCTTTTGCGTTCGAGTTCAGGAGCAGGAGGCCTCCGCTGAACCGGGTGAATGCTTTATTGTCGTTTATCTATACTCTGATCGCGGTGGATTGTGCTTCGGCTCTTGAGTCGGTGGGGCTGGATCCGCAGGTGGGGTTTCTGCACCGTGCTCGACCGGGACGAATGAGCCTTGCACTGGACCTGATGGAAGAATTCCGGCCGTATCTCGGAGACCGGTTTGTGTTGAGTTTGATCAATAATCGGGTTATTGCAGCAGATGATTTCCTGGTGAAGGAGAACGGGGCGGCGATCATGACGGACGCAGGGCGGAAGGCTGTTCTTGCGGCATGGCAGCGACGGAAGACGGAAGAGGTTACGCACGGGTACCTGGATGAGCGGATCTCAATCGGCCTTCTGCCGTATGCGCAGGCGATGTTGCTTGCCCGGCACCTGCGGGGAGATATCGATGGGTATCCGCCATTTGTGGTGAGGTGAGCGTGGTGTTTGTTCTGGTGACGTACGACGTGAATACCGAGAGCCCGGAAGGGCGACGCAGATTGCGCACGGTCGCGAGGATCTGCATGAATTACGGGACGCGCGTGCAGAATTCGGTCTTTGAGTGTGTGGTCGATTCTGTTCAACTGATGGAGATGAAGGTTCGGATCGGAGATGTCATCGAGCCTGAGATTGACAGCGTACGGTATTATAATCTGGGGAAGCACGGTCGGGACCATGTGGAGCATGTGGGGGCAAAGCCCGGACTGAATGTTGAGGATGTGTTGATCTTGTAGGATGATCAGATGTCAAGAGAGGGGTGCGAAGGTGAAGTGCCCATGTTCTCCCAGGGAGGTTCGCGATCCAGCAAATATTAACTGTTTGATCATATGGGGCAGTTTTCTCGTACTTCTGAGACGTATTACGGCGTGACACGGGTGATTAGTCGCATGAAGCGCTGTGTCTTTTGTTCAAGGGTGTTTTATGCGGTATCTTTCTTCCGTCTTGGATATGGGGACAATTACTGCAGCGAAAGGCAAAGTAAGATATTTGTTCTCCGATATATAGCATAGAGTCGTGCCTCACGTAGGCACGTGGATTGAAATAGGAACATTCTGCGGGCCTCCCGTTCTCCAGGGTCGTGCCTCACGTAGGCACGTGGATTGAAATATTGCCGCCGAAGGGTCAGGCATCACCGTTCAGTCGTGCCTCACGTAGGCACGTGGATTGAAATCCACTGTCGGAGTTCTACGTCGGCCTCTAGGTGTCGTGCCTCACGTAGGCA
>DAYL01000009.1:0-66018 GCA_002508705.1 Methanoculleus sp. UBA374 | reverse complement strand
AGGCACGTGGATTGAAATAAACCACCACGATAGATCTCCCGAGCCCCCCTGGTCGTGCCTCACGTAGGCACGTGGATTGAAATTCGACCGCGGCCCGGGCGTTAGACCAGTTGATGGTCGTGCCTCACGTAGGCACGTGGATTGAAATGGGTCGGCGTCGGCGTCCCCTCCAGTCCGGACGTCGTGCCTCACGTAGGCACGTGGATTGAAATCCGTCATCAGTGCAGGAGAACTCCTGCTGTGCTGGTCGTGCCTCACGTAGGCACGTGGATTGAAATACCGCGCTCGCCTCGGGAGGTTGGTTGCGGTGGTCGTGCCTCACGTAGGCACGTGGATTGAAATCCCGACCGCTGCACCATCCAGTATCTCTCGGAGGTCGTGCCTCACGTAGGCACGTGGATTGAAATACCATCGCCGGGAAGTCCTCCAGCACCCCGGTCACGTCGTGCCTCACGTAGGCACGTGGATTGAAATCGCAACGCGACGGACAGCACTCCGATCGCAGAGGTCGTGCCTCACGTAGGCACGTGGATTGAAATGGCATACGACCATAACTCCCTCAAGACGCATGCAGTCGTGCCTCACGTAGGCACGTGGATTGAAATATCTGACCCTGCTGGCGCTTGATGTCGTGATGCCACGTCGTGCCTCACGTAGGCACGTGGATTGAAATAGTTCAAACGCGGCTCGAACATCCCGTACCACATGTCGTGCCTCACGTAGGCACGTGGATTGAAATGCCTGGCTCGCCGACACAGCCGCACCACAGTTCGGTCGTGCCTCACGTAGGCACGTGGATTGAAATATCTAAGGAGAACTACATCTTCACCTCTACGCAGTCGTGCCTCACGTAGGCACGTGGATTGAAATTTGGGCCGCGTCCGCGTGCTCGTCGGGGATGATGTCGTGCCTCACGTAGGCACGTGGATTGAAATATGCTTGTTTCATCCTCCTCTGCCCGGCGGCCGGTCGTGCCTCACGTAGGCACGTGGATTGAAATGCCTCGAAAGAGAACCGGGACAAGAACGATATGTCGTGCCTCACGTAGGCACGTGGATTGAAATATGATCCCCCAGGGCTCAACCACAAGATCATAGTCGTGCCTCACGTAGGCACGTGGATTGAAATTTCAACTGCTGCGCCGGCTGCACGGGTTTTGGAGTCGTGCCTCACGTAGGCACGTGGATTGAAATGCAGCTATCCCGATCATCGGGCTCCTCGGTATCGTCGTGCCTCACGTAGGCACGTGGATTGAAATGCGGCACTGTTCGGGATATCCCCGACCGGCTGGGTCGTGCCTCACGTAGGCACGTGGATTGAAATACCTACGGTCGCTTCTATTACTTGAAGAAAACGTCGTGCCTCACGTAGGCACGTGGATTGAAATCTGCATGACTGATGATGATTCGTCATTTTGGCGGTCGTGCCTCACGTAGGCACGTGGATTGAAATTGTCATGGATCAACTCGTGCAGCCGGAGCAGCCGTCGTGCCTCACGTAGGCACGTGGATTGAAATCCCATCGACCGCCGGCGGAGTCAACAAATACCCGAGTCGTGCCTCACGTAGGCACGTGGATTGAAATGGATCGGCCCGGCCCGGGTTCGGGGCGAGCAGGTCGTGCCTCACGTAGGCACGTGGATTGAAATCGCTCGGGGGACCATCTCGCCCCGATACCAGGTCGTCGTGCCTCACGTAGGCACGTGGATTGAAATATCGAGCGGGATCTCGTTGATCCCGAGCGTGGTGTCGTGCCTCACGTAGGCACGTGGATTGAAATCCCCGCCATCAAGTGCATGGTAGAGGAGAGATAGTCGTGCCTCACGTAGGCACGTGGATTGAAATGAGGTCGGGGCACCCCACGCAATCGCTGACGGGTCGTGCCTCACGTAGGCACGTGGATTGAAATCCGGGGGACTCCATCCTTGCCGGCCTTGACGGGTCGTGCCTCACGTAGGCACGTGGATTGAAATCCGCACCTCGTCGCCATCGAGGACGAGGATCATTGTCGTGCCTCACGTAGGCACGTGGATTGAAATAGTATCTCCGCGACGCCATTGACGCGGCAATCGCGTCGTGCCTCACGTAGGCACGTGGATTGAAATGACGGCGACCTGACGCCGGTCACGCAGTGCGAGGTCGTGCCTCACGTAGGCACGTGGATTGAAATCCTAATAGCTGCGCGGCGTGGGTCTATGCACTCGTCGTGCCTCACGTAGGCACGTGGATTGAAATCCGAGAACGCTGTCATAGAGATAATGCTGCCCGGTCGTGCCTCACGTAGGCACGTGGATTGAAATAACATCGACGGGCTGCCGGTGGTGCTCGTGCTCGTCGTGCCTCACGTAGGCACGTGGATTGAAATACAGCCGGGTTCCTGCTCGGGGTCGTCACGACGGTCGTGCCTCACGTAGGCACGTGGATTGAAATATGGCCCCCGCGGGTGCCCGTGAGCAGGCCCCGTCGTGCCTCACGTAGGCACGTGGATTGAAATCGTGACCTTCGCGATCTTGCATCCGTCCTCGTCGTCGTGCCTCACGTAGGCACGTGGATTGAAATGCGGCGGCGGCGATCGAGGCTCCGGCTGCAGTGTCGTGCCTCACGTAGGCACGTGGATTGAAATGACAGCGCGTCGGTGATCGTGACCCATTTCTCCGTCGTGCCTCACGTAGGCACGTGGATTGAAATTTGCCGCACCGACTGAGCCGGAAGACCTTGCAAGTCGTGCCTCACGTAGGCACGTGGATTGAAATCTTATACTCCAGCCTGCTTTAAAATGAAAATGGTCGTGCCTCACGTAGGCACGTGGATTGAAATTCCGCGAAGTAGTAGTCGGCGATATCCTTGATGTCGTGCCTCACGTAGGCACGTGGATTGAAATGTTCTGGATCAACCAGCCCTGTAGCATGAACCGGTCGTGCCTCACGTAGGCACGTGGATTGAAATTCTACATCCTCGGAAACAGTCTCCTCCTCTGCAGGTCGTGCCTCACGTAGGCACGTGGATTGAAATATGGCCGAGCTCGACACGGTCCGCAAGGCCACGTCGTGCCTCACGTAGGCACGTGGATTGAAATGCCCGGGCCGTGTAGTGCTTGGTCCAGATCTCCGTCGTGCCTCACGTAGGCACGTGGATTGAAATCTGCCGACGACCGCCGGCCCGAACGGCGCGATCGTCGTGCCTCACGTAGGCACGTGGATTGAAATCCTCGGGGTCGTGGCGATCGACCTGGTGAGCGGTCGTGCCTCACGTAGGCACGTGGATTGAAATGACAGCCACGCGGCGGAGTCGATCGTGGGGGTCGGTCGTGCCTCACGTAGGCACGTGGATTGAAATTCTTCTCGCCGGCGGCCGCGACCGCAGCGGCCCGTCGTGCCTCACGTAGGCACGTGGATTGAAATAAACCACGGGAGGCGATACCTGGTAAACTGCCGTCGTGCCTCACGTAGGCACGTGGATTGAAAATGTGTCGTTGATCGTGCAGCGGACTCCATATTTAGTCGTGCCTCACGTAGGCACGTGGATTGAAAATTCTTCGCCGCGAACGTGAACGGCGCTTTGAAGTCGTGCCTCACGTAGGCACTGAATATTGGACTCGACCAACTTGGACAGTCTCTTGCATATGCATATCGACTTCACCCCCTCCTAGGGAATCTATAAATCCACCGTGGGCAACCCTGCACGTCGGCAGAACGCGCCCCACCATAAATCATCCTCATTCACATGATGTTCCTAACGGCCGACAGTGTAGGCACCGTTATTCTCATAAACTCCCTTAAATCCTGTGGGACAGGGATAGCTGTTCCGAATGAGAACGGATCGCCGTGAAAAAAAAGGTTTTCCGGGGGGATATCCCTCGGAAAGTTTTTTATTGGTATTCCAGCGGCTGGACGTCCTTCGGGAGCCTGTCCTTGAAGTGCTGCTGCACCTTCCCGTAACACTGCCGCAGCCGCTCGTTCATCGTCGCGTGCACCTTCTCCCGTGCCTTCTCGAAGTGCGACTGGTTCACGAAGACGGCATCTTCCCGCATGACGAGCATGGCCGCCTCCCGGCAGAGCGCTTCGAGGTCCGAGCCGACGAACCCCTCGATATCGGTCGCCAACCTTCTTGATGAGCCGGTCCCGTGAGGGGTCGTCAAGGGTCAGGTCCTGCCGGGTGAGGAGGTCGACGATCTCTTTCCCCGGCTGTCCGGGTCCGGCTCTCCGATGTGGACGAGCCGGTCGAACCTGCCGAGCCGACCCCCAGGTGTGATGCGTCCGTCTGCGAAACCTTTTCGTTATGAAATGCTCTCCGGTCGGGAGATACAGCCTGCTTCCAGACCCGGCCGGGAGCCCTGACACGGGAATGCCATGTCCTTCCAGGGCCATCCTTTTTTTAAGCGGGGGCTCTGCCAGATTTTGAATCGGGAAAACAACGTTGCGGCAGCACATTTATACTGTCATCTATATATATTTAAATAATATAATTAGAGAAATAATAAATATTATCCGGATCTATACTGGATAAGATGGAGCGATTCTGGGAAAAACCGACATTTCGGTTTTTCCCGGCCATCGGAGGCCTGACAACGTCTCCGCTGCATACAAAGGATTGACGGGCAGGCCGGATAAAAGCCCGCCCGGAGAAGAGCCATGACAAATTGGATGAAGAAACTTGCCTTGCATTACGAGCAGACACGGCGCAGGCATCCTCACGAAAACCTTATGATCCTCTTCGATATCGACGGAACCATCCTCGATATGCGCTTCATGATCCTGCAAGTCCTCAAGTCCTACGACACTCACCACGCGACGGATTTTTTCTCGTCGCTCACGCTGGACGGCATCACGGTCCACGAAAACCAGATCGAAACACTCCTTGAAATGCTGCAGATCCCGAAAAAACATCATGATTCCATCCTTGCCTGGTATCGTGCCAACCGCTGGTCGTCGGATGCAATCCTGGGATCACACCAGCCGTTCACCGGGGTTATGGAGGTTATTCGCTGGTTCCAGCTTCAGCCAGACACCTTTGTAGGTCTCAATACCGGGCGCCCTGAGGATATCAGAGACGACACACTCTGCTCGCTTAATGCTCTCGGCAGGGAGTACAAAACCCGGTTCAGAAGCGATCTTCTCCACATGAACCCGTACGGCTGGGAGCAGCAGGTCACAAACTGCAAGGCGGCGGGTGTCGACTTCTTCCGGAATATCGGGTATCATGTCTTCGCCGTCGTCGACAATGAGCCCGACAACCTGGATGCGATCGCACGCCGGGACCCGGGGCAGGAGATCCTGCTCCTCCATGCGGACACGATCTTCGAATCCGCGAGGAGAGTGCTGCCTGCAGGGTCGGTGAGTGGGAGACGCTACGACCTGACCGACCTGATCCCGGAACGTGCGCTTCCCCGCCATATCCAGTTCGTCTGGCACGGTGTCAACGACGAGTATAACCTGCGCCAGTTTCTGGCTTCCAACGTCCGGTGGGCGGAACTCGATGTCAGGATGGACCCCGACGGCGACGATATCATTCTCAGACACGACTCATTCGCCGAAACGCCCCTCGACGAAGAGGAAGAACTCGTTTACCTGCGCGACGTGCTCGAACCAATCCGCGCTCACGGCAAATCGGTCAAGCTCGACTTCAAAGAAGACGGGGCGCTGGTAGACCAGGCGCTCGACCTCGTTAAGATCCATGCTTTTGAGGATGCCCGCCTCTGGTTCAACGGAAACGCCGATCTGCTCGGGGAGGACGGGTTTGCAGTCCTGCACCGGGCGCACCCGTCGGCAATCTTCCAGTGCCCCGTCGATCATCTCACCCATCTGATTCCCCTCGACCCCGGGACGGTCGCAGACGAGCTCGATAGGTTCTGCTCCTGGGGAATCACGCGTTTCTCGGTCCGGTGGGAGAGGGAGCGGTTAAAAGAGGTGATCGACTGGATGGATACGGCGGGCCATGAGATGAACATCTATAACGTTCCCGATCTCGAGGCATTTCTCAAGACAGTTCTCCTGATGCCCCGTTCGATCACCGCGGATTTCAACTTCCCGAAGTGGCACTACTTCGGCAGGGGTTCCGGCCAGCGCCACCAGCATTACGAGTATTCGGTGACGAAAGGCCCATTGATGATCTAACCCCGGGAAGCCGTACTTCCCACTACCGTTTTTCCGGTGCTTCCGGCCGGTTTGCATCGCCGGCGCAGTGCGGTCTCACCGTTCCATATCATCCCCCTTCGCCCTGGCATCTGCAGGTATGCGGGTGGAGCTGCCCTGCCCGGTGCCCTCGTCTCCGGACGTAAACCCTGTAACAACGAAATCCGGCCGCCGCGTCTGCCGGGTAGAGTAGTCTTGCCTGCGGGACTCTGTATTTACTATAGGCATAAGGTTGATATTTACGGGTATATATTGTACGGAAAATATATTATACGGAAAATGTGGGGGTATCACATGTGAGGAAGATCAGGATTGCAATCGTCGGCGTCGGGAACTGCGCGAGTTCACTCATCCAGGGCATCGAGTACTATAAAGGAAAGCAGAGTGGCGATGCCGTCGGGCTGATGCATTGGGAAGTCGGGGGCTATCGCCCGACCGATATCGATGTCGTCGCTGCCTTCGACATCGACAGGCGCAAGGTTGGAAGAGATCTGTCGGAGGCGATATTCGCTCCCCCGAACTGTACGACAACCTTCTGCGATGCCGTCCTCCGCAAGAACGTACCCGTGAAGATGGGGAAGGTCCTTGACGGTTTCTCCGACCATATGCGGGGTTACAAGGAAGCGTGCAGGTTTGTCATCGCCGACGAGACCGAGGCCACGAAAGAGGAGATTGTCCGGGACCTTGAAGATTCGGGAGCCGAAATCCTGGTAAATTACCTCCCGGTCGGCTCCGAAGAGGCCGTGAAGTTCTATGCCGACTGCGCCCTGGAGGCAGGTATCGGTTTCGTCAACAATATGCCGGTTTTCATCGCAAGCAACCCGGCATGGGCAGAGAGGTTCGGAGCAAAAGGCATCCCGATCATCGGAGACGATATCAAGGCCCAGATCGGTGCGACCATCGTGCACCGGGTACTCGCCGATCTCTTCCGGAAACGGGGCGTTCGGCTTGAAAGAACATATCAGCTCAATACTGGAGGAAATACCGATTTTCTCAACATGCTGAACCGGAACCGACTGGAATCGAAGCGCGAATCGAAGACCGAGGCGGTGCAATCCGTGCTGGCCAAACGGCTCGACGAGGACGATATCCACATCGGGCCGAGCGATTACGTCTGCTGGCAGAAAGACAACAAGGTCTGTTTCCTTCGGATGGAGGGAAAACTCTTCGGTGATGTGCCCATGCATCTTGAGATGCGACTTTCGGTGGAAGACTCCCCGAACTCTGCGGGAGTGGCCATCGATGCCATACGGTGCTGCAAACTCGCGCTCGACCGGGGCATCGGGGGCGTTCTCTATTCGCCGTCGGCGTATTTCATGAAGCATCCGCCGCTCCAGGTGCCGGACGACGAAGCGTATCAGCGGACCGAGGAGTTTATCCGTGGAGCACGAGAGTCGTGACGCCTGCGTGCCTGATCATCGCCGCCGGTGCCGGCAGCAGGATCGCGGAGAGGGGCAGCCCCAAACCCCTCATACCCCTCCTCGGCCTTCCGCTTATCGAGCGGGTGATCATGACCGCACGGGGCGCAGGCGCGACGGACTTTTACGTCGTCACCGGATACCAGGGCGACAGGGTCCGTGAGTTTCTCGACACCCTCGCCGCGAGGAGAGACGTAACGATCCATCACATCTTCAACGGCGAATGGGAGGCCGGAAACGGGCTCTCGGTGCTGAAAGCAAAAAAAAATTCCCCCCGGCCGATTTTTTCTCCTGATGGGGGATCATCTCTTCAGCGAATCGATCCTTCAAGGTCTGCAACAGAGGCCGGTCGCCGACGGCGAAGTCGTGCTGGCGGTCGATCCGCACCCCGAATCCAATCGTCTCGTCGATCCGGGCGACGTGACCAGGGTGCTGGCGAACGACGGCCGAATCATCGATATCGGCAAGGGTCTTTTGCGGTATACCGCGTACGATACCGGGATCTTCCTCTGCTCGCACGCCCTCTTCGACGCCCTCGAGGAGAGCATCAGGCGAGGGGACTCTTCGCTCTCCGGGGGGATTCGAGTGCTTGCCGGGATGGGCAGGGCAAAGACGTTCGGCATCAACGGAGATTTCTGGATCGATGTCGATGATGCCGATGCTTACCTCAAGGCAGAGCGGGAGATGCTGGATCGCCTGAAGAAACCGAATGACGGCCCGGTTTCTCGACACCTGAACCGGCCGATCTCGACCAGAATCTCAAAGCGCCTGGTCGCCACCGGAATCACCCCTAACCAGATCTCGATATTCACGTTTGCTCTCGCCCTCCTTGCCGCGGCGTTCTTCATGGCGGGGGGGTATGCCGCCCTTGTTGCAGGCGGCATCCTTGCAGAGTTCTCCTCGATAATCGACGGGTGTGACGGCGAAGTGGCTCGCCTGACCTATGGGGGCACGGCGTTCGGGGGCTGGTTCGACTCGGTCCTCGACCGGTATGCGGACGGTTTCATCATCTTCGGTCTCACCTATACGGTCTTTGCTGCCGGCGAGCCCCTTGCAGCCCTTTCCGTGGGGTTTCTGGCGCTGATCGGAACGTTCCTGAACAGTTACACCGCCGATCGCTACGACGGCCTGATGCAGGGGAATGCATCGGCCGGCAGGCGCAGGTTCCTGCGGATTGGACGCGACGTGCGGATCTTCATCATCCTCATCGGCGCCCTGGCGGCACAACCCCTTGTCGTCCTTGCCGTCCTCGCGTTGCTGATGAACGCCGAGAACATCCGCAGGGTGGTGGTGCTGCATCGTGCCGGATAGAAGACGCGACTCTGCCTTCGCATGCATCCGGGCGGCGGTCAGGGGGTCGCACCTGCCCGAAGATCCGGCGCATGCAGAAGACACGCTCCGGTGGCTGCTCTTCTTATGCCCCGATGCCGACGACGCCCTGCGAATTGCAGCGCTCGGCCACGACATCGAGCGGACGCTTCCGGACGGCAGGGTCTTCTCGGATGGAGTGCCGACTACGACGCATTCAAGCAGGCGCATGCCCGGAGGAGTGCTGCCGTCCCCGCGAAGCTGCTGCACCGCTATGGGTTCGATGCAGCGGATCGTCGCGGATGTCTCATCGCTCAATCACCCGTCATGAGTCGGGGGGCGACCCGGGGGCGGATTCTATCTCTTTCTTCTCCACGGATCTTCCTGCTCCTCTTCCCGGAACACCCGTGAGGAGACGAGACGGCGCTACATGTGGAGGCTTTCGGGTAAGATGCAGCGGATCGTTGCCGATCTCACGTTCGAGGATGCGGCGCTCGATGCGCGGGTGCGGGAGCGTATCGGAGAGGGCGACAGCGGATAGGTTGCCTTCGGTTGAGGAAGTCATAAGAATCCCCGGTGACTCCTGCACACTGGCAGCACGTTCAATCACGGGCTGTCTCACCCGCCCAGGCGTTTGCAGCAGCCGACGGCGCGAGCGCTGTTCTTCGTGCAGATCCCCTCAACATACAGGGGCCGGCAGGGGCACCCCGGGTGGGGCGAATAACTGTAAAAAAGAGGTCTTCGGAGAATAGCCCCGGTATTCCGCTTACTGGTATTCCAGCGGCTGGATCTCCTTCGGCAGCCCGCCCTTGAAATGCTGCTGCACCTTCCCGTAGTACTGCCGCAGCCGCTCGTTCATCGTCGCGTGTACCTTCTCCCGTGCCTTCTCGAAGTGCGACTGGTTCACGAGGGCGGCGTCTTCCCGCATGGCAAGCATGGCCGCCTCCCGGGCGAGCGCTTCGAGGTCCGAGCCGACGAACCCCTCGGTATCGACCGCTATCTGCCGGATAAGCCGGTCTCGTACGGGATCGTCGAGGGTCACGCCCTGCTGGGCGAGGAGGTCGACGATCTTTCTCCGCCGGAGGGAGCGCCGGAGTTCCTCACCCTCGCTCGCCTCCATCGCGGTGCGTTTGGCCCTCACGTCCTCGACGCCCACCCGGCGGTTGGCCCCGATGGCGAGAATCAGGTCTTCGATCCCGTTCTCCGAAAGCCCCTCCGTCATCTCCACCAGGTTTTCGATTGCCGAGCCCTCGATCGGCATGTAACGGGTGTGGATCGCGAGGATCTTCTCCCGGTCTTCCCGGCCGGGCTCGCCGATGTAGACGAGCCGGTCGAACCTCCCGGCCCGCAGCAGCGCCGGATCGACCATGTCCGGCCGGTTCGTCGCGCCCATCACCACCACGCCCCGGAGTTCTTCAAGGCCGTCGATCTCGGTGAGGATCTGGTTTAAGACACTCTCGATCACGTGCGACTCGGTGCCGCCGCCGCGGGCGGTGGCAAGAGCGTCCAGTTCGTCGAAGAAGATGATGGACGGCGCCACCTGCCGGGCCTTCTTGAAGACCTCACGGACCGCCCGCTCGCTCTCCCCGACCCACTTCGAGAGGAGCTGAGGGCCCTTGACCGGCACAAAGTTCGCTCCGCTCTCGCTTGCGACCGCCTTTGCAATGAGCGTCTTTCCGGTTCCCGGAGGGCCGTAGAGGAGAACTCCTTTCGGGGGCTCGATACCCAGGTCCTCGAACCGCTCCCGACGGGTGAGCGGATACTCCACCGCCTCGCGGATGTCCTGTTTTGCCTCATCAAGGCCGCCTATGTCTTCCCAGGTGGTGTGGGGCACCTCAAGGAGGATCTCCCGCATGGCGCTCGGGCCTACGTCGCGGAGGGCGTCGCGGAAGTCCTTGCCCTGGACCTCCATCTTCTCGAGGATCTCCGGCGGGATCTCCTCGGCCTCCAGGTCGATCTCGGGGAGATAGCGCCGCAGCGCCTTGATCGCCGCCTCCCGGGCGAGGGCGGCGAGATCCGCTCCGACAAACCCGTGGGTCTGCTGGGCGATGAGGTTGATGTCGACGTTATCCGCAAGCGGCATGCCGCGGGTGTGAATGTGGAGAACCTGGACCCGGTCGTCCTCCGACGGGACCCCGATCTCGATCTCCCGATCGAACCGTCCGGGACGACGGAGGGCGGGGTCGATGGCGTCGAGCCGGTTCGTGGCCCCGATCACCACGACCTGCCCCCGCTCCTCGAGCCCGTCCATCATCGTGAGGAGCTGGGCCACCACGCGCCGCTCGACCTCTCCGGTCACCTCCTCGCGCCGGGGGGCGATGGAGTCGAGTTCGTCGATGAAGATGATGGCGGGTGCATGCTGCCGGGCGTCCTCGAAGACCTCCCGGAGCCGCTGCTCGCTCTCGCCGTAATACTTCGAGATTACCTCCGGTCCCGCGATCGATATGAAGTGTGCTCCGCTCTCGCTCGCGACCGCCTTTGCAATGAGGGTCTTACCCGTTCCCGGCGGGCCGTAGAGGAGAACCCCCTTCGGGGGCTCGATACCGAGTTTCCGGAAGATCTCGGGATGCCGCATGGGCAGTTCGATCGTCTCGCGGACACGCTGCAGTTCGCCCTTCAGGCCGCCGATGTCCTCGTAACTGATCCTTTTGACGCCCTCGAACCCGGCGGCCGGTTTCTCGGAGAACTCGATCTTCGTGTTCTTGGTGATGATCACGGCATTCTCCGGCTCGACCACCACTGCCTTGAATGCAACGAGCTGGGGCTGCATGAACGGGAGCCCCGCCTGGATCGGCACGGAATCGTTCTTCACGATGGGAAAATCGATCAGTTTGTTGACGACACTGCTGTAGTTGATGGGGAGTTGCTTGGGGAGGTCTTCGGGAGGCGCGAGCACCACCCGTTTCGCCTCGACCTCCTCGTCCAGCGTCTTTATCTTCACCCGGTCCCCGATGCTGGCCCCGGTGTTGAGCCGGGTGAAATTATCGATTCGCACCTTACCCTGGTGCCAGTCGTTCACCATGGCACGCCAGACCTTGGCCACGGTGCGACGCTTCCCCTCGATGGCGACGAGGTCTCCGGGACTGAGCCGAAGCTGCAGCATGGTATCAGGGTCAAGCCGTGCCTTGCCCGCCCCCTGATCCTCCGGATAAGCGCTATCTACTTTCAAGTATATCTCTGGCATTACCTCTAGTTCTTATATTTCGGGGATTTATAAGTACTGGAGATGCATGAACACACTTCTCTTCGACCCGTTCAACGGAGCCGCGGGCGACATGATCATCGGCTCTCTCCTCGATCTGGGAGCCGATGAAGGGCTTGTTCGGGCAGCCATGCGCTCCGTCGTCGGTGAACCGACAATAGAGCGGGTAGACCGTTCAGGGATCCGTGCGGTCCTGGTGAGAGCGCATGCACCGGTCGATCATCGCACTCTTGACGAGGTGCTCGACCGGGTTGCCGGGAGCGACGCTCCCGCCCCGGCACGGGAGATGGCCCGGCGGGTCTTTCTCCGGATTCATCGGGCCGAGGAGAGCGTTCACGGACCGGGGGCGCACTTCCACGAGGTCGGGGCGGACGATGCCGTTGCCGATGTGGTGGGGGCCTGCACCGCCCTTTACTCTCTCGCCCCCGACAGGGTCGCCGTCCTTCCGGTCGCCCTCGGCCGGGGGTTTGCGGTCGGTTCACACGGAACCTTCCCCATCCCCGCCCCGGCAACCGTGGCGGTCTTTGCCGGATCGGATCTATCGACCGTTTCCGGCGAGGAGGAGCGGGAACTCTGCACCCCGACGGGCGCCGCCCTCCTCGCCGAGTTCTCGACGGTTCGACCGGAGGACCTCGGTCCGGTGGGCATCCGTGCGGTCGGCTACGGGGCCGGGAGCAGGAACCCGCCGGGAAGACCCAATGTCCTCCGCTCGATGCTCGTTTCGACGGGTGAGCCCGGCACCGGCGACCGGGTCGATATCCTCGAGACGAACGTAGACGACGTCACCGGGGAAGCCCTTGCCTATACCCTCGGCCGTCTGATGGAGGAGGGGGCACGGGACGCAAGCGCCGTCCCCGCGATGATGAAGAAGGGACGGAGCGGCCACCTCGTCCGCGTCGTCTGCCACCCGGACGCGACCAACCGCCTTGTGGGGGTGATGGCCGCGGAGCTCGGGACGCTCGGAATACGGTGCCTGCCGATGGTCCACCGGGCCGTCGCCGAACGGACGGTCGAACCCGTCACGGTGACCCTCCGCGGCCGGGAATGGACGATTGACGTGAAGTGCGGCTGGTCGGGGGGAAAGATCACCTCCTTAAAGGCGGAGTACGAACAGGCGGCGGCGTGCGCACGGGACCTCGGAGTCCCGTTCCGGGAGGTCGCCGGCACCGTCGAGGCGACTGCGCGCCGCCTCTTCAGCGAGCGAGGCGTGCTCGAACCATGAAGCCGGACCGGGTCGGCACGGGGAACGGGGCCCTTGACGACCTGCTCGGGGGCGGGCTCGAGCGGCGGACGGTCACCCAGGTCTACGGGGAGCCTGCGAGCGGCAAGAGCACCTTCTGCCTGATGGCGGCGGTGGCCTCGCTCCGGGCCGGAAACTCGGTCGTCTACATCGATACCGAAGGGTTCTCGGTGGAACGGTTTACGCAGATAGCCGGGGAGAGCGCCGGGGCGTACGCGGACCGGCTCTACCTCTTCGAACCGCTGGACTTCGCTCAGCAGGGGGCGATGATCGCCGATGCGGAAGGGCTGCTTAAAAAGAGGGCCGGCGCCCCCGTCGACCTCATCGTGATGGACTCGGCCACCGCCCTCTACCGGACCGAACTCGACCTCGGCCGGGAGGCGCTCCGGAAACTCTCGCACCACATGATAAAACTCCTCGGGCTTGCGAAGAAGTACGACATCCCGGTCCTGATCACCAATCAGATCTTCATGGACGTGGAACGGGACCGGATCTCCGGCCTCGGGGGGACGGCGCTCGAACACCTCTCGAAGGCCATAATCCGGCTCGAAAAGAGGGACAGTGTCCGGCGGGCCGTGCTCCGGAAGCACCGGTCCCGACCGGAAGGGCTCTCGTTCGATTTCGTGATCACCGGGGACGGGATCAGAAAGGTATAACGCCCGTAAAGACCGTCTCGGCGGGGCCTTCCATCGTGACGGTCTCCCCAAAGCGGATGACGAGCGGACCGCCTTTTGTCTCCACCCGGACCGTCTCCCCGGTTTTGCCGAGATGGCGGGCGACCGCCGCCGACGCGGTGGCGCCGGTGCCGCAGCTCGCGGTCTCGCCCTCGACGCCGCGCTCGAACGTCCGGATTCTGAGCATACCGTTGCCGGCATCCTCGACGAAGTTAACGTTCGCACCTTCCGGGAAGGTGGGATGGTTCCTGATGGCCTGGCCGACGGCGGCGACATCGACGGCGGCGACCTCTTTCACGAAGACGACGGCGTGCGGGACGCCGGTGTTCACGGCATAGACGGTGAAGCCCAGGATCTCTTCCCGGAATTCACCGTCGCCGACGGCGGGGACGGCGCTCCGTTCGAACGCGGGCGTCGGCATGGTGATCGTCACGGTGAACTCATCGTCCGCGAACCTCATCGTCACCGGGACAATCCCCGCCCCGGTCTCGACCGAGCAGGACTCTTTCACATAGCCGGCGTCGCAGGCGTATTTCGCGAGGCATCGGATGCCGTTCCCGCACATAGAAGCCTCGCTCTCGTCGGGCTGGAAGAGCCGCATCCGGATATCGGCTTTATCGGACGCCTGGAGGAAGAGGACGCCGTCGGCGCCGATGCCGAACCTGCGGTCGCAGTAGAGCGCCGCAAACGACCCCTTCATCTCTTCGGGGATGACCTCGGTCTCGTGCTCGTCGATCAGGATGAAGTCGTTGCCGTTTCCCTGCAGTTTGGTGAATGCGATCTCCATGGATAGTAGCCTCTCTATTGTAGGTATTGGGAGCGGCGGGTGATAAACCGTGGTGCCGGGACCATCCGGTATGGCGTGATATGGGGGATGGACGGCAGAACCCGGCCGAGTACAGGATCGTGCTGTGCATTCCATGGACCGGAGGCAACAGGTGAGGTCAAAGGCAAGAAGGTGAACGGCGACGAGCAGGCCGGTCGTCCAGGTTCACAGGAGGTATTTTTCAGCATGGGCGCTTCCGGCAGGAGATTTCTTGATCAGAGGCGAGCCGTCCCGAACCCTCTCACCGCCGCTTCCGGCCGAGGAGGAGCGCCCCCAAGAGAGCAAGGACGGCGGCCGGGAGACCGCATCCCGGAACGGTCCGCGGCAACGGCTTCATTTCCAGGTCGAGTTCGTTCGTCAGGTTCTCGAAGACGACGTCGCGCCGGAGGGGGGAATACCCCTCCTTCTCGACCGTGACGGTCTGCCGGTACCCGGGTGCGCCTTCCGCCCGGTAGCCGCCGTCCGCTCCCGTGGTGGCCGTCACCGCAAGGGGTTCGTCGTCGAGTGTAAGCACCGACTCGAACCGCACCGACGCGCCGGGAATCGGGTTGCCGTCGGGGTCCGTCACCTCGCCCGATACGATGATCGACGGCGGCGGCGGGATGCCGATACTGACGGTCACGTTCACGGTCTTTTCTGCCCGATTCCTGAGGTTATCCCATGCCACGACGGTGATCGTGTTCCCCCCCGGCGGAGACCGGTACGGAGCAGGAGAACGTCGACCGGTTCCCGGACCAGACCTCCTTTTTTCCGCTCAGGACGAACACGTTTCGCACACCGGCAGGAGCGTGGACCTCCCCGGCGACGGTGACGTGAGGCGGTACGACATCGATCCAGACCTCATCGCCATCCTTCGGGGCGGTGATGTCGACGGTGATCGGGTCGGTCTCAGGCGCCGGATTTGCGTTGATGATGGTGAGGATGAGGTTCCCGGCAGTATCGAGGACGAAGATCGTGTTGTCGCGGTAATGAGTCAGGGAATCGTTCGGGAGCTCGTGCACCCAGGTGCAGGGTTTTTCAACGCCGCCGGGGGTGGGAACTTTTGCGGAAAGTTCATCGTCGATGGAGAGCAGGTGGTTGCCGTTTCTATCGAAGACCAGCGTCTTCCCGTCGGCCGCGTGGACGACGACCGAACCGAACGGTATCCCGAAGGTTCCCTCCGCGGTGGCCTCCAGCTCCGGCTGGAGTGTCAGTCCCCCGGAGACGGCAATCGTCTCGATCGATTGGTTCACCTTCAGGTCGGGGACGACGATGTGATCGACCGCTGTACCTGCCGCCGGGACGACTGCGAGCAGCATCGAGAGGAGCAGGAGAACTCCCCATGCCCCGATGTTCCCGTTCATTCTGTTATCCTCAGGTTCTTTCCTGCGGTGGGCCGTCCGGGGAAGGCGGAACGTCGTATCCGCCGGTTTCGGCGCCCGTAGGGGGATGTCTCCCTCCTTCCATAAATGATTTCCGCCACGGTCATCTCCACGTCGCCCATCCAGCCGGTAATCTGCAATCGTGGGTGGGGAAACATCTTTCACGGCCACGTCGTCAGCACCACGTAGTAGGCGCCTTCGTACTCCATGAGAAAGTCGTAGGTGTCGTGAAGAGCCCTGCTCTCCGCGTACGAGACCTTTGCACCCCCGATGACGCGCTGGTTCCGATCGCCCCACTCCCATGCCGAAGGGTTCCGTTCTTCTCCCCGGATCACTGCGTCGAGCGCGGGATGCCGTTCGAAGTCCTGCTCGGTCAGAGAGACGGCCACGCTCTCCCCCGGCTCCGCCCTCTCCATGACGTAGAGCATCGGCTGCCCGCCCGAATTCTCCATTGCGTGAAGGATGAAGGCGTCGGCGAGCATGAAGCCGAGCACAACGGCGACGATGCCCGCGAGACCGCAGGCGACGATGATCCCCGCCGTTTTGAGCCGGTCCCCGAATTTCATTTTAGCATCTTCTTCCATTTCGGTTACACCTCCCGGCCCGGTCTTAGTGGAGCAGAACGCGAGTGAGATAATACGCACCGTCGTACTCGAGGTATGGCCGGTCCTCCTCCCTTGCATCGATACCAAATGACTCAATAAGGACGAGATATTCGATCCCCGTCATCGGGGCTACACCGGATATCCACACGTCGGGGTTCCTGTTGGCGTCCCGAATCGCGGAGTCAAGCACCGGGTGCTGCTTTAGATCCCGATCGGTCAGGTGGATGACAGACACATTCTCCAGAGGCTCCGGAACCTTCTGGACGACAAGCGCCTGCGGGGGACCGTCGATCCCCGTGATCAGGGCAACAAGGGCGGTATACGCAACTACAACCGTCGTGACGAGGAGGACGACGCCGATGAACGCCAGAACCCCGACAACGAGCAAACGTCTGTTGATTTTCGATTCCATGTGATTTCCTTTACGTTTTCACCAATTCCGTCTGAATGGGGATCAACCCATTTTCATACCGATGGTGCAGATCAACCCTCCCCGACCACTACCACTTCCGGCTCATCCTTCTCCGATCGATCTGCAACTGCACCACCCGATATGCTCAGTTGCGGTAGCCAATAACCATGTTACGCTCATGCAGGCTCCGTCCGCGGCACCTCCGGGTAGTCATGCCGGTTCACCAGGAGAGCATATCCCCCATCGGCGGTCTGGATGACCGAGACGGCACTAGCCGTCAGTTCGAATGTGGTATTCAGTTCGGTATCCCATTCCGGAAGTCCATCGGCATTGAGTTTCATGATGTGAGGAACACCGACCTGGTCGGGGAGGATCAGGAATCGGGATGAGGAACGATACGTAACCGTGCCGGATACATACCCTCCATCGGCCGTTTTAAGGATCGGTGCCGATGCGTTGAGCGTCCGCTCCTCAAGCACGTTCCCCTCCCGGTCGAAGACGACCTCCTCCAGCGTCACGTTGGTGTAGATGACGGTGTACCCGCCCCCCGGCACTTCGCCCATGAAGGCGACGGTGTTGTACTGCGGCAGGCTCCCGAGCGTCGCATTCCGGATCAGATCGCCTGAGGAATTCAGCCGGAGCAGCCACACGTAGGAGCCGTTCCGGTTCGGGAGGGAGGTCATGCCGCCCACCAGGTACCCGCCGTCGGATGTCTGGATGATGGTTTTTACGACGTCCCGATCGGTCCCGTAGGTCTTGCGCCACTCCTCCGTCAGGTTTCGATCCCGTTTAAGCACAAGGAGGTCTTCGCCGTCGGTCCCGGCGGCGACAAATCCACCGTCCGCGGTCCCGACAACCGATTGCAGGGTGCTGTCAGCCCCGACATCGCTCTCCAGGACCTTCCCCGCCGGATCGAGGAGCCGGACCCCGGACTCGCCCGCCGCTACGATGGTGCCCCCGGTCGTCTTGGCGACGGAGGAGACCGGGGACCCCCTACCGGTGGCGTTCCAGACGACCGAGCCGTCGCCGTCGAGTTTGAAGATGCCATAGGATTGGTCCCCGCGCCAGGGCAGGACCTCTCCGCCGACGATATACCCGCCGTCGGCGGTCTGGACGATGCTCGTTGCGCTATCGTCGCCCCCGGTATCGATGACCGTCTGCCACTGCTCCGTCCCCCCGGCGTCGACCTTGAAGACCAAGATGTCGCGGCCCACCCCGTACTCCGGCACAAGGCACCCTGCTGTAAAAACCAGCAGAAGGCAGAGCCCGGCCGCCAGGACACCCGGCCTCTGCAGGCGATGGATTTCATGCCTGCGCCAGGACCCGGAACCGGTCATCCGCTCTGCACCTCCCGCTCCCGGAATGCGGTTACGACTGCGAGCACGGCACCGAATATGACTGAGGATATGAGCACGGCCTCCAGGTAGACCGTAATCAGGCTCATGATGGGAAGGCCAATCTCGGGCAGGGGCAGAGACATCAGGAATCGGGAGACCGGTGAGGGGGCCCCATCCCCGAACGCCGTTGCAAACCCGTAGACCAGAAGCATGGCCGCCGTGATCGCGGACCCGGAGAAAAGGATTACGAAACGGTGCCGATCGGGAAGGCGATTTTGGAGGAGCATGAACGGCGTCAAGACACCCATCAGTATGATCACCAGGTCCAACACCGGTAAAATCGGCCGAATCGGCGGTACGAAAGAGAGAACCGGCACCAGAACGGCCAGAAGCAACCCGCTCAAAATCGGAGCGAATTTGCCGACAACCGGCTGCGTCTTCGCGAGAATGTAGTAGAACGTGAGGGAGAGGAGACCGGCGAAGACAGCCGGGAGAAGCACGATGAGCAGGACAAAGACGATAACAGACGATGCCAGTGGTTCCATGGTTAAATCCTATAAAAGAGGAGGGTGGGCCTCTTCAATCTCTCACGTATTTCACCAGGCCGAGCGTATACTTCGCCGTATCGAGGAGACAATCCTCGGTAATCGATCTGACATCCGGGTCAGTTCTGAACGTGCCCCGGTGATTATACACCAGATAGTAGAGTTCATCATCGTGGTTCTTCGCATACTCAGCAAGTGACTGCGTCGAACTTGATGGATCAGTTATGGTGTAATAATACCAGTTGTCCTGGATGACCGACCAGAAGTTGTACCCCTCTCCACTGCCTTGATCCCAGTTCTCTCCAACATAGTCTTCATACTCAGCGTGGACCCATGGATTCAGAGCCTGTTCAATCTCCATACCGGTATGGAGCGGATTTCCTACATCAGTCAGGAAATGACTTGAATATCCCAGGTTTGTGTATGCATTGTACATCGACGATTGATCGTAGTAATTTCTGGCAGTGTTTGCATAGTTCTCGCATTGTTCTGGAGCGTAACCCGTTCCAAGCACAGGGTCGTAGTAATGATCATAAGAGTGACACACCATCTGAATGAAGGTATCCAACCATTCAAACCCGGTCGGGGGCAAGACCGAAGGCCAGGAGTCAGGATCATCTGCCGCATCGTGAGCATATGTGGCATACGTGGATGAAACACCCCACTTCAGGCAGGAGGTCTCTATGACATCCTGATGACAGGGAGCCGCCCACCACTGGATGCCATTTTCGGCTGAAAACTTATCGTTCAGGTACTCGGCGAGCGCTTCATCGGCCTGAGCAAGGATGGACTTTTCCTCTTCGGTCAAAGTATGTTCACCAGGAGAGACAAAAGCCACCTCCGTTCGACCGTCACGTTGAATCGTAGCCACAGGATACTTTGCCCAGATCTTCCTGAGCCCTTCGGATAGTATCTGTTTTTTCTCATCGGAGATTTGAGTCATCTCTAAATCATTCAGAGCATTTCTCTGTCCCTGCTCATCGGCGGCAAACAGTGCCCAATGAGACGTTGTTTCTTTCACATCTTCATTGATCACAAAATGTAGACCGGATGATGTCTGCCCGTTTGCCGCAACTATAGGGATCGGTTGCTCAACCGGAACCTCAGAGGTTGCTGCTACTGCCGGCACAATCCCCACGCTCACCAGCAGCAGTGCCAGGAGCAGGGAGAATGTCTGCATTCCAGTTTTTCTTTTCATGTGTTTCAACTCCGTTTTCAGTCCCCGGAGGCAGGAGAGGCACACATGTTAAGTACCTGGAATGCATACATCTCATTAGCCTTCGGGGCATGCGGGGTTCTATCATCCAGCCGTCAAGCAGGGATGGAGGGACCCCACGAACTTTTGCAGACGCATCCTCGCGCCTACACCATGACATGGACGCCGATTTATATATAAATTCTGTCCATTTTCTTTACATGTCCGGGGGATATTCCCGAAAATGAAGAGACCGATCTCCCCGTGGGGAAGAAAGGCACCGGAGATAACCCATTTCCCACAGAAAGAACACTGCTTTAGCCCCCTCCAAAACCTAGCGCGCGCTCTTCCTCGTATGGCGCTGAATTCCCGATTTGCTTGTTGAAAAACTCTCCCCTAACAGAAGTACATTCCGTTTATGACTCGTTTTCTGATTTGGTGGGATTCAAACCGTAAAAGTGATCGTACTCGAAGGGGAATTCATTGTTGGCGAAAACATGAAGTCCCCACTCATCGTTGATCCTGATGACTCAAAATGGTTGCTCCTCGATTCGGTTCTTGCCGTAACAACCTCCCGTCGGGCCAGGCAGGAGATGGCCGAACAGGGTATCACTCCGGTCGCGAATACCGGCTCGATCCTCCGGCTCCTGCTCATTGCGATCTTCTTCTCTGTGGAGGTCACCTATGTGGTCGAGGAACTCCGGAACCGTGCTGCCCTCCGACGATTTGCGCGCATCGATCGAGTCCCCTCAGCCGACGAGGTGTATCGGTTCCTCAGCCGAATCGACGAAGCGCGGTTTGTTGCCCGGGTCAATGCACTGCTCCGCATTCTGTGCAGAAAACCGAATCGCCGAACCGCCAGAACGTTCATCATCGACGGTTCGGCCATCACGCTTGACCTGAACATCTTCAAAAAGAGGGTCCGGAAGAAAGACCTCGAAGACAAAGACTACAAATGGGGCTACTCCACAACCAACGGCTATTACCTCGGGTGCAAACTGACATTGGTGATCGAGTATTCCTCGCTGGTTCCGGTGACCTTTTCTCATCCTGCCTAAAAAAGGGATCATCTGAGGAACTACCTTCCATTCGCTTCCAGAAATTCACCTCGTAATGTAATCCATAAGGCCCCGATTGTATTTCGTGCCCTTCGTATACCATCTCTTGTATACGTAGGCTTCAGGTCTTCACAGACATACCGAGCACCACAAATTCTTCATCTGAGATCTGCACAATATCGGCAACGGTATTCACATCTATATGGACCCCTCTGCCATTACCATCAGAACTTCTCCATCGCCGGAAGAGAATTCCAACGTGCCGTTCTGGACCCGATATGTTCTCGTTTCTCTGAAGATCGACTCGATTGTCTCCCGGGATTCTCTCGCCTCTCCGGGATCGTCGCTTTCCGAGATAAGCAGGGATACGGGACCGAACGATATCGATGAGTTGTCTGTGTCATACTGCGCGGCGAACTGGATTCCGCGGATGGTTCCAAAGACGTTGCCATCCGGAGTAAAGTATACCATTTCGAACGTCTCCTCTGGCGACAGGAGGGCGGACCCGTCCGCCGCCCGGTACTGTTGCGGGTACCAGTCGGCTGAGATCAGCGAAAGCGGCATCCGAGTAAACGAGAGGAACGAGTGACCTTTCTCGTCCATGATATCAAGTTGAGTCCCGGTTATCCGATACCCGCGCGCCCGGTTCAGGAGCGAGTAATACCATTCGTACAGGTCGGTTTTCTCGCCCGGTGCCTTGGAGCATTTCTCCACCGACTCGAACTGGATACGATCCTCGTCGGATTCATACGTTCCGCAGTAATCGCTGTCCGCGATGGTTCCCCGGAACTGAGCCTCGTCCGGAAACTGTAAGGAGATCTGTAGGGTGATCAGGTCGGAACCATGGTTTCGAACGGATTCTTCCGTATCGTTCCATGAATACCAGAGAGACCACGCTCTTCCCGAGAGCGATTGCGGCTGGCTTGCGAAAGAGAGGAGCTCCATTCCCGATGCGTCGAACAACCGGAGACGGTCTCCGTCTATCTCGTAGGCCTCCGTTTTCAGGAGCAGTGCCAAGAACGCTTTCTCCTGATTGAGCACCTCTGGAGTCGAGGTCATATTTGTCGATTCGATCTTGCGGATCGTGAGCACGTCGTCGGCAAGGTCGTGCTCTCCGATGAAGAGGTTGCACCCGGAGGAACCACTGACCCACCCGTCACCGGCGAACGCGATGATAACATCTGTTCCCTCGATAACGGGAGCCCCTCCTTCCTCCGTCCAATAGGATGTAAGATACCAGCGTCCAAACAGCGGGGATCGGTCGTCATTCAACGGCAATTGAGTATCGTCCCGGGCCCCTGCAGAATGCATGGAAACGAGAATCCCCAGACAGATGACGAATACGAGCAGTCCCGTGAGGGCGACGCTCACGATCCGCCGTGGGATTCTCCGCATGAGATCGGCCATCATAATAGCATGATACCCCCGGCAGTGACATAGTAGTCGGCCGGCACCGGAACAAATCCCGACGTTGTGCTCGGAACGGTCGTATCCACCGTCGTCGTCCAGATATCCCCCTTGATCAGATGTTTCATGCCCCCGCCGCCCTGGTACTCGAGGCTGAACGAGATCGGGGCCGCATCCTCCGGCGACGGGACGAAGCCGTCGAGAAAGACGACCGTGGTGTAGGTTCCGCTCGAAGCCCGGGTGAACTCGGCGACACTCGCGTTCCCCGGGGTTGAGAGGACCGGCACGAGCAGCCGCGGCTCTTTTTCCGTCTCGGCTTCGCCGAACGGTATAGAGATATCCGACGCGTAACCATCCACCGTCGTGAACACGAGCATCTTTCCATACGGCGTTTCCCGGATCGCCGCCTGCCACCCGACAGGCTGGCGTTCGCCGGCGAGCACTCCCTCAGACAGCGCCGGCTCGCCCTCCGCGTTCGCCGGAACCGGGATCATGACCGTGGCGGTGCCGTTCACGGCAAGACCGGAGAGACCGGTGATCTCGATCACGTAGGAGTTGTTCGGCAGGAGGGTTTCGACGAACGCGGGAAGGAGCAGGAGCAGGAAGATCACCACGACGAAGAGGCAGATAACTACGAGCAGGATAAGTATAGTTCTCCAGTTTTGCTTCTGGTTTACATCCATCTTCTCACCAAAAAAAAGATTTTTTAGTTAATTAGTCGCATAATCGACAAGACCCATGTTATAAATAAGACCCATTTTCAAGAGATCTTGAGTTGCTGACTTGACAAATGGTTCTTCGCCCCATCCCAAGGGATTAGTAGCTATCGACGCCTGGAGGGCAGGATACATCAATGAAGAGTAAAGTGCCAGGCCTCGTGCACTCGAAGCGGGATCGGAAATTACACCTCCGGTATTGGGAGCCGATACAAGAGCCGCTTTAAACCCATACTCAGGATCGGTGAACTTATCCTGCACGTATCCCTCATAAAGCGCATGCGTCGCCAGCTGTACTGGATCGACTGCACCCTGGGTATGCCACGGCATGGACATATCACTCATATAATGCATCGACCAGGACAGGCACCGCCAACCGGATTCACTGTTGATGTTTGACCTCAGTTGGCTTCTTGCCTCATTCGCATAGTACTTGCATTTATCCGGTGCGTTGCTGAAGAACGGGGCCCCGTCAAGATAATGTTCGACTGTCTGCGGAACACCCCAAGTATCAGGGTCCGCTGAGTGCATATTCAATAACCTTGTCTTCGTACTGTCCCAACCTCTTTTCTGCCCTGCAATCTCAGCCAAGGCATTATGAACACCATTCTCATGATAACCGGGATAATAACCGGTCCACATGGGGCTTATCCCATTAGGGGCATCCGGACAGTAGTAGGTAAACACACTGGCGATTACCGATGCCAGCAGTTCCTGCTTTTCTCTCTCTTCCAGCGCTGACGTTCCACCCCAGATCTTCTTCAGTTCTGCGGCGGTCTCCTCAAATTCGCTCTCAGAGTATGTCTCCTCCAACGCTTTGAGCACTATCGCCTGATGAGCAGGCGATAAATGTGCATAATGTTCAAGCGCCGCCTCATCCTGCATGAACGAACGCTCAAGAGTCATCTCTTCTGCGCTCGCTGTCGATATGAGTGCTACACAAAGCAGTACTCCCAGAAGGATCGATATTCTTTCAATCCTGCGTAACTCATTCATGATTGTTCTCCTCGATTCCTTCCCGGAGGCAGGAGAGGCACACATGTTAAGTACCTGGAATGCGTACATCTCATTAGCCTTCGGGCTTGCGGGGCTCTATCATCCAGTCGTCAAGCCGGGATGGGGGGCCCCGCGAACTTTTGCGGACGCATCCTCGCGCCCACACCATGACATGGACGCCGATTTATATATAAATTCTGTCCGTTTTCTTTACACGTCCGGCGGATATTCCCGAAAATGAAGAGACTGATCTCCCCGTGGGGAAGAAAGGCACCGGAGATAACCCATTTCTCACAGAAAAAACACTGCTTTCGATCCCGGAAAGTATGCTCCGGAATGCGCTAAGGAGAGAATCGGACGTCCGGAGTTGATGCACGTCCGCTACCCCGGAGACAGCAATACCGGAATCGATCCGGCATTCGGCGGGATGCACAAAGTTATCCAGGACATTCCGGATCAAAATTCTTTTATGGCCGAGATGAAGCCACACGGGCAGCGAAAAAAGCAGCTGTACCAGGTTGAAGAGCACCGGGGCGGATACGCATACGTATTCGAGGAGGAGGATCTTCAGGGGCACGTTCCAGATGTACAACGGAGTCGGATCGGAAGGTAGCTGCTCCGGATATGGCCCTTGTACAGGCTGAATGGCCGTGGCACATCCGACAGACGGCAGCAGCAGGAGGCAGAAGGCAACCAGAGCGATCCTGACAATCCGTGACCCTGGAACCATGGAATTGCATGAAAACAGTTACAATAAAAAGGTTTGGTTTTAGAAGAAATTTTATATGTACAGTCGAGTTCCTGTTACACTCCCCCCATACACCTTAAGGTTCCAGGATTCAAATGCGGGGTCGGGTACCTCAAAACGAATCTGCTCATCCAGATAAGAACCGTTCATGGTAAGAACCGTACAGGTTCCCATCGGGCCTGGAGATATTCAGTTTTCAAAGAGGAGTCGGGAGTAAACCGGTTCGGATAGACCTGCAGTGCGGATGGATCGGCTGCTACGCTGTAACTGTGAGAATCGGTCTCTCCTTGTGTTATCGTGTAGAATGCACGGATTGCAGACTCACCTGCCTGCGGGAGATCTAACGCGATCCCATTGTTTCCACTTCCGATACTGCCTGCTGAAACCACCGGTATGAGGAGAGCAAAGACGGCCAGGAGTCCGATAAGACCTAGAGGAAGTTTTCGATAAAATATTCTGTCTCATTTCTTTACACATATTATATACCGACGGCATCCGGTAAGCAAAAGACGGGATTTCCCTTTCAACGATCTCCGGGGAGTTAACCCACCCTATTTATCCCTATTCCTCCCGTCGGGCTCCTCGGGGGATACGGTTCGTCGAGCAGGATACGGTAACACCGGAACGCAATTCGAACCGTTAGTGGGCTTATTCTAATCGGATTTGGAGTCTGGTTGCTCTTCTGGGTGACGCCGAGAAACGGCGTGAGCACTCCGGCCCCGAAGACCAGCAGGAGCCAGAGATCCTGCACGGCGCCGTCGATCAGGATTCTGCTCAGCAGAATGAGGACCATCGGGGCGGCACACGGCGCCTTGACGATTGAGAATAGCATGCCCAAAATAAACAATCCGATCAAAGTGCTCGAATACTTCCTTACAGATACCCGAACGTAGTTGTCTGCAGAGATCGGGAGCCTTATCAGCCCAAGCAGGTTCACCCCGGCAACAATCGTGATCAACCCCGCTACGGCGGTAAGATATGGGCTAAACCTGCCAAGCGAGAAACCCGCCAGCAGGACACAGCATCCCATGACGATGTAAGCGGCAACCAGCCCCAGGCCGAATATCAGCGCATTCAGGAGACTGCTTCTCAAACCCTTCCGGACCCGGTGACATACACCAGTATGAACCCGAGTATCGCCATCAGGCAGGGTGAAAAGCCGGAAAAGAGACCCAGAGAATAGGCAAGTGGTATATTCCAGTTAATTGGCGGTAGGCCCTCCTGCACCTCAGCACCGGCAAGGGACTGCTCTATCGCCGCCCTGAGATTCTCTTCAGTGATCTCCTCTTTAGGAATCTTAATGGTGCCATCCACAACCACAGCAGGGACTTCGTGAAATCCATGTTGCTGCAAGCGGTCTAGGCCCTCGGGTGTACCGACATCAGTGTACGTAAGTGAGATGGAATCACCGAGATCATGCTCAAACTCCGACACCAAAGGCTTAAAATGGTCACAGTCGGGAAAACCTTCCAAGTAGTAATACTCAATGACAACAGGAGCCGCGCACGTACAGGAAATTAATCCGGTTAAGAGCAGAACGATGCATGCTGCTACCACGCCAACACGGACGCCCCCTCTTCCACATCGATCTTTCAAGGTATATTCTCCCAAGGAATACCCAACTCAGCGGGCAGAGCCAATAGTTTTATTGTATCCCGGTTTTAGAAGAGATATTCATGGATCTCATTGCAAGAATCAGAAAGAATGCCAACCAATTACCTCCTACATTTCGAACACTTCGCTCCGAAGCGGCCCTGCTAAAATGAAAGATCATAGTAACAACCTGAGATCGAAGATCCACCTATGGAAAAGAATTGCGAGAATCGCACTTGTCATAAGAGTGACGAATAAGGCTCGATCCTTAGATATTTCATGAAATATCAATACGCCGAAATAGGTTACTAGACTGAAACAGAAGAGAAGCAATAAACTTACAAACGGGACCCTTAAAATCAAGATCACCCAGGAAAACAGGATGCAGGGTGACAGGGCATAAATCACCGATTTCATCGTTTTTTCAAATCCCAGGTGTACATCGACAAAAAGCAGGAAAAAATGCTCAACGAGGCTAATTCCCAAGAGTGCGACTGTCCCGCATATTATGCCCTGTATTAAACAGATAAAGATGCCTAGCGCTAGAACCCAAATCTGGTGCAATCCAATCTTGAATTCATTTTCAGGGTAAAACCCCATAATGAGGGGTAATAATATATATATGATCGATGTGACGACAACTAACGCAAAAAAGAATTGAAGATCGTCCCGCAGTGACTTTTCGTTAAGTCGCTGGAAAAACCCTGGGGGACTGGTAGAAGCAGTTCTTAGTAGTATTCTTGTCGACATGGTCTTCCCTGATTATGGAAGTGATCCACAGGCAAATCCTACAGATACCCAGTCTGAGGTATTAGAATCTCCATCGGTTGATCCATATTTATTACAACTGATCCAGGCATCAACCGAATGTTTAGGCGGACTCAACGCGAATACACTCCAGATGGCGTGCGAATCGATGTACCCTGTATACCCGTTATCTCGTGTTGAATGTCCGAATTCGCAACGGTCAAATCCCGGGTCTTGGGAAGTGTACGTATTATCTGATATGCCCAGAATGCCGTTACCATAGTCATAAGTGAATGTTCCTTGGGTGTAAAGAGTTGCTTTGGTCGGGAGTAATGGGTTACCCCTCCAAATCCAATCATCTGTCCTCGTAATTTGGGCTTCGTAGATGGCTCGTATAGCAAATTCCTCTGACTTCAGATCTGAGAGAGGAATCTTACTTAATTCATAGTTAATAGAATAATTACCACTTTGATTGCCTACTGAGCAGGCTTTGCAACTAGTCTCAAAGTATTCTGTCTTTGAACCAACTACAATCGGATCCATCCTGCTTTTGGATACCCCATCTTGATTGTCGAGGATACCGTAAATGCCCCCATCCGTTCCATAATAGAGAACAACTCTTTCTTTTTTCCTTCAAGATACCCAATTATTTCTCCGACGCTCTCTTTTGATTCTGATCTGATGAGCAACTCATCCACTTGAGCCCTTGCTTCATTATATTTTTGCCATTGAGGCCCATCATCTCTAGAAGGGTGCTCTACTCCCAACATAGTATAAATGTTCTTCTCGGCTTCCTGATTTTGAAACAAGAGATTAGTCTTGATTTGTTCTTCTTCACTTGCCACCGCTGGCACCAGCACCACGCTCACCAGCAGCAGTGCCAGGAGCAGGGAGAATGCCCGCATTCCAGTTTTTCGTTTCATGCGTTTCAACTCCTTCTTGTTTACCGGAGGCAGAAGAGGCACACATGTTAAGTACCTGGAATGCGTACATCTCATCAGCCTCCGGGCTTGCGGGGTTCTTCATCCGGGGCGGCAACCGGGGATGGAGGGACCCCACGAACTTTTGCAGACGCATCATCGAGGCGCCCACACAAAGACATGGGCGCCGGTTTATTTATTTTTTCTGTCACATTTCCGGACACATACTCGCGGTATCCTCGAAAATGACCGGAGAGATCACTTCCCCGGGGATGGGAGCAGAGGAGAGAACCAGGTTCATATCAGCGTATCCCGTTGACCGGGACGGGGCATTTGTGGGGATCTACCGGTCGAAGGCGGTTGAACGGACCCCGCCGACGAACGACGCAAACCCTATCATCCATAACGACCGTACCTTCAATCGATGCGAAAACCGATGGAAACGATGCCGTCCCGGTTCGCGGAGATGCAATGAAAAAAATTACAATGGCCGTCTGGGCGCTCCTCATCTGCCTCGTCCTCGTGCACTACTTCTACACGCCCGAAACGCCCGAGGTCGTCACAGGAAAGATCAGCACCGCCTCCTATCCCCCCGGGAGCCGGCCCGACCTGACAAACCTCTGGGACACACTGGTACACGAACAGGTGTTCTCCAACGAATCGGCGGTACTTCTTCAGTTGAACCAGTTCGTCGACAAGGATGGGACGGTGCGGTGCACCCAGCTTTACTATGCCGGGAGCGTGGACGGAGAGCAGCACGTTTACGAAGCATACGCCTACCCGAGCGGCGACGTGCTCTACAAAGACCAGAAACTCGATCTTCCCCTGGAAGGGGCGCATCCCCTCGCCATCTGCCGCGAAGTGACCGGGATTGACTATGCCGACCTCACCCGGGAGAAATGCACTATAGCGCTTCAAACGTTCAGGAACGAGGGGGAAAGGAGATATGACGAAACTCAGGGCGGCCTCCGCGTCCTCTCGAACGGCTCGTTCCGCCCCCTTAAGGAAGCGACGTTCCCCGACGGCGCCCGCCGGTACGCGATCGAGATCGTCCCCGGGGCCGTGCAGCCGGAAGAAAATACGACCGCGAGAGAAATACCCGATCGTCTCATCGCCTTCACCGAACGGGATATTGCCCTGGCCGACAGCGTCGTCTACGCGTAATGCTGGCGCTGTCGCACCCTGCATCGGGTTTATTTCCGGGAATCTCCCCGTGAGGAAGTTCTTCTCCAGATAGCGACAAAACAGGACCTTTACGGGCGGTAGAATTGAAGGAAAGCGGCATACGCGGCGCCGCTGACACCACCCTATCGCGGGCAACAGGATGCTCGCTCCCGGTTATTCTGCGTTAAACGCGTACACCTGGGCTCCCTCAACGCTCTTACCATGTACGGTGAATGTCCAGGGCCCGGGTGCAGGATCGCTTATGGTAAGACAGATCCGCACCTTCAGGTTATCGTCGCCGTCGCTGTCGCAGTAATAACCGTACTGGCTCCCGTCCGGCCTGAAGACCCCCAATTCCAGGGAATACTCATCTGAAAACCAGTTCAGGTCGACGGAAAACGAGGATGCACCGGACGGAATGGAATACCCATGATAGTCCGTCTCGCCCTGTGTGATCGTAAAGAATGCACGGGGGGCAGACCCATCTGTCTGGACGAATTCCGACAGCGGTTCCTTGTTTTCGCTTTCGAGACCGGCGGCCGAGGCCACCGGTACGATGAAGACCAGGACAGCCAAAAGCCCAATGATACGACCGAAGTTCACCATACTCGCATCACGGAGCCCTACGCGGGATATCCCCTTAAATTTTCTGTCACATTTCCGGACACGTTGTTTGGCGCGAGAACGATTGCCGCGAAACGTTGAATTGGGAGGATGGGGATATCCCTCTGTATTACGGTCCGGGCCCGCGCGACTCCGGGGGCTGGCAGAGAAGCGTTTCGCGCGCCCCATTCAGGGCGTAGCCGTGAGATCCAGAGAGAAATACACCCGACGATTCGTTGTGACCGCCGGAGAGGGGTCTCCGGCAGCATCCCGACCGCGGGACGGCTCCGGCCTTGAGGCTCCCGAGGGAAGAAGTCTTCGGGCCGGGGCACGCGCCCGGATGCTACGGACCCGCCGAAGTATCCCCGGATAAGTCGGATGTCCGCAGATATTCCTTTGCATCCGAAGAAAGAGAGTACTCTACATGTTTTCCTCTTCTATCACATCTGACGATGCCTTCCAGGATCAACGTTTTCATGTGCCAGGCTACACCCGAGCCCGACAACTCGAGCCGGGAAGCAATTTCTTTTCTGTTTATCCCCGGGTTCTGCAAGATGAGAGTTAGCAATCGTTTTTTCGCGGGGCCGCACAGGTAACCGTTCACCTTTTTTTCGAGGTCCGGGTACGCTTGTCCGGGAACATTTTTGTTGACACGGTAGCGCGTAAACCCGCAGCCATGCTCGGGGATGACCATCTTCATCTCACATAGCACCCCTAGATGGTACCTGAGAGTTCCGATATTCAGTTCCAGTCTGCTGGAGAGAGTATGGAGATGGACCCCGGAGTTTTCCCGGATACAGACATAGATCTTCCGGCGGGCTTCATTCTCCAGGACATTCGCTTTTAAAATTTTCTTGTGCCCGAGACGCAGCCATAGGGGCAGCGACAATATGGCCTGCATCAGCATAAAAAACGCCGTCGTGTCGACTCCAGAGACGATGCCGAGAATAATAACCTTTAGGGGAACGTTCCAGATATACAGGGGAGTCGGGTCCGAGAGGAACTGTTCAGGATACATCCCGGGCTGGACGGAGACGGCGCTTCCGGCGGACGGCAGCAGCACCAGGCAGAAGACGGCCAGCGCAATCCTGACGGTCGACGGCCATGGTGGCATGACACCCCATCTGTTCTCTGACAATAAAAACGTTGTTCTCTTCGTTAAACCGTGTTTATCGTCTGGAATTAAATTCCGACACTGTCCTCGCCAGATTCGATGGAGTTCCGGACGCGGGGTTGCCGGTCTCGAGATGACGGGTGCCACCAATGCTTCGGGCTGAGATGGTCGGCCCCCTCCGATCCCTTCAACCGGACGCATCACCACGCCCCAGGAGTGCAAACAGACTTCCTGACCGGAGAGGACTCACCGGCGACAGGATCGAGGACCTCCCCGCCTCCGGCCGGTCGCCACGGACGAGTGGACAGTCCCGTTGGGCGCAACCATCCCGGGCACACCGAGGCTGGATGCATCGACGGCCGGAGGGCAGGAATTTGAGCAAAAAGAAGATCGCCTTCCCGCCCGGGTCAGATCCCGACCGGGCCGAGGTCGATCTCCTGCGGCTTCCCGGAATCGATCGACTCCCACGCGAGAAACGTCGCAAGCGTTGTCGCGACGCTGCCGACGAAATCCGGCTCTTCGCCCCTCACAAACGCCAGGAGTTCCTCGGCGAACCCCTTCTCCTGGGCAAGCCACCGCCTCTCCCGCGACGCCTTCCCGTCCCGCCGGAGTTCGAGGTCGCGAAAATCGGTGATCCTCCCTACGGCGTTGTCGCAGAAGACCTCGACCGTCTCCTTCGGGTAGGAGCGGTCCCCGAGCGTCGTGTAGGTGACGGTGCCGAGCGACCCGTCCGCAAACGCGAGAGTCGCCTGGAAGTTGTCGTACTTCTGGAGGGTCCCGGTCGGCTCGATTGCCCGGGCATAGACCTGGACCGGCCGTGCCCCCGTCATATACTGCATGAAATCGATGAAGTGGCAGCACTCCGAGATCAGCATACCGCCCCCCTGCTCGTCGTCGTGCACCCAGTGCCCGGGCGGGATCTGCCCGGCGTTGACGCGGTAGTGCAGGACCATGGGGGAGGCCCGGTTCCCGAAGAACTCCTTCATCCGCCGCGCAAGTGGGGAATGACGCCGATTGAATCCGACCGTCAGTCGTTGTTCGGACCTTCTCCAGGCCTCGACGACCCCCCGGAGCCCGTCGATATCGGCGGCGAGCGGTTTCTCGACGAAGACGTCTTTTCCGGCACGCAGTGCATCGATTGCCATGGGGGCGTGCAGGTCGTTCCGGGTTGCGATCAGCACAGCATCGATTGCAGGGTCGTCGAGGATCTTCCGGTAGTCGGTGGTGCAGTAGGAAAACCCGTACTTCTTCGCCACCGAGTGCGCCGAGAGGCCCGTCGCGGTCGCAAGCCCCGCGAGATGGACCGGGAGTCCCGGCAGGTGGGGATAGAGGGCGCTCTGGGCGTGGACCCCGGCGCCGATACACCCGAGCGTCTTTGCCCCGGCCGGCACCTTCCGCCTCCGGAGATCGGACTTCGGGAGGGGCGTGACGGTCCCGGAGATGCCCGTACCGTTCGGGCTGTACTGCAGGAGGACCCCGATGAACCGCTCCTTTCCGGAGTTGATGAGGCTGTAGGCTTCCGGTGCGTCGTCGAGACTGAAAGTGTGGGTGATCAGGCGGTCGAGGTCGATCCGCTTCTGCCGCACCAGTTCTAAAAACGCCTCCATGTTCCTCCGCTCCGTCCAACGGACGTAGATTGGATAATCCACGCCTCTCTCCTCATAGTTCCGGTCGTAGCGGCCCGGACCGTAGGACCGGGAGACGACGACCTCCGCCTCTTTCTCGTAGAAGATATCGCGCGGCACGTTCATCCCCACGTTCCCGACGACCACGACCCTGCCTTTGTCCCTGACCAGGCGGCCGGCCGTCTCGATGGGGGCGCTCGACCGGGTTGCCGCGGTGATGATGACCGCATCCGCTCCGAACGGCGAGAATGCCTTCATCCGCTCGGCGAGGCCGTCGTAATTCGAGACGACGTCGGCACCGAGGTCCGCGGCAAGAGAGAGTTTCTCCCGGTCGATATCGATCCCGATCACCCGGCACCCCGCGGCTTTGAGGATCTGGACGGCAAGCAGACCGATCAGCCCTAAACCGATCACCGCGACGTTCTCCCCCACCGTGACCCGGGCGTTCCGGACGCCGTGCATTGCGATCGACCCGACGGTCGTGAACGCCGCTTCCCGAAAACCGACGCCGTCAGGGACCCTGACGCAGAGGTTTTTCGGGACCGCGACGTACTCGGCGTGCACCGCGTACCCGGCGCCGGCGCAGGCGACCCGGTCGCCCACCTCGAAATCGTCGGACCCGGTTGTCACCACCGTCCCGGCACAACTGTAGCCGAGCGGCTCCGGCTTTGCAAGGCGGCCCATCGCCTGCTGGTAGGCCGAGAGGGGGCCGTCCGTACCGATCTTCTGGATGACTTTCTTCACGTCCTCGGGACGCGCTTTCGCCTTGCCGACGAGCGACTGCTGTGCGAGGTTGATCAGCGACGATTCGGTGCCGGCGCTGATGAGGGAGTAGGCGTTTCGAACGATGACCCCCCGCGTTGCGGTGGGAACGGGAACGTTCTCCACTTCGATAGACCCTGACTGCAGGTCGAGTGCTACCTGTTTCATGAATGGTTACTCCATTTTTCCGATTGAGTGAGGCAATCAAGCATCTCCGACGTCATGAAGAGGTCGGGAAAGTTCTTCGACGGTTCCACGGTCGACGTCCGGATACCGAGCAATCGGCAGAGCGCCTCAAACGACCGCGTCTCAGCGGTTCCGGCATACCGCCTGCGGGCAACCTGCCGGTAGACCCCGTAGCCGAACCGGAACGCCCGGTGCCGTAGCGGGTAGCCTCCGAGCGACGCCGTCCTGGCCGCCGTGACGACGGAAGGCAGGAGATCGGACCAGGCGCCCGGTTCCCACCGGGGAGCGAGCCCCTGCACATCCGCCTCGAGCCGGTCGAGGCAGAGGCTCGCGTTATCCCGGTAGCGGCCGTCCGCCCGGGATGCGTAGACGAACGAGGCATGGGCGAACGCGTACGCTCCGGAGAGGTAGTATGCAAACGAAAGCCCGCTCTTCGACCAGTCGAACCGCCCGTCGGAACGCTGGACGCTCGCGAGCCACCGGGCCCCTTTCTCGATGCTCTCGCCGATCCGGTCGTCCGGGAGGCCGTCGTTTATCTTTGCGAGATAATAGATGGTCACGCCCTGGTAGTGCACGCAGGGAAGGTCGAAGACGTAGGGGTAGGTTCCCTTATCGACCGCATAGGGGTAGACGCCGTCGCTATGCTGGTGGCGGAGCACGTTTTCCGCCGCCCGCAGTGCCGCCGCGCGGGCTTCTTCATCACCGTACCGCTCGGCGTATCGGGCAAGAAACGCCCCGCACGAAGCGTCGACGTTCAGGTGGTCGGCGGTGTAGCCCGAAGATTTCAAGAAGTACCCGGGGCGCCTCTCGGCGGCGAGGACATAGTCCCGGGCCTTAACGACCGCTTCTTCGTGCGGACACCGGTCCGCCGCCTCCAGGAGCGCGTCGCCGATGAACGCGGTGATCAGGGCCGAAGGTTCGTTGTAATTGACGTGAACTTCGTTCCAGGACCCGTCCGGGTTCTGGCAGGCCGTGACGTAATTCAGGAGCGGGGCCACGAACGGGTCGCCTCCCGAACGGAGCATCGCCTTTGCGACCTCGGCGTGGACCCGGTTGCGGACGATGCCGAAGACCGGGTCACGGATGTATGCGGTCTCGTCGCGGACGACCGCAAGTTCCCGGACCCTCCCGGTAACCCGGGAGAGAAGCGGCGTCAGGCGCCCGTCCATATCATCCTCTCGATATGCTTCTTCAGTTTCAGAGCGACCGATCTCCGGTCGCAGTGCTCTGCGACGTACTCCCGGCCCCGACGGCCCATCTCTTCCATCTTCGCCGGGTCCGAGAGGAGCGAGGAGAGGGCAGCGGCAATCGCCTCCGGCGTATTGTCGGCGATGACCCCGGCGCCCGACGCCTTCGCGAGACGGGCGATCTCGCCGTTCCCGCAGCCGACGAAGGGTATGCCGCATGCCATATACTCGTAGGCCTTGGTGGGAACGGCATACTCGAGGTTATCGAGCCTCTTTAGGGGTGCCACCCCCACGAGCGACTCGGAGAGGAGTTGCGGGATCTTCTCGCGCGGGAGGGTGCCCGTAAAGACGACCGAGTCGGTCAGGCCCTCGGCCTTCACCAGCCGTTCAAGACTCCCCCGCGTGTCGCCGTCGCCGACGATGAGGAACTTCAGGTTATAGGTGCCGTTCATCGACTTGACGGCGAGGGCCACCTTATCGAGGTCCTGGGCGTGCCCGACGTTGCCGGCGTAGATGATCTGCCTCTTCTTTCCGCCGTCCATGGGGCGGAAGAAGTCGGTATTGACGCCGTTCGGCATCAACTCCATCGGAGCCGTGACCCGGTAGCGCGATGCGATCCTCCGCCCGAGCTCTTCGGTCGTGACCCCGACGAGATCCGCCTGCAAAAGACACATCTGCTCGAACCTCCTGCTCATCCTCTCGTAAAGGCTCCCCTCCCGGAGGAAGCCGAGGCTTATCGATGCATCGATCCAGAGGTCGCGGATATCGAGGATCCACGCGGCCCGTGAGGTCCGCTTCAGGACGTATCCCGGGATTCCGGTGAAAAGAGGCGGTGCCGACGTGATGATCGCGTCGAACCGGTTTCCGGTGAATAGAAGCCAGAGTGCGGCGTGAAGCGGAAAGAGAAGGTAATAGGCCATCCTGCTGGTAAACCCCGGGTCCCCGGATGCCGGCTGCCAGGTCCAGAGCCGTACAACGCGGACGCCCTCGACCTCCCGCACGTCGGATCGTCTCCATCTTCGGGGAAATGAACCGGTGGGAAACGTGGGATGGGGTGCAAGCACCGTCACGCCGATCCCCAGCTTCGCAAGATGTGTGGCGGTGTCGTAGATGCGTGATGCGTTTCCTGATTTTTCCGGTGGAAAGTGCTGCGATACGATGCATACCTGTTTCATGAAACTCCTCGTTGTCTCCATACGGTCGTCGAAGATTGCTTGTAGATCCCGACTTCACAAAACCATGTACGGGGGGTTAGGGGTAGCCCTCCCGCCCGTCCGGGGAGAATACGGTGATTGACGGCGGTGATGGGGACACAATCGGCTGCTGCACCACTCCTGCAGGATACAGACCCGCCGGGGGCGCAATCCCGTCCGACGGCACCGGCTGTACCGGCGACCCGTCACCCAGAACCCTGACGATAAAGCCCTGTTTGGTCCACTTCTCATGGTCGAGGATGTTTCGGGTATCTACGACGAACTTCGTTCTCATCTGGAGATCGGCCGGTTCAACCGTGCAGAAACAGTTGTGATCGGCGAGGACGACGAGACAGTCGCTCCCGACCGTTGCATCCTTTGCGTTCATGAGGGGGTACGGAAACTCCCCGACGTGGGGGTCGTGGCACCTGACGGCATACCCTTCGTTCTCAGCGAGCTGGATCAGCTTGAGTGCCGGGCTCTCCCGCGTATCGCCGATATTGCCCTTGTAGGCAACGCCGAAGATGCTGATCGTCGGGTTTCTGACTCCGGCAAGCAGGCTACGAACGGCGTGGAGTACGTAATTCGGCATGGAATCGTTGATCTCCCGCGCCGTGGAGACCATCTTGCACCGTGTGGAGTTCTCGGTCAGGAACCAGGGGTCGATGGCGATACAGTGTCCCCCAACGCCCGGTCCGGGATTGAGGATAGAAACCCGGGGATGCTTGTTTGCGAGAGTGATAGCCTTCCAGACATTGATCCCGCACTCCTCGGCGAGCTGGGCAAATTCGTTTGCGAGCGCAATGCTCACGTCGCGGCTGGTGTTCTCCATCAATTTGACAAACTCCGCCGTTCGCGTGTCGGTCCGGTAAATCTGCCCGGTGACGAATGTCCGGTAGATCGAAGCCGCCCTTTCGGCGGAGTCCCGGTCGTACCCGCCGATGATGCGCGTGTTGGTCGTCATCTCCTGCAGGGTCCGTCCGGGGATTGCCCGCTCGGGGCAATGGGCGTACTGAAAATCCCCGACAACGACACCGCTCTTCTCAAGCCTGGGGATGACGACCCGTTCACTCGTTCCGGGCGGGACGGTCGATTCGAGAATGACCAGGTTCCCCCCGGCGAGACGGGGGGCGATCATATCGGCCGCGTTCTTGACATACGAGAGGTTGGAAACCTTCGTTGCCGCGTCCAGAGGCGTCGGCACGGCTATCAGAAAGACGTCCGCGGCTTCGGGTTCTGTCTTTGCAACAAATCGCTCACGGGCATCGCGGTAGAGGTCCTCGATTCCCGGTTCACTGAACGGGAGGGTCCCCTGGTTCAGACAATCGACCAAGTTCTGTTTGACATCGACGCCGACAACGTCCGCTCCGTGAGCGGCAAACAGCAACGCGGTCGGTAGTCCAATGTATCCTAATCCCAGTATACAGATCCTCATGCGTATTCTCCTCATAGGTGTTATCGGGACCGTGCGGCAGCGCAGACCATCACGATCATTTTTCCGGCGATTCCATCGCCGTAAGGGTTTTTCCAGCCGGATTTCCAGGTTGTTGCGGAGCGGACCCCTTCGAGGATCCTCCTCGATTCGGTACCGACCAGAATGTTCGATCCGACGGCCAGCGTTTCGGGCCGCTCCGTGTCGTATCGCATCGTAGCACACGGAACGCCGAGAATGCAGGTCTCTTCCTGGACCCCGCCGGAATCGGTCAGCACGAGTTTCGCCTGCGATTCCAACTGCAGGAATTCCAGGAAGCCAAAGGGCTTGGTAAGATTTAATCCGTCGACGCCGATGCCCAGTTCCTGGATCCGTTTTTCGGTCCTCGGGTGGACCGGAAAGACGACGGGCAGGGCAAACTCCTTCTGCACCCCCTCAAGCCCTTTCAGGATTCCCTTGAGCCGTGCCCGGTTGTCTACGTTCTCCTGCCGATGGGCGGTGACGAGGAAGTACTCCCGGGGCTCGAGGTCGAGGTCTTTTAAGACGTTGACCTTCCTCTTCGATATGTCGAGGTTCTGGTACACCGCATCGACGACGGTGTTGCCGGTCATACAGATCTTCGGGTCTTCAATGCCTTCTGCGAGAAGGTTTTTCCGGGCGGTTTCCGTCGGAGCAAAGAGGTGGTCCGAGATATGATCGGTGAGCACCCGGTTGATCTCTTCCGGCATCCATCGGTTGAAGCTGCGGAGGCCCGCCTCGATGTGGCCCACCTGCACATGCAGTTTCGATGCCGTGAGTGCCCCGGCCATGACGGTGTTCGTGTCCCCCTGGACGAGGACGATGTCGGGAGACTCCTTCATCAGAACGTCTTCGACACCGGTCATGATCTTCGCCGTCTGACCGGCATGGGTCCCTGAACCCACATCGAGGCTGTATTCCGGGTCCGGCAGGTCGAGTTCCTCAAAAAAAACCCGGTCCATCTCGTAGGAGTAATGCTGTCCCGAATGAAGGATAAAGTAATCCAGATTTCTGCGCTCGCATTCCCTGATGACGGGGGACATCTTGATGATCTCCGGCCGTGTACCGAGTATTATACCGATCATGCGTTTCTCCTCTGCATGGTATCCATCCCCCTCACTCCCGCATCCGTGCGATAAGGGAGAGTGCTAGGCCAAGCACAAGTGCGACGGTTCCCGGAATCAGGAGAAGCGATGCGAGCATGCCCTGGCCGATCGGGATAAGGCCGGTCTCATTGAAACCCTGGAAGAACTGAAACAGGAGAAATACGCCTGCGATCACCGCAACAAGTCCGGGGAGGCCGATATTCAAAAGAGGTTTTTTCTCCACGATGAGCCAGAATAACGATCCGAGCACCTCTACTCCATGAGATACGGGATTTTTTGTGGACGTGTCAAAATCGCCATATTTGCAGTTGATCGGCGTCTCTCCGAGACGCAGGTGCTTTTCCTGTGCAATCCGAAGCATCTCCGATTCGGTTGAGAAATCATCCTTCCGCAGCATACCGAGCATCGACTCCATGGTCTTTCTGTTCAGGGCCCGAAAACCGCACTGCGAGTCGGTAATCGAACTACCGGTAGTGGTGGCGATATCAAGCACGGCCCGCCCGAATCGCCGGTAGAAGGGCATCTGATCGAAGGTCCGAAACCCTATGACGAGATCGGCGGTATCGGCGAGGATCGGCCCGGTCAGGAGCGGTATCTCCCCGGGGTTGTGCTGACCGTCTCCGTCCATGAAGACCAGGCAGTCATAGTCGTGCTCGACCGCATACTGCAGAGAACTCTTAATTCCCCGTCCTTTCCCCTTCCGGGCGCCGTGCGAAACGACGGTCGCTCCGGCATCCCGGGCAACCTTCACGGTGTTGTCCGTGCATCCATCGTCTACTACGAGAACCTCGTCGGCATATCGGCGGGCCATCAGGACAATCGAACCGATAGCAACCTCCTCGTTGAAGCAGGGGATCGCCGCGAGAATCTTCATCCTGTCCGACCGGCGGGATGCGGCCGTTGTCGCATCCGCGGATTCGCTCACTATCCGTCGGTGCCCCGGGGCTGTCGGTGTCCGCAGAGGATTGACCTGCTCCTGGATCTCACAGCGAAACGCAGGAATATCTATCGGGCTCTCCTGTCCGACGATCCGGGGAGCCCGTTGTTCGATCCATCCGCCCGTCTCTGCATCTATGTACTGTGGCAACGGCACAGTTGTCTCTTCGGCAAACCACCCCTCCGAATGAACGGGTGGCCTCGCCAGAACCGGATCCTTGTCGTACATCCACTTTCCCCTCTTGACGTACTGGAACGGGACTGTTCTGGCATATATTAATAGGTTATTATTAAATAGTAATCATTAACAATTTATTAAAATAAATGATATGTCATTTACAACAGTGCCACTAAAACCGTGCCGACTAATTAAGTCTTCCTGTCCAGGCGAGAGAGAGGGATTTCCCGTAACCGTCGTGGGCGGGCCGTCTCCCCGGTGCGATTCAAGCCGGGTTCCGGTTATCCCGGTATTGCCATCCGGAACGTTTAATTGCGGCTGTCTCGAATAACGGGGAGGGAACATGAATTCTCCTGCCGCACCGTCTTTGGAAGATCCGTTGCCTGCTGTCGGATTCTTTCAAAACGCCGACATCGAGCACGGTCGCTTCCCCGATCATCCCCGCATCGCCGCACCGTATCGGGAATGTTCGGGCGTCGGATACACCGCAGCTCGAAAGGCCGGCAGACAGCGGTCATTCCGGCAGTCTCTCTTCGGGTGTAAGGCGTGCGGACACCTCCGCCATGATCATGGCGCGACGATAACGGTCGGCGAGATATCGGCGACTCTTTTCATCAACCGGGAGCGGTGTAAAGGAGACTCCGCAGTCGACCTCCCAGAGGACTAATCCCCCGGGTGGAGCTGCAGGGAGCCCCCGTCCCGCCGGTTCCTCGAGGAGCCGGGCAATCTCTCCGGCATTCGCTTCGCCCTTCCCCACCCGTTCCAGCGCCGTCGCCATACACCGAACCATATTCCAGAGGAAACTCTCTCCTGTCACCTCGAAGACGACGAAGGGCCCGTCCTCATAGACCTCTGCCGTGACGATCGTTCGCTCCGGATTCCGGTCGCCGACGCGTGCAAACGACGAAAAGTTGCGTCGGCCGACGAACTCCCGGGCCGCTTCATGCATGGCCGCGGTGTCGCCCGGAGCGGGGAAGAAGTAGTAGCGGTAGGTTCTTGCTACGGCGCTGTATCGCGGGTGGAACCCGTCCGGCACCCCGGTCCATCCCGTGCACCAGATGTCCTCCGGGAGCACCCGGTTCAGTACCGCGACCGCCCGATCCGGTTTATCGGTCGTGAAGGAGCAGACCTGACTCCGGGCGTGCACCCCGCGATCGGTGCGGCCGGCGGTGACGAAGTGTGCCTCCCGCCAGTCGTCGAAGAGTTCGAGGCGCCTGCATGCCGCAACGAACTCGCCCTCCACGGTACGGAGCCCCGGCTGCATCTGCGAGCCGAAAAAGCAATCCCCGAAGTAGGAGTAGCGAAACGCCAGGTTCATCGATGTACCGTTCGTCGTATCCTGCGAAGAGCGCCCTTGATGGACTGACGGGTGTAGGTGCGGAGCGGGGTCATCCTCCCTCCCGCCATCGTCCGCCCTTCCCGGATCGCAGAGAGGATGGAGGCCACATCCGGCTCGGCCGTGACGTACGTGACCCCGAACCCGACGTACCGGGCATTGTGGGCGTCGCTCCCGGCAACGCCGGGCTTCCCGAACTTCCGTGCAGCGACTGCGGCCTTCCGGTTCGCCGATCCCGTTATATAGCGGCTGTTGAAGACCTCTACCGCGTCAACCGCTCCGATACTGGCCGCAAGCCTCCTCCCGACGCCGTGGCGCCAGCGGTGGTAGGGATGCGGGAGGATCAGGAGAGCGCCCCGGTCCCGGGCCAGGGCGACGGTCTCGAAGAAGTCGAGCCCTGGCGGCAGGGGTTCCGCGACCCCGAGGGCGAGGAGATGGCCCTGTTTCGTCGAGATCTCGATGCCCGGGATCACGGTCACGGAGGTCTTGCACTGCAGGGCATGGCGGGCCCCCTCCACGGTATCATGATCGGTGATCGCAATGGCGTCGAGACCGACCGCCTCCGCCCGCCGGAGGATCTCCTCCACACTGCTCTCTCCGTCTTTGGAGAACCTGGTGTGGACATGCAGATCACAACGCAACATAAGATCAGAATATTTGTCATCCGCTGAATAATAAGTGAAGTGTATGCGCATTCTTCTCCCGACCGGATCGGAAACGATCGCAATCGTGAAGGCGGCGGCCGAGCGATTCAGCGACCGCTACGAGATTGATGTGGCGGTCATCGGTCATATCGCGTCGTTCCTCGCGCCGGGCGACCTCAGGAGGCTGCTTACCGGCGGCACCTACGATATGGCAATCGTCCCGGGGATGTGCACCGCATCCTTTGCCGAGGTCGAACGCGAGACCGGCGTCCCCATCTACCGGGGCCCGCGGCACGCGGCCGATCTCCCGCTGGTTCTTTCAGTGCTCGACAGCGTCCGGCTCTCGAAGACCGTCCCGGCCGATGACTTCCTTACGGAAACGCGCCGTGAGGAGGCCTGCCGACGGGTTGCGCTCCGGGAGGCGGAGGCGGACGCCGATTTCATCATCCGGGGCCTGAAGATTGGCGGCGGTTCGCGGATGAAGGTGCTTGCGGAGATCATGGACGCGCACAAGCGGGATGATATCCTCGCTGACGTCCGGCAATTCTTCGCCGACGGCGCCGATATCGTGGACCTCGGGTTCGGGTTCGACGCCACCCCCGACGACGTTGCGCGCTGTTTTTCGGCCCTTACGGGGGTAGAAGGTCCCCTTGCGGTCGATACGCAGGACCCGCTCCTCATCGCAGCGTCGCTCTTCCGGGCGGACCTGGTGCTCTCCCTGCACGAGGGGAACATCCCCCTTGTCGCGGCGGCGGTCGCGGATGCCGGGGCGGCCGCGGTCGTGGTGCCGCGCGAACGGACGCTTTTAGAGAACCTGGCGGCCGCAGCAAAAGCCGGGATCTCCCGGCTGATCGCCGACCCCCTTCTCCAGCCGGCGGGGTCCGGGCTCGTCGACTCCCTCTCCCGGTTCCCGGAGGCCCCGCGTCCGCTCTTTTTCGGGGCGGGAAACGTCGTGGAACTGCTGGACGCCGATTCCCCCGGGGCGAACGCCCTGCTCGCGGGGATGGCGTACGAGGTCGGCGCCGCTATCGTCTTCACAAGCGAGCACAGCGATAAAACCAGGGGATCGGTGGCGGAGATGCGGCGGGCGACGGAGATGATGTCCCTCATGACCGGCCGCCCGTATCCCAAAGACCTGGGGCTCGACCTCCTGGTCCTGAAAGAGAAGCGCCGGCGGCGGGAACCTCCGCTGGAGTACGACAACATCACGGATGCCCGCCCCGCCCCGGACGAGATCGTCTACGACCCGCTCGGGTGCATCCGCATCGGCATCGAGGGAGACTGTATCGTTGCGGTACACCGGGGTCGCGCCGTGCGGGGCAGGTGCTGGGAAGACGTCTTCCATACGCTCCTCCAGAACGGAAGTATCTCCCGGCTCGACCACGCCGCCTACCTCGGAAAAGAACTCTTCAAGGCGGAGCTTGCCATCCGGTTCGGGAGAAGTTTCGAACAGGACGGGCCGTTCTGAGCGGCCGCGCATATTCATAGCAGCGGGTGCCGGCTCCAGTCCGGAGTTCCGAACCGCATTATATAATAATATTTATATATTCAAGAGTCCATTCAATCTGCCCGCGGCAGCGGTGAGCAGTGCCGAACTGTTCGAGGCGGGTGTCATCAGGACCCCCGGCCAGGGTTCGTAAACGTGGGTGAGACAATATGAGACGAACTCTTGTTCTATTCGGGTTCGCAACGGCGCTGATCGTCGGCATCGCCGCCCTGCCGGTCCTGGCGGCGGCAGACGCCGACGTTGATATCCCGGGAGGATTGTATTATCCTCCCTCGCTCACGGTCGAAGGCAACGCGAAAATAACCTGGACGAACCATGACATCGTAAGCCATAGCGTCACCAGCGCGGGAGGGCTCTTTGACTCCGGGCCGATCGAGCAGAATGCGACGTTCAACCACACGTTCGCCGATACAGGGACCTATCCGTACGGCTGTACGTTCAACGCTTCGACGCAGCGGACGCCCATGCAGGGCGTCGTCATCGTCGTTCCTGAGGGGATGATGGTCGATCCAGGTGGGAACGTAACCCCGGGGGAGGAGCCGGCGAACACGACGCTGACCGATCTGGTTGCCGGGGAAGGGAACCTGACCGCCTTTGCAGGCTCCGTCGAAAAAGCCAGACTTGCGAAGACCGTGCTCTCTAACGACACCGAGGTGCTGGACGCGCTGATCCTGCACCACATTGTGAGAGGAAACCACACCACAGAAGATCTGACTGCGTTCGCCTCCGCCGTCGGAAACGAGACCGTTCTTGAGACGCTCTCCGGCGACAATCTCACCGTCGGGACGGCTGGCGGCACCCTCACGCTAGGGAATGCCACCGTTGTCGCGTCCAACATCACGGCAGCGAACGGCATCGTCCACATTATCGATACGGTTCTCGTGCCGCCGGAAAATGCGACCCCGGCAGCCACGCCGGAGGAACCGGTCACTCCTTAACGATCCCCTGTTTTCCCGGGTCCCGACGCGTCGGTGCAGAGAATTCTATGCCGACGCGAGGGCTTATGTTCCCTTCTCCCCAACTATTCTGGAGAATGGCTATACACGGGATCAGCAGGGATCTACTTGGGATACTCTTCGAACTCGGGCGGGAACATCATCCGAACGAGTTCATTGCCGTGTTGCGGGAGCGGGACGGCATTATCCGGGACCTTGACCTGGTGCCGGGTACTACCGTCGGGGAAGAGAGCGCCTCATTCTTCGTCGATATGCTCCCGCTGGACGTCCACCAGGCCGGCAGCGCCCATAGTCATCCGAACGGCGTCCTCTCGCCGTCGCCCGCAGATCTCAGGTTCTTTCCCACGGTGGGCCGGTATCATATCATCGTCGGGTATCCCTACGGCAAAAGAGACTGGCGGTGTTATCGGGCGGACGGCAGCGTGACAACCCTCGAGGTGGTCGAATGATCCGCGTGGTTGCAACGGGGACGTTCGATATCCTGCATCCCGGACACCTCTATTACCTCGAAGAATCACGGAGGCTCGGCGATGAACTCTTCGTGATCGTGGCGCGGGACGCGAACGTGAAGCATAAGCCACGGCCGATCCTCCCGGAAGATCAACGGGTCCGGATGGTCCGGGCATTAAAACCGGTCGACCATGCGCTCCTCGGGGACCTGCATGACATGTTCAGGCCTATCGCCGAGATCCGGCCCGACATCATCACGCTCGGGTTTAATCAGCACTTCGACGAGGAGGACCTCCAAAAGAGGCTCCGGGACCGTGAGCTTGACGCAGAAGTCGTCCGGATATCCGGGTACCCCGGTTCGCTTGCCAGTTCATCGAAGATCGTCGAGCATATCTTCAGGACCCGGGCCCCCTTCCCTCCCGCCGACCCTGCTCGCGAGGGGGAGTGATCCCGGGTCATCGGAAACGCGGGGACTCTCCCGCAGGTGACGGCGGTTCATGCGGCGGATTGATGCATGGGGCGATGACGAGATCGATGCCCGGCCGAGCTGGCTGAAGGTCTCGGTCCCTTTTCTGCTCTGCGGGGCATTTCTTGCCGTAGTGTGGTTTTTCCTGCCGGCGGAGCAGTGGCTTTTCCTCGTCGGGATGCTGGTCGCCTATGTCGTTCCGCCGCTCGGCCGGGAGACGATCATCCCGGCCTGCATCCTTTTCGGGGTCCCCTGGTGGCTTGCCGCATTTTCCCTGGCGTTTCTGGACTTCGCCGGCGGGCTCTTCATGGCCTGGAACTTTCCCCTGATCCTGCGCCTCCCCTACTTCGGCCCCTGGGTCCGGCGGTTTATGGAGGCAGGTCGGACGTTCCTTGACCGGCGGCCATGGCTTGAGCGGCTCTATTTCGTCGGCCTCATTGCTTTTGTGAGCCTCCCCTTCGACGGGTCGGGGAGCATCGTCGGCTCCATCGTCGGGAGGATGCTCGGCATGACGAAGACGGAGGTTCTCTCCTGCATCACCGTCGGCGGCCTCATCGGCAGTTTTACCATCGCTCTCGGTATCGACTGTGTTCTCAATCTCTTTCCGACAAGAGCCGGGCTCTGGATATCTCTCGCTATCTTCCTTTCGATCGGCATCGCGCTCCTCCTGATGTACCGGAGTTATTCCCGGGGACGAGAGGTTGACACCTGATATCGCACGGGATAGATGACCCTCTGCAGTCTTCTCGTCGACGCGAGTGAAAACAAAAATTATATATCTGACACCGGGGATTGATCAACCTAACCGGTTCGGGTTTCTCCGGAACTGCAGGGATAGCTCTGTTTTGCTGCCCCGGGACGATCAGAAAATGGCTCCGCATACCTCGGATCGTTCGTCTTTCGACGAGCTTATGCAACGTAATGGCGTTCAGGACTGTCGGAGAGGAGACGATTCGTTCGTCGGGGGGGTTCAGCCCGCCACCCCGGGTGTAACTGCTGCGATGCTGAGGCAGGTCATCGAGACCTCGCTCTCCGGGATCTGCATTGCCGACCGTGAAGGGCGTATAATCTTCGCCAACGCTTCGTTGCTTGCGATGTGGAGGTACGATCTGCGGGAGATCGTCGGACAACCCGTGGGCCTCCTCTGGCTCTCCCGGGACGGGGGGCTGGACTGTATCGGCTGTGTTCTCTCCACCGGGCGTTGGAACGGGACGGTCGCTGCCCGGCGGAGGGATTCAACGATCTTTTATGCCCGGATGGCGGTCAGCACGGTCTGTGACCCCGAGACCGCCGATCTCTGGTTTCTCGTCTCCTGTGTTGAAGGTTCCGTGCAGGGGAAGGTGGAGGATGCATCCGGACATCGCCACAACCTTGAAGGAGCCGTCGCGGCGATGCCTGCACGCTTTATGGACCCGACCGAGATCGATCCGGCTATTGACGCCTCGCTTGAGAGCCTCGGGCGTGCGTGCGGTGCTTCGCGGGGCTACCTCTCGCTTTTCAACGACTCCCGGACACTCATTGGTACGACGCATGAATGGTGCATGCCGGAGCAAAAACCCCATCGGGGGGAGTTTCAGAAGTTCCTTACGCGTGACCTACCCTGGTGGATCGCGCAGATCCTTGAGGACCGGACGGTCTATGTGGATGGAACGTCCGGAGATGGGCGGCTGCGCAGGGAGGAGCGCGATTTCCTGAAGCGGCACGGCGCTACCGCGACGCTGATGCTTCCCCTCCGCATGAGCGGGGCGGTCGTCGGCTTCGTCGGATTTGATCGGAACACCGACAACGCCCGGTTCGCAGACGAGGATGTCGTGCTCCTCGCTGCGGGAGTCAATATCATCGCAAGCGCGCTCGATCGGAAGCAATCCGAGTACCTTTTTCGGGAGTCGGAGGACCTTTACCAGATCGTCCTTGACGCCATCACCGATACCGTCATCGTCGTCGATACCGGGCTCACCCTCCTTCTCGCAAACGACGCTTTCATCGCCTGGTGCGAGGAACTCGGCCTCGCAACGGACGTCGTCGGAAAGAACCTCTTCATGGTCCTGCCGTTCCTTCCTCCCTCTGCGCGGCAGCAGTACGAGCGGGTCGTGCGGACCGGGCGGCCGCTGACATCGGAGCGCTCTCTCAAACTCGGTGACCGAACCGTGTTCCTCCGGGAGATGCGAATCCCGATCTTCGAGGGCGGGGAGGTCGCGAAGGTCATAACCGTCTCCCGGGACATCACCGCCCAGAGGGAGGTTGAAGACCTGAAGGCGAAGGCCTACAGTCAGGTCGAGCGGAACATGGAGCAGTTCGCCCTGCTTGCCGATCATATCCGGAACCCGCTCCAGGCGATCATGGGGCATGCCGAGTTGATCAACGATGCCGACGCGACGGAGAAGATCCGGCAGCAGATACAGCGGATCAACGGGATCATCGACCAGCTCGATGATCGGTGGGCGGAGTCGAGAAAACTCTCCCTGTTCTGGCGAAAATATTCCTGATGCCGTCCCGCTCAATTCCTGTTCCCGAGCGAATTCCAGACTCTGTTTCGTTCGAGGATGACCCAGTAGCGCCGCAGTTCGGCCTCCGCCGCCCGATAGTCGGGGTAATGGTCGCCGACGAGAAGCCAGAACCGCTTCGAGTGGTTCCGCTCGCGGAGGTGGGCCGCCTCGTGGACGATGATGTATTCCCGCAAGGGGTCGGGAAGGGCTATGGCCCGGAGGTTGACGTTGAGGTTCCCGAGCGACGAGCAACTCCCCCACCGGGTCTTTTGGGCCTTTATCGCAATACGCCCCGGCCCCTGCCCGGTAAGGTCCGGGTAGGCCTTCAGGCGGTCCCCGACATCCTCCCGCAGCATCCGGGCAAGGCATCTCCGGAGGCCGGGGGCCGGCGGGCAGGTGACGCTGCCGGAAGCATCGTCGACCGCGAACCGGGCGCCCGGGACCGGGCGGTAGAACCGTCCGCGCAGGAGGAGCAGGTCCTCCTTTCCGTGCCCTTCGGCGGCGAGACTGTCAAGTTCTTTGCGTCGTTCTTCGATCCAGGCCGCGTTCTTCTGCAGGAATTCCGTGACGTCGAATGACGGCGGTGCGACCACCCGCAGGGTCCCGTCGGGCCGCACCTGGAGCCGTGCGGCCCGCACGGCCTTCCGGACGATGGTTGCGACGGCCGGGGCGCTTCCCCTCTCTCCCCGATTCATGGGATCAGTACTGGGACGGCAGTGAGAAAAACCCACGCGATCCGAAGCGCATCTTTACTTGATAGCGACAAAGAGTTATTGCAGGGCTCCCGTTCGAGCGCTCGATCGGGTGCAAGGGTGACAATCATGAGCGAGAAAGAACTCAAGATCGGCGATATTGCGCGCCTCGCCGGGGTCTCCGAGCAGGATGCCCGGACACTCGTCCAGACCTACGACAGTCTCTTTACCTATCGGACCATCGGCCCGGTCAAACTCTTCCCGCAGAAAGCGGTCAAAACTGTCCGGGATCTCGTGGAACTCTCCGGATCTGGCCTCACTCGCGATGAAGTCGCAGAGGAGATCCGCTCCGGCGGGAAGCCGGCCGCACCGGAGGAGCCCGCGGGCGAGGTCGACCGAACCGGTACCTCTCTTTCGCCCGAGGTGGTGATCGATCTCAGGGTGATGCGGGATACGCTGGCCCGGCAGGAACGTCGGATCCTGCGCCTGACTGAAGACCTCGAACGGGAACGTGACCTCCGGAAGGAGGAGAACGACCGATTTCGGGAGGTCGCCGGCCGTCTGCAGGAACGGCTCGACCGGCAGCAGAAAGAACTCGCGGTCGTCGCAGAATGGGTGGACTACTTCGACCGACAGATGGATGAGGTCTCCCGCCCCGCGCTTGAACGGGTCCGGCGGACCCTCGGGAGAAAGAGTCATCCGGGAGAGCCGGCCGGCCGCTGAACGTCCGGCCCCGCCCGTCGTCTAACGCATCATGATCTGCACGGCCGTCGGATACCGGTTCATGACGGCGTATACGAGCGGTTTCGCCATCCAGAGCCTTCCGCCCTGCATCCTCCGGAGGGGGCTGATCTCCTGGAGACACTGCAAGACCTGCACCGCAACTTCGTCCGCGAGGAAGAAACTATCCGGGACCGTGGAGTCGAAGTAAAAGATGATCGGAAGCCGTAATCGCCTCTGCAAGTCCCCCGGAAGGCCCTGCTCCAGCCGGAGCAAGACCTCACGGTCAAAGTCGTACCGGGTCCCCCCTTTCGTGACGGACGCGGGGTGTTCCTCCTGCAGGAGCCGGGAGAGGCGTTTTCGTTCCGCAACGACACCGTCGTTGATCCTGCCGATCTCCAGCCGCATCCATTTGAGAAGGGTCGATTCGTCGCTTGCTGAGGGTCGGTTCGGCATGTCTGCTCCCATGGTGATCGTCCCGGGGTTCGGGTACAATAGACCGGTCTATGCGATACAATATATATCTGCCCCCCTTCAGGGGTGGGTTGTCGACTGCTCGCAGAAGTCAATGATACCGGGCTCCGGCAGACAACATCCGACCTGCAAAGCATGAGGTCGTCCCAAAAAGATCTCCGAACCTTCGATACACCCTGAACGGAACACTTTCATCCAAATACCTACCCACAAATTTCACCCTGACCGCGGACAACCACACCTGTGAGTCGGACCATGTGCCCCGGGGTCAGGAGTTGTCCGACTGCGAGGAGCACGGTCCGGCTCATACCCGGTCGACGGTGTCGCCCGGGGTTTGGGTATGCCACAGAGGAACGCTCAACCTGGGCTCCCGGTGCGGGCTGACGTGGCAGAATTTCGGGAGAATGCTGAATGAACCTCCCTTTGTCGTCTGGAACAAGAGTTCACCCGTTGAGCCGGATGCGGAAAGGAGAACACGCATTTATACGGGCGGAGCCAACGTTATGAAAATATGAGAGATTCTGAACTCCAGATGAACCCACGCGATCTGATCCGTTTTCTCAAGAAAGACCCGGTAGAGTTTACCAAAGAGGATATCCTCCGGTTCTGCGAGGAAAACGGAATAAAGATGGTCAACTTCCGCTACGTCGCCGAGGATGGCAAGCTCAAGACCCTCAACTTCGTCATCTCCTCTAAGGAGCACCTTGACGCCATCCTCTCCGACGGGGAACGGGTCGACGGCAGCAACCTCTTTTCATTTATTGAGGCCGGGAGCAGTGACCTCTACGTGATCCCCCGCTACCGCACGGCTTTTGTGAACCCCTTTGCAGAAGCGCCGACACTTGAGTTCCTCTGCTCGTTCTACGACAGCGACGGAAAGCCCCTGAAGAGTGCGCCCGAGTACGTGCTCCGCAAGGCCGACGAGGAGTTTACCCGCCGCACCGGGTGCACCTTCAAGACCCTCGGAGAACTTGAGTATTACGTCATCTGTTCGCGGGACGACCTGTATCCCGGCCGCGACCAGAAGGGTTACCACTCGGCGGAGCCCTTTGTCAAGTTCTCGGGCCTGCGGGACGAGGCGATGCGTCTCGTCGCCCGTGCCGGCGGCAAGATCAAGTACGGCCACTCGGAGGTCGGATGCTTCTACAACGAGGACACCTACTACGAACAGCATGAGATCGAATTCTCGCCGATGCCGGCGGAGCAGGCGGTCGAGCAGTTGATCCTCGCCAAGTGGATTTTGCGGATGCTCGGCAACCAGTACGGCGTCGAGATCAGCTTCGCCCCGAAGATCACCGTAGGTAAGGCCGGGAGCGGCATGCATTTCCACATGCTCGTCGAGAAGGACGGCCAAAACCTGATGGTCGAGGACGGCAGGTTAAGCCCGTTCGCCCGGAAGATGATCGCCGGCATCCTTGATGCCGCCGACGCCCTGACGGCGTTCGGGAACACCATCCCGACGTCCTACCTCCGCCTTGTCCCCCACCAGGAGGCGCCGACGACGATCTGCTGGGGCGACCGCAACCGCTCGGTCGTGGTCCGCGTGCCCCTCGGATGGATCGGCGCGGACGATATGGCCCGCGACGCCAACCCCGGCGAGACCGGACGCCGCGAGGAACGGCCGTCGAAGCAGACGGTTGAGTACCGGGTCGGCGACGGTTCGGCCGATCCCTACCTGCTCGTTGCCGGCCTCATCGCGGCGGCTCTCCGCGGTATCGAGATGCCTGGCGCGCTTGAGATGGCTGAGCGGCTCTACGTCAGCGGGAACATCTTCCGGCCCGAGTTTAAGGAGCGTCTCGCTGAGTTCCGGCAGCTCCCCGCTTCCTGTGTTGAGTCCGCCGAAGCGCTTGAGGCAAAACGGACGATCTTCGAGGAAAACGGGGTTTTCCCGGCAGGCATGATCGACAGCCGGATCGCCTCTCTGAAGGCCTTCAATGACCGGGGGTTGAGCGAGAAACTCTACGGCGACAACGAAGCGATCCGGGAACTGGTCGGGCGGTATATTCACGTGGCGTGAGGGCCGGGGCAATCGGCTCTTTGAAAATTCTCTTTTTTTTGACGGCATATCAGCCGGGGGGCAAGTTATTATTAGGAGAAGACCCAGAAGAGTTGGCTCCCGGGAGGAGGAATCCATATGAAAGGCGAAGCAGAAGAAAGGATTGCGGAAGGATCGGGGCCGGTAACCTTTACGTGCTACCGCATCACCCCCGGCGAAGGGGAGGATACCCCAAAGGAGGATATGAACACCTACAGCATCGTGGTGCTGCTCCCCGACGGGGACGTCAAGCATCAGATTGTCTGGGCGCGGGCCCCCGAGGATATCAGCGACGCTATCAGGGTCCCCTCCGGCTCACGGGTGATCATGACTGAGATGAAGAGCCCCCTTGTCTGGGACAGCGAGGAGGTTGGAGCGGAGGAGACGGTCGCGGAGGCCGCACCGGCCTCCTGACCTCTTCGTAAGATAGCGAAGAGGGAAAAAGGCTTTTTTTGAGCGGGCGGGGGGAGGACTGACGCATCCTCCCCGGCACCGGTCGCTAAAACCCCGGATTTCGCTGGCCGCGACGCAAAAAAAACAAGTTCTTCCGAAACGGGTATTACAGTTTTCTGACATCGAAGATCATGGAGGCCACCCCGATCAGAGAGACGCCGATGATGACGAATATGACGATGTTGATGTTTTCGGAGATGATAGGAATATTCCCGAAGAAAAACCCCGCGAGAACGAAACTCAAAACCCACAATACTCCGCCCACTACGTTAAACGCAAGAAACCTGGGGTAGTGCATCTTTCCTGTCCCTGCCAGGAACGGCGCCAGAGTCCGGACAAACGGAACGAATCTGGCGATAATTATGGCTTTTCCTCCATACTTTTCGAAGAACAACTCCGTCTTCTCAATATGATGTTGTTTGACGAAAGGGATGCCTCTTGAGAGAACCCGGGTGCCGAACAGTCTTCCTATCGAGTAATTCAACGTATCTCCTGCAATCGCCGCCAGCATCAGCAGAGCGAGGGAAAGCAGGATGCTGAGGTCCCCCTGTGCGGCAATTGTACCTACGAGGAAGAGAAGCGAATCACCCGGAAGGTAGGGGGTGACGACAACCCCCGTCTCAAAAAATACTATGAGGAAGAGAAAGAGGTACACGTATACCCCGTACTCCTCTATAACAAGAGGCAGGAAGGTATCGAAGTGTATGATTATATCGATGAGATTTCCTATCTGTTCAAGCATCCACCCTCTGTTTGTGCCGGTACCATATATTTGCTGTGTCAACGGGACCCTATTCCGGTCGCGGCGATTTCAGAGCAGTCAGGATCGTCCGGGCCACCCACAATATCGAGAAGAGGTTCATTCCCGGACCGATCGACCTTCCGACCGCAAGTGAGATAGAAACCGCGGTACACTCTGATCATGGATCGATCCATTGGTGATCGGCCCGATGCGATGCCGGCGGTCATTGAGATCGCGACACGGTTCGGCCCGGTCCGCCTCATCCTGTCTCTTTCCGGGTCGAAAGTGCAGAGAATCCTCCTCCCCGGCGACCCCCGGGCCGATGCGGTGCCGAACGCGGACCTGCCTTCCGGCAAGGAGCCCCGGGATAACGGCATCAGGGCGTTGATCGCCGGGATACAGTCTTTCCTTAGGGGAAACGATGTGCGGTTCGATATCGATCTCCTCGACCTTGATCGGTGTCCGCCCTTCCAGCGGCGCGTGCTCCTTGCCGAATACGGCATACCCCGGGGTTACGTCAGTACCTACGGGCGCATCGCCCGACACCTCGGGAACCCCGGCGCTGCCCGGGCGGTCGGCAACGCGCTTGCCGGGAACCCGTTTCCCCTCGTCATCCCCTGCCACCGCGCCCTGCGAACGGACGGGCGGCCTGGCGGGTTTCAGGGCGGGCTTGCTATGAAACAAAGGCTGCTCGAGATGGAGGGGGTCAGGTTCCGGGACGGACGGGCGATCATGGACCGGATGTGGTACTAAAACTGCCCCCTGCGGGTCCCTGATAAGAGGCTGGTTACCTCTCCTCTGTGACCCGCCCCGGAGGTATAGGTATATGTGAGATCGCATCCATCTACGCACCAGGTGATCGAATGGAAAATGTTTCCCGGCAGACGGCAAAAAATACGGAGTACAGCGCGGGCAACCTGTTGAAGGATGCTGGAGTTGATGCCGGACGGTGGAGCCGGATACCGGACGACGCGACGCTTAAAAAGACAATTTCGGCGGTCGAGGAGCGGAATATCCGGGTGATCGTCGCGGAGACGGCTGAGGATGCCCTCCGGGCCGTCGTCGACCTGCTGCCAGAAGGGGCCGAGGTCATGAACGGCTACTCGACGACCCTGATCGAGATCGGGTTCGACCAGGCGCTCAAGGAGAACCCGAAGGGATGGCGGGACTATCACGCGGTCATCACCGCCGAGAACGACGAAGAGAAGCGGCACGCGCTCCGCCGAAAAAGCGTAGCCGCCGATTATTTCCTCTCCGGGGTGCAGGCTATCGCCGCGTCGGGCGAGATCGTCGGGTGCGACAAGACCGGAAGCCGGACGGGAGCGTGGCCCCATGCGGCGGCTCACCTCATCCTCGTCTCCGGGGTGAACAAGATCGTGCCGACGTTCGAAGAAGCGCTCCGGCGGTGCCGGGAATACGCCCTGCCCCTCGAAGAGCAGCGTGCACAGCGCGCCTACGGCATGGGAAGTTACATCGGCAAGCAGGTGGTCCTCGATCACGAAGATACCGACGGGAGGGCAACCCTGGTCCTGATCCGGGACCGGCTCGGGTATTGAATCCGGCCGCCCCCCGCGGGCGGCGCCTTTGCGGCAGGCGTATGCCCGGTTTATCCCTTTTTCGGAAGAGGGAAACCGTATTCCCTATTCTTCCTGATTTCCGGGCTTTGTTGAAACCCCACCTGTTTGTTTCGGATGGCCACAATCAGGGTTACTCCGGGGCACGGTTTTCCACCGGGTCTCACCATGACTGCCCCCGCTTCAAGGGGCGGGAGAGGAGGCCGGAGGCCGGGCGGGGTGGGGGTTGCAGGATAGTCTTATGAGATTGAGACAGGGGAGGGGGTCCCCCCCTCCCCGTCAGCCCCACCCCCAATGGCGATAGTCACCACGGTCCACTGTATGAAGACTTGCCCGAGAAAAAGGCCGATCCGGGGGACAAGCTTGGCCCGGGCATTGTTTCAAAAAGATATCAGCCCCGTCTCTTCCTGTACACCACAATAAGGGCGAGGGCAAGGACGAGCGCACCGCCGCCGACGAATAACTCCGACGATATCCCCTTTGGCCCGGGTTCATAGAAGGGGTTGTTATTCGGAGGAAACTCGAATGATTCTCCCAGTACGCTTCTGATAATAAAAGTCGTCTCATCGCTCCCGACGACTTCGCCGTCCTCTCCGTATGCCACGATCCCGTAGGTGTGGTTGCCCGGCGTGAGGTGGAAAGAGTTCTTTGAAGAGAGATTTGCGACCCTGATCCCGTCGACGAAACCGGCGACTGCGGCAACCCCTTCGGGCCTCTCGATCAGGTAGACGAGAGAATGAATGCAGCCAACCCTTTTTTTCAGGCCCATGGTCTCAATATCCTCCTGCGAGCGTTTTCCCCAGATTGCGATCCCGACATTGTTCTTTGCCGCAACCGGGAAGTCGAGATCTCTTCCCTCTGCGGTGAGATGTATCTTCTGCCGGTTGCCTGCCGGGTCATAGCCGACGATCTGCACTTCGTGGGCGCCCGGGACATACCGTACCGGTCCCCAGAGAGGGTTTTCAAGGCGGTCATAGCCATTCACCTCTGTGGTGTGGATGCCCTGGGGCAGGGAAACCGAACCCGACGGGCAGGGGCCGAGGTTCTGGCCGTCGACGATCACCTCATAGGTGAGGTCTTCCGGGGAGTCGTAATAGACGGTCCCGTTCTCCACCCGGGCCGCATATTCAGGAGGCGTCAGGTCGCCGGTGTCTTCCACCCAAGAGATTGCACCGGCCACCGCCCCGGCGCACTCGGCGGCGAGGGTGTAGTTGAGCCTTTCAGGACGGTCTTCCGGTGTATCCCAGATTATGTCATGGTTTCCCCAGTCGACCATCCGGAGCGCCGGGAGGTGCCGTTCCTGAAAATTGACCTCGTCTCCCACCGAACTCATATCGCCGAAGTCGCGCTCATATGTGATGCTCTCGCTCTCGGGGAGCCACTCGTAGAGCCATCGGTGCTGGGGAAGGGCGCGCGCTCTGAGAGAATCGCCGTATGCCACGCAGTCGAGGTTGACGGCGGCGATGATCTCGTCGTGGCGGTCTTCGTGCGCGTCCAGCCACCGTTTACTCCCGAACAGCCCCACATCCTCGCCGGAGAAGGCGATGAAGTAGATGGTCCGGTCCGGATCCTCGTCCTTTAGGAGGCGGGCAATTTCCAGCATCGAGGCGACGCCGGCGGCGTTGTCGTCGGCGCCCGGATACACCTCACCGGGGAGTTCAGGGGCGGCGGTGTCGTAGTGAGCGGAGATGATCACGGTCTGGTTGCTCTTCCCTTCCTTCACCCCGATCACGTTGGAGCCGATGAGCACCGATTGTACTTCATAACCTCCCCCTCCTTTATACGTCGCGACCGGCACCTCGAAGGACTCGACGGTCACCGTAAGTCCGCGCTCGCGCATCTTTTCACCGATATACCCGGCCGCTTCTTCCTCGCTCCCCGTGAACCGCGAGAGATTGCAGAGGTCGCGGGTGACGGTCTCGATCTCGTCGGCGTCCGCGGTGAGTGCGGAGGTCGCGGGGACGAGGAGGATAAATAGAGCGAAGACAAAATAGAGCCTTTTTGTGGTGATTAATGTTTTTTCATGAGAGATACCCAAAAAAGGGGGAAGTTTTTGTTTCATCCAGGCATCTCCGGTCACTTAAATTTAATGTCGATTACATCGCTTGCTGACTCGGATCCTCCGCTACAAGAGATATCAAAGTGGAACACGTCACCAGGGCCGCTTGGCCTGAACGTATACTCGAGCGTTCCGTCCCAACTCTCGTCACCGCCTGGTGCGTCATAGATTTCTTTCTTGGCGAGTACTCTCCCACTTTCATCTTTCAAGAAGAATTTAGCGGTCTGCAACCACACATCGCCGGTCTCAATATACTCGCAGTTGACTATGAGCTTGTATGTTTGACCACTGACATATATGACATCGGGTGACTCGCCATTCGCGAAACAGGACATACCACCGGTTTCATCAACGATTAATGTTCCCGCATCGCGTATGTCCTCAGAGTTAACTCCATGAGAGTCGGTCTGCTCGCTCCCGGCACTCGCTGCAGGAACCAGGAACATCCCGACAAGGAGAAGTCCTGCTAAGACAGCGAGTACGCTTCTGTTTTTTCCTTTCATTTCTCTCACATTTCTCCTCCCCGAAGGCGCAGCACCGCAACAGTTATCTAGGTTGACGACCCATGCTACTATAATAACCTTCGGGCAAGTTGTTGGGGCGGGAGGCACTCCTGTTAAGTTCTCCAGTCCCAGCCGGACACCGGTTTAGGCATCCGCAGTTCAGGCTATGGTCTTTTATCTATATCAATCTATCGTGGCCCTCTTTTGGCTCTCGAAGAGATGGGAGCCTCTTTCTCGATACAATAAACCCATACCGTCTTGCGACTGAAAAAATCAGGCAACAACAGTGAAGACGCCCCAGAACGTCTTTACCGGGAGGGAGAGACCCCCGCGCACCTGACGGTGCCTAAGCTCCTTTTCGTCGCACCCACTCGAAACTCTTCGAGTTTCTCAAGCCCCCGCTCTACGACCGGTCGCTTTCTCGAAGACCTCCGGTCTTCTTAAACTCCTGCCGCCGGACCCCCGGCCAATCCGGCCACACCGATGGCGACGTTTCTTCCCCACGTTGTAGTATCGTATTATCTAATCGTGCGTGCCATTTTTTGGTATATGGAGATTATGGATATTCTCAATACCACGACCGTTCCGCTCTCCGATATCACGCTTGAAAAAGTCGTCCTCGCCGCGATCATCGCCGTGATCGGGTGGATTGTGGTGCGAGTGCTCATTTCCGCCTTTACGAAAGCACTCTCCCGGGCCTCAAACCTGCCCGGTCTGGTCCTCGAGTTTCTCGTCCGCTTCTTTGCGATCCTGCTCTACGTGGTCCTCGTCCTCGTCGTCCTCGCGACGCTCGGAATGGACGTCTCTTCCGTGGTGCTCGGGCTCTCGGCAGTGATCGGACTCATCCTCGGCTTCGGCCTGCAGGATACCATCACCAACCTCGCTGCCGGGGTCTGGGTGGCGGCCATCCGCCCCATCGACAAGGGGGAGTTCGTCGAGGTCAACGGCATCTCCGGAACGGTCACCGCGGTCGGGATCATGGCGACCGAGCTCCTGAAAGCCGACAACACCTATATCACCATCCCGAACTCCCTTGTCTGGGGGAGCCCGGTGATCAATTCCAGCCGCATGGACACCCGCCGCGTTGAGGTCAAGGTCAGGATCGCCTACGACAGCGACCTCAACCTGGCGATCAGGGTCGCCACCGACCTGATGGCGGCCCATGAGGCGGTGCTCTCCTCCCCGGGACCCGCGGTCGTCGTCACGGAACTGGGAGAATCGTCAATACACCTCGCCCTCCGGGCGTGGACAAAGACACCCGACGCCGGGCGGGTGAAGGGGGACCTGACCCGCGACATCGTCGGGATGTTCAAGGAGGCCGGCGTTGAGATCCCCCTTCCGCAGATGGACGTCCACCTGAACGGGACGGAATGATCTCCATCATCTGTGATTGTCTGGTCAGGGCCCCCTCCTTGACGAAGGGTCGAAAGGGGAGAGACTCTCCTCTTCCTCACCCGATACGCTCAAAGTCGATGAAGCCCTTGTACGGGTCGGTCGCGAGCAGGCGGACCCGGACCCGCCGTCCGACCCGGAGCCCCTGGTCACCCAGAACGACCTTCCCTTCGGCCGGGGGGTCGATCAGCCTGACATACGTCCCCTTCTCCGAGGCGCCGGTGACGAACGCCTCGAACGTATCGCCGATCCGGTCCCGGAGCATGACTGCGGCCGCCGCCTTCCGGGCGAAGCGTTCGACCTTCTGGGACGCTTTGTCCCGGTCGGTCAGCCGGACGGCGAGGTCGTCGAGTTCGGCGGGCGTGTAGGGTGACGCACGTTCGGCGTCGAGGACCGATTTAATCAGACGCTGGATGATGATATCGACGTAGCGCCGGTTCGGGGCGGTGCCGTGGGTGTAGTCGGTGACGGCGAGGGCGAAGTGACCGACGGGGATACCTCCCGGCCGGAACGCCACGTATTCGCCCGCTCCCATGAGTTTTACCACCGTAAGCGAGAGGTCGGGGAAGCGATCGGGGTCGGCGGCCTTCTGCCGGATGAGGAAGCGCGTGAGCGCTTCTGCGTTCGGTTCGGCGGGCAGGACCGCACCACGCTCCGCCGCCTCCCTCACGATCCCCTCCCAGTTCTTCGGCGTGCGGACGACCCGGTGGATCATGGGGAGCCCGGCATCGCCCAGAAACGCCGTCACGGTGCCGTTCGCCGCGATCATGAACTCCTCGATCAGGCACCGCGCGCGGTTCTGCTGCTGGACGACGAGACCCATGACCCGACCGTCCGCCACAACCGGCTCGGCTTCAATCGTCTCGAGGGCGAGCGCCCCCTGCTCCGTGCGGCGCTTCTTCATACGCACGGCAGCCTCGTCCTGGAAGAGGACCTGCTCCCGGAGGCCCGGTGTCTCCCGGATCGCCCGGGGAACGGGCCCGATCCCCTCCAGCCAGTCGCCGACCTCCTCGTAGACGAGTTTCGCCCGGTTCGCGACGATTGCCCGGTAGATCTCGCCGGGCCTCACGCTTCCGTCCGGGAGAACGGCATACTCGATGACGACCGCCATGTGCTCCCGGCCGGGCAGGAGCGAGGTGATGCCCGCCGAGAGACGGTCGGGCAGCATCGGGAAGGTCGTAACGCCGGTATAGACCGAGGTCCCGTTATGGGCGGCGTGCCGATCCGTCCGCGACCCCTTCGGGACGTAGGCGTCGACATCGGCGATCGCGACCCGGACCCGGATCTCCCCGCCGGGACCTCCCTCGCAGACCTCTATCTGGTCGAGGTCCCGTGAGTCGTAGTTGTCGATAGACGACCAGAGGAGCGACCGGAGGTCGCGGCGGTCGCTGGAGATCGCCGGAAGGGTGTCGGCAGCGAGAGAGTTGACTTCCCGGAGGACGGAAGGCGGGAACGCCGGGATAAAACCGTAGTGTTCCATTGCCGACCACGCGATGGCCTCGAGGTCGACGGGCTGCTGGTTCTGCATCTGACTGATACCTTTGTTTCAGGGCATATATATGAGCCAGGGTGCGGGACGACCGCTGCCGACGCTCACCGGTCTTTCGTCCACCAGATCGCCGCGGTCGGCCTTACGGATGCTTCGACGTACTTCCCGGATTCGTTCCGGGAGAGCACATGCGCGAAGTACTCCCGGACGGGAGCGAGGGCTTCCGGAGCGGGATCGTGCATCCCCATCCAGGTCCGGGCGGCCTCGTCAACGGAGTCGTAGACCGCCTCCCAGACGGCGCGATAGATCCGGACGTTCGGGTAGATCCCGGCGTCGTGAAGGATGTTGACGGGATAGATGTAGTCCGGATATCCCTTCCGCAGGGCCGCCGCCTCCCCGAAGACCGTCCGGTACAGCGCCATCTCTTCAGGGCTCCGCCACTCGCCCGCGTGCCAGAAGAGGTAGACCCCCCGGAGAGCCGCAGCGTCGAGTTTCCGCAGGGCGGCGGCGAGATCGTAGAATCCGAGCGAGAACGCCGCAACGACCACGTCGTGCGGCTCGATATCCCTGCCGACCACGGCGTCCTCCCAGCGCATCCGGACGCATGAGTAGTTCGAGAGCTCTTCCGTCGCCATCTGTTCCTGCAGAACGGCAAGCATGCCTCCCGAAGGATCGAGCGCCGTCACGTGGGCGGCGGTGCGGGCAATCGGGACGGCAAGCCTTCCCGTCCCCGCACCTACGTCAAGGACGGTCTCGCCGGGTGCGAGATCCAGAATCCCGAGTTCCTGCTCCGTCGCCTGCTTCTCGTCGCGGGTGACCCGCCGGTAGGCGGCGGCCCGCCTGTCCCAGACAGCGGCAGGATCGTGCTCTTTCTGGAGGCGCTCCGGGGAGTTCACATAGATAGCCTTCCAGAGTTCGTTCCAGTCGATGATCCGATACATGCACATTCATCTCTCTGCAAGGGTATAGTTCCAGCCAATCCCTCTCGAACCGGCCGGTCGCCGTCTTCCCGGGACGCTCGATCTACGGCCAGATTGTATACAGGATCTTCCCGCCTTTGAACAGGGTGATCAGACCGCCGCTCTGTGAGACCACAACCCCAAGAGCGTTGGTTGACTGGGTGATCCCGGCGATTGAGGAGTGCCGCGAACCGAGCCCTTCGGGAATGTCCACGCGACTTGTTTCCACCGTGATGTACCGCCCTGCCGCTTCGACGGTGCCGTCCCCCCTGACGATGAACGCACCGTCCAGCTGGGCAAATTCTTTGATGTTGCCACGGATTCTACTGTCCGTTATCTGCCGCTCGGCCGGACTGAGTCCCTGGAACGGGTTTAAGACGAACTGCCGCGAGTGATCCAATACGGCATCGGTGTCCCCCACCACAAACGAAGTCCCGACTGCCTGCCCTTCTCTTCCCTCGCGGGCCATGTCGATGGCGATCTGCAGGACCGAACCAAGAACCGCCGGCGTGACATCGGTTCCGGAACAGATCCGCTCCAGATCTTCAGCAGACGGTAGATTCTTTGAGGAAGAGCCGGTTATTTGCGTGATCCCGCCTGCTTTTGCAGCGCACCGGGCTTCTCTCTCCCAGGTGTTCGCCGTCTCGAGGTATTTCGAATGCCTCCTCCCGGAGAATTTTCCAGCCAGTGTTCTGAGCAGATGGGCACAGATGTAAGCGCTTGCCGCTGCAGTGGTCATGTCTCTTCGCTCCATCGCCTGATGATAGAGGTCCTCCTGTATTGCCACCGCCCTTAAGAGATCGGAGACCGTTGCCTGCTCCCCTCTCCGCCACATAATTCGCATAACAATCCCTCCCAGCGCCACGACAACGACGGCGGTGACAAGGATGATGATGAATATGGTGAGGTTTTCCTCCGGGGGCGGGGTCGATAGAGCCGGCGTAATCGGCCCCCGATCATCCGCATTGAGCTCCAGGGAAAGTGCTTTGGCGATTGATTGTCCGTCCGACTGTTTTCCCGTGACATTTACCGTGAAGAGTCCCGTTTTCGAGTACTGGTGGGTTGCAGGGAGATCCGGATACTCGGTGATGTTTCCGTCGCCCCAGTCGAGACTGACCGACGTGATGGTCACTCCTGGCGATACGGGATTGAGGTTCCCGTTTATCGTTACATTCTGTCCATCGATCACCGGATCGAGAAGCGTGAGAACCGGCGCTCCTGCCGGTAGCATGGGGTTTGTCGAGTTCAGGATGTCGCCCCATATAGAAGGCGTTGGCTGTGTTGCTTCCGCACCGACCGCACCGGGCAGTACAGCAAGCATCAGACTCAACGCAATAAGAATCAGCCATATTCTGGAGGAGGAATATAATACTCTATGCATGGCAATGTGCTCGATCCCTACAGAATATCAAGATCTATTGCTATTAAAAATCGTTGCCCCGAAAACGGGGGCGCTGCCGCTGATCTCCGGGAACGGGGAAAGATATTCGCCTGTTTCGCGGACTCTCCTGACCGATACCCGTCTCCCGGCGCACCCCTTGACGGATACGCATCGGTGGGCCCCCCGTAGGGGCAGCGCTCCGTTTTCTTTGCCGGAACGAAAAAGAGCAGGGGTCCGCCGTCGACCCCCTGCAGACGCGGTGGAGCGCCGCGGTCACCGGGCCGAGATATAAATCTTCATGCATAGAGCCGTGATCGTGGCGATCTCATGAGGGGGGAGGTATGCCGATGATCGGCAGGCGTCCGCTGCGCTCGCCTGCAAAGATGCTTGAAGAATGTGTTTTTGGGCCGTTCGGGAACGCCCGGCCGCTCCTGTTTCAGATGAACACCCCCTCGTTCCCGGGAGGGAGAACTCGCGCGAGAAATCGTTAAGAAACTATAGTATGGGCCTCCGGGTCTGTATTTACGTGTCCGTCCCTGTAGCAGCCTATATTTTATAGCGAGAATTGATATGCTCAATGCAGGATTACCAGTAACTAACTGGTCCTACAATGCTTGACTTTACCGTGCTCCTCATTGTGGGCATAATTATCATCGCACTTTTCTTTGATTTTACAAATGGTTTTCATGATTCGGCAAATTCCATCTCGACCGTCGTCTCGACGAAGGTTCTCTCTCCGAGAAACGCCGTGCTCTTTGCCGCGTTCTTCAATTTTATCGCGGCTTTCGGATTCGGTGTCGCGGTTGCAAGCACCATCAGCAATATCATCCAGCTCGATTATGTCGAAACCTCTATCATCCCCTATATTGTTCTCTGCGGTCTCGTCGGGGCGGTTGTCTGGAACCTCATGACCTGGTACCTCGGTCTGCCGACGTCTTCGTCGCATGCGCTCATCGGGGGCCTGATGGGCGGGGGCATAGCCGCAGCCGGTATTGCGGCAATTAAGATTTCGACCGTCGAAATCATCGTCATTTTCATGGTTCTGTCGCCTATCATCGGGCTTCTCATGGGCTTACTGTTCATGACCGCAGTGGTTCGGGCTTCCGGGGGCTCTCCCCGACCGGCGGCCGAACGACACTTCAAGCGCCTTCAGCTTCTATCAGCGGCGGCGTACAGTTTCAGCCACGGGACCAACGATGCGCAGAAAACGATGGGGATTATTACTCCGCTCCTCTTTTCCATCGGCTATTACGGAACGAGCGTCGACCCGAACCACCTGCCGGTCCCGCTCTGGGTGATCCTTTCCGCGCACGCGGCAATTGCGCTCGGTACGTTCTTCGGGGGATGGCGCATCGTGAAGACGATGGGCTACGGTATCACAAGGCTCCGCCCGGTCCACGGATTCGCGGCGGAGACGGCAGGCGCGGCGACAATCATCGGGGCTTCCCTCGCGGGAATTCCGGTGAGCACGACGCATATCATCTCTTCTTCAATCATGGGCGTCGGCGTTACTAAAGGAGCGCGATTCGTGAAGTGGGGCGTTGCGCGCCGGATCGTCGCGGCGTGGATCCTCACGATACCGATCAGTGCGTTGATCGGGTTTCTGGCGTTCCTGGCACTTCGTCTGGTGCTGGGGGTGTGACCGTCCTTCTCCGCCGGTTGTCCGGTGCAGCGACCCGTTACGGCGTCTGCTGGACGATTGTCCACGAAGATGCCGGCCGGATCTTCAATGATGAAATGTTTCGGGCCCCATACCTCCTTTGTATACGAAAAGACGATCTTTAGCCCTCCACCTGTATTGCTACTGTACTCTCTTTTGGCATCCTCTACGTCGTAGGTGATGATGATGCCCTTTCCGTTATACGCATCGCGGAGAAACCGGGGCTGGTTGGAGAGGTCCGGTTTCATGAACCCGAGCTTCGATGCCGCTTGCGTGCTTCAGCTGTATGTACCAGTCGGGCCTCAAAGCCCTGCATCTCTCAAGTTCCGGCGTGACGGCGATAGGATATTGTGCGGCTACATCTATCGGCTGCATATCAGATTCCTCCGTCAGTTCTTGTCCTCCCGACACAATTCCTCAATGAAAAAAAGTCTGTTAGGACCAGAACGCCGCAGGCAATCCCTATCCGACCGTCAAGAACGGCGGGAAGTAGCGGTTCAAGGTCGGTGCGTTCTGTCGTGCTCGATGGCAGATGCGGGGTGCGCCGCCGGAGTCGGGAGAAAAAAGGACCGGATATTCCTGGAAATCAGTTCTTAAAACTGTGGATCGGTGCGGGAATCCGTCCGCCACGGTTTATGAAGTCCCCGCAACCGAATCTGTTTACCCCCTGTACCGGTGCATGCCCGAGCAGTCCGCCGAACTCGACGGTGTCGCCGACGTCCTTTCCTATCACCGGAATCAGCCGGACGGCGGTCGTCTTCTGGTTGATCATCCCGATTGCAGCCTCATCCGCGATTATGCCGGATATTGTCGAAGCGGGTGTGTCGCCGGGAATTGCAATCATATCGAGGCCGACCGAGCATACGCAGGTCATCGCCTCGAGTTTTTCGAGAGTGAGGGCCCCGCGGTTCACCGCATCGATCATCCCCTGGTCCTCGCTGACCGGGATGAATGCCCCCGAAAGCCCGCCGACAAAGGAGCTCGCCATAATCCCTCCCTTCTTCACCTGATCGTTTAAGAGGGCGAGTGCGGCCGTCGTCCCCGGTGCACCGACCGATTCGAGCCCCATCTCCTCGAGGATCGCGGCGACGCTGTCCCCGACGGAGGGCGTGGGGGCAAGAGAGAGATCCACGATCCCGAACGGAATCCCGAGCCTCTCCGACGCCTCCTGGGCGACGAGCTGCCCTGCACGGGTGACCTTGAAGGCCGTCCTCTTGACCGTCTCGCAGAGGACCTCGAAGTTCTTGCCCCGGACGCCTTCGAGTGCGTGCTTGATGACTCCCGGGCCGCTTACCCCCACGTTGATGACCGCATCAGCCTCGGAAACACCGTGAAAAGCCCCGGCCATGAACGGGTTGTCGTCGGGGGCGTTGCAGAGGACGACCAGTTTCGTACAGCCAAGGGAGTTATTGTCCTTTGTCGCCCGGGCCGTCTCCCGCACGATCTCTCCCATCAGTTTGACGGCATCCATGTTGATTCCGGTCCTCGTCGAGCCGATATTCACCGAGCTGCAGACCCTCTCGGTCGAGGAGAGAGCCGCCGGGATCGAGCGGATGAGCGCTTCGTCGGACGGGGTCATCCCCTTTGAGACGATGGCCGAGTATCCCCCGAGGAAGTTGACCCCCGTATCCCGTGCGGCCCGATCAAGCGTCTTTGCAACCGTGACAAAATCCTCCGGGGACCTGCAGGCCCGTCCGCCGACGAGTGCGATGGGGGTTACGGATATTCTCGTGTTTACGATCGGAATTCCGTACTCGAGTTCGATCTCCCTCCCGGTTGAGACGAGGTCTCTGGCGAGCCGGGTGATCTTATCGTATATATTCCGGTTGAAGGCGCCGAGATCGGAGTCACAGCAGTCGAGAAGGCTGATGCCGAGCGTGATGGTTCTCACATCGAGCTTCTCCTGCTCGATCATCTTGTTCGTCTCGTTTACCTCGAGAATAGTGACCATAAATATTCCTCAGATACGGTGCATTTTTGTAAAAATGTCTTCCCGCTGGCACCGGATCTTAACGCCGATCTCATCGCCGAGAGCTTCGAGTTCGGTCACCATTTCGGCATACGGTTTTGTTGATCCGCTGGTATCGACGATCATCAT
>DAYL01000013.1:133517-153347 GCA_002508705.1 Methanoculleus sp. UBA374 | reverse complement strand
GGCTCCGCAAACTCGCTCTCCATCCGTGGAGACGAGGGCGCGATCGGCGAGGTCCGCGGCCCGAACTACCCGAACTACGCGATGAACGTCGGACACCAGGGTGAGTACGCCGCAATCGTCGCGGGCGCCCACTACGGCCGCGGCGATGCGTGGTGCTTCGACCCGCGGGTGAAGATCTGCTTCGCCGACCCGGCCCTGAAGTTCGACTTCTCCGAACCGCGCCGCGAGTTCGCGAAGGGTGCAATCCGCGAGTTTATGCCCGCCGGCGAGCGCTCGCTCATCATCCCGGCCCGGTAGACCCAACACAATTTTTTTTTATTTAGAGTAACCAGGAATGACTAATACGGGTATTCCCAGTCGATTTTTAACGTTTCGCTCCAATATCGACGAAACTTTTCGAAACCTTTAATTAAGTCATAAACAACTGTTAAATGAACCAAAAAGGTTTTGAACTTACAGCTCCGGCGCAAAATGCGCCAGAGGAGGATGCTGAATGGAAGAGATTATATTTGGCATCGGCATTACCGCATTGGCAGGTGCTCTTGCAACCGTTGCCGGCGCTGCGGAAGACACTGAGTCTGACATCGGATCACAGGGTGACCCGAACTCTCAGGTTCAGCTCGCTCCGCAAATGGGGTATATTCACCGCATCTTTAACAAGGCAGTTGCCGGTGAACCCCCCGCGTACGGCCTGTGGGTTGCTCTGGGTGCAGGCCTTGCCTGGGCATTCATGGCGATGCAGATAAACCCGATACTTGCAATTGTGCTCGGGAGCGCTCTCGCGGTCTTCGTGCAGGGCATCTATGCGACAACCGCATACCTCGGCCGTACTGCAAGTCTCGCAAAATTCGGACAGCCGGTCTATATCGACATCTTGAAGTCGATGACAACCGTGACCATGGCGCATGCGTTCGTGGCCATCTTCACCACCGTCGCGATGTGTCACCTGATCATCAGCGCGCTCGGCCACCCCTTCCCGCTCCCGCTTCTCGGGCTCGTATGGGGTATCGCACTCGGTTCAGCTGGGTCGGCGACCGGTAACCCGTTCTACGGAAAAGAGCGGCAGTACCAGGAGCAGAAGTTCGGAGCCGGTGTCCCGATCTCTGCATCCGGCAACATCGTCCGCTACGCCGAGGCCGGACAGAGAAACTCACTTGACAACGGGTTCTTCAGCGCGAAACTCGGCGGCCCTGCGTCGGGTATCTGTTTCGGTCTGATCGTCTTCTTTGAACTCTGGCGTACCGTGGTCTTCGAGCCGCTCGCCGCCGGATGGGGAGCGGTCATCGTCGGTATCGTTATTATCCTGATCTTTGCCATCATCGACCGTTACATCGAGGTCTGGGCAAGAAAGACCTTCGGGCCCTACACAGCTCCTTCTGAGGAGGCATCATCATGACGGCGCTCGGCGGACCAAAACAGACTTCAGGCATCCAGCCCCCGACGGGGATGGGCCTCGTTATCAGCATTCTACTTATCATCGTCGCGATTGTGCTCGCCTATTTCCTGATACAGATGACCGGAGTGCTTGCCGTCATCGGCATCATCATCGGCGGCGTCCTGGTCGGGTTCGGCGTCCACTTCGTCCCGGTCGGCGGTGCGCCCGCAGCAATGGGACAGGCGCCCGGTATTGCGACCGGTGTGCCGATGCTCGCCGCCGGTGCCGGCCTTGCCGGACTCTTCGGCGGAGCGTGGGCCGCCCCGCTCGGGTTCGGTATCGCTCTCGCCGGCGGTGCGGTCGGCGGCGGACTCTTGATGGCAATCACCTGTACGATGGTCAACATCATCTACGTCTTCGGCATGGGCATCCCGGCAGCTTCCGGTAAGGTCGCAAAGGACCCGATCACGGGCGACACCTTCCCCGAGTACAAGAGCCAGGGTACCGAGGGGCACGGTCTCCCGTTCACGTCCTGGATCGGCGGCGTCGTCGGCGGCGCACTCGGCGGCCTCGGCGGAACGCTCATCTACCTCGAGCTCCTCAGCGTCTACCAGACACAGTTGCCCGTCATCCTGAGCACAACGGTCGAGCAGATTGCACCCGTCGCCGTCTCGCTTGCCGGTGTCTTCACGATTGGCATATTCCTGATCGTTGCCGTGCTTTCCGCATACAACATCACCGGTACGATCGAGGGGCCGCACGACCCCAAGTTCAAGCGGTTCCCGAGAGCGGTCATTGCAGCCGCCGTGGCATCCGCCGTTGCAGGCATGTTTTCGATCGCGCTGCTCGAACTGGTGGGGGTATTCTAAATGACGGTTAAAGTTGAAGTAGGAGCAGGCGGCATCCCCCACAACCGGATCCTGATCTACGGGCTCGTGGGATCGCTCGTCTTCATCTATCTGACGCTCCTGAATGAGGTCACCCAGACCCAGTACTTCTCGTTCTTCGGCGGACTCGCCGCCGTGGCCGCACTCCTCTGGGGTACCGACACGATCAAGTACCTCTGCAGTTACGGTCTCGGCACCGGTGTCCCGTCGGCGGGTATGATCGCGCTCGGGTCCGGCGTCATCGCCGCGCTCTTCGGAGCCACGACCGGCATCTTCGCGCCTATCGTGACGATCATCATCGCCGCGATCATCGGTGCGGTCGCCGGGATCATGGCAAACCACGTAGTCCGGATGGACATTCCGGTCATGGTCACCTCCTTGATCGAACTTGCAGTCGTCGGTGCGATGACCGTGCTCGGCCTCGCAGCCATGGCCTGCGGAACGTTCGGGTTCCTCGGCATGATCACCGGTGAGATCGCGATCCTCGGGTTCACCGTGCAGACCTACGAATACTCTCTCATCGGTGGCAGCATCATTGCCGTCATCTTCATGCTCGGCGCCATCGCCATCCAGCACTCCTTCAACGCCTGCCTCGGGCCGGGGGAGAAGCAGGACCGGACGCTGATGCTCGCTGCAGAATGCGGATTCCTCTCCATGATCCCCATTGCAGTCATCTCGTTCGCATTCATCGAATTCCTTCCCGCTCTCGTCTCGCTGGTGGTCTCGGTCATCGGGTGGATCTACACCTACACGCAGTACATCGCGCTTGCAAAACGTGATGCCTATGCATGGCTCGACGCAAAGCCGATCCTTGAGCCAAAGGGAGGTGCCTGAATGGCATACATTCAGGTACTGCCTGAGTTCGGGCTGGTTGCCGACCCGATAGTCGGCGTCGTCACCACCGCCGGTGTCTCGTACACCCCCGTGCTCGAGCAGGTAGCGGAACTCGAGAAGATCACCGACGACCTGGTCGGTATGCTCTCCGGAGAGGGCAACTTCCTCGCATCGTTCCCGAACAGGGAGGGTGTTCTGAAAATCGCCGGAAGCGTGACCGCATTCTGGTACGGCATGGCAATTGGCCTTCTGGTTGCCGGTGTCGTCGTATTAGGACTGCTGTGAGGTGAAGAACATGGTTGAGAAAAAATCACCGGCCAGCGGATGGCCGATCGTTCAGGGCGACTTCCACACGGGAGATCCAGAAAGTTGTGTCGGCGTCGTCACCATGGGTTCCCACCTCGATGAGCAGGGTATCTGCGATGCCGGAGCGGCAATCGCGGGGTCCTGCAAGACCGAGAACCTCGGCCTTGAGAAGATCATCGCAAACATCATCTCCAATCCCAACATCAGGTTCATCCTCTGCTGCGGTACGGAGGTTAAGGGACACCTGTCCGGCCAGAGTTTCATAGCCCTGCACGCAGGCGGTGTCTCCGGCGGCAAGATCGTCGGGGCCCAGGGAGCCATCCCGTTCATCGAGAACCTCTCCGACGAAGCGATCAAGCGCTTCCAGGACCAGATCGAGATCCTCAACATCATGGAAACCGAGGACATGGGCACCATCAAGGCCAAGATCGATGAACTCAAGGCCAGAGACCCCGGTGCGTTTTCGGCTGAACCCATGGTCATCGAGGTCAAAGAAGCGGGCGGTGCTGGAGAGGAAGAAGCAACCGGCGAAGTGCAGCCGCTCACCGGAGAACTGGCACTGATACACGCACGGATGAAAGTCATCGAGCGGATGGTCACCGATATCGGCTACCGCGACAGGTTTGCCGCCGGTGTCTACTCGGGTAAGATCGAGGGGCTCATGATCGGCCTCATCGTCTCGTTCGTAATTATGGGGTTCATCTTGCTGGGGTGAGATAAATGGCAGAAGAAACTACACAGGCAGCAGGCCCCATCCGGATGGCTGCAATCAATGCAATGATGAACTCCATCCGGTACAAGGCACAGATCCTTGCCCGCACGAACAAACTCGAATCCGGGATCATGGGCATGGGAATCATCGGGTTCACAGTCGGGCTCGCCGTAGCCATGCTCCTGATCGTGATTCCGGCACTGATGCTGGGGGCGATCTAACATGGCCGAGAAAAAATCACCGGCCAGCGGATGGCCGATCGTTCAGGGCGACTTCCACACGGGAGATCCACAGAGTTGCGTCGGCGTCGTCACCATGGGTTCCCATCTCGACGAACAGGGCATCTGCGATGCCGGAGCGGCAATCACCGGGTCCTGCAAGACCGAGAACCTCGGCCTTGAGAAGATCATCGCAAACGTCATCTCCGACCCAAACATCAGGTTCATCCTCTGCTGCGGCACGGAGGTTAAGGGACACCTGTCCGGTCAGAGTTTTATGGCCCTCCATTCCGGCGGAGTCGCCGGCGGCAAGATCGTCGGGGCCCAGGGAGCCATCCCGTTCATCGAGAACCTCTCCGATGAAGCGATCAAGCGCTTCCAGGACCAGGTCGAGGTCGTCAACATCATGGAAACCGAGGACATGGGCACCATCAAGGCCAAGATCGATGAACTCAAGGCCAGAGACCCCGGTGCGTTTTCGGCCGAACCCATGGTCGTCGAGGTCAAGGAAGCGGGCGGTGCCGGCACAACGGGAGTTGCCGTTGCAGGCGCGAACCCGCAGTTCCTTGAGATCGAAGAACGGCTCAACGCCATCGAGGAGAAGATCGAGTTCGTCGATGCAGAGATTGCCCAGCGTGTCGGAAGAAAGATCGGACGCGATATCGGCATCCTGTACGGACTGGTCGCAGGTTTGATTGTATTCATGATGTTGTTGGTATTACTACCCAAATTGATGGGGTACCTGTAAGGAGGATTGACGAATATGTTCAAGTTCGAAAAAGAGCAGACGGTACACGACTTCAACGGTACCAAGATCGGCGGGCAGCCTGGAGAATACCCGACCGTGCTCGGTGCATCCATCTTCTACAACAAGCACGAAGTTGTTCTGGATGACCACACCGGAAAGATCGACAAGGTAAAGGCAGAGGGGCTCTGGAACCGCTGCCAGGAACTCTCGGATATCACCGGCATTCCGCACTTCATCCAGATGATTGCCGAACACGCTGAAGCCTTCGATAGTTACATCGACTGGTTCTGCAGCATCGATGACAAGACCGCGTTCCTGATGGACTCGTCGGAACCCAAGGCGCTTGCACACGCATGCCAGTACGTCACCGAGGCAGGCGTCGCCGACCGTGCGATCTACAACTCCATCAACGGTTCGATCCTGCCCGAGAACATGGAGGCCCTGGCAAAGAGCGACGTAAACGCAGCAATCGTCCTCGCCTTCAACCCCGGCGACCCGTCGGTCTCCGGACGCGAGAAGGTGCTCACCGAGGGAGGCGTTGCCGGACAGGAGATGGGGATGCTCGATATCGCAGAGAAATGCGGCATCACCCGCCCGATCCTCGATACCGCAGCGACCCCGCTCGGCCTTGGCTCCGGCGGCTCGTACCGTGAGATCCTTGCCTGCAAGGCAATCCACGGTCTCCCCACCGGCGGCGCCTACCACAACATGACCGTCTCCTGGACCTGGCTGAAGCGCTGGAAGGGAACGAAGAAGACCCCGTCGCAGCAGCTGGCCGGCCTCGAGGGCAAAGACGCGCTCATCGAGCAGCTCACGCACCACTACCTCGGCGGGACGGACGGTATGCGCCAGGCGGCCTGGTCCGCGCCCGATATCGGCTGCAACATGGTTGCAAGCACGCTCGGCGCCGACCTCATCATGTACGGCCCGATCGAGAACGTCGAGGCGATGATCACCGCACAGGCCTATGTGGATATCGTTGTGCTGGAAGCGGTGCGAGATCTCGGCATCGACACCCAGGTCGACACTCACCCGTTCTTTAAACTCATCTAACCTTTTTTTGCCGCCCGGCTTTCGCCGTGACTGTCCCGAAGTTGCATCTCCTCTGCAACCGGAATACGATGCTTCATGAATGCGAGCGCCGCCAGGTACGAGAGGAGACGGAACCCGGGGAAAACTCCACAGCCGGAGCACTCAAAAAGAGTATGTTACCCTGGAAACCAGGGTCCGTTCAGGGCAGTTTGATGTGCCCGGCGATCCTGAGTTTCCCCCCTTCGAGATAATGAAGCACCGCCGTATCGCCGGGGAGGTAGACGATGTCTTTTTCCAGCGCAAGCGTAAGCGTCGGCTGCCGCCAGTCGCCGCCGTCCCGCACCGCCTCCACCCGCGCCGGAATGAACTGCATCCAGTGGCCGACGTGAAGCACCGTTCCCGCCGTGAGCGGGGTCGGCCAGTACCTGACCAGCGTCGCCTGCACTTCAAGAGTCGCACGGGTCTGGACCGCAGGGTCGTTTGAGAGGACAAAGCCGCGGTCGAGATCATCGGACTCGATGTTTTTGAGCGCGATCCCCACGCGGTCGCCCTCGGCGGCCCAGTCAAAGTCGTTGTCGTGCTTCTGGATGGAGCGCACCATGACCGCCCGTTCTCCCGGGTAGACCTTCAGGGCGTCGTGTTTCTTAATGCCGCCCCGCACCACGTCGCCGAGAACGACCGTCCCGATGCCGTGGACGTTGAAGTGGTGATCGATCGGGACCGTCCCCACCGTCCCGGCACCGGGCGGAACGGGTGTACGGGCATGTGCCTCGCGAAGCAGGAGGTCGCGCAGTGCAATCGGGTCTTCGTCCACAAACCGGTAGTGTTCGAGCACCGTCCCCCGGAGAAGCGGCGCGACCCCATCGGGAGTTAAGTAGTTCCGGAGGACGATGTAGCCCTGCTCTATCTGCGCTTCATCAAGCATCAGCACCCACTCGCCGAACGTCGGGGAGATCTCATCAACCACGATGAGTGCCGCGTCCGCCGTCGACGCGGCGTAGAAGAGCGGAGCCAGCCGCTCGGGATACCGCGTCGGTTCGACGATGGTGACGGTGTCGTCACCCTTCTTCAGGTTATAGAAGGTGATATCGGATTCCGTGCCTTTCTTCCCGAGGTCCTTCGCGTAACCGGCGGGTCCCAGCACGACAACATTCAGGTTGCCCATATAAGGAGAGATTTGACGGCCAATCGTATGAGGTTTACCTAGGATGACGGAGATCAGGCCGGCCATCCTGCGCCCATCTTCGGAAACCTGCCGCGTGAGAGATAACAAAATGGATTTAATAATATCAAGACAACTTTAATTATTATATTAAAATGTCCAGACGCAGGCTGATTGCAGTCCCGATCCTCATCTGCATCCTTCTCGCCAGCATGATCCTTGCTGTCGCCCTCGGACCGACCAGTATCTCGATCTGGTCGCTCTTCAACCCGGAGATAACCTGGACGATCATCTGGAGCCCGGAGACCGGCCTCATCATCCGTCCGCTCGGATATGATGCCGATTGGATGATCCTCTGGGAGATCAGGACCCCACGGGCGATTGCAGCAGCGCTGGTCGGGTGCGCGCTTGCCGTAGCAGGTACGGCCATGCAGGGGCTGTTCAAGAACTCCATGGCCGACCCCTACATCCTCGGCACTTCGGCCGGCGGCTCACTCGGAGCCGCACTCTCGATCGTCCTCTTCGCGGGTGCAGGACTGCCGATCTTCGCATTCGTGGGGGCGGCAATCGCCACTTTTACCGTCTACACCATCGCCCGCCAGGGCGGGAAGATCCCGGTCGAGACGCTCCTGCTCTCCGGCGTCGCCCTCTCCATGCTCCTCTCCGCGTTCCTCTCCTTCCTCATGTACACCTCCGGCCGGAGCCTCCACCAGATCATGTTCTGGCTGATGGGAGGGTTCTGGAACGTCTCGTGGGACGACGTCTTCGTCGCCATCCTCATCCCGATAGGGTGCGTGGCCATCTACCTCTACGCCCGCGACATCAACATCATCTCGCTCGGGGAAGAGGATGCGATTCACCTGGGCGTGAACGTCGAACGATTGAAGCAGATCCTCCTCTTTGTGAGCGCGTTCCTGACGGGCATAGCGGTCTCCATCGCAGGAGCGATCGGGTTCGTCGGTCTGGTCACACCCCACGTGATGCGCCTGATCGTCGGACCCGACCACCGCATCCTTCTCCCCGCTGCCGCCCTTGCAGGCGGCATCCTCCTCGTCTGGTCCGATACGCTCACGCGGACGTTTGCCGGCGACATGCCGGTCGGGATCCTGACCGCCTGCTTCGGCGCACCGTTCTTCATCTACCTTCTGCGGAGCCGGATGAAAGCATGAAATCGGTCGAGATCATCAATATCGACGTCTCCTACGGCGCAAAGAAGATCCTCGAGGCGATCTCACTTTATGCCGATAAAGGCGAGATCCTCGGGATCATCGGACCGAACGGGTCGGGAAAGACGACGCTCTTAAAAGCGATGAGCCGGATCGTCGCTCCGGATTCCGGAGAAGTCCGCCTCAACGACCAGAGCCTTGCGACCTTCAATTTCCGGGAGCTGGCACAGCAGATCGCCGTTGTGCCGCAGGATATCGCGATCAGTTTCGATTATACCGTGCGGGAGATCGTCATGATGGGGAGGCACCCCTATATCGGGAGGCTCTCCTCCGAGACCGCCCGGGACCTGGAGGTCTGTGACCGCGCCATGCACCTCACAAACGTCGCGCACCTTGCCGATTCATCGGTTCACGAGATCAGCGGCGGCGAACGGCAGCGGGTGCTCATCGCCCGGGCGCTCACGCAGGAACCGAAGGTCCTGCTGCTCGACGAGGCCACCTCGAACCTCGATATCAGCCATCAGATCGAGATCCTCAACATCATCAGAGACCTCACCGGAAGCGTCACGGTAATCAGCGTCTTCCACGACCTCAACCTGGCCGCCTGCTACTGCGACCGCCTGATCATGCTCAAAGAGAAGAAGATTGTTGCCGTCGGCGAGCCTGAAGATGTGCTGACCCGGGAGACGCTCAAGGCGGTATACGGGATCGACGCACTGGTAAAACCGCATCCGCTGACAGGGAGGCCCTATGTCCTCCCGATATACGAACGCACCGCAAAAGATCGGCCGACGGAGAGGGTGCATGTCGTCTGCGGCGGGGGTATGGGGTCCGATCTCCTCTACGCCCTCCACAAGGAGGGGTTCCGGGTGAGTGCCGGCGTGCTCACGGTCCTCGACACCGACTATGCAACGGTAACGGCATTGGGAATACCCTGCGTCGCCGAGGCGCCGTTCTGCGCGATCTCTCCCGATGCCAGAAGCGAACTTGAGCGGTGCATCGACGAGGCGCATGCCGTCGTCATCACGGCAATGCCCATAGGATGGGGCAATATCGAGAACATCCGGATACTGGAGCGCCGCCGGAACAAGCCCATTATACTCCTCAACAGCAAAACCCAATCGTTTCAGGATTTCACCGGAGGTGAGGCCGAAGCGATCGTTCGCGGGCTGCTCGACCGGGGGGCGGTCGAGGCGGAACGGGTCGACCGGGTGCTGCAGATCCTCAGGGAGACGGCATGACCCACCGCTGCAGAACCACGGGCGCCGACAGAGAGGAGAGAGAGGACACGCTCTTGCAGCACCGCCGGCCCGCATACCCCGCGCATTCACCCTGCGGGGCAGGACAGCAGACCGCGGATCTGGCCGCCAACCGGGCTTTCCTGCCCCGGGGCGGTCCGACGGACGAGCAACTTATTGCGTATGCTCTGGATATAAAAGACCGGCCGCGCGAATATGCATACGTCTTCGATCCGGCCGGGCAGTTGCTCTTTTGCCTGAAAGGCGAGCGGGCAGCAATCCAGTTCGATTACCGGGACCGATTTCGCCTTTTCCAGACGATATTTCTCCACAACCACCCTCTCGGGAGTTCATTCTCACTCGCGGATATTCAGACGGCCTGCGCCTTCAACATGCAGGCGATGCTTGCCGCAACCAGGACACACCTCTTCATCCTGACGCCGCCGAACCGCGATCCTTTCTTTACAAGAGGCCATTACCGGGACATCGTCCGGTGCTACAGAATACGGAGCGCGATGCTTCCCGCTTCGCAGCGCCTGACGATCTGTGACCGGCTCTGGGATGCGATATCTGTGGATATGGACATGACCTACACCCGGGTCCGGCTCGACGGATCTACCTCGCCGGGCGACGCGATCGGGGATCACAGCCCCGGTAGCGGATAACCTCCACCGAATCCGGGGAACCTCTGCAAAAGTGAGAGGTCCAGAGAGGCCGCAGGCGTCAATTTGTAAAGGTTTATTACTCTAACACAATTAAATTTATAATTATGCGAAACATGCTCCTGATGGTCTCCGTCTCCCTGGTCATTGCATTGTTCCTGTCTGTTGGTGCAGCGGGCGCAACCCTCGCGCCTGACGGAGACACCACCCCCATCGTCCCGCCCCCGGAAGAATCAGGTAACCTCTCATCCGGGGGACTCACTCCAGCGGCAACGGAGACCGCCGGGAGAGTCGTTACGGTGACCGACGACTCCGGGGAGACCGTCGTCATCCGGGGAATACCGCAGAGAATCGTCTCGCTTGCCCCTTCCAACACCGAGATCCTGTACGCCCTCGGTCTGGGGGACCGGATCGTCGGTGTCGCCGATTACAGCAATTACCCGCCGGAGGCTTCCGATAAACCGACGGTCGGCGGCTACAGCAGTGTCAACCTCGAGCGGGTGGTCGCGGCGGAGCCCGACCTGGTCGTTGCCGCGCTCGGCAACACGGAGGAGGTGATCGACCGCCTGAGAGGGCTCGGGATGACCGTCCTCTACCTCGACCCGCAGACTATCGACGATGTCCTGAAGGATATCGAACTCGTCGGAGCGGCAACCGGACAGGAGGAACAGGCATCGGCGCTTGCTCTTGACCTCCAGAACCGCACCCGGGCAGTGACCGATAAGACGGGAGATCTGGCGGAAAAGCCGTCCGTCGCCCATGTCGTCTGGCATGACCCGATCTGGGTCAGCGGACGGGGGACGTTCCAGGACGAGGTTATCACGATGGCCGGAGGGACCAACGCATTCGGTTCGGTTGACGAATGGAGCATCGTCGGTCTTGAAGAGTTCATCGCCACGGACCCCGAGTACATTATCGTCAGTTCCGGCACCGGCATGACCGAAGAGGAACAGAACGTCATCTACAACTACTTCATGAACGAGTCCCGGATGCAGAACCTGGAAGCGGTCAGGAACAACCATGTTTATGTCATCGACGCCGATATCATCAGCCGGGGAGGTCCGCGAATCGTGGACGCCCTCGAGGAGGTGGCGGGAGACATTCACCCGGACCTCTTTGAGGCACCCGCAAGGACAACAACCCCTGCAGCCCGGGCGCCGGGATTCGGCGCGGTCCCACTCGTCTGTGCGCTGTGCATCGTCGCCCTATTCGGGACGAAGAGGTAGAACGAAACGGTAGCCAGGGTCCCATGCCGCCGATAAAGGATATCGGGTGCTCCACCTGCTGCCTGATGGACCGGACGCTTGAAGAGGCGCTCGGCTTCATCTCCCGCCGCACGAACCGTGCGGAGGTCCTCTCCGACGGCCCCCACTCCCTCTTCCACACCGAAGAGGCCTGCTATTCGTTTGACCTCCGGTACACCGTCCATGCCCCGGTCGCCGATATCAACATCGCATCCGACAACGAGCACCTGCGAAGGGCAAGCGTCCGGGTCCTTGACGATCTCACGAAGATCTGCGACCGGATAGGCGCCGAACGGCTGGTCGTTCACCCGGGGCATTTCTGGGGAGAGGAGATGCAGGATGCCGCCGGGCAGGCCCTGAACCGCTCGCTCGGCGACCTCGCCGCAATCCAGGAGGAGGTGAACGTCCGTCTCGCCGTCGAGAATATGGGGGCATGGGATATCTGCTTCTTCAGAGAGCCGGAGTTTCTCGACCGTCTTGCCGACCTCGGCCTCGGTTTCGCCCTCGACGTGGGGCACGCCCATGTCAACGGCAACCTGGACTCTTTCCTGGAACGGGGAGGGGCGATCCACGTTCACCTGCACGACAATTTCGGCAGCCGGGACGACCACATGGCGTGCGGTGAAGGAAATATCGAGTTCTGCCGTGTAATGCAGGCCATTCCGCAGAACGCCACGAAGGTCGTCGAACCGGTATCGTTCCGGCAGTATGAGTCAAGTCTCAACTATCTGAGATCAGTCTTTCCGTGAACCGCCTCATCGATTCATCCCGATCAGCCGTTCCACCGCCGCGCGGAATTCCCGAAACTCTCCCGAGACTTCGGGACCGGCGGAGCCGGGATAGCCGTTTGCACCCCGGGAAACGACAGTCCGTCCACCCATCTCCATCCGCAGGTACCAGTAGGTGACGTCGGAGCAGGAGTATGGAGAGACGTACTCCGGCTCCCACTCCCGGACACCGAGCCGGTCGGCGGTCTCCAGGAACCGGACCCACTCCTCCGGTGTCGGCGCGACCTCGGTCACCACGCCGGAGTAACCGCCCGCACTCGCATATTCGTAGAGAAGTCGGCCCTCCACAAGCCTGACGTAGAGGGACGGCCCGACGCTCCCGCCGATGTAGAACTCAAACGCTGCCGGTGGCGTACCGTCGTGCATATCCGTTACTTCGTTAATCCGGGCATCGGTATAATCTTTGTCAAACCGGCGGGACACCGGCAGAGACGTATCAACTCCTCCCGTCATCTCCCGTACCGAAAAATTCACGCAAAGTGCAGTCTCCCCGAAGAGGAGGAAACTCGAACACCGAAAGGTTACGAAGTGCGAGCACGGCGAGTTTGAGCATCGAAGGTGCGAAGGAGGAGAGGGGCAGGAACCGGTGCCGGGTTATACGACCAGGACGGCCAGATACCCGGCGACCATAAGGCCCATACAGAAGATCCCGGCGATATCGGCTCTGCCCGGGGCGAGGTCGCGCATGGGCGTCCGCCGGCCGGAGCGGTATCCCCGGAGATCGATGGTCAGCCCGAGGACCGTGGCCTTCCCGAGAGAATTTGAGACCAGGGGGATGATGATGGGGAAGAGACCCCGGATCTTCCCGGTAAATCCCTTCCCGGGGTTATAGGCACGGGCAAGTTGCGCCTCATGGATCCGTTTTCCCTCAAGCTGCAGGCTCGGAATGAACCGGAGGGCAATCAGGAACATGAGCGTGTAGTCCACGGGCATCCGGAGGCGGTCCATAAGGTGGACAAGGTCGCGCGGCTGGGTCGAGATGACCAGGAGCTGGAAGACAAAGAGCATACTGCAAAATCGGAGCGACATCGCGGCCGCAAGAGAGATCGCTCCCATCGTGACGGGAAAGGCCCCGCCGATGACCGGAACAGCCGGCGGGACCAGATAGCCGAGAGTTTCCCCGCTCTGAACGGTGAGGATGGTGAGGACGAACAGGCTTGCCGCGAGCGAGACGAGCAGGGGTACCTGGCGCAGGAGGTCGCGAACGAGCCCTCCTGCCGCCGCTACGGCCACGATCACGCCGACAAGGACCGCGAGCATCACAGTGTCGCTCGTCAGCACCGCGAGGACCACGACGACGACCGCAAAGATCAGTTTGGTGATCGGGTGGAGGCGGTGAAAGACGCTCTCCCGGATGACGTACTGCATAATTTCAGGCATGGTTCCTCCTCATACTTTCTCCTGTCGCCGACGATGCTCCCCTGCTCCATCCTGACGATACGGTCGGCGTATTCCTCCCCAAGGCGCATATCATGCGTCACCATGATGATTGTGCGGCCTTCCGCCGCAAGGCGGCAAAGGGTCTCCATGACCCGCGCCGCCTCCCGCGCGTCCAGGCCGGTCGTGGGTTCGTCGAGCACGATCACCTCCGGCCTCATGGCGATGACACAGGCGATGGCCAGGCGCTGCCGCTCGCCCCGCGAGAGCGACCGCGGGTAGGCCGCCTTCCGGTGGAGGAGGCCGACCTCGCGAAGGGCCGCATCGACCGGCTCCTCCGTGCTCTCCGGGTCTATGTTCCGGAGGCCGAACGCCACTTCGTCCCCCACGGTCTCCGCGAAGAGCATGGTGTCCGGGTTCTGGAAGACCAGGCCCACGTGGCGCGCGAGTTCTGCGACCGGGATGGCCGCGGCATCGAGCCCGTCGACGAAGACGCTGCCCTCGGTGGGATGGAGCAGCCCGTTGAAGTGCTTGATGAGCGTCGTCTTCCCCGACCCGTTTTCTCCGACCACAGCCACGATCTCGGCGGGAGCAATCTCGAGGTCGACTCCGCGGAGGGCCGCAATGCCGTCGTAACGGTGGACGAGCCCCCGGACGGATATGATGGGAGACGCCCCTGCCGGGCGGGCCGCTCCCGGTGCCGGGTGCCGGGCGCCGTCCGTCGGCGGCTCCGGGAGGCCGTCCGGCATCATGTCAGCAGAGGGCCCCTCCCGTGCAATCTTCCCGCCTTCGATCAGGACCGTACGGTCCGCGATTGCGGCAAGCGCGGCGAATTTCTGCTCGACGATGAGCACGGCCGTTCCCTCATCCGATAGCCGCCGGAGGAGGGCGGAGACCGCCCGGGTCGCCTCCGCGTCCAGCTCGGCGGTCGGTTCGTCGAGGATCAGGATCTCCGTTCCCAGGGCGAGGGTTGCGGCGATGGCGACCCGCTGCTTCTGCCCACCGGAGAGGGTGTGGGGGGCCCTATCCGCAAGGTCGGCGATCCCGGTCGCCTCCATCACGTCGCGGAGCCTCCGCTGCATCTCAATTTTTGCGATCCCGAGGTTCTCAAGCCCCGATGCCACCTCTTCCTCAACGGTGGTGAAGATGAGCTGGGCGTCGGCATCGTCGAAAACCACGCCGACGCGCCTCCCGATCTCTGCCATGCCCCGGTAGTCCCGGACGTTCTTCCCGGCAACTGTGATCGCGCCCTCAAGCGTGCCGCCGTACTCGTGGTGGAGGATGCCGGACGCGGCAAGGCAGAGAGTCGTCTTCCCGGCCCCGGTAGGGCCGGTAACGAAGACGATCTCGCCCTTCCGGAGATCGAGGCTGATCCCGTCGAGAGCCGGTGAGTCGGAGCCGGGATACGTGTAGGAGACGTCTCGAAGAGAGAGGACGGCTCCCCCCTCGCCCGCCTCAGGACTCATCGACTTTCCTCGCACCCTGTGCCGGAGCCGCGTGCCGCGCACCACGCATCAGAGCCCGCGACGCCGGCACCACAAGCGCCTGCCCGACGACGGCATTGACCGCCGCCGTGATGAGGACGATCGGCACGGTGACCACGAGGAACGCCTCGAAGGTTCCGTAGGTTCCAAGGATCGTCGGGGCCACGGCGAGGAGCGCGATGATGATGAAGGAAAACCCGCTCGCAAATGTGGCCAGAAGCGTCGTCACGGCCGGGGCAAGAGCAAAGCGCTCCTTGAGCACCAGGTAGGCACCGAGACAGACGACCGCCCCGATGGGCTCGCTGACGAGGTTTGCAGGCGGGAAGAACGAGTGGCTGATGAGAGCGCATATGATGCCCGCCACAACGCCGATCCCGAGGGCCTCGCGGAACGTGGGCACGATGAGGATGATGGCAAGGCTATAGAAGGCGATCACGAGGTTCGATACGATGGGGCCGGGGATCAGGAGCGACATGTACCTGATGATGGCCCCTACGGCAAGGAGTATGCCGACAATTGCGATATCTCTCGATTTCATGGTATCAGTTTCTGGAAATGGTGTTCAACGAGCGATCCTGTTTGAATTCGGGAAATCAATGCTCGCGCCAGCGAGACCGGGGCAACGGCCGAAAGGACCCCCCAGGGATATTCTCAGTGAGGAGGGGCAAGACGGAAGGGACCTGCAACATAGTACACACCACTGCACATAATAGAACATTAATGTATATATATTTGGCGGGCGCGAAACCGGTCCGGAACCGGTCATCGCTGCAAAGAGCAGGAGCGCCGCAACGAACATCGCGCCGACCGTCAACCACCACCGTGAAACTCTCCGGGCCTCACCCCCGTCGCCAGGTGTGCCTTTATGAGAGAGTACGAACATGGAGGTGCAACATGACCCCGACCGGGGTATCCTCCCCATCGTGCATCTATGCCTGTACCCGGTTCCGGGTCCGCAGGACGAACCTCATCTTCCGTGAAGAGTATCCGCGGATCATGCAAATGAGCATCCCGGAAGTCATTGCTCACCTCGGGCGGCGGGAGGAGTACCGACAGGAGGTCGTGGACCTGGCGCACGACTACGCCGGGGCCCAGCTCATTGAAGAGGCGGTAAACAGGAGTCTGGCGCGGTCGTTCCGGCATGCCATGCAGATCGCCCCGGGAGACCTGCAAACCCTGACCGGGGAATACCTCACCCGATGGGACATTGCAAACGTCATGGCGGTCCTGCGCGGCACGGTGCACGAGGTACCCCGACAGCAGGTCCGCGACCTCCTTATCCCGGCGGGAGAGGTCGACAGCGCGCTCCTCGACCGCCTCCTCACCTTCACGACCTGTAGCGACGTCCTCGAAGGCCTCCGGGACTGGCGGCTCTACCCGGTCCTTGCAGAATACTACCGGATCTGCGGAGAAAAAGGCGTCTTTGCCCGGATCGAGAACGAACTCTATCGGCAGTACTACGCAGGACTGCTCAACCTCGGTTCGTCCGGGTGCAGCGGGTGTCAGGAGTTGATCGCCTATCTCCGGTTCGAGATCGACAGTACCAATATGAAGAACCTCCTCCGGCTCCACTGTGCAAAAGAGGCATGCGATATGACGGTCATCGACCGGACCATGATCCCGGGCGGTCGTATACCCATCGCCTTCTTCCGGCGGCTCTACGGTACCGAGACGGAGGGAGAGTTCGTCAACATCTTCCTCACGACCGATATTGCCCCGGTCCTTGCAGAGGCGGTGCGCGGACTCCGGCAGGACCCGGACTTCGCAAGCGTCGACGCTGCGGAACTGGTCTGGGAGCGGTGGCACCAACGGCGGCGGCCGGTCCATGAAATCGAGATGGCGGTCACCCGCGTCCGGCTCCGCCAGATGGAGTCTCTATCCCGGCGCCACCCGTTTTCGGTGCTGCCGGTAATCGCATACCTGGAGCGAAAGAGGTACGAGGTCGCGAACCTGCGGGCAATCGCACGAGGAAAAACATTTGAACTGCCGTCCGAACGGATATGGCAGTACATCGTCCTGTAGGCCATGCACCATGACGACGGCTGACGACATCAAACCCACCCGGTCCGGTCTCCTGATTGTCAGGCGGCGGATGACGCTTGCGAAGCGAATACACCGGCTCCTATCCATGAAACTGGACGGCATGATGCTGGAGCTCGTCAAACTCGTCGATCGGGCTGCCCTGCAACGCGAAAAACTTGAGGAACGTTACGCCGGGGCGCGGGAGATGGCGGCAATCGCCGCCATGATGGAGGGGGGAACGGGCGTGCTCCTCGCAGCGCTCTCGGTCGAGACCATCCCGACCTACACAACCGGGCACAAAAACGTCTTCGGGGTGCGGCTCCCGGACCTCGAGCCGGTGATGGTAAAGAAGACGCTCGACCAGCGGGGCTACGGCATCCTCGGGACCTCGCCGGTCATCGACGACGCTGCCGACGCTTACGAAGACCTCCTTGAAGCAATCATTGCAAGCGCCGAACTCGAAGGCGGGGTCAGGAGACTGCTCGACGATATCGAACGAACCCGCCGAAGGGTGAATGCTCTGGAGTTCAAGGTTATCCCGGAACTTACGGAGATGTACCGGTTTATCGAGTATCAGCGCGACGAGATGGAACGACAGGAATGGACGCGGCTCCGGCGCATCAAAAAAATAAAAGCAAAAAGAGAGATCCGCTAATGAGCGGCCGCCTGTCGCGTAAGGCATGCGATTGCGGTGTCGACGATTGCACCGAGTGCCTCCACGCCGAAGGTCTCGGACGAAAGGACGATGTCGTAGGGGGAGAGATCGTCGATCTCAATACCGTAATAGTTCAGGTAACGGGTGGACTCCGACCGCTGCCGGTTCTCCGTGTAGGCCCGGGCCCCCTCTTCGTCCATCCCGTCGCGACCCGCGATCCGCTTTGCCCGGCAGGGAAGCGACGCAGTGAGCCAGATCCGGAGATCGGCGTTCTCGACCATCCGGCCCGAGAGCCTGCCCTCGATGATGATGTTCCCGGCACTCTCACCAATCTCTTTTTGCCGGGTATCGATCATCCGATCGACCGAAGGGTCGTTCTCTGCAAACCTGCCGAACTCAGCGAGGTCCATGCTGTGCTCCCTCGCAAGCTGGCGGAAGACCTCTCCCGCGGAGATGAGGTCAAGCCTGTACTTTGCGGCAAGATACCGGGCAAGCGATGTCGTACCGCTGCCCGGCGGCCCGCTGATGGTTATCCGCATCAGAGCCCTCCGATATTGAGCGACTTCCTGATCACCTGGCTGATAGCAAGCGAACAGATCATGTACCAGAGAATCCAGGCCGGGACAATCCAGAATGCAAAGTCCGAGAGACCGACGGTCCCGATGAAGGGCAGCACGATGCCGTTCGTGATGGTGGCCGGCGCACCGAGCGGCGGGAGCCGGAAGAGGAGCCAGAAGAAGATCGGCACCGTCAGCAGGAGGATGATTGCCATCGGAGTAAACTGCTGTCGGGAGATATCGAGCTGGTCCTGCATCATCCGCTCTTGCTTTCCCTGGAGTTTTTTGATCTTCTTTTCATCTCCGGAGAGCTGGGCCTCCCGGAACTCTCTCTGGAATGCCCGCGCCCTCTCCTGCGTCTCCTGCATCTTCTCGTAATCAATGGTATATTTCTGGACGAGCGATGAATAGAGACCGGTAATGCTGGAAAGAACCAGAATCATGACGAAAAACGGCACACCGAATACGTCGATGAACGGCCCGAACAGCACATTCATCGCTGAACCGACCGCCACCCGGAACCACTCGATGCTGTACGAGAGCATCACGAGCATGGTAAACACGAGAGCGATTGTCGGGCCGTGCTTCTTCAGGTCCATATCAGGTTACCTCAGCACACTTACCAGGTCGTCGACGCCTTTCTCGAGCAGGAAGTTCTCGTTCCTGACAATCTTGATAGTGCAGCCGGTATACATCGCATACGCCGCGCTGACGGCGCGATTGAACTCCTGGTGCTCGGCAATCGCCCGGGAGCCTTCCATGTCACGGACTCTCGAGTCGTCACCAAGCCGACGCATCAGGATCTGGTCCGGGTCGGTCTCAACCAGCACGACGATGTCTGGCATCAGTTCACGGAGCACCCACTCGGGCAGCCCCGCAAGGAAACCCGTCGGGGTCTTGACGCTGCTGTGGGTATCGACGATGACGTTCGCGTTAATACTCATAGCAGCGATCTCCGAGGCTGCCGCCTGCTGGAGACGCTTCTGCACGTCTTTTCCGAGTTTGCGCATCTCATCGCGATTCGAGACCAGGTTCTCCTTTCTCGCCACGTCAAACATGAACGTGCCGAAGTTTACGGCTTCGTAAGCGATGCCCTCGACCGCCAGTCTCTCCATCGCACCGGTGATAACGGTGGTCTTCCCGACACCGGGAACCCCCGTAACGACAACTTTCTTTCCCAACTTTCTCACTCCCAGTAGGGTATCATTCGCAGTAAAATAAATCCGTGCCTTGAAGAATAATGCCTTTCGGAATCATCCAAACCCGGCGGCCGCGGCGGCCGCCCGGACAAAAAACGGCTGTGAAGGGAATTGTTCCGGGAAAACTCCCCAAGAACTCGCTCCCCTTCGAAGCGAGCGCGTCG
>DAYL01000013.1:109965-133165 GCA_002508705.1 Methanoculleus sp. UBA374 | reverse complement strand
GAACGACTCCTCAGGACAGACCCAAAGGGGGAGGAACTCACCCCGGACTCAATCCCGGTCGAAGCGAGCGCTCCGCGCCGCTTCTCCAGGAACGACTCCGACGGCCCGACCCAAAGGGTCGGGCCTCCGGACTCATTCCTTGCCGAAGAACGACCGCATGAACGGGTACATCTCCATGATCTGCTGGCTTGCGACCTCTTCATAGAGCCGATAGGTGATGCTCACCGCAAGCAGCAGGCCGGTACCTCCGACCGCACCGACGACACCGAAGAGGTTCGCAACGACCGAGAGAACCCCGATGAACACACCGCCGATGACGGTGACCCGCGGGATGTAACGGTCGAGGTACTTCTCAAGCACCTGAGCGTTCCGGCGGTAACCGGGGATATGCATCCCGCTCCTCTGGATCTGCCGGGCCACGTCCTTTGAGTCGAGTCCTGCGGTCTTGACCCAGAAGAGCGCGAAGATCGCACCCCCGATCACCATGACGAGGACATCGATACCCATCCGCATGAGGATCTCCCAGGGGGCGTGCCCGAGGTCGGAGAGCCACCACATCCAGTCCGTCGGCTGGTTGATCGGCGCAATGAACCACATGAGGCCGTTTATCGGCTGCTGATCCTGGAACTCGCCGAGGATCGTTATCCCGGCGTTGGAGAGGAGCATCCCGATCATCTGGACGTTCGCCTGCAGCACCCGGACGAGAATCATCGGCAGAACGCTTGCATAGATGAGCTTCACCGGAAAACGCGCGCGGGCGCCGCGGACGGCGGTATGCGCAAGCGGGATCTCGATACGGGTCGACTCCACGTAGACGATGACCATGAAGATGATGACCGTCGTGAGGAGGGCAAGCAAGTCCGTGCCGAAGTACTGAAGGAAGTTCGCCCCCGACGTCGCTATGGCGAAGAGCCTCGGGAAGAACCCGATCGGGAAGGGATCGGTGCCAGTCTGCCAGTTCAGGAAGCCGTTCACCAGGCCCTGGGAAACTCCTGCAACGATGAAGAGACCCACACCCGAGCCAATACCCCACTTGGTGACGACCTCGTCCATCAGCACCACCAGGAGTCCGCCGAGGCAGAGCTGGAGGAAGATCAGGAGCGAGACCGTGAACGTATTGCCGCCGAAGAACAGGGCCGCCACCGACGGGTCGGGCAGCATCAGACCGCTCGCGACCATGGGGAACCCTTCGACGATGATCATCACGAAGATGAGCATCTTCTGCAGGCCCATGTACATGACCTGGCCGCGTGCTTCACTGGTGTCGATCTGCAGGATTCCAGCGCCCTTGAGCAACTGCAGCACGATCGACGCGGTGACGATCGGCCCGATACCGAGATGCAGAAGCGAACCGCTCGCACCGGCAAGCAGGGCGCGGTACATTCCAAAAATATCCTGTGACTGCGGAGAGAGTCCAAAGATATCGATATTCGTCAATGCGAAGTAGAGGAGAAGAATTGCAAGCGTCCACATGAGTTTGTTCTTGAAGTGGACGTGCCCCTCCGGACTCCGGACTGCAGGCATCGCTGCAAGGATTGGTTCAAATCTATCCAGCAGATCTCCCATAGTTTCACCTGAAAAGAAGATCAGGCGGTCGTTGTCTGACCGCCCATCTCCTCAATTTTAGCCCGGGCCCGTGCTGAAAACTCCCGGGCGGAGATACTCAGTTTATGTGTGACTCTGCCGCCGCCGAGCACTTTCTCGATGCCGATCGCGGTGGCGTCGAGAGTAATAAGGTCGCCCTCCCGGATAGCAAGCCCCTCCTGGAGCAGCGCTTCAGCCATCTGGTCGATCTCCCCGACGTCGAGAGCGGATACCGGCACGGAAGTCTTGTTGACGAAACCGTGCTTACCGTTGGCTATCTCGCCCTTCAGGTAGAAGTGGGAGAAGCGGTGGTCGCGCTGGCCGGCTCTACCACGTCCACCCCTGTTTCCGGCGCCACGTCGATTTTTGTGCGTGCCGCCGCCACAGGTCCGTGAACCCCTGTATTTTGATCGCTTGTTTACGGGCATTGTTTCACCTCATCTTGTAGAGGAGATCGTTGATCTGGGGACCATAGTAGCCGAGCGCCCCTCCCTGTTGAAAGGTTCGTTTGATTGTATTATAGCCCTTTCGTGGAGGATGTAGTCTCAACACCGGTTTGATCTCGGCCAGATCACGGAACGTTGTCTCACCGCTGCAAAGCGCTGTTGCAAATTCCTCGATGCCCGCATACGGGGTATGCGCGCGGACGTAATCGTCGGTCAGCCGCTCGTTCCCGGTCAGTCTGCCCCGGGTGCGCAGGAGGGTGGCCAGAGTGTCTCTGTCAACCTCGCCGTACGCCACGAAGTCCTTGACCTTGCGAATCATGCCGAGGTACGCCGGGGTATCGGGCACGAGGACGCAGTGGTTGATGTGGTGCAGACGGAGCATCTTCAGCGTATCTTTGATCTCACGGTTGGTATTAACCACGCCGCGGACCTGCACTACCGCATACATTTACTCCGTCCCTCCAATCCTGACGAGACTCGTCTGCCGAAGCGCCTCGAACGTCGCCTGGGCATAGTTGATGGTCGTCCGGGTCTGTCCCCGGTTGAAGGCCCAGACATCCTTGATGCCTGCAAGTTGCAGGACCTTCTTCGGGATATCCCCGGTCACGAGACCGATTCCCTGCGGGGCGGGTTTCAGCGTCACCCGGACGCTGCCCGCCTTGCCGGTCACCTCCATGGGAATCGAGTGAGCGGTATCGCAACCGCACTCCCAGCTCCCGCATCCCCGGGAGACCTTGATGAGGTTCAGTTTTGCGTTTACGATTGCTTTCTGGATCGCGTTACCCACCTGAGCGTCCTTGCCCCGGCCGAACCCGACGTAACCGTTCCGGTTGCCGACCACTACGACGGTGCGGAACTTCACACGGCGACCCGAGTCGGTCATACGCTGGACCATATTGATGTCCAGGACCTCGTCCTCCAGGTCGGGCAGGAGGAGATCGACGATCTGGGGCTCCTTGATCGGTCTGCCGCTTGCGAGCACCTCATCGATACTGGTGATCTCGCCGGCAGCGACCATGCGCCCGAGACCGGTGAGCGGAATCCATTCTTCCTGTACGTATGCCATTGTCTACACCAGCTCCTTCTTGATGGCCAGAGCCACAGCCTCTACATTCGCTACCAGGTCCCCCGCCCGCTCGGGAGCATACCCGGCAATGTGGGCGCCTTTGAGCCGCTCCTCGTCGGGGAGGATCTCTTCACCGTAGGGAATGTCGAGACCGCCGTCCACTGCCCCCTTGAGAGCAGCAAAGACGCGCGCTCCGGGTTTTGCCCGGGCAAGCCCGAGATCCAGGATTGCCTCATCATACCCTGCGTTCAACGCTTTGACCGCAAACAGCATCCCGGTCAGGTAAGCTGCCGGGGTGCTTGCGGCCGATCCTGCATAGCCGTAACCGGCGAGTTCAGCCGAGTATGCAGCCACCAGGGTGCAGTCTCCCTCAGTCTCGGGGACGACCAGTTGCACGATGATCTGCCGGTTCGTCTTCCGGACGACCATTCTCGGGGTTCCTGACGACAGGAGCGACATCCGCTTGTAGTAATCAGTCTTACCCTCGTGCCTTCTCCGGAAGGGCACGAAATATCTTGGGCCGGTTGCCATTATCTCATCCTCCCTGCCATCGTCTCAACGTGAGCCGCAAGGTGCGACACACTCCGGAACTGGCCTCCGGAAGCCCGCCGGTACATCACGCGGTAGAGGCTCCGGTCGATTCTGCCGTCATCACGCATCTCGCGCAGGACGCGGCGCTGCGCCCGGATCTTACCGATCCACATCCGCTTACTGGAACTCCGGGCTCCGGCGGCACCTTTTCGGCTCCCCGGTCCTTTCCGGTGACCGTACGAACGCTTTGCCGTCCGTGCCCGTGTCCTGCCCCGGCTGTTTCCTTTGATGATGTGGGCCTTGATCGCACCGTTTTCGATGAGTTCGCGCAGATCGTTTCTGGAGATAGCCGCCTCAATATCGGCCTGGCGCTCGGGGTCGAACCAGACGCGGTTGGCACCACACTTGAGGATGGCGGCTGCCATTCGCCTCTGACCGGCTAGGTCACTCATCCTCGGTCACCTCCTCTTCGGTTTCGGCAACAGGAGCCTCCGCCGCACGGGTAAGGTCCTTTGCGTTCAGCACCTTGAGTCCCAGTTCCATGGCCCGCGCCTGAATTTCGCCGCGTTTCCTGTTACCCACCGATCCGGCAATCCGGACGGCCTGAGTCTCCGGGATCAGTCCCACAAGTTCTGCAGGGGTAAAGACCCGCACTTCCTCATAGCCGCTCGGGTGCATGCCACGGATGGTGACGGGGCTTCCGTACCCCGGCCGGGGATGTGCACCCTTTGCTTTGAACTGCGCTCTCTGCTTGCTCTGTAGACCACGCGGACGCCGCCAGACATCTTCCAGTCTCGCTTTGCGGTGAAGACCCCGCCTCTTAAAGGCAGGCTTGTTGTGCCGGGTGCGGACGCGGATCAATCTTCGTATCTCATCCATCTCTTTCACGCCCTCTCGACGATGTAGATGCCGTCCTGGAACACCCGGGGGTCACGTTTCGTGATCCTGGTCGCGTGTTCGATGTTTGCGGCCGTGTTGCCCACTTTCTCCTTATCGATGCCGGTGAGGGTCACTTCATCGTTTCCAACCCTGGCGCTGACACCCTCGATGATCTTTGCGATCCGGGGCTGCTTCTCGCCAAGGAAGTTGTTGATCTCAAGGCTGCCGCCCTGCAGTTTCAACTGGATCGGGAAGTGGCTGTAGACCACCTTCATGCGGTACTCGTAGCCTTCCGTGACGCCCCGGATCATGCTCTTTGCGTGGGCTTCAAGCGTTCCGCTCATGGCAAGGAACCGCTTCTTATCGGATGCCGTGGAGACGACGAGTTCACCGTCTTCGACCACGACGTCGATCTGCGGGAAGCGCATATTACGAGTCAGTGTACCCTTCGGTCCCGAGACCGTGAGCACACTGCCCTCGAGCGTGACGTCCACACCGGGAGGGATCTCAACCTTTCGTGTAATTCCCATACTCACTTCCCTCCCTTAGTAGACGTATCCCAGCAGTTGCCCGCCGATACCCGCGCTCCGGGCCTCTGCGTGGGAGATGACTCCCTTCGAGGTGGAGACAATCAGGATACCGAAGTTCTTTGCCGGGAGGTACTGCGACTCCCAGTATTCCATGTCAGTCATCGTCACCGGGAACCGGGGGGTGATGACGCCGCACTTATTGATCGTTCCGGAGAGTTGGATCCGGAACTGGCCGCCGCGACCGTCGTCGATGAACTCGAAGCCGCCGATAAAGCCGTTTTCCTGCATAACGCGGAGCATAGCGCCGAGGAGCTTGCTCACCGGCTCGACAATAACCTCACTCTTTCCAGAGTCGCCGGCATTCTTGATCGTGCTCATCGCGTCAGCGATTGGATTCAGTCGTGCCATATTCTCTCAACCCCTAGTTCATCTTCTTGAAGCCCATCTTTCCCGCCCATTCGCGGAAGCACTGACGGCAGAAGTAGATGCCGTATTTACGCACAAGGCCCTGCTTCCGACCACAGATGCGGCACTCGTTCGCACCACGGCCGAACTTTCTTACATGCTCGCCCGCTGACGGTGCTCCAGACTCTTCTGCCATCCTTACACCTCCACCTGGTAGCGCTCGCGCATGAACGCGACGGCGTCCTCTTTCGTCACTTTCTGATCCATCGGCAGTTTCCTGCGCTCGACGCTCCGGCGTGCAATCCGCACACCTTTGTATTCGAGCACCACGTTGATATCCATCCCATAGATACCGATCGCCGGGTCGTAGGACATGCCCGGGAAGTCGGTATGCTCCTCAATGCCGAACGAGACGTTGCCGGTCCGGTCGAACTGAGAGAGTGCAAGCCGCCGATCAACGATATCGAGAGCGGTCCTGACGAACTTCTCGGCGTTCTCCCGGCGCAGGGTTACCTTGCACCCGATGGGGGCACCCTTCCGGATGCCGAACGCCGGCTGGGTCCGCTTGGCGACGGTGCGGACGGGCTTCTGGCCGGTGATCTGCTTCACGAGGTCTTCGGCCTTGACCAGCCGCTCGCCGCTCTCCCCGACACCCATATGCACAACGACCTTATCGACGTAGATCTCTTTCATTGCGCTCATGCCAGGGCCTCCAGTTCAGGTGCAATTCCGGAGCGGCCGACCATGAAGATGTAATCTTCAATGGTTTCGAACTGCTCGTTTGCCGAGTCATCCATGAGGATGACGCGGTTTTGTCCGGAACTCGCGGTCCGGATGATCTCAACGATCCTGCCTACCCTGCCGGAGTGCTTTCCGCCGACGATTGTGGCTACATTGCCCTCCGCGAAGGGGAAGTGGTCGACGATCCGGAACCTGTCTTCGCCGTCCGTTCCGAGAGTCACCACAATGGAGTCTTTTGCCTTGTAGGTGTTGTCGGCGAGGATGTTCGCACCGAATGCAAGGTTCAACTGTACCTTGCCGCCCCGGATCGTGGTCTTATTCCGGATCTTGCAAAGCCTGGTCTTCGCGGACTCCGCCGGAATCTCAACGGCAACCAGGTTGCCCCGCACATCGAGCTGGATGCGATAGTGCTTCCCGAGTTTCGGGATTGAGACGATATCAAAGACCCCAAGGCCCATCTGCGGGTTTCTGCAGGCCCGTCCGTTGACGATGATGTCCCGCTGGTGCAGGATCTTCCGGACCTCGCTTGCATTTTCGGCAAGATGGACATGCTCACGGAGCCAGACACCGACCGGCAGAGCGCCGGCGTTGTGGGGGCCCGGGGCGGTCTTCATGACGAATTTCTGTACTTTCTTCGGGATGTGCCAGGAGCCTGGCGCTACCAGCCGCTTGAGATAGTGAGACATTATGCTCCGCCTCCGAGTCTCTCCTCACGAAGTTTGTCTTTCAGGTTGAGCTTCGTGATCTGCACGTTCGAGGGGTCGATAGGACGGGGAACCTCGGTTCCGTCAGCCTTCGTCACCATCACGCCGTGCACGATCACCCGGCATACCTTCATATCCACCGAGTCGACGACGCCTTCATCCCCGGCGAAGTCTCCACGGAGCACCTTGACAGTGTCGCCCTTGACCACACGGGTCCGCCGGGTGTTGTATTTCCCGCGAAGTTCGGGGGCAAGTGATGCAGAGAGGAACCGGCCCCGGGTGTGGTTCGGTGCGTTGTAACGCGCCTTGCGCTGTTTTCTCGGTTGTGTACTGACCATGCGTACCATCTTTTTCACCACACCTTACACGATGATCGTCGCCATGGAGGCGATCTTGGGGTATCGCTCCGCGATCTCACGGGGGACGGCACCCTTGATCTCCGTTCCCTTCGGCTCCCCGTTATCGTTGATGAGCACCATGGCGTTGTCCTCGAACGAGAGCCGGATGCCGTTCGGGCGGCGGATCTCCTTCTTCTGCCGGATTACCACCGCCTTCTCGAGTTTCCTCCGCATATCGGGGGTGCCCTTCTTGACGCTCACGGTCGCGATGTCGCCGACGCCCATGCAGGGCTGCCGGCGCCGAACCCCGTGGTAACCGTCGACCGAGACGATCTCCACGAGCCGTGCGCCGGTGTTGTCGGAACAGACCATCTGTGAGCCGGTGGCGAGTGCGCGCGGAATGGTTGCCTGCATCGCCTTCATTCCTTCATCACCTCGACCACCACAAAGTTCTTTGTCTTCGAAAGCGGTCTGCATTCTGCGATCCGGACCACGTCGCCGACGCCCGCGTTGATGCAGGGCGTGCTGTGGGCATGGTATCGGGACCTGCGTTTCTCGTACCGCTTATACTTCTTGACGTAGTGGAGGAACTCATGCTCCACGACGACGGTACCGTTCATACGGTCGCTCACGACTTTGCCGGTAATCACCTGGCCGCGTACCGGCAAAGTGCCGTGAAACGGACAATTTGCGTCTTCACATTCCGTTTCCGGAATGGGGACGTCCAATCCAATGTTTCGTGCCATTATTCATCCTCTTTTATCTGATCCGCGCAGTGATCCGCCGTTCCGGTTGTGTCTCCAGGCTCGAACCGTCCACATCGACGGTCGTGCCGTCCGGGAGCCGGAGGCGGAATACGCTGAACCGTTTCGGTATCCGCTTCTCTCCCCGCCGGGTCATGATAACCAGGGTGTTTCTGGTCTCATCGATGATGCGACCCGAGACCCCGGCATGACCCGGGTTGCTTGCACGGGTTACCAGAACGTCCAGGCCGATGAGTTCGTGCCGCAGGACGTTCTGGGGAGAGATCATGCGTTCCTCCGTGCGTTTTTCTCGGTCAGAATGCGCGCGATCGTCCTTCTGACCTCGCGAATCCTCCCGGGGTTCTCTGTGGCACCGCCGGCGCTGACTTTTCCTCGCTCCTGGACCAGTTCGAGGAATAGTTTCTGCTCCTGCTCGAGCAATTCGACGTCGGAGAGTTGTTTCACTTCCTTTGCACGAAAGATTGCCATTTATCTCTCCTCCACGTATTCCTCGTCGGGAACCGCCGCAAGCTCCTCATCAAGCTCGTCGTCGCCGACCTCTTCGGGTTCAACGGGCTCTTCCGGGACCTTCTTCGTCTCGGGTTCGATGATATCGAAGGTGTCGGGCAGCCGTGCATCCGGCGGGACAATCTTGACCTGGACCCCGATGGTCCCGAGTTTCTTGATTGCAAGCGCGTAACCCTTCTCGACGATTGTCTCGCTGGGCTCACCGCAATGCTTGACGTAACCCTCGGTAAACTTCTGCGTCCGCGACCGGGCACCGGTCAGTTTCCCGGCTATGATGACCTCACAGCCGAGTGCGCCGGATTCCATGACACGACGGATCGTGCTCTGCCCGGCCTTACGGAAGTACCAGCCGCGTTCAAGGGCGTTTGCAAGCCGCTCGGCCATGATCTGTGCATTGAAGGTGGGGTTCTGGACCTGCTGGACCTCCACCTGCGGGGACTCGATCGCGTAGGTGGTGGTGAGGTCCTGCGTGAGCTGACGAACCTGCTTGCCGCCTTTCCCGATCACGATACCGGGTTTCTCCGCAAAGATGGTCACCTGGGTGCCGAGCGGCGTCCGGGTGATGTCCATGCCGCCGTATCCCGCCCGCTTGAGTTCCTTCGTGAGGAATTTCTCGACGCGAACGTTGCGCACACCGTCAGTGATAAACTTCTTCTCGATTGCCATTACGCCACCTCAGTCACAACGATCTCGATGTTCACGGTCTCTCTGCGTTTCGGGGTAGCGCGACCCATCGCACGCGGGAAGAAAGCCCGGAGACCACGGCCTGCGTTGGCGGAGACGTGGTCGATCCGAAGTTTTCCGGTATCGAGGCCGATATACTCGGCGTTCTTCTCGACCGAATTGAGCAGCCGGATGTAGGCTCCCGCGGCCTTGACCGGGTAACGGCCTGCGGGCCACCCTTCAAGGCACCGCTTGTGGGCGACGTTCCGGTTGAACCGCTTGAAGGGGATGGCCTTCTTCAGAGCCACCACATCGGCGAGATATGCCTTTGCTTCGGTAGTGGTCATGTTCCGGATGAACCTGGCAATCTCGATCGAGTGCTTGGGAGAGACGGGGAGTTCGTTCGCTTTTGCGCGAGCGATGTTCTCACCCTCAATCTTTGCTGAATACTCTGTTCTTGCCATAGCCATCACTTCAGCGGTACATATTTACTCGACCGGGTCGCACCGATACCGGCGCTGCCGTGAGAGACCTTCCTGCGGGTCAGTGCAAACTCTCCAAGGTAGTGGAAAACCGCCTCGGGCTGAAGTTCCACCTTCTGGAACTCTTTGCCGTTGTGGATCTCGATCGTCTTTCCAATCATCTCGGGCATGACGATCATATCCCGGAGATGGGTCCGGAGGCTTGCGTCTCCCGAACGGACATCGGCGAGGAGTTTTTCGTGTTCCCGGGAGAGGCCGCGGTCAAACTTCCTGCGCGCCCGGGCCGGCATGAGGGGCAGCAGCTCGGAGAGAGCCATCTGCTGCAGGTCCTCGACGGAGTAGCCACGATAGGTGAACTCCTCCCGCCGCCGCGGCATTCGCTTCTGTGTCTTCTTTGCCATGATTCACCCTCACTTCTTCCACTTGCCGGTTCTCCGGGCGGCGATATGCCCGACCTTCCTGCCGGGGGACGTCCCGTGGGATACGGTTTTCGGCCGTCCGCAGTGCTGGTGACCGCCGCCACCGAACGGGTGGTCGATGACGTTCATGCAGACACCCTTGACGCGAGGCCACCGTTCAGATGAGGACCTGACGTGGAAATGCTTCTTTCCTGCCTTGGCAAACGGTTTTTCTCCCCGTCCGCCACCGGCAACGATACCGACGGTTGCCATGCAGACACCGTTGAACCACTTGTTCTTGCCGCTCGGCATCCGAACGCCGACCCTGCCGTCGTCGGCTTTGCCGATGACAAGGGCCTGGACACCGCTTGAACGGACGAATTTACCGCCGTCGTTGGGCCTGGCCTCGATGTTGCAGACGTATGCACCGACCGGGATCTCACGGAGCGGCAGGGTGTTTCCGTTCTTCACCACGCCGCCCGGGCCCCAGGAGATCGTATCCCCGACACCGAGTCCTTCTGTGGCGAGGATGTAAGCCTTCTCACCGCTTTCGAGCTGTGTAAAAGCAATCGGTGCATGGCGGGCCGGGTCGTGCTCGATATCGACGACGTTCCCGAAGATCAGGGCGTCGTTCTTCCCGAGGTGACGCAGTTCGGCCTTATACCGGTGCGACGGTGCACGATAGGACGGGCCGCCTTTGCCGCGGTTCTGTGCTATAATACGATGTGCCATTCGTACCTCACCTTACATTATTCCCAGCCGGCTGAGGATCTCTTCAGCCGCTTTCTCATCCGCAAACTTTACAATGGCCTTTTTTTCACCTTTCATGGTCATCATTGTGCGGATTCCGGTGATCTCCTGTCCGAAGGCCGACTCCAGGTCTCGCTTGATATTCTGCTTGGTGGCATTTCTCTCCACGATAAACTGGAGTTTGTTCTCGCCTTCGAGCATCATCGTTGCTTTTTCAGTAACGAACGGGTATTTCAGCATCATGAGAACTCCTCCAGTCTCCTGATCGCGGACTCAGTCCAGACCGTCAGGCGTCCCGCCTGCGTGCCCGGCGCCAGAAGTTCGGTGTTCAGCTGATCGACCGTCACGGCATCGACACCGGCGAGGTTTCGGGCCGCCCGAAGCGGTTCGTTCCCGGTGACGATGAGGACGCTCTTGCGCTGCTTGTAGCGGCGGCCACGCATGGTGCCGCGCCCTGCACGGACCTTCCTGCTGTTCTTCGCCCGCTCGATGTCGACATAGACCCCGAGTGCAGAAAGCGCCGAGATGACGTCGCCGGTCCGGGTGACCTCTTCGAACCGGTCTTCGAAGACCAGCGGGAGATTGCCCTCAAAGAGATGCCCGCGTCCCTGGACAAGGTCCTGGTAGGTGCTGGCTGCAACGGCCGATCGGAAAGCCTTACGCTTCTCTTTCCGGTTGATGTCCTTGACGAGGATCTTTGCGACCTTCGGGGGATGTGCCGCACGCCCGCCGGTTGCCTGGGGAACCCGGGCCGTCCTGCTGCCGTTCTTCAGACGGGGAACCTGAGCCTCACCCCGGCCGCTGCCCCAGGACTCTGCCGAGGTGCGGACGCCGGCGTAGGGATCGGTCCCATGCGGCTGGAACCGGGTGCTCTGGAGCGCGAGGACAGCCCGCTTAATCAGGTCGGGCCTGTATTCTTCGTTAAAGATTTCCGGGAGATCGATCTCGTGGGCGATCTCGCCTGTCAGTGTTCGAACCTGTACCTTCATCGCTCTCTCACCCCTGCTTGCTCTGCGCGCTGACGTAACTGATCGCCGGCGTGCGGACAGTATGTTCACCCTGCCGTATCGCGGACCGTATCCTGACCAGCCGCTTGTTCGGTCCCGGGACGGAGCCCTTGATCAGCATATAGGGACCGCGCACAAGGCCGTAGTGGAGGAAACCGCCTGCCGGCGTTATGTCGCCGGCTTCGGTGCCGATCTTTAAGATGCGCTTGTTGAACTCAGTTCGCTGCTGGTAGCCCATCTGGCCCATCTGGGGCACCTGCCACCTGACGTGGTGCGGGTTCCACGGGCCGAGGTTGCCGATGTGGCGCTTCTTGCCGCCGCGGGAGTGCTTCCGCTTCCGGACCTGAACGCCCCAGCGCTTGACGGGGCCTTCCGTGCCCTTACCGGTGGTGACGGCGGTCACGTCAACGTATTCGCCGACTTCGAAGTTGCCGGAGACTGCTATCTCTTTCCCGAGGATATCGGCGGCGTAGGCAATCTGGTCGTCAAGGCTTCCGCCGGCAATCCGCATCTCCATCATGTCGGGGGCCTTCTTCGGGACGCCGGTGAGTTCCCCTGGCCGGGTGTAGGCCAGGGCATAGAGTTCTGCGACCTTGCCTTCGCCGATCCCGCTTTTGATGGCGTCAAGGGCGGCGGCGGTGTCATGGTTCTTCGGAACGTTGATGCGGCGGGACAACTCTCCGTCAAGGTCGGTCGTCCAGGCTTCGGTCAGTGCATGCTTTCCGTAGGTGTCTATGCCGTATGCCCGCACACCTGCTACCCGCATGGGGGGGACCTCAACCACGGTCACCGGCACCATCACATCTTTGCCTTCGGTGGGGCTGCTCTTGTGGTCATCCACCATGATGACGTGGGTCATCCCCACCTTGTACCCTGCAAATCCCTGCACAGCCGGAGCTCCCGCGTAATCCGGCCATGAACCGTAGCGGGGAACCGGGCTCTTCGCCCGCTTTCTCGGGCTGTACGCAAGGGAACCTCTGCGTGGCCTGTGAATATTCGGCATGTTTTTATCAACCCTTCATCGCGTTGTAGTGCGTGCATCTCGCTCTGCTGTAGCGAGATACCACGCGCCGAATCCCGTGCCGGATACACCGGCACGGTCGGCTTTCTGGCGAACCCGTATCCCGGGCAGGACATCGAACGGCATACCGTAGCGGCACGCCGCGAAGGGAAACAGTTGATGGAGGCAACGGACGTGAGAACGCCGGGACATCCGTCTCCGCGCATTCCATCGCCAGCCCGCTGCCAGCCCGGTGGTGCACCGGGTACATCTCCAGTCGTCGCCAATAGATCCTGATGCTTTGACGCTTCCGGGAAGAAACAACCCGGAACCGGGCGCGCTGCACCGCGTTGGCCCAGCGTCTCGATCAGATCCAGCTCCTGTCATCCCGTTGTGACGATGCACAACTCCAAATCGACATCGGCCCTCCATAAGGAGGGTTCGGCCTCTGCTTACTCTCGTACCCTCTCCACCCCGCACGGGTCTTCGATCCGCGCATGTTGCGAAATCGGAGAGATTCCGGGAATCAGAGGCACATGAAGTGCCGGATGGCTCCCGGGTCCGGACGAGATCGTGGAGAGCGGTTTCTTAAACATTACTTAAAATGGGATATAAACCTTGTTACATATATTTCTGGAATTTGCGCAAATCGAGTGTTTGCTGCAGGAAAACCAACAAAGGGTTGTAAAAGCCTCTGCCGTGCAGGTGCACGACCGGAGAAACCCGGGCTGCATAGCGCCCGCTCCAGCGTGGCCGTTCCGGCACGGGGCCTGCGCGCGCCGGGGGAACGGCATCATCCGAAGTAGAGGTCGCCGTCCTTATTAATGTAGATCTCAACGTCTTCGCGGACCTGTCTGCCCCTGAACCGGTCCGGGTTAGCGTCTCTGAGTCTGTTAATGAGCGTGATTGTATCGTATTTGACCTTTAATCCCATCTTCTCGGCCTCAGCGTAGATGATCTCGGGAGCCTTGAGCAGATCGAGGCCGCTCTGGAGCGTACAGAGGTGTGCCGCATCGAGCGTGTAGAGGAACTCAAGCGTCTCGCGCGCACGCGAGATGTTCTCGAGAGCGGCCTTTTCGATGGTGCAGACGTTAGCCTTTGACGTATGAATGATCTCGGCGATCTGTTGCTGCGTCAGCCCTTTCTTTCGGTAGCGCAACACCTCTTTCTGGCGATCGGTAAGCAGACCTTGTTTCATCAAGTATATATAGACGCATTTAATTTAAACACTTTCCCTTAACAGCCCCCCCTCCGGACAGACCTGTCGGGCCATTTCAAAATGTTTATATGAGAACTTGGCGATACTATCGTGTTCTCAAATTTTGAGAGGTGTAAAAGTGGTTGTTAAAGTAGGAATTGCGAAACTAGGAAATATTGCCAGTGGTGTAATGGGCGAACTTCTCCTCGATGAGCGTGCCGACCGCGAGGATATCATCACCTTCATGGCAACCTCCGGAACGAAACTGCAGCCGGAGGATATCGAGCGTGTGGTCAGCAACATGAAGGCATGGGGCCCCGATTTCTGTATCGTCGTCTCGCCGAACGGCGTCCTTCCCGGACCCACCCAGGCCCGTGAAGACCTTGCGGCGGCCGGGATTCCCTGCATTGTCATCACCGACGATGTCACCACCAAGAAGGAGCAGTTCGAGGCGCTCAAGGCAAGCAAGTTCGGCTACATCATCATGAAGGCCGACTCCATGATCGGCGCCCGCCGTGAGTTCCTCGACCCCATCGAGATGGCGGACTACAACGGAAACCTCATCAAGGTCCTTGCCCTCACCGGCGCGTTCCGCAAGATGCAGACGGAACTCGACAAGGTGATCGACCAGGTGAAGGCAGGTAAGAAGGGCGCGGACCTCGCGCTCCCGAAGGTCGTCATGACCTCCGACAAGGCGGTCGACGGGGAGTTCAGCAACCCCTACGCGCTCGCGAAGGCCCGTGCCGCCTACGAGATCGCCCAGCAGGTTGCAGGCGTCAACGTCAAGGGCTGCTTCATGACGAAGGAGTGGGAGAAATACATCCCGATCGTCGCGAGCGCCCACGAGATGATGCGCCAGGCCATGCTCCTCTGCGAAGAGGCACGCAACCTCGAGAAGGGCGTCGACGGCGTCATCAGGAAGCCCCACAAGAAGACCGGCGAGATCGTCTCAAAGACGGCCCTCATCAGCAAGCCCGAGTAAACTCAATACTCTTTTTCTTTTTTTCTGTCGGCAACGAATAACAGCGGGATTTCCCGAAGAAGGCAGAGCGGCACTCGATCCCCGGCTTTTCGACCACCCGGCTCCACGACCCGGAGGTCGCCGAACACCCGCGCAATCCGCCGGGCGTCGTGAGTGAAGAGACCGGCAGAGGGCACCGCTGAGCGCCGAGTATCAGGCGGGGATCGAGGCTGCCGACGCGGGTTTGAGGATGAGGAGGGGCGCCTGTAGCGATGACCGGGCCGGGAGAACGCCGGGCACGGAATCAACCTTGCTCCCGGAAGAGCGCGCCCAGGTCTTCGGGGAGCGTCAGGATGACCGGTTCAAGGTGCAGCCGCTCCATGAACGCCGAGTCGCACATGGAGAGGCAGTTCGGGTTCAGCCGCGCGATGACGGAGCAGAAGGCCCGGTGGCCCCGCCCCGTCGTATCGGAAGCGTCAAAGAAGATCGAGACATTGAAGGCGTGCGTACCGAGGTTCCGGTAGAAGTCAAGGACCCGGAGGAGCCCGTCAACGAGCAACTCGACATACGGCTCGAGTTCGGCAAGCGTCGATACCGGGAGGATACCCCTGACCTCCCGCTCGCCGAGGGGAACCGGGCTTGCCGACCAGAAGATCTCGTCTTCGAAGAGGAGCCGCTCGGAGCAACGTTCGTGTTCCACGAGGTCGTCCCAGTAGAGACGACCATGGTCGGCGAGGTAACGGCGGCCGGCGGAGATATAGAGGTCGGCGAGGTAGGTGGGTTCCGGGTCGACGATACCCTGCAGGTGCGGGTGGACGATGCTTGCACCGGCTGAGGGGAGGTAATTCCAGTTGATGCTCGCGTAGCCGGAGGACCGGGCCAGGGCTTCTGCCGTGCCGGAGATGGCGTCGGCAAGGCACCTTCGGTCGAACCGGTCGACTGCGTGGTCGGGCGTGATCACCGTGACCACATGGTGTCTGGCGAACGGGTAGAGGTTGGGGAACGTCACGCTTTCTCCGCACCGGAGACGGCTGCCGTCCTCAAACGTCGGGGTAACAGTATCTACGGCACCGGGGCAGAACGGACAGTTCTCACGGGTTGAGGATGAGATGGGAAGGGCGTCAATCCGCCGTTTTATCCGGACAGGACTGATTCTGCACCGGATGCCGGTGAGAGACTCCCGACGGTACTGGAGAACTCCCCGTTTTGTCCGGAGCTCGTGGGTGGTGAACATGGCCCGTTGTATTCCCGTTGGCGCGCCGAGCGTATTAAACCCTGTCCGGAACTGCCGGGGGATGGGGACGGCGGCATAAAACGCCTGACGAGGCGCGCATTCAAAAAAGTGATGAGTGTTGTTCCGCCTTATACGATATACTTGCCGAGCAGGCGGATGGAGTTGGTCATGTCGGGGCCGAGCGGCGAACCGAAGATGATCTGGGTAACTCCAGCCTTGGCGAGGTCTTCGCACTTCTGCTTGACCGTGTCGGGGGTTCCGGCAATGGTAAAGGCATCGATCTCCGCGTCGCCAACAAGTCCGCCGACGGTCTTGAAGTCGAAGCGTCCGAGCGCTTCCTTGATCTTTGCGACGTTGTTGAGGTCGAGGTTGTGGCGCTTGAGGAGAGCGGGCGGGGAGCCGGCGGCAATGAACGCGGCTACAATCTTTGCGGCGTTCCGGGCCTTCTTCTCGTTCCTGTCGATGGACATGGCGGTGTAGGCGCCGACATCGAAGTTCTTCTTACCGACCTTCTCCATGGCCTGCTTGATGATCGGGATGGCGACGTCGAAGTCCTTGGGGTTGGACGCGTTGATCAGGGCGCCGTCGCCGATCTCGCCGGCGAGCTCAAGGACCTTGGGGCCCTGGGCACCGATGTAAACCGGGATGCCCTTCTTGCCGGGCAGGGTGACACCGGTCAGTTTGGCACCGTCGTAGTCGAAGTACTCCATCTTGCCGGTCTTCTTGACCTCTTCACCGGTGAGGAGGCTGCGGATCTGTGCGACACCTTCTTTCAGGTGGGCGACGGGCTTGACGGGGTCGATGGCGAGCTTCGGAAGCGTCGAGAGGTCACCGGGGCCGATACCGAGGACGGCGCGTCCGTCGGAGATCTCGTTCAAGGTAGCCATGAAGGATGCGATGGCCGCCGGGGTGTCGGTGAACGTGTTCATGATACCGGGACCCATCTTGATCGTGTCGGTGTTTGCCGCGATCATGGCAAGGGTCGGGTAGGCATGGCGGTTGTTGTAGTGGTTGGTGATCCAAGCGTAGTCAATATCCTTTGACTCTGCGAGCTTGGTGTACTTCACCACCTGCTTGACGTTGATTGCTCCGGGCACAAATTCAATTCCATATGTAATCAAGGCTATACACCTCAATGAGTAGTTACGTGCCCGGAGTTATATATATTGCCATTTTGTGTTCACGAAAGGACACGTACAACAACGGTAGTGCAAAACGGAGAGATGTACCGTGTTCCCCATGGAATTCTTGTGTAGATCACTCCTTATCATGGAAAAGGTTTCAGCATGAGGAGTTAAAACAGTAAAATTCAAATACACCGCATTTATTAGCAGACGCGCTTCACACCCCGGGTGAAGTATAGAAATATATATGTTTGTCCGTTCAAATATTCATCAGTATCTTCCGGGTGGCACGCGCGCCCATTTTCGGGCCAAGAGCCACTCAAGGGATAGAAGACCATGCGAGTGCTGGCGATAGGGTTGGGTGGCGCCGGGTCCCGGGTTGTGGATAACCTCTACAATCACGACCGGCGAAGCAAAGTCTGTTGCATGAGTGCGGTAGCCATCGATATCGACCCGAACTGCCTCGTGCAACTCCGCCACCTTCCGGACCCCGCCAGGGTCTTCTTCCCGCGGATCGGTGTCGAAAACACCGACGGGATCACGGACGTGATCGATATCGAGGAGGTGATGACCCGGATCCAGGCTATGGATACGCTGGAGATCGACGCCATCCTGCTCTGTTGCGGGCTCGGAGGCAGCGTCGTCGATATCGCGCCGCTTATCATCGACGAGCTCAAGAAGTCCTACGTGGAGCCGATCTTCGCTCTCGCCATCCTGCCGTGCCTTGATGAGGGAAAACAGGTCTCGGCCAAAGCGGCCGACGACCTTGACGCGCTCCAGGAACTCGTCGACGGCGTCATTCTCTTCGACAACGAGACCTGGTCGCAGAAGATCAGGACGGACGGGACGGCAGAACCCGGCTTCATGGGCCAGCTGCGCCGGAACTCCGGGCCATCCGATCCGAGAACTCATTTCAATCAGCTCAACGAGCGAATCTCCCGTCAGATCGGCCTTCTTCTTCGTGCCGGCGAGTTCAATGAGTTCGGGATCGATGTTGCCGAGGTCGTCCTGGACGCGGGGGAGGTCCTCAATACCCTGAAGGGGAATGGTTTCGTTGCGGTCGGCTACGCCGCCGAGCGCCTGCCGGCCGGCTGGCTGGACCTCCTTTATCGACGGCGGTCGCTGAAGTACTTTATCCAGGGTTCACAGGAGAAGGCTGCACGGATCGTCTCGCTCGCAAAGAAAGCCGTCTACGAAGAGGTGTCGGTTCCCTGCGACCTCACCAGCGCCGACAAAGCGCTGGTGCTGATTGCCGGGCCCTCAGCCGAACTTTCGATGAAAGGGTTCCAGACCGTCAGGAAATGGATCGACCGGAACATCGCCGGCCTTGAGATGCGGTCCGGCGACTATCCGGTGAAGAACACATCGTTCGTCGGGATCATCATCGTGCTCTCGGGACTCTCCAACGTCCCGCGGGTCGAGGAGATCCGGGAGATCCGGACCGAGTACCGGCTTGAGTGCGAGGAAGAACGGTTGAGGGCCGAAGAAGAGGAGCGGTTGCGCGATGAAGAGGCCGCGATGTCTCAAACCGTTTCCGGAATTCCGGAAGAGGAGGGTATTCCGGGATTTGTCTCACCTCTTGAGTCAGCGTTTCTGGAGGAGAGTGAATTTATGACCGAACCGTCTACGGCAGAAAAGGATGAGATGATCATGCTCCGGGGAAACAGCCGGAGCGACAGAGAGATCAGGGACGACACCATTGATATGCTCCCGAAGGCCGAGAGGAGGAAGGAGGACGGCGCCGTCGTCCTCCCCCCGAAACAGGGGGGGAAGGGGATTGACATCACCGGAACCGCTTCGGTCACCTCGTCCATGCCCGCACCGAAGAACTCGGTTTTTGGCCCGAAAGGGATCAGCATCGAGAAGACTGCCCCGAAAGACGATGCGATAACGTCCTCTGCGGGTTTAAAACCGGTGCAGCATCCGAAAGACGGGTCGCTCACCGGCGATGCGGTCTCGATCGGGGGGACGCAGCGACCGAGCGACGGGGTCCTCGATAAGCCCGACCTTTGTATGCGCAGGGGAGCCCCTGCACCTAAAGATGCTCTGCTGGACCAGACCGGGCAGAGGGTAGGCCGGAGGAGCCCCCGGCCGAAGGAGATCGATCCCTCACGCGGGAGGCTTGCGGTGATCGACGCGACCGAGCGGACGAAAGACCGGAAAGGAGAGGCGATGGACGATCCCGGCGACGGCGGGATCACCTGGATGTAACGTCCGTGATACGTTCAAACGGCACGGTCCCGGCGCCGATCTCCGTCTTGATGGCGTAACCTTTCTCAACGGCGTTTCCTACCATGTTCATGCCGCTGAATGCGACGACGGAAAGCCGATAAGGGTGTTCTGGAAGGTTGAACTCCCCGATGCCTCCACCGGCGGGGAAGATGAACCCGTACCCCGTCATCAGGTCGGTGACCTCCTCTACCAGGTCCCGGGCGACCGCGGGCACGGCGCGAATGTTTGCAAGCCCTACACCGGACCCGGTCGTCACCAGCCGGTTGATCGAGGTGAGGCCGGCGGATATGAAGAGGTGAAGCGGATCGACCGACGTTCCCCGATAACCGATGAGGTCGAGGAACCCGGCGGAGCCGCCCTCATCGAGAGCGATCCTGCCGGCATACTCCAGCCTCGTCGGGATGCCCATCTTCTGAAGAACGCCGTCCAGGGTGACGCTGCAGGCCGTCATGATCCCGACATGGCCGTCGGGAATGCGAGGGTCGGTCTCGACAATCCGGTAGGTGTTCAGAAAGCCGTAGCCGGCTTTCGCCACCTCGTCGAAGGCTGCCGTGACGCCCGGAAGGTCCCCTTCCTGCACGAAGGAGAGGTTGTAGACGATGCTTCCCACCCCGGTCGCCGGGTCGAAGGTGCTCCGAAAGGCAAGTTCTTCGAGTTTCGATATAATGAAACCGATCCGTTCGTCGACGAGTGCGCTCTCGCTCTCGGCGATTCCGGCTTCGGTGAGAAGGCGGCCCCGGTTCCCGACCTTCTCGGTAAACCCCGCTTCATCGAGGTACTGGAGGTAGTACTGGACGGCGCGGTCGCTCAGGACGAAACCCCGTTCGGCCATCTTCTCGCTCAATCTCTTTGCACCCAGAGGTTCGTGCGATTCCGCGAGGATCCGGAGGATCTCAAGGTATTTTCGTTCGGAGCGTATCGGTGGAGTCATCGTGAACGCACCACGCCGAGGCTATCCTGATATCGGCCCGCATAAAGCCGGTCACCGTTCAGTACTTCCTGAAGGATCATCTGCACGATCCGGTCCCCCTTTGCAAGACAGATCTCCTCCGGGCCGGCGTTCGTCAGGCAGAGCGTCAGCTGCCCGCGAAACCCCGGGTCCACGAACCCTCCGCCGAGGAGAACGCCGCGGCGGGCGAGCGAGGAGCGGCACCGGAGGGTTGCCGCGAGGTCGGCGGGGAGTTCCACCCGTTCCATCGAGGGAACGAGGGTGCACGCTCCGCGCGGGAGCGCGGTCTCTTCGGCCGCCCGAAGGTCGTAGGATGCGGGCTGCTGGGACGCGTTATGGTAGGGATCGATGACGAGGTCGCCGTCATCGAGCCGGCGAACGATTTCGCTGGACGAGAGGATCATCATATAGGGTACGGCATAAAAACGCTTAATAACTTATGATTGAAACTCATGAGGGGACCTATGGGGTAGAGGACATCCTTTTGGGCTTCGAACCCAAGGACGCGGGTTCAATTCCCGCTAGGTCCGTTGATTTTTTTTCCGGATGCACCCTTAAAGGAAATCCGAAGGAGGTTTTTATGTTATTTTTCCAGAACGGAAAGGAGGGCATGATCCGATGATGTTACCGGAATTACGGACGAGACCGGGGGATAAGGTCGCCCGGGAAGTGACGGTGGACGCGGGGGTGACTCTACCCGTCACCGTCATTCACGGCGAACGGGAAGGGAAGACCATGCTGGTTACGGCGGGGATTCACGGCGGCGAATATCTTGGCATAAGGGCGGCTACGCTGCTTGCGGCAACCCTGACGCCCCGGGATGTTGCGGGCCGCGTCGTCGTCCTGCACTGCTGCAACCCCGGGGCCTTTTTTGCCCACCGGGCTTTTGTGGTTCCGGAGGACGGCAAAAACCTCAATGCTGTCTTTCCCGGCGATCCCGAAGGCAGTCTGGCGGAAAGAATCGCCCATGTGATTGCCACCGCCTTCATTCCGGTCGCCGATGTTCATGTGGACATCCATTGCGGCGACATTCCGGAGACCCTGGTCTCCCATGTCTATTATAGCGACAGTGCCGACCCGGCGGTAAATGAGGCTTCTCGTGAGATGGCCCTGGCAAGCGGGGCGGACTATGCCGTTCCCGCCCGTGGAATGAAAGGCCCGTCGCACGTGGCCTGCCAGCGGGGAATTCCATCCGTCTTGATTGAGCGGGGCGCCTCCGGCCTCTGGTCCGAGGAGGAAGCGCAACGTTATGTCCGGCAGCTCCGGGGGGTTCTCGCCCACTGCGGTCTGATTGATCCGGAGGAAGCTCTGCCCCGGCCCCGGGTGATCGCCCACGCATTTAGCCTTACCGCCCCGAAAAGCGGCTGCTGGCTGCCGCGGGTAGAACCGGGAGACTATGTCGGGGCCGGAGAAGAGCTGGGGACGATCAGCGATTTCTTCGGGAACGTTCTCGAAACCGTCGTTGCCGCCCATGAAGGCGTCGTCCTCTATATGACCTCCTCTCTATCGGTAAATGAGGGCGGGCCCCTGATCACCTGCGGTTCCGGTGACCGCGAGTAGCGCCCTCCGGAACAACCGACCGTGTGGTCTTCTGTGGCGAGGACGGGCTGTTATCCGGCTCAAATCCGAACCATTTCGTCGACAGTGTGCTCATTCGGTAACAGACGCCATATCGGTGCCGAAAAAAAGTTGCGGGGTCACTCGACCTTGATGTAATCGAGCGACGAATCTTTGGTATGAGCCCACAGGGTGGTCGTATCCTCGGCACTGCTGGCATCCGGTGCCGAGGCGGTCACCGTTATCCAGTACTGCCCCGGCGTCATACGCCTGATGTCCATCAGGGTCGAATTTGTCACCTCCTCCACGTCCTCTGAAAATGTCCCGGCGGACAGGGTCTTTGTGAAGAAAGTGGACGACCCCCGTCCGTCTTCATACGGGGAGGAGGAAAGGGCTATAACGACGTCCCCTGTACCGTTGTAGGTGGTCTTCCATGTTAGCGGGGCGACATCGGTATACGGCCCCGAACCGGTGCCCGGTTCGGTAAACTCAACATCGAGGAATGCAGATGTGAGTCCGGTGTTGTTCAGGTCGGGAACGGCCGTAATGAAGGTGTCGGGGAGGGGCAGCACATCGGTGCCGTTGTTGAACGAGATCATCGAGTCGCCGCCGAGGATTCTGATGTTGCCCCCCTCCGGCCACTTCACCTTGAGGCGGAAGGTCGTCTCCCAGGTCTGGTCAAGGTGAATGGTGCCTATGTTAAAGGGCAGGTGGGGGGGTGTTGCCGTCCAGTTTAGCGTATCGTTACGGGTATGAGGGCCGACAATTGGGTAGTACCCGGTCTCATTCTGGACCCAACTTGTAATATTGGTCGACTCTCCGGGTGCATAGACGTAGTCGAACACCTCGGCCCCGGACTCAGGCGTCCCGTTCACCTCCACATTCTCGAAGACAACGTTCATGTTGGTGTCGACGCCGGCCTCGGTCTTGAGCTCGCCGGCAATACGCCGGTAGATATCGGTGAGTTGTTCGCCGTCCCCGGCATGCTCGTAGAACCCGCCGGTTGCGTCCGCAAGTATGCCCATCGTCTCGGTGACCGTCTCGTCGGGGTCATAGGCGAATGTAATGGTATAGAGTTTCACATCGTTATCGCTGGCAAACCGAGACATGTTCTGGTTGGTGAACTCACCGTCGTAGCATCTCCAATCAT
>DAYL01000013.1:0-109758 GCA_002508705.1 Methanoculleus sp. UBA374 | reverse complement strand
GAGTTCCGCCAAGACCGTCGTAGTATCGATAGTTATTAGGCTCTAAATTGTTGCCGCTGAATTTATAAGCATCTGAAGAGTTCGCAGGATATCCCGTTCCGTGCCCAATCGGGCTTCCATCATAGTTCCAGTCGCCGTCAGTCATGACGATCACAGCTTTGATGGCATCGGATCGTCCTCTTTCATTCTGCATGAGTATTGCCTCGTAGATCCCCCGCCGCAGCTGTGTAGCACCGTTCGCATTGAGCCCATTTAGACTAGCGTTTACCTTATCAAATGAGTCGCCCAGATCATTATTCACCGTCGTCTCGGAGGCAAACGAGACAAGACCAATCCGATCCCGGCCCGAGTTCATCTGACTGATGAACGTTTCCGCCGCGCCCCGTGCTGCATTCATTCTCTCGTTCGAGTTACCACTATTTTTATCGATATCCCACTTCATACTCCCCGACCGGTCGACCACCAGCACCGCGTCGATCGGGTCCGGCTGCAGTTTATATCCGTCCCCCTTCAGCCGTATGGTGACGTCGACCGTACCGTTCACCGCGACCGTCTCGGGAGAGACCGAGGTCTCCACCGAGAGGTAGGGATAGTTCTTCCAGGTCAGGACGATATCCCGGCTGATGTTTCCCCATGTCGCCCGGACGGTCGCCGTGCCGGTCGCATTGGCGTTCCAGCCCGGCGCCTTTTTATCGGTCGTAAAACTCCCGGCGTAGAACCTGACGACAGCAGGGTCGACGCGACCGGACTCAATTTTAGTAGTCGTGGCTGTTGCTTCAGTTTGTCCCTCTGTCTCAAGATACGGCGCCACGGTCTGGTTGTACCCACCGACATAGACCGACAAGATCTTGAACGTCACCGTCTCGCCCTCGACCGGGTTCCCCTTGATATCCATCACCTTGGCCCGGAGCTGCGCAACAGAATTCAGATTGACATCCCGGCTTGGCATGAACTGGGGGCTCGCAGATAGGAGCATATCTACCGGATCAGTGCTGGTGAACTCGGCTTCCTGCGATACGCTCACGCTCGCGTTCGCGGCGGCCGTTGCGGTGATGGTCGCGATACCGACGGAATCCTCAGGCCCATAGGTGATCATCACCTGACCGTGGGAGTTGGAGTATAGGAGAGCGGTCTCCCGCTCCTCAGGCCGGTTTCCCCGCTGGATCGAGGCGTTTACCCAGAGACCCTGGCCCTCCGCAAGATTCCCGTACTCGTCAAACAGGGTGTAGGTGAACTCGATCACCTTATCGCTGTCGGCCGGGACCGAGGCGCTGGCAGGCTCAACCATCTGCGTGATGCTGAACGGCATACCGTCCGCCACGCCTTTGATGAAGATATACTCACTCCTGACCGACGCCGGCGGCTGGATAAAGACGATATTCTCCCCCTCCACCGTATCGACCCGGAGCGTCGCGGTGGCGTTCCCGTCCGCATCCACCGGAACCGTGATCTCGTCCTTATCACCGCCGACAAAAGTCGCGCCTCCCCCGGGCGAGCCCACCGTGAAGGTCACGTTCTCAGCTACGCGCCGGCTATCCACCACGTTGTCGTAGCGGTCCACCATCCGGACGATGATCGCCGTCGTCCCCCCGACCGTCACCTTCGGCCTATACCCGGGGGAGCCTGCGAGCCGGTAAGGGGCCGCATGATCGATATGCAGGTCGATGCTCCCGGCGAGGGAGCCGACCGTCGCCGTAACCGTCACATCCCCGCTCCGGGTCCCGGGGGTGAAGACCGCCGTAGCCGTACCGTTATCGTCCGTCACCGCCTGCGCGGGAGAGATGCCCCCTGAATCACCGTCCAGGGTAAAATCGACGGCAACCCCGGCGACCGGGGTATTGCTATCGGGAGTATTGTTCAGCACCTGCACCGTCACGGTCGCGGTCTCCCCGCTCCCCGCCGTCACCCACGGGGTATCCGCAGCTATCGTGATATCATCAGGAATCAGCGCACCGGCCGGAGCCGCCAGCAGGATCAGCCCCGCCACCAGACACGCATAGGTCCATCCGCTCATATGTCACCGTATCAACTCCTGACACACCAGAGTATATAAATATTGTCAATAGAATGCGCAACCGAGAAGGCGTAGTTTTAAGATTGGAGAATAATAATTGCATAGATTGAAAGAAACTATCGCACTGGAACCGGTATAATAAAAAAAAGATATTCCCGGGGCTGCCGCACGGGAATATTCTTTCCTGCGGGTCCTACAGGCTGTCCCGGATGCGAGGCTTGCCACGGTTCTTCCCGGCCTGCCTCCGCCGCACGACAAAGACCGCCGCAAGGAGGATCACGGCAACAACACCGACGCCGGCCACGAGCACCCAGACGTTGAAGGTCTGCTCCATGACAAGCGGAACGGTGAACTCGGTCGTGCCGAGCGGGATATCCGCATTGACCGAGATGTTCCGATAACCGTCACGGGTCGCGGCGACGGCGTACTCCCGGTTCGTGACGAGCGTCGTCTTGAGGGAACCCGTGCCGTCGGTCACCCCGACAACCTTACCGTCGATAACAATGACCGCGTCGGCCACTGCCTCCCGGTCGGTGCCCTCCGCGCGAACGGTGACGCTCGCCCGGTCGTAACCGAGCTCGGCGACAATCTCTTCACCCGCTCCGGCAATCTGGCGCGTCTCGCTCCAGTCTCCGTAACCGGACGCCCGCACCATGACCTCATAGGTACCCGCAGGGATATCGGAGAGTGCGAGCCGGCCGTACTGGTTGGTTTGCCCCCGGAGCGTCCCGTTGATGTAAACCTCCGCCCCTTCAACGGGCTTCGTCGCCTCGTCGAAGGCAGTTATCGAGACCGGGTATGACGACTTCGAGAGAGACGTCCGCAGGAACACAAAGTCTGTCCCGAGGTAACGACTCTCCTGGTACGGCTGGTAGTCAGTAGCCGTGACCTTGAGAGAATACCGCTTCTCCCGCTCCAGGTGGAGCGCCAGCCTGCCTGCGGCGTCGGTTGCCCCGGCGCGCGCGCCGTCGATGAAGACCTCCGCGCCCAGGATGGGTTTCGAAGTCTCACTGTCCAGGACCTGGACCGCCAGGAGGTCGTTACTGAGGAGACAGTACTGAACGACGTCGCTGGTGCTGTCATCCGTCCGTATGGTCTCAGAGAGGTCGCGGTAGCCCGACGCACGGACTTCGACGCTGTAGGACTCGTCCGATTTCAGCGAAAAGTCCGCACTCCCGTCGCTGCCGGTGACCTCCGAGTCGGAGTAATCATCGCTCTCGACGCGCACCACGGCACCGGAGATCGGGTTCCAGGTGACCGCATCGTAGAGTTCGAACGTGACGGTCTCGTCCTCCCGGATCATCTCGACCTCGACGCGTGTATCATCGTAATCGACGTAATCCACCCAGTTCCGGTAGCCCGACCGGACGACCTTCAGATACAGATCATCCCTCTCCTCGGAGTGATAATAGGAGTAGATGCCGTCCGATGCAGTGCTTCCCACATAGACGCCGTCGACGTAGACAGAGGCGCCGGAAATGGCGTCGTTGGTTTCCTCGTCCACCACGGTGATGCGCAGGGTGACCGCCTGCGCCGTGCAGCAGAGGAGGACGCAGGCGATGAGAAAGGCTATGATGAGACGGTGTTTTGCCATGCTGGAGTGTACTGCGGCCAGAAATTTGAGTGCTTCGGTTTACACCCAGCGCTCGGGCGGAATACGCTCGACGATCATCCCTTCCACGACCACCGGCATCAGCACCCTGCCGACCTCGATCGCACGTTCAAGCCGCCACTCCTGCTCGGCATAGATAGTGAAGATAGGGTCCCCTTTCCTGACCCGGGTCCCCTTCTTTGCGTGGACGAAGATCCCCGCGCCGTGGTCGTAGGGCGAGCCCGCAAGCCGGGCGAGCGTGACAAGCGCGCTGTTGTTCAGGTCGATGACGTAGCCGTCCTGCGGCGCTTTCACGTCGAACCGGTACTCCCCCGGAACGACATCGTCAGCCTTCACTGTCGGGTCGCCGCCCTGAACCTCGATGATCTGCCGCATCTTCTCAAGCGCCTTGCCGCTCCGGAGGATATCCGTGGCCATCTGGTATCCCTGGCCGTATGCCGCCTTTCCAGCCATTTCAAACGCTATCCCGGCAAGCGAGAGGCTCTTCTGGATCAGAGAGTTCGGCTCGGTCGCTCCCTCGAGGACGGCAAGCGCCTCGTGCACCTCAAGGTTCGGGCCGATGGTGTGGCCGACAAGCGACTCCCCGTAACTTAACGCGCACTCGACCCGTATCCCGAGCCGCTCGCCGAGTTCGATGAACGACCGGGCGAGTTTTCTCCCTTCCTGAGGCGTCGCAATCTTGGTGTTCCGGCCGACCGGGATATCGATAACCGCGAGATCGGCGCCGACGGCGAACTTCTTGGCCATAACGCTCGCGATCATCTGGCCTGGCGCGTCGATCCGGAGCGGGTACTCGTAAGTGATGATCTTATCGTCGGCCGGGGCGATGTTCGTAGCCCCGCCCCAGACAATAGTGCCGCCGACCTTCTCGGTCATCTGCTGCACTTCGGTCGCCGAGAACGAGACCGGCGCGAGGACCTCCATGAGGTCGGCAGTCCCGCCGGCCCCGGTGATGGCGCGGGAACTGGTCTTCGGGATCAGAAGGCCGCTTGCGGCGATGATCGGCGCGATCAGGAGCGTGATCTTGTTACCGGGCACGCCGCCGATGGAATGCTTGTCGACGACAGGGTGCCGGATAAAGTGGAGACGTTCTCCGGTCTCGACCATGGCCCGCGTCAGGTACTCAACCTCATCCATATCGAGACCGTTGATGTAGGACGCGGTGACGTAGGCGGTGATCTCGCCGGGCGAGAGGGTGTCGCTGACGATGTCTTTCACGATATCCAGGGTCTCGTCCTTGGTAAACCGCCCGTCGTCCATCTTCTTCTTGATGTGCGAGAGGGAGGCCGGCCGCTCGGCGCCCCGGACTTCGACGGGGGTCCCTTCATCGACGGCAAGCGTGGCATTCAGCGGCCGGTAGACGCCGATGACGCCCGGTGCGATGAGCGAGCCGGTGGTGTCGACATGGGCCTGGGCGGTCTTTCCCGTTGCTTCGTCGGCGACGAGGACGCGGTCGCCGTCGCGGATCCGCATGCTCCGTGCGTCGGTGCTGTGGAGGAGAACTCCCCGGTTTGCTATGTCAAGCAGTTTTACAGTCAGTTTCATACGCGAACCCTTATCCTATCTGAAAATTGAGGGTTTGTACTACTTAAGGGCGGCTGATCCGATGGGGCGACGGGGTTGGGAGAAGCCGGAATGATAGAGCCGGTCGTCACGCACAGCGGGAATATGGACCACTTCTCAGAATCGTAGGTGCGAGGGTTTTCCCGCCTTCCCATGGGGATCAGCCGACAGTTATAGAACCGGGCTCATCAAGCGTTTGGGATACGGGGCATCAATCGATACCGCGAGTGAGTATCCGTTGTTCAAGGATTGGTCTCAAAACCAGGGAGACCCCGGAAATCACGGCATCAGGAATGGAAAACCAGGGCACCGCCCCGTGCCCGAGAAAACACTCGAAAGAGCAGGGGAACAAAAAAATAAGTTAGTTGGGTTTAATCCCGACGCAGGACCAGGAAGGCAACCGCACCAAGGCCGGCAAGAGCAAGGAGTGCTCCGAATCCGGGGGTCGGGGGCGTGGTCGGGGTCGTGGTCGTGGTGGTGGTCGTGGTGGTCACAGTCGTGCCAGTCTCGGTCGGGGTGACCGTACCGGTCGGGGTCGTGCGCGGCTCGACTACGTTGAAGTTTGCAGTCGCAGACGTGTCGGTCTCGATAGACTCAACCTTGACCATGTACTGGTCGGGCTTGAAGCTGGCTCCGTTGACCTCGAAGGACCAGGTGTTGACACCCTCGCCCTCTTTGACCGTCGTGGTGCCGGTAACGCTGGAGAAGCCGGAGGACTGGGTCTTGTCAGACGGCCCGAACGCAGAGGAGGTGACCTCGACGTTCAGCGTGTCACCGACAGCGAGGTTGGTGGTGCCGGAGATCGTGAAGGTGCTGCCCGCATCCTTGTCGCCGATCGAGTCGATGAAGATGGTCGCTTCCGCAACAACGAAGGTGAGCTTCACGTAGGTGTCGTCGATGTTCGGGGAATCAAGGGCGTTGATCAGCGCGGTCGCTGCATCGGATGCCTGGAGCCGGGCGATGTTCACGTAGGTGAAACCGGAGCCCTCTGCACCGACAATGTAGCCTGCCTGAGTGCCGCTACCGGGCGTGATTCCGAAGATCCTGTCACCCATCGGGTGCTGGATGACCACGAAGTACTGGCCTGCGGAGAGGTCGTCGGTGTTCGTGAGTTCGTACTCGAAGCTGCCGTCGTCCTCAACAGTGGCGGACTCGGCGAGGATCTGCTTGTTCTTGCCGAAGATCCAGACTGCAACGTTGCCGGGGTCGCCCTGTGCGGTTCCGGTGAGCGTCAGGTCGTCACCCCTCGCGACAACTGCGCCGCTCGAGGTTGCGGTGATGAACCCGGACCGGAGGTTGACGGGGGCCGACTGGTACTTGGCATCGGAGAGGTGAGCCCTGTCTACGGGCTGCGAGGCAGCCCAGATAGTGTAGCCGCCAGCGTCAAGAGACCTCTGGATGTCGCCGGTGTTCCACTTGTACGACCAGGTGTCGTCGGCCTCAACGTCTTCCTGATCGAACGTGCTCGCATTGCCGTTCTGCACATCGGTCATGAGACCGGTGAGCATGACACCGTTGTGGGGAAGGTTCGAACCGGTCAGGAAGAGGTAGACGGTCTCACTGTCGGTGTTGGTACCGGAGAGTGTGATTTCCTCGCCGATGTAGTAGGTACCGGTGCCGGATGTCGTGATGGTAACGTCACCCTCCTCAACCCTCACCTTGACTTCGTCGTAGGTGCTCGTCTTGGTCGGGTCCTCGACGCGGATGGTGAACTGCCGGTCGTCGGTGCTCGAGTTGGTGTTGAACTGGACGGACCGCGTGCCGCCGGCGTTTGTGGATACATTCGCCGTGACGTTGCTGGCTCCAGCGATGGTGTCGTTAACAAGGGTAACTCCGTTCTGACCTGCGACGATCCACGGGTACTCCGAAGCAGCAAGGCTTCCTTCCTGCTTGATGTACATCTGGTAAGTCTTGAGCGACTCGCCGGCGATCGTCACGGTGAAACTGTTGCCGCGAACGACGTTGTCCTTGTTGGACGTGAGGGTCAGCGCCTTGCTGGAAACCTCGAAGGTCACGGTGTTGGAGTCAAAGCCCTTGCCGTAGAAGTCGGTGCCGCTGGGCCACTTTGCAATGGCGGTGTAGGTACCGGTCTCGGCGTTCGTCAGGGAGACGGGGCCCTTGACAACGGTCGCACCGTTAACCACAATACCCTTCAGGTTCTGGCCGAAGTTGGTCGTCACACCGCCGCCGGGCATGGTAACCTCAATCTGCATCGCAGAGCCCGTACCGGCAAGACCGTTCAGGTTGTTTGTCAGCTTGAAGGCCACCGGGGTCGCCCGGGTGATGGACTTGGCATTCACGGACTCCTGCCGGTTGGCGTCCAGCACAACATCCAGCGTTGCCTGAGGGTTCTGAATGTTGACGTATCCCGTAGATGTAGCCCGGTCGGTGGGGCTCCCACTGGCGTTGAACACGTAGTAGGGGCCGGTCGTTGTGCCAATGGCGGCCTTGGTCAACTCGGTGATATTACCGCTGGCATCCGCCAGAATGGTCTTATCGATAGCTCCCGCCGTGGGGTCGCTGTAGTGGACCAGCTGGGTAACAGGAGCAGTACCAAAAGCCGAGCCGAAGTTAAGGTTTTCTTCGCCTACATAGACGGTAGTGCCGCTTGTCGAGATCGAGATCGACCGTGCCGCAACCGGTGCAACGACCAGTGCAGCCGCGAGGACCATGGCGACTACCATCAGTTTTGTCATACTCTTCATACTATACCTCCATTGTGATGACATGAGGGAATGTGAACACGAGGTACTCGACAGACGTCGAATACGGGTTCACCACGCTCTATACTCCGAATTACGGAATATGTCACAATATTTGTGGAACACTTAATATATCCTTTGTGGTCGACCGGGGATCTGGCGTCCCTGATAGGCACCACAACACGGGAAAACGCCCCGAATTCACCTGGATTCCGGTTCATTCCCGGATCACCGCGTTCCATTGGTTTATGAGGATAAAAACCTTACTCCGGAAAAAGCGAAAAGCGCCGGACCCCGGCGGCAACCCCGGCGCCCGCACCATCGCGTATCGCACCCAAGGACCCGCACCCGGTCAGTACCGCCAGCGGCAGGGGACGCCGAAATTCCCCCCCTCACCCCGACCCCGGCGGCAACCCCGACCGGCATCGTTGCCGGAGCATCTATATATCAGACCCCCCTTAGTGCGGAGCCTTTTCTACCCCGGCCCGCCAACTACTCCCTATGCGGATCATTCGGGCCCCCACGCTCGCACGGGCACACGAACTGGCGGTCAGGACCGTCCTCGAAAAGGGATGGGCGCTGGAGACCGAGAACGACGAAGCAACGATCGAGTGCGAGGAACTTGCGCTCGACGTGGAGTCGCCGGAGAGCGAGCCGATGGTGAGCCCCGCCTCCCGATTCCAGCAGCGGTTCCTGGATGCCTACGCCGAGAATCTCCTCTCCGGCTCCGACGCGAAGTTCGAGTATGACTACCACCGGCGACTCTTCGACTGGGGCGAACGGCTCGCTACGGAGGGCGAAGACGTCCACGTCGACCAGATCGCCTACATCTCCCGAAAACTCGCCGCCGCCGCGAACTCCCGGCGGGCGGTCGCGGTCACCTGGAACCCGGTCATCGACGAGAACCTCGACGACTGCCCCTGCCTGCAGCTTGTCCAGTGCCTCCTCCGGAACGGAAAACTCCAGATGAAGGTCGTCTTCCGGAGCAACGACATTCTCTCCGCAGCCGGCGCGAACATGTACGCGCTCGTCCGCCTCCAGAGAGCGATCGCCGACCGACTCGGGGTAGCCTGCGGGCGCTATACCCACATTGCGCTCGTCCCGCACGTGTACTACCGGCGGGATGCGAACGACATCGAACCGTTCTGCAAATCCGGCGCCGAGATCCAGCCTGTCGCCGAGGTCTGCCGCGCCTGCGGAAAGTGCCCGCGCGCGTCAAAGATATGATGCCGGGCCGTCAGGTTAATTAGGATTCACAAACAACATTTTAGAGCCCAATAGCCCGGTAGTGTAGCGGTCAATCATGCGAGACTCTGGATCTCGCGACAGCAGTTCGAATCTGCTCCGGGCTACTACCCATCTGAGGGTCGAACCTTTTTTGCAGTACCTGAAGCGGATCGTCAGTATCTCTACGAACAGGTGTGAGACAACGGTTGTAGGGGTGGCGCTCCGGTTGCACGCGAAGTTCGCGGGATTACCACCCTTCAAACGCACGAACTCCCTTCATCCCGCCGGTATCCTGATGATAACTGCGGCCCCACGCATCAGAGGGAGATATGCCATTGCCTGACTACAACCTCGGCTGCACAGTACGGCTCGACGACCCGGAAACGCTCGCCTTTCTCTCGAAACTCTACGAAGAGGGTGCAATCCAGCATATCCAGGTGCAGGCTGTCCCCCTGCCCCGTCCTCTCTTCCAGGAACACCTCGACCGGGTCGCCGCGGCAGGCATCCCTTCGATCGTCCATGCGCCCCACCACAGCCACGGCGTCAACCCCTGCGCCCCCGCCGCCTACGACGACCGGCCGCGGGGCGAGATCACGGCGTACATCGAGGAGGCCGTGAGCCAGACCTTCGAAGCCGCCGACGTCCTCGGCGCGGAGACGATCGTCCTCCACGCGGGGAGGTACAAACCCGGAGGGCGCGCCGAGACCGTTGAAGGATTCGCCGGGTTCCTCGACCGCTACAACGATCCTCGGTTCACCCTCGAGAACCTCCCCGCGGTCCACGCCGGGCGTCCCTTCCTCGGGAACACCGCAGAAGAACTTGCGGCCCTTGCAGACGATAGAATCACCCGATTCTGCCTCGACTTCCCTCACCTCGCCTGCACCGCAAACTACCGCCGTCTCTCCTTTACGGAGGAACTGAAACGGTTCGAGGACCTCAGCGTGACCCTCCACCATCTCTCGAACATGCGGCGCGGCTCGATCACCGACGAGCACCTCGAACTCGACCATCCCGACGGCGGCCTCGACCTTGCGAGAATCTTCTCCCGGCTCCGGCGGTATCCCGCCGTCCCGACGACGCTCGAGTACAAACGGAACGCAACGGCGATCTACACCCGGCAGGTGCGGGTCTTCACCCGCCTCCGGGAGGAGTATGCCGGGGAGTGAATCCATGCCCTCACACCCCAACACTAAGGTAGGATAGACCAATAGCAGCAGTCGTGATCCCGCTCGACCAGGGAAAGCGAAACCCTATATGCGGGGGCAATCACATTGCGGTATACAATGATCCTTGAGTATATCAACGCGGCACTTGAACACGCCAACTACGAGATCATCGAGGACGACGAACCGTATTACGGAGAGATCCCGGAACTTCCCGGGGTCTTTGCAACCGGCAGGACGCTGGAAGAGTGCAGAAGAAACCTTGCCGACGTCATCGACGAATGGTTGATCATACGGCTCCGGCGCGGCCTCCCGATACCTCCGATCGCCGGTCGCACGGTGGGAGAGATCGTCAGAGTGGATATGGGTGCCGGAGCATAGAGACCCATCTCATGGAACCAACCTGTGAAGAACCTTCAGGCTCCTGGATTCGAGGGAACGTGTCGGGGAGGCAGACACCCATTCATGGTGAAAGGAGATCTCGTTCTGACCATCCCAAACACCCACCGGTCAGAGATCAGCGTCGACCTGCTCGTGCGCATCCTCCGGCAGGCAGGCATATCCCGTGAAGAATGGAGCCGGCTCGTCAGGTAGCGGTTCACTTCACCTTATTTTGTGGTTGTGAGGCTGAACGATTGCCTGAGGGAAGCCCGGGTGGCGATATTGGTCTTATGAAGGGAATGGGACAGACGACCAGCCCGGTCCAGCCCCCACCGCAGGAAACGTTAATGTGAGAGCGATCCCCATCTAGAACCTAAAGAACTTCCGGGCAGTGTGAGAAAAAGTGGATCGTTTTGTCCGGCATGCGCTTGAGCGGCTCAAGGCCATTGAGGGGTTCGAGAGGGTCCGCTTCATCATCCTCTACGGCTCCGTCGCCGAAGGGCGGGCGAGGGAAGGATCAGACATCGATCTCTGTATTTACTACGACGGGGACCGTGAGGAGGCAGCCCGATTCCGGTTTGCAGCGCTCTCCGAACTTTTCGATGACCGCTACGACATCCAGATCTTCTCTTTCCTGCCGCTCTATGTCCGGACGGAAGTCCTCCGCGGAAAGGTAATCTACTGTCCCGACGAGCGGTTCCTCTACGACGTCGCGTATCAGACGATCCGGGAATTCGATGATTTCAAGCACCGATTGTATGATTACATCGGCAAGGAGGCTATGGCGTGACGGACAAGGTCCGGGATGCGATAATCCGTATCAAACTCCAGGAGATGACAGAGAGTGTCGACATGGTCAAAGAACACCTCCCCGACTCCGTCGATTCGTTCGAGCGGCTCGGCATCGTGAAGGACGGCATCTACAAACGGGTCGAATATGCCATCGAGGACGTATTTGATGTATGTGCAATTCTAAATGCTGACCTCCATCTCGGTGTCCCCGGCACCGATGAGGATATCCTCGGGAACCTCGTGCAGCACGGGGTGCTTGCCCCGGGGACGCGACAGAACCTGAAGGCGATGAAAGGGTTCCGGAACATTGTCGTGCACCGCTACGGCGCAATCGACGATGCTCTTGCCTTCTCAATCCTCAACGAGCATATCGGCGACTTTGCTCTCTTCAGGCAGGAGATTGAACACGTTCTGCAATCGGTGAGAGAAAAGTAGCGGAGCCATACCGTTCTCCCCTCGAAGGGAGCCATACCCCGGTGCCGGATGACGCCTTGAGTGCCGGGAACCCCTATAGCAAAAAATCACGACCGGTCGAAGGACCCCCTCATGCAAGCAACGCCGCAAGGAGACCGGAGAGAAAGATCCCGTCGAACGTCCCCGCCCCGCCGATGCTCGCCATCGGCGCCCCGAGATCCGCAATGCGGTTGAGGTTCAGGAGGTCCGCCCCGATCAGGGTGCCGAGCGTCCCGCTCACGTAGGCGATGATCACCGCCGCGGCCGGGACGCCGCCCGCAAAGAGTGAGAGGGAGAGAGCTGCAAGGAGCGCCGCAAGCGGCGGGATGAAGAACGGCGTCGCGATCCCGAGACCCGGCACCGGACGGGCGACGAGTTTCGTTACGGCCGTCACGACCACAACCCCGACGAGGGCGAGCCAGAGAAGCAGGTAGCCCCCGCTGATCACGACCGAATCATAGAGCAGGTAGAGCGATATCGCGACCGGGATCACGGCGCCGCCGACGTTGACCGCAATGACCGTCCGCTGCACCGGCTGAGGAATTCGGTAGAATCGCCCGTAAAACGCGACATACCGGTTGTAAACCGACGATGCCGGCCGGCTTTCAAGCGTCCGGACCGGGATATTGATGAAACTCCCGGCAAGCGTCATGAGAAGGATGAGGAACGCCTGCCACCAGGAGAACCCGAGCTTTGCAAACGTCGCCCCGATCGCCGTCAGGAAGATCACCGGGAAGATGACGACGGCAAAGAGAAAGAAGATGAACAGCCCGAAGAGGAGGAAGAGCACGAACGGAGAGAACGGATTGAAGACTACCCGGTCCATGTGAAGAAGTCGCCCTCCTCTTTAATATATACTACTCCGGAGAGTGCAGATGATCGCAGCATGGTCCTGGTGGTAGGGCTCAAGCCACCGGATATCCACAACATCAAGACGCCGCAGAAGCCCGACCCGGGCCTCCGCGAGCACCTCGGCCGGTTCCCGCCGGACGTCCACGCTCCGGGTCTTGAGCATCAGGACAAGGTACCCGCCCGGTTTGAGAAAAATCAGGTTTCGCTCCGCGATCTCGACCTGGTTTGGCTGTGCAACGTCCTGGTAAACCAGGTCGACCGCCTCCATGAACGGCGCATACTCCTCCGGCCGGTTCGCGTCGGCCATAATCGGGACGATATTCTTCCTCCGGCGGGCCACCTCAAGAAGGTCCTGCATCGGCCGGGGTGCAAACTCCACCGCATAGACGGTCTCGACGTAGTCGGCGACGTGCGATACCGTGGTCCCGTTCGCCGCACCGAGGTAGAGCACCCGCATCCCGGGAGTGAGTTCCACGCCGCCGCCGAGGGTGTAGAGCGCCGCAAGCTTGCTCCGGTAGGGGTCCCAGACACGGTACCCGTCGAGCGTCCGTTCGCCGTAGACCCCGCCCTCCCCGGGCGAGACGAGCACGTTCCCAAGCCGGATCATGCGGCATCCCCCGCAGCGTCGATCCGGGCCTGGGCATCCTTGAGGAACTCCGGTACCGCCTCTCCCCGGAAGTAGTCGAGCCGGGCGGCGATGGCGAGTTTCGCCGCGAGCACCCGGGCCACCCTTCCGCGCACTTCTTTTGGGGCGTTGTGGACCCGGCGGTGCTGGAAGATGATCCCGTGCTTCGGCGGCGGCGTCCCGCCCCGGAGATGCGAGAAGAGCGCCCGCTCCGAGCCGAGGACCTGGATGGTGCTTCCCGGCATCTTCGCGAGAGCGGCGAGCCCCCCCGCGCGGGAGAGGAGACGGGCCGCGACCAGCCCCCCGATGAGGGCGCTTGTGTTCGGCAGCACCTCGTCGGCCCGGGCCGAGACCTCCCTCATCAGGCGGCCCCTCGCCGCGGTGAGCCGCTCGATCTCCCCGGAGATGTCCGATAGACCGCCCCGTGCCCCATTCCGGATGATCCCGAGCATCTTCTTCGCCGGGAGAGACCGGTACTTCCGGGAGAACGACGGGTTCGTGACCTGGTACCACTCCGCAGCACGCTCCTGGAGCAGATTGACGACGTTGTCGAGTTCATCGAGCATCCTGACCATCTGGAGAAGCTCGACGTCCCGGCCCTGGTAGGAGCGGGAAACCTTCTCCCGGGCAAGGATGGTGCAGACGGAACGAAGCAGGGCGACGTACTCCTCCCGGGTCCGGACGACCCCGCAGTCCCGGGCAACCTCCCAGTCGATGGGGATGAAAGAGTCCATACCGGTGCGGAGCGCGGCCGCCCGCTCGGCGAGAGCGGCCGGATCGGTGCCGGCGGCCCGGCATCCTTCTTCATCGACGTCTCCGAACCAGTAGCGCTGTAGCATGGTTACGGTATTGGGAGTCAGTCGATATAAGAGAACCCCGACAGGGTCAGGCGAGGCTGAAGGAGTAGACCATCACCGGGACCATGATCGCCCCCATGCAGTAGACCCGGCGGATGTTGACCAGGGTCGGGACGTAGCCGACCACCGTCGCCAGGAGGAGGACGAAGACCCCGAACGGACCGCAGAGGATGAAGGAGAGGATGGCGACGAAGACAATGACGCCGTAGTTGAGCCTCGTGATATTGATGCCCGAGAACCACCCGGCTGCACGTGAGAGGCGGACGGTCAGGAGGTAGGCTCCGACCGCGGCGATCGCACCGGATAGGAGGATGGCGGTCGCCGGCGGGATCTCTTCGAGCGCCGAGATCGCCGCCATGACACCGCTCCGTGTCCGCGATATGGCGTAAAACGCTGCAAGCCCGAGGAAGGCGTTCACGGTGTTCGCGGCGCTGGTTGCAAGGATGTATTCGCGCGGATTGGAGTCGTAGCCGACGACCGAGGTCAGGAGAGCGTTTGCCGTGGCGCTCGAGAGGCCAGGAAGCCAGCCGACAAGCGCCCCCGCGACCGAACCGAGGATGGAGCCACGCCGGAGAGCGCCCTCTGGAAGGTCGATCCCCGAGAAGTGCTGTACGGGCATTAACCCGTGCGATGCCTGGAGGAGGACCGCGATCCCGAAGAGCCCGGAGAGGAGGGGCATCAGCACCCCGGACTCACCGCCCGTCGGCCAGGCAAGGAACGAGTAGCCGAGAGAGAAGAGGCCAAGAACCCCCGAGACCGAGAAGACGGCGAGTGCCCACCCCGGCGACTCGGAGACGACGATGAGGTAGCCCGCAACCGCGAGGATGACGAGGCCGATGCCCCAGTCAATCGCCGGCTGGAGAGCGGGGAGGACCAGGACGAAGGCCAGCGCGAGCGGGAGGGAGAGAACAACGCCGGCGGCGCTCCCGAGGGCCGATATCCGGACGGCCTCCTCCCCCCGCCCCTCGAGGCAGAGGGCATGCGCCGGAAGGACCGCGAGGGAAGTATCGGCATCAGGAATACCGAGGAACGTACCCGGGACGTTGTCGAGAAACGTATGCGTAACGAGGACGGAAAACATGGCCGAGGCAATGACCACCGGGTCGAACCAGACAAGGAGAAACGCCTGGAGCGAGAGAAGGACCCCTGCCACGGTGTTTGCATGGATGCCGGGAACGAGACCGCTCACGGCGCCGAACACGATGCCGACGACGGCGCCCAGTATGATACTGATGAGCACGCTGATCACCGGTCGGAGACGGAAGCGATAAATCAACCGGATTGAGCTCTCCGATACAGTCATATTCCGCCGTGACGAACGTTGTGACCATGAAGATCGCCATCACCCGGCTTGAAAACAAGGCGACGGGAGACCGCGCCCTCTGCGCTTCCTACGGCCATGACTGCTACACGGTCTCGCCGCTCCGGGCGGAACTGCGGACAGACAGGGTCACCGCGTTCGTTGAAGCCGTCAACCACGGCGAATTCGACTGTCTTTTCTTCTCAAGCGCCCTCCCTGCGGCGATCATCGGACCGAAACTCGAACGGTGGCCCCGGGTGATCGCCATCGGACCGAAGACCGCCGAGGTCCTCCGGGAATCGGGGATCGAGGCCGAGGTCCTCCCCTCGTTCTACTCCCGGGACTTCGTCCCCTACCTCGGCGACTGGCTCCGGGGCCGGACGGTCGGAATCCCGCGGGCAGATGTCCCGAACCCGGGCCTCCTCGACGCAATAGCCCGGGCGGGCGGGACGGTTCGGGAGGAGCGGGTCTACGCGCTCGTCCCCACGGGAGCCGAACTCGTGCTTGAGGACGCCGACGCGGTCCTCTTCACAAGCGCCATGTCTTACCGGGAAGCACGGTGGCGGCCCCGCGACGGCCTCCTCCTCGTCGCCATCGGCGACGTCACCGCCGACGCGATGCGGGCCGGGGGACACCCTCCGGCGGTCGTCGGGGACGGGTCGCTCGCAGGAACCCTTGAGGCGCTGAACCGCTACCGGGAAGGCCGGTGAGACGGGTGACCGGTCAGGACCTCCCCATCCCGGAAGCCGGGATCGTCGTCGTCGACAAGCCCCGGGGGCCGAGCAGCCACCAGGTGACCGCCTGGGTCGGGAATATCCTCGGGCGGCGGGTGGGCCACGCCGGAACGCTCGACCCGCAGGTCTCCGGGGTGCTCATCGTCATGTTCGGCGCCGCCGTCAGACTCGCCCCGGTCCTCCTCTCGCACAACAAGGAGTACGTCTGTCTGATGCGACTCCACGGCGACGTATCCCGGGAGGCCGTGGACCGGGCGGCGGCGGAGTTCACCGGCCGGATATACCAGCGGCCCCCCAGAAAGAGCGCGGTGAAGCGCAGCCTCAGGATCAGGAAGATCCAGGAGATCGAGGTCCTGGATATGGAGGGCAGGCTCGTCCTCTTCCGGGTCAGATGCGACGCCGGGACCTACATCCGGACGCTCTGCGTTCACCTGGGCTACGCCCTCGGGGTCTGCGCCCACATGGAAGAACTCCGGAGGATACGCTCGGGACCATTCGACGAACGCGTCGCCGTCTCGCTCCACGAACTCGCCGATGCCGCTGCAGCAGCCCGGGCGGGCAATCCCGGGCCCCTCCGGGGAATGATCCGCCTCCCGGAAGCCGCCGTCCCCGACCTCCCGAAGGTCGTCGTCCGCGACACCGCGGTCGACGCCGTCTGCCACGGCGCGGTGCTCGCCGGGGTGGGGGTCACGGCAAAGGAAGGAGGGTTTGGAAAGGGCGAGACGGTCGCGATCATGACGGAGCGCGACGAGCTGGTGGGGCTCGGGAAGGCCCTCGTCGGTTCGTCGGCGCTGAAACCCGGAGAACCCGGGCTCGTCGTCGCCCCCACCGTCGTCCTGATGCAGCCCGGCACCTATCCCGGGGGATGGAAGAAACACGTAAAAGATGCCGGGGCGTAAGGGAAGGAAAAGCCCCCGGGGAGATATTATTAATAGCGTATGTCGCCAACTACTGATGCACATTGTGCTGAGGTAGTCTAGACCGGTAGGGCGCGGGCCTGGAAAGCCCGTGGGGCGTTGAGCCCCTCGGGAGTTCAAATCTCCCCCTCAGCGTTTTAAACGAAACATCTCGATTCTTTTCTTAAACCGTTAAATTCCGTGATTCCTAATCCGTATCGTAGGTTCAGCCGCTTTACCTCCCCTTAAGGGGACCACAGTTCTTGTCCGACCAAAACTGGTCTGCGCACCACTCCGTCAACCACCCTCCCCACTGAGGGGTGCCTCACCGAAGGCGGCGCCCCCTCACCACAGGACAACAGACCGCGCGCGGCATCACCATCCGGGTGAACAGGCCGATCTGTCTCCCCGTCAAACACCTAGAGGATGGGCTCTCTGCATAGGGGGTACTCCAGCATATGACGCAGAGGGAATCCTCAAGGGCGGCTGACAATGACAGAGATCTCAACTTCGTGGCCCGTCAAACGGCCTGAAGAGCCTTGAAGGAGAAATACCCTCATGTCTCAAACCCGTATGTAGGTGTCATTTTTCCACAGCCACAAACTGACAGAAACCGGGGTATGCTCTCCCAATCGGATCAAGTCATGACACCCTCTCCACCCTTTTCAGAAAAGCGTATGAGAGCGGGCATTCGAGTATTGGGTCAAACTTCACAGCCATCGCACCTGTAACCATGTGGTGTGATCAACGGCGAGATCAGTGAGGCAAAGAGATGACAAAGGGCAGTCTCCACCCTGAAGACTGCGACCATGGTGGGATAGAAGTTGTTCACGATCAAATTCCCGCAGAAAGTGCTCGGGCTTTCACATCTGCCCGCCACATCCCCCAGGGATCTGCAAGTTGAAGGACGACCGGATTCCAAGTTACTGGAACTGTGTCTGGAGATCAGTTACTTTGGCACGACGATCACTGAGAGCATCACTTCTCTCCCAATCGTATGTGGTCTACCAGCATCGAGCCAAGAGGAGTGTGTTGCGGATACCAGTACGATTTAGAGAGGCAAAGGCTCTACTCCTCCAACTTTGAGCATAATTTTCCCGCCAAATAGGAGTGTTATAACTTTAGTTCTCTTAATTTGTTGCACTTCGATCATATTCATAGACACAAGCTTCGCACAAACCCGTGATGCCGTGCTCTCAGAAACGTGAATTCTCTCAGCAATTTCAGAAATAGATGTTGGGTTGTGCATGGCGACATCGGCCAATGTCTGGAGGGTTCTTTCATCGAGCAAAACGGGAAGGCGCGGTGGCATGAATGTTTCAATTTCCCGCGTAATATCCGAGTAAATTGCACACTGACGAATGCGTGACGAGAGCATAAGTGTAGCGGTGGTGAGTGCGACAAGTACTTCACGTGGACCGCCAGAGAGATTTACTATCAGATACCCCTCCGGTAGGGCCGGAGGCGTCGATGTACAAATTTCATCCATGAGCGTTAAGGTCATCTCCTCAATACTTCGAGTGGCAATTTTAAGGACATCTACTCTGATATCGCTGCTGATCTTCTGGCCCATCACCCTGACATCATCAATGGCTCGCTCGGCCCGCACATCTTCACCATATTCCGGTCTAATCAGACAGATTCGGTCTCCCTCTTCAATACCCCATCTGGCGATCAATGAGATGAGATGAGACGTGTCAAACCCAAGTGGGGAGAGATATGTTTTCATTAAAAGAGAATTCAATCACATTCATATATATGCATAGTGATGAAAATCAACAAATTAAAATCCGTATTTTTGAAAAAATCGACATGAAAAACGTCAAAATGTTTATATAATTCGACATAAATGGTAGATTATGCATCAGATCTCCATCACCGTGCGGCCAGAGAATGGATTCGAAGTTCCACATAGTGATGGATATCAGATATACTCTTCAATTCTGTCCTTTATCCAGAATACAGATGAAAAGATCAGCCTTCACATCCACGAAACGCCATTGCACTCAATATCGGTGAGTGGGTTGATTGGAGATTTTTCAGGGGGGCGCAGGTCAGGACATAAACGTCTCAGCCCAAATGCATCCTACAAAATTCGGATAGGAATCAGTGATCCCCGAGAAGAAGAGATTTATGAGTCCCTGATTCTGTCACTCTTCCGACCGGACACAGCAATATCACTTGATCAGGGATCACTCCTCATCGAGAAGGTAGAAAAAAGATCCCTGACTTATCCTGGGATGTTTGCCGAAGTTACGAAGTACAAATGTCCCGTACTGGCGTTCAGATTTCTGACCCCTACATGCATTCAATTTAGGAATAGTAGAGTTACAGAGATGTTTCCGCACCGAGGTGCGGTGTTTCACTCCCTTCTCTCGAAATGGAACCAAGTCTGCCTTGAAGGGCTGCAGATGGGAATTGATCAGGATGATTTTGGAAGGTATCTCATAGAGAAACCAGAACCCGAATCCTATCAGACCTACAGTGTCCTCGTAAATACGGTGCATGATATCAAGAGAGATCACCCGCGCCCAATCTTCAAACAGGGCTTTATCTGTGATTGTAAGTATCTGGTTACACCTGACGCCCCCGCCGCGTTCAGAAATGCCGTCACTCTTCTTTCATTGTTTGCACCTTTCAGCGGAGTGGGGAGTAGTGTTGCACGGGGATGTGGTCAGGTTAGTACCATGATTAAAGAGGGAAACAATGGAAGACGATAAAATCATTGAGATACTTCCTCAAACAGATGAAGAACTTGAACGGCTGATACAGGAAACTCCAGATGTATATGAGGCCATTAGACCTTACCTAACCGACTACATATCAACAGTTGTTTCAGACTTATTCCGAGAATCAGCTCAATTTGATGCAAAATATATTCGGGGCGTCAGTTTTCCGGCACATGTCATTACTGCGGTCTTAACTGGGGCGACGTTGTACCTCTATAATCAGCAGCAGGTCAACCACCATTCCATCAAAACGTTCAATGTAAAAATGCTCTGTATCGCCCTGACACTCCACGACGTTCAGAAATTCTGGAATGAGAAATCTGGGGCGAAGATAAATGGGAACTACCGTTCCCTGATCGAAAAATATTTTGAGACCGATCCGTTTCAGCTCAAGCACTATTTCCCAGAGTGGAACAAATATCTCGATGACATTGTATTCCTCGTCCAGCATGCACAGGAATCAGACGAGGCAGACCATGAGTCAAGATATAGTCGTCCAAAGTTTGGAAAACTCCTACCTTTCGTAAAGATCGGGGATAAAGTTGCCAGTTGGGGGAAAACAGAATATTCCCTCCCAGAAATTTGCAAAAAATTATCAACACAAGGATTTGACGCACATCATATTGTTCTCCCAGACATCCCGCAACAGCTTTTCTCCCAGATCATCTACCGGAGTGTAAAGAGAGCAATTACTGATGGCGGCGGCATCCCGCTTCTTCTCTCACCACATGGGATTTTGTATCTTGCTCCAGAGCAAGTCACCCTTGATCTGCATGCGCTCAAGTCCCTGATTGAGGAAGAGTTAATCCAGAATATTGAACCTAAGCCCGATATCTCCGATCGGAAATTCAATATTGCGCCGCTTATGTCAATACCTCTTGATGGAGACACTCGTTATAAATTATTTCTGAATTCTGTTCGTGAAAGAACAGAATCTGGTCTTTTAAGTGCTCTTGGTAAAACAACCTATCCTACAGACACCCGCATGCAGGAAGCGATTGCCTGTCTTTCGTATTTTATTTACAGTGACAAGCGTGGGAGTGACTGGACATCTTTCCCCAAAATAGAATCTGAATTCACTGACCAACACTCACTCCTTGCACTTAGAAAGATAGGCAATATCCGACAGCATTTTGCAGATACAATTGGCATAGGCGGACAGAAATGCAAGGCATACTCTGTTCATGAAATTATACAGCGTTCTGATGAATTGAAGGACGAACTTTTGCAATTACATCCCGTAGTCACAAAAATCCTGCAAGCTCTGTTAAGTCAAGAGTGTTCTGTCCTTGATCCCTTAATTCAGACAATCCAATTCCTGAATAATGATGAACTGGCCTGTCTGGATCTACCATCTCCAGAGGGAGGGACAGACGTTTGTTTCATGTGCGGAGCACCAGCACACCGGGATTACAAGCCTGGAACTCATTTCATTCAGTCTGGAGGATTTACCAAGAGTACAACCCTCCAGGATCAATACAAACGGTACTGTGACATATGCCAGATTGAATTCCTATTGCTAAACCAGTTGGTCGAAAAGAGTTCGTGCAATACCCAGGAAGATCTGTTGTTCTTTTACTTTTACTTCGACTACACGTTTGCCAATCTCGACGCCTTTCGAGCTCCGCTCTCTCGTGTCGCCATCCATGCAAGTACGACTAAACCTGATAAGTGGGGGATAAGTTTCACTCTCGGTGACTTCCGAACACCCTTCCACATCAAGCCGATGGCAATTCGGGTCCCTAAAAAAAGGAGCAAAAAGCCTGACCGTGCAAGCAAAACTACATGGAGAACACGAGCCATCCATACGGCACTGAAGATGTGCACCGCTGCCGGATGCCGGTGTGTCGTGACCGCTCCCTATTCGACAGTCAAGATGCAGAAATGTGTATTCTACAACGAAATGCCGACCCGGCTTGAAAAGACGCTCGAACTTGACAAAATTACATCGTTCTCAGAGGCCAGATTGAGAAACGCACAACTGGATCTCATCAATCGCCTTAATCCACTTAAAGGACTGTACCAGGTCCAGGAGTTCAAACCGATTTCTGTAATCCCATTTGCAAAAAAACAAGTTGAAAATTTCGAATCGTGGGTCGTTTCCCACGGAGATGAGTTGAATGCATTGTTCCGAGATGATGATATGGAAATGAAAGAAATTGCACAGAAAGGAGCAGCACTCTTTGGCACGCACCGCTTTGGCGGGACGCACAAAAAAGTGAAGATCTTCCGCACAACCCTTGAATCGCTGATGAATGCTCTTGCACAGGGATTCTCCGACGACGAAACGGTGCGGTTCGCGTCTGCAGAGGTCATGAAAGATGTACTCCGTGAGCAGTACAGCAAAAAGCAGGGGAAGGATATCCCTGCAGAATGCTTGGATTTTGTCAGCAGTGTTTCTGATTACCTGAAAAATAAGAAACTCTGGAGTGCGAATGGTATCGTAACATGGGAGAACTCCCTCACAGATCTCTATGAATTTGAGTATATTCTCGTGACAAGGAAGGATGAGTAAAATGGCAAATGATATGAACTGGAATGAACTGAAAGAATCTATCCCCGATGTAGGGTTTGTTGGGAACTACGAGATCTATCGTCGTGCACGGCCAACGACTACATTGATCGTACTACGGACAGTAACTGATCCCACCCTTTTCAGGAATTCAGATCTTGAACGGGCAGAGACCCAAGAGTTCTCCGGGGTTCTGCACGCACAGGTCAACGGAGAGAAGTTCGTAAGCAAAGAGCGCCTTACCGGCCTGAATCTGTGCCGTGAGTTGGATGATGATGGAGACATCATCACCCCGGAGTACACCTACAATGAACCGCTTTCAGATCTGGAAAAATCTCAGACTGCCGACATGCTGACCTATGGTCTTGCCGGGACTGTGTCGCGGGCAACATATTCCCAGAAGAGCCGAGTCATTGAAGGATATACTTACAGTCTTGAGCGGTACGATCTCATGAACAAAGAGGTACATAACGCCCTTTATGAGAGCGGCACAATGCGTAATGCGGAAGGAGGCCAGTCAGAAGCCCTGTTCAGTCCTACGAAAGTCCAACCAGGTACACACTTCGTGCATTTCGTTACCCTTGAAGCAGGGACAAAGGAGATGTTTCTGTACCTCCTCCACAACATCCTGAACACCAGCCGGTATGGCGCACGTGAAACGCGTACCGGCCGAAATATCAGGAATGAAATCATCGGATGCATTCAATCCCCTTCCGACTCATCGTTGAGTTGCGGAGAGATGATCCTGGATCACATTCCTTCAGATGCAGAGAACCTTTCTGTGGACGATATTAAGGCCATATTGGCCTCCTATATTATGGAGCATAAAAGGGCAGATTGGGATGTCTTTGTCAAGGAAGGATTCAAGGAAGTGTCTGAAAACATTGCTTTCAACAAATTTCCGGAGTGGCTTACTAACGCGATCAATGTCTGCGAACGAAAAGAAGCGGCCAGTTCGAATGTGTTAAGGGAAGCCCTCGTAATTCTCAGGGAGGAGGGGCTGAAAACAGTGGAGAAGGAGAAGAAAACTAAAGAGAAAAAAACAGCGGAGCCTAAAAAGGCTGCGTGAGGGCGAACAATTCTCTGATCCGGTGAATGATCATGGAAACGACGACCTATGTTGCAGAACTCCACTCCCCCCTCTTTTATGCGGCGAGTGAAGGTACATTAATCCGAACCGGTGATATCCTGAGTAGCACGGCTCTGTCGTACGCACTCGGATATTCATTAGGTCTCCTCAAAAAGCGATATTTTCTCTACGGGAAAGAGGCATATCAACACCAGTATGAAGAACTGGCGTCTACGGAACTCTTTGTAACCGATGGTGTCCCTTTGAATCTAGTCTATACTGAAGAGACATTCAAAAGTACCGAATATCTTTCAGAGCGAAACATGACCATTATTGCAAAAGATGAATTCAAAAATCTAAAAGATATGGACCTAGATCCAGATTTGAAAAGAAAAAAAGTAGGGCTTAACAAAGTCAGGCGGTACATAGGCCTTGCACCGGGAAGCAAGTTCTTGTTCACCGTGTGGTCTCGCGAACCACTGCCAGATGATCTCCTGCTGACAATGGGAATCCGACGGAGCGGAGAAGTGCGATTAAAAAAGACCGCCAACCCCAAAACGGTCTGTCTGAACCTGTTCATGTTGCACGACGTCTATGGGGTCCCTTCGGGACGGAACGGCGACGAGGGCGCTATCTCTCTTATCGATATTTACAATCATGCAAGCACCCTTGTCCGCGGGAGCGATTACCGGGACCATCACTTCCTTGATGTCGATGTAAAATTTGTCGAAGACGTCCTCGTTCCGCAGATCATGGCTGCCTGACAATGACGACTGTTGATGAAGTCTATATCCCACTCGGTCCTGACGGCGGAGACGGTTCCCAGCGGCTCAGGCAATTCCAGCAGGATTTCATCGAGTGTATCCAGGAGGGGAACGCGGATGTTATCCATCTTGTCGCCCCAACTGGAGCCGGGAAGACCTCCTGCTTTGAGTACCTTCTCAAAGAAGAGGAGAAGGTCCTGCTCCTCTATCCAACAAATGCCCTCATCGCAAGCCAGATGGAGCGTTTCAGAAAGAGAGGATACTCTGCTGCGACATTATCATCAAAGGATCTGCACCTAAAGGGCTCTGAACGGAGCAATGAACTCTGGGGATTCATCGCCCGGCATGACATCATTTTAACAAACCCTGACATCTTCCAGGCAATAATCGGGCGGATGTATAATAATCCGGAAGAGAACCTTCTCGATGCGTTCAGGCAGTTCTCTTATGTGGTGTACGATGAATTCCATGCCTATCAGGAATTTGAGGTGAGCGGCATTCTGATGCAGATCGCACTCTTTCAGAACGGGTGCTACAACAGGGTTGTCCTAAGCTCTGCTACCCCAAAGGATGAGATCATCACTCTCCTTCAGAACCTCGTTCGGATCGGTGAGGAGCGGCTTCCTCCATCCGTCGCCGAGGTCCGCGCCAGACCTATGAAGAACGACGATCCAGTGGAAGGGAGCAAGATCCGGTATAAGACAGATGTCTCTTTCTATCAAGGGAAGATCCTTGACCACTTTACAGAGGTTGTACAAGTTCTGCAGTCCGCTCTCAAGGGCGTAAGAGGTGGGGAACCGTCCATCCTCCTGATCTTTGACAGTGTGCGGGACAGCAACCAATTCTTCCGCAGGTTGTATCAGGAATGTCCTGAGGTCTATGCGTTGTCTGAAAAGGATAATGGTTATGATACAAATCAGATCGGAGAGAAGCCAAATTTAACAAAGCCGATCCTGATTTCGACAAATAAAAGCGAGGTCGGCCTTGACTATCCCATCTCGCTGCTCTTTATGGAGGAAGGATATACCATTGATTCGTTTGTCCAGCGGTTCGGGCGGGCCGCCCGTCGCGAACCCGCAGAATGTTATCTCTTCACGCGGAAAGGAATCGAACACCTCTTTCCCCAGGGTGTTATCAGTTATCCAGAATTTATAGAGACCATGAAGGGAATCTCTGCGGATTATTCTCTCAATGCCGATAAGGTGAAAAATCTCTTTACGTTCCGCCAGGCGTTGGCCATAGATCAATACAACCGCAGGGAAGAAGATCTTGAGGGATATTTCTCATCGCCTGATGATGGACCAAGATATGCCATATGGAAGGCTTTCTTTAGACTATTGGATAAACGGAATCCAGCCCTGGCGAATAGGGACATGGACCGATTGATGTATTTTATCGACGATATCAAGAAGGCCTGCCAGAGTCTTCGTGGTCGTGCACTACGAGGGAATGTGAGATACGTGCGGGGGCACGAAATCCGCCAGACGGTGTATGACCTCCTCTCTGTTTTGAACAGAACACCGGTAGAGATCAGGGAGACTTCAGAGGGTATAGAACTGGAAGAAATTTCGAGCGATATCGATGGACCTTTTGTTCAGGCGATAATTCTCCCATATATCCCCGAACCGGTTGAATATCCCCTACATGGCGAGGCCCTAAAGGCCATAATTATGCCTCTCGCAAGTCAGGCGTTGCAGGGATATTCTCTTGGACAGAAGAAGTTTCTGATCAGGTATCTTGGAGACCTGCTATATTCCATCGATCCAAGTCGGATGCTGGCCCCGGAAGAAGTCATTCTGTGGGATAATCAGGTGATCAAGGTTCAATAATGTTCTGGTGATTCTGTGAGTGATCCTGATCTCGTCAACATCTCAGACCTCAACCAGTATCTCTACTGCCCCCGTCGGCTCTATTACCTGATGTTCTACCAGACACAGGGGTTGAACGTCTACCTTGCCGACGGCCGGGCCCTCCACCATCGCCAGAGCCGACGGGGCGGGTGGTACCGGGAGGTCTATCTCCGTTCCGAAGACCTCCACATGCACGGGAAAATCGATGTCGTTGAGAAGACTGGCGATGTTATCGTCCCGGTCGAGCGCAAGCATGGTTCGAGATATTACGAGAACGATCTGGTCCAATTGGCGGCGTACGCCCTGTTGCTGGAGGAATATCTAGGGGAACGGGTGCCGATAGGATACCTGTATCTCTACGAGACCAACGCACGGCATCCAATAGAGATCACCGATCTACTCCGGGAGAAGGTGATGAAGACGGTTGAGGAGATACGGTCCATGAGGGTTGACGAGATCCCGCCATTCGCGGATAATCCAAACAAATGCAGGAAGTGCAGTGCGGTCACCTACTGTATGCCCTATGAGGCACGCCTGCTGGAGGAAGCTTAGGTTATGTCAGAATCGGATCGCGCGGCGGATGGCGCCGAGGCATTCAGAGTGGTGAAGACATCCGAGGGAATGTTTAACGATGACGTGGTCTATGTCGCGGCACAGAAGAGCCGTGTCAGGGCAGAGGAAAGCAGGATCACGGTGACACCTTGGGGTGAAAAGGACGTTTTGGTTTCATTCCCAATAGAAAAGGTGAGGACGATCAACGTCTTCGGGAGCGTATCGGTCTCCTCTTCGGTTCTCACGAAGTGTCGGGAGCGGGGCATGGCCGTGAACTACTTCACATATTACGGACGGTACGAGGGAAGCTTTGTCCCGGTACACAATACCATCGCCGAGGTCCGCCGCCACCAGTACGGCTGCACTGGGATCCGGGCCCTCAAGATTGCCCGTGCCATTATCGGCGGCAAGATCAGGAATTCCCGGACTCTTCTCTCCAGAAAGCATGTCCCTCCCCCTGGGAGATTGAAGGAACTGGAACAGAGTGCCGCGGATGCAAAGGATATCGGTGCGCTTCGCAGTATAGAGGGGGAAGCCGCCGGAATCTACTTTGCGGCCCTGAACGAATGCCTTATAGAGGGCTGGACATTTGAAAAAAGAACACGTAGACCTCCGGAAGATCATATCAATGCCCTTCTCTCTCTGACCTATACAATGGTCATGAACGAGGTCATCTCAGCCCTGCGGCAGTATAACCTCGATCCCTTCCTTGGAGTGATGCATACGGATCGTCATGGGAGACCGGCCCTTGCTCTGGACCTCCTGGAGGAGTTCAGGCCGATCTTTTGTGACGCGTTCGCTCTGAGGCTGGTGAATCAGAGAATTCTCACGCATGATGATTTCAAGGAGGACAACCACCTGAAAGACGCATCCTTTAAAAAATATCTCTCCTTATACGACTCCTATATGAAAGAGAAGTTCAGACATCCGGGCTTCAAGTATCAGGTGTCTCGAAGGCAGGCGATAGTCATGCAGGCGATACTTTTCAGGAAGGCGATTACGGGAGAGATGAAAGTCTATCATCCTCTTGCTTTCATGAGGTGAGGCATGTGCGGCTGGTGGTGACCTATGATATTTCAAAAGACAAGATCAGAAATCGGGTGTTCAGGATTCTTGAGGGATATGGTGCATGGAAGCAATATAGCATCTTTGAACTTGAGATCACGGATGTGCAGAGGGTTCAGATGGAGGAAAAGATCAGGGGGGTCATCGGGCCTCACGACAGAGTGCGGATCTACGAACTATGCACCCGATGTATTGGAAAGATAAAGGAACTCGGGGAGCAGTCGCCGGAATCGCTCTCCAATGTGGTGTAAGCAAAAGATTAATTTCTCTCTATGATGAGACATCTTAGTGATCATGCCTGTTAATATAGGCAGGGTACGCCATTCGTCTATGACTTGATCGTCTCCGTTCGGTGCCATGCATGACTTTGTTTGGATTTTGCAGGCAAAATAGGGGGCGGTCTCAGCTGATGAGAAAACCCGATAGGGATTGAAGCATGATCAGGGGGTCGCCGGGGTAGACGCTCCAGGTGTCTCAGCTGATGAGAAAACCCGATAGGGATTGAAGCTCAGTTTGGGCGGATCTAGACCCCGTGCCGCATCCCGTCTCAGCTGATGAGAAAACCCGATAGGGATTGAAACATAGACGTCGACCTCTGGATCGTATTCGTAGACCATGTCTCAGCTGATGAGAAAACCCGATAGGGATTGAAGCGCTGACATCACCCTGTCAAAAGATGGGGAGTTCCCCGTCTCAGCTGATGAGAAAACCCGATAGGGATTGAAACAAACGAGCAGACGGCGGCGGCGACTCCGGCGCCCTGTCTCAGCTGATGAGAAAACCCGATAGGGATTGAAACTTGCTAAACTTCTTGAAGTCCCTGGCAGAAACATGTCTCAGCTGATGAGAAAACCCGATAGGGATTGAAACCGACGAGGTAACTGGCTATCTATCGTGTCCCGATGGTCTCAGCTGATGAGAAAACCCGATAGGGATTGAAACATACCAGGTGACCATTATCCTAAAGTTGACAAAGAGGTCTCAGCTGATGAGAAAACCCGATAGGGATTGAAACCACTGATACGATGACCCGCCTTCCGAGCCCAGGCGTGTCTCAGCTGATGAGAAAACCCGATAGGGATTGAAACGTCTTACGGTCGATGGGTTCATGGCTATCATGGGTCTCAGCTGATGAGAAAACCCGATAGGGATTGAAACATATACTTCGTCACCGAATCATGATATGAACCGATGTCTCAGCTGATGAGAAAACCCGATAGGGATTGAAACTCGGGCTGACCGCCGGGATCCCGGTACGACAAGCGTCTCAGCTGATGAGAAAACCCGATAGGGATTGAAACTCCGTAAACTGATACGTCAGCAGAGCATCCGAAACTGTCTCAGCTGATGAGAAAACCCGATAGGGATTGAAACCTGTAAAAGAAGAAGTGGTTGCTGCTGTAGAAACAGTGTCTCAGCTGATGAGAAAACCCGATAGGGATTGAAACGATGTATTGAGAAAAGTGTAGGGGTTACAAAGAATAGTCTCAGCTGATGAGAAAACCCGATAGGGATTGAAACAGCATGATTGACTACTTCTTGTTTCTTCTTATCCCGTCTCAGCTGATGAGAAAACCCGATAGGGATTGAAACATATGATTGCAGAACGCTTTGGAACTGAACCTCAGTCTCAGCTGATGAGAAAACCCGATAGGGATTGAAACCCGAACTCGAGCCAGGTCGCCTTCAGGGCGTTCTCCGTCTCAGCTGATGAGAAAACCCGATAGGGATTGAAACACAAACATCAGCATTGAGCACAACGCGTGTATTCCAAGTCTCAGCTGATGAGAAAACCCGATAGGGATTGAAACTTCATCTCGACCACGAATGATAATAGAATCCCCTATGTCTCAGCTGATGAGAAAACCCGATAGGGATTGAAACAAAGAGGCCATAAAATAATTCCAGTAAACAACATTAGTCTCAGCTGATGAGAAAACCCGATAGGGATTGAAACCGTACTGTCACAAGGGAGCGACCTACAACTACATGTCTCAGCTGATGAGAAAACCCGATAGGGATTGAAACCCCTACGGGATGGCTGGACCGAGCCCGACCCCATGAGTCTCAGCTGATGAGAAAACCCGATAGGGATTGAAACCTTTCAAGGCATATCTACATTCCGATGACGAGGATCGTCTCAGCTGATGAGAAAACCCGATAGGGATTGAAACATCATCGCCCTGGTCGAGCGGGGAGAGAAAGAAGGGTCTCAGCTGATGAGAAAACCCGATAGGGATTGAAACTATTCGACGGGATCAGCAAGGCGATCGCCGGGGGTCTCAGCTGATGAGAAAACCCGATAGGGATTGAAACTCTGAGCGTCGACGCCTCGGGCTAACTCTTTTAAATGTCTCAGCTGATGAGAAAACCCGATAGGGATTGAAACCGAAGCAAAGAGTGACTGACAGGCAAACCAGTCATCGTCTCAGCTGATGAGAAAACCCGATAGGGATTGAAACCTGGAGGCGCTGGAGGAGGGGGCGGACGGGGAGGTCTCAGCTGATGAGAAAACCCGATAGGGATTGAAACCGCTCTCGATGACGGGGAAACCCTGAGGGAAACAGTGTCTCAGCTGATGAGAAAACCCGATAGGGATTGAAACTATTCCTGACCGACCGGGAGAGCACCGGTGATGTTGGTCTCAGCTGATGAGAAAACCCGATAGGGATTGAAACCCTCTGAGGCCGTCTGTGAGGCTCTCATAACCCGTTGGGTCTCAGCTGATGAGAAAACCCGATAGGGATTGAAACTACCATTTTCTGCTGCTGTCCCCTGCACCTACCGGTGGGTCTCAGCTGATGAGAAAACCCGATAGGGATTGAAACTCCGAGCGCGTGAACGCTTCCGTTAGACTTCGGGGTCTCAGCTGATGAGAAAACCCGATAGGGATTGAAACATATAGAGGTAACGCTAGGTGGTGCCCGGGACAGTCGTCTCAGCTGATGAGAAAACCCGATAGGGATTGAAACCTCCGGTTACCCAGGACAACAGGGTAGTTAGTGAAGCGTCTCAGCTGATGAGAAAACCCGATAGGGATTGAAACCAGATGGTCGTTGACACGGCCGTAACGATGACGGATGTCTCAGCTGATGAGAAAACCCGATAGGGATTGAAACAGAGGTGGCTGGCATTGATGCGCTCGATTAAGAAGGTCTCAGCTGATGAGAAAACCCGATAGGGATTGAAACTCTTCCACCGATACCAGGTACGGTCTGGTACTCCGTCTCAGCTGATGAGAAAACCCGATAGGGATTGAAACTGACACTCTCCGCACCAGTCGCCGCCACCGACTACGTCTCAGCTGATGAGAAAACCCGATAGGGATTGAAACATGTAGTTATCACCGTTCCACCCCCGTGAGCGTGATGTCTCAGCTGATGAGAAAACCCGATAGGGATTGAAACAACCTGTCTCTTGTCAACTACCCACCCCTAAAGGGGTGTCTCAGCTGATGAGAAAACCCGATAGGGATTGAAACACCGAGTATCCCGACCGCGCCCGCCACTACCCGCAGTCTCAGCTGATGAGAAAACCCGATAGGGATTGAAACTGCCCGCGAAGGGTGCATCAACAAGGAGATCGCCGTCTCAGCTGATGAGAAAACCCGATAGGGATTGAAACGCGTTGTACTGGTCCGCGTATGGGGAGTCAGTCATGTGTCTCAGCTGATGAGAAAACCCGATAGGGATTGAAACCCGTTCCTCTCGCTCGCTCCGGTCGATGGCGGGCGTCTCAGCTGATGAGAAAACCCGATAGGGATTGAAACCAGGGGTCGACGACCAGGACCTTCAACTCCGACCGTCTCAGCTGATGAGAAAACCCGATAGGGATTGAAACTTGGTGAATTGCAGGACGGTCATCGAGCAAATCCCCGTCTCAGCTGATGAGAAAACCCGATAGGGATTGAAACCAGTCTCATCAAGATCAGCATCGCCAGAGATGAAGTCTCAGCTGATGAGAAAACCCGATAGGGATTGAAACGATTCTTGATAAAAAGTGTCAGAGGGAGTTGTAGGTCTCAGCTGATGAGAAAACCCGATAGGGATTGAAACTTTTGCTATTGATTTAGGTTTTAATCCCTCTGATGAGTGTCTCAGCTGATGAGAAAACCCGATAGGGATTGAAACGATTCCAAAGACTCATTACTGCTTGGCGAGAAGTGTCTCAGCTGATGAGAAAACCCGATAGGGATTGAAACATCGAGGAGATCACCTGCCGCACCGTGAGCCGGTCTGCGTCTCAGCTGATGAGAAAACCCGATAGGGATTGAAACTAAGGACAGTATCATAATATAATAAAAAAAGAATAGTCTCAGCTGATGAGAAAACCCGATAGGGATTGAAACTAAAAGTGAGAAAAAGTTAAGAAAAGTGTAAGAATAGTCTCAGCTGATGAGAAAACCCGATAGGGATTGAAACGTTAAGGAAACCGTAGTTGCCTTAACCTAAACTCCGTCTCAGCTGATGAGAAAACCCGATAGGGATTGAAGCAAAGGATGAGTGATAATACTCTTAACGACATCTTGAGTCTCAGCTGATGAGAAAACCCGATAGGGATTGAAACCCGTTGAGGTGCGAGTACATCTCCTGGCTCTCATCCGTCTCAGCTGATGAGAAAACCCGATAGGGATTGAAACCACAAGACCTCGCGGAGACGTTCCGCGCTCTCGGTCTCAGCTGATGAGAAAACCCGATAGGGATTGAAACCCCTTCGTCGACCATCTGGTAGGGATCGCACGTGAAGTCTCAGCTGATGAGAAAACCCGATAGGGATTGAAACTAAGGGCGCATGTCCCATCATACAGGGTAGAGAAGGTCTCAGCTGATGAGAAAACCCGATAGGGATTGAAACGTAGAGTCAGAGAAAGTGCCAAAGTGGGTTAGTAAGGTCTCAGCTGATGAGAAAACCCGATAGGGATTGAAACACACTCTCGGCCGCTGTCGTGGCGTCGCGGATGGCTGGTCTCAGCTGATGAGAAAACCCGATAGGGATTGAAACCCCCCGCGCGCGACGCCGCTCCTGGAGGCATATGAGAGTCTCAGCTGATGAGAAAACCCGATAGGGATTGAAACAGCTTCAGTGTGAGATCGGAGCCGATGCTCGTCATCCGTCTCAGCTGATGAGAAAACCCGATAGGGATTGAAACTTGCTGGAGAACATCGGGGCCGGTCCGGGCGTCCGTCTCAGCTGATGAGAAAACCCGACAGGGATTGAACCCTGGAGATCCGGAAACGGCTGTATGGCTACCTGCCAAGTCTCAGCTGATGAGAAAACCCGATAGGGATTGAAACATTACCACCTGCACATCTGCGATTGTCATGAATCGTCTCAGCTGATGAGAAAACCCGATAGGGATTGAAACACGGATAGGACTAGACGCCAGAACCACCAATTCTTCGTCTCAGCTGATGAGAAAACCCGATAGGGATTGAAACAGGAGGAGGAGCGCCAGGACGATCGCGATCCGGAGGTCTCAGCTGATGAGAAAACCCGATAGGGATTGAAACAGGAACAGCCCGGCCAGGGAAGGCGGCTACACTGGTCTCAGCTGATGAGAAAACCCGATAGGGATTGAAACCTCGATCTCCAGCGCGACCCGCTGCAGGCGCTCGTCGTCTCAGCTGATGAGAAAACCCGATAGGGATTGAAACCTGTTTGCCGACCTCCAGGTAACAGACGTTCGGCCGTCTCAGCTGATGAGAAAACCCGATAGGGATTGAAACGCCGGCGGGCCTGTGGCTCCAGTGGATCGAGGATGGTCTCAGCTGATGAGAAAACCCGATAGGGATTGAAACGAGACTTCCCGCCCGTACCTTCCGGGGCGGGAGGTCTCAGCTGATGAGAAAACCCGATAGGGATTGAAACTATCCGAGGCACCGACTATCACCACCCGAGCAGAGTCTCAGCTGATGAGAAAACCCGATAGGGATTGAAACCGAGCCATCGGCACCGAGTCCCTTTTCGAGGTTCTGTCTCAGCTGATGAGAAAACCCGATAGGGATTGAAACGACGCGACAAAACTCCGCCAGTGGGTCGAGACCGGTCTCAGCTGATGAGAAAACCCGATAGGGATTGAAACGAGGCGATCCTCTCCGACGACAAGGTGACCCCATGCATGTCTCAGCTGATGAGAAAACCCGATAGGGATTGAAACAGGTGCCAGATATTGACCGTCTCCCGCTCAAGGGCGTCTCAGCTGATGAGAAAACCCGATAGGGATTGAAACTTGCCGTCCTTCCCGGAGTACCGGAACTCCCCGGTCTCAGCTGATGAGAAAACCCGATAGGGATTGAAACTTGAGCTCTTCGGCTGTGTCAGCCCATACGAGTTCAGTCTCAGCTGATGAGAAAACCCGATAGGGATTGAAACCGCTCTTCCTCGGCGCCGTCCAGGATACCGCATCCGTCTCAGCTGATGAGAAAACCCGATAGGGATTGAAACAGCCCCGACGAGGCCCGGCAGTACTACGAGGACCTGTCTCAGCTGATGAGAAAACCCGATAGGGATTGAAACAAGATCGACCGGCCGCCGTGCATCGAGGAGTCTGAGTCTCAGCTGATGAGAAAACCCGATAGGGATTGAAACCGATACACGAAGAACCGGCCGGCCTTCGTCCTGTAGTCTCAGCTGATGAGAAAACCCGATAGGGATTGAAACTTTCCTGCTCCGGGGCGGCGAGCAGGAGGTCGACGGTCTCAGCTGATGAGAAAACCCGATAGGGATTGAAACCGGGGTGGGACGGTCAGCGTAGTGGACGTAGAGCTGTCTCAGCTGATGAGAAAACCCGATAGGGATTGAAACAGGCTGGATCCATGACCCTCCTCACCGGCGACGCCTGTCTCAGCTGATGAGAAAACCCGATAGGGATTGAAACGTATCCCGGATCCTTGCTCGTCAGCGCGGGGTTGGTCTCAGCTGATGAGAAAACCCGATAGGGATTGAAACCTATATCCGTTGCAACCGTCGCAACCTCAGCCGGTGCGTCTCAGCTGATGAGAAAACCCGATAGGGATTGAAACGCCGGGGACGAAGGTTTCGTTGGAGAGACTGCCGAAGTCTCAGCTGATGAGAAAACCCGATAGGGATTGAAACCGCTGTAATTGAGGATGAAGGATGGCTAACCCAAACGTCTCAGCTGATGAGAAAACCCGATAGGGATTGAAACACTATACTGATGAAACTCTACCTGAGGGATAGATTGTCTCAGCTGATGAGAAAACCCGATAGGGATTGAAACAGTTTCGGGGTAGTTTCTCCCATGCTGCTTTCTCCGTCTCAGCTGATGAGAAAACCCGATAGGGATTGAAACCCATTGTGGATCCTCCTGTCACCAGAACAATGTTTTGTCTCAGCTGATGAGAAAACCCGATAGGGATTGAACCCCGGCGTCGGTCACCCAGGCATGCAGCACCCGGATGGTCTCAGCTGATGAGAAAACCCGATAGGGATTGAAACTTCTCGACCCGGGATCTTGCAGCCTTGCAGCCCATGTCTCAGCTGATGAGAAAACCCGATAGGGATTGAAACGGATGATCGAGCCCGGGCCAGATAGGACCTCGATGTGTCTCAGCTGATGAGAAAACCCGATAGGGATTGAAACCAGTATCCTACGATTCGCCACTGACTGTCAGCCAAGGTCTCAGCTGATGAGAAAACCCGATAGGGATTGAAACCGACATGTCCTTGCGGTGGACTCTGCACCATCCGAGTCTCAGCTGATGAGAAAACCCGATAGGGATTGAAACAGGAGGTTGCCCTGTGCCGAGGAGTAGAGCGTGCTGTGTCTCAGCTGATGAGAAAACCCGATAGGGATTGAAACGACAAGTACGATCAGGAGGTCGATGTGTATCTCCTCGTCTCAGCTGATGAGAAAACCCGATAGGGATTGAAACTTCTCGGGCGCAGTGCGCGAGTACCAGAGATAGAGTCTCAGCTGATGAGAAAACCCGATAGGGATTGAAACCGTGATCGAGACGATGGTCGAAACCGGGAGAGCAAGTCTCAGCTGATGAGAAAACCCGATAGGGATTGAAACGAACGACTTAGAGTCGTAGGGAATCCTCAGTACAACGTCTCAGCTGATGAGAAAACCCGATAGGGATTGAAACACGGGTGCGGGGCGTTCCGACCAGCAGATTCCGCGTCTCAGCTGATGAGAAAACCCGATAGGGATTGAAACTGGTTATCAGCCTGGACACAGGCAGGCCGCATACAGGTCTCAGCTGATGAGAAAACCCGATAGGGATTGAAACCGAGCACGCTCACCGGGAGATCGTCGACGTACCGGTCTCAGCTGATGAGAAAACCCGATAGGGATTGAAACATCTGGTCGGCGACGTCGACCTCGGGCGCGTTGTGTCTCAGCTGATGAGAAAACCCGATAGGGATTGAACCCCTCGGTGGAGACTCGATGCCGGGCTGAACAAAAAAGTCTCAGCTGATGAGAAAACCCGATAGGGATTGAAACGTCGTTGTTCCCCTTGGGATACCCGAGGCCGAACCGGGTCTCAGCTGATGAGAAAACCCGATAGGGATTGAAACATACCGACAACTGCCCTGTATGCAAGGGAAAGATCGTCTCAGCTGATGAGAAAACCCGATAGGGATTGAAACAGGTCGCGTTTGAGGATCGATGGGAACTTGACCTCGTCTCAGCTGATGAGAAAACCCGATAGGGATTGAAACGGACGTTATCTGGGTAGATATCAACCCGGAGTTCTCCCGTCTCAGCTGATGAGAAAACCCGATAGGGATTGAAACTTCATCGGGTGGAGCGGGACGGCCCGGGTCTCCCGGTCTCAGCTGATGAGAAAACCCGATAGGGATTGAAACATTCGCTGCACGCTGGTACCGGTCGGGGTGACGTTGGTCTCAGCTGATGAGAAAACCCGATAGGGATTGAAACGTCCAGACCCGGAGATAGTACCGGGGGTCCTGCGCGTCTCAGCTGATGAGAAAACCCGATAGGGATTGAAACGGACATAACCGACCTTCTCCCGGCCTGGCAGGAGGTCTCAGCTGATGAGAAAACCCGATAGGGATTGAAACCAGAAGATCCCCGGGCGGGAGGGGGAGAGTAACCAGTCTCAGCTGATGAGAAAACCCGATAGGGATTGAAACCACAACGCCCTGCAGCTCACCGTGATCGGGTGTGAGTCTCAGCTGATGAGAAAACCCGATAGGGATTGAACCCTCTGGACCTGGAACGTCGAGCCGTGGGTCGTATCGTCTCAGCTGATGAGAAAACCCGATAGGGATTGAATCCGAGATCCGAACGTCCACAAACCGCCCGGCCGTCCCGTCTCAGCTGATGAGAAAACCCGATAGGGATTGAACCATGGTCGGGAAGAAAGAGGTTGAGTCTGCGAACGCGCGTCTCAGCTGATGAGAAAACCCGATAGGGATTGAAACGCGATGCCCTCGCCGGGGAGGGGCGAGCCTCCCCGTCTCAGCTGATGAGAAAACCCGATAGGGATTGAAACCCGTATTTATAGCGCCGTCTCTGACGGCGACGGGTCCTGTCTCAGCTGATGAGAAAACCCGATAGGGATTGAAACTTTACCTCGATGGGACGGCCCTGGTGGGGGATTATGTGTCTCAGCTGATGAGAAAACCCGATAGGGATTGAAACTGTATCTCTGAGACGGTATCCGGCATGACGACAATTTGTCTCAGCTGATGAGAAAACCCGATAGGGATTGAAACGCTCGCTCTCCTCTGGGTCGACCGATTGCCGTATAGTCTCAGCTGATGAGAAAACCCGATAGGGATTGAAACACTTCTTGGTCGTCACTCTGGATCTCGATCATTTTCGTCTCAGCTGATGAGAAAACCCGATAGGGATTGAAACGTGCAAATGCGGTTGTTCCCCTTTTTGAGGGGATTTGTCTCAGCTGATGAGAAAACCCGATAGGGATTGAAACGACCACTCCACGGCGCACACCCGGGACCTCTCGGGGGTCTCAGCTGATGAGAAAACCCGATAGGGATTGAAACCGCCTATCCCAGTTTGCCGGCGACCTAAAGGGGTGTCTCAGCTGATGAGAAAACCCGATAGGGATTGAAACAGCCAGGCGGCGTAGAAGGCGTTCGTCCCGAGGGTGGTCTCAGCTGATGAGAAAACCCGATAGGGATTGAAACCCAGCGATCAACGCCTATACAGGTCAGGTGTATACGTCTCAGCTGATGAGAAAACCCGATAGGGATTGAAACGTTCGGGTTATTGGTTCTCAGGCATTTCTGCGCGCGTCTCAGCTGATGAGAAAACCCGATAGGGATTGAAACGGTAGGCGTCCTCCAGGCCGCGCCATCGATACAGGGGTCTCAGCTGATGAGAAAACCCGATAGGGATTGAAACCTAGTATGCGTGCCGTCCGGTTTGCCGCCGGACTGTCTCAGCTGATGAGAAAACCCGATAGGGATTGAAACGTATCCTGTTCTGTTTCCGCGAGTAAATCTGCTATCGTCTCAGCTGATGAGAAAACCCGATAGGGATTGAAACTTAAGATGGTACGGCTAGATCCGTAAGTTTTATATACGTCTCAGCTGATGAGAAAACCCGATAGGGATTGAAACGGCGAGTCCAGGCTCCGCGAGACTGGATAGGGAAAGTCTCAGCTGATGAGAAAACCCGATAGGGATTGAAACACCCGGCATCGAGCCGTAACGATGAATCTATGATATCGGTCTCAGCTGATGAGAAAACCCGATAGGGATTGAAACCATCATTCGCTCCGCTCTATACTGATCTGACGTTTGGTCTCAGCTGATGAGAAAACCCGATAGGGATTGAAACATGTAGTCATATGGATTGGATGCTTCGCACTCGTGGTCTCAGCTGATGAGAAAACCCGATAGGGATTGAAACCAAGATCCTCCGTTCTACAGTAGCATTTATCAATGTCTCAGCTGATGAGAAAACCCGATAGGGATTGAAACACGTTCATCGCGCTCGGCATCCTCTCGGTAGTGTGGGTCTCAGCTGATGAGAAAACCCGATAGGGATTGAAACACCCTCGTAGAACTCCAGCCGCACAGCCCGACCACGGTCTCAGCTGATGAGAAAACCCGATAGGGATTGAAACTAAGGTGGGCTGATGGATGGCAGGATTATTCAGCGGTCTCAGCTGATGAGAAAACCCGATAGGGATTGAAACAGGGGTGGCACCCACCAGATAGATGCAGCCACCGGGTCTCAGCTGATGAGAAAACCCGATAGGGATTGAAACAAGGATTAGATAATCTGGGGGGTGTTCCCTAGAAAAGGTCTCAGCTGATGAGAAAACCCGATAGGGATTGAAACACACTCAATGTGGCACACGTGCATACATACGTAACGGTCTCAGCTGATGAGAAAACCCGATAGGGATTGAAACCACCCTTTCCGGCCACTCCTTCCCCGACGAGGCGCTGGTCTCAGCTGATGAGAAAACCCGATAGGGATTGAAACGTACGAGACCGGGACCGGCTACGCCCACGAAGATTGGTCTCAGCTGATGAGAAAACCCGATAGGGATTGAAACATCGAGGCGGGCCGGATCGTCGCCCGACTCTGCAGTCTCAGCTGATGAGAAAACCCGATAGGGATTGAAACGGGAGATCCTCGACGTATCTGACCCGGCGGATGCGGGTCTCAGCTGATGAGAAAACCCGATAGGGATTGAAACTTCCCGGCCGCGTCGGTCTCGTAGACGACCCGGTTGTCTCAGCTGATGAGAAAACCCGATAGGGATTGAAACGCGGTTGTTATAAACCTGGCGAGAGGGTGATATAATGGTCTCAGCTGATGAGAAAACCCGATAGGGATTGAAACAGAAAAAATGAGTGATGGAGAACGGAGCCCGGAAAGTCTCAGCTGATGAGAAAACCCGATAGGGATTGAAACGGTCATGATATCTGGGAAACGCATACAACAGCGACGTCTCAGCTGATGAGAAAACCCGATAGGGATTGAAACTTTGTGAAGGAGAGGGATTGATAATGGCAGACATTAGGTCTCAGCTGATGAGAAAACCCGATAGGGATTGAAACTCAGATTATCACGCATAATAGCAACATACATACTATTGTCTCAGCTGATGAGAAAACCCGATAGGGATTGAAACTCGATTTGACTCTGAACCCGAATGGTTAACCCCTCGTCTCAGCTGATGAGAAAACCCGATAGGGATTGAAACGTATACTGCACCAAGTCGATGGAAATAGCCCCTTTTGTCTCAGCTGATGAGAAAACCCGATAGGGATTGAAACACCGGCTCACCGGCCGATCCCCGGCCGTCTCCCGGTCTCAGCTGATGAGAAAACCCGATAGGGATTGAAACTTTAAAAAAGTTCTAGTATATATATGTTTGCAAAGTCTCAGCTGATGAGAAAACCCGATAGGGATTGAAACGTTACACTGACGGTATAGGTCGCGTCCGTGTACCGTCTCAGCTGATGAGAAAACCCGATAGGGATTGAAACCATGTGCAGCCATGGGAGGGGGGGCCGTCGCTTGGTCTCAGCTGATGAGAAAACCCGATAGGGATTGAAACTGTAATGCTCGCAAAACGCGCAGCATACTCCGCATGTCTCAGCTGATGAGAAAACCCGATAGGGATTGAAACTTATAAAAGGCGTATCCTATCAATCATATTTGCGTCTCAGCTGATGAGAAAACCCGATAGGGATTGAAACCATCGCTTAGTCCCCGACATCATACCCCCTCCGCGCGTCTCAGCTGATGAGAAAACCCGATAGGGATTGAAACCTCCGCGTTGAGGGCATGCCCCTTTCCCGGGCATACGTCTCAGCTGATGAGAAAACCCGATAGGGATTGAAACATCATGTTCTGGAAGTGGATCTGCAGCGGGTAGAGCAGTCTCAGCTGATGAGAAAACCCGATAGGGATTGAAACGTACCGACAGATCACGCCCTTCTCCTCCTGGAAGATGTCTCAGCTGATGAGAAAACCCGATAGGGATTGAAACTAGCTGAGGGGCGGCCGGTCTTCGGACGCGGGGTCCGTCTCAGCTGATGAGACCGATAGGGATTGAGGATGAGACGACGCTGATAACATCGCCAAAGGTCTCATGAGGGCGGCTTATGGGGACCGCCGAGGACAAAGAGAGCCCCTGATCAAAGAAGTTATCGGGGAGTCGAGGAGTCTCTCGAAACATCAGAGCAGGCCGCCTGTATGTCCTGGAGGAGGTGCGCGCCGAGTTGCAGGCGATGTGGCGACGCAGTAACACTCACGTCGACGGTTCGCGTCCGCAACGATCAGAAGCATATCCAAAATAGCACGATACCCTCCTCCCGAAACGAGTAAAAAGGGTTCCGACACTCGCGGCACCTTCGCGAGGTTCCCCACTACGAAGTTGGTTCACCGGTCGAAGATGTACCGGAAGCACTGGCCGGACCCCGTATGACCGTATTTTCCAAAACAACGTCGACGTGATCGTGCCGGGGAAATTTTACCAGGATCAAGGACCGGGCGGCGACCCATAAGCAGCAGAATTACACCATCATGAGGCCGTCTACAAACGTTGCGGGCATTCACTCCATGCCGATCCGAGAAACCCCCAGAATATCGAGTTCCGGGCACGTGCTTACAGATACATCTTGGAGGCGCAGGAACAATCTTCAGGAGATGCCCGAACCCCGATCCAAAGGTCCGAGGACAGTTGATTGTAGCAAATCGGGCACGGATATGACGTGGGCATTGTTTCCAGTTTTATCGTGAAGAAAAGTTAGGACGGAACCCTTTTATTCTCGACTCATAATAGACCCGAGATCGCCCCGTAAAAAGAGCGCGACCGTGACGGATAATACAAAAAAACGGAAAGGAAGAGACCATGAAGATTCAGGTGAGCAGAAATGGTCCATATATCGTGACCGGGGGTGTCCCGCTCATGACGATGGAGATCTCCTACGATGACGAGAGCGACTGCCGTTCATGGCGAAAGGTGGAGGAGTATCCTCTGCAGGAAGAGTATGCCTTATGCCGCTGCGGACATTCGAAGAACAAACCCTATTGTGACGGGACACATGAAAAGGTCCACTTTGACGGTACCGAAACCGCCGGGAATGAACCGTATCTCCAGAGCCCGACCCTCATCAGAGGACCGGAACTGGAACTGACCGATTATGAAGGGCTCTGTGTACACGCACGGTTCTGCATGCGGGCCGGGGGGATCTGGAACCTCACGGAACAGTCCAACGTCCCATCCGCCCGGGACACGGCAGTAGAAGAAGCGTGCAACTGTCCTTCCGGCCGGCTCGTTCTCCGCGACCGCAAGACGGGAGAGACGATCGAGCCCGTTCTTGAACGCTCCGTTGTCGTGGTAGAGAACCCCGCCAGAAGCGAACATGGACCGCTCTGGGTCCGCGGCGGAATCCCTGTCGAGTCCGCCGACGGAAGAACCTATACGATCCGAAACCGGGTTACGCTCTGCCGGTGCGGGAGATCGTGGAACAAACCGTTCTGCGACGGAAACCATATCGGATGGTGACGTCGCCGACCCACTTTTCCCCGACTGAACCCGGGGTCCCGCTCACGACGACATCCCGGCCAGGAGCAGGGAAAAAAGCACCAGGTCGTAGACCGTATGCGTGATCGCCGACGTCGTAGTGTTTGAGTAGCGGCGGATATAGGCAAAAACGATCCCCGCAAGGAAGACCGAGATGATCCCGTCCCAGCTGTACTGGAATGCGTGGAGCGACGCAAAAAGGAGTGCCGGGAGAAGGATGCCGAACCGGGGCTGGAGCAGACCGCGGATGCTCACCTCCTCGCCGAAACCTGCCGCAATGGACGCCATGATGATCCCGGGCAGGGTGAGCGAGCCGGAAAAAAGCAGGTTGACGGCCTCCCCGTCGGTGACCGGGAGACCGAGCCAGCCCACCAGCGTAGCAAGCACCGGGTCGATGAAGTGGAACGCGAGGACCAGCGCGAGAGCTCCGGCAACGGCAAGAACGACCTCCCTTCCCGTCGGCCGGACGAGCCCGAGCCGTTTCAGGGTCTCGCCGGGGGTACGGCGGACGTAGGCCCCCGCAATAAAGAACGAGCCGATGAGCGTCCAGAAGAGGGTGTAGGCGTTCAGCGTGACCGTGTCCGCGAGGAGGTCCCCGGACTCGAGCAGGAGGTCGAGGAACTGCGGCGAGAGGAAGGGCGGACCTCCCGTCACCAGGAGCGGTACCGGCGGTATCAGGATCAGGGCAATGACGACCACGAGCGCAACCGTATGAAGGAGGGAGTCCGGGTCGAAGGGAAGGTACCGGGCAAGCCGGACCCGGAACCTTCGGGAAAACCCAATGAGGCTTGCAAGCCCCGCGACAAGGACGCCGAGGAGGAGAAGCGCCACATCCGCGGCCAGGGCAAGCGTGACCGCGTCCGGGTCGAGTTCTCCGGTCGTGAGCACCTCTGCCGGCAGGATCGAGATCACCCCGATACCGGCCGCAGCGACCGCAAGCCCCCCGATGAGAACGAAGAGCCAGGCGACGGCGACCCACCGGAACACACGGTACCGGTCCTCCGCCAGGTAGACAAGCATCGCGAGAACGACAAAGAGCGCCACATCAAGTGCGGAGGAGAGAAACGTCCCCGCCTCACCGCCGACAACCCCAAAGGCCGCGACCAGGAAGACAAAGCCAAAGAAGACGATCAGTAGTTCCGGGACATGGTAGCGGAGTTCAATCGGCATGGTATCATCGATCCAGGATCTGTTGGCCCCGCGGCATGATGAACATAACTTAACGCCACCCGAGCCTCCCGATGACAAACCAGCCGAGCACACCCATAACCGTGAGGACCGCCGCCTGCAGCAGGAATATCGCTGGCAACGGTAACCTCGCCGCAAGACCGGCACCCACGAACGGGCCGACCGAGAGCCCCACCGAGTAGAGAGTGTTGTAGATGCCGTAGGCAGCGCCCTGCGAACCATGGTTGCGGTAGATGCCGGAGAGGATCGGCACCACCGACACCACGACGCAACTCAGCGTGACCCCCAGCACGAAGACGGCGACGGCGACGAGCGCAAGGGTCGGCGCCCGCATGGCGGCGGCAATTGCAATTCCCGAGAGAATGAGCCCGCCGCCGATGAGGTAGCGGCTGCCCCCGTAACGGTCGTAGACCCGTCCTGCGGCCGGCATGGCGAAAATTGCCGCAACCGCCAGCACCGCAAAGACGAATCCGATCGTCGCCGGGGAGGCCGAGAAGGCGGCGTGCAGGTAGACCGGGAGGTAGGGGTCCACGACACCATAGGTCCCGGCAACCGCGATGATAGCAGCCGCGCAGGCTGCAAGCGGAACGAGGTTTCCCGGGGGCAACATCGACGACCGCCCCGGACCTTCCTCCGATCTTGCGGTGCGCACCGGGACGGCGAAGACAAGGAGGCCGACCGCGGCCACCAGCACCGCCGGGATGAGGAAGGTGGCGGCATAGCCCAGATACTCGAAGAGCAGCCCGCCGAAAACCGGTCCGAGGACGGTCCCGACCCCGACCGCCGAGAGCGCGATCCCCATCCTCTCCCCGAGACAGGCCGGGTCGCAGGTCTCGGCAAGGAGCGCAAGCCCCGCGGACCATGTTGCCGCAGCCGCTATCCCCTGGACCGTCCGGGCAACGACCAGGTGCACGACCGTGGTCGAGACGCCGAAGAGAGCCGTCGCGAGGGCCAGGAGGAGCATCCCGACGATGATGAGGGGGCGGCGGCCCACACGGTCGGAGAGGAGGCCCATCGGGATGGAGAAGATGAGGAGCATGGCGGCGTAGAGCCCGAAGATGAGCCCGATGACCGATTCGTCCACCCCGAGCCGGGGGGCATACTGCGGAAAGACCGGGATGAGGAGGCCGTAGATCATCATGTCCAGGAAGATGACGAGCACGACCAGCACGATGACCGCGTCCGGAGATGCGGCGATGCGGTCCCGGTCCGATTCCCTGGTTGTCATGGCAGTATCCCTCACGGTATATTGGCGCCTTCAGCAGATATAGAAAACCGGCCGGAGGAGATCTCACAGGGGCCCCCGGTAGTACGCAACCTCGCGGGCGTAGGGGCGAAACGCTTCAATGAGCGCCTCCGCGTCGTCGTCGGGCAACGGATCGCTCCTCCCGGCGGCGGCAAGCGCCTGCACCTCGGCGGGTGTAAAACAGCCGACGATTGCAACGGAGATCTCCTGGGCAAGGGCGTAGCGGATGAGGGCCTCCGGCGTCACCCCCGCATCAGGAACAAGGAAATTCGACCCGCCGAGCACCTTCATCCCGATGACCGCAGCCCCCTGCTCCCTTGCGGTCGTGAGCGTCGAGGAGAGAAAACCCCCGAGTGCACCTTCCACCGGGTTTACGGGCATCATCACGGCATCGACCGGCCAGTTCTCCACCGCGTGCGAGAGAACATCCGGGTCGTGGTGTCCCGTCACCCCGATCTGCCGGACGATGCCGGACTCCTTCGCCTCGATAAATGCCTCAAGGGCACCGCTCGCTCCTTCGATCTCCCGGACCTCGGCGAAGGTCCGGACATCGTGGATCTGCCAGAGGTCGAGGGTCGCGATGCCCATCTTCTGAAGGGTCTCCTGGAGGTCCATCTCGGCATCCGCATGGTTCCTGCTCGCGGATTTGCTTGCCTGAAAGACTGATGTCCGGAGGTCGGGACGGCTTCGCCAGACCTCACCGTAGTAGTCCTCGCTCTCCGCGTAGACCTTCGCCGAGTCAAAATAGGTTATCCCCTGATTGAGCGCTTCCATAATGACGGCGTTTGCCTCCGCATGCCGCCCGTACGTCCGAAGGACACCCTCTCCCCCGAGCCCCACGGGGGTAACCCCACGCCCGGTCTTCCCGAACCTGCGCTTGCCCAGTGCCGTCATGGGCCGTCCTATCCGTGCCCGGCTATAAATATCTTCAGCTGCAGATACGCTCCGGTGCGGCACCACGGACCCAAAGAACATAGCGTCCGGGGTGGGCAACACAGGTCCAGTCCTCGATCCGGACTCACTGACGGCTATTCAGTCTAAGGTGAGATCTACAGGGCTTTCCAGGCATAACGGTAAATAAACGTCGCTCAATTCCATGATGCCGGGACACAACGCTGCTGTAAAAGATTTGACCAATACAGGCTCAGTTTTCAGAGGAGGGTAAAGTTTATCTACGCAAAGAGGCATCATCCACCCCATGAAGAGAATGTTTGGTATCCTTGCCCTCATGGTGATCGCGAGCATCATGATCGCAGGGTGTGTGCAGCCTTCGGGCAACGAGACGGCGACCCCCGGCACAACACCGGGACTGACCGAAACCCCGATGGAAACTGAAACACCGATAGGGACAGAGACACCAGCAGAAACCGAGACGATCGCGGGCACTGAAACCCCGATAGAGACCGGAACCACAACGGGCACCGAAACACCAGCAGAAACCGGGGCTACAGGCACTGAAACCCCGATGACGACGACAACGACCGTAGGTACCGAAACCCCGATGACCACCGCCGACGCGAACGCGACCGAGACCCCGCCGGGACCGCCGGGGGCGGTCGCCGCTGACGAGACCATCTCCATCACCGACAACGGGTATGTGCCGAACACAATAACCGTTCCTGCCGACACCACGGTAGAATGGACCAACGACGCCTCGACGAACCAGACCGTCTCGGCAACCGGAGAAGCGGCATTCTTCGATTCCGGGATGATCGAGCCGGGAGGATCGTACAATTACACCTTCAGCACCCCGGGTAACTACACCTACCAGTCGATGACGTCCGGGTTCTCCGGGGAAGTCATCGTCACCTTCTAACCCCTTTTTTTCCGCACCGGCGAAGCACGAGGACCCGTCCTATACCCGCCGGTATGTCCCGGCGGCCCGCACCAGCGTTTCTGCGAACCCCTCCGGGAAATAAGCGTGGGTGTACTGCCCGACCACGTTCTGGACGGTGAGTCCGTCCCGGCCGTTGCAGATTCCCCGGCCCCGGAGGAGTTCCAGGGCAAATCTCGTATCGGAAGCGCAGTCAAGACGGGAGTAGTGAAATTCGTGGCCCCGGAAGGTTGAACCCGGTGCAAGCACCGGCGAACCGCCGACAGCCCGGGCCTCCACGTAACCGAGGGCCTGGATGCGGTTCGTCATCGCGGCCGATGCCGGGAGGACGTCCGCCATCGGGTAATCGTCGTCGCCGACCGTGAGCCGCTCCGTGAGGTAGACAAGCCCGCCGCACTCCGCGTAGACCGGCATGCCGTCGTCGACCGCCCGGTGCACGTCCTCCCGGCACCGGGAAGACATAAGCGCCTCCGCGTGGAGCTCCGGGTAACCACCCCCGAGATAGAGGGCGTCGACATCCGGAAGCCGGTCCGCTATCGGTGAGAAGAAGACCGGCTCCCCCCCGGCCCGCCTGAGCCGGTCGAGGTTGTCGGCATAGTAAAAGCAGAACGCCGCATCGTTCGCGACGCCGATCCGGACTCCGACATCCGGCTTCTCCGTGGCCTCCGCCGGCGCAGGGAGGGGCGGGGCCGCCCGCGCGAGGTCCAGGACCCCGGAGAGATCGCACGTCTCCTCCACCACCGCACCGAATCCCGCCATCGTCCCGGTCTCAGCCGCCATCGCGAGGCCGAGGTGCCGGCTCCCGACGACGAGGTCGTCCCGCCGGGGGACCCACCCGTAGACCGGGAGGCTTTCCGTAGCCGCGATCAGCGCCCGATGACGGGGGCTCCCGACCCGGTTGAAGACAACCCCGGCGACCCGGACCCCGGGATCAAACTCCGCGTAGCCCCGGACAACCGCATGGACGCTCCGGGACGCCCCTTTTGCGTCCACGACGAGAAGGACCGGGGCGTCGAGGATCTTCGCGACGTGTGCCGTGCTCGCGACGTCGCCGCCATCGATCCCGTCGTAGAGCCCCATCACGCCCTCAACGACGGCGACATCGGCGCCGGCACATGCCCGGACGAATGTCTCCCGCACCCCCGCCTCCCCCATCATGAACGGGTCGAGATTGCGCGACACGCGGCCGCAGATGGCCGAATGGTGCGTGGGATCGATGAAGTCCGGACCCACCTTGAACGGCTGGACGACAAGCCCCCGGGCGGCGAGCGCCGCCATCAGGCCGCTTGCGAGCGTGGTCTTGCCGCAGCCGCTATGGGTTCCCGCGACGAGAACTCTCGAAATCGAACGCATATCACTCCAGTAGTGTTGAATATCGCAGGGGATAAATATGACCGGGAATAACTAACATATACCAAGGTAATTTGCACTAAAACAAGTGATCTGGATGGGCCGTTGCTATGGCGGTCCAGGTGGAGAAATCATGCATATTATGGAAGGATTCTTACCAAGCCCCTGGTGGGAGATATGGTTCCTCGTCTCCCTGCCCTTCATCATCATCGGGCTCTACCAGGTGAACAGGCTCGTCAAGGAAAAACGGGAAACCCTGCCGCTCCTTGCGGTTGCGGGCGCCTTCGTCTTCGTTCTCTCCTCGCTCAAACTCCCCTCGTTCAACGGGAGTTGCTCCCACCCCACGGGAACCGGGCTCGGCGCTGTCCTCTTCGGCCCCTTCGTCGCCGCCGTCCTCGGGCTGATCGTCCTCATCTTCCAGGCGGTCTTCCTCGCGCACGGCGGGATCACCACCCTCGGGGCGAACGTCTTCTCGATGGGAATCGCAGGTCCGCTCGTCGCGTACCTCGTCTATAAGGCCGGGACTCGAATGGGGGCGAACACCTATGCGACGGTCTTCGTTGCCGCAGCCCTCGCCGACCTCATCACCTACGTCGTCACCTCGATCCAGCTCGCGCTCGCGTTCCCGGGAACCGTCGGGTTCTTCGGGGCCTTTTCGGCCTTTGCCGCAATCTTCGCCGTCACCCAGGTCCCGCTCGCCATCATCGAAGGTGCGGTCATTGCGCTGGTCTTCAAGTACATCGTCCAGCTCAAGCCCGAGATCCTCACCCGCTTAAACCTCCTCCCTGAGGCGACTATCCAGAAACTCCGGGAGGCCGCGGCATGAAGTACGGCATGGAGATCGCGGTCGTCGCGCTCATCCTCATCTTTGCCGCTGTCTTCCTCGTCCAGGATGCCGCGATCCGGGCTTCCGGGGAGGAAGCCTGGGGCGGGGCCGACGGCGAAGCCGCCGAGCTCATCGAGTCCTCCGGTTACGAACCCTGGATCGAGCCCTTCTGGGAGCCCCCGAGCGGTGAGATTGAGTCGCTCCTCTTCGCCCTGCAGGCCGCCGTCGGTGCGATAGTCATCGGCTACATCTTCGGCTACTGGAAGGGCAACAGAAAAACCGCCTGATTTTTCTGGTTGTACCGCAAGATAGGAGACACAAATGCATGAGGTGCTCGAAGACTTTGCCCAGGAAAACGGTCTCCGTCAGGTAAGCCCGGCTCTCAAGCTCCTTATCGGGCTTGCGAGCATCCTCCTCTGCATCTCGTCTCCCGGCCCCGTCGCCCCTCTTCTGGTCGCGGCCTCGATGAGCGCCTCAATCCTTATCCTCGCAAAGATCCCCGCGCGATTTTACGCCCGCATCCTCCTCATCCCGGTCTCGTTCGCGGTGATGAGCATCGCCGTGGTTCTCTTCATCACCGGGAGCGGGACGGTGCTCTTCGAGGTCCCCGGCCTCCCCCTTGCAGTTACGGCGGACGGTGCGAATCTCGCCGTCCTCCTCCTCGCCCGGGTCTTCGGGGGCATGTGCTCGCTGTTCTTCATCGCGCTCACGACGCCGATGACCGAGGTCTTCGATATCTTCCGGAGGCTCCGGGTGCCCGCCGTCTTCATCGATCTCGTCATGCTCACCTACCGGTTCATCTTCATCCTCATCGAGGAGGCCGGCCAGATCTACCGCTCGCAGGTGATGCGCCTCGGCTACGGCCGGTTCCGGGAGTCGGTGCATTCGTTCGGGATGCTCTCCGGGGCGCTCTTCCTCCGGACCTGGGAGAGCGGCGAAGCCCTGGTCCTTGCGATGGACGCACGCTGCTACGACGGGAAATTCGGGATACCCGGCGAAACCCGGCCGGTATCCGGCCTCGCGCTCGCAACGACCCTGATCTACATCGGCGCCGTCGCGGGCGTATCGCTCCGAACCGGAGGTCTGACACTCATATGACGACACCACTGCTTGAAACCGACAACGTCACCTATACCTACCCAAACGGTCCGGCCGCCCTCACCGGAGTGAGCGTCCGGATCACTCCCGGGTCAAAGACCGCCATTGTCGGCCCGAACGGTGCCGGAAAATCGACGTTTCTCCTGATGCTCAACGGGATGCTCCGGCCCGCTTCGGGAGAAGTCCGCTTCTCCGGCCGGCCGCTCGCCTACGACAACCGGAGCCTCCGGGACCTCCGCCGGCGGGTCGGGTTCGTCTTCCAGAACCCCGACGTCCAGATCATCGCCCCGACCGTCGAAGCGGACGTGGCCTTCGGACCGGTGAACCTCGGCCTATCGCCCGACGCCGTCCGGCGTGCCGTCCGGGACGCGCTCGGCTACGTCGGGCTCCGGGGTTACGAGAAACGGCCGCCCCACCACCTCTCCGGCGGCGAGAAGAAACGGGTTGCCATCGCGGGCATCCTCGCAATGGAACCGGCGGTCCTTGTCTTCGACGAGCCGACCAATACCCTCGATCCCGCAAGTTCCGAAGAGGTGATGGAACTCCTCGACGAACTCGCCGCCGGCGGCCGGACGGTGCTGATATCCACGCACGACGTAGAACTGGCTTACCGCTGGGCCGACACAATCATCCTCATGGAGCACGGGCGCGTCCTCGCCTGCGGGCCGCCGGAAGAGGTCTTCTCGGATCACACCCTCCTCGCGGCCGCCAGGCTGAAACCGCCCGCCCTCCTCGACCTCTACAACGAACTCGGTCTCCGGGGAGTCATCGACCGGGGCGTTCCCCCGAAGAGCGTGCTTGAGTTCACCGACAGGATCGAACGGGAGACGCGCGGCCGCGCCCCGGCTCGGGACAAAACCGGAAAGATCTACCTCTGCAACGCCGACAGGATCGGCGGCGACGAACTGAAGGCGTTCATCGAGCGGAGCACGGCCGAGCACGTCGGGGCGATGGGAACCCGTGCCAAGGAGTTCGCCAACCGGGAGCGGATTCTTCTCGAATACACCTACGGCGTCATCGACAAGTGCATCTTAAAAGCCCTCATCGGAGAAGACTCGCTCATCATCACCACCGGAGGCATGATCGAGCACGTCCACCGCCGCATCGGCGAATACAGCGCCGAGAGCGGACAGGCACTCGCGGTGATCGCGGTGCAGGAATCGGAGAGTCAGAGACCCGTCCGGGTCCCCTCCCGCGGGTGAACCCTGCCGCATTGCCCAGGGATACGTCCGCACCCGGCATGTCCGCACCCCGGGCGAAGGTTAATCCGGTGCCGGTACCCGAAGGGTACTATGATGCTCGAAGAGGTAATTCATCAGATATCGGAGCAGACGAAACGGAAACGGATGAGCCTGCCCGACCACAAAACAAAGATCGTCTGTACCATAGGACCCGCATCCCGCTCACAGGAGGTGCTCGTCCGGATGATCCGGGCCGGTATGAACGTCGCCCGGCTCAACCTCTCCCACGGGTCGTTCGACGAGCACCGGGAGAACATCAGGAACATCCGGACCGCCGCGGACGAAGTCGGGCTCCCGGTCACGATCCTGATCGACCTCCCGGGACCAAAGATCCGGATCGGCGACCTCGCTAAAGAGCCCATGGAACTTCGCAAGGGAGAGACCGTCACCCTCACGACCGCCCCGGTTCAGAGCGATCCCGACCAGATCCCCGTCGATTTCGAGCAGTTCCCGCAACTGGTCGCGCCGGGAAGCATCATCTTTCTCAGCGACGGGTTCCTTCAGCTCCGGGTCGACGAGGTCGGGGAGAACGACGTCCGGGCGACGGTGATCATCGGCGGGCCCCTCCTCTCGCGCAAAGGGATGAGCCTCGTCGGCGGCGGCGGGATCGTTGCACTCAGCGCCGTGACCGACCGGGACCGCGAGTGCATCGACTTCGGGCTTTCCGAGGGGCTCGACACCTTCAGCATATCCTTCATCGAGCGGGCGGAAGATGTCCTGAAAGCCCGGGAGCACGCGGCCCTGTCGGGGAAGTCCGTCAGGGTGATAGCAAAGATCGAGCGGCAGGAGGCGCTCACAAATCTCGACGAGATCCTCCGGGAGACCGACGGAGTCATGATCGCCCGGGGCGACCTCGGGGTCCAGATTCCCATCGAGGAGGTCCCGACGGTGCAGAAGCGGATAATCCAGAAGGCCAACATCCTCGGTCGGCCGGTGATCACCGCGACGCAGATGCTGATGTCGATGACCGACAACATCCGGCCCACCCGGGCGGAGGTGACCGACGTTGCAAACGCCATCCTCGACGGGACGGATGCCGTCATGCTCTCCGAGGAGACGGCCATCGGGAAGTACCCGGCCGAGACGGTCGCGATGATGGCAAAGATCGCCCGGTCGACCGAGGAGAAGCGTTCGACCGTCGGGGCGGTGTGCAGCCCGCTCGAGTACTTCCGGCAGGGGAGGGGGCGGGAGAAGATCACCGTCAACGACGTCGTCTCCTTAAACGTCATCGAGGCGCTGGATGCGCTCGGCATCCGGTTCGTGCTGACGCCCACGCGCTCCGGGAGCACGCCGCGGAGCATCTCGCGGTTCAAACCCGATGCCTGGATCCTTGCGTTCACCCGGAACCCGGGAACCCTCAAGTTTCTGGCGTTCTCCTACGGGGTCTGTCCGTTCCTGATCCGGAGCGAGAAGGAATACTGGCACGGGGCGATCCTCGACTCAATCCGGGACTCCGGTCTGATCGGGTCCGGCGAGCGCGTGGTGCTCACCGAAGGGGTCTCTCCCGGGCGGGAGGGGACCGACTCGCTCATCATCCTCACGGTCGGGTGATGGAGGGAACACTGCCAGAGACCCTTCTGGACTCCCCCTTCGGGCATGAAAAACCCTATCCCGGTGGAGGGCGAACACTCATCAATCATGGGAGGGGTCGTTCTGGGCGGATTGGACGCACCGGGACGGGACGGCGTGCTGAAAGAGAAGACCGCACGCCTCTCGGTCGCGTCCAACACGCTTCTCGTCGTGACGAAACTGGCGGCCGGGATCGCGATCGGCTCGGTCGGGCTCATATCCGAGGCAATCCACTCGGGCATCGACCTGATAGCAGCGGCCATCGCCTACTTCTCCGTCCGGGAGTCGGCCCGGCCCCCCGACGAGTGTCACACCTTCGGTCACGGGAAATACGAGAGCATATCCGGCCTTCTTGAAGCGGTCCTCATCCTCGTCGCCGCACTCATCATCATCAATGAAGCAGCGCAAAACCTTCTCGGCGGAGAAGAGACGCTGAACGTGGAGGCGCTAGGACTGGGTATCGGGGTCATGCTGCTCTCGGCCGGAGTAAACTTCTACGTCTCCTCCCGGCTGATGCGAGTGGCAAAGAAAACCGAGTCGATCGCGCTTGAAAGCGATGCCTGGCACCTCCGGACGGACGTCTACACCTCTATCGGGGTCGTGGCGGGGCTCGTTCTGATCCGGCTGACCGGTCTTACGGTCCTCGATGCCCTCATCGCGCTCGCGGTCGCCGTCATCATCCTGAAGGCGGCATTCGACCTCATCCGGCGTTCGTTCGAAGACCTCGTCGACCGGAGCCTGCCCCCGGAAGAGGAGGCCCGGATCCGGGAGATCATCAACGAGCACTGCTCGGCAGTCATCAACTTCCACCGGCTCCGGACCCGCCGTTCGGGGCCGAACCGGTTCGTGGACCTCCATCTCGTCGTCCCGAAGACCGCAACCCTCGAGGAGGCGTACGGGATCGTGAAACATATAGAGACCGACGTCAAGCGGGAGTTCCCCCGGACAAGCGTTACGATCCGGGTCCAGCCCTGCACCGGAGAGGACTGCTCTGCCTGCGGGGTCTTCACCACCTGCCCGGTGTGCGACCACCGCACGAAGAGGTTAGCGGAGCATTAATCACGCCCTCAATCTCCGGCAAACCCGGGTCCAGCCTCATAATCTTTGGGCATGCAGATACAGTCCCCGATGGACCGGTTCGACGGTTCCGCCACTGCTTCAGAGCAGTACCGTAAGGGTGAGGCAGGCCACGACCGGGACAACGAGGTTGTCGTCCACGGGGCTCACCAGTTCGGCAAGGCCCGTGACCGCGGCCGTCGCCAGAGCGGCCGCCGGCGGGACGAGGAGGCAAAGGGCGGCCGTCGTCACCGCGACACCCGCAAGCGTCCCCTCAAGGGATTTATGGTTGTAGATCCGGGTCCTGCCGAACCGGACGCCGACGAGGGTGGTGACGCTGTCGAGAAGCGAGAGCACCACGAGCCCGGCGAAGGCTATCTCTCTGCCGAAGAAGAAAAGGCAGAAGAGCGCCCCCAGAGCGAAGAAAAGGGCCCCTTTGCCCGGAACGGCATCCCGCCGTTCAAGACCCGCAATGACCCAGGAGACGACCGGAATGGTGTAGCCCCGGGCGACGGCGTCGGAGAAGATGAACCCCACAAAGAGCGTGAGTATGAGGACGGTGAGGGTGATGTCGCGGTCGAAGAAGTGGACAAAACCCGCGATCCCGAGGCCGAAGACAAGATGGACGACCTGCCGGAGCGACTCGTTCATCTGCAATGATAGGCGCCGAACCGGTTAAATCCTCTGCAAGCCGGTGCAAGCCGCGCCGGATAAGCGGCCCGAGACTCACGGGGAACGGCACTTTCGGATAAATTCCCGGGCTTCCTCGTCGGTGATCGCATAGGCTGCCTGGGCGTCGAACGCGACCGCACGGAGGATCACCGCGACGTCGTCGAGGCGGCGCTTGTGGTCGCCGCGAACGTGCTTTCTCACCTCGCGAAGGGTTTCGAGCGCGGTCCCGACATTGGCGATCGTGCATAAGGCACTCTCCCGGGTACCGGGATCGACGATGGGAAGGGTGCGGGGCGACCGGGTAACAGGAACAGGAGTCATACTCCCCTATCCTCACCCTCCGGGAACTTGAACCTGCTGGAACCCGCTCCGACAATGTCTTATCCCGACGTCCCAAACCGTCAACTACCCCCCACTGAAGTGGGGGGCATGATACCGTAGGTGGCACCATGCTCTTTAGGGGCTTCACGATTCCACCTCTCCCCCGATGTCGGGGGAGCGGACCGCAATAGGCCGGTTGACAGCGGCCCTGGCAGCAATGTCGCTGCACTGTGGTGTCGTTTGCGCCAGGTGTATAGCCGTGATCCGCAGGAGATGCTCCTGCTTCGTGCCTTCCATAGCGCAACAAACATCTGTTGGACTTCCTCCGTCATTAAGTATACCCATGCGCGGGGTGAAAGTATAACGAGATATGCGAAGGGCCGATTCCTCCCACAACTTAAGTCGCAGGAATCCTCGGCCCACTATCTTGAACGGTAGATCCTCCCTCCCGGGCGACGATCCATGACCACAGACGACCATACAACCGAGACCTCCGGACAGGGCCGCTGGAAAACCCTCCTTATGCATCCCTGCATCATAGGTGCCCTGAAATTCACCCTCCCGCTCGCCATCATCCCGGCCGTCGTTACGGCCCTTTACCTGACCGAGCCCTACGAACGGTTCCTCATCATGTCCGGGCTGATCATCGCCTATTTCATTCCTCCCGCCGGGCATGAGACGATCATTCCGCTCGCGATCCTGGCGGGCTACTCCTGGTGGCTCATCACGGCCGTGATCTTCCTCCTTGACGTAGCCGTCTCCCTCTTTGTCGTCTGGAACTTCGACCTGGCACTGAAGGTCCCGCTCGTCGGCCGTCTGCTTGAGAGCGGGATGACGATAGCCCGAGACTACATCGAGAGCCAGGCATGGCTACGGCGGTTTTCGACGGTCGGACTCACTCTCCTCGTCTTTGTCCCGCTCCAGGGGACCGGGGCGATGAGCGGATCGGTCCTCGGCCGGCTGCTTGGACTGGCAGAGTTTCGGGTCTTTTGCTGCGTCTGCATCGGGTCGCTCGCCTCCTGCCTCGTCTTCGCCCTCGGGGCCGACGTACTTCTGAATATCTACCGGGATGATCCGATGCTCGGCACCGGGATTCTGGCCGCTATCGTCGTTGTCGTCCTCGCGGCGGTCGCAGGCTGGTGGGTCCACGGGAGGAGACTCCGGGAACGGCGTCTTTCGTAACCAGGCAGAATCGAACCGGTCCGTGAACGGGGAGGCACCGCGACCGAACGGCAAGACGAGTTCATGCTATGATGTTGCCCCGGAACGCCGGAGGGAACACCCATTCACACCTCGGTGCTCACGCTCACTGTGCTCGCGCCTCGAAGGCTTTTAGCCCTCTCGATTACCGTTGTTTCACCGGATATGACCTTTCCCCCGGCAAACACATGCGAAAATGCTCTAAGCCATGGGGGATCTTCGATCATCGGATATTTTAAGCAGATCCTAACAAAAGGTCGTAATTATCCGCAATAGCAAACCGGTTTTTCATATTAATTCTTGAATTCATCACATCAATTATCATTAAGATATAATTTAGTAAAATTTATGACCGGTGGATCTCAATAGAAACCATACTCTGTAAGGGCGAGATCCCGGACAATTGCCATGTTGACGGGTCTTTTCCGTGTACTCCCGCAGGGACAGAGTTGACGATAGAGAGGTAAAACAATGAGAAAGACGTGTGGATTGTTCATCGTTCTGATTCTGGCGGCAGGCATGCTGGCCGCCGGGTGTACATCGACCCAATCGTCCGGGCCGGGTCCGGAAAACACCCTTGTCGTAGGGGAGATGTGGCGCGTGTCGTCGATCAATCCCGGAGACGGGCACGGCGGGGGCACTTTCATCACGGAGAAGGCAATCGTGACCGAGACCCTTGTCGGGGCGGACGCCAACTTCACCCTCGTGCCGAACCTTGCCACCGCCTGGCGGCAGATCAACGACACGACGTGGGAGTTCGACCTCAGAGAAGGGGTGCTGTTCCACAACGGGGAGGAGATGACCGCCGAGAGCGTCGTGTTCTCTCTGGACCGGGTCGCCGAAAGTTCTCCCGGCACCGCAACGCTTCTCGACTACAACTCTTCCGAAGTGGTGGACCGCTATACTCTCCGCATCCACACAAACACGTTGAACCCGCTTGTACCGGGAACGCTGCACTATCCGGACACGGCGATCATCCACCCGGATTCATACGATGCCTCCGGGAAGTTTATAACGCCGATCGGAACGGGTCCGATGAAACTTGAGTCCTTCGACGAACAGACCGGGGAGGTTGTCGTCGTCAAGAACAGCGAGTGGTGGGGCGGAGAGCCCGGTCTTGATCGGATGATCATCCGCGGCTACGAGAGTCCGGCAACCCGGGCAATGCTTGCCGAGAGCGGAGAGGTCGATTTCACCGTCGATCCGCCCTATAGCGAGGTTGATCGTCTGGACGCTCTCGACGGGGTTCACGTGGAGAAGTACAACACGCCGAGGATCTACAAACTCGACGTCAACCTGAACCGCCCTCAAATGGACGATAAGAACGTTCGTAAGGCGATATCCCACGCAATCGACCGCGACGGGATCGTCGACAACGTCCTCTACGGGGTAGGGAGTCCGGCCGGAGGCGTCTTCCTCCCGACGATGACCTGGGCGAACACCACCCTGAAACCCTATACCTACGATCCGGCGCTTGCAAAGCAGTATCTTGCAGAATCGGGGTGGACCGACACGGACGGCGACGGATACGTCGACAAAGACGGCAAGAACCTCAAGGTGAAGGTCGTGACCTATACCGAGCGCCCGGGACTGCCGCCGATGCTTGAAGCCATTGCGGCAAACCTCAAGTCCGTCGGCATCGAAGTCGAGACGCTCTCGATGGAAAACAGCGCTCTGACCGTTGCCATGGCCGACGGCACCTGGGACCTCTATCTCTCCGCGACAAACCTTGCGATGGTCCCCGACCCGGAGTATGTCCTGAAGGGCTGGTACACCACCACCGGGTCCAGCAACACGGCGGGCTACAGCAACCCGGAGGTCGACCGCATGATCATAGAGGGGCACAATATCAGCGATCTTGACGAACGCTACGACCACTTCCGCCGGATCGAGGCGATCGTCTACGATGACCTGCCGACGATCAACGTCGCCTATTACGGCGTCGCCGTCGTCATGAAAGATACCGTAAACGGCTACAAGTTCGATCCGACCGCACACGACTACCGGATCGATCCGTTCATGTCCATCTCGGCATGAACCCATTTTTCGATCGCAAAGAACCGGGAAGGGCGGAAGCATGAAGGAAGAAAGTTCTCAAACAGAGCGGCGGGAATGCCCGCTGCCCGCGTAACCGTAGGAGACGCGAAGATGAAGATACCGACGACGGATTTATAGAATCTGTGAGCAAAAAAGACCGTTGAAGCGAGTAATTAGGGATTTTACAGGAGAGAGAACATGGACGACAACGCGATGAAATCGCACATTGCACAGACCTGGAGTGCGGAAGCCGGATACTATGACAATCATGTGTCTCACGGGGTTCAGACCGACGAGGAGAAAAAACTCTGGATGGAGGTATTTTCCGCACTTCTCCCCGGAAACGCTCTGCACATTCTGGATGTCGGATGCGGGACCGGTGCGATGGGGCTCATTCTTGCCGGGATGGGGCATACCGTCGCAGGGATCGATCTCTCAGAAGGCATGATGGCGATCGGCAGAAAAAAAGCGGAGGAGCAGAACCTTCCGATGACATTTCTGACGGGAGATGCCGAACACCCGCCGTTTGAACCGGAGACGTTCGATGCGGTCATCAACCGCCACCTGCTCTGGACGCTTCCCCACCCGGAGACGGCACTTGCATCCTGGCATCGGGTGCTAAAGCCCCGGGGCGTCGTGATGGTCATCGACGGCGTCTGGGACGACGGGTCTTTCGGTGCGAAAGTCCGCCGCGGCGTAAGTTCCGGAATCGCCCGGATCGTCGAAGCCCATCCCCACGGCGACAAGGGGTACAGCGATGAGGTGCGCGCCGCTCTGCCCAACCTCGGCGGCGTTCCGGAGGAGACCGCACGCCGGTATCTGACCGATGCAGGGTTTGGAGATATCGCGGTGCAGGATCTTGCCCGCATCCGGGAGAATCAGCGCAAACGGCTGAAGTGGTACGAAAAGATCAACCCGAGAGGCACCTACTACCTGATCTCCGGCAGGAAAGGAATCGAGTAAATGAAGACGACACCCCTGCTCTGTATGTTCGCGGCGGTTTTTCTCTGCATTGCCGCGGCGGGATGTACCGACAGTAACGCCGAGAAAAACGTGCTGGTCGTCGGAAATCATAAGATGGTCGACGCACGCGAGCTGGATCAGGGCACCGGCACCGGAACGCTGATCACCGAGAAGATCATCATCACCGAGACGCTCGTCGGTACCGAGGAGGACTTCTCCCTTAAACCGATTCTTGCCGAGAGCTGGAAGATGATCAACGACACCACCTGGGAGTTCAAACTCCGGGAGGGTGTGAAGTTCCACAACGGCGATGAGATGACGGCCGAGGACGTGAAGTTCTCCATCGAGAACATCAACGCCAAACAGCCGGGCAGGACAACGCTGCTGGACTACAAAGGCTCCGAGATCGTGGACAGGTACACCCTCCGCATCCGGTCCAACGAGAAAAACCCGTTGCTGCCTGCGGCGCTTCACTCCCCGGATACCGCAATCATCAGCCCGAAATCCTATGACGCTGCGGGAAATTATGTCGGTACCATCGGGACCGGTCCGATGAAACTGGAATCCTTCAACGAGCAGACCGGTGAGGTCGTTGTGGTCAAACACACCGGGTGGTGGGGCGGTACGCCGACACTGGAAAAGATCATCACCCGGGGCTACCCGAATCCCGGAACCCGTTCAATGGTCCTGGAAAATCACGATGTCGACCTTACCTTCGACCCGCCGTACAGCAGCGTCGACCGGCTGGATGCTCTTTCGGGGGTTGAGGTGCTGAAGTTCAACACCCCGCGGACCTACAAACTCGATCTAAATATGGACCATGCTCCGCTCGACGATCTGAACGTCAGAAAAGGGCTGGCATATGCAATCGACCGGGAAGGGATCGTGGACAACGTGCTGTACGGTGTCGGCGATGCGGCAGCAGGACCGTTCCTGCCGACGATGACCTGGGCGAACACCACCCTCGTTCCCTACACGTATGATCCCGCTCTCGCGAAACAGTATCTCGCCGAAGCCGGCTGGAAGGACACGGACGGCGACGGATACATCGACAAAGACGGAAAGAAGCTGAGCCTCAAACTGCTCACCTACACCGAGCGGCCCGGTCTTGTGCCGATGCTTGAGGCAATCTCCGCCAACTTAAAAGACGTAGGTGTTGAGGTGACGGAGGTTGCCATGGAGACGGGGGCTATCTCTCCCATGCTGAACGAAGGCGACTGGGACCTGTACCTGATCGCAGCGAACCTTGCCATGGTCCCGGACCCGGAGTATGTTTTAAAGACCTGGTACACAACCGACGGAACTACAAACCGCGGCCATTACAGCAATCCGGAAGTCGACAGACTCGTTGCGGAGGGCCACAACCTCACCCTCCCGGAGGAGCGGTATGCCTACTTCCGCGATGTTGAGGGCATTGTGTACGATGATGTTGCGACCATCAACATCGCCTACTACGGTGTCGCCATTCTCATGTGGGACAATGTGCAAGGGTTCGCCTACGACCCGACGGCACACGACTACAAGCTCAGTCCGTTCATGACGGTATCCTGAGGGGGAGACGATGGAGGACAGCGAGATCAAATCCGGCATCACCAGCAAGTGGGATAAGAGTGCAGACCGGTACGACCTGCATGTTTCCCACGGTGTGCAGACGAAAGAGGAAAAAGATCTCTGGATGGATGCATTCCTGAAAATTTTACCGGAAGGAGATCCCCTCTCCATTCTGGATGTCGGATGCGGTACCGGCGCGATGGGCTTGATCCTCACGGAGATGGGTCATGACGTCACCGGCATCGATCTTTCGGAGGGTATGATGGAGGTCGGCAGAAAGAAAAACGCCGATCGGGGGCTTTCGATGATCTTTCGGGAGGGGGACGCGGAAAACCCGTCGTTTGCAGATGAGAGTTTCGATGCGGTGGTCAACCGCCACCTTCTCTGGACGCTTCCGCATCCGGATGTCGCCCTTGCGTCGTGGAAGCGCGTGGTCCGGCCGGGCGGCCGGGTCATCGTCATCGATGGTGTCTGGGACGACGGAAAGACAACGACGAAGATCCGCAGAACCGTAAGTCAGGTTCTTGGTAAGGTTTTTGATCCCCTCTCTACGCCGTCTTCATACGATGAAGAGGTCTCGGCCGCCCTGCCGAACCTCGGGGGCGTTCCGGAGGATACGGCACGAAGATACTTTGCGGATGCGGGTCTTACAGACATTTCTCTGGAAGACCTGATGCATATCCGCGAGCATCAGCGGCGATATCTGAAATGGTACCAGAAGATCAACCATCACTGGTGCTATTATCTCATTTCAGGAACGAAGCAGGCGTAAAGATATGCATCACTACATCATCAAACGCACCGCATACCTCATTCTGACGCTGCTGATCGCGTCGATCTTTACGTTTGTGGTAGTGAACGCCACCCCGGGCGAGCCGGCCGAGGTTCTCGCCCGGCACCTGTATCTCGGGCTGGAAGAGGTCGCCCCTCCGGAACTGATCGCCGAGGTCTCCGGCCGCTACAATCTCGACAGGCCGCTGCTGGAACAGTATCTCGATTGGATGGGGGGTGTTCTTCACGGGGACCTGGGCTACTCGATCCTGTTCAATAAACCGGTGGATAAATTGCTGATGTTGTATCTGCCGCCGACACTTCTGCTGACGACCGTATCCATGACATTTGCCGTAGTTTTCGGTCTCTTCTTCGGCATCTGCTCGGCGCTGCACCAGAATAAAATCCCGGATCACCTTATCCGGATAGCAACGATCTTCTTCGTCTCAATGCCCGGGTTCTGGGTTGCCGTCATGCTGATGCTGGTCTTCTCCATCTGGCTTCGCCTGACACCCGTCGCCGGATACGGCGGCCCGCAGTTCATCGTCCTGCCCGCGATCGCTCTGGGCCTGCATACCATGGCCTCCATCGCCCGGATCATGCGGACCAGCATGCTCGATACGATGGAGAAACCGTTTGTGGTGTTTGCAAAAGCAAAAGGTCTCCCGGGCCGGCAGGTGCTTCTCTCCCACGCCTGTAAAAACGCCCTGCTGCCGGTGCTGACGGTCGTCGGCATGTCGTTTGGCGCCCTGCTTGCGGGTTCGGTGGTGATCGAGACGATCTTCGCGTGGCCCGGCATCGGGAGCCTGTTGATGAAGGCCATCTCCGCCCGCGATCTCGTGCTGATCGAGAGCACGATCATGGTGATCGTGCTTCTCTTCTTGCTCGTGAACTTCGCAATCGACCTGCTCTACCATGCAATCGACCCGAGGATTACCTATGAGTGAAGTGGGCAGCGCGAGAAAACTCCGGAGATGGCGGGCATCCGTCCTTGAATCGGACTGGTATTCCCGGCTGATGCAGCGACCCGGTCTGCAGGTGGTGCTCGCACTGCTCGCGACGGTAATCCTCGCGAGCGCATTTGCGCCGATGCTTGCGCCGCAGGACCCGAACGCCACCGACCTCTACGGGAAAAATCAGGGTCCGTCCGCCGCCCATATCCTTGGAACGGATTATCTGGGCCGCGACCTCTTCAGCCGGGTGATCTGCGGCCTGCAGACCTCGATGACCATCGCCCTGACGACGATCGCCGCGACATTCGTCATCGGGACCGCCATCGGCGGCTACTCGGGGTACAGAGGGGGTTGGGTCGACAACGTCGTCGCCCGGGTGATCGATGTGTTTCTTGCGTTTCCGTCGATCATTCTTGCTCTCGCCCTGATCACTCTCCTCGGTTCGGGCATCGTGAACATGATCCTGATGCTTGCGGTAGCGCAGTGGGCTTCGTTTGCCCGGCTGATGCGGGGGCAGGTTCTTTCTGAGAAGAACCAGGAGTATGTTCTGTCCGCACGGGCGTCGGGGCTTCCGGGCTGGTGGATCTTGACGAAACACATCATGCCGAACTGCATTATGCCGGTGGTTGTCCTGGCGACGATGGACCTCGGACATACGATCCTGACGATCTCGACGCTGTCGTTTCTTGGGCTCGGCATTCCGCCGTCGATCCCCGAATGGGGCTCGATGATCAATGCAGGTCTGGACTCCATGCGGACTGCGCCTCTGAACGTGATCGTACCGGGCATTGCGATCACGATCGTAACGCTGCTCTTCAACCTCGCAGGGGAGGGACTGCGGGATATCACGGACCCGAAGTCCGACGGGGAAGGATCGCTATGAAGATCCTCGAGGTGGCCGGGTTGAACGTGACGTTTCCGACCCGCCGGGGAATGATCCGGGCTTCGCAGAACGTCGGTTTCTCCGTCGACAGAGGGGAGATCTGCGTCCTTGTGGGCGAGACCGGGTCCGGTAAGTCGGTCATCGGCCAGGCGATCCTGCACCTGCTGCCTAAGACGGCGGTCGTCTCGGGCAGCATCCGCTACGGAGGGCAAGAGATCCTCTCGATGAGCGAGGCGGCGTATGCACATCTCCGGGGCCGTGAGATCGCACTCATCCCGCAGAACCCGAGCGGGTCGCTGGACCCGCTTATGCGGTGCGGCCGGCAGATCGCCGAGGTTCTGGAGTGCCGCGAAGTCCCTCGGGAAAGACTGAGCGGGGAGACCGGCCGGATTCTCTCGTACCTGAACTTCCCGGACCCGGAACTGACGGCGGCGTCCTATCCGCACGAGCTCTCGGGCGGCATGCGCCAGCGGTTGACGACCGGCATCGCGCTTGCATCGGAGCCGCGGCTTCTGGTGGCGGACGAACCGACGAAGGGTCTGGATTACGCGGCACGAAACGCTTCGATCGCGATGTTTCGTACGCTGAAAGAGAAACGACACGACTCAATCCTGATGATCACGCACGATCTGGAACTTGCCCGGCTGATCGGCGATACGGTCGGTGTCCTGTACTCCGGGGAACTTGTAGAGTTCGGGCCGACGGCGGAGGTCTTCGAGGAACCCGGGCACCCGTATACGAGAGGGCTGATCGCGGCGCTGCCGAAGAACGGCATGAAACCGATGCCGGGAATCTGTCCGGGGCTCTCCCGGCTGCCGAAGGGGTGCTACTTCCGCGACCGCTGCCCGCACCCCTGCACCGAAGGTGAGGGTTTCCACCCTGCGATGCTGGACGTCTCGGGGAGGTGGGTGCGGTGCAGCCACTTCTCCGCGTAGAGCGTCTCCACAAAACCTACGGCCACGGGGACATCTTCCGGGACGTGAGTTTCACGCTGGACGCCGGGGAGACGATCGGGCTATTCGGGATGAGCGGGTCGGGCAAGTCCACGCTCGGCCGCTGTCTCCTGCTGCTCGAACGGCTTTCGGGAGGGAAGGTTTTCTTCGAGGAAATCGAGATCTCCAGGCTCCGGGGCCGACGCCTGGAGGCGATCCGGCCCGGGATGCAGATGATCTTCCAGCACCCGGAGGTCTCGCTGGACCCCCGGATGCGGTTGATCGAGAGTGTGACCGAGCCGCTTGTCTACCACCGTGGGCAGGAGCGGGAAGAGGTCTTTGAGGAACTCCAGCCGCTGGTTGAGGCCGTCGGTCTTCGGCCCGATCAGTTCTACAGTTATCCGAACCAGCTCTCCGGCGGGGAGATCCAGCGGGCGATGATGGTGAAGATCTACTCGCTCTCTCCGAAGTTGATTGTCGCCGACGAACCGACGTCGATGCTGGACATGTCCGTGCAGGCGCAGGTGCTCTCGCTGATGAAAGACCTCCAGCGGAAGAACAACACGGCCTCCGTCTTCATATCGCACGACCCCGAGGTGATGCGGGTGATGTGCGACCGCGTGGGCGTGCTCTCGAAGGGAGCGTTTACCCTGCTGGATATGGACGCGTTCTCCGGGTATGCGGATGGGCTCCGGCAGTGAGGCTCCCCGACGGGGGCGGACGGGCCGAGCTCAACCGTCTCTACTGTCTCTATCGTCGTTCGGCCGCGGGATACAGACAACACTAATGTGTTTCAAAGCAAACTTCTGGAGGTACAAAAAAGCACCCACGCCGACGGAAGAGACTGATGACAGCACCCACCGTGCGACCGTTCCTCAAATGGGCAGGAGGAAAGACGCAACTCCTTGATGCGTTCACCGGAAGGGTCCCGGGAGAACTCAAGACGGGGGCCCTCCCGGTCTTCGTCGAACCGTTTCTCGGCGGAGGGGCGGTTTACTTCCATTTTAACAGCATCTTCAGGTTCCGGGAGTGCCATCTCTTCGACATCAACGAGGAACTGGTCCTCGCGTACAACGTTGTAAAGAACGATGTTTCTGGCCTCATCAGGTATCTAAGTGAGATCTCGAATGAATTTCTCTCGGAGAACGATGCCGGGCGGAAAGAGTATTATTACCGCATGCGGGAGGCATTCAACCGCGCGAGAGGAGAGACCGACTTCAGGCGTTACGACAGCGGATGGATTGAACGGGCCGGGCAGTTCATCTTCCTCAACAGGACCTGCTTCAACGGCCTCTATCGGGTAAACTCCCGCGGGGGGTTTAACGTCCCGTTCGGCAGGTACCGTAACCCGAAGATCCTGCGCGCAGACCTGCTCCGGGCCGATTCCGCTGCACTCCGGAATACGACCGTTCATCTCGGTGATTTTACGCAGTCGGAACCTTACGTATCGGAAGACGCCTTCGTCTACTTCGACCCGCCGTACCGCCCCCTGAACCGGACGTCGTCGTTCACGCAGTATTCAAAGACCGGATTTACCGATGAGGACCAGAAGCGCCTTGCGGCATTCTACGCACGGTGCGACGCCAGGGGTGCGAGACTGATGTTGAGCAACTCCGATCCGAAGAACAGCGAGCCAGGCGACGGATTCTTTGACGAACTCTACGCCGACTATCACATCGACCGGATTCCGGCGAAAAGGATGATCAACTGCGATGGGAGGAAGCGGGGCGAGATCTGCGAGATCATCGTCACGAACTACGATCCCCAAAACTCCGGAGAAGGATAACGCTCCGGCAAACGATTTTCGGGGACCGGAACCCCGGAGGATCCGGCCATCCCACAAGTATAAGACCCTCCGGTCGATATGAAAATTCATGGTATTCCGGGAGATCGACGACGACCTCTGGGAGATCGTTCAGAGACATCTCCCGCCCCAGAAACCTCACATCGGCCGGCCCCGCCGAGATCCTCGACACCTCTTCAACGGGGTCCTCTATGTCCTCACCACGGGGTGCACCTGGAGCGATGTGCCGGGGAAGTACGGGACGAAATCGACGGTGCACCGCTACCACCTCGAACTCTGCGAACGGGGAACATATCAGGCTATCTTCCTCGACCTCCTCCGGTCGGGCTACTGGTTCTGGAAGGGAGAGACGAGCGGCCCGTGCGCCGCAGAAGACGGCGGCTCCAGACCGGGACTGAGGGGCGCCTCACCCCCGGATTGAATCGATGCACCGTGGGCGTACCCTAAAACTCTCCCGCCGCCACCACGAACAGGCCTCCCCGGGGCATCGGGGGCTCCGCCGCCGTCCCGACGACGATCCGTTCTTCCGGGTACCCGAGGTCCTCGCAGACGGCGATCCGCGTCTCCGGCGGGAGGACGGCCGCGAGCGCCCCGACCGAGAAGGCCGGATCGGCGAGGAGAAAGACCACCCGGCCCGCGAGGATTCCCTCCCGGGCTTCGGCGACCGCCCGGGCGTGGTCCGTTCCATGGGCCGAGACAACCGCCGCCTTCGTCAGCGGAACCTTCAGGCGGGCAAAAACAACCTGGAGGGACGATATCCCCGGGACCACCTCGCCCGGGAGGTAACCAAGCCCCGCAAGCATCGGGTCCCCCGTCGAGAGGACGACCGCATGAGACGGAAGAAGCCGGAGGCACCGGTAGTCCGTGATCTCGTGCACCTCGCATCCCGGCGGAATGGTCTCCCGGGCAAGCGCGATTGCGCGGGCCGACCCGTAAATGAGCGACGCACCCGCGATAACACGCACCGCCTCCGCGGTCAGCATTCCCGGGCCGCAGCCAACGCCGACGATCTTCACGGCGACTCCCCGATGACCCGGCCGTCGCGATCGACGATCACAACCCTGACGCGGGGATAGCGGTTCAGGAACGCCGCAAGTTCCCGGCCGGCCACCTCTTCCCATTGCGGTGTCGTCGAGAGTTCCTCCACCGTTGCGCACCCGGTCCCGAAAAGCACGTTCGGGTTCATGAACTTCAAAATCAGGCCGGGAAGTCCGCAGATCACAGTATCGCCGTCGGCCGCCTGCAGCGCCTCCGAAAGGTGGTTCCCCACGAGGACAGCCTCGCGATCCGGGAAGAAGAGCCGTGAATAGCGCAGGCCGAGCCGGCCGGTCGTCAGCACGACGCCCCGGGGAGCCCTGGCGATACGGTCGAGCACCCCCTCCGTCACGTGGTCGTCCCAGGGCTCCACAAACCCGGTCGTCCCGAGGACCGATATCCCGCCATGCACCCCGATCTTCGGATTCAGCGTCTTCTGGGCCACCTCCGCACCCCGGGGAACCGTGAGAATGACCGTCGTCCCATGAAGGCCCGCCTCCTCCACCGCCTCATCGATTGAACGCCTGATGCAGTCGAGTGCCGGGGCGCTGATCGCCGGCGTCCCCTGCAGGTGGCGGCGGGTGTTGCGGCCGAAACTCCCGATACCCTCACCGGGGACGAACTGGACCCCTCCCGAAAGAGAGGGGACCGCGGTCGCGACGAACTCGAGCCCCGCGGTCGCGTCCGAAGGATAGGCTCCGGCGTCCTTCCAGCACGACGCCCGTCCCCGATAGGCGTCCACCGGGACCCTGACCGTAATACCGCAGGGAAGGGTGACCTCCACCCCGTCCACGGTCTCGCAGGAGAGCGAGAGGACCGCCGCCTTGCAGACCGCGGCCGCCGTCGTCCCGGTCGTGAACCCACGGCGGAGGACCGTTCCCGACGCCGTCAGGACCGCGAAGCCCCGCCGGACGTCGGGGAGGAGGTCCGGGGAGCGGCAGGCCGTAACCCATGCTTCGGGATACTCAAAGTCAGTAACCGGGTCCCGCATGACCTGCACGCTCGGCGAAGATCGTGACGATCTCGTTTATCGCCGCTACCGCGACCGGCGTTCCACCCCGGGTCCCGGCATTCGAGACAGACGGCACGTCGAGAGCACGAAGCACCTCCTTTGACTCCGCCGCGTTCACAAACCCCACCGGCGTCCCGACAATCAGTGCCGGCCGGACGCCTTCCCGGACCATATCGCAGACGACCAGGAGCGCGGACGGGGCGTTCCCGATGACCACAACCGCACCGTCTATCCGGTCCCGCAGGGCAAGGAACCCGGCAGACGTCCGGGTGATCCCGCGCTCCCGGGCGATCTCCTCGCCGAAATCGAGGGCGCAGAGGACCTCGCTTGCATGCCCGCGTTTCAGGATGCCCGCCTGCACCATCCGGATATCGGTGATGACCGGAGCCCGCCGCTCAAGTGCGGCAAGACCCGCTTTAACCGGGTCGCCAGCAAACCGCATCAGATCGGCCATCGCAAAATCGCCGACCGCTATAGAGCACCGCTGCCGGATCCGGTCCTCGGGGGTGGCGTTCCCCACCCGCTGCCGGGCCAGGTTCCGGCTCGTACTCGCTATCGCATAAGCCTCCGGGGTGACCGCCGCAAGGTCAGTATACGTATTTCCGGTGGTATCCCCGGGGCGTGATGATTCCTCTCGCATCCGTCTCATTCCTCCAGATCCTCGTTTCTCCTCCGCCGACAAAGACGATCGAGTGCATATCCACGAAGGTAATGTGGTCGTTAAACTCTCCAAGCGTCGTGATCAACCGTTCCTCCCCTTCCCGGTAGGCGTTCCTGACCACCCCGACCGGCGTCTCGCCGGGGAGGTGGCGGCTGGCGATCTCGATCGCGGTATCCAGGTTGTGCGGCCGCCCCCGGGACCGGGGATTGTAGAGGACGACCGGCACCCGCATCCGGAACGCGAGGTCGAGCCTTCGCTCGATCTCCTCCCAGGGTGTCAGGAGGTCCGAGAGGCTCATCGTGACGTAATCGCCCGAGAGAGGCGAGCCCAACCGCGCTGCCGCCGAGACCGCGGCCGTGATGCCGGGAATGACCTCGATCGGGACCGCCGTAGCCGAACGTTCGGCTACCTCAAGGACGATGCTCGCCATCCCGTAAATCCCGGCGTCGCCGCCGCTCACCATCGCAACGACGCGGTCCCGTGCGAGAGCAAGGGCTTTCTCCGCCCGGTCGACTTCCCGGCCCATGCTGCTCCGAATAACCTCTTTTCCGGCGAGCATCGGCCTGACCAGGTCAAGATAGAACCCGTTGCCGATGACGCAGTCGGCTTCGTCGAGGGCGGCGAACGCCCGGGGCGTCATCTGCAGCAGGTTGCCGGGACCGGTCCCGACGATATACAGTCTTCCTTCACTATCGCGCGATTGCAACGGTAACACTCCCATACGCCTGTTTGGCAAGAACCAATTCTTTCCGCTTCGAGACCGCGAGGGCCGCAGGTTCCGCAACCCCGGCAAGCCCGATAAGGGAGGCCCGTGAAGGGGTTGGCGCCTCCTCCGCGTTAAGTGTATCGTCGTCCAGGAAAACGAGGTTGCCGCCCATCTCCGCGACGGCCCGGAGGAGGCCCTCCTCCCCGCGCTTCTTTGCGGTCGTCGCGTAGACGAGGACCTCCTCGGGGGCGATCCCGGCCATTTCGAGCGCCTGCCGGATAGCGGCAGCCACTTCGTCCGCCCCGACGCCCTTCCGGCACCCGACGCCGACGGCGTACTCCCCCTTCCGGACGAGGAGGGCGACCCCCGGCCCCGCGACGACGAGCCCCGGGCCGGCGATCGTGTAGAGGGGCACGTCGGCATCCAGAATCGCGGCGTTCACCGCCCGGGTGGAGTCGCGATTCACGATATCGCATCCCGACCGAACGGCGAACCCCTCGACCGATTCCAAACCAAGGGCCTCGGTCGCGGTCGTGATCACCGGCTCGATCCCGAGGGCGGCAAGGTCCCGGGCAAGGTCGTTTGCTCCGTGGTGGCCGCCGACGACCGGGACGGCATAGCGCAGGTCCGGGCCGACCACCACCACCGCCGGGTCCCGCCACTTGTCGGTGAGGAGCGGGGCGATCCCCCGAACGGCGATCCCGGCCGACATCAGGGCGATGATCCGGCCGTAGTCGGCAAACGCCGTCCGGAAGGCTTCCGGACTGTAGGGGATGACGTCGGCGCCGAGCGCGTTCGCTATCCGGCGGGCGTCGGGGAGGAACCGCTCAAGCGCGATCACGGCCGTCCCGGTCATGAGTAGAGGACCGACCTCCCGAACCCCGACGTTTCCGGGTCAATCACTTTCCCAATGACGATCAGCGCCGTCCGCTCGATCCCGGCCGCCCGGGCCTTTGCCGCGACATCCGTCACCGTCCCCCGGACGATCTTCTGGTCGGGCCAGGAGGCGTGATAGACGACCGCCGCCGGGGTGTCCGGGGGGCACTCCAGCCGGGCGAGGACCTCCTCCATCCGCTCGGTCCCGAGGAAGACCACCATCGTCTGCCCGAGCCGGGAAAACTCGGCGATCCTGTCCTCCGCAAGCGTCGTCCCCGCCGGACGGGTGACGATCAGGCTCTCGGAGACGTCGCGGAGCGTGAACTGGGTCTTGAGCGCTGCAGCTGCCGCAAAGAGCGACGAGACGCCGGGGACTATCTCGGCCTCGATCCCGCGCCGCGAGAACTCCGCCATCTGCTCGACAATCGCCCCGTACAGCGCCGGGTCGCCGGAGTGAAGCCGGACCACGAGTTTTCCGGCCCGGGCGTGCTCCTCGACGGCATCGACGATCTCTTCAAGGGTCATCCCCCAGCTGTCAAGTTTCAGCTCCGCGCCGGACTCCGCCACGAGCGCCGGGTTCACAAGCGACCCCGCATAGATGAGGACATCCGCCCGCCGGATGAGGTCCATCCCCCGGACGGTGACAAGATCCGGCGCCCCGGGCCCCGCACCCACGATATAGACCTTATGCATGCGACCGCCTCGCAAAGAGGATCGAGAAATAATCGCTCTTTTCAGGCAGATCGTCCCCCCGGTAGACCTGCTGTCCGGGAAGGAACATCCGCTCGACGAGGACGAACTCCGAATAGCCTTCTCTCCGGAGGTCGGCCGCAAGCGCCGCCGGGCGCCGGACCTTCATGAAGATCCGCGACTCGGGACCATTCCCGTCCGAGACGAAGAACCCCCCGGCCACCGGGATGTTCGCCACCGAGGCGAACGCAGTGATGGAACTGATCCCCGGTTCGGTTGAAAAGGTAACGTCCGGATAGCGGGCGGCAATCACCTCGCAGAGCCGGGAGAAGGTCGAGTAAAAGTTCGGGTCCCCGATGATCCCATAGACCGCAAGCCCCTCTTTTGCGTACGGAGCAATCCGGTCGGCGTTCTCTTCAAGACACCGCCGGATGTAAGCCTCGTCGTTCGTCATCGGGAAGTTGAGGACGACGGCATCGGGACGGTACGACCGCACAAGGTCAAAGGCGAGGTTTCCGGGGACGAATACCATCGTTGCTTCGCGAAGGAGCCGAACCGCCCGCAGCGTCAGAAGTTCCGGGTCGCCGGGGCCGAGCCCCACCCCTACGAGCATCCGGAACCCCCGACGATGACATAGACCGGGTTTATGGGTTTAAACATCACTCCCCCGGCGATCTCGGCAGACCGGGAGACCTGAAGGTGGACGGCCTCGACGAAGATCCCGAGGCGCTGCATGCTTGCAATCGCCTCGGAGAGCGTCCCGACCATCACCGCGTTCACGACGATCCTTCCCTGCACCGCGTCAGCGAGGAGAGCGAGGACCTCCGGCAGGCGGCGGGACCCCCCGACGAAGGCAGCATCGAGCCGGCCGATGCCCGGGAGGATGTCGACTGCGTCCCCCTCGAAAAACTCGATGTTCCCGGCGCCGACGGCAGCCGCCTCCCCCCGGGCGCAGGCGATCGCCTCCGACCTTTTGTCGATCGCGTAGACGTGCTCCGCGATCTTCGATGCAGCGATGGCGACCTTCCCGGTCCCGCATCCGACGTCGGCGACCCGGTCGCCCGGGCGAATTTTGAGTTTCGCGAGAGAGACGGCCATGACTTCGTCCTGCGTAGGCCCACCTTTCAGTCCCATAGCATCCCCATTTCCCAGATAAATTTGTGCTCGTTTATATTAAATAGCCCAGTGGATGACCCGGGTTACGCTGTGTCGTCATCGGCGCGGGAGAACGCCCTGTCGATTGCGCAACCGGACAGGGGGCCCCGGCGCATCCCGGAACCGGAGAACATAAAGGTTTTTGCGATCACAACAACAACGTAGATACGATGCTCAGGATAAACCGAGACAAGTGTGGATACTGCGGCACCTGCGTTGCAGTCTGTCCCGAGGATGCCCTCGAACTGATCGATGCCTATCTCAGCCTTGAACGGGATTGTATCGCCTGCGGTATCTGCGCACGGGCGTGCCCGCTCGGAGCACTGGAGGTCGTCCATGAAGAGTAGTTACGATATACTCGTCGTCGGGGGCGGCCCCGCCGGTGCTCTTGCGGCGAAGACGGCAGCCAGAGCCGGGAATTCGGTCTGCCTCATCGAAAAACGTTCCGCCATCGGCACACCGGTCCGATGCGCGGAGGGGGTAGGGAAAGAACTCTTAAAGGAGTACATCAAGCCGGACCCGCGCTGGATCTCCGCGGAGATCGAACGCGCCCGTCTCATCTCTCCGGACGGCACCACCGTCAGTCTTGAGCAGGACAAAGCCGGAAACGAGGTCGGCTACGTTCTCGACCGGAAGGTCTTCGACCGGGAACTCGTCTGGCAGGCAGCCGAGGCCGGTGCGGACGTCGTCGTCAAGACCCGGGCGACCGAACCGATCATGGAGAACGGGGGGGTCCGGGGCGCGAAGGTGCTCTCATCCGGAACGCCGGCCGAGATCCGGGCCGAAGTGGTCCTCGCCGCCGACGGCACGGAGGCGCAGTTCGCCCGCCGGGCCGGGCTCGACACCACCGTACCCCTCCGGGAGATGATGAGCTGCGCCCAGTACCTGATGACCGGTATCGACATCGACGCAGGCTCGACGGACTTTTATCTGGGCAACGAAGTCGCGCCCGAAGGTTACCTCTGGGTCTTCCCCAAAGGCGACCGGACGGCAAACGTCGGGATCGGCATATCCGGCCGCAAAAGCCGGGACGGGTCCCGGGCAAAGGATTACCTGGACCGGTTCGTTGCAAAGAACTTCCCGGACGGGAAGATGATCGAGGCAATCGTAGGCGGCGTTCCGGTCTGCCGACCGCTCGCCTGCACGGTCGCCGACGGCCTCATGGTCATCGGCGATGCGGCACGAGTCGTCGACCCCCTCACCGGCGGCGGGATCGGCAACGCCATGTTCACCGGAAGGCTTGCCGCTCAGGTGGCCTCGGAGTGCATATCGGCGGGGGACTGCTCGAAAGAAGCGCTGATGACCTATGATGCCGGATGGCGGGCATCCCACATGGGCAGGATCATCGAGCGGAACTACAAGGTCAAGGAGTATTTCATCACTCTCGACGATAAGAAACTCAACACTCTCGCGGCCTCGATCGCCAATATCAGCCTCAAAGAGTTCTCGGTCTCGACGCTCATCAAGGAACTGATCAAGCGGAACCCGAAGATGCTTCTCGAACTCAAGGCGCTCAAAGACATGCTAGCCTGACCGTCTCAGTTGCCTGTTGAGAGTCTTTAGCGTCTCCCCCTCCGCTTCTTTTTTTGTAAAGACCGTGATGACGTCCCCGGGCCGGATACGGACGGTGCCGCTCGGGATGATGAGGTCGCCCCCGGCACGCCGGATGGCGATGAAGACGAAGTCCCTGACCTCAAGGTCCCGGATCTCGTGATCCACGATGGGTGCGCCCTCTTCAGCGACAATCTCGAAGATGGTGCCGCCGGGGATCGAGGCGACCTGCTGGAGGTTCGGGCTCTTTGCCCAGTAGTAGAGCCGGGTCGCCACCAGTTCGTCGGGATTCTCACTGATCTTCACCCCGACCTCGTTGAAAAGGTCGGAGTGCTCCTTCTGGTTGACGATCGAGACGACGGTTCCGACCTTGTAGCGTTTGGCGAGCCAGCAGGTCATCAGGTTTACGGCGTCGTCGCTCGTGGTAGCGACGAGAGCATCGGCCCGGTCAATCCCGGCATCCTCCAGCACGGATTTATCGGTTGCGTTTCCGGTGATGGCGAGGACGTCGAAGTGCTCCAGAATATCGCTCGCACGCTCCTCATCCTGGTCGATCACCACCACGGAGTCGCCGGCGTTGACAGCGATCGCAGCCAGACTCCGGCCGATTCCACCCAGGCCCACAATGATGGTGTACATTCCAGAGGGTTTCAATCGTCGGCATTGAAATACCTTGCGAATAAACCAAAAGAGTGTGATCTGCGGGGTAGATGAAGCGGGGAAGGGCTCAGTCCTCGGCCCGATGGTGGTTGCCGCCGTTGGGTGCCGGGCGACTGAGGACCTCGCAGCCCTTCCCATCCGGGACTCGAAGGTCCTCCGGCCGAAGCAGCGCGAGGTCCTCTACGAGATCCTCTTCCATGATTTTTCGATCTCGATCGTCACCATCGATGCCGCCGAGATCGACGAGGTTCGGACGCGGATGAGCATGAACGAGTGTGTTGCAAAACTCCATGCCGAGGCGATCACGGGACTTCAGCCGGAATCTGCCTACGTCGACGCCTGCGACGTAAATGCCGAGCGTTACGGCCGGATAGTTGCGCATCATCTCGGGTTTCCCTGCAAGATCATCGCAGAACATCGGGCGGACGCCCGTTACAAGATCGTCGGTGCGGCGAGCATCGTCGCGAAGGTCACCCGGGACCGGGCAATCAAGGAACTTGGGGAGCAGTACGGGAAGATCGGCAGCGGTTACCCCTCCGATGCGGTGACAATCGATTTTCTTCGGGACTATATCAAGAATTACGGGAGCCCGCCGCCCTGCGCCCGCCGGAGCTGGAAGACGGTGGCGAACCTCTACCAGACAACGATGCAGGACTTCTCGTAATCCGGAAGAATTTATAGTTTGTGCGCGCCAACCCTGAGTGATGAACTGGCTCCTGATACTCCTCCTGCTCGTCGCGGCATACCTCCTGATTGCCCATTATATTCGTGACCGGGGGCTGTTTCGCGATCATGTCGTGTTCTTCGGCCCCATCATGGGGATCAAGACCGACCGGGTCGGCTTCTTCGACTGGTTCCGAAAATTCAAGACGGCGCTTCGGGCCTACGCAACGCTCGGGGTCGTTATGGTCGTCGTGGTCTCGGCCTTCATGACGTTTGCCATGGTTCTCACGGTCTCTCAGAACCTGGTGCAGACTCCGGACCCGACCGGGATCTACGACCCACGGAATATCCTCGCGATCCCCGGGGTCAACGAGGCGATACCGATCACTGCAGCCGTCGTCATCGGCCTTCTGCTCACGATGATCATTCACGAGTTCGGCCACGCCATCCTCGCCCGGGTCGAGGATATGCGGGTTCGGAGTATGGGCCTTCTCATTGCCGTGATCCCGATAGGTGCGTTCGTCGAACCCGATGAGGAAGATGTGGAAGCGGCGAAGGGGATGCCGAAGATACGGATGCTCGGCGCCGGGATCACAAACAACATCGTCGTCGGCCTGGTCTGTTTCGGCCTGATGTTCCTCCTCGTGGGGATGGCGACGCCCCTATCCACACCGCTCGTCCAGGGGGTCTACCAGGACTACCCCGCGGCCGAAGCAGGCCTCCCCGGCTACTCGGTCATCACGAGCATAAACGGCGTCCCGGTGACGAGCCAGGAAGAGATTGCGACGGTCATGGGAGGGACGCAACCGGGAGACACGGTCGCGCTGACGGCAGAGAAAGACGGAGCGAAGAGTACGTATACGCTCACCCTGGACGAGTGGCCGGAAGAACTTGCCGACGACCGGAGTTCCGGGTTCATGGGAGTCTACTACTACAGCGCGCCCACGGTGAAGGAGAATCTCGGGAGAATTGCGGATCTCGGCCTTCTTGCTCCGCTCTACCTGACGATTGCGCCGATCGACGCCTTCATCCTGAGTAACTCACTGCAACTCGGGATCCTCCTCACCGACACCCCCGAGCAGATAGCCTGGGAGGAGCCGTTCCCCTTCTTCTGGGGCACGGTCCACCTCTTCTTCTGGACCGGGTGGTTCAACCTTCTGGTCGGGATGTTCAACGCAATCCCGATCGTCCCGCTCGACGGCGGCTATATGATGAAGGAAGGGGTCGAACGGTTCTTTGAGCGGCTGGGCTGGTCCCGGTATGCGCAGCGGGTCGTCGCCTCGATCAGCGGGTTCGTCATGCTGATGCTGATCCTCCTCATCACGATGCCGATAATCGTCGCAGCGGTGCGATTCGTGCTGACGATCGGGTAGAACCCTCTTTTTCCCATCGGGACGCCACCACTTCAAGGACCTCCTCCGGCGCGTAGTTCTTCGGGCGGTCGATCCATCCCGGGTTCACGGTGCATCAGGGTTCGCCGCGCGGGAGGTCGCCGCGCGGGAGGGCGAACGTCAAGGAACCCTGATGACGGACCGTACCGGCAAGAAGGGAAAGGCAGTAAGTAATTTTCTAGGATAGACGATTTAAAAGACCATCATACAAAAATAGGGCAGGACGATTCCCGGAAGGAACGGAGGGGTTAGAGTCCCTCGTCCTTCCCGACCACGTCCCGCGGCTTCTTCGGCTGTATTTCCACGTCGACGTCGGTCTCGATGCTCCGTGCCGCCTCCTCCGCGGCACGGAGTTCCTCCCGGCTCGGGATATCCCCGAGGATATCCTCCGGCGGCACTTCCGTGCCTTCGGGAACCTCGGGAGCCTCAACCGTAGCGCCGAGGTACTCGGCGGCCTGCTTGACAACGCTCGATAACTCGAACGGGAAGATGATCTTCGTCGCCTGGCCCTCGGCCATCTTCTTTAAGGCATCGAGAGAGAGCACCGTGATCGCACGCCGGTCCAGCGGCCGGGAGCCGACCGAGAGGATGCGCAGCCCCTGCGCCTCACCCTGCGCCTGCAGGATCTTCGACAGTCGCTCACCCTCGGCCCGCAGGATCTTGCTCTGCCGTTCGCCTTCGGCCTCCAGAATGATGCTCTGCCGGTTACCCTCCGCCTTGAGGATAGCAGACCGCTTCTCGCCGTCCGCACGGAGGATCGCGGCACGCCGCTCCCGCTCGGCCGCGGTCTGCTCGGTCATCGCCTGCTTGACCGCACCGGCCGGGTCGACCTCTTTGATCTCCACCCGCTCGACCTTCACGCCCCAGGCGTCGGTCTCCCGGTCCAGGATATCCCGGAGGCGGGCGTTGATGACATCCCGGTTGTAGAGAACCTCGTCGAGTTCCATGTCGCCGATGATCCCACGCAGGCTCGTCTGTGCCAGCGCCACAGTCGCCGACCGGTAATTCATCACCTCGAAGTAGGCCTTCTCGGGGTCGATCACCCGGACGTAGACGATCGCGTCCACGTTCGTCGGGGAGTTATCCTTCGTGATCACCTCCTGCCGCGGGACGTCCATCACCTCTGTGCGGAGGTCGAGTTTCTTGACCACCGTGATCAGCGGGATTACCCACCGGAACCCGGGGTTCATCCTCCCGATGTAGCGCCCCAGACGGATCTGGAGACCCTGCTCGTACGGCTGCACAACCACCACGCCGCGGGTGAAGATGATGACGATAACAATGATCAGAAAGATCGTAATCAGACCGATCCAGGGGACATCCCCGGTAAAAAGCATTTTACATAACCTCCTTCACAACAACATGCACTCCCTCGGAGCGGACGACGATAACCCGTCTTCCGGCCGGGATCCGCCCGGACTCGGAACGCGCACTCCACTCCATGCTTCCAAGCCGCACCTTCCCCGCGAGCGTCTCCGGATCGACCGGCACGACCACCGTCCCTTCGAGACCGACGAGTGAGTCCCGGGAGAGCGTCCTCGGCGGCTCTTTTCCCGGCGTCAGACGGCTGTAGAGCCAGACGGTGACGGCAGCCGCGGCGAGTGCCGCCAGAACCCCGATAATCAGGCCCCAGGGAGAACTGAAGATATCGACGCCGAGGAGGAGGAGGGCCCCGAGGATGATCAGGACCGTCGCGGGAACGGCGATGAAGAACCCGGGCTGGTAGACCTCAACCAGGAGCAGCACCGCCCCGAGAACGATCAGTATCCAGCCAAGAGCGAGCCCCTCTACAAGCATAGAGATCGAGTCGGCTTGAGGCTATAAAAGCCTGCTGAAAAGACGTTATCAACCGGGTTCCATCCGCGGCGGCACGGGGCCGCTCCATGGCGGAGATGCAGGTCCGAAAACCATCTTCGGGCGTCCGGTCCAGCGCGGATAGTGATTCCATTCCGCTCTCCGCGCCGGCAGGGCGGACCTCATCTGCCGGGGGATGGAGCCTTCTGCCTTATGCTCCGCCCCGAGCCGGGTTTGCGCGAGCAAAGACCGCCGGAGCACCGAACGAGACCCAGGCGCCGGCGGCGGCGGCCCGGAGGAACTGGACGAGAGAGGCAGCAGGGACGGGGTCGGGCGGGACGAGAAGCCCGAGCCCGAACCAGATCACCCCGGTCACGGTGATCCCGAAGACGTAGCGGAGCAGGCGGACGGGTCCCGTTCCGAGGACGCACATGCTCCACCGGCGATGCTCCGCGGCCGCACCGGCCGCAAACCCGAAGAAGAGCCCGGACGCAGTGACGGCGTCACGGAGGAAGAGCGGATGGATCGGCTCCCCCGACCGTTCAAGCGCCCCAGCCGCCCAGGACGCGGGAACCTCCCAGTCGCCGAGGGACGCGAGGGCGGCAAACGAGGCCAGGGCCAGGGCAAGAGAGCCGGCGAACGCGAGCAGCACCTGCCGGGAGAGCGGGAGGGCGGCGACCCGGCGGCCCACCGGCTCTTCGAGGGCAAAGAACGCAATGAGGACGGCGATACCGAAAACCCAGCCCGCAACGACGTCGGCCGGGTAGTGGACCCCGAGAAAGACCCTTGACGCGCCGATGAGGAAGATCAGAGCGACCGCAAAAGCGGAGAACCACCTCCGCCGGACGGTGGCGGCGATCAGCCCCCAGAACGTCACCGCCCCCTGGGCGTGCGCCGACGGCAGGCCGAACGACGGATAACTCTCAAGCGCCCGAACCTCCGGACTCACCCAGTAGGGGCGGGGGAGGTGAAACGCGACCTTCAGAGCCTCGTTGATCCCGCTCGATATCCCCATGAGGAGCCCGAGACGAAGGCCGAGGCGCGGGTCCCGGCACCAGTAGAGGAGTGGGACGACGAGCAGGTAGAACTCCGGCTGCCCGAGGAACGAGAAAAACTGCATCGGAGCCTCGAGCCACGCCGCTTGCTCCTGAAGCGCCCGGATGAGCGCGATCTCGCTATCGATCATACAAGCCCGGTGAGGTCAAGGTTCGCCAGCAGCTGGGGCATCGCCGCCGCGATCCCGTTGATGATGAACTGGATGGCTATCGCAAGGACGATGATCGCCATCAGTTTCGGGACGACCCGCAGCCCTCCCTCCCCGATGAGCGAGAAGATCCGGGGGCCGTAGATCATCCCCACGTAGGAGATGCCGAGGGCCACGACGATCCCGAGAAAGACGGCAACAAGGCCGGTGATACCCTCCGGCCCCGAGGCAAGCAGGATCACCGTCGTGATCGTCCCGGGTCCGCACGAGAGCGGAAAGGCCAGCGGGACAACGGCGACGTTTTCCAGGTTCTCGGCCGAGTAGGTCTCGGACTTTGTACCGAGCATCCCGGTCGCCACGCTGATGAGCAGGATGCCGCCGGCGATCTGGAACGCCGGGACGGTGATGTTGAAGATCGAGAAGATCAACTGCCCGGTGAGGGCGAAGAAGACGAGCACGATGAGCGCGATCTTCATGGAGGTCCTGATAACCTTATGGCGTTCGCTCCAGCCCATCCCCTCGGTGAGCGCCGTATATACGGCAACCGTGGAGGCCGGGTTCATCACCGCGACGATGGACGCGACCGAAACAAGGCTGAACCCCACAAACCCGACAACTTCGGCGATCAGGTCCATTCCGGGTCACCACATCCGACGATCATGATGATGAATGTACCCCGGCCCCATAGGTACCTTGCGGTTCTTCGGTAGCCACCGCTTCGGGAACATGGATTGCCGGGAACGTGTCGAGGAGTTCCCGGGTCAATTCAGCCCCGAGCGACGGCCGGACGGACTCGAGCCAGAGGAAGAACCCGGCCATGTGAGGCGTCCGCCGGCTCTCGAACTTGAACCCGCCCGTCCGGTTGGGCACCATCTTGAGGTATTCCCTCTTGTTCCGTGCCCGGAGGTAGATGATCGGCCGGTACTCCGGGATGTTGACTGCGAGGATGACCTTTGAGAACTGCTTCTGGATCGCGTCGGGGTCGTAGGTCTTCCCCTTTATATGGATGGGGTACCGGGAGTCAAGCATCCGGATAGCCGAAGGATAGAGCCCGCCGAAGAGAACTTTCTTTACTATCGGCGGGATCTCGTCCGGGGTGGCGAGTTCCCGGACACCCTGCCCGGAAGTGACGGCGGCGATGATGCTCTGCATCCGTTCGTCGTGCAATTTCTTGTAGTCGAACGGCCGCCGTGGGGGGATGTCGGCGATTGAGATCAATTTTTCGTGCCGGATCTTGCGGGGCGGGCTTCGCTTCAGGTCCCGGGGACGGATCAGGGATTTTAAGTCCTCGCAGGTGGGCGTCGTGAGGAGGACGTTGTCGGGTTCCCGGAGGAGGCGACGGACGACGGCTGTACGGGATATGTCGACCGAGGAGATGAGGAGGAACGGCACCGTCGGTTGCCCGTAAAGATAGCCGAAGAGTTGTTTCTTGTAGCGGATCTCCGCCTCAAACTCTTTTAAGTCGGCAGGCGAAGTGATGATCTCGCCAAACGTCAGCGCGCCGGTATGATCGACGAGCACCATGTCGACCTCGGCGAGGTCCTGCCCGTTTCCTCTGACCTTGATATCCCCGATATTCGAGTAAAAGAGCCCGTTCTGCCCGAGTTGCGCATGTTTGACTCTCGCCGGGCCGTCGGCCCCCCGGGCCACGACGGAATGGATGAGGTCGGTCTGAAGTGAGAGGTCGAGGATCATCTCGTAAACAATCGCCTCAAACCACCGCCCTTCAGCGGTCCGCATCTCGGGGAGATCTTCAGAGAAGAGTTTTTTTCGATCCGCGGGGCGCATGTGGCGCAGCGCTCTCATGATGATCGCCCGCGTCGGCTGAAGCGAGCTGAAGTTCTTGTTGAGCCACGTTATCATCTGCAACATTCGTTCCACACAACTTGAGTATTGTTATCGTATTGAGACCGGATGAGGGTCGGAGCACTTCCCTGACAAGGGTAGTCTATCACCCAATGAGTGCTCATAGAGTTTCCGGTTTCCAGAACTATGAAATTACGCATGACCTCAAGACATCGCCGTGATTGCCCACCCTCATGATGACCCGGGATCGTGCCCCGACCGGTCGCGGCAACCCTGTCCGGGCGAAGAGCCGGCGACGTTTCAGGAAAACTCAGGAATAGCCGCACGGTAGCCTTGCAGGGCCGGAAAAGAGGTGGATTACCGATATGTGGTGCGGCGCCGGGGTTAGATCGTCTTGATCGCCTCTTCGAGCGGCATTGCCGGTACGACGTGAGCAACCCCGTAGGAACTGAACGGCGCGGTGACCTTCAGAATGGAGCGCTCGTCCGGCGCTTCAAAGACGGCGACCGACATGTGTCTCCCGATGAGGAGGTAGCGCTGATGGACTTTCACATCGGACGGGAACTGGAAGTGTTTCCAGAGTTCCAGGACCTGATGAGCGTGCTCCGGTTCGAACTTATACCACAGGACAAAAAGCATGTTCTTCACCGCACCCCCCTTTCGCGCCAGGTATAAATAACCTGCGCCGGGAGGATGAGCACCCCGCCTTCCCGGGACCGCGCCCGGCGACGACACGTCATTCGTAGCGGAGCGCCTCGATAGGGTTCAAGTGCGCCGCCTTCCATGCCGGGTAGAACCCGGCGACGATGCTCGTCCCTGTCCCGAACGCCATCGCAAAGGCGACGTAGCCGGCCACCACGGAAACAGGGACTCCCGCCCCTCCCGATACGGCGAAGTCGGTGAAGAACTCCGCTACCGTGGCACTGACGTAATAGCCGATCGTTATGCTGACGATGCCGCCGATGAGACTTCCCGCGATCCCGAGAACCAGGCCTTCGTAGAGGAACATGAAGAGCACCTCCCGTTTCCGCGCCCCGATGCTCCGCATCAGCCCGATCTCTGCCGTCCGCTCCGTGACCGAGATGAACATGACATTTAAGATACTCACACTGGCGACGAGGAGGGATACCGCGCCTATACCAAGGAGGAAGATGTTGATGGCGTCGAGGGTCTCGTAATAGAGTTCCAGGATCTCGCGCGAGTCCAGGACGTCCACGACCTCTTTCCTGCGGTTGAGTTGCTGGTCGATGGCCTCCTTCACCCCCTCGATCTCAGAGAGATCGTCGACCTTCACAACGACCCGGCTGTAGTCCCCGGCGCCGTGACGCTCCGTGTACCAGTCTTCCGTGACAATGAGGGCATAATCGGGGTTGATGTCGATTCCCATCCCCCGCTCCGCCGCGATCCCCGTAACGCGGACGCTCTCACCCCCGACCTCGACGCGGCTTCCCGGATGGAGGTCGAGTTCCTCGGCAAGGAGCGAGCCCACCATCACGCCCGAAGACCCGCCCTGCGGGTAGATCCCGGCTTCCTGCTGCAGAAGGAAGGGGATGTCGGCCACCGGCATGGCATACACCGTCACGTAGCCGCCCTTATCCCTGACCTGCAGCCGATCTGATGCGAGAATCATGGGGACGACACGGGCCTGCCCGGCGGCCTTCTCTATCAGCCCCAGATTTCTTTCGGATATGCGCGCGGCAAGGGCACTTCGAGGGTCGAAGGGGTCGCCGCTCGATGCCGCCAGGTGCGGGGTGACGAGCACGGTGTCGCTCACGTCGGAGACCATCCCGCTGATGAGCCCCGAGAGGCTTGCGCCCACGATGCCCAGGGATGCGATGGCGACGACACCGATGATGATGCCGACCGTTGCGAGGACCGAGCGGACTTTGTGCCGCCGGAGATTCCGTACAGCGAGATCGAAGAAGATCATGCCCCGTCACACTCCGTCATTTATGCCGCATCGCCTCGATCGGAGTCAGTTGTGAGGCTTTCCACGCCGGGTAGAACCCGGCGGCGATGCTCGTTCCTATACCGAACGCTATCCCGAAGACGATATACCCGACCGCACTGAGATTAAAGACTGTGAAACCCTCGCCGAAGGTCGTCCCGGCCGTGAAGACTTCGACCGCGACGAGACTGATCAGGTAGCCAGAGATGGCGCTCGCGATGCCGCCGACGATGCTTCCGATGAGCCCGAGGACCAGCGCTTCATACAGGAACAGACGGAGAATCTCCCTTCTCCGGGCCCCTATGCTCCTCATGACGCCGATCTCCCGGATACGTTCGGTGACCGAGATGTACATGACGTTGAGGATGTTGACGGCGGCGACAATGAGCGAAAGCCCTCCGATTCCGAGAAGGAACACCGTGATCTGCTGGTAGATCTCCTCGTACTGTCGGAGCATGTCGCGCGAGTCGAAGATGTCCACCACTTCTTCGCGCCGGTTGAACTGGTTCTCCAGCACCCCCTTCACCCGATCGATCTCGGCGATGTCGCCGATCCGGACGACGACCATCGAGTAACCGTCCCCGACTCCGAAGTGGCTCTCGTACCAGGTATCGGAGACGACGATCGCGTAATCGGGGTTGATATCGGCGGCAAGTCCGCGCTCCGTAAGCACGCCGGCCACCCTGATACTCTCCTCGCCGACCGTGATCCTCGAGCCCGGGCTTATGCCGTACTCCCGGGCCAGATGGGTCCCGACGAGCGCACCCGGCTGGTTCTGCCGGAGGTACTGTCCTTTCGCGATGTTCAGCAGGACGGGGATGTCTTCCGGCGCGAGCCCGATGATCTGAGCATAACCGCCCTCACCGCGACTGAACTCCACCTCATCCGCGCCCTGGAGCACCGGGATCGTGCGGTGCGGGTTTGCCGCCCGCCGGATCTCCTCGACCTCGCGCGCAGGGATGGCGGCATCCACAGCCGTCCGCGGGTCTCCGGTGAAGGTCTCGCCGATCGCAGTATGTGGCGTGATCACCAGGGTGTCCCCGACGTCGGTGATGACGTTGGCGAGCAGGAGGTTGATGCTGCTCGCCATGATGCCCAGAGATGCGATGGCGACGACGCCGATGATGATCCCGATGATCGAGAGCGCCGAACGTATCCAGTGCCTCCGGAGGTTCCGGACCGCGAACGAGAAAAACATCACGCGAGCCTCCCGTCCACGATCCGGATCGTGCGGTGAGCGTATGCGGCGACGTTGGGGTCGTGGGTGACCATGACAATCGTCTTACCCTCCCGGTTCTCCCCCGCAAGGAGGTCCATGATCGCAGTCCCGGTCTTCGAGTCCAGGTTCCCGGTCGGCTCGTCGCAGAGGAGGAGGTCGGGGTCGTTCACGAGCGCCCGGGCTATCGCCACGCGCTGTTGCTGCCCGCCGGAGAGCTCGCCCGGCGTGTGAGTGAAGCGCGACTCGGTAATCCCCACCGCCGCGAGAACCTCGACCGCCCGCCGCCGGCTCTCCGCCCGGCCAGTGGTGAGGACGATGGGGAATTCGACGTTCTCGACCGCCGAAAGCAGCGGGATGAGGTTGAAACTCTGGAAGACGAACCCGATGCGATCCCGTCGGAGCCGGGTGAGGGCGTCGTCGCCGAGCCCGGAGATATCCTGACCGGAAAGGTAGATCCTCCCCGAGGTAGGGATGTCGAGGCAGCCCATCATGTTTAAGAGCGTCGATTTTCCGGAGCCGGACGGCCCCATCACGGCGATGAACTCCCCTGGTTCCACCGTGAGGGAGACGTGATCGAGCGCCACAACGTCGCCGGCCGGGAGCCGGTAGATCTTGCTAACGTCCTCGAACCGGATGATGGGCATTGCCGTTACGTCCGTCTTCGGGAGTAGATAATTACTCCGGTTATCCCTAACGCGACAAGCACGACGATGATTATGCCGACGAGCGATATGTCGCCATCCTGATCTTCGGGGAGGCCGCGGCGCCGTGCATCCGGTAACTCTGCAGAGGATGAAGGAGGGATTGTAACTGCTCTTCTGCGAAAATTCTGCATGCATGCTTACCAGACCAACGGGATCAGCCTGTATTTCACCTTCGCCTGACATTCCTGATATCCTTCGAGTTCATCTGCAAGCGTTCTGTCTTCCAACGCGGTCCGGACCAGCATCAGAACGAGTATGATGCCGGTCGGGATCAGCCCCCACAGCGAGCCCAAGAGCAGCGGCGTGACGGCCATATATAAAAATCCGCCCAGATAACCGGGATGCCTGACGTAGCGGTAGGGGCCGTCACGGCATACTGCGTGGCCCCGCTCCTTTTGTACGCGCACGACCGAAGAGAAGAAATTGTTCGTCCCCTTGGCCCAGGCGAAGATCAGATTGCCCGCAATGTAAACAACGGAGGCGACCGCATACACAGCCGCCGGCAGCTCGGGGGACAGGCCGAGCCTCCCGGAATCCAGCGCGGAAAGGCTGATGGTGATGAAAAAAAGAAGCGTTGAAAGCGCCAGATAGATTTTATCCCATGCCTTGGCGCCCGGGCCCGGCTTCAGCCTTTCGTTGATCAGACCGGGGTTATGCGCGACGAAAAGGAATGAAACAATAAACATGGATATCATCAGTAAGGAATACAGGATGCCCTGCCAGAACAGCCATTTGCCCGCGCAGATGAAGATCAGGGCCGCAACCAGAACGACGGCGGATAATGATTTGAGAACAAGGTTTTTATTCAATACGGTGGTTGCTTCTCCCATAGCATGAAGTTCCTTTCCAGTTACGCAGAATGTGGATAAATTTTACCGCCCCGACGGCCAGTGTACCGCTGCCGCAGCCGATATCCAGCAAAACGCCGTTTTCGTCCCAATGGAGATAGGCGAACGCATCAGGCTTTTCCTGCACCTTCATGATTTGTCCCTCCGGCGAGGTCCACATGGCTTTTGCGCGGTTACGCAAAGCCATCTCCCGTTTGGATGTTCATAGCAGGATATGCCGCAAAATCCGGCTTTGAGGAGTGTTCTGGACAGATCCTCCCTGGTGTATACAGACAGATCCAGCATTTTTATCCAGTTCTCAGCGTCCTCCGGGCGGGCGGCCTCATTGCAGATGAAAAAAACGCCGTTTTCCTTTAAGACGCGCCGGACTTCCATGAAATCGTGGAGCAGGTCCGGCCAGAAGTAAATGGTTTCAAACGCGGTTGCTATGTCGAATTCCCCGTCTTCAAAAGGCAGGGAGGAGACGCTTGCCTGCAGGACGCTTACCCGTCCCGCAAGGACCGCCGCTCTGTTTTTGCGTCTGGATTTTTCCACGCTTACCGGCGAGTAGTCCACGCCGTGTACGCTTCCCTGCGGCACGCGGGAAAGCAGGTTGCTGATATTTTTCCCGCCGCCGCAGCCGATGTCCAGGACCCTGGCTGCCGGCGGGATCTCAAGGTGCGTAAGTCCCCAGAGCGCAACGGGGTTGTGAAAGGCGTTCATCATGGACAGAGCCAGCCTGCCGCCTATGCTTTCAGGCTTTCGCGCATTTTGAAAAAAATTCTTCAGGATAGTCAATTGCAGCACGCTCCTATCTTACGCCGTTTCGTCTGTATTTTCGGGGAGATCCCATAATTCCGAGCCGCATCTCCTTTCGCAGAAACCATGTACATTTCTCCTTTTGTCAGATCTCACGAATGAAAAGCCCGAACAACGGATTGCAGCAGAACCCGTGCACTCGTCCGGGGATAAATCGGCTATTTGCACTCCTTTCAAGGAAGAGTATTCACTTCGGTCTTAATCAAAAGTGGCCGCATCATTCTCGGAAGAGGTGAGCAAACCGAAGATACGATGGGAGGAGACGGTTCCACGGTTAGAGGAGGTGCGGGCGGACTGCAGCCTCGGGGAACATTCTCAAACGAACGACCTGCTTCCCTTCGCAGGAAAGCGGCGCGTGGGCGTAGGATAGTCGAAAAAGAACATAGGATTTACGCAGTTGACCGCAAGGTCGATCAGCTGCACGGTGTCAGCCTGCGGATTCAGGCTTTTCCTGTACCTTCCTGATTCATCCCTCCGGTGAGGGCCGCATGGCTTTTGCGCGGTTCAACGACGGATGAATATATTTCTTCTCTGCTTTGCCTGCCTTCTTTTGTAAAACCCAGCATGGGCCAGCAATGGCACAGGCCTTCCCCGATATGTACCGTATATTCCACGTTTGCCCGTCCGGCAGCGGCCTGCATGGCCGGTAAAAAGGCCAGCATAACTTCATGCGTCCCGTAATAAAGAACCAGCGTGGGAAAGCCTGTCAGGTCATACAGCGCGGGCGACAGGAGGTACCGGTCTTCCTGCGCGGCTAAGAGCGGGCCGATGTTTTGAAAAAAGGAGGGAGGTATCATCGGGTCTTTAGGCGCCAGCCGCTCCATCTCTCTCATCTGCTCCCCGCTCGGCGGCAGCTGCGTTCCCGACGATACCAAAATGAGGCTGCTCGGCATTGGATACCTGAAGCCCTCCTGTTTGTTCTGTATACACACGGAACAGGCCAGTGCGGCGCCGGAAGAAAAACCGATGAAGGTTATCTGTTCGGCCGGGAAGCGCTCCAGCATCATCCCATAGATCTCCATCACCATCCTGACGGCATCCACCAATTTGTAGCGGGGCAAAAGAGGATATACCGGGAACCACACCTCTGCATCCGTTGCTTCTGCCGTTTCCACGGCAAACAGAAAATCGCCTTTATCCGGGGGCAGAACATATCCGCCGCCAAACAGATACAAAACTGCTCTCCGGGGCTTCGCATCTTTCTTTGAAATGACAAAGTACCTGTGTTTGCCTATCTTCCCTTCCGAGAGATCGCATTTTTTATTGATTGAACGGGGCACCCTGACCGATTGTTTCCGCCCCATTTTCATGATCATCTTCGAAAACGCCTCACCTTCCTTTGCCATCATCCGCCTGGCCCCGGATAAAGCAATCAATCGTTCCGTAATCCGATATGTTAAACTGGGCATTCGATGACCCCCTCATCCATACAGCACGGTTTTTCCAGCAAGGCAGCCCTGCAGATCGGGATTTTCGGGACGGTCGCCACGCGCAAACCCGCGGCTTTCATTCCGGAGAGTTCTCCGTCATACGTCTTTTTGCCGACATGGATGACCGGCTCCGCGAACAGGAGCCTGCCGCCCGGTTTAAGCGCGCTGTGCATCTCCCGGATCATCCGCTCCTGATCGGAAACCTCGTGCAGCATCATAAAAGCAAGGACAAAGTCAACCGTACCGTTCCACCGTTCGACGCGCAGGGAATCCGCGCCGCACAGGTGCGGTTCAATCCGGTCTGCTACAGTTTCCCTGCCTGCATACCGAACCATACCCGCAAGCATTTGCCGCTGAATGTCGACGGCGATAACCCTCCCCGTGCGGCCGACCATCTTCGCCATCGGGACAGTAAAAAACCCCATCCCGCAGCCGACGTCCATGACGGTCATGCCTTCGGATAGATAAGGCTTTATTATGCGGTAGGGGCTGTGAAACAGCCCGCGCACCGGACCGGCCAGCATATGCCCTGCCCACCACGGGCAAATTATCCCATCGTTCAAGGGATCACCCCTGGGTAGAGGTTTCTAACCTCAATTTTAGCAATGCGCCTATTTTTCTTCAATACGTCCTCTTCCCTCATAGATTATTTCCTGTCTTCGAATCCCCGCTCCGGCTCCCACGCACAGTCTCCCATCATCTCGTATCGACAATTGCAGCAATCGTCGCCGTCACCGAGTGTTTTGGTCCGGTAAAACCCGCAGCCCATATAGTGAGAGACCAGATAGTCGAGCCGGCAAACGCCCGGCAACAGGTCCGAAGCATGCAGTTTCTCACATAACTTTTTCATCCCGCATGCGTAGATATCGATTTCAAAGGCGTTGCCGTCGATCTCACGAAACCGGATTTTGTAATCATATTTATGCAGGTCGTTTTGAGCCGACTTCACGGCATGCCCGGGCGCTCTCTTTCTAAACCCGCCAAGGTATATTTTCGTCCCATATCGTTTTAGCAGCCATGACGGAATGAGCCGAATCATATCTTCGTTTATGCTCCAGATCAACTCAACAGTGCCGGCTCTGTCCAGCCCCATGACCCGGAACGACCGATACCATGCAATGTACGCGGGGGTAAAAGCATAGTTGAATTTGAATATGCTGTCGCCTATATCGGGCACCTGCGGGCGTATCGCCCGGTACTCCCGCTTTGCTCTGGCCTTGAAATCCTTATAGAATGATTCGCCGTAACACTGAGTAATGTCGTTTTTAGCCGCTTTTAGGCCGATGAGAAAGATAAGGGCGCTTATCATTCCTTTTCCCCTACGGGGTCTACCCAATCAGCGATTGTCCGGAGGACCGGAGTCAGAGATCAGTTGTAATTTTTGTTATTCTCGTTAATACGAATGCAATTGGATGCAAAGTGCCGGAGGAGTGCGGATTGTGAACTAAACATCCTGTCCTCTCCAATTCAACGTGAAGATAGCGAGCCGGTCGTTAAAATTTCGAATAACAGGAAGGGAGGCGAACAGTCTGCCTCTGAGAGAGTGTTTTTTCATCTCGCAATTAAAACTCTTTTCATCAACGAGCTTCAAGCCATCGCAGAGTTTTTCGACCTCTTTCCCCGACTTTACGCCCCATTTGAAGGTAGCCTCCGTGTTTTTGACGGTATCATGCAACTTGCTGCCTTTTGCTGAAATCGGCGGCATCAACTCTGCCAGCAATATGACATCAGCGAAATTGTCTTTTATAATCCGTAACAGCTGCCTTACCTCCTCCTCGTTAAAATACATGAGCACCCCCTCCAGGAGAATAATGGTTTTCTCGCCTTTTTTTACTTCCAGGGGCCATGAAGAATCCAGAGCGGATTTCGCTATCAAATGCACCCTTTCCTGCTCCGGGAAGAATTGTTTTCTGGCGCAGATCACCTCGGGGAAGTCCAGATCATACCAGGTCAGCACTCCGTTGTCAACTCTTGAAAATCTCGAATCAAAGCCGCAGCCGATAGAAATACACACAGATCGGGGATATTTTTTCAAATAGCGCCTGACGGCCTCATCGAAGAGAATGGTCCTCGCCACGACCCCCTCGTGGCTCATGAATTTATCATATCTGGAAGTATCCAGGTTCAACGTTTCTATGATCTCCACAGCCTTGAGATCGTGAATCCTTGCATTGGGCCGTTTTGTTTCGCTTGCCTTAATGGCAAGGGGTATCAGCATCGTCTCCTGTACACCCTTAAGCGGAATCATCTTCCTCCTCCCCGTCATCCGGCGGCCGGGACAGTCCCGCCCAGTTTCCAGCCGATCGCCTTCTTGCGTGCATCCACGAAATCGGCGTAAAAGCCAGGCCGGGAAAGCAGTTCCTCGTGGGTGCCCCGCTGCACGACCCTGCCGCCGTTCAGTACAAGGATCTGGTCGGCGTTTCGGACCGTCTTCAGGCGATGGGCAATCATGACGATGGTCTTCTCCCTTGTCAGGGATTCAATGGCACGCTGAAGCTGGTCCTCGTTTTCCGGGTCCACGTTCGCGGTCGCCTCGTCCAGCAGCACGATGGGTGCGTCTTTGAGCAACGCACGGGCGATGGAGATGCGCTGCCGCTCGCCGCCCGATACGGTGGCGCCGCCCTCCCCGAGAACGGTATCGTAGCCATCCGGCAGGTCCGTGATGAAGTCGTGGCAGCAGGCTTTCTTCGCCGCTTCCACCACCTGCTCGTGAGTCGCAGACGGAGAGCCGAATTTGATATTGTTCTCGATCGTGTCGTTGAAGAGATACACGTTCTGGAACACCATGCTGATGTTTGAGAGCAGGCTGTCCGGAGTGTATTCCCGCACGCCCCGCCCGCCGATCCTGACGCTGCCGAAATCCACGTCCCAGAAACGCGCGATCAGGTTGCATATCGTCGTCTTGCCGCTGCCCGACGGCCCCACGATAGCCGTCGTGGTCCCTTCAGGGATCTTGAAGTTCACGTCCTGGAGCACCGGCCGCTTCCCATAGGAAAAGCCGACATTCTCAAATTCGATGTCAAAGCTCCTGGGCGCAATAGCCTTCCCGCCCTCGCCCATCACGGGCACCCTGTCGATCTCGTTGGCCCGGTCGATGGAGGCCGCCGTCAGCTGCAGCAGGGCCACGCCGTTTCCCACAGACAGAAGCTGTTCGAAGACCACGAACGACACGATCAGCATCATCAGGCAGACGACAAGCGTCATACTGCCCCCGAGGTAAAACAGAATGGACGCGAGTATAATCCCGACCGAGAACAGCCAGAGCACGACCTGCTGCAGGGCGTTATACGGCGTCAGGGCCTTCGTGAGCGCTGTTTCTTTCGCACAGCTCTCTTCGATGGCCCGGTCCACTTTTTTGTCCCGCTCTGCATCCAGGCTAAAGGCTTTCACGACGCCCATACCCTGGACGGTCTCCAGCACGGCTTCCACCAGCCCCTCCTGCGCGGCCTGACGTCTGGGCGAATCGCTGCGTGAGCGCCTTTCCGTAAGCGACGCGGTCCAGAGAAACACCAGGAGGCCGGCCGCCACGACGAGGCCGATCCGCCAGTCGAAAAGGAGTATTGCCAGGGTAAACACCACGGTGGTGATCAGTCCTCCCAGCACCAGCACCAGAACCCTTGGCGCCTGATTCTCCACGTCGCCCAGAATCGTCGTGGCCATCGCCGTAATGTTCCCCAGGCTGTTCTGGTTGAAGTACCCCATCGGGATAACCTTCAGTTTGTCGCCGATCCGAATGCGCTTTTCGGCAACCATGAAGTAGCCCGCGTTGGTCTGCTGCAGCATGGAGAAGTACCGCGTTACGATCCTCCCGAGAATGCTTGCCAGCATCAGGCCGAGCGCCGCCCAGGCGACCCGCATGTCGGTACTTCCTGTGACCAGCGCGTTCAAAACGACAAAGATGGCGACAAACATCAACGCGTAGAATACAGCGTTGAAAAAGTCTATAATCACGGATTTTTTGATCTCGTTCTGCTTGTTGCCTGCAAACGCCCAGATCTTTCTTAATACGCCTATCATCCTTATGCACCATCCCTTACGCCGATGTGCGCCTGCCACATAGTTCGGTACAGTTCCGAAGCGGCAAGCAGTTCCTCATGTTTTCCGTTCGCCTCGACCCTGCCTTTATTTACGAGCACGATCTGATCGGAATCGGTCACGGTGGAGAGCCGGTGTGCGATAACAAGCAGTGTTTTTCCCGCCACCAGCCTGGACACCGACCGCTGGATCTCCGCCTCGTTTTCGGGATCGGTGTAAGCCGTCGCCTCGTCAAGGATGACGATGGGCGCGTCCTTGAGCATGGCGCGGGCGATGGCGACGCGCTGACGCTCCCCGCCGGAGAGGTGACTGCCCGCCCCGCCGACGCGGGTATCGTAGCCGTGCTCCAGCCCGCGGATGAACGCGTCGCATCCGGCGTTCTTTGCGGCAGCCTCCACCTCGGCGTCGGAGGCCGAGCGTCGGCCCATGCGGATGTTCTCGCGGACGGTATCGTCGAAGAGATAGTTATCCTGCGCCACGTAGGAGATAAGGCTCGAAAGCTGGCGCTGGGGAATCTCCATTAAATTGACGTCGCCGATCATGATCTCGCCTTCCGTCACGTCCCAGAAGCCCGCGATCAGCCTGGCGATGGTGGACTTTCCGCTGCCGGACGGGCCGACCAGCGCCGTGACCGTGCCGGGACGGATCGTGAGGTCGACGCCGCAGAGCGCGGGCTCGGCGCTGTTTTCATGATAGGAGAAGGAGACGTTCTTCAGGGCGATGGTCGGATCGGAGATCTTCGCGTCCTTTGTGGGGCGCCCAAGCTCCGGCGCGGAGAGGATGTCGTCCACCTGCTGCACTACCGTCCCCATCGCGGCGATGCTGTCGGTAAAGTTGATGGCAGTGAGAATGGGCCCAATAATCCCGAGCGAGAGGATGATCACGGTAATGAATTCGGGCGCCGGCAGACTGCCGTTCGCGTAAAAAAAGAAGCCGATCGGCAGTACGGTCGTAAGGGTGGCGGGGCAGATGGCGAAGAACGCGGCGTGCGGAAGCTGGCAGCTCTTCATCCAGTTGTAGAAATAGGCCGCATTGTCGTTGACGGCGTCGGCATACTTCTGGTAGGATCTGGCGCTCTGGTTGAACCCCTTGATGACTTCGATGCCGCCGATATACTCCACCACCGCGCTGTTCATCCTTTTTCCGACCTCCACCGACCCGGCATACTGTGCAGGATAGGTCTTCATGACGTGCACCATGAAGATCATTCCCACCGGCAACGTAATGAGGGATACAAGCGCCATGCGCCAGTCCAGCACAAAAAGGAACACGAACAGCAGGATCGGGCCAAGGATGCTGGCGGTCATCTCGGGCAGCATGTGCGCAAGGGTAGGCTCCAGCCCCTCTACCCGGTCCACGATGACGTCCTTATACCGGCCGGAGGGTGTGTCCAGCAGGGCGCCCATCGGCATCCGGGAAAGCTTTGAAACCAGGCTTTTGCGGATGTCCCGCAGCGTCATGAACGTGGCGGTATGGGAGATCGTCGTCGACCAGTTTGCAAGCAGCGCCTTGCCCAGGTATCCGGCCGCCGCGACGGCGCACCAGAACAGATAAAACGAGATCCCCCCCTCCCCGGCGAGCAGCCCGACAACCATCCGCGCCACGGCGAGATACGGAACAAGCCCCGAGGCAACGCCCAGAACCGCCAGAAAAACCGAAGCGGCGAATTTGCCCTTATATGGCCGGGCAAAACGGCGAAGCAGGGAAATGGGGTTATTCTCCTTTTCTTTTTCCATATATATTCTTCCTGTAGTGAGAGATCAGGGACGAAAAGCCCGTACAATGCACGGGCCTGTCCACAGATACCCGTCCCCAATTGCAACGGCACCGAGGCACCCCTTCGGGAAGAAAGCGGCCATCTGCACTCCACCTTAAAGAAAGGATATTCACTTCGGTCTTAATCAAAAGTGGCCGTATCATTCTCGGAAGAGATGAGCAAACCGAAAAATACGGCAGGAAGGCCCGGTTCCAGGGCCAGAGGAGGTACGAGCGAACTGCGACCCGGGGGTCCGTCACCTTCGAAGATCTGTCGGGCCGCTTCGGCACAGCCCCGGAGTTGCTTCGTCTTCGACGGTCGTGAGTCCACATGGGAGAACGATGGGAACTCCTGCTTCAACCCTGCTCCCGCGATTCGGCATAAAGCCTTTGACGGCAGAGAGATAACCTCTAAAAACAAGCATTTGACGACGGGGGTCCGAGGAAACATGGGACAGAACAACATCTATATCATCGGCCACAAGCAGCCCGATACCGACAGCATCTGCAGCGTCATCGGCTACGCGGAACTCCGCAACCACGCCGAGCCGGGGAAGTACATCCCCGCGCGGTGCGGGGAGATAAATGCGGAGACGAGTTTTGCGCTCGAGACGTTCAACGCTGAGGCGCCGGTCTACATAGCAAGCGTCGAGCCCGCCGTGTCCGATATACCGCTCGATACCCGGAGCGTCAGGAAGGACGTTCCGACGATCGACGTCGCCGCCCTGATGGATACCTACGACATGCGGAACATGCCGATCACGGACGAAGAGGAGACGCTGGTCGGCCTCGTCAGCGAGTACGGCCTCGCCCGGGCATACGTCCGGAAGAACCCCCGGGAGCGGCTCTCGCTCATCCCGATGCCGCTTGAAACGCTCGCCCGCATCCTCGACGCCCGGGTCGTCGTGCCGGCGCGTGAAATGCTCGGGGAGGGCCGGGTCTACACCGTCATCGATGCTCTGCACGTCACCCTCTCCCGGATGACGCCGGACGACATCGCGATCGTCGGGGATAATGAACCGGCCCAACTTGCCCTGATATCGGCAGGGGTCGCCGCGCTCATCATCGCCGAAGGGGCGCCGGTCGGCGAGCGGGTGATCGCCGCCGCCCGGGAAAGAGGGGCTTCGGTGCTCGCGACGACGCTTGACGCATTCAGCGTCGGCAAGATGATCAGCCTCTCCCTGCCGGCGAGCATGATCATGGAGACCGACGTTCCCACGGTGCGGATGGAAGACTCGCTTGAGTTCGCAAAAAGCGTCGTCTCAAACTCCAAGTTCCGGACGGCATGTGTCGTCGATGAAAACCGAAAGCACATCGGGCTTGTATCCCGGACGACGCTGATGCAGGACGTCCAGAAGTCGGTGATCCTGCTCGACCACAATGAGTACTCTCAGGCCGTGGACGGGATCGAACAGGCGGACATCCTGGAGATCATCGACCACCACCGCCTCGGCGCAATATCCACCCTCAAGCCGGTGAAGTTCCTCAACGATCCCGTAGGATCGACCTCGACGATCGTGACGACCAAGTTCATCGAGGCCGACGTGGAGCCCACGCCGTCGACCGCCGGCCTCCTCCTCGCGGGGGTCCTCTCGGATACGATGGTGATGAAACTCTCGACGACCACGCCGGGGGATATCCGGGCGGCGGACTACCTCGCGGGGATCGCCGGCGTCGACCCGGCCGAGTTCGGGCCCGAACTGATCCAGAGGGGCATGGATCTCGACGCCCTCCCGATGGAGGAACTCCTCACCCGGGACATGAAGCGCTACAACCTCTTCGGGCGGAGCATCATGGTGTCTCAGGTGATGGCGTCGTCGTTTACGTTCGCAGAGACCCGTGCCGACGAGATCCGCGCCGAGCTCGAACACCTGCGGACGACGATGGGGGTCGACTGCTTCTTAGCGCTCTTTACCAATGTCTTTAGCAATGCAAGCGACCTCTTCGCCGCCGGAGACGAGGCCTGCATCAATAAACTGAACCTGCGGGACCAGCCCGCCCGGCTTGAGGGCGTCATGTCCCGGAAAAAAGACTTTATCCCGAAGTTCGGGCAGATGCTCCGGCAGTTGTAGAAGCCTGCCGGAACAGTTCAACCCTTTTTCTTCCGAAGCATTCCGGCAGCGTAGCGGGAGAGTCCGGAGACGCCGTCGGTCGAGGGGTGGACCTCGACGATATCGTCGAAATCGTAGACGGTGATGCCGCGCTTCATCAGGTAGCCGAGGTAAGAAAGGAGAGCCGATGCCCCCGGGACGCCGGCAGCGGCCCCGATAAGGCAGCCGGTCTCCGGATCGACCCGGATCTGGGTAAGCCCGGCCCAGCCCTTCGTCACGTCCCAGAACGAGCCGGGGCCTGCAGGTGCCGGGGCCGAGAGGGTGACGCCCCCGTCGGCGCCGGTCGAGGCGAAGGCGTAGTCGTAGCGGAGGCTCAGCGCCTGAGGGATGCCCTCGTAGTCCATGACGGTGTCGCGGCCGAGGATATTCTCGGCCGCCACCACACCCTCCCGCCGGGCGGCCGGGGTGAGATAGGGCGGGCCGATGACGTCGCCGGCGGCGTAAACGTTCTCCACGCTCGTGCGCATCTGCCGGTCAACGATGATTGCGCCGTCCGGGCCTTTGCGGAGACCCTGCAGCGATTCCGACCGGGGGACGAGCCCGGTAGCAAGCAGGACGGCATCGGCCTCGATCTCCCCGCCGTCGGAGAGGAGGACCGACCGGACCCTTCCCGCACCTTCGATACTCGCGACAGGGGTCCCCTCGCGGATGCAAACCCCGGCAAGATCGCGCAAAACGGCCGAGCGCACCTTCGGATCGAGGTCCCGGAGCAGCCCGTGCCGGGCGACGATCTCAACCTCGGACCCGAATGCCCGGAATATATGCGCGAACTCCGCTGCCGCCACTCCGCCGCCGATAACGACCATACGCCGGGGGAGGTCGGGCATCGCCGAAAGCGTCCGGTAGGTGTAGACGCCGAAAAGATCGGTGCCGGGGACAGCGGGGATTGCCGCCCGCGACCCGGTGGCCGCGAGGACCGCATCGGCCCGGATTTCTTCATCGTCGATGAAGGCCCGACTGCCTTCCAGATGGCCTTCGGCCCCGTAGACGACCTCGACACCCGCCGCGCGGGTCTCGGCATCGAGGACCGAGGAGAGTTTCTCCTGGACCTCACAGACCCGTCTCCGGATCATCGGATAGGAGACGGCCGGGACCGAGTCGAGGATGCCGAGGTCCTTCTGGGTCCGGGCGTACTCGATGAGCCGCGCGACGTCGTTTAAGGCGCAAACCAGCATGCATCGCTCGTGGAGGCACTGGCCGCCGATCCTGCGCTGCTCGATGAGCCGGACTTCCTTCCCGGCCTGTGCCAGGTGCATCGCCCCGAACCTTCCCGCGGGTCCGCCGCCGATGACGACGATCATGGTTACCTACAGAAGTTCGACGCCCTCGTCCATCGGCATCGAGAGGATTTCGCCGGTGGATCCGTTGATCTCGACGATCTTGCTTCCTCCCCGCACCTGCCAGACCGGCACGTAAATGATCTCCAGGTCGACCTTGATGTTGTTCCGGTCGGGTTTGAGGGTCTTCTCCTCGTAGAAGATGGCATCGCCCTTCTCGTAGCGGAATCGCACCCGCTGGGTGAGCCGGTCGATGACATCCCGCACGAGCTGCTCCTCGACGTCCTCACGCACGAGCCGCGCCGATGAGATCTCGGAGCCGAACGGGACCGGCCCGCGCTCGACGGCGCCGGGGGGGATCTCCATCTTCAAGCCGTTGATGGCATTTATGGCCCCGGATGCTTCGGAATCAAAAGAGACCAGCCGGTCCTTCACCTCGCGCTCGCCGGTGCTCACATAGTGGTAACTCCAGTACGGGATGAACCGGCACTTCGCAGACCCGTGCAGCCCGGCGATGCCGCAGGCGCGCTTTTCAGTAACCTGGGCGGGGAGGTGAGGCAGGTCGGGCCCCGCTTCCGGACCCTCCGCCTCCGGCGGAGAGGCGGGATCTGCCGGGTCGCTCCGGATCACGGGGGCCGGCTCGCCGAAGTCCAGGATCAGGTTCTGCCCGAGCACCTCCGCAAGCATAGCCCTGCCCGCGTAACGGACAAACTCGTCCGCACCCCACCGGATGCAGTCCTCCGTCTGCAGCACCGCCGGATCAAGGGCAAAGAGCAGTTTCCTGCAGACCACATCATCGTCGCCGGTGCGTAGCCGGTAGGTCATCGAATCGAAAGATTTAATCGTCTCCGGGTCGTCTGAGCAGAGCACCACCAGGGCGTCTTCACTCCCGATTGCGGAGAGATCCAGCGGCTCGCCGACCTCTTCGACATCGTAGGAGGCCGCGACAAGGATCCGCTTCAGCACGTTCCGGGCTTTTTCCCGAGTCCCTCTCTCCATTCACCATACAATACCACAGGGAGGTTGAATTAGTTTTCCCTTTCGTCGGCCGGCTGGCGTGGAGAGCGGAGGCTGGGAGTCGGTCAGGCAGGCGGACCGCGCACTATCAGAGTCAATCATCAGTTCGCAACAGGAGCAGGCAAACGGTTGCGTCGTGAGAGCGGCCGTGGGTCGTGATTTCTTCGAGTGGATGTCAATAAAAATTCGGATGAGGTTCCGGAACAAAATCTAGAGATTCTATGAGCGGGTTGACGGAAATAAAAAATAAGGACGGCCGGAGTGGCTCAGGGCACCTTCCCGGAGGAGAAGGTGTTCTGCCGGGAATGCCCTCCAGGGGATAAAGATACCTTTTTCCGATTAAAAGAGATTCAGCGTAACTCCCGGCTCCGGCACGTTTGCGTGCTTTTCGAAAAAAATATTACCCCAATAGACGTTAGTTGCATCAAGGCGAGTGAATGGCAAAAAAACAACTTTTTACTCTCTGCATCCTCTGTTTTCTGACCGTCGCTCTAGTATGCGGCTGTATCTCTGATACGGAAAAAAAACTGGAACAGGCAACCCTACTGATAGAGTCGGCCGATGAGAAGATAGCAGAGGTCGAAGATCTGGAATGGAACCGGGAAAACCTTGGATTCATTAAAGCCCAGTTTGCCGGTGCGGAGGTCGATCTCGATGAGGCAGTGAAGGTCCTCTACACCATCGAGCCGGCAAACGATGAAGAGAAGCGGACGATCGATGCGTGCGTGGTGATGTGCACGGCGGCAAAAGACCTCTGCAATGTAGTGAGAACCGATCTTGCCGACGGCATGGAGCATATGCTCAAAGCCGAGGAGTACGCCGACAGGAAAGATATGACCGGCGCAAAATCAGAACTAAAACTGGCGAAACCCGAGTTTGTAGATACCCGGATCAAACTCCAGCAGATTCAGGCTCACGTCAACGGGATATCCGTTCACGATCTCCCCGCCGAGGAACGGGGGATGCTCACAAGTTTCAAGATGTCCATCGATGAGTTCCTCCATATGCTGACTGAATTGGTCGATACGCTAAACACCGTCGTGTAATCCCTAACCCCACTATTTTCGGACATCTTTCCGCAACTCGATTCCGCATCTCATTCGTCATGCTTGCCTCGTATCAGAGGTTATACGGGCGCCGATACAGAGATCTGCACCGGACGCGGTCCAAGAATACATTTGCCCGAAGGAGGACGCACTCCGTGCCGTCACGCTTACCCGGTCATCTCTCGAGGGGCACCCACCACTTACCCCGCCCGGTACCGCCCCGGGGCCGTGGAAACACCCTTGAGATCTCATCACCGAAAGCAACCCTTTTTTCCCCTGCCGCACAAGAGATCGTATAATGCATGTCCCCCTGAAATTCACCAATCACCGTATCGAGGAGTACGCGCTCAGGGTGACCTACCGCCCGGAGGAGGATGCCGGGACAATTATCTACAACCTCTCGCTCATCGAGAGCCGGGACCTCGAGTTTGCGCTCGCCATCATGAAAGAGGCCCACAGAACAGGCATCACCATCAGCGACCGGATCCGGGTCTCCGAACCGGGAGAACATGTCGGCGGCTATATTGTGCCCGACGGCCATCACGGGATCTGCACGCTGTGCAGCATCACGCTCGATGCCCTCCTCCTCCAGCGCGGCATCCCGCTCAACCCGATCGGCGGGGGGGTCGTCGAAGTCAGCGGAAGGGTCGCGCAACGGTTCACGAGCATGATCCTCTACCGCGACACCACGCTCGACCCCCTCGAGGTCCTGATCTCCCAGGAGACCACCTCGATCCTCGGCGTCATGCGCCACGGGAACGGCAGCATCCTTGCAAACATCCGGGAGTGCCACATGGAGGCCGAACAACTCGTGGGGACGGTGCTCGACGAATTCTCGGCTATCGGGTTCTCCGGCATCCTGGACGTCGGCGCCCCGAACGTCCCCCTGCTCGGGGTTCCGGTAAGCCCGCAATACATGGGCGTGGCGATAGTCGGAGGCACAAACGCGATGGCAGCCGTCAGGGAGGCAGGAAGGCCGGTCGTGACCCGGGCGCTGAAAGGACTGATCGATATCCGGGAGATGGGCTACCTGGAGGATTATTGACCCGCGGCACTCATGTGCTCCGTGACGCTCGCAAGGTGCCGCCTGACGAACTGGACGAGCCCCGCAGATTCTGAATAAAGGGCTGAGGGTTGCTCGCTCTTCGAGCCCAGCCAGACCAGTGTCCGGGTGTTGTCTACCAGGAAGACGCCGGACCTCTCATACGGCAGGGGCTTTCCCTGCGCGGAACGGACCTCGTGAAAGGACTCGGAAAGCGGGAGCCGTATCCGGAATCGGGGCGGCTGCTCGCCTTTCCAGCAATCGGTGACGATCTCGACATCTACGGATTCGGGAACGGACGTAAGGACCTCAAGCACACTCCCCTGAAGAAGTTCCCACGTTGCGAGCATCGCCACGCTCTGTTCCGCATGTTTAAACATATCGGCAAGGCGGGTCCTGATGTTCTCCTCGCCATAGATCGTCCAGATCAACTCCTGGTTCCCCCGGACTTCCGGGCCCTTCTCCCGGTATATTGTATCGAGGGCCAGTTTAGCGCTCTCTGCATCGGCTTCGATCCGGTGCATCAGGTTCTCGATACCCCGGTCGGGGGGAATCGCATCGAACCGCTTAGGCGTTGTGTGGGAAACACTGACCAGCTCCTTCTCGATGAGTCGGTCCAGGACCGGGTAGACGGACGCGCGCGGTACACCGGAGGTCTCGTGAACCTCCGTCGCGGTCGCACCAGCTACCCGGAGGAGTCCGATGTACACAAGGGCTTCGTACTTCGTAAGTCCCAACGCTTTAAGAGATTCGAGAAGAGCACCTGAAATATCTCGGGGAACCTTCATCCAGCATATATATATACTGTTCAGCAATAAATGTTGTTGTTAAAAAAACAACAAGGTGAAGAGATGCGTTGGCAGCATGCAACAGTATTGCTCCTCCTGCTGGCACTCCTGGCTGTGCCGGGGTCAGCGGCAGGGGTCAAGTACCTCTATGGAAACCCTGAACTATCTGCTACGATAGCCGGCACCAATGAGTTCGCACCGGGCGCCGAGACAGGTCTGACGGTGGTTCTATCCAACAGCGGCGTAAATACCCACAAGATCGTCGGTTCGACGCTCATCGCCCCCGATGATCTGCCGAACACCGCGAAACTGGTCACGGTGGCGCTCAAGAGCGACGACACACCGTTCACCGTCAAGACGGACCCCCAGTTCTTGAGCGACATCATGGGCGGCGCCTCCCGGACTGCCACATTCGACGTGAAGGTGGCGGATTCCGCAGAACCGGGCACCTACACGTTGCCGCTTCTCGTGACCTACCAATACCTGCAGGATGCAGAAGAGTACGGGAGCGACGTTCTCCGCTACAACTACCAGACAAAGACCGTGACCCTGCCGCTCTCGGTGCGGGTCACGCCAGATCTCCGCATCGAGGTCACGGACGTGCGGTCCGAGTCGCTGAACGTCGGCACGGAAGGCTACGTTTACCTGACCTTAAAGAACATCGGCCATGACACGGCACACAACGCCGTCGCGAAGATCGTGAGGAACGGCGCAAGCCCGCTCATCCCGACCGACGGCAGCGCCTACCTCGGGACGTTCGAGCCCGGAGAAGTGGTTGACGTGAAGTTCAAGGTCTCGGTCGCCAACAGCGCCGAGCCCCAGTCGTATCCGCTGGACGTCGCGGTCACCTATGAGAACTACGAGCAGACGACCGTGACTTCCAAGCCGGTGACGATAGGCTTTCCCGTCGGCGGAAAGATCGCCTTTGAGGTTGTCTCCCCGATGAAAACACTCAATCTGGGCGGCAAGAGCGTCCTTGAGGTCGTGTATAAGAACACCGGCGATGCAACGGCCTACAATGCCCAGGCCCGGATCAGCACCGTTGACCCCTTCACCAGCAGCGATGACACCGCCTACCTTGGCGACCTCGCCCCTGGAGAGACCGCAACGGCACGGTTCGAAGTGAGCATCGACAGCGACGGCACCGAGAAGGAATACGGGATCGATTCCGAGATCCGCTACCGTGACGAACTCGACAACAGCAAGATCTCGGACACGATGAAGGTCCCGGTCGCACTGCAGAAGAGTAGTGCCGCCTTCACGAGTTCGGTCTTCATCGTCATTGTTGCGGCCGTCGTCATCGGAGCAGGGTATTATATATTCGTGTACCGTAAGAAAAAGTGATGAACGGGTACTGGGACGGGCCAAAACCGGAGCCTCAGGTGAGGACAATCGAAGAAATGCGAGTGGTTCTCGCCGATCCCGGCTGCACCTCCGATCAGCCCCTCTATTTTATGTACCGGGATCTCGCCAGAACCGAGAGCGATCAGGAGTGGCTCCGGCAGCACCATGTCCGCTACGACATCACCGTCATTCCGGCCCGGACTCTCTGCGGGGAGTATGTCAAGACAAAGGGACACTACCACACCGTGAACCCGGCCGGGACGCTCTACCCGGAGATCTACGAGGTGCTTTCGGGGACCGGCCACTACCTCCTCCAGACCGAGAACGCCGGCGACGTGGTGATGATCGAGGGCACCGTCGGCGACAAGATCCTGATCCCGCCGGGGTACGGTCATGTGACCATCAACCCGGGTCGGGAAGACCTTGCGATGGCGAACCTGGTCTCGACGGAGTTTTCCAGCAATTACGGCCCTTACGTGGACCTCCAGGGCGCCGCTTACTACGAGATGGAGGGGGGGGCCCTGGTGAAGAACCCGCACTACCCCGACGCCCCGCCGGTGCGCTACTGCAACCCGGTGGAGGTCCCGGACATCGGCATCGAGAAAGAAGTCGGGCTCTACGACCTCATCGGGCGGCCCCGGTCCGTCGCGTTTTTGAACCACCCCGAGCAGTTCATGGAGATCTTCGCCGACGTGACCGGCGGGTGCCTGCTGATGCGGTAGAAGGGAGCACCTGAGTGGAGCGGACGCCGCTCCAACGTGTCGGGTTGCGGTTCAGCCGCGCCCCACCCTGCCGCCCATCAAGGACCCGGCAGGTCCGGCAGACCTCCCCGTACGGCCCGCACACCTATCGGTGCTCAACCTCCGACCCTTCATCTGCGGGTGTTTCCACCATCTCCCGGAGGGCTTCGCCGAGGTTGACGAGCGAGTACTTCGTCGCCGGGTGGCGGGAGGTGTAGTCGTCGAGGAGCTCCCGGACGTCATTCTGCAGGGCGTCGGCCGCACAGGGACAGCCTGCAGGGTCGTACCCCTCGACGTGGAGGGAAGCGTAAAGCGCCACCTCGCACTCAGGAATGTACATGAAGGGCTTTATCCAGGGAATTGCGTTCTCCTCCTCCCGCATAGGACGGGTGAGCCTCCCCGGATCGCCCCGGAGAACGGCTTCCAGCACCGACCTGGCCCCGTCATCCAGGTTATACCCGCAGGCGAGTTTCGTTGCGCCCGCGGCTCGGGCGATCCGGGAGAGCAGCGTCCGCCGCAGTGTAGCGCGGCAGGAAAACTTCTCGTCGAACGCGGCCCCGTACTCATCACGAAACGAAGCCATAACCCAGGGGACACCGATGTGCTCGGCAGTTGCCCGGGCCCGCTCCGGGTTCCGGTAGCCGGAAACTCCCTCGTCCACGGTGATCGCCATCAACCGGACGTCCCGGCGCTCACGGAGGAGTTGATGGAGGAAGAAGAGGACGGCGCTTGAGCCGCCGTCACCCGAGAACGCCACCGCCACCGTATCCCCCGACCTGACCCAGCGATGCTCCCGGATCGCCCGCTTTGCTTTCGCTTCAACGTCCTGGTTGAAGTGCTGTTCGCAGAGGTGCAGCCCGGAGTATCGCTGGTAGACGACCGCATCACGGCGGCACTTGCTGCATCGCATGTATCCTCGATCATCCTTTTATCACCTGGTCACATAAATGGTGTAGAAGATGCCCGTTCCTGCAGAATACGTGCGATCCCTGCACTCCTACGAACTCCGGATCCTGCTTGCTCTCGAACGTCTCATGCGGCGGTACCGGTGGGTGCCGCTCGAAGTGCTCAAGTCGGCGACCGGGTTCTCCGAGTCCGAGTTATCTTACCGGCTGGGCAGGTTGATGGCCATGGACATGGTCAGGTACGAGAAAGTCCCCTACGAAGGCTACGCACTCGTCTTCAACGGCTACGACAGTCTGGCCCTCCACACCCTCACCCGCCGGGGCACCGTCCAGGCTCTCGGGACCCTGATCGGCGTCGGTAAAGAATCGGAGGTTTTTGAGGCGATGGGACTCGGGGTCGTCGTACTGAAGTTCCACCGGGTCGGACAGCGGTCGTTCCAGTCGGCCCGCGTAAAGCGAGGCTACATGCCGGAGACCGGGCACTGCCCCTGGATATTTGCCTCCAGCAACTCGGCAAAGATGGAGTACGACGCCTTAAAGACCCTTCATTCCGCTGTCTCGGTGCCGCTCCCCATCGACCAGAACCGGCACGTCGTAGTGATGTCGTTTGTTCCCGGCGTCACCCTCTCGCGGGCAACCCTTGCGGAGCCGCAGGCCATCCTCGACCGGATCCTCGATAACGTCCGCGAAGCATACCGCCTCGGCATCGTCCACGGCGACTTAAGCGAGTTCAACGTCATGGTCGACGAGGAGCAGTGCTGGCTGATCGACTGGCCGCAGTGGGTGGAGACCGCCCACCCGAACGCCGGTGAGATCCTCGCGCGAGATATCGAGAACATCCTCCAGTACTTCAAACGAAAATACGGCCTGGACTATGCCTTCGACGAAGCACTGGCAAGGGTGGTGGAGTGAAGGTCTTCGGGATCGATATCATCAAAGGCTCGGTTCGCTCCCGTACCCGGCGGCCCGTCTACGCTCTTTGCCGGGTGGAAGACGGCGAGGTCCAAGGCGTCGAGGAGGTCACCGGGTTCCGGCTCCAGCGTCTCCTCGCCACGGAGCAGCCCGACATCCTTGCGGTGGACAGCCTCCAGGAGATCGCCGCCGACCAGCACGAACTCCACCGATTCCTGCAGGCGCTTCCTCCCTCGACGAAACTTGTTCAGGTGACCGGCGGCGAACGGAAAGAAAGCCTCGGGAAAGTCGCCGCCCGCTACAACATCAGTTTCAACAGGTTCGACCCCTATGCCGAGGCCCGGACCACCGCCCGGGTGGCCGCCCTCGGGGCGGGCGTCGAGGTGATCGCGTTCGAGAACACCACCGACATCGTGGTGAGCAGACACCGCTCGCCGGGCCGGGGCGGGTGGAGCCAGAACCGCTACGTGCGAAAGATCCACGGCGCCGTGCTGCAGAAGGCCCGGGAGATCGAGGCCCGACTCCGGAACGCCGGGATCGACTACGATAAGAAGGAGACAAAAGCCTTCGGCGGATTTTCAAGGGTCGCCTTCCGGGTCACGGCTCCCCGGGACATGGTCCCGGTCCATTCTTCCCGGGGCGCCGACGTGCAGGTCCGGGTGACGGGGCGGGAACTCGACCGGATACGGTTCGAACCGCTCTCCCGCCGCCCCCGGTATCTGATCGTCGGACTTGACCCGGGAACGACCACCGGCATCGCCGCTGTGGACCTCGACGGGAACCTGGTCCTCCTCACGAGTTCCCGTCAGATGACGATGTCCGATATCATCGAGGAGCTCTACCATGCCGGGAAACCGCTCATCGTCGCTTCCGACGTCCAGCAGATGCCCTACTCGGTCGAGAAGATCCGCCGGGCGTTCAACGCCATCCCCTACACCCCGAGGCAGTCGCTCTCGGTGGAGGCGAAGTACGACCTGACCGCCCGGTTCTCCTACACGAACGACCACGAGCGCGACTCGCTCTCGGCGGCGCTGGACGCCTACCGGAGCCTCCAGAGCAAGTTCCGGAACATCGCCAAAAGGGTGCGGCCGGGAGTCGATCTCGACGAGGTGCGGGCGCGGGTCCTCCGGGGCCAGCCTCTCGATACGGTCCTTGCGGACCTTGAAGGAGGGGCGGTGGTACCGAAGCCGGCCGCCGCAACCCCCGAAGAGACTCTTCCTGAACGACCGGTCGACGATGAACGGGTGATGGCCCTCGACGGGATGGTCAAAAGACTCCGGAGTTACGTTCAGGAACTGCAGGAAGACCTCCGGGAGCGCGACCGGGAGGGGGAACGGCTACGAGAGGACCTGCAGCGGGCACGCTCCGCGACCGAGCGGAAGGTCCGGCGGGACGCGGAACTGGCGACGAAGGACGCAACCATCGAGAGCCTGCGCGAGCAACTCCGGAGCGAGCGGCGGCGGTCCAGGCGACTGAAGAAACGCCTGGAACGGATGCGGGCCGTCGCGAAGATCGAGGTCTCGGAGGACTACACCCCGCTCAAGGTGCTCGACTCTCTCACCCGGGACGGGGTGCGGGACCTCCAGGAGGGGATCGGGGTCTCCACCGGGGATATCCTCTATGTCTCGCGGGCTCACGGCTGGGGGCGGGGTGTGGTGAAAGACCTTGCCGGGGCGGGCGTGCGGGCACTGGTCGTCGGCGGGGAGCCCCCCGACCCGCACCTTGTCCGGATCGCCCGGGAGGCCGACCTCCCCCTCCTTCCGGCCGACGCCGTCCGGCCGGACATCCGGGGCAGGACCGGAGCGGCAAAGACCGGGGCCGTAGAGGAGGCGCTCGGAGCGTGGGAGAAGGAGCAGAAGGTGTTCCTGCGCGAACAGGAAGCCGAGCGGGTCGAGTACCTCTTCAAAGAGTACCGGAGCGAACGGGAGAAGGAGGTGCGCCGCGGTGGATGAACGGGCCCTGCACCGGCTGATCGGGACGATCATCGATCCTGAGCGCCTTGCGGACGATTGCGCCGTCATCCCCTGCGGCGACCTTCTCGCGGTCGCGAGCACCGATATGCTTCACGAGACGACCGACTTTCCTGCCGGGATGACCGACTGGCAGGTCGGCTGGATGGCGGTGGCGGTCACGCTCTCGGATATCGCGAGCATGGGAGCGACACCGGGCGAGGTGCTCCTCGCGGTCGGCCTCGACCGGCCGGAACGTCTTTTTGACATCATGGAAGGCGCCCGGGACTGCTGCGCGGCGTTCGGCGCCGAGATCGTGGGAGGGGACCTCGACGCCCACCGGGAACTGACAATCGTGAGCACGGGGCTCGGGACCGTCGCCCCGGAGCACCTCGTGCGAAGGCGGGGAGTGCGGCCAAACGATGTCATTGCGGTCACGGGACCGCTCGGAGAAGCCCAGGCCGCTCTCGCCGGCTACGACCGGCACAGAAAGGAACTCCTCGAACCGCAGCCCCGGGTCGCGGAGGGCGAGGTCCTCGGGCGGGCCGGGGTCTCGGCGATGATGGACATCTCCGACGGTCTTGCGCTCTCGCTCCACGACCTTCTGGCGGTTAACGACCGCGGGTTTGCCGTCGAGACCGCCCGCCTCCCGCTCCCGGCCGGGGTCCCGGAGGACGAGGCGAGAGAACTCGCGCTTTACGGCGGGGGGGACTTCGAACTCCTCTTCTCCGCCCCTCCCGCCATCTTCCCGATCCCTGGGGTCGAGGCGCACATCATCGGAAAGGTCATACCGGAGCGGGTGGTCCTCGCGGACGGAAAACCGCTTGAGCGCCGGGGCTACCTGCACGAGTGGAGCGGTTAGGCAGGGACCCGTTTCCCCATCCGCCGCCACTCCCACAGGATATACACGAGACCAAGCACCGCAAAGACGAAGACCGCCGCCTCGGTCACGAGAATCCCCTGCGTCTGGGCGAGGTAGACGGCGACGGCGTCCACGGCGGCGTGCCAGAGAACGGCGAGAGCAAGGAGCAGGGGTCTGCCGTAGACAACGGCGGCAAGCACCAGGAGCGACCACGCGATATGCAGGGTGATCGTCATCATCCGCTCGGCAAGCCCGGGCAGGATATCGAGCGGGGTGAGGGCCCGGACGGCATCGATCTGGGCCTGGACGGCGGGGTCGTCTGGCAGGGGGATCGTCGCTCCGTCGCTCGTGAGGACGATGTAGGAGAGCATGCCCGCGATCACGATGAGCGCGACGGACATGCTCTCGACGCCGCCCCACCCGGTCCCGAACAGGAGGCCGTTCTCGCGGGTGAGGGGGATCTCCCGACGTCGGAAGTAGTAGCGGTAAACGAGGTAGCGGCCGATCTCCTCAAAGAGCCCGGCGAGGAGGCCGAGGTAGACGGCGAGACCGGCGACGGCGGTTGGTGGTCCGAACGGCAGGAAGGCGAGGTAGAGCGGGGTCTGTGTTACAAAGACGAGCGGGACGTGGACGACCTGCACGGCGATGAAGAAGAGTGCGCCGAGGGCGAAAATCCGCCATGAGACACCGAACCTTTTGACGATCCAGTAGCCGAGCGCGAGCGGGACGGCGATCTCGAGCAGGGCGACGACGGCGAACGTGGCGACGACCGAGAGGTTCATGCTGGAGAGTATTTGACTAACTATTTAATATTTGTCGAAGAATAATTGAGAAATTACCTGGATTAATCATGGATCTACAGCACCCGGGAGCGGCACCGGCGGGTAGAAGCACTCCCGGCGGTGCGGCTCGGTTCTCGAACAACTTCGACTTTCTGCGGTTCGCCGCGGCGACGATGATCGTCGTCACGCACGCCTACGCGCTCAGGCTCGGCTATACGGGCATCGGGCTCACCGACCCGGTCCTGCTTATGGGACTGACAGGGCTTGCCACCCTCCTCGTCATCAGCGGCTACCTGATCGCGGCAAGCTGGGAGTCGACCGCATCGCCGCTTCGGTTCGCCTGGAAGCGGTTCCTCCGGGTCGTTCCGGCCCTTGTCCTCGCGATCCTCATCACCCTCTTCGTCATCGGCCCGCTGATGACGACCCTATCTCCGGCGGAGTACTTTGCCGCCCTCTTCTCCCCGGCAGGGCTCTCTACCATCCCGTTCTTTGAGGACGGGTCGGCGATAGGCCTCTTTCAGGAGAACCCGTGGACCTACGTCAACGGTTCGCTCTGGACGATTCCCGTCGAGGTCCTGCTGTATGGGGTCGTCGCCGCCCTCGGGATCGCCGGGCTCCTTCGCCGGTGGGGCGCCCTCGCTGCCCTCGCCGCCGTAAACGTCCTCCTGTGGGCTGCCTGGTTCGACGATCCCCGGATGGCAAAGATCCGGTTCGCCCTCTACTTCCTCATCGGGGCCTTCCTCTACCTCCACCGGGAACGTATCGTTTACCGGCCGGTCGTCGCCGGGGGGCTGCTGCTGGTGCTCGGGCTCTCGGCCCTGACACCCTACCCGTTCCCGTCCATTGCCGGGATGCTCGCCATCCCCTACCTCGTCATCTACGCCGCGCACCTCCCGATCCCGCTCCTGAACAACTTCGGCAGATCGGGAGACTTCTCCTACGGCATCTACATCTACCATTACCCGGTCCAGCAGATGCTGATTCAGGTAACGGGGAACACTCTCCTCCTTCCGGCGCTCTGCGGGCTCTCGTTCCCGGCAGCGCTCGCTCTCGCGTTCCTCTCCTGGCATGTCATCGAGAAGCGGGCTCTCGCAGCAAAGAACTTCGGTACCGCAGACCTGCGGCGGGTGCTCGGACTGCGTCCTCCGACGGGAGCCGTTGCCGATCCCGCGGTCGCACGGAAGTGACGACAGAGATCGGGTGACATCCGGCTCTGGAACCGGTGCGGAAGGCTGTGTGGATACCGCTCGAAACGGCGAGGCGATCCTATAATTATAAGTCCCCTCGGATAAAAATGGGGATCATGGCATTCCGGGAAATTGACG
>DAYL01000010.1 GCA_002508705.1 Methanoculleus sp. UBA374 | reverse complement strand
TGTTAAATAAAAGAACTCAATATATGTCATTTGTTAATAGATAAACATTTATTAATGCCCATGAAACCCGGTGCTCTTCCCGCACCCCTTCCAGGAGGATACTCGGCAGGCACGCGGATCGAGAACCGGGTGCGGCAGGATGCTGCACTGCATGGAAGGTTATGCTGTTTTCCCTCCGGGACGAGCGGGCGGGGGATTGAATGCTGGTAAGAAACCTCTTTGTCCCCTCCTCCTGTCTTCCGGGCGGCAGGATAGCCACATACGTTCTCTGGCCGGAAGATCGGGAGGTTATCGTCCGGATCACGAAACCGGAGTGTTTTGCCGTTGAGGAGATCTTCAATGCGGTGCGGGAGCCGGGTGCCGGGGAGGACGAACTGATGTTTTCGCGGTTTGGGGTGAACGGATACCTGGGCGTGGTGTTCAAAACCCCGGTGCTGGATGCCGCATCGGAGACCGTGCAGTTGACATATGTCCTTGAGGATGAAAACGGCCTCAGCGAGGTGCGTACAAAACGGATGAACCTGATCGGCTCGCCGGTACACGGCCATCGTCCCGCCGGCGATTCCCCCGGTTCGGCCCCGTCCGTAACCGGGGGTGCCCGGGTTCATAACGAACGGGACCTGGTCTCTGCCGCAATAGAGCGTATCTACCGCACCATGGGTGTTATCGATGCCGAATTGCAGGAGGAGTTCAGGATCGAAGGTCGGCAGATGACGATCTCCTGCAGCGAGCGAGTACAGCGATACGACATGGTCCTGATACCCAAAAAGACGTATCTCCTTCCCAAAACGGTGAAATATATGCATGTCGTCCCGTCACGGGTCGCCATCGCCCGGCTGCCGAAACTGGTTCCGGTGCCCGAAGCGGTTGTAACGGCCGACAGTGCATATAAGATCAAGCTGAACCGCCTTGTCCCCGGCGAAAGGTACCTCTTCTCCCTGGAGTATGCTCTCGACAATCCTGAGTTTCTGGATTTGATTGTGGAACGGTCGCATTGCAATACTCTCTCCACCGGTCCCGACGGCGCCCGGAGTCTCTACGAATTCGGCGTTCTGTTGAAATATCCCGATCTCCTGAACCACGAGTGTGTCTCTCTGGTCTTCCGCGACATCGAGGCGAGGGTGGAGATCGATATCCGCCGGGACATTCCGGCAAGGTCGCACCTGCAGTCGTGCGAACGAACGATTGCGCGGCAGGATCTCCGTGCCGATCCTCAGTTTCGCCGCTCAATCGAGGTGAGGGGGGATTTCTTGTATGCCGGTTGCTGTCGGTCCGCCGATCCGCTGCCGGGGTTCCTGCACGTTGTGCTGCGAACGGATCTATCCCCGGGCAAACCCGCAGCCGCCGGCGCGTTATCGTATGACTGTCGGCATCTCGGGTCTGAAATCGAGAAGATGGGTGAGGGAGATCACACAGAGTTCTCACGCGAAGGTGGGGGCGTCGCGCGGCCGTAGCGTTCCGGACCGGCACACCGGCTTCCCTCTCCCGAAAAAAGATGAATTGTCCTACCGGTGCGCAAAATACGCGCTCACCCGGCCGCCGTCCGCCGAATCGATCCGGGCAAACCCGACCCGCTCGAACTGGACGACGTTGTCCACCTCACCGGCGACCAGGGGTTCGCAGAACCCTTCGAGGCTCCCCTCCTGCCGGAGGAGGGTGCAGGGGAGTTTCGCGTCCGCCGGCAGCCACTGGATGATCGGCGCCTTCTCGCGCCGGGAGTCCTCGAATGAGATGCTAGGACATCCCTCCCTTCTCTCTACAGGTTGTTTGTGGCATCCGGCTCATGCAAGGTCCAGTGCGCAACCAGTACGGAATCATCGCCATAGTTGGGAAAACTCGTTAATTGCTCAATCAATAGTGCCTACTCCTCATTCTGGTGAAAATTTACCTGAGCTGGGGGCTTCTTCGATCGAACGCCCTTACTAGATTGGCATGTCTGCAGGCTCTTCGTCCCATGCGGCGCTCGGTTCGATTGGCTGTTCGGGGAGCACATGCCACGTCCATGAATGCCATGTCGTCCCCATGCGTGTCCAGCTCTCGTTGACAACAGACACCGTTACCGTATGCGTACCCAGTGGGACGTTTTCAAACGTATACGACGCCTGCCGGATGCCCTCGTCACGCAGGTACACCCGTTCGTCGCTATCTAAGTAGAACGTCATCGTGACCGGTTCATCGGAAGCAACGGTAAACGTCCGGTTTTCTCCCACTGTATCGTTGACGACGCGCTCTGCAGGTTCGACGAACGTTATCTGTGGGGGGTCCGTGAATATCGCAGGCCTCTTATGCAGGTTTTTCAGGCGCACCATATCCAGAACCGCAGCAACCGGCTTACACCACTCGATGCCGTCCATGCGTGACAGCCGTACCGTGCCGAGAGTACTGTATGCGACCCGTTTTCCATCCCTGCTGATAGAGAGGGAGATGCCGTCTCCTATCGATGTCACCGTCCGCCTGCCGGTTCCGTCAGCGTTTACCACCTTGATCTCCTTGTCCCATGTGAGGTAGGCGATCTTGTCGCCTGAGGCCAACCATGCTGGGCTTTCGGAGGGGAAGATGCGTTCATCGATGATTTTACGGTTCCCGCTGCCGTCGGGGTGAACCGTCCGGATACCGTCAGTGGAAGCGTATGCAATCCGGCTGCCATCGGGACTCCATGCCGGCAGACTGCAATCTCCGACCTCAAGCAGGGTGTGCGCCCCTCCGTCGACCTCGACGATCAGTAATCCTTCATTTGGGTTTTGGTACGCGATCAACTCACCGTCGACGGTCGTCGTCACTTGATCTGGGCATGAAACGGCGATCCTCCCGCTGTCCGGGCTCCAGACTGGGAAGTTATCAAATATCACCGATGTTCCGTTAATGGCCAGTTGTGTGTTCCTTCCGTCGGTGTCCATCACCCAGAGGGAGCGGTTTAACAGGTAGGCGATCCGTTTCCCGTCAGGGCTCCACCCGCGGCACAGTTCGAGTGACCGGTCAGCCGTGAGGCGGGTGAGGTTGTTTCCGTCGCGTTCGATCGTCCAGATGTCCCGGTCGGCTAAGAAGGCAATGGTGTCGCCCGACGGGTTCCAGTACGGACGAAGTGCTACGTCCCCGCAGGAGGTGAGCTGCCGGGTATGCCAGGTACGGGTATCCACGATCCAGAGATTGGATGAATGCCGGTCGGGGTAAATCGTGGCAACATAGACGATCTTCGTCCCGTCCGGGCTGATGGAAGGGTACATGCAGTCGTACTCCCCGCCAAGTTCGTAGAGGAAGTAATTCCCCGGGAGGGAGTCGACGTGGCCGCCCGCCCAGAGGACAGCCACCCCCGCGGCGAGAACAACGAGCGCGATTCCGATGATACGGTGGTTTCGTTCCATTTGTTTTCGTTCCTTCTGTTACCGCTTCGTCATGTGAGCACGACTGAACGGGTGATCCTGAACCGTACGGCCGATTGACTCCATCGATGTCCTGATACCGGGAAGGGTTCCCTCACGAGGTCGACGGCATTCTGTGCGGCACTCAGCCCTACGGGTACAAGGAATCCATTTACATGCCTCCTCCGTATCCGTCACCTCCGATTCGCCGGGATCGATCGGCGTTCCCACAGGTGGGTTGCCGTCGCGGCTCACGTGCCAGACCTCGCGGCAGTACTCCCCAGGAGAATCAAAATAAACCATACCCCACGATCCTGAAGCACCCTGATAGTGCAACAGCCATGTTCAGAGCATAGAGTATCAGAACCGACAGAACGACCAGTCCGATCGAAAAGAGCATGCTCCGTTTCGAGTAACTCCGTACCAGGTACGACGCGACGAAACCCGACCATATGATTCCATACAGCAGGCAAAGCAATGTAAAGCCTATGGCCTCGAGAGATAGCCACCCCTCGGCATATGTGATAAGGAGTGTGGTAGTGCCTCCCACATACAGCGGGATGACAAGGGCCGGAAAGGCGGTGCAGGAGATCTTTACCGATTCTTCCCAGCCCAGGCTTGTGCCCGACGCTCTGCTCAGTCCGTAAAGAATCGCCGGGAGTACGGCAGAACCTACCAGAAATCCCAGGTGGGAGGAGACAAACATACGGAAAACAAACCCTATCTGATGCACATTTGCTCCATCAAGATCAAGATATAGTAAACAACAGACAGCAGAGATGAAGATCCCGAATGCCAAAAATCCGACGATGAGCCAGTAGAGGATCGATTCTCTCAGGCTCTCGTCCTGAACGATCTCTGCAGTCCGTACGGGCGATACAAAAAGCAGGAAGGTCTTTCTCACTACCTTTTGAATGAATACAAAGGCCATGAGGTACTACTCTTCCAGACAGGGTCCCCAGACAGGGTCCCAATTCATTTTGCCTGCCACGGTGAAGTAAGACTCATCCGCCCCGACGGGGTCGCCGACGTCAGGATCGGCAGAAATTACAACCTCGCCACCACCCGCTTCACCGCGACGATCGGATATCGGATTCACCCCCAGGGAGTAAACTGGCTGAAATACACCAGACCATAGAGATAGATGGCAGCGAATGCTGCGGCTATCGCAACAATCGCGATTGCATACGATTTCAGGGTAGATGGTCCGTGCAGCATTTGTATGCCGTTTGCGGCAACCCAGACAAAAATGAGGATGGCGGCGATAAAAGACGGTCCTAACACATAGTCCATTACTTTGAGTATGGGCAGAGATCCGTTCAATATATAGGAGTCAACGATTTGTACTATCATGAACGGCGCCATCAAGAGCGAGCTCATATACGTATAGCTAATAAACGTAATGGTAAAAGAATGAATGAATTGTGCATCTCGATTAACGTATCTTGCAGCCAAATGGATGATGGTTAACAGTACGAGTATTTGAAGGAGGAAGTATCCGGATATGAACAATATATCGTTCATGATCGACCCAAGGAGCCGACTGACTGACATGCCTCCTCCGATGCCGGCGTAAAGAAAACAATAATAAATGACTACAAGCGTGACCGAGATCGCCGCAAAAAATGTGATTGCGAAGGAATATCCTTTGTCTCTGTCAAGATCGAACATCTCTGCTGGTTTCACCAGATAGCCGGGTATCGAGTGGGTGAAACTCGATCGCAATTCATTCATCCTCATACTGGTTGTTCCTTCCCTTATTGCAGCGATAGATAGACATTGCAATGATAATTGTAATTTGTAAACCCAAGGATAGGAATGGGCACCCCCTCTAACTTCGGGAAAAATTTGCACGTTCCAGCCAAATTTACATCAATATAATAATAACTTGAATTCGGTACTTCGATGCTCAATGAGCCGTGGTTTGAAGGAGTATCGCTATGAATCTTCGTTTTTGGATAATTGACAACTGTATTTGGTATCGTGAGAATCGGCCAGCTGACGGTTACTTCGATATCGAAGTTGCCTGAAATGGGGATTAGATCTCCCGTGTGTTGATCTTTCATAAGATCCAAGCCAATGCCTGTATTGTACGCAATTTCGATAAACCGAGATCCGTCCCCTCTTTCGTTAAGGGTGGCAGTTGTCTTCAGTACGCCACCGACCTCGATATCTACATCCTCGCCATGAACCTGGCGAACGATATCGTACGGGTCGCTGATAGTCCAGGTTACAGTCTTCGAATCCGAACCCTGTTGATTTCCTGCGGTTACGGTTAGAGAATGCTGGCCAACACTTAGTTTGGAAGTATTGTAGCCGAAATATGCAAAAGTCAATGGATCGCCCCGCATTTCCGCGACACACACCCCATCGATGAACCACGGTATCGTGCACGGGGTAGTTACGTGTGCCAGGATAATCCTCACCTCTCCCTGCAGGTTGCTTATGGTATCCGGTACACTGAGAGAAAGGGCCGGCGGAGTGTCCGGTTCATGGACGGTCCAATGTACTAGCAGCTGGTCCGAACCTTCGGTATTGTGCGCGGTGATCCTGATAATATGAGGGCCAACCAGTGCGGAATCATCGACATAATTGGCGAAACCCGTTAATTGATCGATCGATAACACCTCTTCCTCATCCAGGTAGAACTTCACCTGAGCCGGGGGGGTGACCTGAACCGCGAATACCACTCGTGCCCCGGCGTAGGATGAGGGCGTTGTTGTGTTCGGCCAGATGAGGGTTATTTCCGGAGGTTCCGGGGGAGGTAGAGGTCTGCTGATGGTCCACGTCCAGTGAAGCGTCCCCCGGCCGTTTGCGTTCAGAGCAACAGCGGTAATGACATGCTCGCCGTACCTGTGCGCTGAAAACGGTACCGAGCAGGAGGTCAGGGTCTGGCTGCCGGAGTCGTAAATCACGTCCCCGTTGTGGTAGAAGATGATGCGGGCGGATTGATCCACCGCGATCTCAAAAACTCTCGTCGCATCCGGTGAATCGTCGGAGATCGCCTGTTCGAGCGGAGCGACGCGTATCACTACCGGCGGCGTCGAGACCACGTTCCAGGTCCAGTAATTCTCCCCCGTCCCGTTGGCGTTCGCCGCGACTACCCGGACCATATGCTGCCCCAGCGGCGCACTCGGGAAGGTATAGGACACTTCCCGGACGCCGGAAGCGCTCGTATGCACCAGATTGTCGTCCAGGTAAACCGTCAGCGTGGCCGGCTGGTCGCACGATGCCGTGAACGGCCGCTCAGCCCCGACGGGATCGCCGATGTCCGGGTCTTCCGGTTCGACCAGAGTCACCACCGGCGGGCTGACTCCTTCTCCCATTCACCCCACCTCCAGAAATCCGTCGCGGATAAGGTACTGCGGGAGCACCCAGCCGTTGCAGAAGAGGATGTTCCCCTCCTTTTTAATCAGATCAAAATCAGGGTGCATCCTGTAAATCCAGTACCTGTTATTGTGGCCGGCGAATACGCCGCCTTCCTTCCCCACAGGCGTTCCGACCGGTTCGTTCTTTATTGTCCCGTGAACTTCCATGAGATCATCCGTCACCTGCCTGTGTTTCTTGACTCCGCTATGACCCTGGATAATCCCCCTACGGTATACAGACGGCTGATAGCAGATGATATCAGGTTCCACCGGTCTGTCACGGAACTTAAGGTTCTGGTTCATACATGCGCCGATGATAGCGAGATCGTAATCCTCCTTTCTGAACCGTTCCATAAATTCAGCATAGTCGAACCCGTACCATTTCAGATCGGCATAGATGTCCCGGTACTCGGCAGGAAACGCCCCGACCGCTATTGCTTTTTTCCCACTTTTCGGGAAGGAATAGCGGGGATTGATGCTGTCGCAAACAAAATCGCCGGGATTGACAAGGTTGAACCGGTCATCGACCGAGGGGGCGTCAATCTTCCCCCTCGTTTTGGTAAAGACCTTCCGGACGTTTCTGTCGTTGAACAGGTCCAAGAAAAATGTAAGATGACTGTTGGAATCCGACGGCAGCTCCCAGTGTTCGGTGACCCGCTGGCGGCGATACTCCTTCCAACGGTCCCTGAGATCATAGGAAACGAGTTCGTTTACGTTCTCGAAGAGATCGATAAACGCCGACCCCGGCGGGGAATACGGGAAGGATACCTCGAAGATATAGACATCATAGCCCACCGTGAGCCACTCTTCAAAGGATTTTCGGCTCTTCGCCGTTTCAAGCGGGATGGAATAGTGATAACGATCTTCCTGAAGGTAGGTATGCACATCAAAGAGCCCTTTTTCAGACTGCAGGCATGCAACTTTTTTCCCCTTTTTCTCGAAGTAGCGGGAGAGAAGGATCGCCGTGGTGGTCTTTCCCTGTTCGGGGACAGAGGCCAGAATGTAAATTTCACTCATGAGTATCAGCGCGCGATTATTCAAATAATCTGATCTTATAACAAGCCTATTTTGGAAACTATGTATTTAAAATTACTGTATCCGTTCAGGATTTTTCCTCTGACGAGACCGAACTCATCAGTCGAGCCTGTTGCTGATACGGCCTCATCGGCGTTTCGGGGTAATTCCTCGCCGCGATAGCGGGCCCCTCACAGATCAAGAAATTCTTCCTTTGTAAGGCGGGCCTGTTTCAGAATAGAGAGGAGCGTCCCGCGGGGAATGGGGTCGCGCCGGGGAATGACGACAAGTAGTTTAACTCCATCTTCTCCGGTTTTATTGATCTTGCGGGGGTGAAGGGGGTGGAGCGGGAAGACCCCACCCTTCGGGGTGGGGATGGCACGGCACAAC
>DAYL01000032.1:204803-223033 GCA_002508705.1 Methanoculleus sp. UBA374 | reverse complement strand
GCGAGAGTATTGGGATGACCTCTCTATCTCCTCGGCACATCCGCCGTCGTTCTCCTTCTCTGGCACGCCTGGCCCCGCCTCACCGGCCGGGACCGGGGCCGGATCACGACAAAGGAGTATGCCCTGATTGCCTTCGTCATCGTCCTCCTCTCCATGCCGGTCCCGTTCCGCTGGCTCAGTTTCATCGTATGGGAGATCTCTATCCTTGCGGCCCTCATCACCGCCGCTCTCTTCGTCTGGTTCTTTCGGCCGTTCTTCACCGGGGGGAGCGTCCCGGTGCGGGAGTATGCCTGGCTCGTCGTGGTCGTCTTCTGCCTGCCGCTCCTGTTCCTCTTCTGGTGTTTCATGGGGAACGACATGTGCTTTGAGTACTCTTGCGACACCCGACATGGCGACGCATCGCACGACAATGCCCGGAGGATCAGTGAGACGAAAGGGGTCGTCGCCGGATACCAGTGATGAGGTGAGGCGGAGATGCGGGCAGCAGCGTTGGTGACGGTTCTTGCTGTGGTCGGTATTATGGTTGTGGCCGGTACGGTTATTTTCTGCGGAACAGAACAGGAGTCGCAGGCAACTCCGCCCTGCAGTTCACACCTTTTTCACGTCTTTAACGCCTATGACGTGCCGCACGAGGTTAACGTAACGGTGTTTGACGCCAACGCCACTCGCATTCGTGTTCCTGTCTGTACGGAGGTATATCGGCTTGAGGCGGACGAGGATGTAACATCGTTCATCAAGAACGACGGGACGTCCATCAAGAATGACGGGGGGGAGTATCAATTTGAAATATCGATCGACGGTAAAGATCCGGAAGTATTTGCGTTTTCTATCTCACGTTGCCATTCTCTTGCAATCTCCGTCCTGGCGGAGGGCGACATTCAGGCTCTCATGATGACGAGCAACTATGCGGTGGCCGAGTGTACGGATGCCCTCCCTGCTTGACGCCCGGATGAAGAACTCCACAAGCCCGGAGGCTGCTGATGAGATGTACGCATTCCGTGTACGTAACATGTGTGCTTCTCCGGCCTCCGGGAAGAAATCGAGGAGAACAATCATGAGTGAGTTATGCAGAGCGGGGAAATCCATCCTTTGGGGAGTGCTGTTACATCCAAGGTAAAAGCATAGAGGAGATCCTGAAATCGAAAGTCAACAGACGTTTGCTCGTTATCGGGGTTCTGGCGTTCATCGGCGTCGTTCTCCTCGTCGCGACGGTTGTAGTTGCGTATACCGCCCTTGTTGCCCTGATCACGGGGATCGACGGTCCCCCTCAGGCGCTTGTCGTCCAGAAGGTTCCGGATGCTCCCCCGGAGAATGCATCCGTCATCCACCTGACCGATCAGGATCTCAAGCAGCACCCGGTGCTCGACTCCGCGATTCGGGACGCCAACAGGAACCCCGACGTGCAGGTATCCGGTGTAGCCCCGATGACGGGGATCGAAAACCTCGTCCTTATTGAGTCATTTGGTATCGATGCAAGGGAGAAGGACCGGCCATTCCTTGAGTACGACGGTGCGTATTACCTCACTCGCGTTCTGCTCCACTAAGACCGGGTCGGGAGGTGTAATCAAAATGGCAGAAGATGTTAAAACGGAATCCAGAAACCGGCTCAAAACGGCAGGAATCATCGTCGCCTGCGGCCTTGCCGGTCTCGTCGCCGTCGCGCTCGGGTTCATGCTCGCCGACGCCGTCATCCTCTACGCTCACGAGAACTCGGGCGGGCAGCCGATGCTCTACGTCATGGAGAGGGCAGAGCCGGGGGAGAGCGCGGTCGTCTCCTTGACCGAGAAGGACTTCGAAGAACATCCCGCGCTCGACGCGGTGATCCGGGGCGGGGAGCGGAACCCTTCGGCGCGGGAGTGGGGCGATCGGAGCCGGCGCGTCGTCGGGGGCGCTCCGGTCTCGTACGCGGCAGGGCGCTTCGCGACACCTACGGTACGAAGGCGCATACTACGTGGTGCTGACGACGTGGCCTCCGGGCGGGGAGATCCGGTGAGGGCGGCGTCGCGATAACCCCGTGTCCGGATCTATCCTTACCCGGAACCATACTTGCCTGGAAAGGTTACACGGGCGCTTTTGGGGTGAAAAACCTCCTGGTCCACGCCTCTCAGTCCTCTTTGCCGAGTGCCTCCATCAGGCGTTTCCTCAGGGTCCCGACGGTTCTCTCGTTCATCGCGCTGACGATCGCCGCGCACTTTACCAGGAACCGCGGAGCGGCCCGGATTAGTTCCTCACAGAGGGGGTCCGGGACCTCTCGCGAGATGTAATACTGTGCGTCGACTCTTGCTCCTCTCGCTCTCTCGACGAGTGTCACCTCTGCAGGAGTGAAATAATTGGAGAGAAGCCGTTCCATAAGCAGGATAGTGCAGGAATGGTTCTCACACCGTATCCCAAGCCGCGTGAGGACAGCGTAGAGGGAGAAGTACATCGCATAGTACGCGGTCGTTATCTTCCAGTCACGGGCAGTGATTGTCTGCATCGTCTCAAGGGCTTCTTCGGCTTTCTTCAGGTATGCAGATGCCAGGGTTTCGTTTGGAGCGGTAAGGGAGATCCCGTTCTTGATCCGGCCGCACCACACAAGTTGATCCATTATCCCACCGCCTGCTCAACGAAGTGTTCGGTGCCTTTGATCAGCACATGGTTCCGGAGCACTTCCTGGAGAAAGGGATCTGTGTGGAGGCTACGGTCAAAGATCTCCGGAGGGTAGACGGTGAGGTGAATCGGGAGGCCGTAAGTCTTTCCGATCTTCTCGACCTCGTCCCTCCGGCATTCTCCGGCGACGAAGAGGTCGAGGTCGGACTCTTCGTCCGCGGTCCCCTCTGCGTGGCTCCCGAAGACCGCGCAACTCCCGTTGATGTGGGGGGCGATCCGGTCGAGGACCCCGGCGACGAAGGGTTCCTCCTCCCCAAAACAGATTCTCCGGTAGATCTCTGCAAGAGTGCAGAAGTCCCGCGCGTGGCTGCCCCGCTGCAGGGAGAACAACCGCGTCCTGCCCCGGGTGATGGAGCGGAGGACCTGTTTCTCCTCAAGGTATTCAAGGGCTGTCTGGGCCGATCCACGGCTGATCGGAAGATTCCTGCAGACCTCCCGGATGTAGATCTCCTGGTTGTAGCCCCGGGTGAAGAGGAAGAGGACCCTGAGGTGGTCCTCCCGAATGTCCAATTTTTTAGACATATGTCCGGAATTTTGGACGGTCCACGGCATCAGGGTTTCGGTCGGCGAGCGGCCGCCGGGATCGTTCCTGCCTCTGTCATCCGGCGCTGCCCACGTTTTCAGCCTATTGCGGTCGTTTGAGGGGTGGATCTCCACCTGTAAGGCCCGATGTGCAGATGCCTGTCACGTGAACTACCCCGCTCCTTTTGGGCGTGGCTTCCTGCTTCATCGACCGTGCCCTTTCGGGTCTTACTCGATCTCCACAGGCGTTGAATGTTCTGTTCGGGCAGTTTCTGCCTTACAGCAGACTGTGTATTCCGGTTGCTTGGTTCTCGCAACGCAGACGCCTTCCAATACGAGATATGAGAAGAAAATGTATCGTCTCGAACCAAATGGGAAGGGTGGCTCCGCTTCACGGAAGATGCTCTGCATCTTCCTGTCAGGAAACTTCCTGTGGAAGTTTCCGTGTCATCCCCACTGAAGGGTGGGTCTTCTCGCTCCGCTCTCTTCACCCCCGCAAGATAAAAGGTATCTGGGAGAACCGGGGGCGGGGCCGAACTTCATCCACGTCGTGTTGAAACCGGGGAACGCGGCGGTCCCGAACATCCCGCTCGCCCCGGGGGAGATCCTGGAACGGTTTGTGCGGGCGCTTTTGGGGTGACCCTCGGGAAAACTTTCCTTTCTCCGGATCGCGCGACCTTTCAGGCACTCTCCGGACGGCTGCACCTCTCTCGATACAGGCCGATGTTTTTTCCCCGGTGACGGTTCTGTCCCATTGGTTTCGGGAACACTTCCCGGACATGTAAAGAAAATGGACAGAATTTATAAATAGACCTACGCCCAGGTCATTGTGTGGGCGCGAGGGTACGTTCGCAAACGTTCGTGGGGTCCCTCCATCCCTGCTTGACGGCTGGATGATAGAGCCCCGCAAGCCCAAAGGCTAATGAGATGTACGCATTCCAGGTACTTAAAACGTGTGCCTCTCCTGCCTCCGGGGACTGAAAATGGAGTTGGAACACATGAAAAGAAAAAAGTCGACGGAGGGAGATAAGGCATGAATGTTATCGGTATCGGCAGGGGACGGTTGATCTGCATTGCCCTGCTGCTCTTCATCCTCGCCGGTAGCGGCATGGCACATGCATCCGCTCAGCCGGATGAAGACGTGCGGATCGATTCGACGGATGACGGATTTTCGGTAGCGGATACGGAAAACGCCCGGCAAACGGCGCTTGAAACACCTGGGATAGGGGATACCGCGGCGTATCACGGGTCTAAAAGCGCATTCAGCGTATTTTATGATCCTGTTCTTCTGGGAGTTGCTCTGGGAGCCGTGATCGTGCTCTCGGCGGGGTACTATCTCATCCGAACGTATCGCAGGAGGAATGCGCCGTAATTCGGCGAGATTCGCGGTTTTTTCTTTGGATGACGAACTGAGATACTTACTGGGGTTTCGGTCTGGGATGAGGACCGGTTTACGGTAACGGTTTCATAAGAGGTGGATGGAGCATGCGGCAAAAGGTATCGATGGACGCAATCGTAACGGGACTGTTTGCCGTGATGCTCTTCCTCTTACTCTTCTACGACCCGCTCAGGAGGTTGCATCCGGCGCTCGATCCTCTCTTCATGCTCTTTGGTCGGGCTATCGGTCTCATTTTCCTGACGCTCCTTGTATTCTGCATCGTCGGCCTGATACTTCTCGTCATCCGGCGCCTGTATGGCTTTTGCCGTGGTGGATGGCGGCGATCTTCCGGCTAGAATCCAGTCGGGATACCGTCCTGGGTGCGAACGCCGGAGATTCACGACGGGATGTAGAGCGTCGTGACAGAAGATATCATATACGCCCGAACGTTCAGTTCATTGTAATCCCTCCCGGGGGAACGGGGCCGGGAATCGGTCTTTAGGCGATTGTCGGGTGCCTCCCGGCGATTCTTGTCCCGGGTCCGACGGCGGTGTCCGGGATGTGCATGACAGATGCAGGGAAAGGGGTGGGTCCACCGCAATCCCCGTGAAAAATGGTATTGGCAGGAGTTTATGAGGTACGTGCAGTATTCAGGCGGAACATTTCCGTCTTTTGCAGCATGCATCCACACGACTGAGGAATTCATCTGCGAAGGGCTGCATCCCCGACCCGGCGTATTCCGACACGCACCGATGAACGGCGGCATCCAGCACCGCCACATCGTCGTTGCCGATGTACCCGGCAAGGGCTTCGGCGGCCTCATCGCCGATCTCCCTGCAGCAGGTCGAGAAGGCAGCCGCATATCCGCTGCCTATATTGCTGACGGACAATTCAGGTCTGAGTACCGGCTCTTTTACAGTAAAGAGTGATGAATAGTCACCCCTGCCAGGGCAGCAGGGGATCCTGCCGACGGATGCAGGGGAGACCGAGGAGGGGTCGCGGATGTAGCCGATCCAGACACCGGCAGTGTGGGAGCCGTAGGTACAGGCAATGCCGATGCCGGCGAGCGTCTGGACCTTCTCCGGGCGGTTGTCCGCGGCCGCGGCCTCACGCACCCACTCCCGCAGGCTCAGGAGTTCTTCGGAGTCCCTGCCAGTGACGGAAGATTCCAGAACGGACAGGTACTTCCGGAACAGCGGTGGTAGCGACATGGTAATCTACGGGTCTCAGATCATCCGGTAGAACGGGTGATTTTCTTCCTGAATCTCCCCACCGAGTTCTTTGCATGCTTCACCGAGCACGATGTCGCAGAATGCGGCGGTGGTTGCCATCGGCTCCATGCTCTCGATCGGGCCGTACATGATGAGATCGGCCCCGAGGGTCATGGCAATGATATTGCAGCCGATATCGGGAGACGACCACGCGGCCTGCCGGATGCCGTCGATTCCCCCGAAGTAGTGGTGGAACATCTGCTCGGCGAGGGCTTCTTTGCCTTCGTATATCTGAGCCAACCCGTTCTTCCGCCAGCGCTTCAGCCAGGTCCAGGAGACGGTCATGTTGTGGTAGGCGCCGCCGCACGGAAGCCCGTGAATTGCCTTGCAGGCGAGGATATGCCGGAACGACCCGGCGGAGCCGAGCCCCAGCGGTGTTGCGGCGGTATCCAGGATCGGGCGGGTGATGCCGCAATCTTCCGCAATCTGCTTCATGCTCTTCTCCTGGCCGGCAACCCCGCCTTCGTTGAGCACCTTCTCTTTTCCTACGACCGTTCCGTCTCCCGGATTGAAGGCGAGCACGATGGCCGAGTTCACATTGCTGTTTTTGAGGGTCTCGATATTTTCGGGAGTGATCGACCCGTTGATCGAGTTGTAGATGGCGCGATCCGAGAGACCGACTTCATCGACGAATTTCGTGGCATGGGCGAGAGCGGCGGGGTCCGACGAATCCATCAGGAACGGAGTCCTGTTGTCGATGCTGTCGAACCACTGGAAGTAGTTCTCGAACGCCTCTCCGTGCTCCGAGATGATCTGGCAGAAAAAGGGGTTTCCAGTGAGATCGTAGAGCTCCTGGGTCCTGTTCCAGAGCGCTTCTGCTTTTTCCTTATCGATCTTCCCTGTGTGCTCGTCAAGGACGATCTCCTGTTTGTTGTAGAAGATGGATGCACCCAGCACCCGGGGGTGTTCTCCTGGCTGACCACCGATCTTTATACCGTTAAAATCCAGTACTGTCTGTTCTTTATCAAATCTAAACACAGTTCTCACGTCCTTTTCGTGACGTTGACAGCACAAATAAAGTAGATTTTCGTTAAAGAAAACTATTTTGTGCTATAAAAAAGTGGTGCTTCCGGCCATAAATATTTGTTGAAAGTGCGGGAGGTCGGGAGCGCGAGGAATGATACTTATTCGCGCTGATGAATCGGACGGTATCCTCTGCATATCTGCAATTATTAATTTTCTTTGAGAGGATACCGGGGATGTACTCCCGGGAGAATGAACAGGTGCGCGCCGTACAATACGCTGGAGCAACGGCACATGCCCGGGGAGATAGTCTCCGTCTTTTCGGACGTAACGGCTGCGTATTCGCTTTAATAACGCCCGTGCGACGACCCGGGGGCGGGTTATCCGGGCGGCCTGGCGGCGTCCCCGGATGTGGGTCCCATCGGAGTTTCTTTCTCCTGGAAAGAATCGGGTCCGCCGATTTTCTGGAACAGTCGCCGGAGATGCCGGGAAACGTGACAGAATTTATCATAACCCGGTGCTTCACATCATCTTATGAATGCTCAACGTAGCGTCCGGCGAAGTTCGTGGAGTCCTCTGATTTTTTTCCAGCGGCTTAACGAAAAGCCGCTGCAGTACGATCTTCAATTCTTTTTTGTGGTTGTTGTTGTCACAGCCGTCGTGTTCATGCTATTACCCCTCTTTGCGGGGTCGTATCCGCCGGATGAATTCGAGATTGGATTACACCGGCTCGGGGTTCTGGTGTCGGGAACTTTCATCGGTTTACTGCAGGGTCTGATCTGCGGGGCGGTCGCCCTCCTGGGGATCAGCCTCATTGAGCATTTTTCCTGCTTTTCGTTGATGTACATCGGGGATTTGAAAAAAACAATGAAATCGGCGATCTATGCCCTGGCTCCCTTCGTCCTGTTTTTCTGGGCGGTTGTGATTGTACAGATCCCGTTTATGGACCTGCTGCTTCTCCTCGGTTTCGGTCTGGCGACCTATTTCGGCGTACGGATATTTCATGAGATGTCAAGGGATCGGGCCGCATTCCTCTCCCTTGCAACGAGCGTGGTTTTTGCGATCCTTTTCCATAGATGGGTCTTCGATTTTGGGTCGCTACTGTGATCTCTCCTTTTTTTGGCGGGATGTTCCCCTGTGGATGGTTGTTTCTTCAATGAATATTCGGATGGTCCGGACCCGCGGCTCCTGACCGGGGCGGTCTATGCCGCGGCGCTGATGATCGGCCGACGTCTAGCGATCCGTTCCGAGGCGGGCCACCCTGCGCCCGGACGCTGGAGGCGTCTCGATCCCCGACCCCCCGCTCCCGTCCGTCACCAGCATCGCCTCGATGCGGTTCACCTTCTTCTCCATCTCCTCGACGTGCTCGACCATTGCCTGTATCTTCTGTGCTTCTTCCTCTTTTCCGTGCGTTCGCTGTCCCGGAAGCGTATCGAGATACTTCTCGCTCCATCTCTTCACTCTGTTTACGAAATAGCAGACGGTGAGATAACCATACGCAAGGATGAAGACAGGGAGCAATGCCGGCCAGATCGAACGTGCGACAACGGGGTTCGCCAGGGATACGAGGATGCTCATGACCAGCCACACCGTGATCGCGATTGCCGTCCCGGCGATCCAGTCCCCTTTCCGATTTAACTGTTCCTCCGTACCGTCTGCCGGGTCAATCGGCGTTCTGCGGCGCACCGTACTTCAGCCGGGTGATCTTTCTCTTCGGGGATACCGCCACGGAGACGGCGAAGAGGACACTGAACAGTACGGCGCTGAGCGGGGCGATGGGAAGGTTGTATGTGAATGCGAGATATGTCCCGACGAGACTGACCGCCGCCGCAAGGATGGGGGCGGCAATCATCATCTGCTTTAAGGTGCTGCAGAACTGATACGCAATCGCCGCCGGCGTGACCAGCCAGACGTAGAGGAGCAGGCCGCCCACGATCGGCATCGTGAGGGTCACCATCAGCGCGATCATGAACAGCAGCGCATACATCATCGGACGTACGCGGATTCCCGTGATCTCGGCAATTTTTATATTGAAGATCATCGCCGAGATCTCTTTGTAGAAGAGTGTCACGAAGACGATCACAAGGAGCATGATGGCGGCAAGGCCGTAGATCTCTTCGCGGTAGAGCGAGATCACGCTGCCGAAGAGGAGGGCCGATGCGTTGTACCCGATCTCCAGCTGCTGCATCCACGCATAAAAAAATATGGCGACGGCCATCATGGTGCCAAAGAGCACCCCGAGCGTGGTATCGATCGACATCCGGGACTTGTCGCTCAGCGGACCCAGCAGGCCTGCAATGGCGATGCTTCCTGCCAGCGCCGTGACCGTAATGTCGATTCCGAAGAACATTCCCACCGCGGCGCCGGCAAACGCGCCGTGAGCCATCGTGAACCCGATGGACGAGATCTTCATCTGGGTGATCAGCACCGCAAGGACGGCGCACCCGATGGAGGCGAACAGCATTGCCTCGGTCGCATGGCAGACCATGTTGTTGGGGATGAGGAATTCCAGCATCAGGCACTCTCCTCCGACGTCGAGCGGACGGTCTGCTGAACGTCGCCCGGCGGCACAACCCTGTTGAGCACGATCGTTCCCGCTCTCATCACCACGACCCGGACGTCCCGCGACGGCAGCGCGTCGAACGCATGGGAGACGATAACGACCGTTACGCCGGTATCCGCCACGCGGCAGAGCACATCGCACACATGTTCGCGCGTCGCCAGGTCGAGGTTGCTGAACGGTTCGTCGAGCAGCACGACATCCGGTTGTTTGGCCAGGTTGTGCGCAATCAGGACCTTCTGCTGCTGACCGCCGGAGAGTTTCCCGATATGGCTCTTGCGGAGGTCCGTGATGCCCATCTGAGCGAGAGAACGGTCGACCGCGTCGTAATCCTCTCTTCCCGGTCGCCGGAAACAGCCGATCCGGCCGAACCGCGCCATCAGCATGACCTCCTCGACTGAGAACGGGGTGTAGGGATCGAAGTCGAAGTTCTGAATCACGTAGCCCACCCTCTTTCGCATCGCGTTTCCTTCGCGTGCGGCGTCCAGTCCGCAAACGGTTACGGTCCCGTTCACGATCGGCAGGAGGCCCGCCATCGTCTCGAGCAGCGTTGTTTCCCGGCACCGTTCGGGCCGCCGACAATCACGAACTCGCCCGGCCCTATCTCGAGGTCGATATGATGGATCACCGGATATGCGGCCCCCTCATAGGTGGTCGTCACGTCCTGTAGGCGGATTATCGGTTCGCCCATGTCGGTTCCTCGACCGTGAAGAGTTCGCCTTCCGGCATCGAGTAGATCGCCTCGGCGAAATTCTCGAGAGCGAGCTCCCTGTCCGGCCCGTCGAACTCCGCCGCACGGTCCCGGTACGGGCCGGGCTTGAGCAGGATCGTCCGGCCGTCGGCATGCCGGAACTGGACCCAGATGCGGGGAGAGACGACGAGGTCGATATTTCTCTTCCCGAAGGTGCATCCGCTTCCGATCTGCACCCCGTCTACCAGACAGGATTCCGGCGGCGTTCCCGAGCAGTAAACCGTTGCGGACAGCGCAAACGGATCGCTCCCGAGACGGTGGAGTGCATGGCGTCCCATCCGGTAGCCGAGGACGATGAACGGTCCCAGGTGACCGTGGAACTTTGCCAGTTCTTCGACGGAGTAATCCCGCTCAAGCCCCATGAACCTGCAATGTTCGTGCCATTTCATACCGGTATATTAGAATGGTTGTTTTAATAAAGTAGCGAAAATTAATGAAAAGTAAGAAAAATGAGTGTTCCTATCACAATATTCAATCTTACGTTCTCTTCTTCTCCTCCACCAGTTCCGCGAAACGGTCCGTGGTCTCGGTCATTCCCTCCTCACCCGACTGAAGCATCCCGTCGCGGTCTTCGACCGTCGGGAAGACCGCTCTGTCCGTCATCTTTGTTCTGCCGTTCACGTCCTCCAGGGTGATCGTTTCGAGCAGCACATGGCCAGGTATGCCTTCGTACTCAAAGGTGAAGATGAGCCGCTCGGGCGGCGCGATATCGTGAAACACGCCGTGGAACCCGTACTCGTTGCCCTCGGCGTCGCGCTGGACGAAGCGCCAGATACCCCCCGGCCTTGCATCCATCTTCTCGATCGTGGTCGTCAGGTCTTTCGGCCCCCACCACCGGGGTATCAACTCCGGGTCCATGTAGGTGCCGAAGACGAGGTCCCGGGTCGCGTCGAAGACCCTGGTTATGACGATCTCCTGTTTTCCGGGTTCAGCGGTGAGGTTCGTCTTCGTCATATCGACCTCTCCCTTCTCAAGCACCCGGGCGAGTTTGTCGAGTGACTCGTTCCAGCCAGCGCGGGCCATGTCGAGCATCTCGCCCTCCGGGACGCCGTCCTCCTGCAGGGTCATCAACGTCCCGCCCTCGTGCTCTTCGAACGTCACGGTCACCGGCAGCTCTTGCGGCCAGTCTTCGCTCATCCCGTAGGCCGAGGCCGGGACAACGTTACCGTCCGCATCCGAGAACGCATCGGTGTAGGCGATCTTTGCGGGCTCTACGATCTCGCGAAAGACGCCCGTGCTCCAGAAGTCCTTGCCTTCGAGCGAGCGCATGCACCAGAGGTACCTGCCGCCCACGCGGAAGTCCGTCCTGACGACGGGTGCGGTGAAGGTTTTGGGCCCCCACCACTGGTTGAAGTACTCAGGTCTCGTCCATGCCTTCCATACGAGGTCACGCGGTGCATCGAAGGTGCGGGTGATGGTGAACTTCGCTTTTTCTCCGGTCAGAATTGCCTCTGCCATATCCTGTCTCCCTCCATTTTTCCGGGATTCGGACCCTCACGGGTAAAAACTTTTCTCGCCTACAGCAGCATCGTCGTGATCAGCGGGATGGTGACGAGCGACCCGATCGTCGAGACGAAGACGATCTGTGACGCGAGCCGTGAGTCGGCGCCGTACTGCTCCGCGAAGATGACGGTGTTTGCGGCGGCGGGCATCGCGGCCATCGCGATCATGACGCCGTTGATGAGGGGATCGGGAAAGATCGGGGAGAAGAGATAGACGTAGGCCACGGGAATTCCGAGGAGGAGAACGGCGCTCGCCGTCCAGACGCGCCAGTCTCCGATCATCTCCCGGGCCGGGAAGGTCGCAAGCATCGCCCCGACGATGATCATCGCAAGCGGCGTGGTCACCCCCCCGAGGAGGTCGATTGCGTCGATGAAGGGCCCGGGGATCTCCACCGAGCCGAGGAAGAGGAGGAACCCGGCGACGGAGGCCGCGATCCCGGGATTCGCGAGGAGTTTCGGGTCGAACCGTTCTCCTCTTCCCCCGGCGAGCATCGCTATCCCGACGGAGAAGACGAGGACGTTGAAGACGAGATTGAAGATGGCGACGTAGAAGAGGGAACTCTGGCCGAAGAGCGTCAGGGCGACCGGGAACCCCATGAACCCCACGTTCCCGAAGACGATGGCGAACTGGAGAACCCCTTCCTCCGCGGGCGGGACTCGCATGGCTTTTGAGACGGCCCAGGCGAGGGCGAACGAGAAGACGTAGAGGGCTCCGGTCGCGAGGAGCAGGGTCTCGGCGCCGACGAGGCGTTCGGGGGTGAAGGGCACCTGCATGGAGGCGATGATCAGCGCAGGGATGGTGATGTTGATGAGAAGCCCGGAGAGCCCCCGGGTGGTCCGGGGGTCCACGATCTTCGTGGCGACGGCGATGTAACCGGCGGCAATCAGGAGAACCAGGATGAATATCTGGTCCGCGACTACCAGGAAATCCGTGATCATGCCGCTCATGAAGTACTGCTCCGTCCGGTTCACCAGTATGGGTGCCGGTACCTCTTTACGGTTCTGCCGTGGGGGAGGTATTTGTATCGGCAGGACTTATGTCGTCGTATGCCGGAAAAACCGTTCTCCCTTGCCGTTTCGGCGCTCATCCGGGACGACGAGGGGAGGGTCCTCCTCCTGAAACGTGCCGCTGCCGCCTCCATCAACCCGGGAAAGTGGGACCTCCCCGGAGGGGCGCTCGATCCCGGGGAGACTTTCGACCGCGCCCTCTGGAGGGAGGTCCGCGAAGAGACCGGGATGCGGGTCACCCTCCGGCACGTCGCGGGTGCCGGGGAACTCGCCCTTCCGACGAGGAGGGTCGCCTACCTGGTCATGACATGCGATGTCGACAGAACCGAGATCAGCCTCAGTCCGGAACACGAGGACTACGCCTGGGTCGCGCCCGGGGAAGCGGCGACGATGGACCTTGTGGAGCAGTTCCGGGGTTTATTCTGAAGCGGTGAGCGGGCGGGAGACCGGGTGGACGTTCTCCGATGGAGTTTCATCTCCTCCGCGCCCGCACCGCGAGCCCCCAGAGCATGAACGTCGCACCGAGGAGCGCCTCGCCCGCGTAGAGGAAAACAGGGTCCCGGACGATGCTTCCCCCCAGGACGGCGAAACACAGTCATCGACCAGGTATCGAGCGATTTGGGGATTGCGACCCGGACATCGGAGGAGAGAACGGTGAGGTCGTCCTGGTCGAGCGTGACTGATGGACCTGCGGCGACACTATTTCCAAGCCGGCACCCACAGATATTTCCCGGCGACATGATGAACTGTAATAGTAGTTCCCTATGAAAAGAGTATCATCCGGTCCGGCTGCCGTGCCGAAACCGGGGAGATTTGAGTTGCCCGATCCCGGTTCACCGCGTGTTACGAATATCCTATTCGCATTTGCCGCCCATTCCTGATATGGAAGGCAATGTAGTACAATATTTATTCTTCTTATATTTTAATATTTCCGTATGTCATCGGGTTGATCTATGGGTTTACTCGTTAAATTCCGGGATCGCGGCTACGGGAGCGTTCGGCTTTGGAACAATGGGCCGGAGCGCCGGGTTTCTTTCCCGGACGAAACACTGGCGCCGGATGGCCGCCCCCGGGTCCGGTACGGACCCGATATCGCGGGGCATGGGTGGGCCGGTTCGGCGTACCGCCCGGGAAAACGGGTTGTCCTCTAACCGGGACCGGTCCCCTTCCTTGGTACATAGTTCTTTACGAAACCAATAGTTCCTATATACTCATTTGGAAATATCTATATCCCTCCCAATCCATACTCTAGGCTGATTACTCCCTGTAATCGGGGTGCCGGGGTTCTGCATGTTTGATCGTGAACGCATATTGTCGCTTTTACCGTTCCGAAACTCGACCGGAGGATTTCATCTGCCGCCTCTCGACCCGGAAAAACTGTTCGAGAAGTACAAGCAGATCTGCTACCGCCTCGGAAAGCACCTCGACAAAAGCCCAAACGAGGATATAGCCCGGATGATCTATCAGGCCGATCTCGAGATGACGCCCGGCCTGTTTCTCTCTCTGCTCGCCGTCACGGCTGCGCTTGCAGCCATGGTCATGTTCGCCGTCTCGCTTGTCATATTCCTCGCCCCATTCAGCCCCTTCGTCTCCGAGAGCGCCCTGCTCTACATCTTCGCCCTCACCTTCCTTGCTCCGGTTGTCGTCGCGGTCGGCTTTCCCTTCTACCTCACCAGCCAGATCTCGAATAAGAAGATCGATATCGAGAAGAACCTCCCTTACGCGCTTGCCTTCATGTCCATTCTGGCCAGCTCCGGCGCCACGCCGCTCGATATCATCAGGAGGATTGCGCGTGAAGATTACGGTCATATCTCGCGCGAGTTCGGGAAAGTCGTCTTTCGCGTCGAGATCCTCGGCGAGGATGCGGTGACGGCGATGAACGGCATGGTGAACTCCACGCCTTCCGAGATCTTCCGAAACATCTGCATGGACTTAACGAACCTCATCTACGGGGGTAGCGGCCTTGCCGGGTATCTTGCGTCCAAGTCGAAGGAGTTGATGGAGATCCGGCGGCAGACGGACAAGGAGTTCGTCGAGTCGCTCTCCGTCTTCGGCGAGGGCTACCTCGGCGGCATCGTGATGACACTCACCCTCGCCGTCCTCGGCATCGTGATCAGCAGCGCACTGGGGGTGGAACTCGGTCCGTTCACCCCGGACCAGCTCTTCTTCTTCCTGGTCTACCTCGGCACGCCGCTCATCAACGTCCTCTTTCTGCTGATGCTCGGCGTCAAATACTCCACAAATCCCTGATCTACCATGGCGTCCCAGCGAAAACACGCAAAATCCGGCAGCCTTCCCGGCGGCATTACCCTCTTCATCGAGCGTCTCCGTCTCCGCTACGACCTGAAGCGGGAGTACTTCACGATAGGGGTCCCGGTAGCGGTGGCGCTGCTCTTCATTGCCGGGATGCTGCTCTCCGGGATGACGCAGATCGGCGGAGACGACGGGGGAGGGGATCAGAAGAGCGACCGGCAGAAGGCCTACGAGGAACTTCTCCGCCAGGAGGAGGCGGAGGAGCAGGGGGTCGAACTGACGCCGGAGGAGGTGGAGGAGCCGCAGGAAGAGGAGGAGAAGATAGGCATCGACCATGTCCTCATCATCGCAACGCTCGTCGCCATCACCCCCTACGGTTTCGACATCACGCTCCAGAAGATGCGGCGGCGCAAGAAGGAGGAACTCTACACGGAGTTTCTCTTCAAGCTCTCGGAGATGATGCGGGGCGGGCTCGACCCCATCAAGTCGGTCATGGAGCTTGCAAAGACCGATCTCGGCGCGCTGGATACCGACGTCCGGGTTTGCGCGAACTCCATGAAGTTCGGGAAATCGTTCGAGGAGGCGATGAAACAGATGGCGAAGAACCTCGACAGCGAACTGATCGCCAGGTATACCGAGCTCGTCATCCAGGCGTCCTACAGCGGGGGTTCGGTGGCGGACCTGATCCTCAAGTCGTCGGAGGATATGCGGGGCATTCTCGGGATCGAGCGGGAGAAGGAGGGAAACCTGCGGCAGTACGTCGCCATCTTCTACATGGCGCAGGGAATCATCTTCTTCATCGCCTATACCCTGAACACCTCACTCCTCCCCTTCTTCAGCGATGTGGGGAGTTCGGGGTTCGGTGGCATCGGCGGCGCCGAGATCGCCGAGATCGACTTTACCCAGGGCTTCTTCCACCTGATCATGCTCAACGCCCTCCTCGGCGGCCTCATCATCGGCAAGATCTCGGAGGGGGATGTGCGCTACGGGCTGAAGCACGCGACGATCCTGGTCGGGGGGTGCTACGTGGCCTCTCTGCTGATGCTCCTCCCTGCTGGTGCGGGCGAGGAGTTGATCGAGGCGAACGTCACGATTATCTCGGGATTCGACCAGGAGGGGCTTGTCGGTCTGCCGCTGAAGGAGCCGATCGTCGTCTCGGCTACCGACCTCGAGGGCAATCCTCTGTCCCGGACGACGGTTACGTTCGGGATAGACCCGGGCGGGAGCGTCGAGCCGGAGACGGTGAAGACCAACGAGAAGGGGGAGGCCACGGTGAGGGTCACCCTCGGTGCGACGGAAGGGACCTATGCCGTCAGCGCGACCGTCGGGGCAACGACCGCCCGGACGACCGCGGTTGCGATGGGTGGGTGAAGGATCACCCGTGGCGTTCACGGGTGTCGATGAGGATACCCTCTTCCGTGACGGAGAAAGGCGCCATCCGTTCCGGCGGGAGTTCTCCTTTCATCTTCGGGACGTTGAGGTACCGCTTGATCTTCCCGCCTTCATTGACCTCCAGGAACTGGATGACCCCGTCTGCAAGTGAGCGGATGAGTTGTTCGTGACGATCGGAGAGGATGCCGGTCGTCATGGTCAGGAGGATGGTTCTTCCGTTCCTGCTGGCGTCGATGAGGGCGCAAAGAGTCGTTTTGAGTCTCGCAAGGTCGGCGTCGGGGCAGAACGATGCGAACTGGTCGATGACGCAGAAGTCCCCCGTGCAGGACGTCGTGATGGCGGCGGTGGTCCTGGCGCACTCGGCGATTTCGAAGCGGTCGAAATACTTGATCCGGTAGAGATCCATCTGGGTGCGGACGTCATCCCTGTACTGCGGGGTGATGTAGGTGACGCGTTTCCCCTGCCCGGCCGCACCCGCCGCAAGCTGCAGGGCGTAGGTGACGTTCGTGCTGCCCAGCGCTTCTTCGAGCACGACGACGGCGTTCTCCGGAAGGGTGATGAGCCCCCATTCAAACTCCATTTCCCACTAGTATGGCGGTTTCATTTGATATGGTTTCTGCATGCCCGGACAATCGCCCTGGAGTGAGGTGTTGAATACATCCGTTTCTCCGACCGGAACGGGGGCACCGGTGCCGTCTGCACCTTGATATATCATGGGGTGAGCGTCGGCAGGCGCGGCCGCGCACCAGAGATGAGGCCGTGGGTATGCAGGATCGTTGCCGTCGGTCTGCTCAACGATGACAGAGAATCGTACATTTTTTCCGTGTCCTACCCGTCCACTTCGATCATCTCTATGCCGTTTTTACTTCCATCGCACGGACGCCCCGGCATTCACATTTTCCCGGGATGCCCTGCCTTGCCCCGGGAAGAACCGTTATATAGTCACGGGTGCCACCGTACCTCCTCCGGCGCGCCAAAGAGCGCCAGATTCTTCCGTGCCGGTCCGGTCCGGCCGGACATCTTCATAGGAGGGCAGGTAACGTGGAAATATCGGGGGTTATGGCGGATTATCGCATCGTAGCCTGCATACCGGCTCTTGCAGTGCTCTTCGACTACTCCATGACGTTCATCTTCTCCGGGGGAAGGGACGAACTTCTCCGGCTGGAGTTCAGTCCGCTCGTCCGGTATGCCGTGGCCAACGATATCGTGATCGTCTACCTGCTTTTCATGATGCTCTTCTACTACGTCGTGGCGTTCGCGGCGCTCCGCCTGCTCCGCCCGACCGGTCTCTATGGGTTCGGGGTCGTGCTCCTCCTGCTCGTCGCCGCGACCCACGTCCTCGGCGGATTTTCATGGGTCGTCCGGAGCGCGGTCTACTCCCTCGCCGTTCACGGTGTCTCCATCGCCGCCGTCGTCGTGGCGCTCGCCGCCTTCGGGTATGCAGTCCTGCAGCGGCCGGAAAAACAATAGGTCTATAAGAGGGTCCGGGCCGGGGATGTAGCGTCCCTGAAAGAACTGATGCCTTTCCGAACTCCCGACATCGCAGGTCCGGCCCTCTGATACGGCACCTCCGCCCGGCTGAAATGCAAAGGAGGTGGTCCGCTGTTCCCGGAGGGGACCGCCGTCCCTTCGCTTTCGGTGGAAGACGGCCGGGAGCATCATGTCTCTGCAGTCTCAACAAAGCATTTCATTGTCCCAACGGTCATAGTGCTCTCACGGAAGTGTGTCCGATGCCGGTAGAAGTCGAATGGATGATTGATCAATGATATGATAATCCAGCTCGATCAATCCCTGAGACGTGGGGAAGGAAGATTGCAACGGATAACAGAGCGAATCCGCTCAACCCGAACAACGCAGCCACGAAATCCGGCAGGGGTAAGAAGTGAATGCCCCAAAATTACCTTCTGTCATCCTTGAAACCGTTAATTACACCTGAATATCATTCTTTTCAGGATCGTGGGTCGATTCCTCCCCCGCCTTA
>DAYL01000032.1:199936-204685 GCA_002508705.1 Methanoculleus sp. UBA374 | reverse complement strand
TAAGGCGGGGGAGGAATCGACCCTCGGCGTGTCCCCGTTCACTTTCACCTCGCAGGGAAAAGGTTTATGCCGGGAAATCTCGACAGACATATGTTGCGCTACGGAAGGCACGAAGCAGGAGCCTCTCCTGCGGATCACGGCTATACACCTGCGCAAACGACACCACAGTGCAGCGACATTGCTGCCAGGGCCGCCGTCAACCGGCCTATTGCGGTCCGCTCCCCCACACGCGGGGGAGAGGTGGAATCGCGAAGCCTCTAAAGAGCATGATACCACTTCCGGCATCATGCCCCCTCCTCTCGTCGGGGGTAGTTGACCGGGATCATTTCGACGACTATCTCGCGTACCGCATGTTCGCCAACGGCGTTCCCTGTGCAACACCACTCGACCAGCCTGTCATCGAACACGTCGATGCCAGGGTGTCGAAGACACCGGCGACGATCCCGAGATGGCCGATCAGGACGCTGGATCCTTCGATGAAAACAGCAGAAGTGTGCACAGAGGTTTTTCTGAAAGTATAAGGATTTTGCGGGGTGGGCTCCTGCGGAAGGGGGTTAATCGAGTGTGTACTAATTTAAATTTAACAAAGTCAAAGTGGCCAATGAGATGTCCGAATTCATTAAGGAACTCTATTATATTGTCGCTATCGAAAATATCCCATCAGTATTAAGGCATGGGATCCTGTCATACGATATGGCAATGCGGCTACGTCACGTTTCCGTTGCAAATCGTGAGGTGCAGGGGCGCAGGGCTAACAAAAAAGTTCCCAATGGTCTGTCCCTTCACAGTTACGTGAATCTTTATCTTAATGCAAGGAACCCAATGTTGTATACGTTGATGTGTAACGGATCGGATGACATCTGCATATTGAAACTTGAAAACAGATTGATAGAGTTTCCGGGTGTCGTGATAACCGATGGCAATGCTGCAAGTGACTGGGTATCTTTTTACTCACTTTCGGAGGCCATGGATAAACTTGATTTAGACATGATATATGCAAGATATTGGACACATGAAGATCCCCATGAACAAAGGAGACATAAAAGTATTATGTGCGCCGAAGTATTAGTACCGAATATCGTTGCCGCGGTTCACATAAATGGAGCATATGTATCATGTAGTACCTCTAAAAAATGTCTATCTGAGGTGGGATTTGATCGAGAGATAATCATAGATGGAGATATGTTTTTCAATAGGCAAGTACGGGGGAGGAGTTGATATGGTAACCGTCCTGGTTGGGGATGTCCTGAAGAGCAAGGCACAGACGCTTGTCAACACAGTGAATTGTGTGGGTGTTATGGGGAAAGGAATCGCTCTTCTCTTCAAGCAGAAATACCCGGACATGTACCGTGATTATACTAGAAGGTGCATGAATTTACAGGTCAAACCCGGTGTTCCATACCACTATACCGACATATTCGGCAATTCTATTGTAAATTTTCCAACAAAAAACCATTGGCGTTCCCCATCACGTATCCAGGATATCGTTAAAGGGCTGGATATTTTCGTGAATAAATACAGGGAATGGGGCGTAACATCGGTAGCGTTTCCGCCATTAGGGTGTGGAAACGGTGGCCAGGAATGGCGTGTTATTGGCCGGATAATGTATCAAAAGTTATCCCGGATAGACATTCCTGTTGAAATATATGCACCGTTCGGGACTCCGCACGACGAATTAAAAGAAAATTTCCTCTCCCAGAAGGTATTACTTGAAGATTACAATCAGGTAAACCAGACGAAAAGTGAACTCACGCCGGAAAAAATTGCAATCCTTGAAGTATTGAATCGGCTCGGACAGCAGGCTCATGCAGTCAGGGTAGGCCGAACTATGTTTCAAAAAATTTGCTACATTATCACGGAGACGGGAGTAAATACTCAGTTTACATTTAAGAAGGGGTACTATGGACCGTTTTCCCCGGAAGACGTAAAAAGAACAATTCATCTCTTTGCCAACAGCAACCTCATTGCCGAGAAACAGCTCGGTCGGATGGTGGTCATCTCAATTGGCCCCGAGTACCCGAAAGTGCGGAAAAAATATGAGCGTCAACTGGTCGAACTTGAACCGAAAATTGAGAAAACCGTTGATCTATTCAGCAGAATTAAGAATACAGAGCAAGCGGAGGAAGTCGCCACGGTATATTACATATATCGAGAGTTGGCGTATTTGAAACCCGGGCAATCGGTTACCGAACAAGAGATATTCGACAGTGTTCTCTCATGGAAAAGAAAATGGAACGATCCGATGAAGCGTGAGAGGCTCGCTTCTGCAATCCGCAACCTTGCGATGTTGAAATGGATCTCTGTCTCATACAGTGACTCGTTGCCGGTTGACGAGTTAGTGTGACTGCTCTCCTCACTGAGGCGAGGGCATCCCTGGCTGAGATTGCAGCCCCAATCTCAACAGGTTGATTGCCGCGATTTGTGACCCTCCCGGGGTTATCGGGGCAACGTTTCATCTTTGCCGGCGTCAACTACCCCTCCCTGACGGGAGGGGCTTGTCGGTTGACGCGGGTCCTTTGCCGATCGACGCGCCGGGAAGAGAATTGCACATATCGGTGCTCCCGCGACGCTCCTCGCGAATCGTCGCATCCGGAGCCACCGTTCTTCCGGAGTTACCCTCGACCGACTGCTACATAGATGGCCGAAGACCGCGAGCGGGGAACCGGGAGCTCCCATATCGGCCGCCGTGTCTGGCTGCGATCTCGAGGATCTCGTCCCTTTTTTCGAGTAGTTCCGCATGCAGACTCATCCTGCCACTCTCCTGCATCGATCTTATGGAGCAGGGAATAGAAGGGTTCGCCCGGAAGCGTTGGTATGAAAAATCTCCGGGGGTATGCAGAGCGTCCACTAGAACAGGCAACTATTATCCCAGAAACGAAAAAGATACGGGTCAATCGTCCCACCGTTTTTCATGCTCATAGCGCGCTGTGCAGTATGGCCCGGACGTGAAAGCGCTCATGACCTATCTCTGCGTCTACAGCTTCTCCCGTATGACCGGATCAGAGAACTCTTCGGTGATCTCTTCAACTACTCCCAAGCACGGCAACCACTTTCAATGCGGTCATCGAATGCCCCCGGCGTCCAGAGGGGGCCGAGCACGCCGGGAAGAGAATCGCACATCGTCGCTTCCTGCGCCTCCATTCTCCGGAGTTACCCTCGACCGACCGCTACATAGATGGCCGAAGACCTCGAGCGGGGAACCGGGGCCCCATCCTCCCGGAGCCCCTCGATGTGGAGCTCGATCGCCTCGTGCATCTGCTCTTCCGCTTCCTCACGGGTCGCCCCGGTGGCCACACACCCCGGAAGGTCCGGGGAGTACGCCGAGTAGTTGCCGTCGGTCTGCTCGACGATGACAAGAAATCGATACATTTTAGTCCCTCATTTTAAGTCCAGCCTGTTTGAGAACACTGTTCAGCGTCCCCGGTGCAAGAACGTCTGCCGGGTGCCCGGCGATGGTGATCCGGCCGAGTTTTGATGGATGCTTGTACTGCCGGTGACTGCCCCGGGTCGCCACCAGGTACCACCCGTCCGCTTCGATCATCTTTATGCAGTCTTTTACTTTCATTCTTTCCCTACCCCTTTTCTCGGCGACCGAACTCCACGGTCGCCCGGCGGCGTGTCTCGCTGCTGCTCCGTACCAATTACGACGGGAGGAATGCTCATATCTTTTGTGCTCTGGTTGCTGTGCTGAATAATTCCGGTCCTCCGGCCGCAAGAATGAAGGTGTCGGACGCCCCTGCCGGTCATTTCTGAAAGGATGCATCGGGAACCTGCCCAGTCGGACGATGCCCGCGAAAATATGAAAGAACAGATGAGAAAACCATCCGACGAGTTTGCGAGGATCTTCTATCAGTGCTGTGAAGGGGGGGCCCGGTCAACCGCCCCGCGCTCACCGGTACGGGGTACCGGGGATGATAGCAGACCATCGCACCCTGCATCCTCGGCCTTCGCGGCGGCACACTTGATGGATATTTCTGCTTATTCGTCCTTCTCCGCTTCAAGAATACGCCGGTAGAGGGCATCTCGGACCCGGAAAGATCCGGGGATATCTATACTAGAGAGAAAAGCGTATATCCCGCTCAGGAATGGATACTGTCACCCTGCAACCCGGCGGGGAGTGTGCGAGGATCATCGGCATTCTCCGGGAAAAAAAGGCGTACCTGAAGGAGGCCTACCACGTCGGGTCCATCGGAATCTTCGGCTCGTGTCGGCGCGGCGAGGAGCACGAGGGAAGCGACGTGGACATCCTCGTCGAATTCTCCGAGGTGCCGGGGATCTTCGGGTTTCTCAGGCTCGAGCGGTACCTCTCCGAACTTCTCGATAGACCGGTGGATCTGGTCGAAAAAAGTGCACTCAAACCTCATATCGGCCGCCGTGTCCAGAAAGAGGTCATATATATATGACAGTCCAGCGAAGCACCCTCGATTATCTGGACGATATCCTTGATGCTGTCGATAAGATCGAGATCTTCACCCGGGGTATGTCGTATGAGGAGTTTTTCGGGGACGACAAGACCGTCTATGCGGTCACACGGGCACTGGAAGTGATCGGTGAGGCGACAAAGTGCGTTCCCCGACAGGTCAGGGAACGTTACCCTTCTCTTCCCTGGAGTGAAATGGCCGGTATGCGTGACAAATTGATCCACGCCTATTTCGGGATCAACAGGGCGATCATCTGGAGAACGATCCGGGACGATATTTCCCCGCTCAGATCTGCGGTTCAGAGCCTCCGCGACGACCTGATATCAGA
>DAYL01000032.1:99745-199739 GCA_002508705.1 Methanoculleus sp. UBA374 | reverse complement strand
ATATCAGAGGAGATCATGGAGGGACCTCCGTCCGGTCCGCGGGGTTCATGATTGGCCCGCCTCCCTCCCGGAGCTGACGGCCGGTGAACTGGACCTGGCAGCCGCCCGAAAACTCCATAGGCCTATGGGGGATCCAGCGGGGCGGTCTATCACCCCTCGGGGGATCTGATACCCCGATCCCGATGCCTCCCCGAACCAGCCCGGAGTCCCGGGACACCCCCGTCGAATCTCCCGCACCCTCGAACATCCTGCCCGCGCCGGGGGCCCTGGCCGGCCGTTCCTGGCGTTTGCCGCGTTCACCGTGCTCGCTCAACAGAGCACTCGGTTATATTCTGCGAGGAACTTCTCCCTTTGTTCCTTTCCCCTGATAAAAACAAATGGTAATTCCGGATCTCTATCGTGGTAAATACTTCTTTCAAATATTTGTTCGAAAGGCACAGCATCATTATTAACGATTATATATACTGGATTTGTTTTTAGCTGACTTTGTTTCATCATGTATGGTACAAATGGTTTATATTCCGCCACCGCGATGATCAGATCGCTTCGGCATATACCAATTTTTTCTGCGATTATTTTCTCACTCTGCTCAAGGTCCTGCAAATGTTCTCCAATTAACCTCTTAAATCGCATTTGGTTCATCCGATTGGGAATATATCTTTTAAAATTGTCCGGTTTAGAAGAGAAGGCCCCCGCCCCCTCCTCCACCGAAGAGGAGGTCGTCGTCGAGGGAGTGGACCCGGCGCACCTCCTCACGCTGCTTGCCGCGTCCCGGGGCAGGATCTTCCGCGAATCGTCCTGACCTCCCCCGGGAGACTCTATACCCCTATAGAGATCCCTGAGGAAAGGCATATCCCTCTCGAAAGAGATGATGCCCCGATCCCATGTCTCTTCAAACAAGCCCGGAGTCCCGGCACGCCCCCGTCGAACCTCCTGTACTCTCGAACGTCCTACCAGCGCGCGGGGGCCATGGTCGGCCCCTCCTGGCGTTTGCCGCGTTTTCCGCGCTCGCGCTCATCACCGCGGGATCGGTCCCCTGGTACGGGGCCTCCGCGCTCTCCTTCGCGGCGGCACCGGCGGCGGGGATCGCCGTCGTCCTCTATTTTGCCTCGGTCAGACTGAAACGCGGAAGATGACCCTCTTTTTCGGGACGGAACGCTGCCCGGCCGCCTTCTCTCCGGACGGTCTGGCGCCGCCGCCGGAACGCTTCCCGGGGCGCCGGGAATTTTTATCTGACATTTTTATTGACACTATATAAAAATATATATTATTGTGCTCTTGCTATATCAAATTCGTCAGAAATATATAGTACCAGATCCAACAGGATGGATGGTGAAGATTTTCCTGGAACCATTCGCAGGCTTCACCGCGTGTTACAAAAACAAAGGTGAGATGGAACATGAAATTCCTGAACATGAATGAGAACGCGGTCTCTCCGATCGTCGCGACCCTCGTCCTGATCGTCGTCGCTGTCGTCGGTGCGGTCGCCGTCGGTACCATCATGGGTACCTTCAGTTCCGATGTTGCCGAACAGACGAACGTTGGAGACGTCGGTGGCTCCGCCTCCGCCGAGGTGCTGATTGCAGGCTCGACCACCGTCCAGCCCGCCTCCGAGCTCCTCGCCAAGGCCTTCATGGCCCAGAAGCCCGGCGTGAAGATCACCGTCCAGGGCGGCGGCTCCGGCGCCGGGGTCACCTCCGTCGGCATGAACATTGTCGACATCGGCTCGGCTTCCCGTGCTGTTAAGGACGCTGAACTTGGAAAGTACCCCGACCTCCAGACCTACCAGATCGGCGGCTCCGGTGTGGCAATCGTTGTACCTGACGATGTCGACGACTTCACAGGGGTGACCAAAGAAGGTCTGAAGGCCCTCTATGACCAGACCATCACCGATGACAGTGCAACGGTTGGTGCAGTTGTTACGGACGGCAACATAACCGGCGCTGCTGCTGCTGGTGCGGGAACTGTTGATGTCACCATCTACCAGCGCTCTGAGGCCTCCGGAACCGAGGAGACTGTTGCCAAGGAGTACCTGAAGTACCCCGGTGACAGCTTCGACAACACCGGGGCAGAGGGTGTGAACGGCAACGCAGGTGTTGCAGCCGCCATCGCCGGCGGTGACAAGGATCACATCCGCCTCGGCTTCATCGACTACGGCTACGTCACCAGCAACCACAAGGCTCTGGATGTCGACGGCAAAGAGTGCACCAAAGACAGCATCCTTGAGAGCCTGAAGGGCAACGACAATGATGACTCATATGTCTCGGCTCTCGCCCGCCCGCTCAACTACATCGTCAACGGCAACCCGTCCGCCATCGTGAAGGACTACATCAACTTCGCCCAGTCCCCCGGTGCGGTCGACTCGATCCACGAAGTTGGCATGTTCAGCATCATTGAGTTCGTGTAAGCATAGAGGGACGGAACCACCAAACCCACCTTTTTTATGAGCCAGACATACGACATTCCACGATTGTTCTTCCTGTCTTCGGCAGCAGTAAGCGCTCTCGTTGTTTTCCTGATCTTCGGATTTATCTTCCTCACCGCTGCCCCTGTATTCGAAAAAGAAGGTGTCGGATTTCTTACCGGCACGACCTGGAACTACTCTACCGGCGAGTACGGTATCCTGGTCTTCCTTGTCGGCACCATCGTGTTGACCGCAGTGACGATGGTCATCGCCTGTCCCCTGGGCATATTCACCGCGATCTTCCTTGCAGAATGGGCACCGGTATGGCTGGAGAAGACGATACGGCCGCTCATCGAGCTGCTCGTCGGCATCCCCTCGGTCGTCTACGGCATATTCGGCTATTTTGTTCTTGAGAATATTTTTCGCTACCACATAGACCCGTTCATCGATGCAACCCTCGGCTTCATCCCCATCTTCCGCGACCCGAACCCCGGGAGCGGGACCGGTATCCTGCTTGCCGCGTCCGTGCTTGCCGTCATGATCCTGCCGACCGTCACGGCGCTTGCACAGGAAGCGATGCGCTCCGTCCCGCGCGAGTACCGGGAAGGATCGCTCGCGTTGGGCGCCACCCGGTGGGAGACCACCCGGATGGTGGTCATCCCCATCGCGGCCCCGGGGATACTGACCGGCATCATCCTCGGGCTGATGCGTGCGATGGGGGAGACGATGGCCGTGGTCATGCTGATCGGCAATACGTCCCGGTTCCCCGTCTCCATCCTGGACACAGGGTATGCAATGACGTCGAAGATCCTCAACGATATCGGCTACTGGGTGTCGGTGGACGAAGCGCGAAGCGCGTTGTTCGGGATAGCGGCCGTGCTCTTCTGTCTTGAGATTGTCTTCGTCGGGCTGATCCGGTTCGTCGAAAAAAGATTGAGGCAGAGCAGGAGATGATGTAGTGGCAACAAGAACGATGCGAAAAGCAGAAGAACTGTTTTTCAAGCTGTTTTGCACGGCGGCAACAGTGCTCTCGGTGCTCGTGCTCTTCCTGATCCTCGGCACCGTTACCATCGAGGCGCTCCCTTCGCTCAGCCTGTACTTCCTCATCACCCCTGAATCCGCATCTCCCGGTCTCGGCGGCGCGATAGGGAATGCAGTCGTCGGGACGCTCATCATCTCCGTCTGCTCAACCCTGATCGCAACTCCCCTTGCTCTCGGGACGGCGATCTATCTGCAGCGATACGCCCCGGACAACAGGTTCACGCGGCTGTTGCGGTTCCTGATCGAGGTGCTCTCCGGCACCCCTTCCATCGTACTGGGTATCGTTGGTCTGATGATCCTGGTCTACTACATGCGTGCATACACCGGGGGCTTCTCGTTGATCTCCGGTTCAATCGCGCTCGCGATACTTATTCTTCCGGTCATCGAACGTGCTATCGAGGATGCAATCGCGACAGTGCCAAAGAGCCTGGAGGAAGGGAGTTACGCTCTCGGGGCAACGAAATGGCAGACTATCCGGAACGTCACCATCCCCACAGTGATCTCCGGCATTTTGACCGGGATCATCCTCGGTTTCGGCAGGGCGGCGGAAGAATCGGCCGTGGTCATCCTGACCGCGGGCTACACACAGTTCTTCCCGGAGCTGGCGATCAGGAGCAATGAAAATCTCATATTCGGCATCAAACTATACCCCTTACAGGACCTCGTGGGCACGCTCCCCTACGCGGTGTACCATGCTTACGAGAACTCCAACGTCGTCAAACTATCGGACGGATTCGCTGCAGCCTTCATTCTCATCGGGGTTGTTTTCCTGATCAATCTGACGGCGCGGATTCTTCTCCGGAGGTATCGCTATGGTTGACCTGAAAGGACCTGTCAGGACGCTTCTGGTATGGACGAAAGGAACGGAGCCGCAAATCGCTCCCGGCCTGCACGGCGTTCCCGTCACCCTCCCTCCGGGGACGGATCATCCCCGGCAGGACAACGGAAAAATCGGCCGTGGCCGTCCCGACCGCAGGCTCCGCACAGTTTTTCCCGGAGCGGGCGGTCGGGAGCGGCGAAAATCATATATCCGGCACCCGACCACATCCCCCGCGGGGCCTCGCATCCCCGCTCCCCTGCCCGGCGCACCGTGCTTACGGGAACTCCGGCACTCTCAAAATATCGGATGGACTCGCCGCAGCCTTCATTCTCATAGGAATTATTTTTCAGTTCAATCCTACGGCGCGAGTCCTGCTCCGGAGATATCACCATGGTTGATCTGAAAGGACCCGCCGAACCCCCCCTGAGAACGAAGAAAGAACCGGAGATCGTGGACGACGGCCCCGGCGACACCCTCCGGCGAGCTCACGGCATCCGGGAGCCCGACCTCCGCGCGGCGTCCGGGAGAAGCCCCGGTAACGGCGACAGCCCCCTGGACGCCCTGCTGCGCCCTCCCGAAGACCCTGAACCCCCTCTCCCGGAGACCGGCCCGCACCCCCGGGATAGCGGCGATCCCGCCGCCCTCCCCCCGGAGACGGACGATCCCGGCGACGACGACCTCCTGCGTCGTCCCGGCGTCCGTGATATCTCCGCCGGCGGCCTCTCCTACGCCCTCCCCCCGGAGACGGACGACCCTGACGACGAAGACCTCCTGCGTCCTTCCGGCGTCCGTGATATCTCCGCCGGCGGTCTCTCCTATCCTTTCCCGGCGGAACCCCGCCCGCACCCCCGGGATAGCGGCGATCCTGCCGCCCTCCCCCCGGAGGAAGAGGGCCCCGGCCTCCCGGACCGTCCCGAAAAACCCGTCCGCCTCGCCTCCATGGAGGACATCCTTTCCCGCCGCCCGGAGACCGGCAGCGCCCCCTCCCGGCTCGCCCGCATCCCCGGCCTTGCAAAACTCCTCTCCCGCTTCCCCGAGCCCGGCGACCTCTTCGCTGCTCTCCAGTCCCGGCTCGCCCCCCTCGCCGCCCGCTACCCCGCCCTTGAAAAAGTCCTCGCCCTCTTCGCTCCCGAGAAGGAGCCGGAGCTCACGTCCCCCGACTTCTTCGTCGGGGATACCGGCGAACCTTCCCTCACCGGCTCCCTCAAGGACGTCCGCATCACCTACCCCGTTGACCCCCCCTACCAGTACGTCCACATCGAATACGACCGGGAGGCGCGAGCGCTCTCCTACCGCGTCGTCGAACCGTCCCTCTCCGAGGGCGAAGAGCACTACCTCGGCCTCATCAAGAAGGCGTTCGAGAAGATGATCGGCACCGACATCGGCCTCCTCTCGGCGGAGCGCCGCGAAGAGTACTTGAAAGAGCGCTTCCTCTCGATCATCACCATCCTCGGTTTCAAGTTCACCGACGAACAGCGCGACCGGATCTACTTCCATCTCAAGAAGGAGTACATCGGCTACAGCAAGATCGACACCATGATGAAGGACCGCTACATCGAAGATATCAGCTGCAACGGCGCGAACCTGGACCTCTACGTCCAGCACCGGACCTACGGGCCGATCCAGACCAACGTCCGGTTCGGCGACCTCGAACTGAACAACTTCGTCCTCAAACTCGCCCAGATCAGCGGGCGGCACATCTCCCTCCTCCAGCCCATCCGCGACATCACCCTCCCCGACGGGAGCCGGGGCAACCTCACACTCGGCGGCGAGGTCACCCGCAAAGGGTCGACCTTCACCATCCGGAAGTTCCGGTCGAACCCGATCTCGCCTGTCGAGATGATGGACTACGGGACCGTCGACGCCCGGCAGCTCGCCTATCTCTGGATACTGATGGAGTACAAGCGCTCCCTCCTCATCTCCGGAGGAACCGCGAGCGGCAAGACCACCTTCTTAAACGCCCTCTGCGGGTTCATCCCGACGGAGTACAAGATCGTCTCCATTGAAGACACCACCGAACTGAACCTGATGCACCCCAACTGGCTGCAATCGGTCACGCGGGCGGGGTTCGGCACCGGCGACACCGGGGGCGCGCCGTCCGGCGTCGGCGGCGGCGGCCGCAAGGCTCCGGGCGACATCTCGCTCTATGACCTCCTCATCGCGGCACTCCGGCAGCGGCCGGAGTTCATCATCGTCGGCGAGGTCCGCGGCGAAGAAGCCTTCACTCTCTTCCAGGCGATCGCCGTCGGCCACGCGGCGATGGGCACCATCCACGCAGGCTCGATGGACGAACTCCTCGCCCGTGTAGAATCAAGCCCGATGAACCTCCCGAGAAGCCTCCTCGCCAACCTCGACGCCGTCATCTTCCCCATGCAGATCCGGAAGGGCGAGCGGAACGTCAGGAGGATCACCGCTATCGTCGAGATCCTCGAGATCGACCGCGAGAAGGGCGACCTCGTCACCAACACCGTCTTCCGGTGGCAGCCCGCCTCGGACGAGTTCCGGTTCATGGGCCGAAGTTACCTCTTCGACAAGATCCGCGACCTGTTCGGCATCTCCCTCGAAGCCCTCAGGCAGGAGATGGACGACCGCACCGCCCTCCTCCTCTGGATGCAGGAGCAGCATATCCGGGAATATAAAACGGTGCTCGGCTTCATCCGGGCATATTATAAAGATAAAGACGAGATCATGGCCCAGGTCAGGAGCGGCGCCGAGATCACCGACGACGACATTGCGGCGCTGGTCGCCCATGCAGCACCCGAAAACGGCAACGGACAGGAGGCATGAAGCCTCTCTCCCTCCCCGTCTTCGTTGCCGCGAACATCGCCGTGAACGCCTCCCTCTGCCCGCTGCTCTTCTTTCTGCTGGTGCTCGAAGCGACCGCCACCGGATACATCTCCGGGTTCAACGCACCCGGGGCGGGGGGTGAGATCATAGGAAGCATGGTCGGCGTGGGGCTGGGGACCGCCGTAACAGCCCTCATAACCGCCTCCCTCGTCTCCTTCTACTATCTCTTCCAGGGGAGAGAACGCAGGGTCCCGGCCCGCGTCGCGATAGTTACGGTCGCCATGACGCTGGCGATGAACGCCGTGCTCACGATCTTCTTCCTCGCGTTTCTCGTCGGCATGCACTCGACGTAGGGGCGGCGAGGTCCGGGACGTTCCCCGAAACAATCGAGCGCGTAACCATGACCTAAACATTCGGGTCATGTTCCTGTTCACACCTCCTGCACAAGGTATATCCCGCGGATGGTAGACACCATGTACATGCAAACGATAGAAGTATCCGATAACCTGTATAAGGAGATTCTTGCGCATCGGCGGGGAGATGAGTCGATCAGTAAAGGAATAGAGCGTACGTTTAAACAGGATAGGCCGGGGAAGAAGAGCAAAGCGCTACAAGAAATAGACGAAATAAGGGAAGGTAAATTCTATACCAGAATGGAAGTTGAAGGTGCCCCGGAAAATTAACGGGGGATATCGAGCTCCTCGATAACGGAATGAAAGGAACCGGCGAATGCAAATACGCCGAAGATACGTAAGAATGATGATTCAAGAGAAGGAAGGTCTCGATCATGAATAAGCCCATACTGGAAAAAATTCATCTAAAGAACATACTATCGTTCGGACCGGATACCAAACCGCTTCCGCTCGGGCCCCTGAATGTGCTGATCGGTCCCAACGGTTCCGGAAAATCCAACCTCCTCGAAGCGATAAGTCTGTTACGGGCGGCACCAAAAGATCTGTCCGCACCGGTTAAAGAGGCCGGGGGTGTGAGCGACTGGTTGTGGAAAGGTACGAAGAACCCCACGGCTTCCATCGAAGTCATCATCCATAACCCGGTTAGCCCCGGCATGCCGCTCCGGCATAAGTTTTCTTTTGTCGAGCATGGCCGGCGATTTGAGGTAAAGACCGAGCAGATTGGAAACGCGGAACCATACCCGGGTTTTGCCGAGCCATACTACTATTATCGGAATGAGAAGGGGCATATTTTGTTGAAGGATACATCAAATTATGAAGCGAGAAATTCGGGACCGGGAGATGGTGAAGAACGACAACTGCCGAGAGATAGGATAGATCCTGAAGAATCTATCCTTTCGCAGGTCAAGGACCCTGAGCGCTATCCTGTACTTGCCTACTTAACAGAAACTTACGGAAAATTTCGTCTTTACCGGGAATGGTCCTTCGGACGTTATACTGCTCCGCGAAAATCGCAGAAGGCCGATCTCCCGAATGACTACCTGCTGGAGACATGCGAAAATCTACCCCTCGTCTTAAACTCACTCCGTCCCTCTGCCGAGCACGATATCCTCGAGGCGCTGAATTACCTCTATCCAGAGATTAACGGCTTTTATGAACAGGTAGAAGGGGGCGGAGTTCAACTTTTCCTGAAAGAAGGAACGTTCACAATCCCGGCAACCCGACTCTCCGACGGCACATTACGATACCTGTGTATGCTGGCAATCCTCTGCCACCCGAACCCGCCGCCGCTGGTCTGCATAGAGGAGCCGGAGTTGGGCTTGCATCCCGACGTCCTGCCGTATCTTGTAAAACTGATGATATCGGCATCGGAACGCTGCCAGCTCATTGTGACGACGCATTCGGATATCCTGGTGAGTGCTCTGACGGAGGTTCCCGAATCCGTTATCGTCTGTGAAAAGAAGAATAATCAAACCGAGATGCAACGGCTTAGCAGCAAGGAGCTTGCCGGATGGTTGAAGAAGTACCGTCTGGGGGAACTCTGGCTCAAAGGAGAGATTGGAGGAACCCGTTGATGACGGCAAAAATATACCTGGAAGGAGGGGGTGATTCGAAGGACCTGCACATTCTGTGTCGTCAGGGGTTCAGGCAGTTGATGGAATCGGCGGGTTTTTCAGGGAGGATGCCGCGATTCGTTTCATGTGGCGGCCGCGATGCGGTGTATGACGACTTCAAAACAGCACACGAACAAAGCAATGCCGATTACGTCGCTATGCTGATTGATAGTGAAGATCCGCTTGACGACCAGGAAAGGACCTGGGATCATCTCAGGAGACGTGACAACCGGGAACAGCCGGACGGTAGCGATGACCGGCAGGTGTTGTTCATGGCAACGTGCATGGAGACGTGGATTGTAAGCGACCGTGACACCCTCCGGCAACATTATGGTCACAATCTTCAAGAATCCGCTTTGCCGCCGCTTGATAACCTTGAGCAACGCAGTCGGCAGGAGGTTCAGGAGAGCCTGAAACGTGCGACGCGCAGATGTCAGAACGCCTATCGGAAGGGCAAGCGTTCCTTTGAAGTGTTGGGCAAACTCGACCCCGCAACGCTTGAAACTCATCTGGCGGCTTTCCGGCGCACGAAGCGTATTTTGAATGAAAAACTTCAGTGATCACTGGCATCGGGGATACCCCCGTGCGACGGTCCCGGCCACGGACCCCGCTGATGAAGATCGGTAATTTAGCGCCCCCTTTAAATATCGGGTCGATCCTCATGGGCGGGAGTTACCTCTTCGTCGTGAACGCCTCCCTCTGCCCGCTGCTCTTCTTCCTGCCGGTGCTCGAAGCGTCCGCCACCGGGTTCATCGCCGGGCTCGGCGCACCCGGGGCGGGGGGTGAGATCATAGGAAGCATGGTCGGCGTGGGGCTGGGGACCGCCGTAACGGCCCTCATAACCGCCTCCCTCGTCTCCTTCTACTACCTCTTCCGGAGGAGAGAACGCAGGGTCCCGGCCCGCGTCTCAATAACGACGATCGTCATGACGCTGGCGATGAACGCCGTGCTCACGATCTTCTTCCTCGCGTTTCTCGTCGGCATGCACTCGACGTAGAACCTGCGGGCGCCCCCGTCCGTCGGTGGAAGGTATTTGGCCGTGCAAAAGGAACGATCGGGCAGATTACAGAGAATCTGAGACGTTGCCTCAAAACTATCGAGCGCGTAACCATGACCGGAATAGCCGGGTAGCGTTCCGGTTCACGCTTTCTACTCGTTCATCCCGGCGATGATCTCCCCGGCACACCCCTGCACGGTCTGCCGGTACTCCTCCGGGCAGAAGAGGTAGAAGGTCGTCCGGGGCTCGCCGGTATAGGTGAGGGTGGAGAACGAGTCGATCTCTTTGACCGTCCCGTCCCTCCTCTCGATCAGGAACGGGAATTTGTCCTCCTCAAGGAGAGTGGAAGCCGACTTGAAGAGTGAATTCTCGATCTTCACCAGGTCGGCGATGATACAGTCGGGACTGCACCCGCATTCCCCGGCCACCGCCTCTTCAATCGCCTGCGCCCGTTCCGGGGTGAACTTTGTCCCGAGGTGGTATCGGAGGAGGTAATCCTCCTCCTGCGGGACGTTGGACTCATACCCCCGTTTGAAGAGGTCCCTCCTCTCCAGTCTCGTGACGAGGTCCGCTGCGGTGCTTTCCGGTTGCCTGAGTATCCGTGCAAGCAGCCGCGCATCGTCAAGAGCGAGGTAGTTCTCAAGGAAGTCATCCCTTCCTATCCGGATCTTCTCCGCATCCACGACATGGTCGCGGATGGCAACCTTGATCGCCCGCTGGAGCATCCCGTTTGCCACGACGTTGGTGTGATGATAATAGACCTGGGCGTGCATCAGGAACCGGGCCAGCCTGAAACTTTCGATAGCATCTATACCCTTTTCATGAATGACGAGATCCTCGCGTTGCCTCTCCCGGGTCTTCCGGGTCTTCCTGAGGGTGTGGAGAACACGTTCGAGGTCGAAGTTCCCGTAGGCCACGCCGGTATGGTAGGAGTCCCGCCGGAGGTAGTCCATCTTGTCGGCGTCAATGTTTCCCGAGATGATCTGGTGAAGGATACCGTTTCGGTCCAGAGAGAGGATGGCGGCGACGTCATCGGTCGCTTCACCGAGGACTGCGTTGACCTCTTCATCCTCCCTGATGATACGGCACGTGATCTCCTCATGCGTAGCATCTTTTTCGTTGATCTCCTGAAGGGGTGCCTCGAAGACGTGAGAAAACGGCCCGTGGCCGACGTCATGGAGCAGGGCGGCATAACGAAGGGCCGTAAGGTCGTTGCCCTCGATCTGTAGGTGCCGTGCCATGAGAGTGGCGGTCTGCAGGACGCCGAGGGAGTGCTCGAAGCGGGTGTGGCATGCGGCCGGATAGACCAGGTGTGCGTTGGCAAGTTGCTTGATCCGCCGCAGCCTCTGGAGCGGCCGGGTATCCAGAAGACGCAGTTCATCCCCGGTCAGCCCGATATACCCGTAAAGCGGGTCCCGGATATGAGCCTTATAGGTAAGCGTGCAAACTCACCCGGTCACGCAAAATGAAGGTTTTTGAGGAGGGCCACCCCCCTCCCGATCTGCTCCTCCGTGAGGTCCCAGTTCAGGGTTCTGGCAATCTCCCGGATCTCGTCGTGAGGCATATCCCGCTTCTCCCGCGTCCGGATATAGTGGACCTTCGCAGCCCAGGAGAGCACCCTGGAGTCGAGGTTCGCGGTATCCCTGCATACGCCGACGATCTCTTCTATCTCCAGGGCTTCTGAGGGGTGCTCTTCTTTCAATCGTCGAACCAGCTTCTCGCCGTCACCCGTGAGACTGTAGGTGTAGCGCTTCCAGTCGGGCGTCGATGCAGACCCGGGGGCGTCGGGCATCTCCACTCTCTCCTCAATGAAGCCGTAGGAGACGAGGGCCTGGATCGCGCCGGCGATGTCTGCACTGTAGGGGCCGTAGTAGTGCGGGCGGTAGTGTGCCTGGATGACCTCCGGGATCGTCGAAAAATATCCCAGTTTCTGGATCGTCGTCCGGCCCGCGATTCGACCCCCTGCCGCCATCAGCATTACAAGAACTCCGTCAAATTCATCCATACGTCAGGGCCTCCGGTGGGTTTACGGCATAATCGTAGGTACCCTATTTATAGGGTACGGTAAGTATGCGACTGTTATGCTGGTATCATGTTCCATTATATGAACGTGCCGATTCTATTTCTCTCCATGGTTCATCCGGAACCTTCTTTGTTGTAAAAAGAATGGTTCTAGGCGCCGGAATGTGATGCGGCTTTCCCTGCCGGCCGGGATGCGGGAGTGTAAGCCCTTGTCCGGGTACGAAGAACCCGGGCATGGGAAGACCTATGGTCTTCGGGTGCGGCACCGATCTTCAGGAAGTGCCGTCGGGATCATGTGGACGTCGAGGTCCGGGCAGTCCCCGTAGTGAACAATAGATTAAAGCGATCCAGCAGCGAAATGGAACGTACAGCAGGGGTGTAACGCACATGAAAACCCGTAACGAAGTCCTCGACATCCTCCGATCTTTGAAAGGCGAGCTCAAGGAGCGGTATCATGTCGAGCGCATCGCCCTCTTCGGATCGTATGCCCGCGAAGAACAAGGTGAGGACAGCGATATTGATGTACTCGTAGAGTTCGGTTCCGGTGCAGATCTCTTTGATTTCGTCGGACTATCACAATACCTCGAAGAAAAACTCGGGTCCGGCGTGGATGTCGTGCCGGAGGCGGCACTTCGGCCGGAGATCCGCGGACAGGTTACCAGAGACCTCCTTGTCGCATGAGATCGCAGATCCTCTACCTCCTGGATCTCTCTGCTGCCCTTGAGAAGATCGAGGAATTCACCGCTGTCATGACCTACGATGAATTCCTTCACGACGACAGGACCCGGAGCGCCGTCATCAGGAAGTTCGAGATCATCGGTGAGGCGGCAAAACGTATCCCTTTGTCCGTCCGGACAGAGTATCCCGGCATTCCCTGGCGTGAAATGGCCGGAATGCGGGATAAACTAATCCATACGTATTTCGGCGTCGACACGCTGCTTGTCTGGCGAACCGTCGTCAACCGCGTTCCGGAGCTCCGGCGGGAACTCTGCCGTATCCTCGAACGGGAGCGCGGACGATAACTTCAAGATGCCCTTTCCAACCGTTTCACCAGAGCAGCCATCACCCAAGCCGACCTCGCCCGGGCTGAGGTTGGGTGCTATAGATAACCCTTCCAGGAACCGGCGGTACCTCCCCTCGTTTGACACCGGGTTCCCGATTCGATCGTCCGGGAACTTTCCCCCGACGGAAGTGCATCCAGTTCAGGGATGGGAAACCCCCACAGATACTCATTGGGTAATGTATTCTCACGAGTTAGGGTTCGATGAGACGAGAAACCTGAAAGAAAGGAGTTCGAGTACCGCAGGGTGCGGGTTCGCCACTTCTTCCATCACCCAGGGACAAAGTGTCGGGTCGTCGTCTCGGTGTACGGGCGGGACCTCCTGATCGGTGCGCTTCTGGAGCCCCTCAAAGGCCGGGACTGAGCGGGAAGAAGTTGAGGATGGCTCCGTCCCTCCCGCTTTATTTTGCGGAGGTGAAGGGGGCGGAGCGGGAAGACCCCGCCCTGAAGGGCGGGGCAGTTCACAGTTGCAGCAGCTTATCCACGGGCGGGATCTTCGCCGCGACGACGCGTATCGTTCCGTTCCCGCTCTCCCACGTAGAACGTGCGTTGCCGTATTCATCGGTCGTATTCGCCCAGCGCGTCATGTTCAGATCGCCGTCGATCCTGACGAAGTTAACCACGACGCCCTCCACCGGCGCCCCGTTGATGTCGCGCACCGTTGCGTTCATCTCTCCAGCGGGAGCCGTCGGAACCTTTGTCACCTGCAGGTTGACCGCCGGGTTGAACATCGGGTTGGCGGGAACAAAGACGTAACCCGACGGTCCGGTCATGCCCGTATCGTCGGTCACGGTGAGATTGACCCGGAACGGCCCCGAGGAATTGAGCCGGGCGGTCGCCTTCCGGCCTTCCAGGAACGATGTACTGATGTTGGTCGAATCCGACCAGCTCCCGACAGGCACGGTCCTTGATCCGTCTTCAATTGTCCAGTTCCACTTCGTAATGGCCCCGTCGTCGAAGGAATCGGACCCATCAAGCACTAAAAGGTCGCGGTCGACGAACCCGAGGTTCTCGGTCTCGATGGCGAGGTGTACGACCGGCGTCGGCTGCTGGAATGTCCGCTCGAAGGTATTGTAGAGCGATGTCATCACCCGAATATTGAGGGCTTCGCCGGTGCCGACGAAGAAAGGTTCGTCAAAGTTCGAAGTAAAGTTGACCTGCACCTCTCTGCTCTTCCTCGCCGGGATCAGGAGCCGCTTGGACTGGTTCAGGTCGTACGGCGTCTCGTTGTAGGTGTAGTTCTTAACGTACCTGCCGTTTACGCTGATGGCGGTCACGTACGAGTCCACGATATTCATATTCTGGATGGTAAGGTTGAGCGTGCTCCAGTTCCCGGAATAGTCCATGGTAGTATTGTAGTCCTTCCAGAACGTCTTGTTGTTCGTAGGATCGATATACGGCAGGCTCAGGTTCTCGTTCTCTACGCTCCGGATATGGCTCTGCCGCTCCATATCCTCCTTCTGGAACTCCGAGATCATGATGGCGAGGCCGACCGCTGCAGTGACGGTGATCAGGATGAGCAGGAGCGTGCCGACGATGACCGACACCCCCTCTTCGTTCTCTCGCAGGCGAACCGCAGCCATATGAGATTATGGGCGTTTCAAGAATATAGAAATTTCGAAAACACACTATAGAGTTATATAAGATCTCAAGGGATTATATCTTGCGTGCCGCCGGGTCCCGGACGGAGGAAGCATGGGACGCCTGCGTCTCACGACGCACCGGGCGTCCCCTGCGTATCAGCCCTAATCGTCCTCGGCTTCGAGTTCCGCAAGCTTCGCAAGCCTCTCATCCATATCCCCCTCCGTGTGTTCACCCCCTCCGGAGAAGAACCCGGTGATGAACTCGGCGATGCCGCCGAAGAAGCCGGAGACCCCCTCGATGATCCCGCCGATGACCGGGATTCCCTCTTCTTTCGGGACCGGCTGGAGGATGGCCGAGATCCTGGTCGTTTTGCTCCCCTCCACGTCGATGCTCGACGACCAGGTGTGGTAGCCGGTAAGGTTGACGGCGACGATATGCTCGCCCGCCGCGATATCCCTGAGGGTGTACGGGGTGGTCCCCTCCACCCTGTCGTCTACAATCACGAGTGCCCCTTCCGGCACCGACGATATGGAGAGGATTGTAGGGGCGGGCGTGGGCGTGAACGTGGGCTCCGGTGTCGGCGGCACGTACTTCTTTGTAATCGTACCTTCTTTCAGGTGGGTGTAGTGGCTTTCGGGAAGAGGAGAGCCCGTCGGGTCCACCTGCCAGACCTTGAGCAGCGTGATCTCTGTGCCGACCGGTTTTTCCGGCACCTTCCCTTCGACGGTCAGGTTGATCTTCATCGACTGGCCCGCATACTCACTGTACGAGAGCGAAAAACCGGGGATGATGAAAGAAGGGTCCTTGGCCGTCTCTCTGAGCCGTATATCGCCGTCAACAATGACTTCATACGTCCACCGTACTTTTTCCAGATCGCTCCGGCAGCGAACGGTATGGTCTTTCGGGAACGTCGAGCCGTTCAGGTACTCGAACCGGATGACGGTGGATAGGGTCACGTCTTCCTGCGTCGTGAGCGAATCCGGGTTCACGGAGATCCGTTCCCTGTAGCCTTCTACATGGAACGCGGAAACGGACGTGACGACTCCTGCAGCAAGCAGGATGAAGACGAGTAAAATTATATATCTGTCCTCTTTCATATGGTCCCCGGCCCTATTTGCGCGACACTATATACTTTGACAATTTACAATATATCCTTTCCGGGTAACGGATCGGGACGAAGCGCGGAATTCCGCACATCGGACCCGGGATCGATACCGTTGACCCCCGGGGAGTGCCGTACCGCTCCGCGGATAAGCCGGTGCCTGCAACAGGTGCGGTGAAAACCCACCGCGACGGCAGGGAAGGAGTCCACGTCCCCCTTTGAATGCATCGTAGAACGAGGGAGTGACCCGGAAATGTTCCGCTCTCTGATTTCGGGCGTGAACCCGCCAGGTTCCTTCTCCGCCGGCAATGTTCGTAACAAACCGAATTAATTATACGTAAGGAATCACCATCCCTTTGTATGGCATTCATGAAGTGGTCCGACGACCTCTCCGTCGGCGTCGGCGAGATTGACGGTCAGCACCAGCGGCTCGTATCGCTCATCAACGCCCTTCACGACGCGATGCTGGAAAAGAGAGGAAAGGAAGTCCTCGGGAAGGTGCTCGCGGACCTTGCCGCCTACACCCAGTATCACTTCTCGGCCGAAGAGCAGTATATGCAGAAGTTCGGCTACGGCGACTATGCCGCGCACCGGCGCGAGCACCAGGCCTTCGTCGCGAAGGTCGGCGAGTTCGCGAAGGGGTTTGAGGAAGGCAGGCTCGGCCTCTCGATCCAGGTGATGAACTTCCTCCGCGGGTGGGTGGCGACCCACATCCGGGGGTCGGACATGCGCTACACCGGCTGCTTCCATGAGCACGGCCTCTCCTGACCGGCCCGAGAATTAGCTTTTTGGCACAGAAAAGATATATGGGCCCGGGCGAAATCCTCCTCCGTGCGGATACCGGCATCGGCCCCCCGCAGGGGAGCAACTTTCCTCTGCGTCCGGCCGTACAACTCCGCACAGGATTCCCGAGGAACTGCTATGAAGTATACTCTCCTCTTTCTGGCTCTCTGCCTCATCATCGCTGCCGGGTGCACCGGCACGGAACCCGAGGCGGCCACGCCGGAGTCTGCGGGCACGCTCGATGAAGCCCGCGAGGTCTTCGGCCCCGATATCCCCGAACCGTCTTACCTCCCCGAAGGCTACACCTTTGAAAACGCCGTCCGATACCCCGACGGCAGCGTCACGCTCATCTACAACGGCACCGCCGGCGACCTCCGGGTCACAAGGCTCTCGTCTGCAGACGCCCCGTGCCCCGACCCGACGGTCTCCGGAAACAAAGAGTGGACCTCCCAGGGCAACGGGATCGTCGGCAGGTTGGTCTACGAGAACGACGACCGCTCGGAAGGCTCCCTCTGGCGGCTCCGGTGGGACTGGAACAACGCCTCCTTCTGCATGACGGGCAGCCTCCCCGCAGAAGAAATAATGAAGATTGCCGCATCGGTGGTCGTCGGGAGATGACCGGAACGGTCGCGAGCCCGTCGTTCTCTCTTTTTTGTAACGCCTCCGCCAGCGCTCCCTCAGGGTTCCGGTATTCTTCCTACGTATTCCGGTGACGGCTGCCCGTGCCCTTCACCGGAAACCGGGGCCCGAACCGGGATCTCCCGCGCCCGTCTTGCCCTCTATAGGAGTGAAATAATCGGGAGAAACCGGGTTATCGTTCCACCGCCTTCTCGACGAAGTGTTCGACGCCTTTGATCAGCACATGGTTCCGGAGCACTTCCCGGAGGAAGGGGTCCTTATGGATATCGCGGTCAAAGACCTCCGGCGGGTAGACGGTGAGGTGGATCTCGAGGCCGTAGGTCTTCCCGATCTTCTCAACCTCCTCCACCCGGAATTTTCCGGCAACGAATAGGTCGAGATCGGCTCCCTCGTCTGCGGTCCCCTCAGCGTGGCTCCCGAAGACCGCACCGCTCCCCTCGATCAGGGGGACGATCCGGTTGAGAACCCCGGCGACGAAGGGTTTCTCCTCCTCGAAGCAGATCCTCCGGTAGACCTCTGCAAGGATGCAGAAGTCCCGTGCGTGATCGCCCTGCTGCAGGGAGAACAACCGCGTCTTGCCCTTGATGGCGGAGTGAAGGACCTGCTTCGCCTCAAGGTACTCGAGGTCCAGCTGGACCGTTCCCCGGCTGATGGGGAGGTATTTGCAGACCTCCCGGACGTATATCTCGCGATCGTAGCCCTGGGTGAAGAGAGAGAGGATCCTGAGGTGGTCCTCTCGAATGTCCAATTTTTTAGGCATATATTCAGGATATTGGAGAGTCTTCCGTATCAGGATTCCGGTCGGCGGGCGGTCCCCCTGCGCGGTCCGGGTGAAGAGGGGAGTATAACCGCTGTCGGGTCAGCGGAGGACGAGAGCCCCGGTCCCCGCGGCCTCTCCGTCACCCGCGCTGCAGGAGATGCTCCAGCGGTAGAGCCCCGGTCCGTCCGGTTCCAGCCAGAGCCCGATCTCCTCCCTCCGGGTGTCGTTGAGGAGCGGAACGTCGAAGAACCGACGATCCAGGTTCCGGTCGCCGGGACCGTTCATGCGGAACTCCACCGTCTGCAGGAACGCATCCCCGGTGTCCCGGTAGTCGCACCCCACCGTGATCCCGTAGACCTCGCCGGGGCTGTAGTTGCGGGTGTAGTTGCGGGCCGACGCAGAACAGGCAATACCGCCGGTCTCGTCGATCTGCAGGAGTCCGCCGTCGAGATCGACCGTCCGGGCGTTCCGCAGCGAGAAGTCGGCCCGGTCGACCCCGAGGACCGCTCCGTCGGTCCCGTAGGCCGCGATCGTGAAGGAGTGCGGCCCCCATCCCGGGAGCACCGGCCAACCGTCTTCGAGGTCCCGGATACGTATCCCGTCGAGGTAGCCGTCGACCCGGGCAACCTCTTCCGGCCGGTCGAGGCGGTAAGAGAGGGGGACGGTCACAACGGTGAAGTCGCCCCGGAGATCGTCGTCCGGTTCGGGCCCCCAGGGGATGGTAATTCCACCGCCCGATACGGCCGGCGGCGCGATCTCCGCCCCCTCCCCCGTGGCCGTCGCAACGGTTTTCGCCCCGCCGGGGCCGTAAGCGACCGCCTGCACGACGTGCTGGCCCTCCGGAAGGGTGACCGACCCCGGCGGGAGCGCCCCGAGGTTGATGCCGTCCACGATCGTCTCGACCGGCGCATTACCCGGGGGCGTCAGGACAACCGTCCCGTTCTCGACCCGGATGGCTATCTCCGGCCCTTCGTCGGCCGCGTCGATCCCGACAATCGCCCCGGTGACGATCCGCGCGCACTCCGCGGCGAGGGTGTAGTTGAGCCTCTCCGGCCGGTCGTCGGGTGTATGGACAACCGAACGACTATCCTGCTCGTAGACCCGGAGCACCGGTATCCCCGCGGCCCGGAAGGCGTGCCCGTCGTCCCGTGCAATATCAAACGGCAGTTCAGGCTCCTCCCCGATGCAAGCCGACGGCGGGAGCGCTTCGAGGACCCACCGGTGCTGGGGGAGCACCGAGACCAGGAGCCGGTCCCCGGAGGCCACGCAGTCGAGGTTCACCGCGACCTCTATCCGGTCGCGGAGGTCCGGGTTGTCGGCAAGCCACCGTGTACTCCCGTCAAGCCCGGTCTCCTCGCCGCCGAAGGCGACGAAGTAGACCGTCCGGTTCAGGGGAGTGTCGCCGAGGACCCTTGCGACCTCGAGCATCGTCGCCACGCCCGCGGCGTTGTCGTCGGCGCCGGGCGTCTCCGGGATGGCGGTGTCGTAGTGCGCGGAGACGACGACGATCCGGTCGGTCGCCCCTTCCCTGACGCCGATGATGTTCGAAGAGAGGGCAAGAGGCGGATCGAAGTAGCAGTTTATATACGCGAACCGCCCCGTGCCGACGGAGAGCCCGAGTTCCTCCATCGCCCCGGCGATATATGTCGCCGCTGCAGTTCGCTCTTCCGACCCTAACGCCCGCTCGAAGGTGCAGAGGTCCCGGGTCGTCTCCTCGATCCCTGCGGGGTCGGCCGCAGAGCCCTCAAGGGCGGCCGTCGGCGTGGTCCCGGCAAGCACGATCAGGAGCATGGCCCCGACCGCCCATATCGATCTTCGCTGCATCTTCAAGTCTTCCCGGCTGCGGAGTACCCGGGACCGCGCCGGTCTCCCGATTGAAGGATTCAACTTCGCGATATAAGAGATTTTGGCTGCAGGAACGGACCGGCGCGGTCCCGGCCCGTTGCGGCGGTTTCAGGATCGAAAGTCGGTCAGATGGACTCGACGTTTAACTTTTCGGCACAGAAAAAGCCCATAGAAACACAGATATCTTCATTGTGGAAGGAGAGAATCGTTACCGAGATGCGCGGGGGTCCCCCCATCCCCGGTTGACAGCCGGATGAGAGAGCCCCGCATACCCGGAGGCAATCATTACTTCCGTATCAATAATATTTAAATATTCCGTATTCCACCTCCGGTACCGAAACGATCCGGGGGGTCGGACCTGCCGGAAGGAAAAATCGGCATACGGGCCGCCTCCTCGTCGCAGGGGTGCGGTGCCGTGACGACAGGACCAATTCCCGTTTCTTGCGTGGCCCTCGGGCCCGGGAACCTCCCGTCGATCCCGCCGTATGATCGAACGGAGAACAGCGGCAACCGGCACGGCGTTCTCCCGGGTGGTATGAGGCGCCGGACGCCGAAATACGGTGCCCACATCCCCTTCCGGAGAAAAACTGCCGGGTTGCGGAGCACTCTCCTCTTCAACTGCTGTCGTTTCTGTTTCGGGGCAGAGGGGCGCGCACCGTATGACAACCGTATGACAACCCTTAAGAGGAATCTTAAGAGAGATACTACTCAAATGCTCGATCAGTTCAAGGGCTGTCTCCTCGGGGCCGCCATCGGGGACGCGCTCGGCATGGCGCGGGAGAGCACGCCGCCCGACTTCCAGCGCCTCCACGACGGCTACCGCCGGGCGTGGCGGGGGCACCCGAACGCCGGGCTGAAACCCGGGCAGTTCACCGACGACACCCAGCTGATGCTCCTCGTAGCCGGGATGCTTGCCGACGGCACCTACTCGGAGAGTGCGTATACGGCCGCCCTTGTCCGGATGTACATGAACGAGGAACTGCGGTTCCCCGACGGCGCCGTGGACGCCGCGTGCCGTCACCTCCTCCTCACCGACGGCGGCAAACCTGGCGGAGTCTCCTCCAACACCGCCGGCTGCATCAGCATCGCCGTCCCGTTCGGGCTCGCCTACGGCGAGCCGGTCGACGTCACCGAGCGGGTGGCCCGGGCCTGCAGCGTCACCCACACCCATCCGGCGGCGCACGCGGGCGCGATCACCGTCGCGATGCTCGTCCACTACGCCGTCCGCGGCCGCCCCGACGCTCTCCCCCTCGCCGAGAAGCACGCCTGCCTTGAAGACGTCCCCCTCGGCAACAAGATCCACGCCGCCGTCCGCCTCGCAAACGAGGGGATCAGCCTCGATAGCGCTCTGTCGGTGATCGGAAACGACGTCACCGTCTACCAGACCGTCCCGCTCGCGTTCTTCCTGATCAGCCGGATTCGCGACATAGCCGACCTCCTCACCACCGCCGCTCACGTCGGAGGAAATACCGACACCATCGCGCTCATCTGCGGTGCCTACGCGGGCGCGATCTACGGAAAGGCCGCTCTCCCGCGTGACCTTCTCGACGGACTCGAAGGACGGGACGAGATCGAGTCTACGGCCGCCCGGCTTTACGAACGATGCACCGCAAAGCCTTAAGATTCTGTAAAAGACACCCTCTCTTATGGATATTGCGATCATCGGTGCATCCGGATACACCGGCGGCGAGTTGATGCGGCTCCTGCTGAACCACTCCTCCGCCGAGGTCGTCACGGCGACATCCCGGAAACTGGACGGCACCCCCGTCGCCTCGGTCCATCCCCACCTCCGGGGACTGACCGACCTCACCTTCCGGAACATCGGAGCCGGCGATATCGATGCCGATTTCGTCTTCCTCGCCGTACCCCACACGGCGGCGATGAAGGTTGCAGGGACGCTTGTAGAGCGGGGGATCAGGACCGTCGACCTCTCGGCCGACTACCGGCTCGCGAAGGATGTTTACGAGAAGACCTACGGCGTGCCCCACGAGGCCTACTTCAAGGCCCCTTACGGTCTCCCCGAACTCCACCGCGACGAAGTCCGCGGCGCCTCCTTCGTCGCGAACCCGGGGTGCTTCCCGACCGGGGCGACGCTTGCGGCGGCACCGCTTGCGAAATACGCCCACACCATCATCTACGACTCGAAGACCGGGGTCTCCGGGGCCGGAAACGCCCCCTCCGCGACCACCCACTACGGAAACGTCGGGGACAACTTCAGCGCCTACAAGTGGACGAACCACCGTCACCTCGCGGAGATGAAGCAGGAGGTCGCCCGGCTCGGCTCGGACGCCCGGTGCTACTTCACGCCGCACCTTCTCCCGGTGAACCGGGGCATCCTCACGACGGCCCATATCCTCCTCCGGGAGCCGATGGAGCAGGAAGAGGTCGAGGCGCTCTACCGGAAGTTCTACGAGGGCGAATTCTTCATCCGCAACCAGAGACCGACCCTCGCCGCCGTGCGGGGAACGAACTTCTGCGACGTGGCCGTGGAGAGCGAGGGCGACCGGGTCGTCGCGGTCTCGGCAATCGACAACCTGGTCAAAGGCGCAAGCGGCCAGGCGATCCAGAACATGAACCTGATGTGCGGGTTTGCGGAAGACGACGGTCTCCGCAGCGCCGGGATGCTCCCCTGAGGTGGCGATGATGCTGGTCAGGGACGTTATGACCCCGGACCCGGTGACCGTCCGGGTCGATTCGCCCGTGAGCGAAGCCGCGGGGCTGCTCCGGAAGTACCATATCGGCGGGCTTCCCGTAATGGACGGGGAGCGGGTGGCGGGCATCGTCACCGAGACCGATATCCTCTCGCTCCTCGATACCGGCGACCTCTCCGACGACCTCTGGCTCCCGTCGCCGCTCGAGGTGATCGAGGTCCCGGTCAGGGAATTCATCAACTGGGGAAAGACACGGCGGGCTCTCGCCGATATCGGCAACCTGGAAGTGCGGCGGGTGATGAGCAGACCGGTGATCGCCATCGACGAAGATGCCGATATCGTCGATGCGGCAAGCCAGATGCTCCACGAGGGGATCGCACGCCTCCCGGTGCTCCGCGATGGAAAACTGGTCGGGATCGTCACCCGGGCCGACATTGTCCGGGGCATCGGCGCCTCTCCCCGGGAGGAAGAGGCATGAAGAGCATCTGTGCTGTCGAGGGCGTCGACGCCGCCGGGATCAAGGAAGGAAAGTTCGGGCTCGCCCTGATCCGGGCCGGCGGTACGGCGGCCGGGGTCTTTACGTCGAACAGGGTGCGGGCGGCCCCGGTCGAGGTGATGATGGACCGGATGCGGAGAGGGACCCTCGACGCCGTCGTCGTGAACAGCGGGTGCGCGAACGCCTACACCGGCGAACGGGGATACCGCGACGCGGTGGAGATGTGCGGCATCGCGGCCGGTGCACTCGATCTCGACCCGGCGTCGGTCGGCGTCGCGAGCACCGGGGTTATCGGGAGATACCTCGACCTTTCCCTTATCCGGGACCAGTGCGGGCGGGTAGCCCCGCTCCTTACCCGGAGCGCCGGGGCCGAGGACGCCGCGGCACGGGCGATCATGACCACCGACACCTTCCCGAAACACGCGCTCGTCAGGACGGAGTCGTTTGCCGTCGGCGGGATCACCAAAGGGAGCGGGATGATCGCTCCGAACATGGGAACGATGCTCGCCTTCCTCTACACCGACGCGGAGGTCCCGGCCCCGGTTCTCCACGATATCCTCCGGCAGGCGGCCCGGAGGTCCTTCAACCGGGTCGTGGTCGACGGAGATACGAGCACGAACGACGTCGCTCTCTGCACCGCGACCGGCGCCGCCGGCCGGGTGGACCGCGATGAACTTGCGCGAGCGGTCGAGACCGTCTGCCGCGACCTCGCGGTCCAGATCGCCCGCGACGGCGAAGGGGCGACGAAACTCCTCGCGGTCACGGTTCGCGGCGCTCCCGATGAAGACGCCGCCGCTGAGGTGGCGCGGACGGTCGTCGCCTCCCCGCTCGTCAAGACGGCCGTCTACGGCGAAGACCCGAACTGGGGCCGCGTGGTCGCGGCCGCCGGCAGGGCCGGGGTCGCGTTCGACCCCTACGCGGTCTCGCTCTCCGTCGGGGAGGACGCCGGGCGGACGCCGCTCGTCCTCCGCGGCGAGATCGTCGCCGACCTCGCAGGAGCGAAGGCTGCAATGCGCGGCGATACCGTCGCGTTCGACCTCGACCTCGCCGCGGGCGACGGAAAGGCGACGGCGTGGGGGTGCGACCTCACCGAGAAATACGTGGAGATCAACGGGAAGTATACGACATGAAACGAGAAGACGTGCTGATTGAGGCACTCCCCTACATCCAGAAGTTTCACGGCAAGACGATCGTGATCAAACTCGGCGGCCACGCGATGGTCGACCAGGTCATCCTCGAGACGGCGATCCGGGACGCCGTCCTCCTCCACTACGTGGGGATGAAGGTCGTCCTGGTCCACGGCGGCGGCCCCGAGATCACCGCAAAGATGCAGGCGATGGGAAAGGAGCCCCGGTTTGTCGGGGGGCTCCGGATCACGGACGCCGAGACCCTGGAGATCGCCCAGATGGTCCTCGTCGGCAAGATCAACGACGGGATCGTCTCCCTCATCGCGAACTGCGGCACCCGTGGGGTCGGAATCTCCGGCAACGACGGCAACCTCCTCATCGCCCGGAAGATGGAGCCCCGGCGGGTGAAGGTGGGCGAGGTCATGCAGGAGGTGGACCTCGGGCAGGTCGGCGAGATCGAGGAGGTCGACCCCGAGGTGCTCCACTGCCTCCTCGCTCAGGGCTACATCCCGGTGGTGGCACCGATAGCCATCGACCGGCAGGGCCGGAGCCTCAACATCAATGCCGATACCGCGGCGGCCGAGATCGCGATCGCTCTGGGGGCCTTCAAACTGGTCAACCTCACGGACGTCGACGGGGTGATGAACGCCGACCGGAGCATGGTCTACCACCGGCTTGCGCTCGCCGAAGCGGAGGCGATGATCGGCGAAGGGGTCATCGCCGGCGGGATGATCCCGAAACTTGAAGGGTGCATGAAGGCGGTCAGGAACGGCGTCGCGAGCGCTCACGTCGTGAACGGCAACCGGGAGCACAATCTGCTCCTCGAGCTCTTCACCGACCAGGGCGTCGGGACGATGCTCACCCCGTAACTTCTTTTTTCACGGCAGGCTGCCGTCCCCGCTGCACTCCCGCTGTCGCTCTTCGTTCATCTCGACCAGGACCTCGAAGATCTTCCGGACGGCGACCGGGTCGATCCGGCTCTCGGCGGCGTAAGAGAACGCCCGGTCGAGGACGGCCCTTCGCTGCGCTTCGTCGCGGATGGAAAGACCGTTCTCCTGCTTGAGGCGGACGATCTCCGCCGCCAGCCTCTGCCGCTCCGCAACCAGATCGATGATCTCTTCGTCGATCTTGCGGATCTCGTCTCTCGCGGCATCCAGGGACATACTCCATGGTTGGCCGTTGTTGGGGGATAAACCTGTGGATCTGACGCCGGTCCCGCGGGAAGCGAAGGATATTATGATCCCGATGCAAACCTGATACCGGATGCTGGAACGAATACCCGCTCGCGAACGCCGTGACCTCCTGATCGCGTGGCTTGCCATCTCGATAGCCTTCACCCTGATCTTTGTCAGGGGCGGGGTGACGTTCGACGAGTTCATCCTCCTCTTTGTGATGTCCCTCGTCACGGTGGGGGTCGCCTTCGTCCTCCACGAACTGGCGCATAAATTCGCCGCCATGCGCTACGGCTACTGGGCCGAGTTCCAGAAGGACAACCAGATGCTCCTCGTCGCCGTGGTGATGGCGGCGCTCGTCGGGATCGTCTTTGCAGCGCCGGGGGCGACTTACATCTACGGAAACGTGACAAAGACCGAGAACGGGCGGATATCGGCGGCGGGGCCGATCACGAACCTCCTGCTCTGCATACCCTTCGCGGCCCTGATGCTCCTCTCCGGCGGCGGGTTCCTTGCCCTCGTGGGCCTCGTCGGGCTCCGGGTCAACGCGATGATCGCCACCTTTAACATGCTCCCGATCAGCGTCCTCGACGGGGCGAAGGTCCTTGCCTGGAAGCCGACTGTCTTTGCCGTGCTCATGGCCGCCTCCGCCGGGCTCCTCGTCTGGTCCCTCCTCTGAGGGGTCGGTCCTTCCATCTTTTTGCCGATTGCAGCGCCTTTCGGACGGTTCAATGCCCTGTCGCTCTCCCGGCTCCTGCTCCGCGCAAAAAAAGAGTTTTTCGGCCTATTTCGTCTCGTCCGGGTCCGACGGCGCTCCCGGTGAAGGTCGAGTCTCCGCATCGTTCTGCGCCCGCATCTCCCGGAGGAGGGCGACAACGCTCCGCCCTTTCCCTCGGGCCTCCGCGAGCGCGGTGGGATGCCCCGCGATCCCGCCGTAACGGTCCATGTCGTTTGCGATGACGTTGTCCCAGTACTCGAACCCGGTGGTGTTGAAGAAGGCGGTGACCGCCGGAAACGCCGCGTCGAAGACGTTGTCCCACCCGAGCCCCGCGGTCGAGACGAAGAGCCCTTTATGCCGCCGGATGTGCCCGGCAGTGAAGTAGAGATCCTTCAGGATGAACTTGCGCGCCCAGAGGTACTGGGCCCGGTCGATCAGCCCCTTCGTCTCCGCCGTGATCCCCATCGAGTAGATCGGGGAAGCGAGGACGAGGACGTCGGCGGCGGCAATTTTCTCGAAGACCGCCGTCAGGTCGTCCCGGAGAACGCAGACCCCCGTCCGGTGGCAGGCGTTGCATCCCCGGCACGGGGCGTAGTCGAGCGTCCGGAGGACGACCTTCTCCACGTCGGCCCCCGCCTCGCGGGCGCCCTCAAGAACGGCGTCGAGCAGGGTCTCGGTGTTCCCGTGCCGCCGGGGGCTGCCGGAGAGTCCGAGGACCGTTACGGGCTCGCTCACGCCACTCCCGCCTCCCGCAGGTGCCCGACGACCTCTCCCGCCAGGGCCCGCGCGTCGGACTTCGCGGTCGGGTGACGCTCGATTGCGCCCTTCTCATCGACGCCGTTCACCATCAGGTACCGGATATCCCGGTTCCGGACGTCGATGACGTGGAAAAAGCACTTCACCGAGGGGATCGCCGCATCGAAGACGTAATCCCAGGTCTGCCCGGCGGTCGCAAGGAAAACCCCGGCCCGCTTCCCCTTCCGCTCCGGCGGGACGACCGGGAGATGGAGGACGTACTTCCGGGAGCGGAAGACCTGAGCCCGGTCGACCAGCGCCTTCGCCTGGGCGGGAAGGCCCATGCAGTAGATCGGCGCCGCAACGACGATGCAGTCGGCCGCGACGATCCGGTCGTAGAGGTAGTCCATGTCGTCCCGCTGGACGCACCTGTTGAGCGTCTCACAGAGGTTGCACCCGCGGCAGGGCCGGATATCGGCCTTTGCGACGACGATCTTCTCGACCGCGGCCCCCTCCTCCTCCATTGCCGCGAGCACCCAGTCGAGGAGGGTCTCCGAGTTCCCGTGGCGGCGGGGCGAGGTAGCAAACGCGAGGACGTCGATGGTCATTATACAGAATGGTATCCGGGCGGAGCAAAAAAGATACGGGTTTAGAGTTTCTTGAAGCAGAGGTACCAGTCCTTGCACTCGTACCCCTCCTTCAGCCTCTTCTCGATCCCCTCGGGGGTCGTCGGGGCCGGGACGAGGACCTTGTCTCCCGGCTGCCAGTTCGCCGGCGTCGCGATATGGTGCTCGTCCGAGGTCTGAAGGGCCTTCGTGAGCCTGAGGATCTCGGGCATGGATCGGCCGTTGGACATCGGGTAGTAGAGCATGGCACGCATGATCCCCTTATCGTCGATGAAGAAGACCGTCCGGATGGTGGCGGTGTTGCTCTGCCCGGGATGGATCATCCCGTAACTCTTCGCAACCTTCATGTCGAGGTCGGCGATGACCGGGAACGGGATCTCCACACCCATCTTCTCCTTGATGCTTCGGACCCAGGCAAGATGCGAGTGGACGCTGTCGATGGAGAGACCGACGAGCTGGACGTTCAGTTTCGCCAGTTCGTCGGCGATCCCGGCAAACGCCATGAACTCCGTGGTGCAGACCGGCGTGAAGTCGGCCGGGTGGGAGAAGAGGATGACCCACTTCCCCCGGAGGTCGGAGAGTTTCAGGCGTCCGTGGGTGGTCAGCGCGTCAAATTCCGGTGCCGCCTCCCCGATGACCGGAAGGCGCGGCACAATCTCTTCGGTTTCCATAATTTTCACTTCCTTGGGCGGTTGCCCAGATACTCCTCGAGGGCGGTCTTGCCGTGGACGTAGGCCGGCATCCCCGCAAGCAGGAACGCGACCCGGAGTCCCTCCTCGATCTCCTCCTTCGATACGCCGAGGCTCCCGGCACCGGCCATCTGTGCCCGGACGGCGTGTCCGTCCCGGAGCGCGGCGGCGATTGCGATAGCGATAATCTTCTTCGTCTGTTTCGAAAGGGCGCCGTCGGCCCAGATCAACTGGTCGAGCCCCATGACGCTGCCGTAGAGGTCGGGGTCTGTCTTCTTGAGTTCTTTGAAGATCTCGGGCACTTTCCCGATCTTCTCTTCCAGTTTCTTCTCTTCCATCTCCATCACTCCTCAAGCACCATCGGCTCACCGCAACAGACCAGTTCGCCGCCGCCGGCTTCCAGAACCTGGACCACGTTTCCGCAGATCTCACAGCGGTAGACCTGCCCTTTTGCTGATACGTTCACCATTTCTCTCACCTCAACTGACCCGGTCACTCCTTCCTCTTCGGGGGGTTCATGACGTCTTCCGGCGTCTTGATGTCGGGCCTGATATGGGTCATCGGGAAACAGTTATACATTTCGCAGGCGCAGGTCGGACACCTGACGAGGTCCGCATCGGTGCTTTCGATCCGGACCTCCCGTCCGCAGTCGACACAGACGTAGCGGCCCGGGCCCGGCTTCTCTCCTGCCTTTGCTGTTGTTCTTGTTCCTTGTTCAACCACAGAAAATCACCAGACTGGTAATATCATTTCAAGGTATTTAGCAGTTGTCACCCTGACAAGAACCGGTCCGACCGGGTTATCCGGCTATCCGGGCCCGTGCCGGGGGAGGTCGCATCTATTTAATAGAGCCGTGCATAACCTTGCACCATGCCGAAGAAAGTTATCGCCCTGCTCGGGAGCCCCCTCCTCGACGGGAACACCGCCCGCCTCCTCGACGAGGCCATCCGCGGTGCGGAGGAGGCCGGGTGCGAGGTCGAGCGGATAGCGGTCGCGCATCTGGACATCCTGCCCTGCATGGAGTATTTCCAGTGCAAGGAGAGCGACACCTGCCTGATCCCGGACGAGATGGCCGATTACTACCGGAAGTTCCGGGAGATGGACGGCCTGATCATCGCGACCCCGGTGATGACAATGGGCGTCCCCGGGAGGCTCAAGTCCTTCATGGACCGGTTCCAGGTCTTTTACATGGCGAAGTACCACCGGGGGCGGTCTTTCATCTCCCCCGAGAGGCGGAAAAAGCGCAAAACACTCCTGATATCGATCGCAGGGATGAACATCCCGGACGTCTTTTCGGGCGTCAGGCTGACCGTCCGGGCGTTCGGGGAGATCATCGACTGCCCCCTCTGGGGTGAGGTGCTTCAGAACGATATGGACACCGTCCAGGATATCGCGACGCGGTCGGAGGTGATGGAGGCGGCGTACCGGAAAGGCTACGAACTCGGAAACCTCCTAGGCTGAACTCTCTGGCTCGATATGGACCACGATCTCGACGATCTCCGGCGCCGCCTCTTTGAGCCGCCGCTCTACCTCGTCGGAGATTGCGTGGGCCGCGGCCACGGGGAGAGCCGGATCGACGGTAATGTGGATGTCGGCAAAGATCTCCCCCCGTCTTCCCCGGCACCGGAAGTCGTGGCACCCGACCACGCCGGGGGTGTTCGTCACCACCGCCCGGATGAGCGCCGGGTCGCAAGGAGGTTCCATTGTGTCGGTGAGGACCTGTGCAGCCTCGTAAATGACCTCGACGCCCATCCTCGCGATGAGGATGCCGATAATGAAGGCGATGACCGGGTCGGCCGTGGGATAGCCGAGCCTGACCGCGAGGAAACCCGCAAGGACGGCGATGGAGACGAAGACATCGCTTCGGGTGTGCATGGAGTCGGCGATGAGGATCTGACTGTGGTACTCTTCGCCTTTCCTCTTCTCGTAGGTGGAGATGGCGATGTTGACGGCGAGCGTCCCGATCATGACCCCGACGGTGACTGACGTGATCACGGGGGCGACGGGGGCGACGAGCCGCCGGTAGCCTTCGAAGAGGACACCGGCGGCGGTCAGGAGAAGCATCGCCCCGATGACCAGGGTCCCGAGCGTCTCGATCTTGCCGTGGCCGTAGGGGTGCTTCGGGTCGGGGGGCTTTTCCGCGAAGTAGAGGGCGACTATCCCGACGACGTTCGAGAAGGAGTCGAACCCCGAGTGGAGTGCGTCCGCTACCATGCTCACCGAACCGGCGAGGAGGCCGAATACCGCTTTTGCAAGTGCGACGACGAGGTTTAGGATGAGGACGGTGATGAAGACCCGCCGCACCCGGGGATCCTGCATACGCCCGTGTAGGAGTGCTCCGGCGGCATAGGGTTTGCGGGACGGATGCAAAGGTTAATATGAACATCCCGAAATGGTACTTCTATGTCGACTGACGAGAATGCTAGGCACGCATACGCCGGGGAGTCCCAGGCGAACAGAAAGTACGCGGTCTTTGCCGAGAAAGCGGCCGCTGAGGGGTATCCGACGGTAGCCAAACTCTTCCGGGCGGCAAGCGAGGCGGAGGCTGTCCACGCAAAACGCCTCCTCTTCGTCCTCTCCGCCGTCGGGAGCACCGAGGAGAACCTCAAAGGCGCGATGGAGGGAGAGAACTACGAGTTTATGGAGATGTATCCCCCCTACGTCGAAGAGGCGAAGAAGGAGCGGAAGAACGAGGCCTCGATCGTCTTTACCCATGCGATGAAGGCCGAAGAGGTGCACGCGAACCTCTACCTTCAGGCGCTTGAGTCCGTCCGGGGAGGACAGGACCTCGAGGGGGAGAAGATCTACCTCTGTCCGGTCTGCGGGAACATCGAGATCGGGCAGGCTCCCGAAAAGTGCCCGATCTGTGGAGTCCCGGAGCGGATGTTCCGCGAGGTTCAGTAATCTTTTTTTTGATCCGGGCTCGTTCGTTCAACCTTCTATGTTTTATAGGGTTCGGACGATACTCATCTATGGCAGGTGTAACGGTCTACACGACAGAGAACTGCCCATACTGTCGGATGGTCCAGGCGTTCCTCCGGAAGTATGGGGTTACCTACGAGACCGTCGATGTCGGGAAGGATCGGGAAGCGGCCCGGGAGATGATCCGGGTTTCGGGGCAGCGGGGGGTGCCGGTCACGGTCTTTGGCGATGTGGTGATCGTCGGGTTCGATGCGAAGAGACTCCGGGAAGTTTTCGGGACGTCGAAGGCGGAGGAGGTCAGCGATGTGGTGATCGCGGGCGCCGGACCGGCCGGGCTGACGGCTGCGGTCTACTGCGCCCGGAAACTCATGAAGACCGTCGTTGTATCGGAGAACATCGGCGGGCAGGCGACCTGGAGCTGGGCGATCGAGAACTACATGGGGTTCCCGACGATCACGGGGGCGGACCTCCTTAAAAAATTCGAGGACCAGGTCCGTGGACACGACGTCGACCTTGAGCTTGACAGTATCGAGAGCATCCAGAAGGAGGATGAGGCCTTCGTCGTCCGGACGGTCTCGGATGCCGTCTATCGCTGCCGGACGCTCATCCTTGCTCCCGGGAAAGAGCCCCGGACCCTGGGCCTCCCGGGAGAGGCCCGGTTGATGGGGAGGGGCGTTTCCATCTGTGCGACCTGCGACGCTCCGCTCTTCCACGATAAACCTGTCGCCGTCGTCGGCGGCGGAAACGCGGCCCTCCAGACCGCTATCGAAATGACGAAGATCGCAAGTTCCGTGGCCCTGATCGCCCGGAGAGCGCTCCGGTGCGACGAGGTCTACATCCTTCGGGCGGAGGAGGCGGGGGTGCGGACCTATCTCCACCACGAAGTGACGCAACTTCACGGGGACGCGACTCTCTCCGGGATCACGGTTCGGGACCGGGATACCGGGGAGGAGGAGGCCCTCGATGTCGAGGGGCTTTTCCTCTCGATCGGGCTTGCGCCGAACACGAAGTTCCTTGCGGGCCTGGTGGCGTTGAACGAGCGGGGGGAGATCGTCATCGACGAGAACGGCCATACGAACGTCCCGGGGATCTTTGCGGCCGGGGACGCGACCTGCGTCAAGGCCAAGCAGATCATCGTCGCCGCCGGCGACGGGGCGAAGGCGGCGCTCGAGGCGCACGAGTACTTCGAGCGCCTCATGGGCGGGCAGTCCACCTGCGCGTGAATTATACCCGGATGCCTTCGGCGAGGGCCCGGCGGATGAGGGGTTGCCGCTCCGGACCATCCCGGCGAACTCCTCGCCGGTGTAACAGAGGGGTTCGATCGGGAGGTCGGTGAGATCGAGGATGGCCGCTGCCCGTTTGTGGTGCCGCTCGGGGAAGTCCCCGACGACGATCAGGTCGACGTCGCTTCCCTCGTGGAAGTCCCCGCGGGCGAGGTCCCGGACCTGCCCGATCACCCGGAGAGCGACCGCCTCGCGGCACTGCAGATCGAATCCGCGTACGCGATGCATTCTTCGGCATCCTCCCGTTCGTAGTATTCCGACGGCTATTGTAATAGATGCTCCGAGCAGGATGCACCAGAGGTTTGAGAGACCCTTTTGCGACGACCTCTCTCATTCCCGGGTCCTGGGTGGAGAGGGAATGATTATACCCATAATTATTATGGATATAATCATTCCGCCGCCCGGTATCAGGAAGCATAACCTCGACTGACGGAGCACCTGTTGGCCGTGGGAGAGACACGCTTATCTCTCTGCAGGGTAGATTTTCTCTCATGATACGGTCGGTGGCGCCCGCAGCCGTCCTCCCCCGGGAGACGGGTCGATGATCGAGGGTTTTCTCCGGGCACGGACGAACGGGGTGCTCACGCGGGCCGCGAACCTCATCGCCCGGACGGGGGCGACCCCGGACCTCCTCACCGTGCTCGGGTTCCTCGGGATGGGGGGTGCCGGGGTGCTCTGCACCGCCGGTTCGTTCTTCGCCGCCGGAATCGTCGTCGCCGCATCGTGCATCTTCGACGCCCTCGACGGTGCGCTCGCCCGCACGAATGGTGCCGCTTCGGCTTTCGGCGCGTTCCTCGACTCGTTCCTGGACCGCTACGCGGAGGCGGCGGTCTACGGCGGACTCCTCGTTTACTACATCGGGGCGGAGACGGCGTGGGGCGTCGAGGCCGCGTTTGCCGCCACGGTCGGGTCGCTGATGGTCAGTTACGCCCGGGCCCGGGCAGAGGGGCTCGGGATCGAGTGCCGGGCCGGATTCTTTGCCCGGCCGGAGCGGGTCGCGGTCATCATCGCCGGGCTCGTCACCGGCCTTGTCCTCCCGGCTCTTGTCATCCTCGCGGTTGCTACGAACGCCACCGCGGTCGAGCGGCTCTTCCGTGTCCGGCGGGCTACGCTCTCCCCGTCACGGCCTCCTCGGTCACCGTGAACTCCCCGGTCGCGCCGGCGATCGAAAAGTTCCCGACCGTCTTTACGCCGTAGGGGTTGCCGGTCGTGGAGTAGGGGACGACGAAGGTCCCGTTCTCGCTCTGCTGCCGGTAGACGAACTCCCGCCCGGTGTTGGTGACGACCGTGACCTCAATCACCCCCTCGCCCGGGATCACCGCGCCTTCGACGCGCTCGAAGACCTTCACGCTCGTCGTTCTGTCGGGGGAGGACTCATAGATGAGCCGGTAGTGCTTGAGCGCCGGGATGGCCTCCGGCGGGCTTGCGATATCGCTCCCGAAGATTGCGGCCTCACCCGATCCGGAGTACGCCTCGACCGCCTCCCGTGCCCCGGCGGGGTCCATCCTCTGGCTGGCGGTAAGCCCCGCGTAGCCGGTCTCCGGGACCGATCCGGTGTCGTACTCGGCGTAAAGAACCTCTGACGGCTCTACGAGTGTCCCGTCGAGGGTCTGCAGCCGCGCGACCATCGTCTCGTAGTAGCGTGCTTTGAAGAACATCTCGATCCTGTAGGTATCCTCTCCCACCGGCACGAGGAGCGCCGTTGCGTACGGGTTGATCCCCGCCGTCGTGTTATGCCAGCTGGCGATGGACGGGAACGTTGCGACGGCCATCCTGCCGTCGGTGACGATGTAACGGGAACCGGCCGCCGCAAGGGCCGCATCGGCCTCTCTTTCCGTTCCGGCGAGGAAGAACCTGGTGGCGGCGTCGACGTGGTCCTGGAAGGGGTTGGTGGCCGGTATCCTCTGCGCGATGAAGGTGATCCAGTGGCCGTAGTCCCACCAGGACATGACGCTGTAGGAGTCCGCAGGGTAGGTGAAGTTGTCCTTCTTGTAGGTGGCGTAGTAGTCCACGCCGAGGTCGGGGGTGTTCGCGTTCATCCACTCGAGGGCGTCCCGCCAGTCGTCGGCAAGCATGGTACGGGAGACGCCGTTTTGCGCGTAGCCGATGTTTTCTGCGGCCGAGGCCCCGACGAGGATGACAGCGAGCGCGACGGCGAGCGCGACGGCGCCGACCTCAGGGACGGGGACCGTCTTCTTTCTCTTCTTCTTTCCTTCAGGCTCCCGGAGATATGCGACCGTCTTCCCGAGCCCAAATCGAAGCGCCCACGCGATGAAGACCGCCGCAAGGAGCGCAAGGTTCACGGCCAGGTAATACTCGAACCGGAGGTGCTGGATGGTCGCGACGAGGATGACGACCGACCAGACGATGGCAAAGAGGAGTTCGGGGCGGTTTTCGCGCCGGGCCCGGAGAGCGAGCACCGTAAGTCCTGCCGGGATGAGGAGGAGACCGACGTTGAAGCTCTGCCACGCGAGTGCGGGGTCCCAGGCCCCCATCTCCCGGATGGCGGCGGCCGTCATGTCCTGTCCGAAGAACGTCACGAGCCCGTTCGTCATCGTCCTCCCGACGGCGGAGAGGTTGAGGAAGGCGACCGCGGCGACGGCGAGTGCCGCGAGCGCGGCCAGGTACTCGCGCCGCCTCCCCCGGAGGGCCACGGAGACCCCGGCAAGGAGGGCGGTCGCTCCGATCAGGAGGAGGTAGGCGTAGACGTGGGCGACGGAGTAGAGCGAGAGCGACATCGAGTCGACCATGAACCCCGATAGGGGCAAAAAGACCGTCGGGACGGCGAAGGCGACGGCGTTGACGACGAGGAGCCCCTCCGGTCCGGTGCCGTCGAGGTGGTTCCGGACGGCCTGGAGGGCCGTGAAGACGCCGGCGATGAGCACAAAGAGGATGATCGTCGGCATGACGAGGAGGCCGAGGAGGTATGCGATCCCGGCGCCGAGGGCGAGGAGCGCGACGGGGAGAACCGTCCTGTAATCCCGGAACGAGACGGGGTGCCGGGCGGCATACGCGAGCGCGGCGATGTAGGCGAGGCAGAAGAGGGTCGAAAAGAGGGTTTCGGCGACATGGTGGTCGACGAACCCGAAGATCGACCGCGCGAAGAACGACGCCGAGACGATCGGGATGAGCCCGGCGGCGATGAGTCCGGTCTTCCTTCCGGCGACGGCCTTCCCGGTGAGGTAGACTACCGGGACGACGGCGGCCGCGAGGAGCGGGGGGACCCACGCGGCGACGTAGACGATCTCGGGGCGCGATGCCGCCCCGGCGATGATGCAGGCGGTGGCGGTGATGAACGGGAAGAGCGGTCCCCATGCGACTTCTTTACCGGTCGGGTAGGCGGTCATCGGATCGAACCAGGCGTAGCCGGGGTAGTTCGCCACCATCGCCTCGATCTGGCGGAGGTTGTACCAGGAGTCGGTGCCGATGAGGCTGGTGAACGAGCCGTCGACGAGCGCGGCACTGGGGATTGCCCGGAGGAGGACCGCCACGATCATGAAGAGGAGCAGGGCAGCGGCGGTGAGGGTGGATGTATGATCTTTTTGTGCGGCAGGAGACATAGGTCGTAGGTTGATCTTGGCGGCTGCCGGTAATTAAGGGGTATGACTGGAGGGGGGCGGGTGAGATCTGTGGTCCGGGCTATCTATCTCACCAGTTTCAACAGGGCCAGAAAATGAAGAGGTAACTACAGGAAAGCCTGGAATCCTTCAGGCGAGGTTCCGGCCTGAAAAAGAGTTGTCTGAAGCGTCTTTGGCGCAAGGGTCTTTCCGGGGTGTACGGGAGCGGTGACGATGGTGCCGCTCCGGGGGATCTTTTCCCGAACAAATGCATCCGTGCAGTGTGGATGGGGATGCGGCCAGCACCCGGCCTCTCCCTCCCGGCCGGGGCCTCACCGGCGAGAATACTCCTTGTGCGCCCTCTCGATCGTCACGATCTTCTCGATCTTGACGATGCTCTCCTCATGCTCGACGATATAAAAAACGGTGAAGGATCTGCTGATATGGAGGCGATAGACTGCAGGGGGATGGGGATACTCAAGTTTCTCTTTGTTCCCTCCCGGAAACGGGTCCTCCGCGAGTTCCTGGATCTTTTCGACGACGATGCGCCGGGTTTTTGGGGGGAGCCGCTTTAAGAACTCCCGTGCCTTCCTCTCGATCAGAACGGTGAACACGCTCTCCTCTCACCGGTGCCTCAGTCGTCCTGCAGGAGGTCGTCCGGGTCGAAGGCTACGAACTCGCCGGTCTCCTCTATCTCGACGATCATCTTCCAGTCGCGATAGTCCCGCTCGCGCCGGATCATCCGGCCAAGCAGCTCATCATAGCTCTCTCCGGCCTCTTTGAGGTCGTGCAGGTCCCTCCAGGTAGGCTTTTTCACGGGAATGCGCTTGATCTGGCTGCCGGTATCGCTTGTGGCGGAAGACATGCATCTTCGTGGATCGCCATGATATTTATTGGTGTGCACATTTATCACAGTGAATAAATGTGCCCTAATGGGCACCCCGACAGGACAGGTACCGGGGTGCCTGCTCCGATCCTGCCGAAACGTCGCACCTTCGGTCTTCTCGAACTCCTGCCCTTCGGCCAGTCGTTCCCCAAAACGAATACCCTTATCCCCCTCCTCCCGCAACCTATTCCCTGAGGGTATCCCCTGAAGATCGCCTATGTCTACGACGCCGTCTACCCCTGGGTGAAGGGCGGGGTCGAGAAGCGCATCCGCGAGGTCTCGGTTCGGCTCGCGGACCGGGGCCACGAGGTCCACGTCTACGGGATGCGCTGCTGGAGCGATCCGGCGACGATAGAGCGGGACGGGGTGACCATCCACGGCGTCGCTCCCGCCGAGGCTCTGTATGCCGGCGGACGGCGGACGGTCCCGCAGGCGCTCCGGTTCGGCCGGTCGGTTCTCCGGCCGCTCCTCTCCTCCGGCGCCGACGTCGTCGACTGCCAGAACTTCCCTTACTTCTCCTGTTTTTCGGCGAAGGCGGCGTCGGCGCTGCGGGGGTTCCCGCTCGTGGTCACCTGGCACGAGGTCTGGGGCGACTACTGGTATGACTACCTGGGTTGGCGGGGGGCGTTCGGGAAGACCGTCGAGCGGCTGACCGCCGGGCTCACGGATCACCACATCGCTGTCTCGCCCTCGACGGCCCGGGCCCTCGAGGGTCTTGGGGTTCCGGGCCCCATCCCGGTCGTCCCGAACGGTATCGACACCGCGCGGATCGCCGCGGTTGTCCCGGCGGCGGAGGAGTCGGACGTCGTCTTCGCCGGCAGGCTGATCCGGGACAAAAACGTCGACGCCCTCCTCCGGGCGCTCGTGCCGGTGCGGGATGAGGTCCCCGACCTTCGAGCGCTGATCGTCGGCGACGGCCCGGAACGCCCGGCGCTCGAAGCCCTCGCGCGCGACCTCGGGCTTGACGGGGCGGTGACCTTTACCGGTTTCTTTCCCGATCACGACGCGGTCATCGCCGCGATGAAGGCATCAAGGGTCTTCGTCCTCCCCTCGACCCGCGAGGGCTTCGGGATCGCGGCGCTGGAGGCGATGGCCTGCGGCCTCCCTGTGGTGACGGCGGACCGCCCGGGGAACGCAGCGAGGGACCTCGTGCGGGACGGGGTGAACGGGTTCCGCTCGGGGCTCTCGGCGGGGGAGATGGGGGAGAAGATCCTGGCGGGGCTCGACCTGCGCCGGGCATCGGACTTTCGGGCGGCGGCGGCAGCGTACGACTGGGGGCGGATCACCGATATGCTCGAAAAGGTTTATCAAAAGATCTAACCAACCCTGACATCAGGTTTACGCCTTTTGATTTTCAAGACCTCTACGGGGAACAGATTGCATGTCATGGAAAGATCGGAGCGTTTTAATCACCGGGATAAGCGGGTTCGTCGGGTCGTACCTGGCCCGATACCTGATCGACGAGGGTGCGCACATCTATGGACTTGTCCGGCGGCGGGCGGACGGTGCCATCCCTCAGAACATCGCCTTGAAGAAGATCGAAAGCGGCATCACTTTCCTTGAGGGAAATCTGGAGGATATCTCCGGGCTTGCCACGGCGCTCGACGTCGCCCGACCGGATACTATCTTCCACCTTGCTGCTCAATCCTTCGTTCCCCGCTCGTTTTCACACCCCATCGAGACCGCCCAGATCAACTCCATCGGCACGAACAACCTCCTTGAGGCGGTGCGCCGGAAGGACTGCGACCCGACGATCATCTTTGCCGGGTCGTCCGAGGAATACGGGCTGGTCTTCAGTTCCGAGGAGCAGTACGAGCGGTTGCGGGCGAAGTACGGGACGATCTATCCCGCACCGACCTCGATCCCCGAAGTGCCGATCAAGGAGACGAACCCCCTCCGCCCCATGTCGCCGTACGCCGTGAGCAAAGTCTACGGCGACCACCTGATGAGGAACTACTTCTACACCTACGGCACGAAGGCTATCGTCTCCCGGGCCTTCAACCACGAGGGGGCCGGGCGCGGGAGTATGTTCGTCACCTCGGTCGTGACGAACCAGGTGGCGAAGTATGCGGCGGGGGATCTCGACCACATCACCATCGGAAACGTCAACGCCTTCCGCGACTGGTCGCACGTCATGGACACCATCCACGGCTACTGCCTGATCGCCGATGCGGGTCACCCCGGCGACGTCTACAACCAGGGCTCGATGCGGACGACCTCCGTCCTCTCTTACATCCTCCTCTCCCTTGAGAACGCCGGGATGCCGGTCGACCGGATCGAGAGCGTCAAAAACGGTAAGGTCGTCGAAGCGCCGACCGAGAAGGACGCGTCGGCCATCTTCGGCGTGCCGTTCGAGAAGACGAAAGTCGACCGGATGCTGCTCGAAGGAGAGATTGAGTTTACCGCCGGCGACCAGGGCATCATCGTTAAATCGGGCGAGAAGAAGATCTCGGTGCTCTTCGACCCGGAGCGGTTCCGGCCTGCCGAGGTCCCGATCCTCTTCTCCGATACGACGAAGATCCGGCATCTCGGGTTTTCGACCACCTACAGCGTTGAGGACATCATCCGGGACCAGCTCAATTTCTACATGGACGAGAAGAAGCGGGTATGAGAGTCGCGATCTTCCATGACTATTTCGGGGCGATCGGGGGCGGCGAACGGGTCGTCCTCGCCCTCGCGAAGGTCCTGAACGCCGACGTCATTACGACCGACACGGATGCGGCCGCGAAACTGGACAACGGCGTCCGGGTCACGAGTCTCGGAAGTACGGTCAAACTCCCCCCGTTCAAGCAGATCTCCGCCGCCCGGAGGTTCGCCGCAGGGGATTTCTCCGACGACTACGACTTCTTCATCTTCACCGGGAACTGGAGCCACCATGCCGCCCGGCACCACCACCCGAACCTCTGGTACTGCTATACGCCGGTGAGGGCGTTTTACGACCTCTACGGGACGTTTCTGTCGCGGCAGGGCTTTGTCTCCCGGCAGGCGTTCAGGGCATGGGTGGCGCTCTCCCGGAGATCGGACCGGCGTTCCGTGGGCCGGGTGGATACCATCGTGACGATCTCGGAGAACGTTCGGCAGAGAATCCGCACCTGCTACGGCCGCGATGCGGAGGTCGTCTATCCTCCCGTCGACGTCTCCCGGTACCGCTGCGAAGGTTACGGCGACTTCTGGCTCTCGGTGAACCGCCTTTATCCGGAAAAAAGGATCGAGCTGCAGATCGAAGCCTTCCGGTCGATGCCGGACGAGCGTCTGGTCATCGTCGGCGGGTATGCCGCCGGGGACCATGCGGGCCGGTATGCAGCCCGACTTATGAAAGACCTTCCGGAGAACGTCGAAATCCGGGGTGAGGTCTCCGAAGAGGAACTGATCGACCTCTACGCCCGGTGCAGGGGCCACATCTGCACGGCCCTGGACGAGGACTTCGGTCTGACGCCGGTGGAGGCGATGGCTGCCGGCAAGCCGGTGGTCGCGGTGGACGAAGGGGGATTCCGCGAGACGGTGACGGCGGATACGGGGGTGCTCGTCGATGCCGACCCCGGAAGGATTGCATCGGCGGTCCGTGCGGTCTCGGCCGACCCGGAGCGTTACCGGGAGAACTGCCTGGCGCGGGCGAGCGTGTTTGATGGTTCCGTCTTCGCGGAGCGGATCCGGCGTGTGGTGAACGATGGCGTTTGAACATCTGCGGACTCTCTATGATTACCGGAACCTCATCTGGACTCTTGCCTGGGGAGATTTCAAGCAGCGCTACAAAAACTCGGTCCTGGGGTATTTCTGGTCCCTTCTTGAGCCGCTCCTGATGCTCGTGGTCCTCTATGTGGTCTTCTCGAACTTGATGCGCGTCCAGGTGGAGTATTACCAGCTCTTCCTGCTGCTCGGCATCATCCTCTGGAATTTCCTCTCCCGGGCGACGTCCATGGGGCTGAATGCAATTCTCGGAAAACCAAGTATGGTGCAGAAGATCTACTTCCCGCGCGATATCCTCGCGATCTCGTCCTGCATCACGGCGCTCCTGATGAGCATCTTTGAGTCCCTGGTCTTTGTCGCCTTCATGGCGGCCTTTCGGGTGCCTCTCTCGGCAAACCTCATCTACGTGCCGCTGGTCCTGGTGCTCCTCTTCCTGGTAGCCCTGGGGCTCTCTCTTGCCCTTGCCGCGCTGAACGTCTTTTACCGCGACGTCCAGTTCATCTGGGCGGTCGTCCTCCAGGCCGGGTTCTTTGCGACCCCGATCCTCTACCCGGTAACAATCTTCGGCAAGGAACTGCAACGGATCTTCCTTCTTAACCCCATGGCCCACATCATCATGGCGGCACGCGACACGATCATCTATTCCACCCCTGCGGCAGCCGGGTCGCTCCTCTACGCGGGGGTTGCGGCCGTGCTCATCCTCCTGATCGGATACGCCGTCTTTGCCCACTACGAACCCCGTTTTGCGGAGGAGATGTAAATGAGCGTCATCGACGTCGAGCATGTAGGGAAGGTCTTCCGCATCCCCCACGAGAAGCGGACGACGGTCTTCGAGGCCCTGACCGGTCTTCTCAGGCCGACGGACTACGAAACCTTCCCCGCCCTGCGGGACGTGACGTTCTCGGTCGAAGAAGGGGAGATGCTCGGGATCATCGGGGAGAACGGGAGCGGGAAGAGCACGCTCTTAAAGATCCTCGCCGGGATCATGCGGCCGACGTCGGGGACAGTCTCCGTCAACCGACGGCTCACGCCGTTCCTCGAACTCGGTGTCGGGTTTAACCCGGACTTCACGGCCGTCGAAAACATCCGGACCTACGCTACGATCATGGGCCTCTCGAAGCGGGAGATCAACGATAAAGTCGACGAGATCCTGGCCTTTGCCGGGCTTGAAACATTCCGTGACGCGAAACTGAAGAACTTCTCTTCCGGCATGCAGGTGCGGCTCGCGTTCTCGACTGCGATCCAGACCGACCCCGAGATTCTGCTGATGGACGAGGTGCTCGCCGTCGGCGACATGGAGTTCCAGCAGAAATGCATGGATGTGCTGAACCGGTACCGCAACGAGGGCGTCACGATCGTCTTTGTCTCCCACGACCTCGGTTCAGTCCGGCGGTTCTGCGACCGGACGCTCCTCTTGAATCACGGAGAGCAGGTGGCCCTCGACGAGACGGACGTGGTGATCGACCGCTATGTCTACGGGAAGATGGCGGAGGAGCCGGTGGCCCCTGCTGCCGAAGCGGCATCCCGGGGGAACATGAAAGTGGAGATCACGGGGGTGACGTTCTTCAACAAGTTCGGCGCAGAAAGCACCCGGTTTAACGCCTTCGACCCGATGACTGTTCGGATCTTCTACTCGGCACGGGAGCGGATCGCCGGCCCGGTCTTCGGGATCGCTCTCTACTCCGAACGCGGGGAGCACCTTTACGGGACGAATACCGAGTTGAAAGACGTTTCGATCGGGTATATCTCCGGTGAAGGACATATCGATCTCCGGATAGACCGTATTCCGATGCTCGCCGGGCGTTTCCTGCTGACGGTTGCGGTTCACACCCACAGCGGGGAGCGTTACGACTGGCAGGATAAAGCGTATTCGTTCGACGTTATCCCCACAGGGAGAGATGCCGGGCTCTTCGATATTCCCTGTATATGGCGGCGGTGAGGAAGGTATTATGAGTGGCACTCCGTTTGAGATCAAAGACGACGAGATCAACGTCGAAGAAATCATGCAGAAGATCCGGGAGAACATCCGGCGGCGGAAGGCGGCGGGGGTCTACCCGGCGGACCCGGACCCCGCCGGAGTTCCGCGGGCTCCGGCCGGTGGTGACTCCGGGATCGCCCGGGACCTTGCCTACCTCTCCGGCAACTGGAACATCCAGAACAACAGTTACTTCATCAGTTCACACCGGCCCGTCGCCGGGAAGGTCCTGGTGAAGGGTCGGGAACTCATCCACGGGGAGGTGCGCCGCTACGTCGACCCGGTGATCTGGAAGCAGGCTGAGTTCAACCGGGCCACTGGTCGGGTGCTCGAAGGCGTGACCCGGCAGGTATCCGGGATCGAGAGCCTCCGGGAGGAGATCCTGTCTGAGGTTGGGGAGCAGGTCCGGTCTGAGGTTGCGGCATTGGCCGCAGAGATGAAGGCCGAGATCACCCGGGAAATCAGGGAGCAGGTGCAGGCCGCGATCCTTGCCATGGACACCGATATCGAGAACCGGACCTGGCTGGCGAAGGTTCTTGAGGAGAGAGCGCTCCGGAGTGCACCCGGGGCTGTTGAATCTCCGGGCTCTCCCTCCACCGATGCCGGGGTGAACTACTTCGCCTTTGAGGACCACTTCCGTGGCTCCCGGGAGGATATCAGGGAGCGGCAGCGGGCGTTCGTCCATTACTTCGAAGGCTGCAGCAATGTGCTCGACATTGGCTGCGGCCGGGGGGAGTTCCTGGAGTTGATGCGCGATGCGGGCGTCAACGCCCGCGGTGTGGACCTCGACGAGACGATGGCGGAGTTCTGCCGCTCCCGGGGTCTGGAGGTCGAGTTGAACGATGCGGTCTCGTACCTTGAGCACCTCGACGATTCGAGCCTCGACGGGGTTTTCATCGACCAGGTCGTCGAGCACCTCGAGCCTGCCTATCTTGTCCGGCTGCTTGAGCTCTGTCACCGGAAGATGAAGTTCGGCTATTATCTCGTCGCGGAGACGGTGAACCCGCTCTCGTTTGTCTCACTTGCAAACTTCTACATCGACATGACCCATGTTCGGCCGGTCCATCCGGCGACGCTGAAGTTCCTGTTCGGGGCTGCGGGTTTCAGGGAGATCGAGGCTCAGTTCTCTTCACCGGTGCCGGATGAAGTGAGACTGCGGAGGTTGCCGGTGGATGAAGGGATGGGCGAAGCGGAGAAACAGCGGGCTGAGATCTACAATATGAATGTAGACCTGCTGAATGGTACGCTATACGGGGCGCAGGACTATGCGGTGATCGGGAAGAAGTAATCTTGGTTGTGGTGGGGCTATGGCATATGAGTATCAATTAAAGTGTGAGGGCATAGGTTTTGAAGAAGGTGTGGAGTTATTGAAGGAGCGGGTAAAAAACCCGGTAGTGATAGGAGCCATCAATAATACCAATAGCGAATGTGTAGCAGAAATTATTGATACTCTATCTTCTATTGGGGTTTCAGTAAGACATTTTAAAGTTGATAAAAAGGGGTATTTTGAGTTTATATCTAAGGCAGGATATAAAAACAAATATCCAGACTACTATAAAGATAACTTCTACGAAAAAACGGTGGAACATTTCCTATGCTACAGTTTTCTAGATCTTAGGCATGATGACAAATTCATAGATATTGCAAGTGAACATTCTCCCGTCAAGGATATTTTTAGTTCTCTTACCGGTTGTGTCGCTTACTCCCAGGATATTATGTATAAGCCGGGGATTCATGGGGATAAGATTGGCAGTAATGCTTCAGACCTTCCTGTTCTAGATCAATCGTTTAACGCTGCCGTTGCCACATGCAGTATAGAACATTTTGAAAACAAGTCAGATGTTCTCTTTATGAATGAAATGGAACGAATACTGGTTAAAGGTGGGAGAGTTGTCATTGCTCCGCTGTATATCTACTCTAAATGTTGTTGTCAAACCGATCCTCGATATTCGATCCCGGGAAACGTATCCTTCGATGACGATGCGACTATATATTGCACCAAAGGCTGGGGCAATCGGCATGGGAGGTTTTATTCTCCGGAGTCTCTTTTCAAGAGGCTTATCGCGCCAAATAGAAATATGGAATTTGTGGTATATGTACTTGAAAATTTAGAAGAAATAGATCCTTCTGTCTATTGTAAGTTTGTTCTGGCAGGGACACGCATATGAAAATCGCGATTGTTGCGCCAAGCCCCGTGCCGTTTACCATAGGTGGAGCAGAACAACTCTTTTGGGGCATGCAGGATGCAATACATGAGTATACCCCTCACCAGTGCGAACTCGTTAAAATCCCCACAAGAGAAGATAATTTCTGGAACCTCATTGCGTCGTATTACTCGTTTTACACCCTCGATCTCTCGCATTTCGACATGGTCATCTCTACCAAATACCCTTCCTGGATGGTTCAGCATGTTAATCATGTCGTGTACCTGATTCACCCCCTGCGAGGGCTATACGACACCTACCACTTATGCAACCTGCCCCGGGAGACTCCCGGGCATCTGCGTGTCGGGCTGGTTGAAGAGATCGTTGAGGTTATTCATGGGAACCACTTCCATCAGGATACTGTAAATGGTGTCTTCGAAAACCTTCGGCTGCTGAAAGAAGATGAGGCACATTATAGTCCGGAGACGTTCCAGTTTCCCGGGCCTTTTATTCGAGATATAATTCATTTTTTCGATAGGTTCGCACTCTCCCCTGAGAGAATTCAACGGTATTGCACGATGTCGGAGACCGTGCGCCAGCGGCAAGATTATTTCCCCGTTGGTGTAAACGTCGATATCATCCATCCACCACCGAAGTTGGACTACTTTACTAACACTGGATGTGATTATCTTTTTACGGCGAGCCGCCTTGACGAACCGAAACGGATAGATCTCATCATTAACGCCATGAAATACGTTCCTCATGACCTCAAGTTGAAGATTGCCGGCACGGGACCCGATGAACTGAAGTTAAGGAGAATTGCGAAAGACGATAAGAGGATTGAATTTGTCGGTTTTGTGCATGAACACGAACTCCTCGATCTCTACGGGCGGGCGTTGGCCGTCGTATTTACTCCGTGCGCTGAGGACTATGGTCTGATCACGCTTGAGGCAATGCTAAGCAGGAAACCTGTGATTACGACAACGGATAGCGGTGGACCACTTGAACTGGTGCAAGAGGGGCAGAATGGATTTGTGGTGGAGCCTGATCCCCGGGAGATTGCTGAAAAGATAAACTACTGCATTGAACACCCCGAAGAGACCAGGCGAATGGGTGAAAACGGCTACAGGACTGTGCAGGATATTACCTGGGAAAATTTTGCCCGTCGGCTTCTTGGTGACGACGGCGTTTGGCAGCAGAAAAAGAAAAAGATCCTGGTTCTGGCTACTTATTCGTGCTATCCTCCAAGGGGCGGCGGTCAACACCGGCTCTACAATCTGTATTCGCGTTTAGCAACGCGCTATGATATAACCATCTGTTCCATTGTCGAGTCGAATAAACCGTATCAAGACCTCACGCTTAAAAACGGGCTCCGGCAGATCTGCCTCCCTCAGAGCCCGGAACACGCCGGGGCACAGTGGAAAGCCGAGAGAAAGGCGGGGGTCAATCTCTATGATGTTGCGATGATCGATCACGTTGCATTATCGTGCAATTACGTTGATGCTGTAAAAGAGTTGATGGAACAGTCCGATATCGTTATTTTTGCCCACCCATATCTCTTTTCTTTGTATAAGCCTCTTGGGCAAGGGAAGAGAGTTATCTACGATGCGATTGATGTTGAATATCAGCAAAAGAGAGATTATATCAAAAATGGCGATTATCTCGAGGAAGTGTTTGAAATTGAGAAGATTGCCTGTGGGGCGTCGGATGTTATCTTTGCGATATCAAGTGAGAACAGGGAGCTTCTTGTAAAGTTATATGACGCCGATCCCGATAAGATCTTCATTGTGCCAAATGGGGTTAATTCTCATCTGTTCCGGGCAAGTAGCGATGAAGAAAGAGAACGGCTGAAAGAAGGTGTTGGAGTTTCAGGAATTCCAACAATATTGTTTGTTGGAAGCTGGCACCCTCCTAATCTCAGAGCATTACGGTTTATTGTCAAAGATCTCCTGACTCAGTGTAAAAATTGCCTCTTCCTCATCATCGGCAGTGTAAAGGATTATTACAATCAGGAGTATGGTACGTTGCCAAAGAATGTACTGGCGTTCGGCACAGTGGACGAGGATGAAAAGCGTGAATTGTATAAACTGGCTGATATTGCCATCAATCCTATGTTCGGTGGTTCCGGTACAAACCTGAAGATGCTGGATTACATGAGTGCCGGTATCCCTGTTGTAACTACACCGATCGGTGCGCGAGGTATTCCCATAACGAATTATGAGCATGCTATTGTATGTCCCCCTGAACAGATGGCCGGGAAGATTCAGGAATTGATCTCCGATAGCCGGCTCCGTGAGCATCTTCGGAATAATGCCCGAAGTCTTGTAGAGGATGGGTTCTCCTGGGATTCTATCGCCCGTCGTCTGGAGGAGCGTTTGCAGAAATTGCTCGATACTGAATTGCTTGATCGAGAGTACTGAGTATGAAGATTGCTTTTGTCGTTCAACGGTACGGAGCGGACATCGTCGGGGGGGCGGAGTACTTAACCCGGCTTTTTGCAGAGCACCTGATACGCTATCATGATATCGAGGTTCTGACTACCTGCGCGAAAAGTTACCATACCTGGGAGAACGAGTACCCTGAAGGGACCGAAATCGTCAATGGAATTCCGGTTAGGCGGTTTAGGAACACTGCAATAAGAACTCCGGCGAAAATTTTGCAACTTCAAGAGCGAGTTTTTTACCATGCTCATTCTAGAGACGACGAACTCCGCTGGATCGAGGAAAATGGTCCGGTTTGTCCCGGTCTCATTACATACCTCAAAAAAAACGCAGACGAATTCGACTGTGTCATTTTCTTTACATTTCGATATTACCAGAGTTATCACGGCGTAATCGGCGTCGGGAAAAAAGCAATAATTGTGCCGTTTGCAGAGGATGACCCTGCACTGGATCTCGCAACCACCAAAGAGATCTTTTCCCATGCTGCGGGAGTAGTTTACAGTACTCCCGAAGAGCGCACCCTCATACGGCAGAGGGTGCGCTTTGATGAAACCGGGAAAATTGTGGATGTCGTCGGGTCCGGTATTGAGACCCCCGGGGCCCTTCGGCCGGTGAAGGTGCCATCCGAATATATCCTCTATCTTGGAAGGATCGAGGGTTCCAAAGGGTGCTACACGCTGTTTGAATTCTACCGGCGAATGGCAAATGAAATGGGATCGGTGCCTTATCTCGTACTTGCGGGCCAGGATGCGATTGGAGTTCCCAGACACAAGAAGATTGTCTATTTAGGGTTTGTTTCTGAAGAAGAGAAGGCTTCACTTCTACACGGTGCGAGATTCCTGATCATGCCTTCGCCGTACGAAAGTCTCTCGCTGGTTACACTTGAGGCAATGGGGTGCGGGACGCCTGTCCTGGTAAACGGGGAGTGCAGTGTACTGAAGGGCCATTGTGTTAGGAGTAATGCCGGTTTGTGGTATCAGGATTACGACGAATTCAAAGAATGCACCCGATATCTGCTTGAAAACGATCGGACCCGGGTTCGTCTGGGCGAAAACGGGAAGAGGTATGTTGAAAGCAATTATCAATGGGATCGCATCGAGCAGAAGTTCCTCTCACTGCTAAGAAGGTTTCAGGATCTCTCTGCAGACGGATCTCGATGAGATCACCTCCGATGGGCTACGAACTTCCGTTACACCTTACTCGGAATACTCGTGTACAATAGTTCGACCCTTGAGCCGTAGAGGAGGTCGGAACGTGGAAACGACTTTTACCCTGAGAAGCACCTTGCGGTGCTTCCGTTCCGGTTCTAGCGAACCCTCGCGCGTCTCACCCGGCGGTGCTCCTGTTCCGGGCTTTCTATCCGTTGCACTCGCAAACTCTTCGCATTTTCCCATGCTCCTGCCCTCCGGCCCGGCGCGTATCGCCTCGCGGGGAGCGATTGCCGGTCCGGCAGGAGTTTGAGAAACTCGAAGAATTTCGAGTGGGGGCCGGGGAGGTGCACCCGGCGGCAGGGTGGCAGGTGCATGAGCGTCGCCGGGTACGATTGGGTGTTCCACTCATGTTAGAAGATTTTAGAATAACCCTGTATTTTCAGTCCGGGCAATTTCTTATTTTTTTATCCGGCATGTGCCGAAATATTGGAGTATTTGGGTAATAATAAGGGTCTATTTTTATATTTGAGTTTTTTTAAGCGTTTATTGATTAAATAATCAATTAAAAACATCAGAATGATGTTTTAACCATTATTCGGTGTTTTATATTAATTCTGATCATCTTGAGATCCTATTTTTATGTTATGATCTTTCAGAAAGATCTGTTGATCATTATATGATCTCTGGATCGTCCAATCAATTTGAGAAATAAAACGCATTTAAATTTGAATTATACGGTTTTTTATTGGATCTATGGTTAAAACAGATCTTTATAGTGCTGTAAGGTATAGAATGATTTATAATTGGGTAATGCATAGACAATACTTGCGCAACCTCTCACTGGGGGGCCAGACCGGTGTGTACTCGCTCTATACAACTACATCTCGACAGGAGGGAGTTCCGGTGAGGGGGGGCCGCGCATTGCTGAATGATGGAGATGCAAAAGGGATTTAGTGAGTATTCAGGTGAAATGGATGATGAAGCGTAACGTGAATAAGTTCACCCTGGCAACCCTGGTACTGGCTTTTCTCGTTGTTGTGCCTGCAGTGGCGGCACAAATCGAAGAGGGCCAGTCCGTCGTTTGCCGCGACGTGAACGGAGAGATCGAATGGATCATCGGGATTCCCGGTGAATCGAGACCCGTTGACCAATTCAACTGGGGGGTGACGGGTGACACGCCCGTCGTCTTAAACGGTCAGGCTGGCGTTGTCCGCGAAGTCAAAGAAGGCGGCCTCAAAGGCAACCTCCAGTGGATCATCAAGAAGTCCGACGGTTCGACTGAGCGGTTCTACTGGGGGCTGAAGGGTGACACGCCCGTCGTCTTAAACGGTCAGGCCGGCGTTGTCCGCGAAGTCGGGAGCAACCTCAAGTGGTTCATCAAGGGTTCGCCCGCGTTCTGCTGGGGGCTTACTGCGAAGGGTGACACACCCGTCGTCTTAAATGGTCAGGCTGGCGTTGTCCGCGAAGTCAAAGAAGGCGGCCTCAAAGGCAACCTCGAGTGGTTCATCAAGAACCCTGACGGTTCGACTGAGCGGTTCTACTGGGGGCTGAAGGGTGACATACCCGTCGTCTTAAACGGTGAGCCCGGCGTTGTCCGCGAAGTCGGGAGCAACCTCAAGTGGTTCATCAAGGGTTCGCCCGCGTTCTGCTGGGGGCTTACTGCGAAGGGTGACACACCGGTGTTCGTGCCGGTTACAGGCGCGCCCGTAGTGCCCAGCGTTACGGCAGTTGACGAGATCGCCGACATATCTGTTGCCTTTAACACGACGTTCGACAAGATCGGTCTCCCCGCCCGGGTTAACGTTACTCTGAGCAACAGTGAGGTCGAGGAGGTCGGAATCGACTGGACCGCGGCCGAAGGCGTCTACAGCGCAACAGAGGTGGGCACCCAGACACTTGAAGGCAACCTCACCATCCCGATCGGCATCACCAACCCCGGTAATCTGACGGCCAGGGTGAACGTCACCGTAGGAGAAGCGCCGTTTATCGTCGCCAATGTTACGGCGGTCAATGCTACGCACATCAACGTGACGTTCGCGGAAGGCACCGGGATCAAAGAAGCCGACCTCGAAGAGAAGGTCATCAATCTCAGCGCGGCTGCGGCCACCCTGAATGCGACCTATGTCGCGGGAAGTCTCGATGGACTGACGACGGCGTTTGCCCTTGACGAAGGTCTTACTCTTGAGGATGCACGGACCTACGACTTATCTGCCGACTGGGCGGCCTTTGCTGAAGTTTCCTTCATGGCAAGGATTGCCGACCCGACCCTCACAAAAATCGTGAAGGTGACCACGGGGGTCCCAGCGGTCCCGGCGGGGCAGCGAACCGTCATTGAGTTCAAGGCGCTTGACCAGTATGGCGACCCGATTGCAGTCAATGCAACCACCATGGCGAAGACAACTGCAACGGTCGCGGTCGGGACCGTGGAACTCCGTCCGCTGATGGATAGCGAATACACGTATACTGTCGGTTACAACAACGTTACCCTCAGGCCAGATCTGCCCCTCAACGAGGGTTATAATCTGAACGTCACGATCAAGAAGGACGGAACAGTCCTTGACACCGACCTTGAGTATACCGTCGGGGCGAAAGAGACGCGGGTTGCTGCCGCACTCGAACTGACCGCCGATAAGACTTCGATGCCGGCACAGGATACCGCAAACTTCACCGTCCGGGTGACGGACCAGTTCAACACCACGATGAAGGTCGGCGCTGATGATATCAGGTGGATGGTCGATAGAAACAAGGCTTCCATCAGCGGTTACCCCATAGATGGTAGCGACACCCTGAATCTTACGCTTGACGAGCCCGGCACCTACGAGATAACGGCAGCATACGGCGATAATCTGAATCTGCAGCAGTCTCTGCCCCTGATTGTCGGCGCTGCTGAGTTGACCAGCATCAATGTTACATTTAATGGTTCAACGAACGTTACAGGCACCAATTTGGAACCGTTCGTCTCCGATAGGGTTACCGCGAACAAGGGCGCAGCATTTAACGAGGGCGATCTGAAGTTCAATGTGACCGCCTGGCCTGAAGGGGCTACATCGGACGACATCTGGCTCAAAGCCGGACCTGAAGGTGCTACACTTGACGACGGCATCTATGTCACCGTCAAGACGTATGTCGCAGGCAATTACACATTTATTGCCTATGTCGGCGAAAACTATGCGAATGCCGTCTCAGCGCTTGCAGTGACCGTGAACACCACTCTTAACACCACCGTCACCTCGATTGAACTTGAAGAGATCGGGGAGAACGAGGTAACTGTCGGATCTACGATCACGAAGAACCTTACCTTCCGGAATATGCATGGGGAAGAGCTCCTGGTCCCGGAGGGCAAGGTAGAGGTATCTACGTCCAACGCGCGGATTAACGTTGGAAACGTCACCGATGGTGTCAACAATGTTATCGCACTCAATATCGCGGGTGTTGCCGAAGGTAAGGCCGAAATCCGCATTGTTGAGAGCGAGGGTGCCAATCTCCCGGTGTCGTTCACGGTGAAGCCTGCGGGAACGATTACCTACGCCACCCTGGGAGACCTAGTCAGCGAACACAATGAGTGGGCTAAAGAAGATGCCGTGGCTTACATGCCGGTAGAGTTCATCGACCAGTACGGCAACACGATGTCCCTGGAAGCCACTACGGGAACGGACATGGTTAAAGTCTACAACACCACAGGCGATGTGACAGGCAACTTCGCGGTCGATTGGGCAAAAGCCGATGCGACTAAGGAAGGGTATGGGCAGTACACCAGTGCTTCAGGCACCGACGTTATAGCGGCGATCCAGCTGAACAGCACCGTTGCGGACCCGGGAGACTACACGCTCAAGATCGTCAAGGGCGGTGAGACATTAGCCGAAAAGGCGTTTGTTCTCAACCCGGCGAGAGAACTGACGAGCATCACGCTCTCCCCGGCCAGCGCCAGCGTTACCAGGGGAGCACAGACTTCTGACATCACCGTATGCGGATACGACCAGTACGATGCGCTTGTCAACATTTCCAGTATGACTGTGAGTGTGAACTCCGACCCGTCCACCGTCAATGTCACTATGGGTGATATAGCCGCCGACGGCTCAAACCTGACCTTCACATTACAGGCTAATGCCTCGTGCACGGCCACGATCTCCGTCAACTCCGGTACTGCGACTGCGAATACCGACTTTGCGTTGACTGTTGGCAATGTAATCGACCGTATCAAGATCCAGGGCCAGGCAGCAAATGTAACACCGAGCGGTAACGAGTCTTACAGAGCAGACCTGACAGGCGACAAGCCGGCATGGGTTATCCTCGGCGCGAGCGACAATACGATCGCGCTTGATGTAATAGCATATGGTGCCGATGGTAACGAGGTTGGGTATGACTGGAGCGATTTGATATGGGAAATCACTGGTAATCAGTCTGAGTGCATTGTTACGGTTGAGAAAAACGGTAACCCTGGTATCGTCACCATTGACGCTTCGAGTTCCGCAGGGAATCTCGGTCCCTTTACCGTCGAGGTAACCGCACCGACTGGTGGTGACGCGGTTGTGAGCGACACGCTTAGCATCAGCATAAGCGCGGAAGATCCGACTGCCACCTCCGATTATTACGTTGCTGAAGATTGGGCAGGTAAGACCCGGCTCGACAGCATCTCTCTTGACATTACGGAGAATGAGTCTGTCTACATCTGGGCGACAGACCAGTACGGCCGGCTCACGTTTGTACCTGCAAACGATGGTTCCCTGACTTATAAGGATAGCAGCAAGATCCTTGTCTTCGATTCGACGGGAGACGCACTCAATTTCTCCGCCACAGAAGTCACAGGAACCGAATTGCGTCTATTCGAGGGCTCGGATAAGGTGTGTGGGGTACCGGTGACGGTTACGGGGTCCACGGTGTTGTCCACTGTACTGGTTGGGTTGACCGGCGCTGAGGGCGACTACGATCCGGAAGTTGAGGCGAACGTCACCGTGACGGAACCCACGGCAGAACCGACAGTGGAACCGACAGTGGAACCGACGGAGGAACCGTGAACACCTCAGGGGTGTAGAGGAGAGAAGTAATCACCCCCTTCCCACGGGAAGGAAGAACCCCAAATCCCCCGGGGAGCATCTCTCCCGGGGATCTTCTTTTTAACGACGACACCCCTGGATTCGTTGTCCTATTCCTGTTCGCGGGCGAGAATATGCGGTTTCGTCCTTCGCGATGAAACCCGGTAGCGGCGGCATCGTCCCTCCCGGGAAAGTCTCATGTGCCTAAATCTTCCTCGTTGCCGGTGAACGTTATAGGGGAGACAGGGTCCTGGTCGGTCCATCCCCTGGAACGGGTTTCCACCGGATTGCGCCCTGCCTTGAGTTCGGTTTACGGGGCGAACCAGGATGTGAAACGGATTGTCGATGGTTCGCCGGGGAACCCCCGGGCCTTACAGGAGTTTTTTTGCGGCGACTCTGTTGTTGCGATGGCGAACGGCATCCGAACGTAAGCGATGACAGCGAGGCCTCTGTCTTCACGAAAAAGTCCGGCCCGGCAGGAAAATTGCCCGACGGTTTCTGCTCTCTCCTTCAGGTTCCGGTCACTCGGCCGGTGGCGTAGAGAGTATACCCGTCGCGGGACCGGCTCGCAACAGGGTAGTCCAGGGAACTGTTTGAGACAAGGTAATCGGATTCCGCTAAAAAGCTCTCCTCGATCGGCAGTACGGTTAACTCTCCCGGAGACCAGAAGGTCGTGGAGAACCACCCGACGGGGTACCACCCCCGGTCGAACGCCACGGGGTCCACCATCACGGTACTCCCCGGGGACGCGTGCTCCTGCAGGTAGCGTCCGATCTGGTTCACGTTCTCTATGTGGTCGGAGAATGCTACCTCTGCGCTGTACGTGGGAACGGTCAACAGGACCGATCCGATGATGAACAGCCCGATAACGGTGAGGAAACCGTGAGGGTGGTTCAGCAGTGCGGATGGTACGACGACGCAGACAACCGCAAGGAGGAGCATGATGCCGGCAAAAGGCACATACTCCTGAAGATAGGGAAGGTAGTTGATCCCGAACATATTCGGGAACTTGTAGTAGGTGTGCGGCAGCGAAACCGCCATGATCGATACCAGCACGAGACCGGGAACCAGAAAGAGCTTCCCTGCCTTCCGGTTCTCGTGCGACAATGAAGAGCCGCTTGCACGCAGATATCCGGTGGCAAGTATCCCGAACAAAAATAGGACCGGAACGACCGGGTCCAGGTAGCGCCCGAAGATGGCGTAATACTGGTCGCCTGTGGTATAGATCATCTGCATATGCGTAACCGTGATCACCAGCAGCCCGGCACTGAAGGTCAGGCAATACACGATGACCGCCCGCAAGGCCGGAGCCTTCTCCGGACAGAACTGCCGGAGATGGACACCGGGGCCCGGGATGCTACGTTTAAGGGCTCCAGCGATGAAGGCCAGCGCGATCACAAACACGAAGATATACCCGGACAATGCCAGGTACTCGATCTCGTGCAGCACGAGGGTGGAGATGGTCACGAACAGTTCGATATCCGAGATGGCTTCGACAAGTGTGCTGACATAAGCTCCCGTGCTATAAAGGGATGGCCCGGTTGCGACAGCCCTCTTATAGATGCCCCAGAGGAGGAACGGCACCACAAAAGAACCGAGCAGCACCGTCTTATCCTTCACCGCCTTGAGTCTCTCTCCACGCTCCATACCGATGATGAAGAACGCCAGTGCCGCGAACAAGGCAATGCAGAAGACCAGGCCGGTCTCCCTGGTAAAATATAGATAGAAAATAGATATTCCTGCAAGAAAACCCCACCCTATCGAATTATGTTCGAAGGCTTCATGCAGGAACCAGATAGAGAAGAGTGTCAACGGGATGAAGAGGTTCTCACTCATAAGTACGAAGGTGTAAAGCGTTACTGCAGGGAGTACCGCTATGAGCAGCGATCCAAGCAGGGCCTGTTGTTGCGTGATGTATTTTTTGAGGATGTAATATGATGGGAAGATTACCGAAGAGGTGAGGACGCTGTTCACGATCAGCATGATATGGTATATTACGGTTTTATCACCGGAGAAGAGGTAGGCGGTCGATAGAAGTATCGAATATCCCGGCGGATACGTCTGACAGTACAGGAGATCGCTGAACAGTTCGCCATGCACGATATTCTGAGCAATATTGTCATACACGGCCTCATCAGCAAAAATCCATGGCGTTTGCATGGGCATTGTGAGGATCGATTTGATCACTACAAGGGCGAAGAAGGTCCCGATCAGGTAGTAGATCTCGTTGTTGGTTCTTAAATTCAGGTATTCCGGCTGGAATCTCACGGTGATATCTCCTGTTCACTCCCAATTGTTTGAGCGCTACCTTCCTGCTTGATCATTCTTTTTCAGTCATAAAATACCTTTAGCTTCCCTCTCGTCACCCCGCGGCCGTCTATTTTCTTCCTTTCGTTAACCTCTGCTCCTCTGGCAGAAGCACGTTCACGGCGACGACCATTATGACTGCGAGTCTGGAACATCAGTAAAATCTCCGTAATGAAAACGATCCTCTGGCTAAATAAAAAACGCTCTATCCTTTCATCCCGGCAAGTTAAAATCAAAGTGATGGATGATGAGTAGTGAGAATCTATTCGTCTTTCACGCTACACTCGCTCGCACGTCACCGGGACCAGACGGTCGGCGAAATGAGCGCCCTCGCGTCTTCCGGAACAATTCGGTAGCGCTCCTCCCCTCTTTTACCAGAATCAGAAGCCCGCCGTGAGTCGAGCGGGGCTCGAGACTTTTCTTAGAATTTGATGTTTTCAGTAATATTCTCATACACTACAATTTGATTTAAGCCAATCTCAAACTGACCATAATATTTCAATGTCAAACCCGTCTTCTGAGAGATATTGACAAAATCCTGCTTCTTCAACAGGCTTTGGTGCTGCTCAACCCCTTCCTTACTGAAGAGTCCGAACTTTGAACCCAATTTAAGGATCTCATTGGCTAGCGGTGTGGGTGTCGTGATGATAATCCTCCCCCCCTCCGTTAGATTCTTCTTCAGTTTTTGCAACGTATGGGCAGGCTCATCTAGATGTTCGATCACGGCCGCCATAATTATGGAATCATATCTATGATCTTGGAATTTAAAATCACCAAGAGCATGGAATTGTACCTTCTCCTTGTCCGAGTACAGTTTCCTAGCATACTTTATGGTTGAATTATCTATATCTATTCCAATGTATGTTTTTCCCGGGAACGCCGCTGCAAGTTTTCCGTAACCACATCCATAATCAAGGATGATGTTGCCTGCTACATGTTTCATGATCTCGTTCATTCTCCGTTTTTCAAGAAGCGGAGAGAGCAGGCCGGTAATTTGACCTTTACATTTTTTCATACCATAACTCCTCAGGACCGTGGATGTAGAATATCCATCCTTCCGGATTTTACCATATGCATCATACTCCCGCATTGCCGCTTAGATGTCCATTCTTTTCTTCTGTTTGGGAGACCATCTCTGTATCGGCACTCGGTTATGATTTCATTCATAATAATGTTCAAATTCGAACCTCCGGTCGATCACTCCACCTCGCATAACGCCATCACCCAGAGAGTCGACGGTTTAATCTCGACTATATCTAGGTCAGCACTAATTAGGAGCTTTTCGAAGTCCTGTAATGACCAATGGTTGATATGTCCTGGAGTGTTGCCGAAATTCTCCAGGTATTTAAGTCGCAGGATATTCCCAAACCTGAAATATGGCTCATTTGGTACGCTAAAGAATAGATATTTTCTCGCAACATTCTTCATTTCCTCAATGGCCCTGTTGTAATCGGTCAGATGCTCTAAGACTTCGTTCGCCAGAACGAGATCATAAGTCCCACCCAGCGACTGTAAGTCGTAAACCGAGCATTCTGAGAACCGTAATGAAGGATGACTTTGTTGAGCGATTTTAATAACTCTCTCTGAGATATCGGTGCCTTCTATGGCGATACCGAGGTTCTGGATATGCTGAGTAACATACCCCTCTCCACATCCGATCTCGAGTGCGAGGTTAATTCTATCTTTTATTGGGACGATGAGCCCATCCAAATCTTGGAAATACTTCCGCATTAACATCTGCACGGCTGGATTATTACTTTCATACTTATTGTAGTAATTTCCCCCACCATCAAACTCCTTGGGCATTCTGATCACCTTATTCCTCTGTAATTGTTCTCACGTTCGGATCTGTAACTCAATAATGTGCCTGCATTTTATCTAAATGTCCATACATATCATGCATCTGAACTGCCTGATCTCATGAATAAAACGTACCCCATCAGTCCGGGGATCAGAGTGATTATTCCGAATAAGATGAGTGAGAACGAGAATCCGTATATCCCCTCGATACCTAGGAGGACAAAACAGAATGTCCCAACCGACTCTCTTAGACCTAAACCGGAGATGGTAATTGGTATATTTCCAATAAGGACGATGATCGGGATAGTTATCACTGCGATTACATCCACATCAAGTGCGAGTAATACGAAATATCCAATAATATAATTTATTGCATAGTAACTGACCGTTGTTAACAACACCCCTCCCACCAGAGGCTTATGTTTAAACAGAGAGAGGATGCTTGCAATATAGGTCTCCACCTCTTCCTCCGTAACCCCAAAACGTTTGACAACATAACCAATAGATTTGCGGTTTGTCAAAATGCCCGCTCCAATAATGAGCATACACAGAAACGCTAAGAGCAGGCTTATCATAACCCCCTGACTCGGAAAAAATATGAAGACTGTTGTCAGGCCAAGGGCCGAAAGGACAAAGAGGTCAACAATTTTTTCTGCAATAACAGTTGGAATCGTCACCGCTTTACTCGCATGCAAGTGATACACTCTGCCGAGTTCGCCCAGTTTCCCTGGTGTAATTAATCCATAAAATTGGCCGATCATTAGAGTTTTTAATAATTTTGGAAAATGGGTATCAACTCCTAGGTGTCGCAGATAGAGTTTCCATCGGTATGTTCTCAAGATATAGAGTATCGGCACAAAAGATATAGCTATTATGACGTACCCAGGGTCAATTTCCGAAAATACTTCAATGATCTCCTCTGGATTTATTTTGTAAAATATTGCTATAAATAGCCCTATTGTTAATATAAGTTTAATAAGCGTATTTTTCTTCATCGCTTCAGTCTGTACAGGATCTCCTCGGTGAGCATCCTCTGCGTCTTCATCATATCGGCGAGCAGACCGAAGACGATCGCCTGCAGCCCGACGATGACGAGCACGGTGGTGAGGACCGCTGAGGGGAGATACGGCGTTACCATCCCGGTCTCAAAATAATGTGTCAGGACTCTGAAACCTACGGCCAGACCGGCCAATATCAGGATGATCCCGATCCAGGTGAAGACCTGGATCGGGTGGTAGTCCCGGAAACTTCGTGCTATTGTCTTCCCGGCCGAGGTGGCGTACCCGAACAGGCTCGAGATCAACCGTGAATTCCCGTCCCGCTTCCGGAACTCCACCGGCACCTGGACGAGGGTCAGGTTCTTGTTCGCCGCCTGGATGAGGGTCTCCTGCACGTAGGTGTAGTCGCCGGTGAGGTTCATCCTGCAGGCGGCATCGCGGGTGAAGGCACGAAAACCCGTCTGAGCGTCGCGGACCGGCCAGCCGGTCACCCACCGGGTCACCCAGGTAGCGAGTTTGTTGCCCCAGACCTTCCCGCGGGGCATGTGGTCGAGGGTATCGACCTGGCGGTCGCCGATGACGATATCCGCCTTTCCGTCAAAGATGGGCTGAAGAAGTTTCGGTATCTCCGTTCCGTTGTACTGGAAGTCGGCATCGGTGTTGACGATGATGTCGGCCCCGAGTTCTATGGCGGCATTCAGGCCGTCCCGGAAGGCCTTCGCGAGCCCGAGATTCCTCTTGTGGAAGATGATGTGGTCGGCGCCGGCGTTCCGTGCGACTTCCACCGTGTTGTCGGTCGAGCCGTCGTCGATGACGAGCACCTCAACCCGGTCAATTTCATCTATTGTGCGGGGGATCTCCCGGATAACGTCGCCAATGGAGCGTTCTTCATTATATGCGGGGATCGTTACGATAAGTTTCATGTTGCACGCTCTTTAGAGGTTGTCTCCGATCGTCTCGTCTCGCCGATTGCTTTCCACTTTCCGGCCGGGGATTGAGGGTATATCGCCCGTGTGCCCGTTCTCCCTCAAGTACCACTCGTTCGCCCTCATCAGGTCCCGGGGCGTCCCGACGTCGATGTGGATGCCGTCGATGACCCGGTAACGCACATCCCGGCCCTCGGCGATCTCGAGCCGGATCGCGTCGGTGAGCTGGTATTCGCCCTTGTGGCCGGGTTTGGTCCGGGCGATGGCGTCGAAGACGCCCGTCTCGAAGACGTAGGCGCCGAGGGCGCCGAGGCTGCTCGGGGCGGCCGTCGGCTGGGGCTTTTCGACCATCTCGACGACCCGGTCGCCGTCGGGGAGGATGATTCCGTGGCGGGTGACGTCCTCCACCCGGGCGACGCCGACGGTGGTCTCGGGGCGGTGGGCGACGTGGTAGTCGATGAGGTCGGCAAGAAACGTCTTCGGGGAGAAGAAGTTGTCGCCGAGGACGACGGCAAAGGTGCCGTCGATGACGTGCTCCCCGGCGGCGACGGCGTTCGCGAGGCCCAGCCGCTCGTCCTGGACCACGTAGGTGAAGTCGACGCCGAAGCGCTTGCCCGAACCCAGGTAGTCGGAGAGGCCGTGCTTGTGCGGGGCGACGACGATGACGATATCGGTGATGCCGGCGAGGTGCATCGCCTCGACGACGTGCTCGATCACCGCCTTCTCGCCAACGGGGAGAAGCTCTTTGGGGATCGCGTTCGTGAACGGCCCAAGGCGCGATCCTGCGCCCGCAGCGGGGATCAGCCCCTGCCTCACCGGCATGGATCGCCCCCGAAGAGAGAGGGGATCGGACCGCAGGACGGGGACGTGATCATGGTTACTCACTATGAATCTTGACATCAGGCAATATTAACGGTTCTCTTTTGGCCGTCCGGGTATCGAGCGATTCGGGTGATATTCAGCGGAAAAAGGGGCGGGTGGACTGCGCGCGCCCGTTGCTCCGGGAGGAGGCGGCCCCGGAGCGACAGCCGGATCTGGTCCTGATACTGCTTCAGCCAAGCACGCGAAGGCGCCGCCCTCGCTGGCCGGATCAGGACGGTCTTTCCAGTGAAGGTGACGTAGTCGTCGCCCGAAGGGTCGCGGCACCGAGGCTGACAGTAGTAGGTCTCAGCGGGGCCGTTCCGGATGGCTCCGTCGCCCATCGCGAATCGCACCTTCGGTGCTCACGCTCCGGTTCTGATGAACCGTCGCGAGTCGAAGCCCTTTTCCCGCTCCCACGGAACTTCGTTCCTACCGGGAGCAACGCGGCCGCGAGGGCCGTGTTGTTCATGAGCGCAACGGCGTTCGCCTCGAACGCGGCGATCGGCGGGGACTGGAGCGAGACGATCCCGACCCTTTTCCCGTTCCCGTCGACTAAGTTCACCTTCGCGGTGGAGTGTTCGCAGTTGCGGATGACCGGTGCGCCGGCTCCCGGGAATATGACCGACGATTATAGGTAGCCCTGGGAGGGGATCGGCCTGACTTTTTCGGGAAGCATCGGCCTGCTGTTTCCGTAGCGAAGACTGTCTTATCGGCGCTTTTTTGCGGTATGATCGTCAGGGGGCAAATTTATATCTCCAACTTCCGATAGAACTTGGTGAACAGCCATGCCCGTCACACAGGATCTAATCCGGAAGAAGCGGTCCAGGATCCTCGCAATAGCCGGGCGACACGGTGCCAGGAACCTGCGGGTCTTCGGCTCGGTCGCCCGCGGCGAGACGGGTCCGGAGAGTGACCTCGACCTCCTCGTGGAGATGGAGCCGGGCAGGAGCCTCCTCGACCACATCGCACTTATCCAGGACCTGGAGGATGCCCTTGGGTGCCGGGTGGACGTGGTGACGGAGACAGCGCTCAAGGAGCGATACAAAAAGAGGGTCCTCGAAGAGGCAGTGCCGTTATGAGGGACGGAAACGAGCGGCTCCTCGATATCCTGGAAGCAATCGATGAGATTGAGCGGTATGCGGTCAGGGGCAGGGATGCTTTTTTGCAGGATGAACTGGTGCAGGTCTGGATGCTCCACCACCTCCAGGTCATCGGGGAAGCAGCCGCACGCCTTCCCCCGGACCTGCGAAGCGCTTCTCCCGGCGTTCCCTGGAAACAGGTAATCGGCCTTCGGAACGTTCTGGTCCACGCATACTTCCGCGTGGATTCCGATGAAATCTGGGCAGTCGTGGATCGCGATATCCCCGCGCTCAAGGGGGAGATCGTGGCGCTCCTCTCTGGCACTGAAGATCCCGGATAAACACCCCGCCCGGCTGGCTCTGAAACGAGCAGATGACAATTTTTCCCGATACACCCCTTACGGTCGGCCTTTTTCCCCCTTCGACCCCCTCATATTCTCCAGGAGAGTTTCCAGGATGATCGGAGAAAAGACCCTCCGGGAACTCGTCTACGAGACGAATCGGGACGTAATCGCCGCCTACATACCGGCTGACCAATACTGGATCGATACGCGAACGAGGAGGAAATAAATGATTCCAGAGAGGTGCACGTTCTGTAGAGGGACCCTGCAGGAAGGGAAGACCGAATTCATTGCACGGGTCGGGGACGAGATTGTTATCGTCAGGGATGCCCCGACATTAATGCGTCAGGACTCTGAAACCTACGGCCAGACCGGCTAATATCAGGATGATCCCGATCCCGGTGAAGACCTGGATCGGGTGATAGTCCCGGAAACTTCGCGCGCTCGTCTTCCCGGCCGAGGTGGCATACCCGAACAGGCTCGCGATCAGCCGTGAATACCCGTCCCGCCTCCGGAACTCCACCGGCACCTGGACGAGCGTCAGGTTCTTGTTCGCCGCCTGGATGAGGGTCTCCTGCACGTAGATGTAGTCGCCGGTGAGGTTCATCCTGCAGGCGGCGTCGCGGGTGAAGGCACGAAAACCCGCCTGAGCGTCGCGGACCGGCCAGCCGGTCACCCTCCTGGTCACCCTGGTGGCGAGTTTGTTGCCCCAGACCTTCCCGCGGGGCATGTGGTCGAGGGTGTCGATCTGGCGATCGCCGATGACGATATCCGCCTTTCCATCGAAGATGGGCTGGAGGAGCTTCGGGATCTCCGTTCCGTTGTACTGGAAGTCGGCGTCCGTGTTGACGATGATGTCGGCCCCGAGCCCGCAGCGGGGATCAGCCCCTGCTTTACCGGCATAGACCGCCCCCGAAGAGAGAGGAGATCGGACTGCCGGGCAGGGACGTGATCATGGTTACTCACTATGAATCTTGACATCTGGCGATATTAACGGTTCTCTTTTGGCTGTCCGGGGATCCAGCAATTCAGGCGATATTCCGGGGAAGAAGGAGACTGACGGATAACGCGCAGTTGGAAGGTGTCCCGGCCGTCACTCCGGGAGGCGGCGGTCCCGGGGCATCGCCCGGATCGGCTGTCCACGGGCGATACAGCGTGGGGTTAGCCCTGGGCGGTTCAATTCCCGGTCTCCTCCACGGCAAGATCGCCGAGAAGGCACTGCACCGCAGATCTGAGCGGAAGGATATCATCCCGGATCGTTCTCCAGATGAATCGCCCTGTTGATCCCGAAATAGGCATGGATCAACTTGTCACGCATACCCGGCCATTTCGCTCCAGGGAAGCGAGGGATACCTTTTCCTGACCTGTCGCGGAATGCACTTCGTCGCCTCACCGATCACTTCCAGTGTTCGTGTGACCGCATAGACTGTCTTGTCGTCCCCGGAAAATTCCTCATAGGACATGCCCCGGGTGAAGATCTCGATCTTGTCGACGGCGTCAAGAATATTGTCAAGGTAGTCAAGGGTACTTCGCGGGGTCTTCACACGTATACAACCTCATTCTGAATGTGGCGGCCGATACGGGGTTTAAGCGCACTCTTTTCGACCAGGTCCACCTTTCGCCCGAGAAGTTCGGAGAGATATTGCTCAAGCCTGAGGAACCCGAAGATCCCCGGTACTTCGGAGAACTCGACCAGGATGTCCACGTCGCTTCCTTCGTGCTCCTCGCCACGCCGGCACGAGCCGAAGATGCCGATGGATTCAACGTGATAGGTCTCTGCCAGGTACTTCTTTTTTCTCGCGGAGAACGCCGATGATCCGCGCGCATTCTCCGCCGACCTCGCAGGTGACTCCATCCATTCCTGATCGGGTATGTGCCCTCCTCTCTAGTATAACTATCCCCGGGGCATGCCGGTTCGCGGATCTGGTCCCATGGTGGTTCTCCCGGTGTCGGCTGGAAGAGCAAGGCCTGATCTCGGTCGTAGAGCTGTTCCGGGAGACGATCCGTGAACGCAAAGGACTTCGGGGTCGCGGAAGAGAGGTTGGTCGTGGTGGAGAAGGGAAGAGTGTGCCATATGTCGCTCTGGAGGAGAAGGGCTTGCTAAATGAGAGGTGTGTGGGATGAATGCGAACGCAGGGCGTACCAGATGACGAAATGGCCTTCTGCCGTTGAACTCTTTGGGAGCCAGATGGAAACGCCTTTTGTGCGTTGGAGCGGGGTGGACTGGGGGCATAAAGGATATGGCTTCGCTGCATAGATAGGGTGGAGTAGCGTGACATGCCGCCGGGGCTCCTGGAGGTCATCGGCATCCGTCAAAAGCGGATCGGATCACCATTGCCGGGCATCCGGCGGACGAACTTGCGCCGGGAACGCTGAACAGTGTGCTCAAACAGGCAGGGCTTAAAGGGAGGAACGAATAATGTATCGATTTCTTGTCATCGTGAGCGAGACCGACGGCAACTACTCGGCATACTCCCCGGACCTCCCGGGGTGCGTGGCCACCGGGGCGACCCGTGAGGAAGCGGAAGAGCGGATGCACGAGGCAATCGAATTCCATATCGAGGGGCTCCGGGAGGACGGGCTCCCGGTTCCCCGCTCGCGGTCTTCAGCCATCTACGTAGCGGTCGGTAGAGGGTAACACCCGTCACAGAAAATATCGTCGTTCAAAAAGAGAATCCCGGGCCATATCATGCCCTAGGTAAGCAGGACCCGGTCGAACCAGTCGAGCGTATCTTTGTAGCCGAGGTACAGGGAGAGCACGCCTGCCCCGTACCGGACTCTCCTCTCCCGGTCGCGGAAGAATACAGGTCTACCGCTCTTGACGGCCTCATGCTGGAGCGAGATGAAAATCTTCACATCGGCCTCAAAACGGTAATTCATATCCCCGGGCAGAAGTCAATGCAAACATCGCCGCCCAGTTCGGGATCTGATCCGGGGCGAAGAGACGCATCGGGTTGGTCGTCCGGCTGAACAGATCGAGGCCGCATGATTCTCCTCTCAAGGCCCATCTCCCGGCTGCGAATGAAGACCCCTCCACCTAGGCGGAGCAGACGAAGATTGATAGTTCCTGCAACCGTAGAGAGATGAGGGGGGTTGCGGGCATATGGGTGCAACAGGAGAACAATACGTCGTTGATGAACACGGAGACCGAATCGCGGTGTTCCTCCCCCTGCGGGAGTACGAACAACTCCGGGAAGACCTTCACGACCTTGCCATGGTAGCGGAACGGCAGAAAGAGCCGACCATGGAGTTTGGCGAGTTCAGAAAACGGTACGAGCGGTAATGGCCGGTTACGCGATCCGTGTCAAGGCAGGCGTCGAGAAGGGTATCGCAGCACTATCGCGGGATCTCACTCCACGCATTCTCCAGACATAGAAGACCTCTCCGAAACGCCCCTGCCGTTTGGTGTCCGCAAGTTAAACGGCGGCAAGAGCACCTCTACCGGACCCGCATAGGGGACTACCGGATCGTATATGCCGTGCATCATGCAGACTACATCGTCACCGGGAAAAACATAATGCCATTGCAGCGATTATCACTATCTATGACTCAGAGCGCAAGTCCAAACGATTCTGATATGGTGAGTATCCGTGTCAGCCGCGCGACCCAGAAGAAACTGAAGAAGCTGAAGAAGGAGAACATGACATACGATGATGTAATCTCTCAGATGGTCGACGATGAAACTTGGGATGTTGAAAAACTGGATGCCGATCTAGATAAAATCGAGAAGAAATCTAAGTTTTACTCCTTCGAAGAGGTCTTCAAAGGTGTATGAACTGATATTCAGCGAGGAAGCGCTCAAATACCTATCACAAATACCGAAAAAAGACCTGGTACATGTAAAAGAGGTCATCTCTTTATGCCTTGGAGAATTTCTGAAAAAGACAACTAAGCGATGCAACAAGAAACTCCTCAAGGGATCTAAGAAGCATACGTATCGCCTTCACATATCGATGACACACACCGCATTCTATCGCATCGATGACGAAAACAAGCGCGTCCTCATAGATGATGTGATGGGAATTAATCAGGCGCACAGCAAATATGGGTTGTTCTGATCCCCCATTCTATTAAACACATGGAATCTACCATAAATTTCTCTTGTCCCGGTCGGTCCTCAGGTCTTCGAGGGTGATGGACCGGTAGCGCTCCGGTCCCGGCTGCTTCGTCAGGTCCCCGGAGCATCGCCCGCCGTATTCGTGGTCGTATACTCTGGGGTCTGGTTCGGGCAGTTCAGATGCGCCCATGCCTTCGATCTGCTTGCATGATGCGGGTGATCGCCGTCAGGATCGATGTTGTAGGTTATGGTGGGTCAACTGCCCCTGTCCTCGGGCACGGTTTGTAACAAACTTCTTTTCTCGGCGGAGGGGTTGGGCGCGACGGCGCTCATGGCCCGGGGGCAAGCGGTGCGGGATGGAGAGGGTGCCTTAGACCTGGATGCCTGCCCGGGCAAGCGCATCCTTGATGGAGACGAGTTCCTTTCTGATATCCCCAAACTCATCATCAAGATGTTTTCTGGTGTCGTTCCGGAGCCCGACAATCTCTTCCTTCGTCTCTCTCGCGATCTGGTCCTGCTTGTCCAGACTCAACTCCGGGTTGTCAGCTCCGGTACATAGTTTCGGCGAACCGCAGGAGAATAGAGTCAGCCCTCTCAAATATTTCCTCCTGGATGTCTCCCCGGATGATCTCAAAATCGGCATACTCTCCCGTTGCTTCTTCCCATCTGACGGTGAACGATCTGACTGCAATGGGTCTACGTATGATATTGATCTCGTTGATAAGACCCCGGAGATCGCTTTCGCTCCCCTCTGCAACGATCTCGACCTCTCCGGTATCGAGATTCTTCACGTATCCCGAGATATTCCGTTCGAACGTCTCGTTGTATACATGCTCTCGATACCCGACTCGCTGGACACGCCCTTGCGCGACGGCCACAAATCGTTTCATTCAATTTCACTCTGTATGATGAACAGAAATAGTTTCGCCGGACAGGCACCTCACCCGATGAAGTTCCCGTCCGCGTCCCGGTCAGCACCCGGAAGGGGTGGCAGAAAAAGTATGCATGATGGTTCTGGTAGGAAACCGCATCCTGATATGGCGCAGGATATCGCTCATTTGTCGAAAGTATGTTCTAATCAACGTAGATCTTTAATTGCGAGGCATTTTTGGGATGATTTGCGGTGATCTTCCCGCACCCTCGCTCACCAGCAGATCCCCTCTTTCCCGTCGCAGGAGAGGATCCGGCGCCCCTCGATGACGATCCGGGAGTTCATCAGGTCGAACTCCCCGTTGAGGGTGGAGAACTCCGGCCACTCCGTCATCACCAGGCAGGCGTCGGCACCCCGGAGGGCGTCCGCGGCCGAGGCGGCGTAGTCGATCCCGGGAAAGACCCGCCGCATCGAAGCCGCCGCAAGGGGATCGTAGGCGGCGACCGCCGCCCCCCGCTGGAGGAGCCCTGCGATCACCGGGACCGCCCTTGCCTCCCGGATATCGTCGGTGTTGTCCTTGAAGGCGAGGCCGAGGACGGCGATCCGCTTCCCTGAAAGATTGCCGAGCCTCTCTTCGAGCATCCGGACCATGCGGAGGGGCTGGCGGTCGTTGACGTCCAGCACCGACCGGAGGAGTGCGGGTTCTTCGCCGAGCCCCTCCGCGAGGCGGACGAGGGCGGCGACGTCCTTCGGGAAGCAGCTCCCACCGAACCCTGCGCCGGCGGAGAGGAAGTGCGCCGAGACCCGGTGGTCCATCCCGACGCCCCGCATCACCTCGTATACGTCGATCCCGAGGCGTTTGCAGACGTTCCCGACCTCGTTTGCAAACGATATCTTCGTCGCGAGGAGGGCGTTCGAGGCGTACTTGATCATCTCCGCGGCGGTGAGCCCGCACCGCACCACCGGGGCCGAAACCCCCGTGTAGGCGGCGGCGACCGTATCCCCGGAGCGGCCGTCCCGGCTCCCGATCACGATCCTGTCCGGGTGCAGGAAGTCCTCAACCGCACGCCCCTCCCGGAGGAACTCCGGATTCATCGCGAACCCGGTATCGGCCCTGTGGGAGTGGTTGCCGACGGTGGGGGCGACCAGGTTCTCCGTCGTCCCCGGCGGCACCGTGCTCTTCACGACGACGGTGTGTGCGCCCTTCCCTTCGCGGAGCGCCTCCCCGATCGACCGGCTCGCGGCCGCGACCATCGAGAGGTCGGCGCTTCCATCAGCCGCCGGCGGGGTCCCGACGCAGATGAACGCGAGGTCGGAGAGTGCAACCGGGCCGTAATCCGTCCCCGCACGGAGCCGCACGCCCGCGTGTTTCGCGAGGAGCGCGTCAAGGCCCCGCTCGTGGATCGGGGCGCGCCCGGCGTTGATCGCCGCCGCTTTTCCTGCATCGATCTCGACGATATCGACGGTATGCCCGAGTTCGGCAAAGCAGGCCCCCGTGACCAGACCGACGTAGCCCCCGCCGACGACAGCTATCCGCATCTTTTCATCTTCCTCCGGGTTCTCGCGAGAGTTTGGGTCCTCTGCGGTTAAAAGGCATATGATTCGAGGAGAGGCGTCGCCCGGATATCTCTTTCACGGGGTGCACAGAATCGGCGGCGTTATCGTCAGGCCGTACATGATAACCCCTCTACCTGCGATAACGCCTGCGGAAAAGAGAATCAGGCGTCCTCTCCCCCACCCCTCCGGATTATCGGCCCTGCTTCCCGAAACATCTCATCAACGAAGCGGACCGCTTCTTTTGCTTCACTATAGGGAACATGCGGCTTGAGTTCGGTGATCCGACGTGCCCTGGCCTCGCAGTTCTGGTTCTGCAACTCTCTTGTCACGTAGAGAGCCGTGGAGATCTTCTCGAGGTCTTTTACCCCCTGGTTCCCGAACTTCCGGGAAACAAAGGAGATTGCAGGGTGGTATTTCTCCAGCGTCTTCGGTACTCTTGCTTTGAGTTTCTCGCCCTCTTCCGTCGTTTTGAGGGAATTCCCATACGGTGCGGGCTGGATCTTCCACTCCAGAAGGGCATCGGCCCGCATCAATGCCAGTTCGTCCGATAGATCGAAGGAGAAAGGGCCGTGCTTGTACAGGACGTATGAGAATCCGAGGGGTATCTCCATCATCTCTTCAAGAAAGTAAGCAGCTTTCTGGATATGCGTCTCGCCGCACCAGCTCCCGTACCTCGTGAGTTCATCTATAAGTTCGAACAGCAACCCATCTCTCTGTGTCGGTTTCATTGTTCATCCTCCGATTCCAATGCGGATTCAATAATACTTTCGCGATTCTCATGCAGCCATCTCCTTCCATCATCCAGCAATCCAGGGTGGAGGTACACCGCCTCCGCCGCCACTTCGGGGATGTACCGGAGCGTATCGGATTTCAGGAGGGAGGAGACAATCCGCTCATCCGGCTCGAAGACGGGGAACCCTGTCTGTCCTGCAGATGTCTTCGGCTTGTCGTGGCGCACATTCTCTTTGCCGAACCTGTCACATGCGGCCATGTAGATCGCCGATCCTGCCTCCCTGTTCTTTGAGATGTCGTTTGGATTTCGCGTATACAGCACCCGATAGTGGGTTCGCGTCACGATCCTCTGGGCAGCGTCATGGCCGGGGAGATCCGGGTCCCTGCTGGCTTTCCATATGGCAGACATCACCTCGTTATCCGTGAGGTTAAGATGTTCTTCGATGTCAACAGGAAAACGGCCCCCCTCAAGCCATGCCTGTAAGTACTCTTTCAAATGTATATCATAGATCCGCCGGACAGGGTGAAAGTATAACTGACTGAACATAAAGTATCGTGCTAGCAGGAGCGCTTCTGCCGATTGAAGTCCTCCCCCCTCTACACCGAGGGCAGGCTCCTCTGATCCTTCGTATGTTTTAGGAAGGACCCGGAGGGTCTCTATCAGGCGGTAGTGATCGAATCTGCCGTATGCGACTCCGGTGTGATGCGAATCCCGTAGAAGATAGTCCATCCGGTCAGCGCCGAAAGTATCACCTTTAATGATTTCCGAGAGTATTGTTTCTGTATTGGAGAAGATCTCCTTTTTATCGTATTCCGGACCTACTGCGAGCTTCGCTACATCCTCCGCCTGGATCTTCAATCTCTCCCAGAGTCTTTCCATCTCTTCACTCTCGATGAGTCTAAGCGTCATCATCTCGTGATTTATGCCCGGAGGAAAGAGATCTTCTGAAGCATGAGAGAAGGGTGCATGGCCGATGTCATGGACGAGGGCGGCCATTCTCAGGACACGCCGGTAGTATGTCTTCTCATATTCCCCGCGGATACCCAGAATATTTGTGTCATCGTTCTCCAGCAGAGTGTTGTAGATCCGTGTTGCCAGTTCCATGACGCCAAGAGAGTGCTCGAACCGCCTGTGGGTGGCGCCCGGGTAGACCAAATTCGTCAATGCAAGTTGATGAATATGACGGAGACGCTGGACCGGTATGGAGTTCAGAATCTCCCTTTCATCCGAGTCCATATGAATAAACGCATAGATAGGATCCCGGATTTCGTGATTATTTTTTGATACCATACTCCTTTCTTACTCCAGGTGCCCCCCGTTCTCCGGCCCCCTTTGTGCCTCCGGTGATGTTCTTTCCCCGTGCATGGATGGAGATCCAATATTAATATGTTTTCCGATCTCGATCTGATGTATCGCTGGCCGAGATCTCAATATCTGGCGAGTTTCTCTTCTAGAATGATGATCCCAGGGTCTATTGCATCTCTTTTCTTGGCAAAGCCGTCCAGTACCGAAATCAAGCAGGTTACCCGTGAGGACGGGTATTAACTGCTGCGGCAATTTCTGGGTGAAAATCGCAGATCGGTAGTGGGTAAGGAAGACAAGAATCTACCACTGATACCATCTCTCCTCAAGTTGTCTGCTTTCGAAGCGGATCTTCTTCAGGAAATAGATTCTGTTTTTTACCAGTCGAGCCTGTGGCCGGCGCGACCTCATGTGCGTTTTGGGACCTCGCCCCAATTTGCGTCGAAGGAGTGTCCTCTCTCTGGATCCCTGACCCGCTCTCGGTGTTCTGCCGGCGCTCCGAGGGTGCTGTCCATCGTAGGCATCCCGCACCATACTTCTACTACCCGCCGATCGGGATAACGCTTTTCCCGGGTTATGCCGAGGAACATTCATCGTTTCAGGCATTCGTCGAAATTTCGCGATCTCCGGCGGCTCAAGGACCGCTCCTCAAAGGTTTGGGGACTTACCCTTCCCCGCGCGCACCGCTCCGGGGCGTCGCCGGTTCGCGAGGACCCGATGCATATCGAGGTATTGGGCACGGGAGAGGGCGTAATTTTCGGCGTTCGCGAGGAACGCGTCATCAAATCGGCCTGTTCGCGGCTCCAGACCTCGTTTGGAACCTTCCTCGCCCATAGAGCATGTCGCCGGACGAAGGCCAGCCCCTCCTGCCGGTTTCTCTCACGATCAAACCTCAATTCCATACGGCTTCCCCCGGACATACGGGCTCTCCATGAATGATCGCAACTGATCGGTATCCAGCATCTCCCGGAACAGCACCCGGAGGTAGACCGCATCCTCGATGTCCTTGTCGCTCCCGGGATAGAGTTTGTAGGGTATCTGCAGCTCGATGGGCGATATGACAAACTGGATGTCGTTGAAGGTCGCTGTCCTCGCCCGGGGCATGACGTTACGTTGCAGGGTGACGCTCCCGGCTGCGGTCGATCCCCGTCCTGGAACTGAGACGTTCTCGCCTGCACCGCACTAGCCCATGAACATCTCCTTGACGAGGTTGATGACGGAGGCGGCGAGAGCCAGGGCTTTCTCACCTTCCTCCCGGTCAAACGCCTCGTACGGCAGGCCTCCCGGGATACCGTTCGGATAGCGGGTCGGGATATAGTAGAGGTCAAGGGTCCTTGCCCGCGAGACGGCGTCGAAGGCACTATTGAGTGAGGAGGCCCGGCTAAGGAGATCCGCGACGGAATGGCCGAGTACTCTCTCCTCTCCGGAGAGATAGAGAAATGCCTTGATGGCCTTCTCCGCAGCCTGCTGGGCGAGGAAGCAGGTCAGGTTGTACCTCTCGCCGGAAAAAGCGTACTGTGCATCGTCAAGGTCACGTTCTGCCTGTTTCAGCCTCTGGTCCCCTCTCTTCCGGGATCCTGCCTCATATAATACAACACCGTCCTGTAGCGCGTTCTTAAGAAAGGTTCCATTCTGCATGGCAGCGAACTCATCCGGGGTATACACCAGGATATCCATGGCGATATGGGCATCGCGATAAAACGGCTCAAGACGTGATAGAAACGTCTTATCCGTCTCCTGAACAACAACGAGATCGAGGTCGCTGTCGCAACGAAGATCGCCCCGGGCAGCCGAACCGAAGAGAATGATCTTCCTGATCGAAGGGTCCCGGCTCCAGCGGTCGACGAACGTCTCCAGCTCGTTTTTGAGTCGCAGTTTGTGCTCACATGCGGTGCCGGGGGCAGCCATACTACTGATCGCGCCGTTGGGCGCGATAAAGGTATCGAGCGACAACCTTTATCTGAACGGACGTGACCCACCTCCCGCTCACGGTCCTCTCAAATGCTCTTCGCAGATCGTTACATCCAGAGAATCCCACATCAACATCTGACGCCGCCAGCATCGGTCGAAAGTGCCCGGAAACTGGTCCCGGAGACAAAGGATGCGGGTCTCTGGAACTCCGCACTCCAATCGATACACTCTATACACCGAAAGCCCGATACTATTCCAGAGTCTACTCTCATGGATACCCCCGCCCTCTCCGTCGTCCTTCCCGCGCTCAACGAGGAAGCCACTATCGGCGAGTGCATTAGAAAGATCCGGCGGGTCTTTGCCGACCTCGGCGTCGACGGCGAGATCATCATCGCCGACTCTTCCGACGACCGGACGGCGGCGATCGCCCGGGACCTCGGGGCCACGGTCGTCCGGCCGAAGGAGAAGGGCTACGGTAACGCCTACCTTGCCGGGCTCGCCTGCGCCCGGGGGCGCTACATCGTCATCGGGGACGCGGACAACACCTACGACTTCCTCGAGATCCCGCGCCTCCTCGCTCCGCTCGATGCCGGCGCCGACATGGTCCTCGGTTCCCGGATCCGGGGCGAGATCCGACCCGGGGCTATGCCCGCCCTCCACCGATACATCGGCAACCCCCTCCTCACCCGGCTCCTCAACCGGGTCTTTTCCACCCGGATCTCCGATGCGCACACGGGTTTTCGGGCGTTCCGGCGCGAAGCATTCGACCGGCTGAACCTCAAGACCGGGGGGATGGAGTTTGCAAGCGAGATGATCATTGAGGCGGCGAAGGCCAATCTCCGGATCGAGGAGGTCCCGATCACCTACTCCGCCCGGGTCACGCCCTCGAAACTGGAGAGTTTCTCCGACGGCTGGCGGCACGTCCGGTTTATGCTCCTCTACCGGCCGATCCCCTTCGTCATCGTCCCGGGGCTGATCTTTGCGATCTTCGGCTTCGTCCTGATGGTGCTCTTCCTCTTCCGGGGCGACGTCGAGACCTCGTTCATCCACTCCTTCATCCTCGCCGCCCTCTTCTTCCTCGGTGGGTTCCAGGCGCTCTTTGCAGGGGTCAACATCGCCGTCTACTCCGCCGTCCAGGGTTACGGTGAGGTGGGGCCGTTCATCTCCCGGCTCATGAACTACCACAGCCTCGAGTGGGAACTCCTCGCCGGCATCCTGCTGATGGCTGCCGGCGGCCTCGTCGGGTTCGGGATCGTCCGGGAATGGGCGGCGTCCGGGTTCGGATCGCTCTTCCAGGTCGCAAACGCCGTCTGGGCGCTGGCCCTCTTTCTTGCCGGGATGCAGGTAGTCTTCTCCGGGATCTTCACGAGCATGGTGCTCTTAAAGCACGGCGATGAGCAGGGCTGACATCTTCCGGGGCTGGGTGCTCTGCCTCCGGGTACTAAAGCCGCTGTTCCCTTCACCGCCGTCCGGAAGCCGGCATCTTCGCGGACAATACCGGTGTCCGCGGCGGTTTCGAGCGTACGGACTTCAGGGATCGAAGATTTCGACCGGTAATAGCATCCCGCAAAAATCCTCCGCCTTGCTCGTTGCTCCACGCACGGACTACGTCACACCCCACACGTTACTGCCGGAAAAGAACGTTTCCGCGACGTCGTTCTCCGGGCAGGTAAAAAAGGTTTCCGGGGTTATGCAGGCTTCTGCCGCTCCGCATCCTTCTTTCTGTAGCCGTCGAGGAGAACCGTCACCAGGTTCTTCACCGGGACATCCGTACAGTCGGCTATGTGGAACTCGCAGAACGGGCAGACCGTCACCATCACGTCGGCGCCGGTCTCCTTCACGGCCTCGCCGCGCATTGAGCCGAGCGCCTTCGCCTCCTCAGGCACCCCGGACCGGACGCCGCCGCCGGCGCCGCAGCACTGTGCGGGCATCTCCACGAACTCCCTGACGGCCTCGCGGAGAAGCGCCCGCGGCTGCTCCCGGATCCCCTGGCCCCGGAGAAGGTGGCAGGGGTCGTGATAGGTCGCCCGGACGTCGAGTTTCGCCGGGGGCTCGATCCCGTACTCCGTGAGGACCTCCGTGACGTCCTTGACCTCGAACGGCGTCTCGTAATCGTTCTTCAGCGTCGCCCCGCACCCGGCGCAGATCGTCATCACGGTCGTAACCCCCCGGCGGGTGAAGGCCTCGATGTTTTTGCGCTTCAGATCCTCTATAAACGACGTCTGCCCCGTCCGGATCAGCGGCGAGCCGCAGCAGACCTGGTCGTGGGGGACGATCACCCGGATGCCGTTGCGCTTCATGACCTCCATCGCGTCGAGGGCCGTCTGCGGCACCCGGCCGTTGAACATGCACCCGACGAAGAACCCGACCTCGCCGCGGACCGGGCCGTCGGGCTCGATCACCTCCGGCACCTGCTCGAGGAACGTCGTCTTCGTCCGCTCGACGCTCCGTCCCGTTTCCTCTATCAGCCGTGCTATCTCCCGGTGGTGGGGGAGGGTCAGCCCGCGCCGGTTTGCAAGTTCCCTGAGTTTCTCGATTGCCTTGCCCGGTATATCGATCTCCTTCGGGCAGACCTCCAGGCAGCGCTTGCACGTCGTGCAGTAGAAGAGCCCCTTCTCGATGGCGTCGGTGATCCTGTCCCCGGAGTCCCGGGGGTCGAGGGCGAGGCGCATCTCCTGCCGGAGCACCGTCGGCCCGGCGAACTCCGTCACCTGGAGGGCCGGACAGGCCGAGACGCAGGAGAGGCACTCGATGCAGTCCCGGAGCGGCTTGATCGCCTCGATCTCCTCCCGTGCCGGGAGCCCTGCATCCGGCGCCGGGCAGATCCGGGCGATCTTTGCGATGACCGGGCTCATATCCACCGCGAGGTCCTTCACGACCGGGAGGTCCAGCGGCTCGACCGTCATTCCGTCGCGGGCCTCTTCCATGCAGGCGAGACCGGGCGTCCCGTCCACCCGGACGGCACAGCTCCCGCACTGCCCCGACCCGCAGCAGTAGCGGTAGGTGAGCGTCGGGTCGTGTTCGTCGTGGACCGCGTGGAGGGCGTGGAGCACCCGGGCCCCGTCGTTGACCCGAACCGTGTACTCCTCGATGTGCGGCCCCTCGTCCGCGGCCGGGTCGTAGCGGGAGACCCGGAGGGTGATCGTCTTCATGCCGCGACCTCCCGCCGCTCGATCCCTTCCCGGGCAAGCGATATGTAGGTATGGCCGAACGGCGACTTTGCCGGCTCCGTTATGACCGTTGCATCCCGCCGGACGTGGGCCCCCCGGTTCTCGGGTCGGAGGAGGGCGCACCGGACGATCAGGGACGCCGTGGTGCACATGTTCCGGACCGTACAGCACTCGAGAAGGTTTGCGGTCGATGCGGCGCGGAGCGGCTGGTCGGCGAGCCTGCGGATCTGCGCAAGCGCCGCGGTAAGATCGGCGGCGTTCCGGAAGATCCCGGCCTTGCTCCACATCGTGAGTTTCAGGTCTCTCCTGACCGTTGCGGGACTGACCGAGCCCTCGAAATAGGCGTCAAGCACCCCGAGCACCCCGTCGATCCCTGTCCGGTCGATTCGGCCGCTCCGTGCCGGCGCCTTCCCGGAAAACTCCCCGGCACGCTTCCCGAAGACCTGCGTCTCCGCAAGCGCGTTCCCGCCGAGGCGGTTTGCGCCCTGCACCCCGCCGGCAACCTCTCCGCAGGCGAAAAGGCCGGGAATGGTCGTCCGGCACTCCGGGGTGATCCGGAGCCCCCCCATGATGTGGTGGGCGGTGGGCGCCACCTCCATCGGCTCCCGCCGGATATCCACGCCGTAGGTGAGGAACTGCTCGAGCATCACCGGGAGCCGGGTTTCGATCTTCTCCGCAGGGAGATGGGTCACGTCCAGGTAGACCCCGCCGCGGTTCGTTCCCCGGCCCTCCAGCACCTCGGTCGCGATCGCCCGGGCCACCACGTCCCGCGTGGAGAGTTCCATCCGTTCGGGGTCGTAGCGCTCCATGAACCGCTCACGCCGCGCATTGAGGAGGATACCCCCTTCCCCCCTGACCGCCTCCGTCACCAGACGGCCGCGGGCGTCGTAGGGGTAGACCGCACCGGTCGGGTGGAACTGGACCATCTCCATATCGATCAGTTCCGCCCCCGCCCGGTAGCCCATAGCGTAGCCGTCCCCGGTCCCGGCGGCGGAGTTCGTGGAGATATCGTAGACCTTCGTCCCCCCGCCGGTCGCCAGCACCGTCGCGTCGGCCCGGAAGAGCACGGGGTTCCCGTCCCGGTCGAGAGCGATAGCCCCGGCGACCGCACCGCTCTCGTCTTTTGCGAGGTCGACGACCGAGACTTCCTGGTAGAGTTGTGTGTCCGTCGCGTCGAGGCGGTCGAGGAGGGTCATGATGATCTCGTGGCCCGTCCGGTCCCCGGCGTAACAGGTCCGGGGGAACCGCTGCCCCCCGAACGGCCGCTGCGCCACCTGCCGGTCGTCCGTGACGTCGAAGACCGCACCCCACCGGATGAGGTCCGCCATCCGCGCCGGGGCCTCACGGACCAGTGCGTCCACGAGCGCGGGGTCGTTTAAGTACGCCCCGCCCTTCATCGTGTCCTCGCGGTGGGCCTCGATGGAGTCCCCGTCCCGCATCACGGCGTTGAACCCGCCTTCCGCCATCGTCGTACACCCGCCCTTCCCGGCGATGGTCTTGGAGACCAGGGCTACGTCGCCGTTCCGGGAGGCCTCGATGGCTGCCCGCACCCCGGCGCCGCCGCTCCCGATAACCAGCACATGCGCGTCCACAATCTCGTCTACAAGCATCTTATTAGCCGGTGCGTTGTATAATACCATAAAGAATTGCAGGGAACGTGTGAGCCAGAATGAGGCTTTTAATGAAATTCGGTGGCACCTCCGTCGGAGAAGCGGACTGTATCCGGCGGGTCGTAGACATTGTGGAATCGCACCGGCGGGCAGGAGACGAGGTCGCGGTAGTCGTATCGGCATGCTCGAAGGTCACCGACCAGATCATCGCGGTGGCCGACGAGGTCGTATCGAGCAGAGAGCAGCCCGAGATCGGGGCGCTTCTCCTGGAGATGCGGGCCAGGCACGTCCGGCTCCTCGCGGAGACGGCCCCCGATTACACCGATGAGGTGACGACGGTCATCGACGAACGGCTTACCCGGCTGCAGAACTTCCTCACCGCAGTCTACACCTTGAAGGAGCTGACGCCCCGGTCCCGCGATTACATCATCTCCTTCGGCGAGCGGCTCTCCGCCCCGATCGTCGCGGCCGCTCTCCGGCAGCGCGGCATCCCCTCGGTCTCTCTCGACGGTGCCGAGGCCGGGATCGTCACGACCGCCAACTACGGGGACGCCCGTGCCCTCCCGGCGAGCGAGGAGAAGATCCGGAACCGGGTCGCCCCGCTGCTCGCCGATTCCGTCCCGGTGATCATGGGCTTCATGGGAGCGACCGAGCGGGGCGTCGTCACCACCCTCGGGCGGAGCGGCTCCGACTACTCGGCCGCCGTCGTCGGTGCCGGGATCGATGCCGACGAGATCTGGATCTGGACCGACGTCGACGGAGTGATGACCTCCGACCCCCGGATCATCAAGGACGCCCGGGTCCTCGACGACATCTCCTACCTTGAGGTGATGGAACTCTCCTTCTTCGGCGCGAAGGTCCTTCACCCGCGGTCGGTCGAACCCGCGATGCAGAAGGATATCCCGATCCGGGTCAAGAACTCTTTTCGGCCCGACGCCCCCGGGACCCTCATCCTCCGCGATAAGCACCAGGAGAAGCGGGTTGTCAAGGCCGTCGCCCTGATCGAGAGAGTGGCCCTGGTCAACGTCAACGGTGCCCAGATGATCGGCCGCCCCGGTGTCGCGAAGACGATCTTCTCCGCGCTTGCGGAGCGGGAGGTGAACGTCATGATGATCTCGCAGGGCTCCTCCGAAGCAAACATCTCGCTCATCATCGACGAGTCCCACCTTGAGGCCGCGGTCGCCGCCCTTACTCCGATCGTGAAGCAGGGTATCGTGCGCGAGGCCACCTACGACCGGGACGTCGCTGCGGTCGCCGTCGTGGGTGCGGGAATGGCCGGCACCCCGGGAACGGGCGGCCGGATCTTCTCCGCCCTCGGCCGGGCCTCCATCAACACTATGATGATCTCGCAGGGCTCAAGCGAGGTGAACGTCTCGTTCGTCGTGAAGGCCGCCGACGGGAAACGGGCCCTGCAGGTACTGCACGACGAGTTCCGTCTCTCGGAGAACTGTGACGACGCGGAAGATACAAAGGAATCTTCCTGCCGGGCGAAACCCTCCGGGTTGTGCCGTGCCGAACACACCTATCGTGAAGCCGGGGTCGATATCGACCTTGAGGGCCGGGCGGTGCGGGCGCTGATCGACCGCCTCACTTATCGGAGGGCCGGCGCGTTCTCGATGCTCGGGAAGGTCGGGCACTTTGCCGGTCTGATCGACTGCGGACCCTATGTTCTCGCGCTCGCGGTCGACGGCGTAGGGACCAAGATGCTCGTCGCCGACGCCCTCCGCGACTGGCATACCGTCGGGATCGACTGCATCGCGATGAACGTCAACGACCTCTACGTGATGAACCTTGAACCGGTGGCGTTCGTCGACTACATAGCGACCGACGCCCTCTCGCCCGAGAAGATGGCCCAGATCGGTGAGGGCTTAAACGCAGGGGCGAGGCTTGCGAACATGAACGTCGTCGGCGGCGAGACCGCGACCCTCAGGGGCCTCGTGAACGGCCTCGACCTTGCGGGGACCTGCCTCGGGGTCCAGAAGAAAGAGAAGATCGTCACCGGCGAGGCGATTGTCCCGGGCGACCGGATCATCGGCGTCCCCTCAAGCGGCATCCACAGCAACGGTCTGACGCTCGCCCGCCGGATCGTCGAAGAGTGTGCTTCCTACAATACCCGGCTTTCGAACGGGAAGACCCTCGGAGAGGAACTCCTGACCCCGACCCGGATCTACCACGAGGCGCTCCGGGTGACGGCGGCCTGCCCCGTCCACGGGATGTGCCACATCACCGGCGGCGGCCTCCTGAACTTCACGAGACTCACGAAATACGGGTTCTCCGTCACCCATCCCCTGACGGCTCCTCCCGTCTTCCGCTGGCTGCAGGAGACCGGCGGCGTCGGGACCGTCGAGATGTACCGCACCTTCAACATGGGCATGGGCTATGCCTTCGTCGCCCCGGAGGAGAGCGTCGCCGCGATCCGGTCGGTCGTCCCCGATGCCCGGGTGGTCGGCGAGGTGACGGAGGAGCCAGGCGTGCGGTTCAAGGGTGTGGAGATCCGGTGAAGGGCTCGCTCTCTCTTCGTTTTTTTGAACTCAGCGCCCGAGAACCTCGGCGGGCGAGATCCTCCCGCCGGGCGTTCTCTCAAAATCGCCGTCGAACGATACGAGCACGAGGTTGTGCTCAACCGCTGCGAGGTATTGGTATGCGTTATCGAAATCGAGAAGATACAACTCCATCGTCCGGGCGAGGAGCCTCAGCCGGGCGGGATCGAGAGCGATCACCGTCACCGCGCCGTCGATGAAGAGGTCCTCGACAAAATCGCAGAAGGCCGGCGTGCCCCCGAGACGGCCGAGGATCACGCCGATGGAATGGAGCGAGAAGTCCGTGATGAACAGCCGTTCTGAAGGAACTGAGGAGAGGAATTCCTCGACCTCTCCCGACCGGTCCCGATCGAGAAGACGCTCCAGCCAGACGTTCGTGTCAAGAAGATACATCGTTTTACCCGGTGCGCCACGACAACGACTTTTTCTGCAGTTCAAGAGCGGTATAGGTGTCCCGGTGCCGCGAAAGCGCCCCGGCCCAGGTCTGCCGGAGCGGTTCGCCCTGCTTGCGCTTCTGCTTCTGGAGGAGATAGGCGATAAAGTCGAGCGCCTCTTTTCGGTGTTCGGGAGAGAGTTCCCTCACGAGTTCTTCGATATCTGCCATGACGTTCATCCCCGTAGCGTCCCCACGGGTCCGGCCGGTCGGAAGCGCCATCCGATCCGTGGGTCCGGATAGGCCCTATTGTTCAAGTGTGACAAGAATGTTTTCCTCCCATGATGCCTATCGGGATGCCTTAGTTCCGGGTGTCCGTACGGTGCTTTTGCAGGTTCGCGGTCCTGCAGATCGTTGCCTCCCTTACCGCTCATCCCCCGCCGCCCTGCTCCTCGAAGTAGTGCAGTGCGTCGGGGGCCTGCTCCCTGACCCGTGTCAGGAAGCGGTTTGTGAGGCGGGCGTCGGCCACCCGAAGCGAGTGCTGCATAGCCTGCTCCGTCTCCCTCGATAGCGCGCCCTGCCGGTCCATCTCCGCCCGGATATCATGAACGGCGTTCTCGACATCCGCTTCGTTCTCCCACTTCAGCACCGAGATCGTTTGTGCCATATCTCTTCACCTCACGGCGTCGCGTATGGGAGGAGGTCCTATTTTTAGGTTCCCTCCAGTGTACAAAAAAGAAATATTCAGGATTCGTCCCGATCAAGAAGCATCTTCTCAGCTTTCTCCCCGACAAGCGCGCTGTTTCCCATAGGGTCCTCGAGGATGACCGTGAACGGGAAGGCCACCTCCCGCGCGGAACCGATCTTCGCGAGCATCCGGAGGGCGGCCGCCCGCTCCTCGTCGCTCTCCGGATTCGCAAGCACCGTCTCCACCGCCTGCTCGAAGCGGGCGAGGACCCCCTCGACGTTGGTGACGAACCCTTCGCAGGCGGTCCCGGGCTCGACTGCGAGACCGAGCTCCGGGATCGTGATCGTTCCCGTCGTGCTCCGGGCCACCCGGATTGAGAGGTCGTCGGGCTCTTCCACCCGCATCGTCCACCGGACCGGGTCGCCCTCTCCAAGGATGATGGTGTCGGTGTGCCGGTAGCCGCAGGCGTCGCAGGCGATTGCGACAAGCAGGAGGTCCGGGAAATGGGGGATGTCAAGGCGGTGATGGACGATCTGGATCACGCCGCCGCACGCCGGGCAGGTCCCGGGGTGGCACTCCCGCACTACACGCCACCGCCGATCTTCTCACGGGAGACCTTAACGGACATCGGCGTGACGACGACGTATTTCTGGTCCCCGAGGCCGACGATGTCGCCGTTCACGTCTTTCGCCACGTCGCGGAGGTCCTTTAAGACCCGTTCGAACGTCACCTTATCCATCTTCAGCCGCCCGATATCGATAATGACGATGTTGCCGTTGTAGACCTCGTCTTTGACGCGGGGGGTATCCTTGAGGTCGGCGATGGTGGCGATCTTGACGTACATGGACGCCGGCTCCTCGCTGGTCGATCCCTCATAGGAAGCGAGATCGAGTTCCATGTATTCATCTTCGCTTTTTACGGGGTTCTTACCGAGGATACTGTCAAAGAGCTTTTTAACCATAACCAAATTGTGGGAAGAATTTTATTTAATAGTATCTTTATTTTTGCCGTCAGATCTCAAGATTCCAGAGATCGTCCCCAACGCAGTGGATGCTTTTGACCGATTTACCCTTCTCCTGCCGTTCCATATCGGCGGCATTAAAGAGGGCAATTCCGACGGCGAGCGGTTTGCCGTAGCGTTCCTCGACGACCTGCACCGGACGCCCCTCGCGGACGTCGGGCGAGATCGAGACAATCCCGGGGCGCATGGCATCCGCGCCGTTTGCGACGAACCTGACCGCGCCGGCATCGACCGTCACCCGCCGCTCGGGGATCGGGTGTTCGATGAGGCCGCGGAGGGTGGGGAAGGCCCAGGCATCGGAGGACATCAGGAGCGGCTTTTTGTCGACGAGATACAGTTCGAACGGAGCGTCCGTCTCCATCCGCTCGATCCGGTCGGATCGGAAAAGGTCGGCCGACGGACCGATCTCGTCGGCGAGCCGGTCCATGAGATCGGCTATCTGTGATTTCCGGATGACGTGACGTTTTTTTACGGTGATCTTCGACATTGTGTTCGTGACCTCGCGAAAGTATTGGTTCTCGCGTAACCGTGCGGTTATATTTAAGTAGCTTCCTCGCTCAAATATATTACTCCAGAAAAGGACGGCAAAGGGTAATCATATGACGCCAAGACCGTTGGATATTTTAGATCAGGTACTGAATCGTCAGCCCGTTATCATCAGCCTCAAAGGGGGAAGGGAGATCCGGGGAATCCTCCAGGGATACGACGTTCACATGAATCTGGTACTGGATAAGGCAGAAGAAGAAGTGGACGGCACGGTTCAGAGACTGGGCACGCTGATCGTCCGCGGCGATAATGTGATCTACATTACCCCTTCAGTTGAATAACTTCAGGTGAGAGTTTATGTCAAAAGGCACACCTTCAATGGGCAAGCGGCAGAAGCGTACCCACATCGCCTGCAGGCGGTGCGGCAAGATCTCGTTCCACGCGCAGCACAAGGTCTGTTCGGCCTGCGGCTTCGGCAGAAGCCGGAGGATCCGGAGTTACCGCTGGACGGAGAAGAAGGCCAAGGTACCGACGCACTAGAGCTGGACCATGTGTGGTATCGTTGGCATCGTCGATGCTGGCGGTGTCTCGTTTCCGCTGTATTATGCCCTGTACGCTCTCCAGCACCGGGGGCAGGAGAGCGCGGGGATTTCTACTTTTGAAGGCGCGACCCTGTACACGCATAAGGCCCAGGGGCTCGTTGCCGAGGTCTTCAACAGCCATACCCTGCAGGAGCTGCGGGGAACCGTCGGAATCGGCCACGTCCGCTACCCGACGACCGGGTCGAAGGTCCCGGAGAACGTTCAGCCGTTCAACTTCCGGTATCAGGGACTCAACCTCTCGATCGCCCATAACGGCAACCTGGTCAATACGGCCGAACTCCGGGAGGAGTACGAGCGCCGGGGCCAGATCTTCTGTACCACGACCGATACCGAGATCATCGGAAACATCATCGCCGATGCGCTCCGGACTTCAAAGAGCATGGAGGACGCCGTCCGGTTCTGCATGCGGCGCCTGCGGGGCTCCTACTCCGTCGTCGCACTCTTAAACGACACCGTCTACGCCTTCCGCGACCCGCTCGGCATCAAGCCGCTCTGTATCGGTGGCATCGACCAGGGCTACATCGTCGCCTCGGAGAGCGTGGCCGTCGACGCGCTGGACGGCACGTTCATTCGGGACGTGCGGCCGGGAGAACTTGTCCGTATCGATGAATCCGGGCTCTCTTCAATCCAGATCGCGACCGCAAACCGGACGGCCCGCTGCATCTTCGAGTACATCTACTTCGCCCGGGCCGACTCGGTCATCGACGGGACGCTGGTCTACGACGTGCGGCGTCGGATCGGGCAGAAACTCTACGATGCGAACCCCATAGAGGCCGATACGGCCTGTCCGGTCCCCGACTCCGGCATCGCCTACGCCGCCGGCTACGCCGAACGGTCCGGGGTCCCGTTTGTCGAAGGGCTGATGAAGAACCGCTACATGGGCCGGACGTTCATCATGCCGACGCAGCAGCAGCGGGAGCGGGCCGTGCGGATCAAACTCAACACCGTCAGGGGGAACCTGAAGGACAAGCGGGTGGTCCTCGTCGACGACAGCATCGTCCGGGGGACGACCTCCCGCCGGATCGTGACCATGATCCGGGATGCGGGGGCAGCGGAGATCCACCTTCGGGTCGGTTCCCCGCCGATCGTCGCCCCCTGCTACCTCGGGGTGGATATGCCGACCCGCGCGGAGCTCGTCGCGAGCGGCAGGGATACCGAGGCGGTGCGGGAGAGCATCGGTGCGACGTCGCTCACCTACATCCCGCTTGAAGACCTGGTGGAAGCGATCGGGTGCGGCGAGCAGAACCTCTGCACCGGGTGCCTGACCGGGTGCTACCCGGTGGATATCCCGGGAGAGAAGAGCTGCCACTGCGTCGTGGACTACGTGGCCGGAACCCGTCAGTCCGACCTCTCGACCTTCAGGGCCGGAAAGGAACAGTCATAGACGGTTCTTTTCCTGTTTTCCCGGATAAAGAAGCGCCATTTTCGTTTCCCGGAGATGAACCGGGCATCCCGGTTGCCCCGCGCGCCTGGCTCCCGCCCGATTTTTCAGCAAAGCAGCGCGCGATCTCGTGCGAATTCGCGCCGGACATGAAATCAATCGAAGATTGCAGAAAATTATTGAAGAAGTGAGTATAGCGAGGGATGGATTTGAACCATCGGTCTACGGGTTATGAGCCCGCCGGGATTTCCTGACTACCCCACCTCGCTTCCGATCTGTCGGGTATACTATATTGTACGTATTCGGATATAACCCTTTGTGCCGGACGGACCCCCGGTTCGCAGCCAATCTTTAATACGAGCGTAGACCATACCTCCGCTGTATGGATGAAAAAAGACCGGTGGACGACGAACTGCAACGGCTCCGGGAAGAGCGCCTCCGGGAGATGGAGGCGCGGCTCGGGGGCGACAGGGGCGGTGTCATCGAGGTCGCCGACGATACGTTCCAGGAGACCCTCCGAAAGCACCCTTCCCTGGTCGTCGATGTCTGGGCGGAATGGTGCGGCCCCTGCCGGATGGTGGCCCCGGTGATCGAGGGTCTTGCGCATGACTTTGCTGGCAGGGTGACCTTTTCCAAGTGCAACGTCGATGAAAACCCACGGATGGCGATGAGTTTCAGTGTCACGGCGATACCGACGCTCCTGTTCTTCTCAAACGGCATGCTCGTCGACCGGGTGGTCGGTGCGCTCCCGAAAGAAGCCATCAAGGCACGGGTCATGCGGGCCTTCGGCACCGGTTAGAGGGTCCCGCCCTGCCGGGCCCGGAGCCGTTCGGAGAGCCGTGCGGCCATGATAAAGTCGTTCCGGGAGAGCCCGCCGATGGCGTAGGTGTACCAGGCGACCTCCACGATCCGGCCCCGACAGATGCCGATATCCGGGACGTGGTTCTCCCGCGCGGCAAACATAGCGATCTCCTGGAGGAGCGTTACGGCGTCGTTGAACCCCTTGCAGGCGAACCGGACACAGAGATGCCCCTCTTCGAGCGACCAGGCCGGGACTTCCGGCAGGAGGTCGGCGATCTCCCGCCGGGTCAGGGGTGCCGTATCCGCGACACCCGGGCTGATCGATTCGGACGAAAGATCCATGGTGATCCCTCTCCCGGAAGAATGAAAAAGGTTCTTCTCCGGCGCCGACCTCTAACGCAGTTTTTCGATCAGGAACGCCACGTTCTCGGCGAACCGCCGGATCGTCCGCATCCCTTCTTCGTCGTTTAAGGCCTCCCCCGGCTCCAGCCCGAAGACCATGTTCCAGTAGGTCGAGCCCGGCACGATCATGTCGTTCATGAGGTAGAACATCAGTAGTTCTTGGAGCGTTGCGGTATGCCCCCCGCGTCGCGCCACAACGATCGGGCCGCCGACCTTCCGCGAGAGGAACGAGTCCGACGCCGTCGAGACCATCCCTATCCGCTGCAGCGCCGCCGTAACGTCACCCCGTGCGGTCCCGAAGTAGACCGGAGCCCCCACGATAAACCCGTCCGCCTCCCGGATCATAGTGATGATCTCGTTTACGTCGTCGTCGAGGGCGCACTCCCCCTCGCTGCAGAGCCCGCAGGCGGTGCAGGAAAGGATGCGCCGCCCTGCAAGCAGCACCGTCTCGGTTCTGAGCCCCTCGCGTTCGAGGACCTTTGCGCACGCCCCAAGCACCCGTTCGGTGTTCCCCTCGCGCCGGGGGCTCCCGCAGAGCAGCACCACGGTTCCGGTCGTCATCTCACACCTCAATCAGACGGTAGACCGCTTCCCCGAGGCCGATAGCGGCCGCGTAAGCGATCTGGTAGTCGTCGTCCGTGTAGTCCCAGACCCCCTTAAACTTGTCTTCTCCCGGCGCAAGGTTCGCTGCAAGGTGCGTCCCGGCGAACCCCTGCTGGCCGTTGATGAGGTCGATGCTCGCGCGGTCGATCGCAACCGGGTCGGTCGATGCAAGGATGCCGATGTCCGGGACGATTGCCGCGTCGCTCCAGGGCAGGCAGTCGCAGTCCGGGGTGATGTTGAGGAGGAAGTTGATGTAGCCCACCCTCCCGGGTTTCCCGCGGACGGCGCCGAGGGCGTACTCGCAGAGCCGCTCCAGGAACGGCCGGATCTCCGTCGTCCAGTCGAAATCGATCGCTCCCTCGGGACAGGCGCGCACGCAATCCCCGCACCCGACACAGTGCTCCGGGTTGAAGAGCGCCTTTCCTTCAACGACCGTCATAGCCGCCTGCGGACAGACCAGGGTGCACCGACCGCATCCGATGCAGTTCTCCCCCTCCAGGCACGGCCGGGCGGCGTGCTGCTCCGCCTTCCCCGAGGGCGGGGCGCAACCCATTCCCAGGTTCTTGATCGCGCCCCCGACTCCGGCGGTGTCGTGACCCTTGACGTGCGAGAGGATGATCATGCTGTCGGCGTCGAGGATGCTGCCCGCGATCCGGACGCTCCGGAAGTGCTTCCCGTCGACCGCGACCTCCCTCCAGTAGCCGCCCGAAAGGCCGTCGGCAACGATCACCGGGGCTCCGGCAACCGCGTAGGCGAAGCCGTGCTCGATGGCGGTGACGGTATGCCCGACGGCATCGGCCCGGCTCCCCGCGTAGAGGGTGGCGGTATCGGTGATGAACGGGCGCGCCCCCCGTTCCTTCACCTTATCGACCACCTGCCGGGCAAAGACCGGGTGCAGGTAGGTGTCGCACCCCCGCTCCCCGACGTGCAGTTTGACGGCCGTAAGGTCTCCCGGCCGGACGACCTCGCCGAGCCCGGCCGCATCGAAAAGGCGGCGGATCTTCTGAATCTTGCTCTCGTGGTGGCTCCTTGCCCTGAGATTCGCGAAGTAGACGTCTGCCATTGCTCCCCTCTCTTGTGTATTTTTCTTCTGCAGGGGATAAGAAAGATACGGCCGATTGTTCGAGACGGTGACAGCCTCTCTCCGTCATCGGTCAGGTAACCACCGCCCGTTGAAACGTCCAGCGGGCGAGGAGGTACATCACCGCTGCAAAGACCGCAAGGTAAGCGAACGATACGAAGACGTCGGCCGTGGTGTAGGCGTAGTGGGCGCCGACGGCGAAGAAGTCGTCTCCGAGGGCGAAGTAGCGGATCCCGTTGACCAGGTGCGTGAGCGGGTTGTAGAGCGAGAGGGTCTCCAGGAGAGGCGGAAACGCCTGGACCGGGTAGAGAGCGTTCGAGACGAAGAAGATCGGCAGGGTGAGGAGCGTTATTACCCCCTGCAGCCCTTCGGGGCTTTCAAGGCGCATCGAGAGAGCGGAGGAGAAGAGCAGGAATCCGAGCGAAAAGACGCCGACGAACGCGAATATCCCGAGGACCGCGAGGGCGAGCCGGGCGGCCGAAAACCCGGAGAAGAACCGCACCCCGAGGAGGGCCCCGAACACCATGATGACGCCCACCTGGATGAACGATTTCGTGATCCCCGAGAGGCTGACCCCCATCATGATATGGGTCCGGGGCATGGGGCTCGCGAGCATCTCCCGCATCAACCCCCAATTTTTATCGAAAAGGAGGCTGATTCCGCCGAAGAGGCTCGTAAAGAGGGTCGTCATCGCGATCACTCCGGCGGCCATGAAGGTGAGATAGTCGACCGGAACGACGCCCGCCGGGACCGGGATGGCCGAAGTGAACTGGTTGAAATTCGAGGACATCGCGACGCCGAAGAACGCCATCCAGAGCGCCGGCTGCAGGAGTGATGTAAAGAGCTGCGTCCTGAACCGGACGAACCGGATCATCTCCCGCCGGTAGATGGTAAGGAACTCCCACGCCGTGGTGCTCACACCCCGGTGTCCCGCAGTTCCCTGCCGGTATAATACACGAAAACGTCGTCCATCGTCGGTTTCTTGAGGTTTATGCTCCTGATAGCGATCCCGGCGCCGTGCACCGCATCGACGATCTGCGGGAGACAGCGGCTCCCGTCGGTCGAGATTGTGATTGAGAGGCCCCGGGGCGACTTCGTGACCGACCGGATCTCCCCGATCCCCCCGAGGGCTTCCCGCGCTTTTCGGTCGTCCCCGGTCTCCAGGTAGACGACATCCTCGCCGAGGGTGTTTTTAAGCTCCTCCGGTGTGCCGGAGACGATGATCTCTCCGTGGTCGATGATGCTGATCCGGTCGGAGAGCATATCGGCCTCCTCCATGTAGTGTGTCGTCAGGAAGATCGTCGTCCCGGCCCCGTTCACCTGCCGGATGTACTCCCATATCCGCATCCGCGTCTGGGGATCGAGCCCCTGCGTCGGTTCGTCCAGGAAGAGGACCGTCGGCCGGGTTAAGAGGCCGCGCGCGATCTGGAGCCGGCGTTTCATCCCGCCGGAGAGATTCTTCGTCAGTTCGTCCCGTTTAGTTTCGAGCTCCACGACCCGGAGCAGGTCGTCGATCCGCCGCCGCCGCTCGTCGCGGGGGATGGCGTAGAGCCGCCCGTGAAACTCCATCGTCTCCCGGACGGTGAGGTCGCGGTCGAGCACGTTCTCCTGGAAGACGATGCCGATGGATTTCCGGACCTGTTCGGGCGCTCGTGCGACGTCATGGCCGGCCACCCGCACCGTGCCTTTCTGGAGGGGAAGGAGCGTCGTCAGGATGTTGATGGTGGTGCTCTTGCCCGCGCCGTTGGGGCCGAGGAAGGAGAATATCTCGCCTTTTTTGACGGCAAAACTGATTCCGCGCACCGCGGCAAAGCCGTTGAACGTATGTTCGAGGTCCTGCACTTCGATGATATTGTCCTCTCCCATCGGCCACCATCCGCTCCCGTATTCCTACATACACAGCGCCGTCATATCTCCTTTTCCCTGTCGCTATGCACCGGACCGCCGGGATGTTTGCGCGGTCTCCGGGGCCTTCGCTCCGTCTCGCCTCAGGGTGCGGGTCCGGGACGGTTTTACCGTTTCGGCATCCCTCCTGCGGCCGGTCCCAACAGCAATTCAAAAATACCAGAACCTCCCCATCCCCTCTCAGAGATGGTATGCGCGACTGCGATCTTCTCCACGACAACGGCGGTCCGGGAGCCCCTCCGGTCTATAGCGCCGCTCTCGGCGCCAGCGTGCTGAAACGGGAAGAGCGGATGCTCCCGGAGAAAGAACGGGGGAGTGAGCGGCGATGACTTCGTCCCTTCGGGCGGCTGTTGCCTTCCTTGCGGTGCTGGCGCTTGTGACGGCGGGAGGCGGACTCGTGGTCGACAACGCCGATCTGACCCCGGAAGAGGTGAACCTCCTCTTTGCGATGCGGGAGTATACCCTGACTTACAACGAATATGCCGACCGTCTCCCGGGATGGGTGACCGGGCCGTTCGAGAACGAGAGAGTCGACCTCCACGTCGAGTCCCCCGATGGCGTGCTGGTCATCGGGATCACCTTCAAGGACGGCAAGATCGTCCAGTTCGATGCAAAGGGCTGCCCGGACCCGATCGTCACGGTGACCACCGATCCGGAGACGGTGGAGGAGGTCATGGTGTCCGACCGGCCGTTCGATGCCTTCCGGGCGGCGATGCAAAACGGCACCGTCACGATCAAGGGAGAGACCTTCATCGGGACGTTGCGGCTGGGGCTGGTCCGGTTCGGGTTCTGGGTAATGGATCTTATCGGTCTGTGACGGACGGAAAAGAGAGGCTCCCGGCCGGGGCGTCAAAGCCCCGCGAGGCGCATGCAGAACCCGAGGATCATCCCCGACATTGCCGATGTCGCCGAAAGGGCCGCGAGAACGGCGGCGTTCACCGCCGGGCCGATCCTGAGCGGGATGTAGGTCGGGTTGCGCTGCAGTCGTCGCACTATTCTGAACGGTTTTACGGTCGTTGAGATCGGGGGTTTGTAGCGTCGGATCCTCATGTGAACACCTCCGTGATGGATAATATTTCCTGCGTCCCGGTTGTTCCCTCGAATAATAATTCTTACGGTTTTATCTCTGCGGAGCCGGAGGCGAGCCGCCCTCGACCCCGGTGCCCGGGCCGCGACAGGTTTATCCCCTCCTCGGGTGAGGGTGTCCCCCGGATGCATCGATACGTTAAACTCCTCCTCTATGGCGTGCTTGCGTTTGCCGTCTTTGCCGGAATCAGTTTCGCCGTCGGCGGGAGGGTGAACTGGGAACTCGCGGTCGCGACGGCCGTCGGCGTGATGATCGCGTATTTCTTTGCCGCTCCCCGGCGCGGGCGGTGAGCGGGATGGCAGCGGGAGTGCGGGCGGAGTGGGACACCCTCCGGAAGGTTGTCATCCACCGTCCGGGGATCGAGATGTTTTTCGGGCTGCTGGAGCCGTATGCGGCACTTTACGAGAGGGCGTTCAGCCGCTACGAAGCGCGCCGGGAGCACGATCACCTCGAACGCACCCTCCGGGAGGAGTTCGGGGTCCGGGTGCTCCGGTTCAAGGAGACGATCCTCGATGCCGCCGACCACGACCCGGCGGTGCGCCGGCGACTCGTTGATCTGGCATACGAGACCGTCACCCTCCGGGGCGGGAAGCGGGAGGTGGAGGAGGCCCGCCGGAGCATGGCGGAGAACGCCGATGCCCTGGATTCTCAGCACTTCTTCACGCTCCTTCTCTTGAACCCGGTCATCGAGGTGGGGCGGGGAGGGGTGGATGTCCGGGTACTGGGGCAGGAGCCGCTTGCAAACCTCTACTTCATGCGCGACCAGCAGGCGGTGACCGACTGCGGTCTTGTTGTCGCCCGGCCGGCAAAACGGCAGCGGACCCGGGAACCCGGGTTCACCCGGCTCCTCTGGGAGGTCCTCGGCGTCCCGGTCGTCGGGGCGGTGCAGGAGCCGGGAACGTTTGAGGGCGGCGACTTCATGCCGATGGGGGAGTTCGCTCTCGTCGGCACCGGCGACCGGACAAACCAGGACGGGATACGTCAGTTCCTCGGCTGCGCCCCGGGGTTCGACGAGATCGGCGTCGTCCGCCAGCCCGGTCACCCGCTCATCCCGGGCGACCGGCCCGACCCGATGGTCGATATGCACCTCGATACCTACTTCAACGTCGCGGGGAGCGGCGTGGTGATCGGCTCTGCGGTCCTCCTCCGGCGGGCGCGGGTCGATGTCTACCAGAGGGCGGGCGGCGGCTACGAACCGTCGGGCGAGGTCGCGAACCTCTACGACTACGTCCGGTCAAAGGGGTTTTCCGTGATCGACCTCTCGATCCTGGAGCAGCTCGCCTACGCCGCAAACGTCCTCTGCGTCCGGGACGGGAGCATCCTTGCAGTGGAGGGGGAACGCGTGATGCGGACGGTGCTCCGGAACCTGGAGCGGAAGGCCGCCCGCGATCCGCGGCGCTACGGACGGCTCTTTTTGCAGGCAAAGGAGGATCACCGCCGGGTCCGGAACGAGGGGCAGGTCTTCCCGCACAAGGCGGAGTTCTACCGGCACGATATCGAGGTCTGCCCGCTCCGTCTTGAAAACCTGACGGGAGGCTACGGCGGCCCCCACTGCATGACCTGCACCCTGGAGCGGGGGTAGGGTGATGCCCGGGAAGGCCGTGGTGATCGCGCTCGGCGGCAACGCCATCCTCCGCCACCGGGAGACGGGGACGGCCGAAGAGCAATTCGCGAACGTCCGGAGGACCGTGCGGCACATCGCGGGGATTGCGGGAGACGGCTACGCCGTCGCCGTCACCCACGGGAACGGCCCCCAGGTGGGGGACATCCTCCTCAAGAACGAACTCGCGAAGGATACTCTCCCGCCGATGCCGCTCGACGTCTGCGGGGCGGAGAGCCAGGGGATGATCGGTTACTTGCTCCAGCAGTCGCTGCAGGAGGCTCTTTTCGCGGCCGGAGTGGACTGCCCGGTTGCGACGGTGCTCACCCAGACCCTCGTCGCGGCTGTCGACCCGGCGTTTCAAACCCCCGAGAAACCTATCGGCCCGTTTTATACCGCGATGCAGGCGAGACGGCTCGAGAACGAGAAGGGCTGGCGGATGACGCAGATCCCGGGGCAGGGCTACCGTCGGGTGGTCCCCTCGCCGCGTCCGATAGCCCTCGTGGAGGGGGAGGCGATTGCCCGGCTCTGTTCGGCCGGAGCGGTCGTGATCGCCGCGGGCGGCGGTGGCGTCCCGGTAGTCGCGGGTCCCGGAGGCACCCTCAGGGGAGTCGAAGCGGTGGTGGACAAGGACTACACTGCGGCGCTCCTCGCCCGGCTTGTCGGCGCCGGCGACCTGCTTATCCTGACCGACGTCGAACGCGTTGCCGTAAACTACGGGCGGCCGGGTCAGCGGGACCTCCGCGAGATGACGGTTGCGGAGGCAAGGCGGCACCTCGCGGCCGGGCAGTTTCCGGCCGGGACGATGGGGCCGAAGATCGAGGCGGCTATCGGGTTCCTCGAGGCCGGTGGGGAGCGGGTGACCATCGGTTCGCTCGATTCTGCCGCTGCCGCCCTTGCCGGGCGGGCGGGGACCCGGATCCGCCGTTGACTGAAGCCGGGCCACTACTCTTATATACTACATCTTCAAAGTCCCGGCGGTGAAGGAAGGTATGGCTAATAACTTCTGGACTGGTGTCATCATCGGGTGGCTCGTGGGACTCATTCTCGGTTTCCTGTTGCCGGTCATCGGACCGCTGGTCGGCGGGTTCGTCGCCGGCTGGATCTCCGGGCGCGGGATTGGAAACGGTGCAAAGGCCGGGCTGTTTGCCGGCATCCTCGGCGCCATCATCATCGCGGTGCTGCTTCTCGTCGGCGGCACGGTTATTCTCGGGGCATTCGGGTTCATTGCAGGCCTCGGGACGTCGATAGTCCTCATCGTCGTGGCGTTCATCTACCAGGGGATACTCTCCCTGATCGGCGGTGCCATTGCCGGGGCGATCCGGCGGTAACGGACGGCAAACACCGGGGAGGGGGACCTTCCCCGGCTCTTCTCGGCCCCGGTAAGGGCGTTTTGTGCCGGTGCCGTTCAGTGGAGGGTATCGATCCGGCGTGGACGGCCGGCAGTGCCCTTATTTGCGGCGAGCGCAAATATTCCTATATTCGGGGCACGAGGAGTTGCGGTGAAGCAGGAGGACGGGCACGCGTATTCACGAAGATTTATCCTGTTACTGGTCACCGTCGTCACGTTCCTGAATCCGTTCACGGGTTCCGCAATCAACCTCGCCCTGCCTGCCATCGGGGCCGAGTTCTCCGCCGACGCCGCAATGCTCGCCTGGATCTCCAGCGCCTACCTCCTCTCGTCGGTCATCTTCCTCCTCCCGGCAGGCAGGCTCGGCGACACCCGGGGCAGGGTCACCGTCTTTCTGGTCGGGGTCGTCGTCTACACCGCCGGGTCCGTCCTCACCATCTTCACGCCTTCGCTCGACCTGCTCCTCGTCTTCCGCTTCCTGCAGGGGGCCGGCGGCGCCCTGATCTACGCAAACAGCGTGGCCCTGATCACACACCTCTACCCGCCCGGCGAACGCGGTTCCGCGATCGGGCTCAACGTCACCGCCGTCTATGCCGGGCTCTCGCTCGGGCCGTTCCTCGGGGGCGCCCTGACCCAGTACTTCGGCTGGCGGAGCATCTTCATCGCGACCGCGCTCCTCGCCGTCCCGGCCCTCTTCTACGCCGGAAAGTTCCCGGCGTTCCTGAACGAGCGGCAGCACGGAGACTTCGACTTCCCCGGCATGGTCCTCTCTTCCGCTCTGATCCTCTGCCTCTTCCTGGGCCTGGCCTCGGCGACCACCCCGACCGGCGCGGCGCTCCTTGTCGCGGCCCTCCTGCTTGGAATTGCCGCATTCCGGGTGGAGCGGCGGCAGCCCTGCCCTCTCCTCCCGGTTTCCCTCATCGCGAAGAACCGGGTCTTCGCCGCCTCGAACGGTGCCGCCCTGATCAACTACAGCGCCACGTATGCGGTCGGGTTCCTCCTCTCCCTCTACCTCCAGTATATCCGGGGCTACGAACCCGTCGCTGCAGGAACACTGCTCCTGGTCCAGCCGATCATCCAGGTCTTCGTCGCCCCGGTCTCCGGCCGTCTCGCCGACCGGATACAGCCCGGGCTCGTCGCCTCGGTGGGGATGGGGATCTCGGCTGTGGCTCTCTTCGGCTTCGCTCTGCTCGGTGAGTCGGCGCCGATCTCCCTGATCCTCGCCCTCCTGGTCCTGCTGGGTGTGGGAGTCGGGCTCTTCTCGTCCCCGAACACCACCGCCATCATGGGCTCTGTCACGAAGCGGGAGTACGGGTGCGCATCCGCGATGACGGCGATGATGCGGTCGTTCGGGATGATGCTGAGCATGGGAGCGGTCCTCGTGGTCTTTGCGGTCGTTATGGGGTCGACCACCGTTACGCCGGTGATATTCCCGGAGTTCCTCCTGAGCATGCAGTTGCTCTTCCTCGCTTTTGCGGTCCTCTCGGTTTTAGGCGTCTTCTTATCGCTCGGGAGGAATAAAGGTCGATAATTATTGTTGATTTTTAAAATCGGACACGCTTGAAACCTAAGCGAAGCGTTAACATCCCTGCCGTCGTGTGATCTCTTGAACGCATGGACCTCGTAATCGGGAAGGCCGGCGACCGGGAGATTGCCGTCGATGCTCAGGAACTGGTCACGGGAAGGACCTGTATCATCGCGCAGTCGGGCGCCGGGAAGAGCTGGGGCATCGCGGTTCTCTGCGAGCGGCTCCTGCAGGCGCGGGTGGGGTTCTGCCTCATCGATACGGAAGGAGAGTACTCCTCGCTCAAAGACCGGTTCTCCCTCGTCCGGGTCGGTTCCGGCGACGGCTGCGATGCGGATATCGGGCGGACGAACATCCGGGAACTGATGCAGGACGCGATCTGCTCCCGGACGGCGGTGATCTTCGACGTCTCGGAGATCGATATGCGCGAGAAGGTAGCGACGCTCGCCGACATCCTCTACGACCTCGAAAGCCGGTTAAGGCAGCCGTACCTCCTGATTGTGGAGGAGGCGGACAAGTTCATCCCCCAGTCCGGCGAGTCCATCAAGAAGATCGAGGAGATCTCCCGCCGGGGGCGCAAGCGCGGGCTCGGACTGCTGGTCGCGACCCAGCGGCCGTCGCTCGTGGCAAAGAACGTCCTCTCGCAGTGCAACAGCCAGATCATCGGGAAACTCTCGATTGAGAACGACCTGAAAGCGGTCGGCCTCTTCTTCTCGTCCCGGCAGGAGGTCGGCGAACTCGCGGAACTCGAACCCGGCGAGTTCTTTGTGATGGGCGGTCTCTCCCGGGAGAAGGTGCGGATGCGTTTCGGTGCGCGGGTGACGGCGCACCGGGGGCTGACCCCCCGCCTCGTGCCCGCACCTCCGGCCGAACCGTGCGCCGGGCCCCGGGAGGAACGTGGGGAACCGGAGGCGCCCCGCGCCGCCGGGGATGCGGTGGTCCCGGTTCTGCTCCGTGAGGAGGCGCTCGATCTTGCAAAAACGAAGCGAAAGCGTCGGTTCCTCTTCCTGGAGCCCGATGAACGGATCGTCTCGGGGGAACGTGTCTACCGGCCGCTCCACCGGGTGGAGGTCCGCTACATCGGCGGGCTCATCCGGAAAGCGACGAAGACGGCGTCGTTTGTCCTCGATGGCTGCACCGGCTGCGTCGTCGAGATCGACCGGGGGCTGAAGGTCAGGCCGGGGTTTTCGGACCTCCTGGGGCTCGATGAGGCCGCGGTGAAGATCGTCTCGGGACTCGCGAACGGCGGCTCGACGATGACCGAGATCGAGGCGGACACCCATCTCGCATCCGGTGTGGTGAAGAAGGCGATAAAAAGCCTCGTGGAGGCGAAACTCATCACGGAGGTGAAGACGGTGGGCGATACGGTGGTCTACGTGCCCCTGCTCGCCGCTGAGATTCCGGGCCTGCACACCCTCCGGCGGGGTACAGACCTCCCGATGGAGCCGCTCCGGGGGCCGCCCCCCGAAGCGAAGGTCACGGAGTCCTCTCTCCGGACCATCCTGAAGGGAATTGAGCCGACGGCGGAGATCGTCGGGTTCGATACGATCTACTACCCGGTCTATCTGGTCCGGTTTGCATCGGAGCGCGGGGAGCGCTCGATTCTCCTCGACGGCTGCACCGGTAAGGAGGTGTCGTTCCCGATCTCCTGACCGAAGCGCTTATCGATGCCCGAAAATAAATGGGACACTGTGTCCCTATCGGCCCCGTGCGGCCGGTCGGGGCGGAAGGTGAAAAGCGATGGATTCATACCGATGCGCCCTCTGCGGCTACGTCTATAATCCCGCAATCGGGGACTCCGCTCACGGCATCAAGCCCGGAACCGCCTTCGAAGACCTGCCCGACACCTGGCGATGCCCCCGGTGCGGCGCGGCGAAGAGCCGGTTTAAGAAGCTTTAGAGAGCAACGGTTCGGTCCCGGGCCTCAATTGTATCTATTTTTACTTTCCGGAAGATGAGGGGCCTTCCGGGTATGACGTGAGCCATATAAGAAAACTCATATATTTTCTGCTCTGAAGTAGTGTATGTCTCGGTTGTATGAGAGGAGGTAATACAACGATGCCGTCTGCCCGGAAAAAGAGGATCTACAACCCTGTGACCGGCAAATATTATGAGGTCCGGCAACACTCAAGCAAATACGGGACTGCCGGACAGATTCAGGGTTTATGGAGTTCAAAAAAGAAAAAATCTTCGAAGTAACCTATTTTGGAGGCCACAAGCATTTCTGGGAACATCTGGTTCATCGATACGAACGTTCTTGCGCACTGGGTGCTCGGTGAGGGCGGTGTCCTGAAGTTTTTTTGTGAGCAGCTGAAACTTCCTTGCGATTTTCTCAATGTCTACCTTGGACGATATCAAACTTCGTTGATGTTTATCGACGAAATTGTGCGGCAACGAAGGAACGGATTGCCGGACGAATTCTATGTCTCCGCACTGGCGACAAATGAACTCTTTTCGTCAATCCGAGATGAAGTGCGCAGTATCCTCCTGTTCAAAGGCGGCATCCCGATTTCACGGTGGAGGGACTCCCGAAATAACCCGCAGATCCCAGAAGAGTGCTACGAGCATATCTACGGATTGACGCTTGCTTCCTTCGATACACTCTTCGAGAACCATGGGATCACTATTATCCCGGAGGCCTCACCCTGGGAAGACGGCACCTACTGGTCCATATGCTCCTCGATTCTCTTTCTAATCCGGGAGTCAAAGACCCAGGACGCAACGTTGCTGACGACTGCAATCCTGAATCGGGCGGATAGTTTCGTCACTCTGGATACCCCTCTCATCCGCTCGGCGAAACAGGCCCTTCAAGATGGGTACGGGCTGCACCTGCTCAACCCGACGGAGGGACTGCAGGCGCTCAGAGGGAAGGGCGTTCCGCAATTTTAACGCGACAACCGGCAAAATACCGGGTATCCCGTTTCACACAAACTGCATAGACTCCGTGGGCGGCAGCGCCGAAGTTCTCGTCACGGCCGATATCACAGTGGTCTCTTCCGGAGCGCAACTCCTGTCGCCCCAGTACCGGACGAGAAGAGGGGGGACGAACGCATCGGTGGATATGCCGAACCGGGTGGCAAAGGCGATCTCCTCCCGGATCTCGCCGATCCCCGTCAGGTGTCCCAGTGGATCGGAACCCGGGGAAATGCTGTGCCTGCTACCTGGCAAAGACGTGGACTGCGGAAGCCTTGAAGGTGACGTAGGCCGGCTCCCCTTCGGCGAGGCCCAGGCGTGCGATGCTCTGCCGGGTCAGGACGGCGACGAAGGGCCGGCCCGCATCCACGACGACCTTCGAGAACATGCCGTTCTGCTGGACCTCCGTCACCGTCCCGGAGAAGACGTTTGTGGCGCTCGACTCGAACGGTTCCCGGGATACGATCACCTCTTCTGGCCGGACGCCGACGCAGACGTCGCCCTCGACGGCCGTGACGGTCCGGACGGTGATCGCCCCGAGGTCGATGGCCGCCTCCCCGTCCCGGACCCGTGAGACACCGCGGTAGACGTTCTCCATGCCGGTGAAAGCGGCGACGAACTCGGTGGCCGGTTTCCGAAAGACCTCGTCGGGCGTGCCGGTCTGCACGATCCTGCCGCCCTGCATCACCGCCACCCGGTCGGCGAGGGCAAATATGTCTTCGAAGTGGTGGGTGATGTGGACGACCGTTGTTTTGGTCGTACGGTGGACGGCTTTCAGTTCCTTCCGGAGCCGGTCCCGGGTGACGGCGTCGAGCGCCGAGAGCGGCTCGTCCAGGAGCAGGACGCGGGGCCGGAGAACGAGCGCCCGGGCGATTGCCGCCCGCTGCTGCTCTCCGCCGGAGAGCGTCCCCGGTGTGCGCTCCAGAAGGCGGCCGATCCCGAGCAGGTCTGCGGTCTTCCGCACCGTCTCTCGTATCCGGGCAGGGTCGTCCCCCCGCTGCCGGAGGCCGAACCCGACGTTCTCCCCGACGGTGAGGTGGGGGAAGAGCATGTAGTCCTGGTAGACCATGCCGATCTCCCGGTCCCGGGGATCGGTGCGGGTGATGTTGCGGCCGTCGAGAGTGATCGTCCCTGTCTTCGGGGTGTATATCCCCGCGAGTGTCTCAAGGAGTATCGTCTTTCCGGCGCCGGTCGGGCCGAGGATGATGAAATACTCGGCGTCGGCGACGGTCAGGTCCACACCGTCGAGCGAAAATTCCCCGAGCGAGAGGGAGAGGTCCCTGATCTCGAGCATCAGAAGGCCCCCCTGCTGCCGACGGAGTAGCGCTCGAAGACGAGGAGCGACGCCACAGCGATCACGATCAGGATGACCGATGCAGCGATGGCGAGGTCGAGGTCTCCGGTCGACATGTTCAGAAAGAGCGCGATGGGCAGGGTCTCGGTCTTCATCCGGGTTGCCCCTGCGAGCATGAGAACGGCACCGAACTCGCCGATGGACTTGGACCAGGTGATGACCAGACCGGCGACGAGGCCGTTCCGGGCCAGGGGGAGGGCGACCTCCCGGAACGCGCCCCATTCGGTACAGCCGAGCGTTCTGGCGACGTACTCGTAGCGCGGGTTGATCGTCTCGAAGGCTGAGCGCACGACCCGGATCATGTAGGGCACGTTGACGAAGAACTGAGCGGCGATGATCCCGAGCGGGGTGTAGACGATATCGAGCCCCAGGGACGAGAGCACCCTCCCGAACGTCGACGGGCCGTAGAAGATGAGCAGCGCCACGCCGGCGACGAGCGGCGGGAGGGCGAGCGGGAGGTTCACCAGGGTGTTTACGATCCACCTGCCGGGGAACGAGAACCGGGCGAGGGAGTAAGCGGCCGGGACGGCCACGAGAGTGCAGAGGGCGGTGGAGACCACCGAGGTGGCGAGGGAGAGTTCGACCGCAGCGATGATCTCCGGGGATGCCAGGCTCTCGATGAGGGCCGGCAGCGGCGGGTAGGCCACGAGGCCGGCGAGGACGACGGCCATGTAGCCGATCAGGACGAAGAGGACGGTGAGAAAGAGGATTTTAAACGGGGTTCGGCGGGGACGGGCGCCCCGGTCGGCAAGCACGGCTAATCAACCTTGAAGGAAGCGCTCCGTCTCCGGATCTGCTCTACGTGCTGCGGGGTCACCCACCCGGAGGCGGCAGTGGGGACGCTGTCGAACGCCGGGATATAGGGCTTGATGTCGAGGACCGGCGTCCCGTCCAGGAGGTCGACGCCCTCGACGGCGAGCACGGCGCCGTCGATCCCGGCGAGCCTGACGACCGAGAGTCCGAGCCGGTTCGGGCGGTTGAAGTGCCGGGTGGCGAAGATGCCGTGCGGCTCCGCGCCGTCGATGAGCGGACGTTCGCTGAGTTCTTCACCGGCGGCCCGGTGGAACCGGTAGATGAGGATAAGGTGGGAGAACCCCGCAAGTGCCGAGAGCCCGTCCCGGAACTCGGGGAAGACCTCCACTGTCCCGCGGGCGGTGGAGAAGGCCGCCTGGATAGGGGCGGCGGCCGGGTCGGAGAACGGCGTCCGGACGACGCCGATAGCCCGACAGGTGTAGTCCGTACCGATCATGGCTCAATGCCCATATACGCCGGGTCGGGGTAGGTCGGGAACCCGTGCTTTGCAAAGATCGCCTTTCCTTCGTCGGAGGTGACGAACTCGACGAATTTTTGGGCGGCGTCGGGATGTTCTGTGAAGGTAGTCGCCCCTATCGGGACGATGAGGGTGAGACCGTTCTCCTGCGGGATGTCGATGGTGTCCATCGTCCCGGGGTTTATCTGGTCCAGCGTGAGGAGCGCGGCATCGGCGGTGCCCATGTTCATCGCCACCACCACTTCGTTGATCGTCGGCGCCCGGAGGACGACGTTTGCTTCGACGGCGTCGAGGATGCCAAGTTTCTGGAAGAGTTTGTCGCCGGC
>DAYL01000032.1:0-99547 GCA_002508705.1 Methanoculleus sp. UBA374 | reverse complement strand
CCGGGCAAAGTCGTTCACCGACGTGATGTTGTGGGGGTTCCCCTTCTGGACGGCGATCACCGGGACATGGTAGGCGACGTACCCGGGCTCTTCGACAAGGTCTTTCTCCTGTGCGATCCGGTAATCGGGTGTCCCGCCCGGAATGAAGACGTCGCCCTTTCGGGAGAGGTCCATCTGGGTGATGAGCGTGCCCGATCCGGCGAAGGTGTAATCGACACCGATACCGTAGTTCTCGGTGAACACCTCTCCGATCTCGGTCATCGCCTTCTTGAGGCCTGCGCCGGAGTAGACGAGCAGCGTGATGTTGGTGTTGTCGTCGGTGGTGACCGTGGCCGACGGCTGGGTGGTGCATCCCGCCGTACAGAGAAAGACGACGAGGATAACGATGGCTATCAGTGTGACGGCTTTTCCTGTCATGGATAGCATTTAATATCCATTTCGGCTGTATTAAAGTACTGCAATTTACCTAAGTCTAATGTTAATGTTTTTTGGTTTACCCGATCTCTTTCCCATTAACAGAACCGGTCGTCCGACCGCATGGTGCGTGCGGTCTCACATGTCGCGGCAAGCCACCCGGCACGTTCGTCGGGATAGGCGTCGAACGCCGGGACGTAGGGCTTGATGTCGATGACCGGGGTGCCGTCCAGAATATCCACATCCTCGACGGTAAGCGTTGCGCCGTCGACACGGACAAGTTTGAGGACGGAAAGCCCGATAGCGTTCGGGCGGCGGGGCGCCCGGGTTGCAAATATGCCGTGGGGCGTTTTATCGAGAAACGGCACGACCTCGAGTGCGTACCCCTTCGAGCGGTGGAGGTGGTAGAGGAGGATGACGCGGGAGAACCCTTCGAGGTCCTTTAATCCGGCGGTGTAGGCCGGGTCGAGTTCGATCCTGCCCCGGACGCCCCGGGCGCCGATGGGCTGGATCGGCATGTCGCGCGGGTCCTGGAAGGGGGAATGGACGGTGCCGATGGGGTTGAATACGATCTCTGTCATGCGTACCACTCTCCGGGCGGGACAAAGAGGGTTTGTGTTCGGGCAGGACCGCGGGGAATGGTATCGCCGGCTGTATGAACCCATGCCTCTCCTCCGGAGGACCTGTCGGGCGGTTTTATCGGAAATGGGAAGCAGACCCGGGATGGCGGCCGATGTCCGGGCGTTGATCTCCACCGGAAGCCTCCGTTGCCGTCCCCCCTCTCCGGAACTCCTAAAGAAAGAGTTAGCGGCTTCTCGCCTTTGCGGCGGCGATCCGGCTCCGGAGGTCCCGTGCGGCGGCGGTGACATCGTCCTGCCCGACGACCGCTGAGATGACCGCGACCCCGTCCGCCCCGGCGGCGATGACGTCGGCGACGTTCCCCGCGGTGATCCCGCCGATGGCGACGAGCGGGAGAGAGACCGCGGAACGGACCGCCGAGAGGGTGGCGAGCCCGTGGCCTGGCCCCGCATCGTCCTTCGACGTGGTCGAAAACGTCGGGCTGAGCGCCACGTAGTCGGCCCCCTCCTCCGCGGCCAGGACCGCCGTGGCGACGGACCCGACCGATGCCCCGACGATGAACCCCGGCGGGGCGAGACGCCGGGCCTGCTCTATGGGGAGGTCGGTTGCGCCGAGGTGGACCCCGTCGGCGCCGGCCGCGAGGGCCACGTCCAGACGGTCGTTCACGATGAAGAGCGCTCCTGCCTCCCGGGTTACCTCGCGGACGGCGACCGCCGCATTGAAGAAAGACCGGCCGGAGAGCCTCTTCTCGCGGAGCTGGACCACGTCAGCGCCGCCGGCGACGGCGCGGCGGGCGATCTCCGCGTGGGAGAGGCCGCGCCCGATCTCCTCGTCGGTGATCACGTAGAGGTCATACGCCATCACAACTCCTCGATCCGCGCGTGCTCCGCGAGGTCCCGGGGCTCAAGCCCGGCGAGTTCATCGAAGAGCGCCGTCCGGAACGAGTAGGGGCCGCGCGCTCCTGCCATAGCGGCCCGCTCCCCGGCCCGGCCGAAGGCTGCAAGCGCCGCCGCCGACGAGACCGCGTAATCGTCGGCGACCGCGGCGAACGCCCCGACCATCGATGCGGCCATGCACCCCGTCCCGGAGAGGCGGTCCATCGCCGGGTCGCCGTTTCTGACCAGGTATGCCCGTTTTCCATCGACGACGATATCGACCTCTCCGGTCATCGCCACCACGGTCCCGGTGACCCGGGCGCACTCCCGCGCCGTCTCGACGGGGTCGCCTGCAACCCCGCCGGAATCGACCCCCCGGACGCTCCCGCCGGTCCCGGCAAGGACACCGATCTCCCCGGCGTTCCCCTTCAGGACGGCGACGTCGAGGGCCTCGAGGAGACGCTGCACGGTCCCGGTCCGGAACGTCGTTGCCCCCGCACCGACCGGGTCGACGACGACCGGGATGCCGAGTTCGTTCGCCCGGCGGCCGGCGATGAGCATCGCCTCCACCTGCACGGCGGAGAGCGTCCCGATGTTGAGGACGAGAGCGCCGGCGGCGGCGACCATCTCGGCGACCTCCTCGGGGGCTTCGGCCATCACCGGGGCGGCCCCGGTGCAGATCGTGATGTTCGCACAGTCGTTGATCGTGACGCTGTTCGTGATGTGGTGCACCAGCGGCCGCCGCTCCCGCACGGAGGCGAGGAGACCGGCGGGGACCGTGCCGTCCATGAATGTTGCCGGGGATTTCTTCATCATATCTGCCGTTATCTGTTTGGATCGTACTCCAATAAAACACCCGTCGTCCGGCACCACGCTATGGAGCCGGGGCGGCATCGTCATCGTTGCCCCTGCTTTTCGGAGCGTCTTCTGCATCCGCACCGCGCTACGGCGCGCCGACAGGGTAGACCCAAGATTCGCAAAGTGGCCACGGATGATCAGTCGAGTCCTGGGGCTCTCCCGGTTCATTGCCGCTGCAGCGAAGCGGTAGTCCCGTTCACCCCTCTCCACACCGCACCGCCATGGACGGCATACCGGGGGCGGATAACTATATAGTTTTGAAGGCCGTACTATAGTTTTGTATGTACTCGCGGATCTACACCGACGGGGCTTGCCGAGGCAACCCGGGCGACTCCGCGTGGGCGTATGTCAGATTCGACTCTTTTGACGCATTCTCACGGGTGATGCAGGATTCCGGCTACATCGGCGTCGCAACGAACAACGAGGCCGAGTACTGGGGCATCATCCACGCGCTTCGCTCCCTGGCGGAACACGACCCCAGGAAGAACGTTGCCCTTTACAGCGATAGTCAGGTGGCTATCCGGCAGATCACCGGCGAAAGCGTGTGTACGTGCCGTACTCATCTGCGGCTTCGTGAGCTCATTGCCGACCTGGTGCAGCAGATAGGGCATGAGAGAGTTCGTTTCTGCCACGTCCGACGGACGGAACCCGGCGTACAGATTGCCGACCGACTCTGCAACCAGACCCTTGATAGAGTTCTGACGGGCACACCATGGCAATGATACGGCAGGCGGGGCGCTACGGTGCGTAAGAAGGGTATATGCAAAGGAATGAATGCACCGTTGGAAAATCGGGACGGTACATGGACCGTTGTGAAACCCGGGCATTCATCATCGCGTTTCGTCGCTTCCGGCTTTGCGAAGGCGGGCCTCCCGCCACGGGATGTCCATAGCCGAACCGGACCAACCCCGGGAAGAGGTTCACGGCATTCGGGGAGACCGGCTACTACGGCCCGTGCCCGGAGAGTGAAAAAACCGTGTCGCGTAAGGGATCGGCTCGGCACGTATCCGGTCGATGCCGTCATGCCCTTCGTCTCCGACCTCTCGGAGCGAGTCGGGAACCGGCACCATGTTCGATTCGAGGGCGTCCTCGTCAACATGGCTTCCGATCGGATGCGCTGCTTCCTGTATTCGGGGACAGTCTGTATTTGTTGCGGACTCAAAGCCCGGTACTTCGCTCTGGAGCGGTTCTGCGAGGCTGACGAGTATCGCCTGAACCTTTACGGGATCAAAAACGGGAGAGAGGTAATGTTCACGAAGGACCATATCGTCCCGAAGTGCAAAGGCGGCCCCTCCTCCCTTGAGAATTACCAGACGATGTGCGAGCACTGCAACAGTGAGAAGGGTTGCGGGATCGAGACCCCGATACTGCAGATGAGCGCCGTCCCACTCTTCGATACCTCCTCCATGGAACCCATCCGGATGACGTGGTCCGCGGGAACCGCTCCGTGAGCAGTTGACGGGTGTCCACTCACCGTCGGAGGAAACCCCGGACCTTCCGCGACTTCGCCCCGGGCCATGGTCCGACAGTTCCCCTTTCCCGGGGTCACCTGCGGGGGCCGGTGTGTGGGAGATCGCGCGAGCGCCGGCACGGTTCACCCGGTGGCCTGTCTGTGAAAGGCTCCCCTCCTTCCTTTTACTGCGGACGCAAGCAACGGCAAGCGACGTGGCTAACCCGGGACGGCAGTAACCGGCTCCAGATTGGCCGGACATAGAGCAAGGATCGGATAGCGGTGAAATTTCCAGGTCAAACCATCAAAAATGGACGCCGAGGGGGAGATTTGAACTCCCGAGGTGCCGAACACCAGTGGCTTTCGAGGCCACCGCCTTCCCGGACTAGACTACCTCGGCACAGAATCAGCCTACAGTATTTGGGCTCTTCGGCTATAATGGTATCGCGATAGCCTCGCGGGGCTCACCTCTATCACGGAAGGAAGCCTGCCGCAGAATAAAAAGGATCGAAGAAGAAGGGCCGGAAAGTGCCGGCCTCCTCATGCGGTCAACTTACTGTGCGCCCGCTGCGCCCGCCTTTTTTCCGGACTGGGTAACCATCATATCGTCGACGCGGACGAGGAGCATGGCCGTCTCGGTCGCGCTCTTGATCGCCTGGGTCTTCACCCGCAGGGGCTCGATGACGCCGGCCTCCCGCATATCCATAACCTCGCCGGTATAGACGTTGAGCCCGGTGTGCTTCGCGCCGTCGGCGTGGGCCTTCCTCAGGGCGACGACCTTGTCGATCGTGTCGAACCCGGAGTTCTCCGCAAGCGTCCTCGGAATGACCTCGAAAGAATTTGCAAACGCCTCGATGGCGAGCTGGACCCGGCCGCCGACGGTTGCGGCGTAGTCGCGGAGGCGTATCTGGAGTTCGGTCTCCACCGAGCCGCCGCCGACGAGGAATTTGCTGTCCTCGATGGCGTCCTGAACGACCCTGGCTGCATCGTAGACCGCCCGCTCGAGTTCGTCCACCAGGAGTTGGGAGGTGCCCCGCAGAAGGATCGTGACGGCTTTCGGGTTCTCGCAGCCGGAGATGACGGTGAGATCGGCGTCGGGGACTTCCTCGGCTGCTTCCGCGTGGCCGAGCGTCGCCGCGGTGAGTTCGTCGGGCTTGTTCACGATAGTGCCGCAGAGCGCTTTCGCGGCAAACTTCATATCCTCTTCCTTCACGTCTTCGATGGCGTAGACGCCGTGCTTCGCGAGGTAATACTGCACCGCGTCGGCGATCCCTTTCTGGCAGAGAACGACGTTTGCGCCGGAGGCAACGACCTGCTCGGCGAGTTTCCGGAGTGACTCGCGTTCCTGCTCGGTAAACGCCTTCATCTGGTCGGAAGTAGTGATCTTGATCTTCGACTTCACCTGAGTCTTCGTGACCTCGAGCGGCTGGGCGAGCAGGGCCACTTTAACGTCCGTGACCGCATCAGGCATCTGCTCAAAGACACGCTTCTTGTCGATGACGACGCCCCGGATCAACTTAGCGTCGCGCATCGTGTCGCCGACCTGCTTCTTGATCTTGACGTCGTCCTCGTCCACGGAGTAGGTGCCGTCGTCGTTCCTGACGGCGACCTGCCGCACCGCGTCCACCACGATGCCGGAGATCTTCTCCTTGGCCGCTTCGATGGACTTGCCGGTCATGGCGGTGTCGGCGAGTTTGAGGAGATTCTCGCGGTCGTCGAACCCGACCGTGATGGCCAGTTCGTCGAGGATCGAGAGGGCCTGTTCCATGCCGAGCCGGTAACCCTGCGCGATGATTGTGGGGTGAACCTCCTGGGCGAGCAGATCTTCCGCCTCCTCCATCAGCGATCCGACGAGCACGGTCGCGGTCGTGGTGCCGTCGCCGACCTCGTCGTCCTGGGTCTCGGCAACCTCCACGACCAGCTTGCCGCCGGGGTGCTGCACGGACATCTCGTGCAGGATGGTTGCCCCGTCGTTCGTGATCACCACATCACCGCTGGAGCTGACCAGCATCTTGTCCATTCCCCGGGGACCGAGCGTCGTCCGAACGGCGGCCGCAATTGCCTTTGCGGCCATGATATTCGAGCGCTGCGCCTCAAATCCGCGCGTACGTTCAACGTTGTCCCGCAAAATAACGATGGGCTGTCCAGCAAGCATTGTATAATCCTCCTTTGTTCGTTAGGTTTGTTCAGAGGTTCTATATATATTCGTCGATAGACCCCGGTCCTCCCCGGGTGCCCGGGCCTATCGGTATGGGTGGATCGCCCATCGGCTGGCGCTCCGCGCCCGTCGGCCGTGATGGTGCGGTCACCCGAGCCGCGATATCGTAAAGAGTGACTGGACCGGGACGCCGTCGATCTCCCGGACGCCCCGCTTGTCGAAGAGTGACCAGACCGCCACCGGCATGGCCCCGTGCTGCCGGAGGAACCCTATCGCTTCCGCAAGCGTCGCCCCGGTCGTGACGACATCGTCGACGATGATGCAACGCTGCCCGGTGATCGTGGAGAAGGTGCCCGAGAGGGACCCGGTGGGCGTCTCGCTCCGGCTGTGCTTTGCCGGGAGGTAGACCGCGAGTCGCAGCCCCTCCTCTGCGGCGATGAGGGTCGCGAGCGGGACGCCCGAGAGCGCGACACCGACGATCGTCTCCGGGAGTTCTCCCGGAGGACGGACGGCTTCCCCCTCTCCGAAGTAGAAGAAGCGCCTGAGCATCATCATTGCCATATCGGAGAGGAGCATCCCGTGGCTCCCGACTGCCGTCCAGTCGATATGGACGTCTTTTGGGGCCTCCATGCCTTTTTGCTGGGTGAGCAGCCAGGTGACTGTCTCCATTGAGACGCCCAGTTCATCGGAGATCTGGCCGGGGGTGTGCCCGTCTGCCTGGAGCGCCTTTGCCTTCGTGATCAACTCTTCAAGGGAGGACATGGAGAAGAGATCTCCAAGTAATCTATTTAAGTTTTCTTTTGATCGGTGCGCCGCAGACCGGGCAGTCGCCGGGCTCGCGCCAGTACCGGCCGCACCCGCTGCACCGGTAGCGCCACCGGATCGCCCGGGCCGGCCGCTGCCGGATGCTCCGGGTCTCGATCCCGAGGCGGTGGGCGACGTTCTGGACCGCGAAGTCGTCGGTGACGAGGACGGCCGAGAGTTCCAGTGCCAGTGCGAGGATCTCCCGGTCGGTTGCGGAGAGCACCCCGGCATCCCCGGTCCGGGCCGCAGCCTCTTCCACCCGTGAAAGGTCCTCTTTGCGGGGCTCCCGGACGAGGAGCCCCGTAGCGGAGAGCGCCTCGAACCGGCACTTCGCGTGGAGGTCCCCGAGTTCTTCGACAACCGACGGGGTAGTCCAGGCCCGGCCGACGACCGGCACTTCCGAGAAGAAGACGGAGGCGTCGAGGACCAGCGTCATGCTGAGAACTCCACGGTCCCGTTCTCCCGGCACCGGACCTCGTAGCCGAACGCCGACAGCAGCCAGCAGGCGGTCTTTGCGTGCATCGAGAGGGTGTGGGTGCTGTACTCCCCGCCGTAGCACGCAAGGTAGACGAGGAGCTGGTCGGCGAGGTGGACGTCGACCGTGCCGGGGCTGCGGACCTCGCGAACAAGGGCCCGGGCGGCCGCCCGGCCCACCTTCTCGGCGGGAAGCCCTCTCTTTCCGAGAGCGACGGCACCCTTCGCCCCGCTCCATACGGTGACGGAACTCCCGGTGCTTGCCCCGCCTTCCCGGGGGTCGAGGGTTGCAGCGCAGGAGAGGTTGAGTTCGCTCTCGATGAGAGCCCGGGCAGCGGCAGCCTGGCGCTCCGCGACATGCACTGGGAGGCCCGCCGAGCAGGAGACGATCCCGCACTCCCGCTCTTTCGCCCCGATCACGATCGGGCCGGGGCGGCCCGGCTCCACCCGGACGTGCACCCGCCCACCGCCCTCCGGGTAGTAGCCGCGTTCGAGCACTTCGGTCTCGACCGTGGCCCCGGCGCGCCGGAGCACCGGCGCGAGGACGTACTCCAGGTAGTCGATGGTCGGGCTCCACGTCACCTCGGTCCCGCCCGTGACCGTGATGCTCCCGCCGGCGTGGAGGGCGACCGGGAGCCACGCCTGGAGGATGAGGGGGATGCTCCCGGCGGTCCCGGGGTCGATCGCGAGATCGGCGCGCCGGAGCCGGCCCGGGATAAAGGTGATTTCGCTGCTCCGGACGACGAGCCCCGTGCATTCGGCGCCGCAGGCTCCGGCGACCGCCCGGACCGCGGCAACGTGCTGGGGGGCGAGCCCGGGATTCTGCCGGTTCTGCCGGACCCGGGTGACGGTGACCGGGGTGGCGGAGATCGCCGACACGGCTACTGCAAGGCGGAGGACCTGGCCGCCCCCTTCGAGGTAAGACCCGTCAATGGTGAGCATCTTCTCTGATCGCGGTGGCGATGGCGTTCGCGGCCGATATGAAACTTGAGGCGTTCTCGTAGGTGTCGCTGGAGACGACCGAAGAGATTCCTGCCGCCCGCAGGCGGGTGTAGGCCCCGCTCGTGAACACCCCGTGAACGCAGGCCGCGTGGATGGACACCGCTCCCTGCTCCCGGAGCATGCAGGCGGCGGTCGCGAGGGTCCCGCCGGTGGATATGATGTCGTCCACGATGACGGCCTCCCGCCCGTCGACGTCGATGGATTTCGGGGCAATCCTGACCTCTTCACCCGAGAGCCGGGTCTTTTCGAGGTGGTCGCAGTCCCACTCGCCGACCGCCGCAACATTGGCCGCAAACGCGGTCGCCCCTTCGTCCGGAGCGAGGATCAGGGGATCATTCAGGTTCAGGTCGCCAATGTATCCGCCGACGGCCGACGCGATAGTGACGTTCTCCGCCGGAACGCTGAAGAAGTCCAGTACGCCAGGGTCGTGAATATTGACCACAAAGGCCCGCTCGATGCCGGCCGAGAGGGCTCGTGCGACTGCCCGGGCGCTGATCGGCTCGCCCGGAAAGAAGCGCCTGTCCTGCCGGGAGTAGCCGAGGTACGGGACTATCAGCGTGGTCCGCGATTGATCAGCGGCATCGATCGCAAGAAGGGTCTGCACGAGCATATCGTTATCCACGATGCTGCTGACGATCAGGGTCTCACCGTCCAGTTCTCCGCACCGAAGATACATCTCGCCGTCGGGAAACCGGGTGAATTTTGTTTCAACCAGAGGAACTCCCAACTTTTCGGCAATACGAGCTGCCAGGACCTGGGACCGTTCTGTACTGATTATTCTCATAGGTCACCTTTGCTAGAAAGTATTTGAACGAGCATGAATAAATTATATAAGTATCAGTGCAGCAAAGAGGTAAACTCAACGATGGATTCAACAGTTTCAAACGAAATACCCAATATCGAGCTCACGAACGACGAATTGACGGATACAGACGTCTTTTCAGGTCTTGAACTGAGTACATCGTCGGATATTGAAGTACCTCCGCATCTCATCGATCAGGTTATCGGCCAGGAACACGCTGTCGAGGTGATCCGGAAAGCTGCGGTCCAGCGGCGGCACGTGATGATGATCGGCACTCCCGGAACCGGCAAATCGATGCTGGCGAAGGCCATGGCCGAACTCCTCCCGAAAGAGGAACTCCAGGATATTCTGGTCTACCCAAACCCCGAGGATAACAATAACCCCATCATCAGGACCGTGCCTGCCGGCCGCGGCAAGCAGATCGTCAATGCGCACAGGGCAGAGGCGAAAAAGAAGATCCAGATGCGGAGCACTCTCGTCATGCTTCTGGTCGTCGGTATCATCGGCTACGCGATCATCACCTACCAGTGGCTCATGGGCATCATCGCCGCCGCCTTCGTCTTCATAGCGCTCCGGTACTCGATGCCCCGCGAGGAGGCAATGGTCCCGAAGCTCCTGATCTCCCATGACCCCAACACCTCCGCGCCTTTTGTCGACGCCACCGGCTCGCACGCAGGCGCCCTGCTCGGTGATGTCCGGCACGACCCCTTCCAGAGCGGCGGTCTTGAGACGCCGTCTCACGACCGTGTCGAGGGTGGAGCCATCCACCGGGCACACGGTGGAGTTCTCTTCATCGACGAGATCAACACCCTCACTCCGCACTCCCAGCAGAACCTGCTGACCGCGCTTCAGGAGGGCTCGTTTCCAATCACCGGCCAGAGCGAGCGCTCAAGCGGCGCGATGGTCCGGACCGAACCGGTCCCCTGCCGGTTCGTGATGATCGCCGCCGGCAACCTCGATGCCATCCAGGGGATGCACCCGGCGCTCCGGTCGCGTATTCGCGGCTACGGCTACGAGGTATACATGCGCGAGACGATGGAGGACACCCCGGAGAACCGGAAGAAGTTCCTCCGGTTCATCGCCCAGGAAGTCAAAAACGACGGGAAGATCCCGCATTTCGACCGCAGCGCCATGCTCGAGGTGCTCCGGGAAGCCCGGCGCCGCTCGAACCGGAAGGGTCACCTGACCTTAAAGCTCCGCGACATGGGCGGACTCATCCGGGTGGCGGGGGACCTCGCCCGGCAGGAAGGGGCCGAGGTCACTTCGGCACGGCACGTCATCGCCGCGAAATCGGCTTCTCGCTCGATAGAGGACCAGATCTCCGACGAGTACATCCGGCAGAGCCGCGACTACGACCTCGCCGTCGTGGAGGGCACCCGAATAGGACGGGTGAACGGGCTTGCGGTGATGGGAAACGACTCCGGTTCGGTCCTTCCGGTGATGGCCGAAGTGACCCCGAGCCAGGGAGCGGCCGGCACGGTCATCGCGACCGGGATGCTCAAAGATATCGCGAAAGAGTCGATCACGAACGTCAGCGCGCTCATCAAGAAGTTCACCGGCAGGGATATCCGGAACATGGATATCCATATCCAGTTCATCGGCACCTATGGCGGTGTGGAGGGCGACTCGGCTTCCGTGACGGTCGCGACGGCGGTGATCAGCGCCATCGAGAACATCCCGGTGCGCCAGGACGTTGCGATGACGGGGTCGCTCTCTGTCCGGGGCGACGTCCTCCCCATCGGCGGCGTCACCTACAAGATCGAGGCGGCTGCAAAGGCGGGGATCAAGAGGGTGATCATCCCGCGGTCGAACCTGGAAGACGTCCTCATCGAGGACCGCTACCGCGACATGGTCGAGGTGGTGCCGGTCGAACACATCGACGAAGTCCTCCGGAACGCGCTCGTGCCCGAGAACCGCGAAGGGTTCCTCTCGAAACTCCGAAAGTTGACGGTCAACCCGACGACCGGCGGCATCTTCGATTCGAACGTCGGGCGTTCCCTGATCTGATGCCTATGGTTGATGTGCGCTACTACGACCTTCGGTGCGTGCGGGGCGAGAACACCCTGATCGATATCGACAACGGGGTGGTCGAGTCCGCAGGCACCTCATTCTTTGACAGAACCGTGGTCCGGGTGCTGGGGCAAAAAGGCTGGGGCGTCCTCACCCGCGATCACGTCGATATCGATTCGAAGCGTGAGATCGATGCCCTCGTCGAGGCGGCGGCCCGCCTTGCGGCGGTCACAGAGGACCGCCTCGACCTTGCGGATGCGCCGCGCGGCATCCTCCCCGTCCCCCCTCTCGGGGAAGACCCCCGGGACGTCGACCTCGAGGAGAAGACCCGGCTGCTCGCCGGGATCGAGGCGTCGGCACGGGTCCCGGAGGTCGCCAACACCCGGGCCCGCTACACCGAGGGGATCGACTCGGTCCGGTTCCTGGATTCAAGCGGGAATGAGGCATCCTACGAGGCGACCCGGTCCGGGTTCTCGGTCCTCGCGATTGCGTCCCGAAACGGAGTGATGCAGATGGGGAGCGAACGCGACCACGTCATCACCGGGTTCAACCTCCGGAACAGGCAGGACCTCGGGCGGAAGGCGGGCGAGATCGCGGTCTCGCTGCTCGACGCCAGACTCGCAAAGGGCGGGACCCGACGGGCGGTGCTCGACCCGGAACTCGCCGGCGTCTTTACTCACGAGGCGGTCGGCCATGCGAGCGAGGGGGACCTTGTCCGCGAAGGCGCATCGGTCCTTAGCGGGAGGATCGGGGAGCGGATCGGGCGCGAGGGGCTCGTCATCGTCGACGATCCCTCCCTCCACGAGTTCGGGTTCATGCCGGTGGACGCCGAAGGCGTGGCGGTGCGGCGGACCGAGATCATCCGCGACGGCGTCCTCTCTTCCTACCTCCACAACCGGGAAACCCTCGCGGCGGTCGGGAACGGCGTCGCCGGGCACGCCCGGGCCGAACACGGGGCGCCGCCCATCGTCCGGATGAGCAACACCTTCATCGAGAACGGCGATGCGGCCTACGACGAGATCCTTGCCGAGTGCAAAGACGGCATTCTGCTGATCGGGTCAAGGGGCGGCCAGGTCGACCCCGGCCGGGGCGTCTTCCAGTTCAATGCGGAGTACGGTTACCTGGTCGAGGGCGGCGAGACGACCGATATGGTCCGTGACGTCTCGCTTTCGGGCGAGATCCTCTCGACCCTCCATAACATCGTCCTCATCGGGAACGACCGGAAGATGAGCCCGGGATACTGCGGCAAGGGCGGGCAGAACGTCCCGGTAAGCGACGGAGCGCCCCATCTCCTGCTTGAAGGCGCAATCATCGGGGGGCGCGGAGAATGAACGGCGAAGACCTTATCGAGAAAGTTCTTCGGGCGGGTGGACGCGCGGCCGACGAGGTCGAGGTCTTCTACGTCCGGGAAGAGAGCGTCGGCACCGATATCAAGAAAGGGATCCTCGGCGCCGCCGAGGAGTCGGAGGCCTGGAGCATGGCCGTCCGGACGATCAAGGACGGCCGGATCGGGTTTTCAAGCACCGGCGACCCCGACCGGTGGAAGGAATGCCTGGACGCGGCGCTTACAAGCGGGCGGATGGCCACCCCCCAGCAGTGGGGCGGTCTCCCGAAGCCGGCCGAGATCCCGGGCGCGGCACCTTCATCGGACCCGGATCTCGTCGTTGCGGTGGAGGACGCGGCGAGGATGGTCGACGACCTCCTGTCCGGTGCCGCGGAGCACCCGGTGGATGTCGTCGGCGGGTCGGCGGATCTCGCCCGGGCGTATCTGGCGGTTGCAAACACAAGCGGCGTCTTCTACGGCATGGACCGGACGGCGGCGTCGGTCTCCCTTGAGACGATCCGGGAGCAGTCCACGGGCTACGAGTTTGATGTCTCCCCGTTCCGTGCCGATATCGACGCCCGGTCGGTCGGGGAGCGGTCTGCGGACCTTGCCGCACGCTCTCTTTCCGGCCGCGATATCGAGACGGGCCGCTACGACGTCGTCCTCTCCCCGATCGCGGCGGGAAGTCTCCTCGGGCAGATCCTCCTCCCGGCCCTCTCCGGGCGGAACGTGAAGGCCGGCCGGTCGCCTCTTGCGGATAAACTCGGCGAAACGGTCTTTGATGAGAATCTCTCCATCTACGACGACCCGTTGGCCCCCGGCCTCGGAAGCACCGCCTGGGATGCGGAGGGCGTCCTCACCCACCGCCTGGATTTCATGGAGCGGGGTGTGCTCAGACTGTTCGCCTACGACCTCAAGACCGGATACCGCTACGGCGAAGAGAGCACGGGAAGCGCCGTCCGGTCCAGGAGCGGGGTCCCCGACATCGGGTTCCATAACCTCTTCGTCGACGGGCCGCGGATGAAGGATCTCGGCGATGAGCGGGCGGTCTGGATCCACGATGTCGTGGGCGCCCATACCGCAAACCCGTTCTCCGGCGACTTCTCGGTGGAGGTCTCCAACCCCTTCTGGATGGAGGGAGGGGACCTCGCCCGCCCCATCCGGACGGCGATGTTCTCCGGGAACGTCTTTGAGATGTTCCGGGAGATCGGGGGGCTTGGAAAAGATGCAAGGCGCGTCGGACGGTTGACGATTCCATCAATACGATTAAATAACCAGCAGATCATTGGTAAATAGATGATGGAAGAGATCCTTGCCATCCTTCTTGCGGTTGCAATAGCCGCCGCGCTCTACTATCTGATGAAGAAGGCCCTGACGCTTCTCATCAACGCCGTCGCGGGGCTCGTCACGCTCTGGCTCCTGAATTACTTCAATATCCTCGCGTGGTTCGGCGCCCCCGACCTCCAGATCAACCTGGTGACGATCCTCATATGCGCCCTCGGCGGGCTCCCCGGCGCCCTGGTCCTCGTCCTGCTGCATCTCGTGGGGATCACGATCTGAGAGGGCCTCCCGGACACTTCTTCTTTTCGGCGGCCGGGTTAATCCCCGCCGTTTCAAGGGGGGCACACTACCGGAGACCCGATCATACGGGTTTCTCCAGTGCTTCCCGCGGACTAGTGCATCGTGCCCCCTAATTTTAGGAATTCTGATGCGCAGGAGCGCATCAGTCACTTTCGATTGATCGCACTGGCACGGCTTTCCATGGCTATCGCCCCGCACTGCCCCCGTCCCGATGGCGGGGGAGGAGCGCTGAAAGCGCGGGCGGGGTGGGTGAAACAGGGGAGGCATGCCCGGGGTGAGTCCTCATCCCTTCATCGGGCCCACATTCATATCCGATTCAGCGGAACGAACTTTGGCATCTTCGCGTCAGGCAACCCGGGACGAAGTATGGTTCCACACAGATGGTCGTGCTATGGAATTCATAGTATTAAATGACCATGAGCACTAGAAGAGAATCGCTTCCGAGTAGACCATGATCTTGTCCTGGAGGATCTCAAACGGCTTGATCTCGCGCGAATGGGCCGACCGGCGCATCTTCGCGACCTCAAGGGCCAGGTGCACCTCGGTGAGCCCCGGAGACCGGATACGGTGAAGGAGGATCACCGCATCCGCCAGGTACTCGGCAAGTCCATACTTGCTCTCTTCCGGGTTTGCCGTGTTGGCCTCGCTCGTTAGCATCAGGGTGCAGGCCTCGTCCCGCATTATCTCGATGAACCCGAACATCTCCCGCCGCCGGACGGATGCGTCCTCAAAGAGCCCCTCGAAGAGCGATATCGGGTCGATAATCACCCGTGCGGCCCCGAAACTCTTGATGAGTGAAGAGAGTTCGCTCTTGATGCTGTTGATAGCGAGGTTGAAGTCGGTTGGGTCCAGCCTCACGAGGTACAGCCGGTCGTCGAAAACCCCGGTATCCCACCCTTTCTGCGCGATGGTGGTGCGGAGATGTTCTTCGCGTTCTTCGAGGCTGATGTAAATGACTTTTTCGCCCCGGCGGAGCCCCTCGTACGCAAACTGGAGGGCAAACATCGTCTTGCCGGTGCCGTAGGTCCCGACGACCGCACAGATACTCCCCTCAAGAAGCCCCCCGAGGAGCATCTCGTCCAGTCCTTCGACCCCGAACTTCACCCGGTCCGCCATTACACCACCACCCTGATGTTACGCACCTCGAACCCCCCCGTTGCCGAGACCGAGACCGCGAACTTCACCAGATCCTTGCTCTCAAGGTGGGGCATCACGCCCCGGAATTTTCCGAAGTACATGACCCGCTGCCGGCGTTGCGCACCGGCCTCCTCCCAGTGAAAGAAGATCGTTGCGTCGACGCAGTCGGCGATCTCAAGTTCCTGCGACCGGTCCAGGATGCCGGAGGTGAGCAGGAGATAGACGGTAGTACCCCAGCGTTTCGTCGCTCGCTGCAGTCCGCGCAGGAAGGCGACGAACGCATGCCGCCGTGTCCCCTCCATCAGCGGCGGGGCGATATCGGTCAGCGAGTCCAGGATGATCTGGCTGTTCTTCGGGCACTCGTCGAACAGCCGGACAATCTCCGCGAGGATGCTGTCTTCCTCCCTGCGCTGCTTCTTCTGCATGCGTTCGATGACGTTCCCCTCCCCGTACCAGCCCGGGGGGACGGTGCTGGCATCGAAGTAGAGGTTCGAGAGGTCGTGGAAGACGATCTCCTTCTCCAGTTGTTCGTAGAGGTCCGGGTTGAACGAGAGGGCTATCTCCTCCAGGATATCCTCCTTCATCCGGGTGAGCGTCACGTACGAGACGCTCTCCGGGAGCATGAGGTGCTCCCCGGCCGCACCCTGCTTCCCGATAGCGAAGCTCATGAGCGAGGTCTGTACAAACTCAACGCTGCCGGCACCGTCCTCCCCGAGGAGCAGCACCACCGATCCCGGCGGGACCCCCCCGTCCAGCACGGGGTCGAGCGAAGCGATTCCCGTCGGCATCCGTAGTTGGAGGCGGTCGTACATGGTAACCAGTATACGTTGATCGCCGTTAAAACGTTCCGCTTCGTGGTACGGGAGAAAGTTGCGTCCGTGAACCGCCCCGCCCCTTAAGAGGAGGCCATCCCGGCGGGAGCGTGTCCATCGGCTCGACGGCGCTGATCCGTCGCCTGGAAATGCGAATTATTTGATAATTGCGGCATTGATAGCCCGGTAGCCGCAGACCGAACAGGTCTTCACGGAGGGCTCGAACGTCCCGTTCTTGAGCAGAGTCTTTTCGCTCATGCTGCCGAAGGGTCCCGCAGGAATAAATGGCATCCATTGCTGAAAAAGCAGGTTTATCATGGGTGCCGCTCCACACATATATACATAGTCTCCCGCACAGCCCCCGGTGCGCTGCCCGTCACCCCGAACGCTGGTGAATGGCGGCGGGGGCCTGTATCCGGGATGGGATGGGTCACGGAACATGCGGAAAGTAGCCTATGACCGGCAATTGAGAGAGCCCGGGATGCCGCGATGACGGCAGAGAGAGAAGGCTCTTCGGCGGCCCGGGAGCGGTCCGGTTCGGTCCATCTTCTGGATCGCCTTCTCCGCTTCCGGAAGGGTGGCGCGACCGTGGGCAGGTACGACCCCATGGTACACGGCCACCTCGCGGAAGCGGAGGTCCCGGCGGGCTACGAGGAGATCGACCGCTACTGGATCACCCGGGGCCTTGCCCTCGCCGTGATAGCCCGCAATGCACAGACGAATCAGGTCGAGTTCCTCCTCTTCGAGCCGGTGCTCTCGGAGTTTGAGTACGAACTCCTGGAACGGCTCTTCGACGACCTCCACGACGTCCTGATCCTCGACGACCACGCCATGGCTTCTGATCGCCGGACGGTCCTCTCCGGGAAGATGGAGAAACTCCTCGCGGAGTACGGCCTCGCCCTCCCCGATGCCTCTATTTTCCGGCTCCGCTACTACCTCGAGCGCAACTTCCTCGGTTGGTCGCGCATCGATGCGCTGATGAAGGACGCCCTGATCGAGGATATCTCGTGTGACGGCGCGGGGGTTCCGCTCTTCCTGTATCACCGCAGGCACCAGAACATCAAGACGAACATCAGGTTCGACGAACCGGCTCTGAACTCGCTCGCGATCACGCTCGCCCAGCGTTCGGGGAAGCATATCTCCATCGGAAGCCCGCTCGTGGATGCAACCCTCCCCGACGGGTCGAGGCTGCAACTCACCTTCGGCAGTGAAATCACCACCCGCGGCACGTCGTTCACGATCCGGAAGTTCCGCGAGGTGCCGTTTACACCCGTGGAGCTGATTGAGACGAACACCTTCGACGTCGACCAGCTCGTCTACTTCTGGATGGCGATCGAGAACAACAGGAACCTGCTCTTCATCGGCGGCACCGCGTCAGGAAAGACCACGTCGCTCAACGCGGTCGCCCTCTTCATCCCGCCGCTTGCGAAGGTCGTCTCCATCGAGGACACCCGGGAGATCACACTCTATCACGAGAATTGGGTCGCGAGCGTCACGCGTGAGACGGTATCCGGGGGGCCCGGCGCTCCCGTCATCGGGATGTTCGACCTCCTCAAGGCCGCGATGCGGCAGCGTCCCGAGTACATCCTGGTCGGAGAAGTCCGGGGGAGCGAAGCCCGGACGCTCTTTCAGGCGATGAACACCGGGCACACGACGTTCTCCACCATGCACGCCGGCGGCGTCGATGCAGCCATCCACCGCCTGGGGAGCGACCCGCTCAACGTGCCGAGGAACATGCTCCAGGCGCTCGACATCATATCCGTCCAGGCGCTCACCCACCGGGGGCCCGACCGTGTCAGGCGTTGCCGGGAGATCGTCGAGATTGCCGGTATCGACCCGCTCACCGACAACCTCCAGGTGAACACGGTCTTCGAGTACAACCCCGTACCCGACACTTTCTCCTACAGCGGGCGGTCCCGGATCTACAGCGAAATCATGGAGTACCGCGGCTGGAGCCGGACCCGGCTCGAAGAGGAACTGCAAACCCGGCGCCGCGTTCTCCTCGCTCTCGCCGCGCAGGGTATCAGAGACTACGGTGCGGTCGCCCGGATCATCCAGATCTTTGCGGTTGATCGCGACCGGGTGATCGCCTCCCTTGACGACCTCGGCGGGCTGGTCCGGTGATGCTGCCCGCCGGCGCGCACCTCCGCCGCTTTGTCCGCCGGCGGGTGGAGCGCGACCCCGTACGATACCGGAGCCTCCACGAAGACCTTGTTGCGGTGAACATGGGGGTGACGCTCGACCGCTACCTCCTCCGGGCATACCTCGTCTCCGTGCTCTTCGGCGTGCTCTGGGCCGTTCTCGCGTTCCTCGCGATGCGCCTTGCGGTCTTCCCCCGGGTGAGCGTCGGGGTCTACAACGTGTTTGCCATCCGTCTGCCGGGGTTCGAACTGACGGATACCTGGATCGATCTCCTGCAGGTTGCCGCAAGCGCGGTCATCTTCGTCCTCACCGCCTATGCGGCCTATATCTTCTTCCTGTACTACCCGTCCATTCTGAAGAAGAGCCGGGCGACCCGGATCAACCTGCTGCTCCACAACGTCGTCTCCTACATGTATGCCATGCGCCAGGGAGGGACGGAGATGATGGAGGTCTTCCGGGCGATCAGCGCGAACCCGGCGGTCTACGGTGAAGCGGCCCACGAGTTCCGGCGTGTCGTCCGGGACGCCGACTACTTCGGCTGCGACCAGATCACGGCGCTCCGGCACCTGCAGGAGACGACCCCGTCGGAGAAACTGCGTGAGTTCGTCGAGGACCTTATCTCCGTGGTCGAGAGCGGGGGAGACATCCTCGCGTTCCTTGACGTGCGGGTGCGGATCTACCAGGAAGATGCCCGATTCGAGCAGAAGACCTTCCTCTCCACGCTTCAAATGGCAGCCGAAGTCTACGTGACGCTCTTCGTTGCCGGCCCGCTCTTCATCATCATCGTCATGGTCGTCCTGGGTTTCATAAGCAGCACGCCGCTCATGGAACTTTCGATCGTCATCTATCTCCTCGTCCCGCTGGGTTCACTCCTCTTCCTCCTTGCTATCGACGCGATCTCAATCAAAAGCGAGCCGGTCGAGCGGTATGCCAGTATGAAATGGCTCCATGAGTTCGACGATGTCCGGGTCGAAGAGCGGTCCGGTGACGAGCCGCATTTCCAGCGCCTGGAGCGTTACGACCGGGTCAGGAAGATCCGGTCGTTTCTGCATCATCCCCTCCAGGCGTTCCTCGTCGAGCCGAACCGGACGTTTTACGTGACGGTGCCGGTTGCGCTCGCGTACGTCGCTCTCACCGTCCTCGCGACTCCGGCCTACCCCGACACTGAAATCCTCATCGATGTGCTGGACGACCATCTGGTCGTGGGGTTGCTGATCATCCTCATTCCCTTCGGCGTCTTCCATTGGTTCTGGCAAAAGAGGGTGATGGAACTCGAGGCGGAGATCCCCGAGTTCCTGAATCGCCTCTCCGGGATAAACCAGGTGGGCCTGACGCTCGCGCAGGCCATTGTGCTCCTCGTAAAGGCGGACCTCGGGGTGCTGACCTACGAGATCAGGAAGATCAAGCGTGACATCGAGTGGGGCGCCAGCGTCCAGGAGGCGCTTGTGCGGTTCGAGGAGCGGATACGCACCCCCACCATCGCCCGGACGGTGACCCTGATCACGACGGCGAGCCGGATGACCGGGAATATCAGTGAAGTGCTCTCCATCGCGGCGCGCGATGCCGCGATCTCGGAGAACCTCAAGCGCGAGAGGCGGGCCGAAATGTTCATCTACACCGCTATCGTCTATCTGGTCTTCATCGTCTTCCTCTTCGTCGTGGCCGTTATCGATCTCCAGTTCCTCTCCGTGCTGGCCGACGTCAGCGTCCTGGTCGCGGATGCGGGAGCTGGCGCGGTGCCTATCGGGAAGACGCCCCTCATAACGTTCGAGCGTCTCCTCTACCACGGATGCATCATCCAGGCATTCTTTTCGGGCCTGATCGCCGGGCAGATGGGGGAAGCGTCGCTCCGGCGGGCGTCAAACACGCAGCTGTGATGCTCATCATCGCGTTCGTGGTCTTCACGGTCTTTCTCTAGGGCCGGCGCCTCCGCGGATCGTCCAACCCTCCCTCATGCGGGTGTCGGGGTGCCGCAATAGGTTTTATACCCTCTGCCTTCCATCTCTCTTTCGGTGATGCCAGATGTGTACAGTCGGTGGACCCGTCGATATCGAGTTCAATGAGCGGGTGAAGGGCAAGAGTTACCGCTGCAAAGAGTGCGGCGAACGGTTCAAGGGCGTAGGAAAGCGGCCCATGTGCCCGAGCTGCCAGTCGGAAGATGTCGAAGAAGTCTGAAAGCGGCGCTGCCGGGAGGTCGTCTGCCGGGCCGGGCGTGACGACCCTGCCCCTCGGCGACGAACTTCTCCTCATCCGGGGAGAATGCTCTTTTCTACTTGTTGCGAAGGCCGGCTCAAGGTTTCCGCTCTGTATTGAGACCCCGGACGACGAGTACTGTCTCGCGGTCGACCCCGACGACCTGGTCGCCGTCTCCATGCCGGAAGGCGGCCCCGTTGAGCAGGCACGCATGATGCTTGAACTGGTCCGGCGATACCACGTCCCGCTCGTCGTCCTTCCGAAAGACCATCCCGGCTCGAAACGGTTGTCGATGGTCGTCTCGGTCGCCCCGGAGATCCTTCTTGCCTGCGACATCCGGCGGGGGACCCATCCCGGACAGCACCTGCTCTGCTCGTCCGGGGAGTTCTCCGGAGTCTCGATTGCAGGAATTCCCGGGGGCGTTGCGGTGAAAAACCTGCCGCCCGGGGCGGTGGTGAAGCATCTGGATGCGGAAAAATCCTCCGCAGACAAACAACAATAAATATATGCTCAATTTCCTCAAATATTCATGAGCCGTGAGAAGGAGGGTTTGATGAAGACCGATGTCCTGAAAAGCATCAGGGAAACTGAAGAAGAGTATCAGGCAATGATCCGTGATGCGCAGGCCGGGAGGAAGAAGAGCCTCTCGGATGCCGAGGTGGAGGCTGACAACCTGATCCAGAAGGCGCAGAAAGATGCCGAAGAATACAGGAATCAGCGTCTTGCCGAGGCGCGGGCCCAGGCGCAGAACAGGTATGCAGGGATCGTCAAGGAGGGTGAAGCACGCGCGGATGCCTTGCAACAGCAGGGCGAAAGGAACCTTACAAAAGCTGTAGACTTTATTGTCGCACGGTTCAAGGAGCAGCTGCATGCTAAGGCCTGAACGGATGCGCCGGCTGCTCATCGCGGCCCCGAAGGGTGAGATCGACACCATCGTGAGAGTTCTCTACCGCCACAACGTCTATCATATCGAAGACTTTGTGCCGGAGAGCGCGTCAGACGAAGCGCTGTCGATCGGTCACCCCCTCCCCGGGGCGAGCGATGCGGCTTCGGCGCTGATCAAGGTCAGGGCAATCGAGAATGCGTGCGGGGTAGACCCGGAGAGCGTAGAAGTCGGGGAAAAGGTCCCCGCATCGAAGGTTCGGGCGATGATCCGGACGGACCTCCCCGCCATCCAGAACGAGGTGGAAAACCTCGTTTCAACGCGTTCGAGACTGGAGACGCGGCAGAAGGAGCACGAACAGCGCGTAAAGGAACTCGAACCGTTTACCGTGGTCCCCCTTGACCTGGAACTCTATCGCGGGTACACGCAGTTTACCGTTTTTACCGGGCATATCGCACACGATGTCGAGATCGACGTCCCCAACGAGAAGTTTTTTTCCGGCGAGGTGGACGGCAACATGATCGTCGTCGTGGTGCAGAGCGAACACCGCGAGCAGGTCGAGCGGTTTCTCCTCGATGCCGGTTTCCAGGCGATCCCCGTTCCCGATGAGACGGGCTCCCCGAAAGAGCGCCTGGAGTCCCATGCAGAAGAAGCCCGGAGGATTAGCGACGAAGTAACTGCGGTCAATGCAAAGATCGCGGGTATCTGTAAGCAGCACACCGGCTTCCTGGTAGCATGCGATGAACTACTCACGGCTGACGTAGAGCGGGCGGAAGCCCCGTTGCGGTTTGCTACCACGGAAGAGACCTTCATTACCGAAGGGTGGGTGCCGGAAGACCGGGCGGAGAGGGTCCGGGATGCGCTGGAGAAAGCGACCGACGGGAAGATCTACATCGAAGACCTGGAGATCGACGACGACACCGCGGTCCCGGTGGAGTACGAGAACCCGTCGTTCGCCAGACCGTCGCAGTTGCTCATGGACCTCTACGGGCGGCCGCGCTACTCCGAGCTTGACCCGACGCTGCTGCTGGCCATCGTCTTCCCCATCTTCTTCGGGATGATCCTCGGAGACGTGGGCTACGGCGCCGTGCTGCTGGCCCTGAGTCTCGGGCTGCGGAAGTTCCTGAAGGGCGAAGGAGGAAGAAATCTGCTCAAGGTGCTCGGGGTTTCAAGCATATCAAGCATCATCTTCGGCGTACTCTACAGCGAGTTCTTCGGGTTCTCGCTCCCGTGGGCGCCGGTGATCTTCTCCCGGCACCTCAACATCGGGGGAGCCGCGAGCGGTCACGGGCCTCAGGTTGTCGAACTGATGATCGTTGCGATCTGGATCGGTATCCTGCACATCACGCTCGGGCGCCTTATCGGCGTTCGCAACGCACGGAGCCTTTATCACGGCAAACACGCGACAAAGGCGATGATCTCCAACCTCGGCTGGCTCGGGGTCATGTGGGGCATCCTGCTTCTGATCTGGGCGTTCTTCCCCATCCCGCTGATGCCCGACCTGACGGGTCTGCCCGTTGTCGCCATGGGATTCAACGTCTCCGCTGTGGCGGGGATCGTCCTCTTAGTGGCCGGCGTCATCGGGATCGCGCAGGAGAACCCGCTCGAGATCGTCGAACTTCCGACGATCGTCAGTCACGTGCTGTCGTACGCCCGTTTGACGGCGGTGGGCTTATCCTCGGTCGCAATCGCAATGGTGGTCAACTACATCGCGATCGGGATGATGATCGAGCCCCAGCTTGCAGCAATCACGCCGGTCGGCGTGGTCCTCATTATTGTCGGCATTCTCGTCTTCCTGCTGGGGCACGTGCTGAACACGGCACTCGGCCTCCTCGGCGGCGGTCTGCATTCGATTCGTCTTCATTATGTTGAGTTCTTCACCAAGTTCTACAAAGGTGGAGGCAAAAAGTACAACCCATTCGGTATGAAACCCAAGTTTACGGAGGAATAAGAAAATGGTAGATGTTGGCACAACTCTTGAAATGGTACAGGCATCGCAGGCAGGAATGAGCGCAGTCGGCGCAGGTCTCGCAGTGGGTCTCACCGGCGTCGGTACCGGCCTTGCTGAGATGGGCATCGGTGCGGCGGCCGTCGGTGCGACCGCAGAGAACAGGGATATGTTTGGTCTTGCGCTGCTCTTCACTGTGATTCCGGAAACCATCGTCATCTTTGGTCTTGTGGTTGCACTGCTGCTTCTGTTCTGATGGAGTGAACCATGGGACTCGAAGCAGTCGTCAACGAGATCCGGGAGAAAGGGCGAAAAGAGGTCGAGGCGACCCGGGCGGAGACCCGGGCCGAAGTCGACGCGATCCTCCGGGACGCACAGGAACGTGCTGCCGGGATCAAGGTGTCGGCACAGGAGGAAGCGGACCGGGCGGCCACCCACATCATCAACCAGGAGACCTCTGCGGCGAACCTCGTCGTCAAACGACAGGTCTTAAACGCCCAGAAGACGCTCCTTGACCAGGTCTATTCGGCCTCGCTCGCCGCTGTCGGTTCGCTGCCGGCCGAATTCCAGGAGAAGGCGCTCACCGAGTTGTTGAAAAGAGCGGCGAAGGTGATCAAGAAGGGCGTCGTCCATGCGAACGAGCGGGACCTTCCTATGGTCGAGGCGATTATCTCCCGGCAAAGGACGCTCTCCGGCTATACCGTGGGCGACCCGGTCGAGATTGCCGGAGGCGTCATCGTCGAGAGCAACGACGGCGAACTGCAGATCGATTACAGTTACCGCACGTTCCTGGACGAAGTCTGGGAGTCCGACCTGAAGGATGCGTCAGATATCCTGTTTACATGAGGAGGGTTCATAAATGGCAGGAGTAAGTAGCGGATCGGCCCAGTACATTTACGCCTGCACCCGCATGCGGGTGCGTAAATCGCTGCTGATACCGCGCGAGGATTATCTCCGCATGCTGAATATGAGCCTGCCTGAGATCACCCGGTTCATCGGCGAGACCAATTACCGGTCCGAGATCGATGAACTCGGCACCTCCTTCTCCGGTATCAACCTTGTCGAGGTGGCCCTGAGCTGGAACCTCGCGAAAGAATATCAGAGCATCCTGGAACTTGTCCCGGGAGACCTGAAGCACTTTACCGTCAGTTATCTGCGCCGCTGGGATATCCAGAACGTCGTCACGATCCTGCGCGGTAAGCTGCAGGGGATGCAGCCGGGCAAGATCAAGGAGGTCCTGGTTCCGGCCGGCGGGCTTGACAAGGTCGCTCTCGATCGTCTTCTCGCCGAAGAGTCGCCGGAGAGGGTCGCCGAGGCGCTCAGGGGCGAGCGGTTCTATCCCGTCATCGAGAGGGAACTTCCCCGCGCGACGGAGACCGGGTCGTTTGCCCATCTGGAGAACGAACTCTACAAAGGGTATTATGCCCGGCTCATCGCCGACGCGAAAGCGGGCGTGAAGGGCGGGGATATATTCCTGAAGTACATCGAGCTCGAGATCGATATCCGGAACATCCAGAACCTCTTCCGCCTCCGGGCGGGGCACGTTCATGAGGATGTCCGGGAACTGATGCTTCCCGGCGGCTCGTTCTCGGTGGAGGAACTGCAGCGGCTCTCGGGGATCGAGAACCGGGACGAGTTCATCGACGCTCTTAAGCGGCAGGTGAAGATGGTCCCGCTCTTGAATGCGCTCGAAGGGGTCCGGGACAAGAGTGCCATCCACGAGATCGAGGTTGCATTGACCCGGGTCCAGCTTGAGCAGATGGAGCGGATGTCGAAACGGTATCCGTTCTCGATCCTCCCGGTCCTCGTCTACCTGGAGGAGAAGAAATACGAGGTCGCGAACCTTCGCGCCCTCGCCCGGGGCAAGGAAGCCGGCCTCCCCGGTGAGCGGTTACAGGGCTACCTGGTGATGTAGAAATGGAGATCGCAGTTGTCGGTACCGGTGAATTCATCCTCGGTTTTCGGCTTGCAGGTGTAAGAAAGACCTATACGGCCGAGACCGACGAGCGGCTGGTCGAGTACATCAACCAGGTGCTGGATGACAGAGATGTCGGCATCCTCGTACTGAAGGGCAGCGACATGGAGCGGATCCCTCTGCGGCTTCGCACCACCCTTGAAAACTCCGTCAAGCCGACGGTGATCGCGATTGGCGGAGAGGCGGGCGGCCTGTCGATGAGAGAGAGAATCAAGAGATCGGTGGGTGTTGATCTGTGGAAGTAATGGAAAAAGCAAAAGGAAACAGGACTCAGGGAGTCCTGAAACGGATTTCAGGGCCGGTCGTCACTGCCGTCGGTCTCGACGCACACATGTACGACGTGGTGAAGGTCGGCAATGAAGCACTGATGGGGGAGGTCATCAAGATCCAGGGTGAGAACATCATCATCCAGGTCTACGAAGATACCGCCGGCATCAGGCCCGGCGAGCCGGTGGAGAATACCGGCCTATCGCTCTCGGTGGAGCTCGGGCCCGGGCTGCTGACCAGTATCTACGACGGGATCCAGCGGCCGCTCGAGGTGCTCGTGAACAAGATGGGCAACTTCATCGAGCGCGGCGTATCGGCCCCGGGCCTCTCCCACGAGAAGAAGTGGGAGTTCGTACCCGTGGTGAAGGCCGGCGACGAGGTCCGGGCCGGGGATATCCTCGGCACGGTCCAGGAGACGAACATCGTCCATAAGGTCATGGTCCCGCCCCGGTCGAAGGGCGGCAAGATCAAGAAGATCTCGGGCGGTACTTTCACGGTGGATGAGACCATCTGCACCTTCGAGGACGGCACCGAGGTCACCATGCTCCAGCGCTGGCCGGTCCGTGTGCCCCGTCCCGTGAAGGAGAAGTTGAACCCGGACGTCCCGCTGGTCACCGGCCAGCGAATCCTGGACGGCCTCTTCCCTATCGCTAAAGGCGGAACGGCGGCCATCCCCGGACCGTTCGGGAGCGGCAAGACGGTCACCCAGCAGCAGCTCGCGAAGTGGTCCGATGCCGAGATCGTCGTCTATATCGGCTGCGGCGAACGCGGAAACGAGATGACCGAGGTGCTGACCGAGTTCCCGGCGCTTGAGGACCCGAAGACCGGCCGGCCGCTGATGGAGCGGACGGTTTTGATTGCAAACACCTCGAACATGCCTGTGGCCGCCCGTGAGGCATCCGTGTACACGGGGATCACGATCGCCGAGTACTTCCGGGACATGGGCTACGACGTCTCCCTGATGGCGGATTCCACCTCCCGGTGGGCCGAAGCCATGCGTGAGATCTCGAGCCGTCTTGAAGAGATGCCCGGCGAGGAAGGGTATCCTGCATACCTTGCGGCCCGCCTCTCGGAGTTCTACGAACGGGCCGGCCGCGTGGTGAACACAAACGGCACGAGCGGTTCGGTCTCGGTCATCGGCGCGGTATCGCCGCCCGGCGGCGACTTCTCGGAGCCGGTCACCCAGAACACCCTGCGTATCGTCAAGGTCTTCTGGGCACTGGACGCAAAGCTCTCCCAGCGCCGGCACTTCCCGGCCATCAACTGGCTGAACTCCTACTCGCTCTACCTCGATTCGCTCAGCGAGTGGTACGACCGCGAGGTCTCGCCCGAGTGGAACACGCTCCGGTCCTGGGCGATGGGCGTCCTCCAGAAGGAAGCCGAGCTCCAGGAGATCGTCCAGCTGGTCGGTTCCGACGCCCTGCCCGACGAGGAGCAGGTCACCATCGAGGTGGCGAGGATGCTCCGTGAGATCTTCCTGCAGCAGAACGCCTACGATCCCGTGGACACCTACTGCTCGATGACCAAGCAGTACGACATGATGCGGGCGATCAAGCACTACGCCGACCTTGCCCGTACCGCCCAGGCGGGCGGAGCGACCCCGCAGCAGGTCATCAGCGTGAAGAGCAAGAACGAGCTCCCGCAGATCAAGTTCACCCGGGACTACGAGCCCATGCTCGATGCGATCATGAAAGACATGGAATCTGAATTCGATGCGTTGAGGGCGGCGTGACCATGAAGGAGTACAGGACGATTTCACAGATTGCCGGCCCCCTGGTCTTCGTCGAGAAGACGGAGCCGGTGGGCTACAGCGAACTCGTTAACATCGTGACCGCCGACGGTACGGTCAAGCGCGGCCAGGTGCTGGACACGAGCGACGAGATCGTGGTCGTTCAGGTCTTCGAGACCACCGCGGGCATCGGCAGGGACTCGGGCATCCGCTTCACCGGCGAGACGATCAAGATGCCGGTGGGAAGGGATATGCTCGGTCGTATCCTCTCCGGCGGCGGCAAGCCGATCGACGGCGGCCCGGAGATCGTGCCGGAAAAGCGGCTCGAGACCACCGGTGCGGCCATCAACCCCTACGCCCGTTCGTCTCCCGCGGATTTCATCCAGACGGGTATCTCGACGATCGACGGGACGAACACCCTGGTCCGAGGTCAGAAACTCCCGATCTTCTCGGCATCGGGTCTCCCCCACAACGATGTGGCGCTCCAGATCGCCCGGCAGGCAAAGGTGCCCGGCTCGACGGAAGAGTTCGCCGTGGTCTTTGCGGCCATGGGCATCACCCGGGAAGAGGCCAACTACTTCATGGCCGACTTCGAGAAGACGGGCGCTCTTGAGCGGGCGGTCGTCTTCTTAAACCTCGCGGACGACCCGGCGGTCGAGCGGATCATCACGCCGCGTCTCGCGCTCACCACCGCCGAGTACCTGGCGTTCGACCTCGGCTACCATGTGCTGGTCATCCTGACGGATATGACCAACTACTGCGAGGCGCTCCGCCAGATCGGCGCGGCCCGTGAAGAGGTACCCGGCCGGCGCGGCTATCCGGGGTACATGTACACGGACCTCGCCAGCATCTACGAGCGTGCAGGCATCATCAAGGGCGTCAAGGGCTCGGTGACCCAGATCCCGATCCTGACGATGCCGGGCGACGATATCACGCACCCGATCCCGGACCTGACCGGCTACATCACCGAAGGGCAGATCGTGGTCAGCCGTGACCTGCACCGAAAGGGTATCTACCCTCCGATCAACGTGCTGCCCTCGCTCTCCCGTCTGATGAACCTCGGTATCGGGAAGGGGCACACCCGCGAAGACCACAAGAAGGTCTCGGACCAGCTCTATGCGGCCTACGCGGAGGGTAACGACCTTCGCGGGCTTGTCGCCATCGTCGGGAAAGACGCGCTCTCGGAGCGCGACCGGATGTTCCTTGAGTTCGCCGACCTCTTTGAGGACCGGTTCGTCAGGCAGGGCCTCTACGAAGACCGGTCGATCGAGGAGACGCTCGACCTCGGCTGGGAACTCCTCGCGACGCTCCCCGAAGAGCAGCTCGTGCGCATCGACCGCGAACTGATCCAGAAGTATCACCCGAAGTACCGGAAGAAGGCCCAGGAGTAAGTGTCCATGGCGCTGCAGGATATCAAGCCGACCCGGTCGGAGCTGATCAACGTCAAGCGGCGGATCAAGCTCTCGGAGCGCGGCTACAACATCTTAAAGATGAAGCGCGATGGGCTGATCCTGGAGTTCTTCAAGGTGCTCAAGCAGGCAAAAGAGAGCCGCGGCGCACTGATGGAGCGCTATCGCCACGCGATGGAGATGATCGCCCTCGCCGAGACGGTCGAAGGTGCGATCGGGGTGAAAGCAGCCGCCTTCTCGACGGCGGACATCCCCGCAATCTCCGTCAAGAGCAAGAACATCATGGGCGTCGTCGTCCCGGAGATCCAGGCGTCGTCCGTCCGGAAGGGCGTGCTCGACCGCGGCTACGGGATGCTCGGCACCTCGGCCGTCATCGACGAGACCGCGGAGGCGTTCGAGGACCTGCTTGAAGCCGTCATCGAGGCTGCTGAGATCGAGACGACCATGAAGCGGCTGCTCGATGAGATCGAGGGCACCAAGCGGCGCGTGAACGCGCTTGAGTTCAAGGTGATCCCCGAGCTCACTGAGGCCAGAGACTTTATCAAGATGCGGCTCGATGAGATGGAGCGTGAGGAGCTCTTCCGCCTGAAAAGGGTTAAGGCAAGGAGCGCCTGATCGGGGTTAGGTGATATCCGGTGGGGATCGGTACGCTTGCAGATGTGGGGACGTTGACGGGGACGGTGATGCTGCGGGTGGATTTCAACTCACCCATCGATCCCTCGTCAAACCAGATCCTGGACGACAAAAGGTTCCGTGAGCATCTGCCGACGGTGCAGGCACTTGAGGACGCGCGGCTCGTCGTCCTCACGCACCAGAGCAGGCCCGGCAAAAAGGACTATACGACGCTTGAAGCGCATGCGGCTAAACTGGAGCGGCTCCTCGGCCGTCCGGTGACCTACGTCGACGACATCTTCGGGCGGTGCGCCCGGGAAGCGATCAGGAACGCGGAGCGCGGGGACGTCCTGATGCTCGAGAACCTCCGGTTCGCCGCCGAGGAGAACCTGACCTTAAAACCCGACGCAGCGAAGAAGACCCTTCTTGTCCGAAAACTGGCGTCGATGGCCGACTTCTACGTCAACGACGCCTTCGGCACGGCGCACCGGTCGCAGCCGTCGATCGTGGGGCTGCCGCTTGTGCTCCCGTCGGTGGCCGGCCTCCTGATGGAGAAGGAGGTTGCGAACCTTTCAAGAGTTTTCACCGGTGCGCCGCGCCCGGTCACCTTCGTCCTCGGGGGGACGAAGGTGGACGACTCGATCGCGGTCGCACGGAACGTTCTCGAGCGGGGCACCGCCGACCACGTGATCGTGGTCGGTGTGGTCGGCAATGTCTTCCTGCTTGCGGCAGGCCACGAGATCGGGCGCCCATCGGCCCAGTTGATCGACCAGCTCGGTTACCGCGACGAGATCGAGAAGGCCCGAGACCTCCTTTCGACCTACCGGGACCGTCTCTTTCTGCCGGACTCGGTCGCCGTCCGTGAAGACGACAGGCGCGTCGAGTACCCGGTGGACGCCGTTCCTGAGGACGCTCAGGTGCTGGATATCGGGAGCGAGTCTATCGCCCGCCTCTCAAAGGAGATAACGGGGTCGGGAACGGTTGTGGTGAACGGGCCGGCCGGGCTCTTTGAGGAGGAATCGTTCGCCGTCGGCACGTTCGAACTCCTGAAGGCCGCTTCTACCGTGGAATTCTCGGTGGTGGGCGGCGGACACTCCGGCGCGGCCATCGAGCGGCTCGGCATCGAAGACCGGTTCACGCACATCTCCACCGGCGGCGGGGCGGCAATCGAGTTCCTGACCGGGAAGAAGATGCCCGCCATCGAGGCGCTGGAGATGTCCCGTAAGATCTTCTGGTGAGGCGCACCCTCGCTCCTCTTTTCCCTGAGTTTCCCTTTTTTCGGCGGGAGATCTTGCCTATGCCGTCGGTGCTTGATAGGAGAAGGGCACCGCGTGGCAATGGCTGCGGTTCTCAGTGACCGCGAAAAATGAGGCGGGGACCACACCCGGAGGTTTCATGGGCCGGTGTAATCTCACTTGTGGTCGCTGGAATGCTGGTGGAACGGCCCTGTCTTCGGGCCGTATCCCGACCGAACCCGTTGTGCCCCTGGTCTTGGGAGGTGTGGACGGTTGTGGTGATTGCTGACTGGTAATGAATGAGTGACTGATGGTCGTCGGGTGTGGTTTTCCCCACACCTGTATCTATATTTGGATGATATAATAATTTCCAAAGAATATTTCAAACAATATGCTTGTCGAATCGCTATCCGGCGTCATTGAACGCGTCGTCATGCAAAAGGGAGCGTTATACCCCGATAACTGCCACCGTCATCCTTATATTGCTGTGATTGCCGGACAAGGATGCCGGGGCCTCCGCCGGAACCCGGGGCCGGCTACTCGCGGAGGAGGGCGACCCTGGAGCCGACGGGTAGCCCGAGGTCCGCCCCGATCGGGCCGCACTTGACCGACATCAGGTAGGCTACGGGAGGAAGGTCGCGGTCATCGGAGAGCGACTCGTAGTTTGCCATGCCCTTTGAGATGACGAGCGTCGCGCGGTCGAGTGCGTCGACGAGGGCCGGCGGGGCGAGTTCCCGGTTGAGGCCGAGTTCGGCGACGCCGTCGGTGGTGGTGGTGAGCAGGTCCACCCGCTGGTCGAGGCCGAGCGCCGTTGCATCCTCAAGGGTCGCATCGTTTAAGATCGGTGCGCCCCGGACGGCAACCGTGACGTGCGACCCGTTCTTCTTGAGGCGGTCGGCAAGGAGGGCGTCAAAGACGATCTCCCCGCAGTTGTCGGTGAGGTAGACCACCCGGGAGGCGAGGGTTTCGATCGCATCGGTATCGTCGACGGTCAGCCCCGCCGCAAACTCCCGACGAAAGAACTCGACGAAGTTGTCGGTGACGGTGTGAGCCGAGGAGCCGTAGTCCAGCGTGTTGCCGACGACCGATGCAAGGACGAGGTCGCGGAACGTCGAGAGGCTGCCGCGCACCGCCAGAGAGACCGCCGCCGCGTCTTCGTTGTTGGCCCTCTTCAGGGACCGGTAGGGGTCGGCGTCGCCGATCATCTCGTAGGCGAGGCGGTGCACCCTGCTTGCGATGACCGGTGCGGGCACCGGGTCGGCGGCGATGCGCTGGAGAAGGGCCCGGCACGCCTCGACGGTCTTTCGCACGCGCGCAGGATCGTCGACCGCGAGCCGGCTTTCATATTCTACCCGGGAAATCAGACAATCCGTGCAGTTCCCCTGAAATCTCATGCTACAGGTACTGGAACCTGATACGGGAAAAATGGTATGATGGGGCCACTGCGATTTGAACGCAGGTCAGAAGACCCCCAGTCTCCTAGGATGGCCAGGCTACCCTATGGCCCCTCCCTCTAGTATATGCTCGAATTGCACATATATCTTCTCTTCCGGCGGGGCGTGATCCGACCCTTAGCCCCGCGTTCTCTTGTACTCCTCAACGCTTCGTGTCAACTGTTCCAGTTCGCTGCCGGTAATCTCCATCCTGCCTGTCAGTGCGTTGACCTCGGCGAGAAGCTGCTGAATACGCACGTACATAATGTACATGATAAACAGCAGACAGATGATGATCACCGAGAGCAGGACTATCATGATTGCATTGATGTCCATCATGTTTCTCTCCTGAAAAGTGCGCGGGCAAGCCGCTCGATAAAGCCTTCTTGTACCTTTTCGGGCTCCTCCTCAGCGGGGAACCCCACAAGACGAGCTGCAATTCTTCGGAATGCTTTTGACGATTCGGATCCGGGGGACCCGACGATGACCGGTGTCCTCGCCGCTGCAGCTCTTCGTATGTTCACGTCCTCGGGGATCGTATCGATGATCGACACGCCGAGAGTCTTCTCGATCTTTCCCCTGCTCACGTCGCTGTTCTCCAGGGTCGCCCGGTTGAGGATGGCTCCTCCGACGGCGCCGTCGATCATTTCCGTCAGGATCTTGATCTTCAGGGCATCCACGAGCGAGGATATCTCGGGATTTACGACCAGCAGCACTTCGTCCGCAACGGTGAGCGGTATGACCCCGTCCGCGCCGATGCCGGCGGGCGCGTCGAAGAATAGGAAGTCGCAAGCGTCGGTAAGGTCGCACATCACATCTTTGAGCTTCTGCGGGTCGGCGTTCTGGAACCCCTGGAGCGACAGGCCGCTCGGCACGATCTTGAGACCGTACGGGCCCTCGTACATCGCATCCTGAATCGATGCCTTCCCCGCGAGGACTTCGTGGAGCGTGACCGGTGTCTCCGTGAGCCCCAGCACCAGCCCCAGGTTGGCCATACCCATATCTGTATCGACGACGCAGGTCTCTCTACCGTACTGGGCCAGTGCCGTTCCCAGGTTCGCGGTGACGGTCGTCTTACCGGTCCCGCCCTTTCCTGAGGCGATGGTGTAAGCCCTGATCATCTAAAACCGTCTCAAGGATAAATAGCAGCCGTTATATTTAATCTTATTTGTTTTGCCCTCCCCCTGGGGAGACTCAAATACACTTTTAACGCCGTATGATATCCTTTCTGGGGCATATCTCCGGTTATATGGTTACGGGGTCGGCGCGGTCTTCTCCCGGAGTCGATCTGCAGGCGAACGCCGCTTGCGGGCGGGAGTACCTGCGGATCGGCTCCGGGCTCTATAGGGTGCTGCGATAGCGTGTATATCCTGCGCTCTGCGGCAGGAATACCCTTGTAATTGCAGTGAAATCCAGGAAAAAGGCAATTCGAAGGCAAGAAAGATTCGATATTCATATATTGTGCAATGCAGATATACATGTGATGTGCCTGGGGTTACCTGTATGAATCATCAGCTTTCCATTGTAGAAAACGCCCAAAGATGTATCAATGAGGTTCGGTCCGTCGCCGGTGTCGTTTCCTGCGCTCTTGTATCCAGTGAGGGTACGGTTCTAGGCAGGCACTTCCGGGAAGATGAACAGTCGTCGCCCCTCTTTGCGGTCATGTGTGCGACGGTTCTTGCGTCGGCAGATGCAGCGTGCGGCAGCGTTCATGTTCGGCGGCCATCCTCCGTTACCGTCGCCGCGGCCGACGCTACTATCTTCATCGTGAGTGCGGGGGAGGCCGCTCTGATCGCAGCGGTAATACATAAGTCTGCAGATCTCCCTACAGTACAGAGACGGTTATCGGAACTTGCGGTCAGGTTTGGAGAGGTGGCATAATGTATACGATACTTATCGTCGACGACAGCCCCATGATTGTCGACGTTTTCAGTACCATGCTGGAGCGTGGTGGCTATCGGCCAGTCACCGCGTTTAGTGGTGAGGAGTGCCTGAAGGTCATGAAAACGGCTCCGCCGGATCTGGTCCTTCTGGATATTATGATGGAGCCGATGGACGGCTGGGAGACGCTCGAGAGAATCAAGGCCGATCCCGAGACGCGCGACATCCCTGTGCTCATGCTGACCGCAAAGCCCCTCACCCCCGAGGAGGCCAACGAATACGGGCCCTATATCGAGGACTACATTCTCAAACCCACAACCCACCACCAGCTCTACGAGGCCATCGAACGTGTGCTGGCACGTCGACACTCCATCGCCGCCGATATCGAGCGGGCGCGCAAGGCCGGCGTCGACCCCCAACTCGTCGATGAGTATGAGCGCCTCTCGCGGAGCGTCGATATCAACAAACGCCTCCTGAAGATTCTGGAAACGACCTACAGCATCAAGGATGCCCGGACGGGAATCGGCGAGGACATCACGCGGGCCATAAAGAGCATGGCGGCAAGCATCAAACTCCAGGAAGAGCGCCTGAACCAGGTCAGGATCAGGTTTGCGGATCTCCTGGAGGCCCGGTGATCGCGTTTATCTTCCCGCTCCCGGGAAACCCTTTCTTAGAGCGGCGCGTCGGCCTTTTCCTGCCAGGAGAATGCCGTTTTTAATAACTGTTTTCGCGCTCCTGCCGCCCGATGTAGATGATCGCGATTGTCAGGACGAGGATTGCAGCAAGCGTCATGCCGATATCGAGGGGCGCGACGGACTCGACCCCGAAGGTCAGTACCCGCCGCACCATCGCGGTGATGCCCGCGATCAGGATCGGTGTCACCTGCACCCGATTGGTCCTGAAGTACGCCGTTACCGTCTCCAGGATCTCGACGATGATGAGGGTCAGGAGGAGCGCGTGCAGAACCCGGAGCACGCCCGCGGTCATGTCTTCGGTATGGACAAGCGCTACTATCTGCAGGGCGACGTCGTAGAACGAGATGATCGCAAGCAGAGAGAGTGAGACGGCGATGAGCAGGTATATGCCCTGAGATACCCATGATATGGCGGATGTGACCGTATCGGCATGGTCTTTATAGGGATTCATGCGGACACCCTTGCTCCGGTAAGATATACCTATGAACAGGCTATCGGGGGGGCATTAAACGTTCCGGTTGGTCTCGCGGGGATAGAGAATTGAAAAGTTTATATCGTTGGACTGCGAATTATATGATACGCCTGGAAGTAAGTTATTTATACTATTCTTGCATTGTAATAATGCTGGATGGCAAGTACGCGCGGGGTCTATAGCTCAGTTAGGTAGAGCGCCTGGCTTTTAACCAGGTGGTCGGGGGTTCAAATCCCCTTGGGCCCGTTGCCATGGGCGATGTCTATGGATTTTAAGGTGATGCATCTGATACGCAACTTTTTCGTCGGTGGGGTGTAAGGCGATGGGCACACCACTTGACGTACTCAAACATGAGATGGTTCCGGACCATCAGATTATGGGTGAAGCGGAGGTTTCGGACCTCCTTGCGACGTACCATATCTCCTTAGAACAACTGCCTAAAATTTATCACGACGATCCTGCAGTAAAAGCTATCGGGGCCGATGTCGGGAACGTCATCCGGATTACCCGTGAAAGTCGTACGGCGGGCAGAGCCGAGGCGTATCGCCTCGTCGTGAAGAGACCGAAGAAATAATACATTAGGCCGGGAGCTGATCCATCTGTTAGATAGAAGTGTTTTGTCGAGAGCATACTTTTCACGGGAACACGTAGCACGTCACCAGTTAGATTCTTACAACTACTTTCTTCTGCACAACCTCCAGAAGGTCGTCGATGAACAGCGTGTTATCGAGACCGATATCGAGACCCGTGGTAAAGGTAAAGAGGCCGTATGGGTTGAGCTGGGTAAGATTGAGGTGAAAAAGCCGCTTGTCCGTGAGGCAGACGGCTCGCAGTCCGAGCTCTTTCCGAGTGAGGCGCGCCTCCGGAACCTCACGTATGCGGCACCCATTCAACTTGCGATGACGCTCGTCCAGGGCGACGTTCGATCGGACCCGATCGTCACCACCATCGGGCAGCTGCCGGTGATGGTGGGCTCGGCCGCCTGCAACCTCTACAACATGAGCGACGCCGAGCGAACCGAGCACGGTGAAGATCCCCTCGATCCCGGCGGTTACTTCATCGTCAACGGTACGGAGCGGGTGCTGATGACGCTTGAGGACCTTGCCTCGAACAAGATCATGACCGAGTTTACCGAGCGCTACAACGAGCGGATCTACGTCGCAAAGGTCTTTTCGCAGTTCCGGGGTTACCGTGCGCTTGTGATCGTCGAGCGCAACAGGAAGAACCTGCTTGAGGTCTCGTTCCCCTCGGTCGCCGGGCACCTTCGCTTCGTCGACCTGATGCGGGCGCTGGGGCTCCAGGGCGACCACGACATCGTGGAGGCGGTCTCCACCGACGAGGAGATCCTCACCTTCATGATGCAGAACCTGGAGGAGAGCGAGTGCGACACGGTCGACGACGGCGTCATGTACGTCGGGAAGAAACTCGCCCCGAACCAGACCCGCGACTACCAGCGCAAACGGGCGGAGTTCGTCCTCGATAACTACCTCCTCCCGCACTTAAACTACCTGATGCCGGTGGGCTTGAAAGAGGAGGACCCCGGATACCGCGCGGCGGTCGAGGGTGTCCGCCTCGCAAAAGCGCATTTCCTCGGCCGGATGGCCGAAGCCTGTTTCGACCTGGTGCTTGACCGGCGCCGGATCGACGATAAGGACCACTACTCGAATAAACGGCTGAAACTTGCCGGCGACCTTATGGAAGACCTCTTCCGGATCTCGTTAAACCGCCTGACAAGAGACGTGAAGTATCAACTCGAACGGGCCAGCATGCGTCACCGCGACCTCTCGATCGGCACCGCCGTGCGCGCGGACGTTCTGACCGAACGGCTGCTGCACCCGCTTGCCACCGGCAACTGGGTGGGCGGGCGCACCGGCGTCTCGCAGCTCCTGGACCGGGTAGACCACATGGCGGTGCTCTCGCACCTCCGGCGCGTGATCTCCCCGCTCTCCCGTTCGCAGCCGCACTTCGAGGCCCGTGACCTGCATCCGACTCAGTGGGGCCGGATCTGTCCGAGCGAGACCCCTGAGGGTCCGAATTGTGGTCTGGTAAAGAACTTCGCCCAGATGGTCGAGATCAGTAAGGGCGTCATCGATGAAGAGGAAGTGAAGAATATTCTCTATGATATAGGCGTCATTGCCCTCCGGAGGGAGACGGCATGAGGCAGTCGCGTGTCTTCGTCGACGGAGCCCTGATCGGGCTTGTGGACGACCCCCGTGACCTTGTCGCCCGGATGCGCGATATGCGTCGACACGGCGAGATCTCCGGCGAGGTCAATGTCTCCTACAAGGAGTTCAACAACGATGTCATCATTCACACCGATCGCGGAAGGGCGCGCCGCCCATTGATCGTGGTGCGCGACGGCAGGCCGCAGGTGACCGAAGACGACATCGAGCAGCTCCGAAACGGTGAGATGGCTTTTGTGGATCTCGTTCACAAGGGCGCGATTGAGTTTGTCGACGCCGAGGAGGAGGAAGACCTCTACATCGCCATCAACGAAGAGGACCTTACCCCCGAGCATACGCATCTCGAGATCGACCCCTCGCTCATCCTCGGGATCGGTGCGGCGCACGTCCCCTTCCCCGAGCACAACGCAAGTCCCCGGGTCACCATGGGTGCCGGGATGGTCAAGCAGGCGCTCGGGTTCGGGGCGGCAAACATGAAGCTCCGCCCCGATACCCGGGGGCACCTGCTCCACTATGTCCAGAAGCCGCTCACCTATACCCAGACCTCCGACGTGATCGGCTCCGACGAACGGCCTGCGGGCCAGAATTTCGTCGTTGCGATCATCTCGTATGAAGGCTTCAACATTGAAGACGCTCTGATCATGAATCAGGCTTCCATCGACCGGGGCCTCGGGCGCTCGCACTTCTTCCGCACCTACGACGGCGAGGAGCGGCGCTACCCCGGCGGCCAGGTCGACCGGATCGAGATCCCGGACGAAGAAGTCTCCGGCGCGCACGGTGCCGAGTACTACGCGAACCTCGATGTCGACGGCGTCATCAACCCCGAGACGGTCGTCCGCGAGAAGGATGTGCTGATCGGAAAGACCTCTCCGCCGAGGTTCCTTGAGGAACCGACAAGCGAGTTGATCTCCGTCGAGAAACGGCGCGACACTTCGGTCACGATGCGGAGCAACGAACACGGTATCGTGGATACCGTCATCATCACGGAGGGCGAGAACTCCTCGCGCCTCGTAAAGGTCCGGACCCGGGACCTCCGGATACCGGAGATCGGCGACAAGTTCGCGTCCCGGCACGGTCAGAAGGGTGTCATCGGGCTCATCCAGCCTTCGGCGGACATGCCGTTCACCGAGTCGGGCATGACGCCCGACCTGATCATCAACCCCCATGCAGTCCCGAGCCGTATGACCATCGGGCATATGCTCGAGATGCTGGGCGGCAAGGTCGGCTCCCTCGAGGGCCGCCGGATCGATGCGACGGCGTTCCGCGGCGAACGCGAGGCCGACCTTCGGCATTCGCTCAAGGAACTCGGTTTCTCCCACAACGGCCGCGAAGTGATGTACGACGGCATAACCGGCCGGCAGTTCGACGCCGACATCTACATGGGTGTCATTTACTACCAGAAACTCTACCACATGGTATCGAGCAAGATGCATGCGCGGTCGCGCGGCCCCGTGCAGGTGCTCACCCGCCAGCCGACCGAAGGGCGTGCCCGTGAGGGCGGTCTCCGGTTCGGTGAGATGGAGCGGGATGTGATGATCGGTCACGGTGCGGCCATGGCCTTAAAAGAGCGGCTGCTCGACGAGTCAGATAAGGTGACCCAGTGGGTCTGTGCGAAGTGCGGCATGGTGGCGATGCTCGACCGGAAGAGAAAGGTCACGCGGTGTCTTGCCTGCGGCAGCGAAACCGACATCTACCCCGTCGAGATGAGTTACGCTTTCAAACTCCTCCTCGATGAGATGAAGAGCATGGGCATTGCTCCCCGCCTGAGACTCGACGATATGGTGTAACGACAAGGGGGCAGTTTCAAACTATGACCAGTCCAAAACGTGTTGGAAGGATCGAATTCGGGCTCTTCTCCCCGAAGGAGATCCGCAAAATGAGCGTCCGGAAGATCATCTGGGCGGATACCTACGACGACGACGGGTTTCCCTACCCGCAGGGCCTGATGGACTTAAACCTGGGCGTCATCGACCCGGGGCTCCGGTGCAAGACCTGCGACCAGAAGGCGGCCGATTGCCCGGGTCACTTCGGGCATATCGAACTCGCGAAGCCCGTCATCCACGTCGGCTACACCCGGCTGATCCGGAAACTCCTGCGGGTGACCTGCAGGTCCTGTTCCCGGCTGCTGATGACCGAGGAAGAGGTCGAGAAGATCACCGGGCCCGATGAAGGCGAGCTTGCGGGAGATATCGTCTCCGAGAAGGATATCAAGAAAGAGCGTGTCTGCCCCCACTGCGGAGAGCAGCAACTCAAGATCAACTTCGAGAAACCCACCACCTTCTCCGAAGTCTTTGTGGAAGACGGGAGGAAGGTGGAGCACAAGTTGACCCCGGCGGATATCCGGGCGCGCCTTGAGAAGATCCCGGACGAGGACCTGCGGGCGATGGGGGTCAACCCGGACGTCGCACGGCCGGAGTGGACGATCCTTACCGTCCTCCCGGTCCCGCCGGTCACGATGCGCCCTTCGATCATCCTTGAAAACGGGCAGCGGTCTGAAGATGACCTGACCCACAAACTTGTGGATATCATCCGGATCAACCAGCGGTTCAAGGAAAATCAGGATGCCGGCGCGCCTCAGTTGATCATCGAGGACCTCTGGGAACTCCTGCAGTACCACGTCACCACCTATCTCGACAACGAGGTGGCGGGGTGCCCGCCCGCCCGGCACCGGAGCGGCCGGCCCTTAAAGACCCTCTCACAGCGGCTCAAGGGGAAAGAAGGGCGGTTCCGCGGCTCGCTCTCCGGCAAGCGTGTGAACTTCTCCGCCCGTACGGTCATCTCTCCCGACCCGAACCTCTCCATCAGCCAGGTCGGGATACCGCTTGCCATCGCAAACGAGATGACCGTCCCGATCCGGGTAACCCGGTTCAACATCGAGGAGATGAAACAGTACATCCTGAACGGTCCCGAGCGCCCCACCATCAGGTCGCCCTGCGGTGCAAACTACGTCATCCGGCCGGACAACCGGAGGATGCGCCTCTCCGATACGAACCTGGAGACGGTCACGGAGATGATCGAGCCGGGCTGGACTGTGGAGCGGCAGTTAAAAGACGGGGATATCGTCCTCTTCAACCGGCAGCCCTCGCTGCACCGGATGAGCATCATGGCGCACCGGATCGTCGTGATGGACGGGAGGACCTTCCGGCTGAACCCGGCCGTCTGTCCTCCTTACAACGCCGACTTCGACGGCGACGAGATGAACCTGCACATCCCGCAGACCGAGGAGGCGCGGGCCGAGGCCGAGATCCTGGTCTCGGTGCAGGCAAACATCCTCTCGCCGAGGACCGGCGGCCCGATCATCGGGGGTATTCACGACCACATCTCGGGGATCTTCCTCCTGACGCACACGGTCCGTTACTTCGACAAGGAGACGACGCTCTACCTCACCCAGCACCTCCCGATCGAGCACCTCCCCGCACCGGCCAAGATGGATGAGGCCGGTAAGCCTCTCTGGACCAACAAACAGATCTTCTCGCTCATCCTCCCCGACAGCCTGAATATGATCTTTCGTGCCTCGTCGTGCCAGAACTGCGAGACCTGCCGGCGGGAGATGTGCGAGAACGATGCGTACGTCCGGATCGTCGACGGGAACCTGCTCTCCGGCACCATCGACAAGAAGGGTATCGGCGCGTTCGACGGCCAGATCCTGCACCGGATCATCCGGCAGCACGGCATGAAGCGGGCGGTTCAGTTCATCGACGACGTGACGCAACTCTCGATCCGGGGCATCATGCTCAGGGGGTTCTCGTTCGGCATTGACGACGAAGACCTGACCCGGACCGAATACGGCCAGATCGATGAGGTCCTTTCGGGTGCTCTCGGCGATGTCGAACGCCGGATCAAGATCTACAATGAGGGGCAACTTGAACCGATGCCGGGCCGGACGCTTGAGGAGACGCTCGAGATGCAGATCATGCAGGTGCTCGGCAAGGCCCGTGACCGCACCGGTGAGATCGCCGGTCGGCACCTCGGGATGGACAACAGCGCCGTGGTGATGGCGGTCTCCGGCGCTCGCGGTTCGATGCTGAACCTGACGCAGATGGCCGGTTGTCTCGGGCAGCAATCTGTCCGTGGCGAGCGGATCATGCGTGGTTACGAGGACCGGACGCTGCCGCACTTCCGGAGGAACGACCGCGGTGCTGAGGCGCACGGATTCGTCACCAATAGTTACAAGAGCGGTCTTACGCCGACCGAGTTCTTCTTCCACTCAATCGGCGGACGTGAGGGTCTTGTGGACACGGCGGTCCGGACGTCGCAGAGCGGTTACCTGCAGCGGCGGATGATCAACGCCCTGCAGGACCTCAAGGTGGAATACGACGGTACCGTCCGAACGACGGGAGGCCGGATCATCCAGTTCCGCTACGGCGAGGATGGAACCGACCCCGGCCGGAGCAGTTACGGCGCCCCGGTGGACGTGAAAGGGATCGTTGAGAGCGTCTTAAAGGAGGAGGTCAAATGAACAGCGATATGGAGCAGCGGATCGATGCCCTCGATCTGCCCTACCGGACCCGGCAGGACCTGATGACGAGTCTTTCGGGCGTGGATGTTACGGAAGAAGAATTTGACCGTATCCTCTCGATGGTCTTCTCCGAATACGAGAAGAGCCGGATCGAGCCCTGCGAGGCGGTCGGTATCGTGGCGGCGCAGTCCATCGGCGAGCCCGGCACCCAGATGACGATGCGAACCTTCCACTACGCCGGTGTGGCCGAGATCAACGTTACCCTCGGTCTTCCCCGTCTCATCGAGATCATGGACGCCCGGCGCGAGCCGAGCACCCCCACGATGGCGGTCTACCTTCTGGACGACTGGGCGTTCAACCGTGACCGCGCCCGTGAGGTGAGCTGGCAGATCGAGGCCGCGCCGCTCCACGAGTTCGGGGATATCACCATCGACATGGAGAACATGCAGGTTCTCGTCCTGTTGAACAAATCGGTCTGCGACCGGCGTAAGATTGCGGTGGAAGAGATCTTCGAGACGGCGCCGAGGAAGATCCGGGAGAAGCGGCACTTCCGCGACTTCGATGTCGAAGGCGACGTGAAGAAGGCCTCACTCACGTTCACCCCGAAAAACCGGGAAAGTTACCAGAATCTCTTCCAGCTTGCAGAGCATGTCAGAAACGTCATCGTCCAGGGCATCGACGACATCGAGCGGGTCGTTGTCAGAAAAGAAGGCGGGGAGTATATCCTTTATACTGAGGGCTCCAACCTAAAAGATGTCTTCGAAGTTGAGGGAGTCGATACCTCCCGCACCCGGAGCAACAACATCAGCGAGATCGCCGATGTGCTCGGTATCGAGGCGGGCCGGAACATGATCATCCAGGAAGCCTTAAGCACCCTGAACGAACAGGGTCTTGGCGTCGACGTCCGCCATATCATGCTCGTCGCCGACATGATGTGCATGGACGGCGAGGTCAAGCAGATCGGCCGGCACGGTATTGCCGGTGAGAAGGAAAGCGTCCTCTCCCGGGCCGCATTCGAAGTCACCGTCAACCATCTGCTGGATGCAGCAATCGCAAACGAAGTGGATGAATTGAACGGCGTCACGGAGAACGTGATCGTGGGTCAGCCCATTCAGCTTGGCACCGGTGATGTGAAACTCATCGCAAAACCCGTAAACCTGAAAACCTAGGAGAATTACAGTATGGACTTTAATGCTTCGCTACGTAAAGCTGTGAAGACCGGAACCGTGTTCCTCGGCCAGAACAAGACCCGGGAATGCATCGAAGAGGGCAAGGCCAAACTTGTTGTGGTGGCCGCCAACAGCCCCGAATCCGTCAAAAACCTTGTGAAAGAGATCGATATCCCTGTCTACGTCTACGAAGGCTCGAGCGTCCAGCTCGGGAAAGCCTGCGGTATGCCGTACGTCGTCAGTGCGCTTGCTGTGATCGAGCCGGGTGAATCCGATATCCTGAATGCTGCGAGAGTGTAGGACTATGCCACAGGTCGTGCTGACTGAGGAGTGCATGCGCCTTATCTCCCAGTTCGAGAGCCTCACCGGCGCAGGCAGCCGCGACTGCATCGTTGACAACCGCAACGAGCGCATCATCTTCGTGATCAACCCCGGCGATATGGGACTTGCCATCGGCAAGGGCGGGTCGAGCATCAAAAAGGCGTCCGACGTGATGGGTAAACGGATCGAGGTCGTGGAGTACGCTCCTGACCCGGCCCAGTTCCTGCGGAACTGTTTCCTCCCCGCTCAGGTCACCGGTATCGAATTCTCTACCAATGAGGAGGATCTGCAGGTCGCCCTTGTCGAGGTGCGGGATGAAGACCGGGGTCTTGCCATCGGTAAGGGCGGGAAGAATATTTTCAAGGCAAAGGTTCTTGCGCAGCGGCAGCACGATATCGCCGATGTCCAGCTGGCACAGAATGAGGTTGCCTGAATCCCTCTTTTTTGGTCGTTGTTCGTGTTCCACCCCGCGGGTGAGCGATCCGGAAATTCCGGAGGGGCATCTCTATCCGGGAAGTCCCGGGTGTTTCCCGATCAGAAATCTATTTATATTCGTCCGTGCTCCATGAGACTCTCATGAAGAGGGGGTCCGGTGGGCGCGTGGATCTTCACGTCTCTGCAGTGGAACGGGCAGCGTTGTCAGGGGGCCTTCTCCTCGCATCCCTGGCCCTGGTGCTCTGTGTCGGCCTGGCTGCTCCTCCCGCGTCCGCTCTCCCGGACACCGGGGAGAATGCGACTGTGACGGCAACGACCGTCCCCGAGACGGACGACTTCGACGACGAGGAGTCTGAAGAGACGGCGATACCGACCCTGGAAAGGTATGCACCGCCGCGACCGGGCGCAACGATGGCGAAAGCGCACCAGTCGCACGACCGCCCGCTGGTCCAGAGCAGTCACCACCTTGTCGGCCCCGCCGCAGCCTCCCGCACCTCGGAGGAGAATGAGACCGAAACGCCGCTTGAAGCCGCCGGGCCGCGCGACGGACTGTTCGTCAAAGGTGTCGGGGTGCTCCTCCCCCGGACTCCGGAGGACGTCGCCCTCACCCGGAACGGGGTTGAGATTGCAAACCTCGAATGGCTGCTCGACACCGCCATGCACCTCGGCGGCCGGCACCCCCGGGTCGCGTTCGAGGGGGAGACGTTCACCGTCACCGTGACGGTTGAGGCCCGGAACGTGTCGATCACCGAAGAGAACCCGGCCTATGTCGTCCTGGTGCCGCCGCCGGGCGAGACCGGGGTCTACGAGATCACGCGGACACGCGAACTATCGGGTCTCCGGGACGGGGAGCGCGGCGCCTGGGAGTTCTCGGTCACCACCCGCACCGGAAGGCTGACGCTCGACAACCTCACCCTCCCGGAGGAGCGGCTGGTCACCAACCTGACGTCGAACCCGGACGTTTTCGCCTTCCAGGCATACGCTTTTACCGGCGACCAGGAGGTCCCCTCTGCAGGCTTCTCCGACCCGGTGATCGCCGTCCGACCCGACGCGGGAGCGGGAGCGGCGGCGGAGTTGCCCCTCCCCGAACTCTACACGCTTGCAGGCATCGAAAATTCGACGCTCCTCCCGTCGGAGACATTGACCGACGCGTGGGGGCGGGGCGTCGGCCACGAAACAATCGTCGCCGGGGCAACCGGGCACCTTGAGGCCCTGCAGGGCCTCGGGACGGAACACCTGGGGGTCATCTACGACAAAGAAGAGGGCGGCGCGGCGGAGGAATCGGGTGTGTCCCCGTCGTCGCCGCTCGACCTGTTCGCGAAGTTCTTCCGCGGGCTCATGGGTCAGATCTCGGGGACGACAGAGGCAGGCTCTTCGTGAGACATGTTACCCCGATCACCCCTCCCGAAACCGCTTCCAGAGGTATGCGAGCCCGAAACACCCCGAGAGCATCATGTCCCCGAAAGGTGCCGCCTGGTAGGCCTCCGGCAGCAGCCGGAGCCGGTTTGGGCCCGTGACGACCACGGCATCGGTGGCGAGGGGTTTTCTGATCGCCGCCCCGTGACCGCCGTCGTCGAAGACCTCCTTCGAAGTCAGCGTGCCGTCGGTGAGCCGCCGGACGTAGTGTTGCAGTTTTGCGGGGTCGAGCGCGCCGGTGTGATGTTCAAAGAGCCCGTAGATCTCGTGTCCTTTCAGGGTAAAACAGAGGGTGTGCCCGTTCCCGGCGTTGACGAGGGTCACCCCGGTCTCCGCCATCTGCCGGACGTTCGGGTCGCAGAGCGCCCCGATGAGGGCGACCGGCCCGGTGTCGGTGACGAGCGCACCCGGGGCCTGCTTTAGCGCCGCCTGCATCCGGGTCATATCGGGAAGGGGCGGGTCGGTGGCGAGCGAGAGGAGGTTCCAGTCCCCGTCTTCCAGCCGGTCCCGCATGAGCTCGAACCGGTGGATACGGTTGCTCCGGTGCGGGGAATAGCCGTGATCCTGGACCGCGATCGCGACGTTCTCCGGGTATTCGACGCCGAAGAGCGTGAGCGCTTTTCGGATCTCCGGTTCCATATAGTCGGTGGCGTGAACCCTCGCCGCGTCCTCCGGCGGGGTGTCCCTGATCGTAACGCCAATCGCACGCACCCTCTCTAAGTCGTCGTGGATGGTCACGGCGGCTTCGGGAGTGGCATAGACGGGAAGACCTGCTGCGAGGTGCGCCCGTATCGCGTCGGTGCTTGCGCCGCCGCCCATCAGGAACCCTTCCAGGAAGACCGGGCGCCCGGCTTCGGTCGCCTGCCGGACTCTCTTTGCCGTCACCACGGTCGGGGAGGGGAGGACCAGTTTGATGCTGTTCTCAATCGTTCGGCCGGGTTCGTAGACCAGGATGTCCTGGGTGCCCCGGCCGACGTCGATAGCGAGAAGTGATGCCGTCAGATCAATCATCGATCAGAATCTCCTTACACGGCCAAAAAAGGTACGATAGCGGTCAGGCGTCCGCCCGGTTCGCCGCCGGGGACACCCCGCCCACCTTCCCCTGGTCCGGGTGCTTCGGCCTGAGGTCCCGGTACTCCTTCAGGGAGACCGTCAGGTCCCGGGTGAAGGCGAAGTAGCCGATCTGGGTCGTCCGGCAGAGGTTCATCGCCATCTCCATCAGCCCCCGGGGGTCGGGGCGTGCCTCTCCGAGCCAGATATGAAAGATGTTCCCGCCGTCTACGATGGGGAAGAAGACATGCTCGATCTCGATCCGTTTCGTGAGCGGGACCGGGGCCGCCGGAGTGACATGGGTCCCGTTGGTGTAGTAGATGGGGAGGTCGAGCGTCGTGCCGAGCATCTCGAGCGCCCGATCCGCGTCGCCCTTGACGACCTTGATCGCGTGGTCCCGGAACCGCTCGTCGAGGAGGTCGGCGACCGCAAACCGCTGGCCGGTCGTCTCCGCCGGGGTCCGGGCAAGAGCAATCGTCATGTTGTGCTTCTTTGAGAGTTCGCGGGAGTACATCTCGAGTTCGGTCATGGCCCGGACGGCGAGGCGGAACGCCTCTTTTGACTCGTGAAGCTGGTGGCCGGTGAAGTGCTGCACCATCTCGTTGACACCGACGACGCCGATGGTGTAGACGAGTCCTTCGAGGTCGACGGCAACCGCACCGCGTTCACCGGTATTCGGGTCTTTCGGGCGCTGCATCGCAAACGGCATCCGCCCGTTCGCTCGAATGAGGGACATCCACCGGCGCTTGATCCGGTAGAGTTCGACGGCGGTGTCCATGAGCGACTTCAGCTCGGCAAAGAGCCGGTCCTGGTCGCCTTCCGCCTTATATGCCGCCCGCGGGCAGTTGATGGACATCACCTGCCAGGAGCCCATCGAGAAGTGCTTCCCCTCCCGGAAGTAGAGTTTGTCTTCAAACTCGTCGTCCTCGTTGGCGAGGGAGGAGAACTGATAGGCGCAGCAGTTTCCGGTCACGATGCCGAGCGCGGTCGAGAAGGTATGGGTGCCGGTGACGTCGACGAGGTCGTAGACGTAGCCGTTGTAATCGACCGGTTCGATCGAGCGGATGCGGAGCGGGTGGATATCTCCCCGGGCGAGCCTTCCCGTCCCGGCATCGCGGACGACGGGGGGGAGGACCAGCGATACCTGGATTCCCTCTATTCCGCCGAAATTGCATCTGCTCGCGCAGGCAATGCCGACGCACCCGGTTCGGGCTTCTCTCTCCGGGAGGTGCGTGAAGGTCCCGTCGGTCTGCCGGCCCTGCGGCACCTCCGCACGGCATCCGGTCTCCGCGTAGAACCTGTCGATCTGCTCCTGAGCCGTGATCCTGCAGATATAGGTCTTTTGCGGGGCTTTCCTGGTTTCCCGCTCGGCGTAGCTCATCTGCACGCCGAGTTGTCCCGCAAGCCAGATCAACTTCTGGACAGCGTCCCGGGAGGCTGTATTCAGCCTGATGCTCCGGGCACGGCGGCCGGAGGTCGTCCTCCCCGTCGTGCAGAAGGCCGCACCGAGGTAGTTGCCCGCGAGGGTGCGGTCGAGGTTGAAGAGAAGGTCGGGCACCGTTTTATTCTCCCCGGAACCGCACCCGAGGGCGTCGACCAGGAGATATACGAGTTTGCTGTTGATGACGACGGTGGTTCCCGTCGCCGACTTGCGGACCTGCGGGACGCAACCGAGAGCGGTGCGGACGCAGGCAGCGGCGTCCGCCGCAATCTCCGATTCGTGCCCCTTAAACGAGAGCCTGACGGTGTACCGCCGCCCGGCACGGTCGCTCGACCCATCCCTGAGATAGTAGCCGAGGAGCGTTACGAGGTCGCGGCCGACCGGGAGGGTGCGGGGCAGACCGGGCCGTCCGGCGCTCCGGAGCCTCACGCCGTCTTCGGTGACGCGGACTGAATCGGCGTATCCCGCCCGTGTGAGGACCTCGAGAACATCGAGCTCCGTGATCGGGTCTTCGCAGAATCCGCTGGTTCTTAACACCGGCAGGTAGTCGCCGGTCTCGAGGTCCCCGGCGGTCTCTTTCGTGAACCCGTCGCCGTTCAGGACATAGACCGGGTGATCGGGGGTGACGGTGATCTTCCGTCCCGACTCCAGGGTGATCCGGAGGAGGTCCCCGGTATATCGCCGGCGCATCACGCCCCGAAACGGACGGAGCGACGCTTCCAGAGTGGTGAAGTCGACGCTCGGGGCCTTCCCGTCGTAGTAGGCGAGTTCCGTGCCGAAGGGATCGACCCGCCGTCCGTTCGTCGCCGCGGCATCGAAGAGGTCCCGGATCGCCCTGACGGCAACCCTGCCGTCAGGGTCGGCGACCGGGACCAGTTCGTCGCCTGCAAGGCACTGGTAGCATGAGATCCCCTCCCCGGCGCCCCGGTAGCCGGGGATCTGGTTGTCGTAGTAGGGGGTGCCGTACTTGGACGCGAGTTCGAAGGTCATCAGGTAGAGGTCCTGGTAGGTCGGGAGGTCGGGGTGCTCGCGGTTGAACTCCTCGTTCTCGACGAGGAAGTCGGGTTCGATGCTGATCTCGGGTTTCGGGAAGGAGAAGGGCTTGCCCCAGTAGTCCCCTTCGAGCATCACCTCCATCAGCGCCTTGAAGAGGAGCCGGACCTCCCGCTCGAACTCGCCGTAGGTCCGGAGCGGCGCCTGTTTTCCGTCCCAGACCTTGCCGCGGTAGACACAGGGTTTGTCCTTCCAGAGGGTGGGGACGCCCGGGGAGAGCTGGACCGACGAGAAGACCACCTGGCCGCCCCGGGCGACCATCATCTGGGTCATCTCGTAGACGAACATCTGCATCAACTGCTTGATCTCGCCGTAGTCCATCCCTTCGAAGAAGGGCGCCATGAACGTGAGGAAGTTGTAGTAGCCCTGGCCGCCGGCGAAGTTCGTCTGGGCCGAGCCGAGCGCCTTGACCGCGTGGAGGACCGCCACCTCGGCCCGTTTCGCGGGGCCGGCGACCGATGCTTTCGTCCCGTTTCCATCGGGCATCAGGCCGTAGTAGAAGAAGTAGCGCAGGTCCCAGTCCTGGCAGTTGTGGATGAGAAGGCCGTCCGATGCGTAGAACGTGTGGCTTTCCTCGCTCCCGTCGCCGTCGAGGAAGAGGTCGTAAACGTACTCGCCGGTGGGCTCCGCAGGCCCGTTATCGAGAACGGTCTCTTCCCGCCCGGCGGTCTGTATTCCCTTCACCGTGGAGAGGAACCTGTCGATGTGGTCCTGCCGTTCGTCGAGGAACGTGGCGTACCGGGCGAACGTCTCGATGTTCCTTCTCCCGTTGAGCTGGAGCCGGTAGAGCGTCCGTCGCTCCTCCTCGCCGTAGGGTTCGACGATATACGGCGACATCCCGAGTGAGGCGAGCAGAAGCGAGAGTTCCTGCCGGAGTTCCGGCGATGCGGTGGTGTAGTTGACGATGCAGTCCGACTTCTCCGGGCGGTAGTATGTCGAACCGTCTCCGGTGAAGAGAGCGGAGAGGAACTCGTGGAGGAGCACGTCGTCTAAGTGGTAGACGATCCAGGGGAGGCGTTTTCCTGCTGCTCCCTCAGGGATGGCAAAGACGTAGCGGAAGAGCAGATAGGCCGCCTTGCCGCCGAAGTAGACCTGCAGCGCCCGGTTTCGCTCCACCTCGACCCCGTAGATGGTCGTGGTATCGGGAGCGCCGCCGGCGATCGTTGCGTAGGTGTTCAGGCAGGTACGCGCCGAGGCCGTGATCGCGGGCGCCTGGTGGTTCTCGGTTATCGCGAGGTTGTACTGCCCGACTGCCGGGACGGCGTTATAGTTCCCCTCCGAGACGAAGAACCCGAGGAGCCGGACGAGTTCCGGTGTAAGTTCAAGGAGTGCGGGCAGTTCGTGTTCGCTCCCCGTAACCCCGATGGTGATCCCGGCGTAGTCCTCGATGCCGTAGCGGCGGGAGAGGGCTGCAAAGAGCGCGACCGGCATGATTCCGCGCGTATACCACTGTTTCTGGTGCTCGACGCCGAGTTCCCGCGAGATCTCGGTGTATGATGCGGCCCGCCCGCTCTGCACCACGTGACTAAAGACCTCTTCGGCCCCGCGGACGTAGACGTTATCGAGGAGTTCGGCCGGAACCGATGCAGATAGTTCCCGGACGAGGTCGATCGATCCGATCGTCTCCCCGCGGAGACCGTCGGTCCCGGAGATCCGGTAGAGAACGTCTCCGGGCCGGATCTCGTCGGCACGACGGATGGCCATCCCCTCTCCGGTCCGCACCGGGATCCGGTGCTCGCCGGTGACCAGGAGCGACCGTCCGCCCGATGTCCGGATCCGGCGCATCTCGCCCGGGTTCACCTTCCGGCGGGTCACCTTTGCGACGCGCCTCCAGCCCTTCGGCGTGAGCGCGGAGAGGTCACGCGGGTGCCATACATCGCCCTCAATCGGGAGTTCGTCGAGGCGAAGACTCCGGATCCGGTTCTCCATCCGCAGGGGTACGACCGTGCTCCCGTCGATACAGAACGGGCGCGTCCCGAAGTATTCCAGGTCGTGGATATGGAGGTCACCACGGAGGTGGTGGTCCGCAAGGGCCGGCGGGAGCTGCAGGAGGTACTGCTCCTTGCTGATCTTGTCCGCCTTCTTCTTGTGCGAGGTCTCGGCGTTCTCCTGGAGGTTGGCGTTGTCGTGGGCTTCGAATCCCCGCCCGACGTCGATGAGGTGCGCGTCGAAGACCGGGGTTCCCACCCTGGTGCAGACGTTGCGGTAGGAGACAAGACCGCGTTCGAGAAGCGTCATGTTGACGATCTCGCGGATCAGGGGCCCGGAGAGCGTCTGAAGGCCGAGCATCTGGATCTTCCTCTCGACCAGCCGGGCGATCTCCTTCGCCGTCTCCTCGCCGGCTCCCCGGGAGTTGTAGAAGGTCTCGACCAGCCGGGTCTCCTCCGTGATCTGCCGGATGATCCGGTCCCGGTCCCAGTTGAGGAGATACCCTCCCGTGGTCCGGACTTTGGGGAGGGTGGGAAGGAATTTCCCGAACAGGGTTGTTTGCGTTGACCTGTGCGCCGCCAACCTCATGCCCCCGCGATCAGGTCGGCGACAAGGTCCTCCTGGAACGCGCCGCCGGCGAAGAGGTCGCCCGCCGTATAGAAGGCGTCGCCTTTCTGCAGCACCGGCGCTTCCTGGACGAATACGCCGTTCATCCGGAGTTCCGTCAGCCCCTCAGCGGACGCCATGTCGCACTCGACGAAGGAAACACCCCTGGAGGCCAGGAACTCCTTGAGAATTTCGCAATTCGGGCAAAATTCGAGTGTATAGACGATGAATTGCATTGTATCGGAAATGATGATTACCCCCAAGAACGGTCGTTATATTTTGGCTCAGAACGGATATATCCTCTGTTATTTGTGTGAGGGTGCCGTTCGCTGCCGGTGAGGGGCTGTCGCGATCTCTCGCGCCGGGTTTGCGCATCCACCGTCTGCCCGGTGCGGCATCCCCGCACAATCACCATTTTGTAGCGTGAGGTGCGATAGTAGATACTATGGTCAGGACGTTCGTTGCAATCGATCTGCCGGAGGATATCCGCGAGCGGGCTCGCGGGTCCCTGGAGGTCCTGAAACGGTCCGAGGGAAGACTCGCCGTCGTCGATCCCGGGAATCTCCATATCACGGTGAAGTTTCTCGGGGAGGTCGATCCGGCGCTGATCGAGCCGATCGTCGCGGCGCTCGGGGGCGTTCGGGTCGACCCCTTCGATCTGACGGTCGGACATCCGGTCTGCAACCCCCCGAAACGGCCGCGGGTGGTCTGGTGCGACGTTGCGGACGCCGGGGAGAGCGCCTCTCTCGCCCGGCAGATGGACGACCTCCTCGCGCCGCTCGGGTTTCCCCGGGAGAAGCGTCCCTTCCGCCCCCACGTGACCCTCGCACGGGTGAAGGAGTTCCACCCCTCGCTTGCCGACGGGGTGGCCTGTCTCTCTCCCGAACCGCTCGGCCGTTGCCGGGTGGAGAGCATCAGGCTCAAGAAGAGCACGCTTACGCCCCGGGGATCGGTCTACGAGGACCTTGCGGAGGTGCCGCTTTGACCCGGTGCCCCTGCGAGGAGGAGGTGCTCGCGAAGATCCGCCCCACGCCTGAAGAGCAGGCTTACGTCCGGGCGATCGGACAGCGCCTGATCGAGGCGGTGGAGCGGTCGGGGATGGCGAAGGCGATGATGGTAGGGTCGGTCGCCCGCGACACCTTCGTCCGGGGCGACCGGGACCTCGACATCTTCATGCTCTTCGACCCCGCTCTCTCCCGGGAGGAACTGCAGGAGCAGGGGCTTTCCCTCGCGCACCGGATCGCGGAAGAGTTCGGCGCGACCTGGCGCGAGAAGTACGCGGAGCACCCTTACGTCAACGCAACGATCGATTCGCTCGATATCGATCTCGTTCCCTGCTACGCCGTCCCGAGCGCCACCGAGATCAAGAGCGCCGTGGACCGGACCCCGTTCCACACCCGCTACATCCTCGCTCACATTGACGGTTATACCGACGACGTCCTCCTTGCGAAGCAGTTTACGAAGGCGGGGGGGGTCTACGGGTCGGACCACATGACCGAGGGGTTTTCGGGCTACCTCTGTGAGGTCCTGACGATCTACTACGGCGGGTTCCGTCCGCTCCTTCTGGCCGCCGCCCGCTGGAGGCCGGGGGAGGTGATCGATATCGAGGAGCACGGGGCAAAGCGGTTCGAGGACCCGCTCGTCGTCATCGACCCGGTCGACCCGGAGCGGAACGTGGCGGCGGCGCTCTCGACATCACGGATGTTCGAGTTCGTGGAGCTCGCCCGCGGCTATCTCGCGGAGCCGTCAGTGGCGTTCTTCTGCCGGCCGCCGTCTCCGCCGCTCACCCGGGAGGTCTTTTCCCGCCTGCTCGCAGCGCGGGGGACGCACCTCTTCTCCATCACGTTTGCCACGCCGGACTACACGCCCGATACGGTGGTGCCCCAGCTCCGGAAGTCTGCGGGGTCGATCCGGGAACTTCTCGAACGGAGCGGGTTTCCGGTAAACCGCATCGATGTCTGTATGGGGGAGGAGCGGTGCATGCTCCTCTTCGAGCTGATGGCCGGGACCGTCCCGGCGATGCGCCGGCATATCGGGCCGCCGGTCTCGTCGAAGGGGAACGCCGGGAAATTTCTCGAAAAGTACGTCCGGGAAGAGGTCTTCGCCGGTCCCTACGTCGAGGACGGCCGCTACGTTGTGGAGATCGCCCGTCCGTTCACCCGGGCCGCCGACCTGCTGCGGTCGAACGCCCTCTTTGACGTCGCGCTCGGGAAACACGTCCGCGGCTCGATGCAGCAGGGATGGACGGTGCGCGCCGGTGCGGAGTGCTGGGATGAGGAGTTTGCCGGGTTCCTTTCGGGGTTCCTGGAGCGGTCGTCGCCGCTTGCGAGGATCTGGCGGACGACGAGACGGTAGGGCGGCGTTCCCGAATTTCACGGCGGCCTGTATATTGCCTGTCGGCTCATTTTCGAGCCTTGCTGGCCCCCTCTCTCGATAGTCGGTCGTGATCCCGGCGGGTATCGCCATGAGGCGGCACTTCGTCGAACTTCTTTGAAGAAGCCGCGGGAGGTCAAATTGCCGATTTTTTTTCGAAACCCGACGGCTTCTCGAGTTCCCGCCTCTTCGGGGGGACCGTGTTTCACGTGAGGCTTCGGTCCGCCTCCCCCCCGTCACCCCGTCCGCCTCAAAATCTGCTCACCCACCTTGCCTTAAGGGATCATTTGATAAACAAATAGTTTGAATATCAAATAGTTTGAGTGTGAACATATGACGGACATGGAGACGATTGAGCAGCTGAATGCGGAACTGGTCGAATTTTTCAACCGTTTTTCGTCCTGGGAAGCATCGGTGATTCAGCCGGGCCCTCTCACCCTTGCGGAGACGCATGCCATCGAGGTCCTGGGCCACCACGGCAGGATGAACATGAAGAGCCTGGCGCAGAGGCTCGGCGTGACGACCGGCACGGTCACCGTCACGGTCGACCGGCTGGAGGAGGGGGGGCTCGCCCGCCGGACGCCGGCGGAGAAAGACCGGCGGTCCTACATTATCGAGCTCACGCCTGAAGGGGAGGCTGCGTTTCTCGACCACCACCACCACCACCTGCAGCTCGCAAAAGAGATCGCATCGGCCCTGGACGACGGGGAGATCGCCGGACTCGTCGCGATCCTGCAGAAGATCAACGCGATCATCTGAAGGGACCGCGGTATCATGGCTCTGGAATGCGACACACACGGGTGGTCCTGCTCGCCCTCCTGCTGCGGGTCTGGCGGTCTGGACGCCCGCGAGGCAGTCAGGATCGGGGCGGCCGGTGTGCTTCTCGGCGCGGCTCTCGCGGCGGAGCACTTTGCGCTCTCTCTCCCGATCCCGGTCGCGGTCCTCTCTCTCGGGTCGCTCGTGCTGACCGGTCTTCCGATCATCGTGGGGACGGTGCAGGGGCTCCTCCAGCGGCAGCGAAACGTGGGAGAACTTGCGAGTATTGCGATTGTGGCTGCGCTGTACCTGGGTGAATTCACCGTCGCCGCGGAACTGGGCTTCATCATGGCCCTGGGCGAAGTGGCGGAGGAGTACGCCCACCGGCGGTCGCGGCGCGATATCGAGGCGATTGCGGCCGATACTCCGAGGTATGCTTTTGTCGTGCGGGACGGGGAGACCGTCCGGGCGGCTCTCTCCGAGATCGGCCCCGGGGACCGTGTGCTGGTCCGTCCCGGCGACGTCGTGCCCGTCGACGGAACAGTCGCGACCGGCACATCGGCCGTCGATGAATCCCACCTTACCGGGGAGAGCATCCCGGTTGAGAAAGGGCCGGGGGATGCGGTGTATGCCGGGACCATCAACCACGACGGCGCACTGCAGGTGACGGTCCTCCGCGTCGGGGACCGCTCGGCCTACGGGAAGATCATGCAGATGGTCCGGGAGGCGGAGGAGCGCCGCCCTCCTTCCCGCCCGCTTGTCGACCGGCTCGCGGTCGTCTACACCCCGGTGATGCTTGCGGCCGCCGGTGTGGTCCTGCTCGCGACGGGCGACCTGCAACGGTCGATCTCGCTTCTCATCGTCGCCTGCCCCTGCGCCCTCCTGCTTGCAACCCCGTCTGCGGTGCTTGCAGCGATCGGCGCCGGCGCCAGGCGAGGAGTCCTTATCCGGGGCGGCGAGTACCTGGAGGCCTGCTCAAAGATCGATACCGTCGTCTTCGACAAGACCGGCACCCTTACCCTCGGAGACCTGCACGTCACGAAGGTGGTGCCGTTCTGCGGGAGAACGGTTGAGGGGGTGCTCCGGGTCGCGGCCGTTGCGGAGGCGGGATCGGAGCACCCCGTCGCCCGGGCTATCCTCGATGCGGCGCCCGAGCCGGGGAGCCACGCGGCGGACGCGACGGAGATGCACCTGCACCCGGGAGGGGGGATCGAGGCGCGGTCCGGGGAGGCCCGCATCGTCGTGGGGAGCGCCCGTCTCCTCGCCCTGACCGGCATCCCGCTGCCGGAGGAGGCACGCGCGGTTCGGGACACCCTTGCGGCTTCCGGCGTCACGCCGGTCTTCGTGGCGGTGGATGAGGAGGTCGTCGGCGTGATCGGGCTGCAGGACCGGCTCCGCCCCGAGTCCGTCGAAGTCATCGAGCGCCTCAGGCGCGAGGGGATCGAGACTATCGCCATGCTCACTGGCGATCACGAGGTGGTCGCCCGCAGGGTCGCGGCGGAGGCGGGAATACTGGAGGATGCGGTTTACGCCGGTCTGCTGCCCGGCCAGAAACAGGAGTATGTGGAAACCCTCCAGACCGGCGACCGGACGGTCTGTTTCGTCGGCGACGGGACCAACGACGGGCCGGCGCTCGCCCGGGCGGATATCGGGGTCAGCATCGGTTCGAGAGAGGATACGGTCGCCCTCGAGACCTCGCACGTCGTCCTGATGCGCGGGGGCTTAGCAGAGCTTCCCGACTTCCTCCGGCTCGGGAAGAGGGCGGCGCGGACGATCACCGCAAACGTCCTCTTCGCTCTCGCGTTCTCGTTTTCGATGATAGCGCTCGCCGCTCTCGGCATCCTCTCTCCTGCCGGCGGCGCGATAGCGCACCAGGCCGGAACGCTCATCGTGCTCGCGAACTCGGCAAGCCTCGCCGGGAGAGCGTTCGTGGACCTTCCCGGCGGGCGGTTCGGCCGGCACGGGCCCGGGTCCTGTCCGGCAGCGGACGGTCTGTAATGCCGGTGGCAAGGAGGGGTAGAACCCCCCCGTTGTCGTTTTTGCTCGGGCGCGGTTCTCATTCACGCAATTTTTCCGGCGCGTCCCTGAGCGTTATTGCGACCCCATACTGGCCGTTGAAAAGCACGACCGGGACATACGTCGTCAGGGTGAGCGCCCCGGTTTTCGGGTCCGCCCGAATCTCCTCTACCCGCTCCGTCCCACGGATTGCCCGGGAGAAGGTCTTCGATATGACCAGATCTTTGAGAAACGGTACGCAAGCAGCGGCTCTGTCGACGGTCTCCTCCTTTACGAGGCCGAGGCGGGTGCAGCAGGCCGGGTTGATGGCCCGCACCGCAAGGTCCGCGTCGACGACGATCACGCTCTCCTGGATGTAATCGAAGAGTTCAAGGAGCGAGGGGCGGGAGGAGAGGAGGTACACCTTCGCCGAACCGACGGTGCACATCTCGACCCTGCCCGCCGTCACGAGCATGCCCAGGTACTTGGCCGTCGAGCTGCGGTTGAGGCTGATCCTCCGGGAGATATCGGAGATCGAAAGGCCGTGCGCCTCTTCCTTCAGGAGACTCAGGATTCGTGCCGCCCCATTCCCCGACCCGGGAAGGTTGCGGTGGGGGTCGCCCAATTCTGCTGTCATTGTCCAGATCTGTTTTATCTGGCTCAATATATATTGATTTAGTTAAAGATTGCTTGCTCGTGGCCCGCCGGAGGTGGGGAGGGGCGCTCCGTTGAGATGCCGGTGTATGCGGCGGTCTGTCTCTTCCGGGGTGAGACACCGGTTTGTCGCGGTGCCGGGGATTGTACCGTCCGGGGGTGCAAGATCCCGGGAAAAAATGGGTTTTCGGCACCTTACCAGAGTACAATCGAACCTGTCTGAACGGTTTTGCCGCTGACCCGGTCGATGATCGAATACTCAAGAGGCGTGTTCACCATCGCCCTGAAAGTGCCGCTTGCGCCGTCCGGCGTCCAGGTGATGAACCTGCCCTTCTCAACGCTGGTGCTTTCGGAGTTGTCGTAGCAGCCGTCCGCCGTCAGGATGAACGCGTCCCCGGCCATGAGGACGTCGCTGGCGCTGCCGCCGACGCGCCCGAAGTAGCGCGAGTAGGTGTCGTCCTTCGCAATCAGTTTGCCGGCATCGGCGCAGTACTTCGTCGATTGTGACGGGTCAAAGACGGTATCGTAGCCGATGGCAATGACAGTAGTATCGCGGCTCTTGAGCTGGACGGTGATGTCCCGGAGGGAGATGGGGTCTCCGCCCGTGTGCCGGAGCGTGATCCCGTTGTTGACCGTGAATCCTCCCCCATAGTCCGGGACTTCGTTGGTCGGGTCGTTATCACGGATTTCCGTTATCATCGGCGTGACTTCAAAGGTCAAACTCGGGGCCTGCTTCTGGCCGGAGGTTATGGACCCGGAGAACGAACTCACCAGCGCCGCGATGATGATCGTTACGACGAGCATCAGCATAACGCCGACGACCGGGGAGACTGCGTTGTCCTTCATTGTACGTACACCTCGCCCTGGTAGATGGTCTTCTGGCTCGGGATGTGGATGATCTTAACCTCGACGATGCTGCCCGGGCCGAACTCATATTTAGAGTCGGTGATATCGAACCCGAGCATGCTGGTCCCGGACTTCGAACCGGTACCAGCTGTCGTGCCCGAAGTCAGTACGTCCCCGGATACGAACGTGAAGTTGCCGAAGTCCACCTTCGGATCTCCTTGGCCGCCCCGGGTGGGGTCGTTGAGGTAGGGAATCTTCACCTTGACGCCGCTGATCGTCGCCGCGTTCTTTATTGAGGTGACGTCACCCCGCGTCTGGGTACCGTTTGGCGGAGTATAGTAACTCAAGACCCTCATATCCTTTGTCTGGATGGGGTCTCCGCCGAGGTGCTCGATCAGCATGATGTACTGATCCCTGTCCGGCCCGCCGTCGGAGACGATCTTCACGTCCAGCGCTGCAGAAGGTGTCTTTGGGGCTGTTTCTCCGAATGTGCCGGCAAAAGATGCGACGACTGCGGCGATGACGATCGTCACCACGAGCATCAGCATCACGCCGATCACCGGCGAGACCGCATCGTTCCGGTCCGGTCTCTCATTGTCTATGCTCATACCGTCTCTCCGTAGCAAAAGCCATGTGCGAGTATTGTCCCGGAGTCCCGGTCGCTTAATGTATACTCGGTGCGGCCGTCTGTCATCAAGAACTGACCGCTCGAGTAGGTATTGCCACCATGGTAGCCTGGTTCGACGGAGGGATCTTGACGATCTGCCTGGTATCTCAATATCCGCTGCTTTTCCCAGAGATCAGGAATCCTATTATGACCATCCGAATATATGATGAACCTCTCTCCCGCGTTTAAGAGGGGGTTTTTTCTCTCGGTCGCCGAGAGCCCCGCGCCGAACTTCTCCATGCGGACATCCTTTCTCTCACGGTCCGGGTATCCCTGGGTGTAGCCCCTGGAGGGCGGGTCGTTGTACGTGACCAAGCAAACCGCCATAGTCCCATCATCATAACTGAGATCGAGTTGCAACGTCGTGAGGTCCACTGTGTCGCCGCCGACATGTTCAAACACCATGCCCGGGGCCATCGTTGCAGCGTTGTCGACATACGAGGACACACCGACGTAACGGATCTGTGCATTCGGGGCTTTCTTTGTGTCTTCCATCAACCCTCCGCTGAAAGCACTGACGGTGGCCGCAATGATGATCGTTACGACGAGCATCAGCATAACGCCGACGACCGGGGATACCGCGTTGTTGTTTACCATCTCACCATCACATCCTTGTCGTAGATGAATTTCCCGCTCGGTTTGTGGATTACCGTGATATGTACGACCGATCCTTCCTGAAACCCGAACTTATTCCTCTCAGTGGCATCGAATCCTAAGAAGGGATTTCTCGAAAGTTTAAGCCGCTCGCCAGGGCGCAGGATAACCTTTCCAAATTTTCGTGCCTGCGTGTCACCGGGCCCTAACACAACGTTTTGATTCTCGTTGCTCACCTGCGGAGTGAACGGGTCGGCGTTTTTATCCCACGCAGCCGTTCCGTCCGACGGCAGAGATCCGTCGGTTGTGTGTTTGATGGTTTTACTTGCGTTTCCTAGTTTAGCGGTCCCATACGCCTCAGGCAGGGTATAGGTGGTGACGATCTGCAGGTCTCCGGTATAAAGCGCCTCTCCGCCCAGGTTTTCCATATGTACCACAGTGCCCTTTTCACCGGCACGGACATCAAATCCAAGCGATGCAACCGGTGCTTTTTCATTCGTTCCACCTATGCCCGAGGCAAAGCTGCTCACGACGGCGGCGATGATGATCGTTACAACGAGCATCAGCATCACCCCGACGACCGGCGAGACCGCATCGTCTCGCCTTGGGAGAGTATGACCTTTTCCCGCCCCCGATGCTGTCTTGTGTGTTAGAGTCATGTTGTCGTTCTCCGATCCAACAAGTTTAATTTCGTTATATCAATGAATTTTTCATTAACCTGTGGGCTCTTACATCATATTAATCTTTTTTAAATACTCCATTTTCTCAGGGATTTTTAAAAATTATGCTTTCTAAACCCGCATTTCAAACTTGCATCGTGTCTTTGCATTGCATCGGCATTCCGAAGCCTCACCAGGAGAGGTGCGTCGGGGGTTTCGTCCGTACCGAAGAAAGCGTCAGTATCCGGCGCTTGAATGGAACCTTCTTGTGGGACGGGTGCAACGTCTGGGTGACTGCTGTCTCCGTCCGGCATACAACCGCGCCCAATTCCTATGATAAGTAGGAGGGAGCGTGTCTCTCAAAAAAAGTGAAAACCGGCATGCCGGGTTAGAACACGTGTTCCTGTTCCAGGTATCCCTCGGAGTACACCACGCCGGTCTTGAGGTCCGAGAGAGCGTACTTGCTGCCGCCGTCGACATTGACTCTACCGCTTGACCAACCACTGCCTCGGGGATTTGAGAAGCCGAGGTACGGGAAGTAGTTGCTCGAAGAATCACCCTTATAATAAAACTCACAGTAAATGATGAACCGCTCCCCCGGTTCGATGATCGGGTCTTGCAATTCTTCGAGCGTCAGGCCGCTCCCGAACCTCTGCATACGAGAGCCTGCCGCTTCCTTGGGAAGTGTGACAAACCACCTTCCTGCACCGGTCTGTTCCCCGCTGTCCTCGACGTAGCGTGGATCGACGGCGTCGTTGTAGGTCAGCGTAGCCGCTCCCGATGAACCCGAGCCTATACCTCCGACCCAGAGGTTGAGGTTCCGGAGGTCCAGGGAGCCGCCGCCGGCGTTCTTAAAGACAACTCCTATTTGTCCATAGGTCCAGTACGGTGGTTCGGTATCTTTGTAGCCCGCCGAAGACACCCCGACCAGTTCGACCTGGGCGTTCGACGCCGTACCAACATTCGCCGGTAGGGCGGTTGCAAACGAACTGACAACCGCCGCGACGATGATCGTCACCACGACCATCAGCATAACGCCGACGACCGGCGAGACCGCATGCTCCGTGAATTTTTCCGTCATTACCATGTTGCCACCACATCCTTGTCGTACACGGTCTGACCCGACGGCGTGTGGATGATCGTCACGTGGACGACGGACCCCTCCTGGAACCCGTACTTCACCCTGTCGTCCACATCGAACCCGAGGAACGCCCTCCGGTCCTTGAACCAGTACTGTTCGCCTGGTTTGAACTGGCAGGCGCCGAAGCTGGGCGTCCCGGAACCGACCATGCCGTTCCCGGGAGCCAGGCTTCTGTGAGTCAGATCATCAGGCCAATACGCGTTCACCTGGGGGACGAAGGGGTCCGAGTTCGGGTCCCAGGCGGCGTCTTCCATCACGTCCTCGTCGAGGACGCTGCCGATCGCACCGTCCAGCGTGTGCTTGATGGTCTTGCCGGCATTTACCACGTCCACCCCGTTGTAGGTCTCTGGAACCGTGTAGGTCGTAATGATCTGAATATCCTTGGAATGGAGTGTCTCCCCGGCGACCATGGTCAGCACGACGCACTCCGGTCCGGCACCCGGCCCGTTGGTTGTTGCCCCGCGGCCGACGGCATCTCCCGCGCGCATGCTGATCTCGAACGCCGTCGTCGGCGCTGGCTCGGCAGAGTCGCTGAGGCCGCCGGCAAAACTGCTGACGAGAGCGGCGATGATGATCGTTACGACGAGCATCAGCATCACCCCGACGACCGGCGAGACCGCACGCTCGTTTTCGACGAACGCCTTTAGAGTTCTTTTACCTCTATACATTGTCGGTTACCTCGTTTCTGTTCCGGAGCGCAAAATCACCTGAGGATGATTGTGCCGCTCTGCATGGGCTTGCCGCTCAGCTGGTCGGTGATCGTGTACTTGAAGGGTATATCGGTCTGTACCCTGAACGTGCTTCCCGAATCCTCGGGAGACCAGGTGAGGAACCGTCCCTTCACGATCGTTGCGTCGGTGGTCATTGTGCTGTCGTAACAGTCGTCGGCAACGATCATGAACGAATCGCCGACGGTTATCAACTCATCGCCCCCTCCCGGGAGTCCAAAGTATGTATCGTTGCCATCGGGATTCTCTACGATCGTCACTTTCTCCGTATCGACCGCCGCCGACGAGTTGAGATACGTGTTCATATCGAAGTTGATGACGTTCTCCCCCTGTCTCAACTGGATGGTGATATCCCTGAGGGAGAACGAATCCCCGCCGGAGAGGCGGAACGCAATGCCGTTGTTCGGTTTGAAGTCTGCGCCATGATCCGGGACCCCATTCTCCTTATCCTCATCCGTGATACTGGAGGTATACGATACAGCGAGTGTGACCTGCGGCGCAAGCGTCTCGTCCCGCACAACACTGCCGGAGAATGCGCTCACCATGGCGGCGATGATGATCGTCACGACGAGCATCAACATCACCCCGATGACCGGGGATACAGCATTGTCCTTCATTGTACAATCACCCTCCCGCTGTAGAGGTTTTTCTGGCTCGGGAGATGGATGATCTCGATATCGACTGCGGAACCTCTCTTAAACCCGTATTCTTCGCGTAGCTCCTGCGTCGTGAGATCATTCAAGCCGACAAGGGCGGCTCCGGTCCCTAGAGAGGCCCCCGTGCTGAGTACGTCCCCGGGAGCGAACGTATACTCCCCGAAGTTCGTGCCCGCGTCTCCGGGTTTACCCCGGGCGATGTCGTTGAGGTACGGGACCTTTACGGATGCGATCGTCTCGCCGTTGATCTTCATATTCGCCACTGTCGCATTTCTTGTCATAGCCGTCAATTCTCCGCGCTGCATGGTCTTCCCTGTCGTCGACGGCGGCGTATAATAACTGACGATCCGCATATCGGACGTCGGGATGCTGCTCCCGCTGTGGTGCTCGATCAGCATGACATATTGCGGGTCCGCCGAGTTGCTCCCGCCGTTGGACAGGATCTTTACGTCAAGGGCCGCTGCCGGTGCTGTTTCGGTGTTCCCAAAGGCGTTTCCGGCAAAGACCGATACGAATGCGGCGATGATGATCGTTACGACGAGCATCAGCATCACGCCGATGACCGGCGAGACCGCGTCGTTCTTATCTGAATTCATACGTTTTCCGTTCCTGATCTGATTGTTCATAATACACTTCCCACGAGAGTGCCCGAGGAGATGGCAGTTCCAGTATTTCTGTCGATGAGCGTGTAGGCCGTCCTGCCGCTCACCTCGAACTCGCCGCTGGAATACGGCGGCGCTCCTGGGGGTGCTCCTAGGCCGCGGCGATCCGCAACATAGGCCACACGTCCATAGGTGCTGTCTCCGTTCGTGATGTAGCGGTCAGCGTGGATGATGAACCGGTCCCCGGCCTTGATCTTTGAGTTGGCCACGGTTGTGGCATTCCTCACATCATTAAGGACCCCGACCTTCTTCATCCGGTAGGTGAAATCTTCCGATAGACGGACTTCATTCGGCGCAGTGACCTCGCGATATGTCTCCGACGGTGCGTCGGCATACGCGATCGAGGCCTCGTCTCCCCCGGCCATCGTCGACTTCAGGTGAAGTTCCAGGTCCGAGAGGAGCAGCGTCTCTCCGCCTTTATTCTCGAACACGAGACCGATCTCCCCAAGGCCGTCTATCGGCCCCGTCAGCACCCCGACGTATGCGACCTGGGTTTGGGGTGCGGTGTGCGTATCCGAGACGAACCCTGTGGAGAATGCGCTCACCGTTGCTGCAATGATGATCGTGACGACGATCATCAACATCACACCGATGACCGGGGATACTGCATCTTCGTTTCCTCTCCTCACCATGGTACAATCACATCCCTGTCGTAGATAATGCTCCCGCTGCCGGTGTGAATGATCGTCACGTGCACGGTAACCCCTTCGCCGAACCCGTATCCCGCGGACTTTTTCGTATGCCAGTCGTAGACGCAACGCTGGTCCGTCTCAAACCCAAGGAAGTTGTCGCGGTCGAACGTGAGCCGACTGCCTGGCACAAGAATCGCCGTCCCGAACGTCTGGTCCGCGGTTCGCGTGGAGACGATGCTGTCGTCGTTGGTCACCTGCGGAGTAAACGGGTACCCTGCGGCGCTCTGGTCGAGGGCGTTTTCTGGAATCGGGGCAAGCCGTCCGTCGATGGCGTGTTTAATGACGCGCCCGGCCTCTTGCAGCGAGCTACCGTCATGGCCCGCGCCCCACATCTCCGGAACGGTGTACGAGCTGACGATCTGGAGGTCCTTTGTCGCCAGAGGATCGCCGCCCAGGTGTTCGATGGTCACGTTCGTGTCGTTCGGCCCGGCAACCATCTTGATTGCCAGCGTCGCCGCCGGTGCCTTACTGCTGCTGGACCCGAGGCCCCCGGCGAAACTGCTGACGATCGCGGCGATGATGATCGTTACGACGAGCATCAGCATCACGCCGACGACCGGCGAGACCGCATCATCGTTCACCGGGGCGCAGATGTGCTCTTTTCCCCGGCATCGGTGTTCTTTCCAGGATAACATGTCCATGTCGTTGTTCTCCATCAGACAAATTAATTTTAGTTAGATAAAATTATGTTTAAATGCTTTATCTCTTCCATATGGCATTAACTTTTCTAAATACCCCATTGATTGCCTTATTTTTCGAAAACATGCCTTTCAAAACTGAAATTCTCTGATGCAATGCACCTCTGCATCGCAACAAAGTGAAATAGCGATATAACAAATAAATTTGACAATGTGGTGCATCCCCGCCCCAAGGAGTCTCAGATATATGGACAGATATCGGATCATGGTGGTACTCGCAGCGGCGCTCCTCCTCCTGGCTGTTTTCGCTCCGGCGGCTTCGGCACGGTTCGTAACACCCGAAGGACCCAACGCCGGGATCAGCCCCGGCGATACCGTTTTTCAGGGAGAGAGGACCGTGAACTTTTCGGCGTTCTCCGACCCGGTAAAGGGGAACCCGGTCCGGATGGTCAGGATCGATTCCGGGGGGCAGCAGACCGACCCGATCTCTCTCACCAGCAGCATCGCGAATTACATCCGTGGAAGTCCCGGCCAATACTATCCTGTTTACAGCGACGGGACGGTTGATCAGGGCAGATACTGCCTGGTGCAGGATGTTGCCGGCAGTCTCGGACAGGTGATGATGCGCACCTTTGGGACGGATGTCGAGCCTGTACCGAACCCCAGCAGGCAGAATCCCCTGCCCTACCGGATGGGAATGCAGTTCCTGCTCCCCGACCACAACCTCCCGCTCAGCGAGTTCCAGGGCCCGTGGTACGAGTATGAACTGCAGGGCAACGTCAAAACATCGAGCATCACGAACATTGCCGGGGACACGGTCTCGCTTGAGGACCTCTCCGCAGACCCTGCAGTCTGGGACGACACCCTCGTCTTCCGGTTCGCGGATCAGGGCGGCGTCTCCCGGGACACCCAGGTGACGATGGTCTTCCGGATGACCCTCAACGACCTCAACCGCGAAGTGCCATACACCTTCACGGTGCGGGACTACCCGCCCGCAATCATTCTCAATGAGACGACCGCGGAGCGCGGCGGAGACCTCTACTTCACGGTCCAGGGGACGCCCTTCACGTACTACGACATTACCCTCCCCGAACCCCCGGCGGGGGAGGACTACCCCATCTTTGACGGCGGCGGGTGGGACACCCGGTTCTCCGACTACCATGTGCGCGTTCACCCCGGGTGGGACGGCACCGTCCGGCTGCAGATCCATATCCCGGACGGGGCTCCGGTCACCAGTTATACGATCCAGGCAACCGGCCCCGATATCTTCCAGCCGGTGAAGGCAACCTTCAGTATCGATCAGAAGGTCATGACGCTGGTCTTCGATGAGCCGGACCAGCAGCTCTACGCCATCGGCGACATCATCGAGTTGAGCGGGACCGTAGCCGGCCTCGGAGCCTCGGACTCGCTGTCCCTCGTCCCGCTCTACCTTTACGTCACGGGGCCCAACCTGCCCCCAAACGGCGCGCCCCTGACCGACCTCTCGCGGGCCGTTGAAGACGGCGTACCCGCGACGTTCACCGTGACCTACTATAACCCGCTCCTCAGAATCTGGGGATATTCGTGGGACACCTCGCTGATCTCCTGCGATGCGGGGACCTACACCGTCCATGTCAACTTTCAGCCGATCGGCGAGGAGAGAAGCAATTATCCGGGAGCCCCGGGCTCCATCGACGGCGAGGTCCCGCCGTCGTGGGACTACGAGCTCAACATGCCGTCCCTTCACGCAAAGTTCGATGAAGAGACGGGGGGAGTGTTCGCCCGCGGAGACTACCTCTATTCGTGGTGGTACGGCCGCGGGAGCCCCGGTCATACTTCCAGTTCCGTGGGGCATATGAAGTGGTACATCTTCGGCCCGAACTTCAAGTACGCCGACTATAACCCCCGGTTCCCCCTCGACGACGACGGGTCCTACGGGATCACGCTCGCGCGGAACTTCACTTACGACCTCTCCCCGGGGACTTATTTCATCGTCTACCACCACCCGGGAACGGACAACGAGTTCGACGTCCTGCCCGAGAACAACCTCAACTTCAGGGGTAACGTGAACCGGCTGTACATGGTCGACGGCGGCGAGGTCGTGAATATCGGGATGCTCGAGGGCCGGGCTGCTGCCGAGGCCCTGGTACGGGCGCTGGATTCGTCGTCCAGGGACGACCTCTACGTGATGGACACCTTCACGGTCGAAGACCCGATCGTCCGGATCAAACCGGTCGGGGAAGTGCTCGTCGGGGACGAACTGATCGTCAGCGGGACCACCAACCTTGCCGGAAAAGGAACGACCGCCGACAAAACGGACATTCACGACGACCTGGTCCTGACGATCGCCGCGCTCGACCTCTATGAGTCGGGCAAGGCGAACACCGCGATGAAGATCCCGATCAACGAGACCATCCCCGGAAAATATGACCCGGTCCAGAAGGCGCGGCCGTTCTCCTACGACGAGCATCCTATCGATACCAGTTCCTGGTATCCGGGGATCTACCAGATCACCGTCACCTGTAAGGAGGTCAACTACAAGACGACCAGCACCTTTGAACTCCTCCCTGAAGGGAGCCAGCGAAACGCCACGGTCACTGAGGCGCCAAATCCATTCCCCTCCCTGACCCCCGCGGCCACCGAGACGTGGAACCAGTATTCCCCGCAGGGCTCCCCGGACTCCACCGCCGGCGAAAGGCCCGACTTTACGCCCATATCCCTGCCCACGTCCACCCAGTCCCCCGGGTTTGCGGTGTACCTCGCAATTGCCGCGATGGTCGGAGTGTTCCTCGCGAGGAGGCGGTAACCGTGGACCTCGCCTTTGACGAGTCTCTGTTCAAGAAGGTCATCGGGGTTCTTGTGATCGCCATCGCCGTCGTCGGTGTCGTTGCCGTCCTCTGGTTTTCCGGCATCGGCTTTCCCGGCCAGGAGCAGGAGCCGGCCCCCGTCACCCCGGACCCCTATCTCCCGGACCCCGGGACCGAAGAGGAGCCTCCGGAGGAGACGCCCGCCGGGCCGAAGTCCTACAACTGGTCGTATCAGGGAGCCGGGATGACGATGGACCTCTACATCCCGGAAGATACCTACGAGCGTTTCCTCTCCCCGGCATACGGGTCGGGCGAAGACAAACCGCAGCGCATGGCGGAGTATGTCGTGACCGACGGCGACGACGGGGTCGTCGACGCCGTTGCAGATTGGTTCCTTGCCACGTCCCGTGAGTCGGGGTTCGGCGACAGCGATACCGTCTCTAACGTCCTCGCCTTTGTGGCGAGCCTCAACTACACCACGGACGCGGAACGCCTCGCCTCTGCCGATTACTCGAACTACCCCGTCGTAACCCTTGCCGGGCAGGGAGGCGACAGCGAGGACCATGCCATCCTTGCCGCCGCCATCCTTGACCGGATGGGCTACGGCGTCTCCCTCCTCTACTACCCCGCAACGCATGACCGGCGCACGATCATCCCCGAAGCCACCGCTCTCGGCCTCGTCACCGACGGTACAATCCCCGGGCGGCTCTATTGGGCCGTGGCGGAGGCCCCCGCAGGCAGGTTCGCCTACTTCCCGGAGAACGGGACATATGACGGGTCTCTCCCCGCGAGCGGCGATCCTGCATCGGGGTGGTTCTCCGGCGAAGCCGTCTGGCAGAACGCCACCGGATCGGGCACCTTCGAGGACGTGCGCTACTATCCGGCGAACCGGACGTTCGTCGCCGGGGCGGAAGTGCCGGGTCTCCATACGGTCGTCGTGGAGGATGCCGTCTGGAACCAGCCGATCATCGTCTCGGCGGCCTGGGCCGTGAACACCACGGAGAAAGGCGTCGACCGCAGCGCCTACGACGGGATGGACCCGTTCTTCAACGGCGGAGACGGCCTCTGGCTGGGTCACGTCCTCTCGCGCGACGACCGGCTCGATGCCGGCACCACCGTCGCCGGGAGCCAGCCTCTCGGGGAGGCGCCCCCGTTCTCGGCGAACGAAAGTCTCACGTCGGCTCTTCGCATCCCGGTCTCCAATCCCTCCCCGCCGTTGCTGACCTGGCTTGAGCCGGTCCGGGATTATTACACGGGCACCTGGTACCCGGCCGGGATCTCCTGGACCTACGACGACAAATGGCGGATCCACGACAACTTCCTTGAGATGCGGGACCCGCTGCTCCAGAACCGGGAAGCCTATTCGCTCTGGGGCGTCACCGAAGTCATCGCCCCGGTTCCCTGGCGGGTCGCCTACACCGTGCAGAATATGGACGAAGACCGTTCCGATAAGGAGATGACCCCGTACAGCGACGTCCGGTTCGCGCTCTACCGCATCGAAGACGGTGCCGCCGTCTTTGACCGAACCTTCGGCTGGCAGACGGTCTACGGTGCAGATATGCGAAAGAATGAGGCGGTTTTCGGTCCCGGCGACTACGCGCTGGCGGTCTTTGTCCGGAACTGCGAGGTGGACGTGACCGTCGAGTATCACGGCAAACCGGCAGAAACAGCCTACCACGGAGGGATATGATGTTCGACTTCTCTTCCCTGTTCGGCAGGAGGGTGAAAACGACCCCTGCCGGGGACGGTGTTGTCGCAGACGAAGTCCCCGACCCCGGCCCGATGATCCTCGAACTCCCGCCCGCCGACCCGGCCCTGGACATTGTAGAACGGTACTGGCTGGTCCCCCCGTTCTCCTACGTCAACATCTTCCGAAAGGACGCGATCACCCTCGGCTACGAGGTTGTCGAGCCAAAGGTAACGGAGAAAGAACTGATCGTCCTGGAAGAGACGTTCGAGCAGCTCCGGGCAACGCTCATCTACGACACCGCCCGCAAAAGAGGCGAACTCGGTCTCGATCCGGACCTCCTCAGGAGAGTGATCCGCTCCTTCGACCCGGAGATCGCCGACGACCGGGTGGAGGTACTCATGTACTACCTCCGGCGCAATTTCCTCGGCTACGGAAAGCTCGACCCGCTGATGAACGACGACCGGATCGAAGACATCACCTGCAACGGCCCGGAGATCCCGATCTTCCTCTATCACCGGAGGTACGCCAACATCCAGACGAACTGCGTCTTTGACGGCGAAGAACTGAACAAATTCGTGCTCAAACTCGCCCAGAAGGCCGACAAACAACTCTCCCTCTCGACCCCGCTCATCGATGCCGCCCTTCCCGAAGGCTCGCGAGCACAGATCACCTACTCGGACATCGTCTCTTCCCGGGGGAGCTCGTTTACCGTCCGGAAGTTCCGCGCCGACCCCCTGACTCCGGTCAGCCTCATCGACAACAACACCTACGACGCCGACCTGATGGCGCATATCTGGCTCGCGGTCGAAAACCGCAAAAGCATGATCGTCACCGGGGGAACGGCAAGCGGAAAGACCTCGACGATGAACGCCATCTCGTTCTTCATCCCCCCGGTGGCAAAGATCGTCTCCATTGAGGATACCCGTGAGATCCAGCTCCCACACATCAACTGGCTGCCGATGCGGACGCGGGAGAGCGCCAACGTCAGCGGCACCGGCAACGTCGGCATGTTCTACCTCCTCAAAGCGGCGCTGCGTCAGCGGCCCGAGTACATCATTGTCGGCGAGGTGCGCGGCGAAGAGGCGCAGACCCTCTTTCAGGCGATGAACACCGGACACACCACCTACTCCACCGTTCACGCAGGAAACGTGCAGGAGACGGTGAACCGCCTGACCCACGAACCCATCAACGTCCCGGTGGCGATGTTCAACGCCCTCGACCTTATCCTGGTGCAGAGCCTCCTCTACGAGGGGGGGAGAGGGTTCCGCCGGTGCCTCTCGTTAAACGAGATCCGGGTCGTCGACGACCAGGTCCGGTGGGAGCCGCTCTTTACCTGGGACCACCGGACGGACCGGTTCGTCAGGGTCTACGAGCGGTCGGCCGTCTTTGACGATATCGCCTACCGGAACGGCTGGGACCGGGAGCAGCTCGAAGCCGCCATCGCCGTGCGAAGAGACGCCCTCACGGATATGATTCACCAGGGCGCTCTCTCTCCTTTGAAGGTCGGGCAGATGGTGCAGGAAATGATGGTGCGGGAACAGCAATGACCGATATAGCGACGTTCCGCAACTTCAGGGATGAGCTGGCGCACTCGCTGCTCTCGGCGCACATACCGATCCCCGCCTCCCGGTATCTTCAGTACGGCCTGGTCATAACCCTGCTTGCCGGTTTCCTCTACATCCTCTCCGTTCTCCTCCTCTCCATCCTCGGGGTCGAGGTGAACATCCTCCCCTTCCTCCCCTACGGCGTCACCGTCCTGCTCGGTTTCGTCGCCGTCGTCGGCCTGCTTCTTCTTCTTATTTACCTGTATCCTCTCCTCCAGGCGCAGGGGCGCCGGACGCGGATCGAGGCGGACCTTCCCCATGCCGTCACCTACATGCAGGCGCTCTCCTCGACCATGACGCTCTACGGCATCTTCCGGAGCGTTTATGAGGCGGGCGACCTCTATGGGGAGGTTTCAAAGGAGTGCGGGCTCATCGTCAGGGACGTGGAGGTCTTCGGCCTCGATCTCCTCACCGCGATGCGAAACGTCCAGGAGGTCACGCCGTCCGCCAACTTCAAGGAACTGATAAACGACCTTGCGCTGGTCTACCGGAGCGGCGGCAACCTCACCAGTTTCTTCAACTCCAAGTCCGAGACCTACCGCGAACTTGCGCGGCAGGAGCAGGAGTCGCTCCTCCAGATCCTGGAGATGATCGCCGAGGTCTACGTGACGGCGTTCGTCGCCGGGCCGATCGCGATCATCATCATGCTGGTGGCGCAGAACCTCGCCGGACAGAACCAGCTCGCGGGCATCATGCCGCTCATGTACCTCGGCCTCCCGCTGGGGGCGATTGCCCTCATCTTCATCCTCTACGTCCTCCTTCCGCCGGACAACCTCGACGTCGCGCGCCGCGAGATCCGGGAGTCCGAGTTCGGCACCGAGATCCTGGATGCCGAAACCGGGGGCGAGCCGGACGAAAAATTCCTCAAAAGCCTCGAGTCCCGGAAACGCTGGCTGCGCATCTTAGAGATCCTCCGCCATCCCGTGACCTTCTTCATCTCCGACTATACGGTCGGGGCGGTGATCGGCGTGGGGGCTCTCGGTGCGCTGTTCCTCAGCTTGCAGTTCAGCTTCTTCGAATCGCTCTTCCCCACCTACACCATGGAGGTCTTCCTCTGTCTTGCCGTCATCGTGGCCGTGATCCCGGTGATGATCGCCTACGAGCTGCGCCGCCGCTACGTCATGGCGGTCGAGAAGCAGCTGCCCGAGTTCCTCGCCGAGATCGCGGATATGCGCGACATCGGCATGACGCTGCAGGGCGCCATCTTCATGATCGCCAACACCAAGATGGGCGTTCTCTCCCACGAGATAAAGGTCGCGGCCGATGAACTCAGGCTCGGCTCCAGCGTTTCGGGTGCGCTTGTGCGGATGGAGGAGCGTATCGGTCTTGTCTCGGTGAAGCGGGCGATCTCCCTCCTGGTGCGGGCAAGCGAGGTGACCGATTACATCCGCGAGATCCTGACGATTGCAATCAACGACCTCCAGCACTATATCAAGATGAAGGCGAAGCGGTTGAACGTCTCGTTCGTCTACCTCGCCGTTATCTACCTCTCGTTCGGCATCTACCTCTATTCGGCGTACCAGCTGAACGTCGCTTTCATCTCAAGTTTCTCCGCATACGACGTTACCTTCGATATCAGTGCGAACGTCCGCGAAATGTTCCATGTCGGGATCATCCTCGGGTTCTTCTCGGGGATCATGGCGGGGCAGTTATCTGCGAACAGTATCCTTGCCGGCCTCAAGCATGCCTGCGTGATGCTGGCCGCGACGGTGATCCTCTTTGTCTACATAATATGAAGGCGGTTTCATGAAAGGCAGATTACAGCACGACGAAGCGGTCTCCTCGGTCATCGGCGAGATGATCATGATCGCGCTGGTCGTCATCCTCGTAGCCCTCTTTGCCACGTCGGCGTTCTCCCTGATCCCGGGCGGCCGGGAGCCGAGCGTCGATGTCGCGATGAAGAATGCGAACGGCACTTCCGTGGTGGAAAACGACACCGTCGTGATCTTCTGGCATAAAGGGGGCGACTGGGTGGAGAAGAAGGACCTCGCGGTGGTCGTTATCCGGAAGGAGGATGGGATCAGGGAGGAGTATTCACACCGTGACTTCGACCTCCGCGACCACGCCGACGACGGGACCGCAGCGTTCGATCTCGGCGGATATCTGAATGTCACGCTCAACCCCGAGCTTAAACGCGGGGATATCGTACGGCTGATCACACCGAAGAACGTCATCTATTCGGGGGAGGTCCCATATCCAAGGGTGGTCCCATGATGGAGAAGGACGACGCGGTCTCGACCGTGATCGCGCTGATGCTGGTCCTCGGCATCATTGTCACGCTGATCGCGATCTACTCTGCAACGTATCTTCCCGGGCTGAAGCAGCAGTCCGAGATCGAGCACTCCCGCGAGGTGGCGGACGCCTTTGCCAGGTTCGGTTCGGATATCGATCATGTTGTCTCGGGCAGTCATGTTGTCTCGGACAGGACGAGCACCCGGTTCAGCGAGCCGTTCTCCCTCGGGGGGGGTGATATCCTCTTAAGCCCGGTCCGGTCGAGCGGTTCGGTCACGATAACACAGGTGCCTCTGGTGAACGTAACCGTAACCAACCAGACTGATGCGATGATGACTGGAAATGCCTCCCTGGTGAACGTCTCCTACGTGCCCTCGTTCACGGCCTGGGAGCCGCAGGGCTACCTCTGGGAGTACGGGTTCGTTGCGGTGACGAAAGACAACGTGACGGTGCCCCAGTCTTCGAGTTACAACAACGTCTCCGGGGCACGGGCCGACAGCGGCGAGTTCCTGCGCTCTTTCATCGACATGTCCCGATTCGGGAATGAGATCGTGATCACCCTGGTGAACCTCACCCCTCCCCCTCCGAAAGAAGGCGGGTCGTTCGTCACCGGGAGCGGAAGAGCCGTGCTCAAGCTGAATGCAACCATTCCAGAGCCAGACCGGATCGCCGGCGTAACTAAGCTCGTCTGCAACGATTCCGTCACTCCTTACCTCAACCTCACTACTCTCAACCCTTCAGCCGGGATAAAGGGTCATCTGGAGACACTCTGCAACGATACGATCGAGGACCACCCCTACGATAGGTACTATTTTGAGGAATTGTCCCAGATTCACATGCATACGCTTACGTTCGAGCCTTCCGTGAACGTGACCCTCCGGATCGTGAACGTCGAGGTGGGCGTATGGTAGACCGGGAGGCGGCGGTCTCCTCGGTTATCGGGGTAGTCCTTCTTCTCGCAATCGTGGTCATCCTCGCCGCGCTCGTCGCCTCGTTCGCCGGCGGGGCCGCCGATACAAAGGACCCTCCCCCCTCGGTGGACCTTGCGGTGTATTCCGCCGGAAGCGGGGATGACTTCACCCTCGTCTTCGAGCACCGGGGCGGGGACCAGGTCCGGCTCCGGGACCTCAGGGTCAACACCTGGGTCCACCTGGAGGACGGGGAGCTGCGTGCCGCATCGTACGACTTGAGGGAGGAGCTGGAGAAGGAAAAGCCGTTGAAGTTCATTGAGAACCTTGGTGGAACCGATGTCTGGAGGACAGGAAACGGTTCGAGCACCGGGAACCAGGAGGAGACCGCCGGGTTCCTCGACCTTCCGGAGGACGAACTGGAGGAGTGCATCGGGCGGTCGGCCGTGGTCGAGGTGGCGGTCTACCACCTGCCGAGCGGGGTTCTCCTGCATAAGAGCAGCATTCTCTTAAAGGAGCGGTGAATGGCATGAAGTATGATGGATATTTTTCCGATGACGCTGTGTCCGAGGTGATCGGCGTGATGCTGATGATCTCCGTGACGCTGATCATCGTGGCCCTTGTGGCGGTCTACGCCACCGGTGCGGCCGGGGATACCACGCAGCCGATAAAGGCGGACCTGGTCGCCTCCGGGACGATGGTAGATAAGGACACGGATGCATATCAGGTCGTCTTCGAGCACAGGGCCGGGGATGCGTTCGACGTCGATCAACTGGCGGTGAGCATCGGTTTACGCGAAAATTCTACCCTGCGCATGATACTCAGTAACGACGATACGGGGGAGCGTATCGCGTGCTTTGACCCGGACGAATCGATCGTTCGACTGGGGGACCGGTTTAAAGTCTCCATCGGCGAATATGATAAGGATAATGGCAACGTCACCCTCGGGGGCAGCGAGATCGAGTGTGGTAAGTACCACCTGACCTACCGCTTCATCGACCGGCGGGCCGGTGCGCCCATATCATCGGGAGAGATTTTGATCGACCCGCCGGAGGGTACTCCCTGACGTTCACTGCGCCGAGGACTCTATCTTCACAGGCCCGGGGCGGGGCCAGCCGTGCTGACCGGCGTGACCGCCCCTTCATAGTAAGGCGGCAGTGACACGGTCACCCGGGACGCCGGCCCTCGCTTCTTTTTTGAATCGCTGCGATGCTCCCGGCGGCGGTCGGTGGCTCGATCCGTGCAAGAATACGGCAGCATGGCAGTCCCGGCCCCGGAGGGCTCCTGCCGCCCGGACTTCCGGGACGGTCCGACGAACCGGGGTGTTGACCCCCACGAGAACCTTAGATAGATTCTTATACCTCTAGGCTTACTATGGCCCATCCTCTCCGCGAACGGTGTTTCAGACACTGCTTCACAGTTGAATACCGACCGTCAGGACCGCAGATCCCATAACCAGCATCCCTAACAGGGCCCACCATTTCACTCATCTTCGGATAACGCATGCAATCACCGGGGCGTGTGAGGGAGCAACATCAAACCAGAAGATGTGACATATGATGCGAAACCTCAGTTTGATAATTGTGCTGCTGGTCTGCACGCTCGTCGCGACGTCGAGCGCGGCCGCAGTACACTTCTCGGTAACCTGGAACAAAACCTACGGCGGGCCGGACGCAAACGACTCGGCATACACCCTCCTTTCGTGTCCGGACGAGAAAGGATACCTCTTCGTCGGTGATACCGGTCCGCTCGGGGTAGGGGAACGTAACGCCTGGGCCGTCAACCTGACCGGAACCGGAGACGAGCGCTGGAACCGGACGTTCGACGCCGGCGGGGGGGATGCCGCGCGGGCGCTGGTCAACACAGCCGACGGGAACTACCTCTTTGCGGGGTCACTCATCCTCGATCCCCGGGGAGAGATCGTCTGGAACAGGACGTTTTATGGGGCCGACGTCAATGCATCGTCATACGCGGCCGCAAAGACCCGTGACGGCGGCTACGTCGTCGCCGGGACGGTCACACCCCGGGGGTCCTCTGCCACCGATATCCTGGTGATCAAGGTCAACGCCACCGGGGGTGAAGACTGGAGACGGACCTTCGGCGAACCGGACCGCTCTGATGCCGCATACTCGGTCATTGAGACTACCGACGGCAACATCGCCGTCGCAGGGAGCACTGAGTCGTTCGGGGCGTCCGCCACCGACGCCTGGGTCGCGAAACTCGACCCCGCAGGGGCCGAGGTCTGGAACACGACATTTGGCGGCCCCGGAAATGATACCGCCCGGGCGCTCGCGGCGGCACCGGACGGAGGCCTCGTCTTTGCCGGGAGTTCCGTGAGGTGGGGTGCGGCCAACCGGACCGAGAGTGATGCCCTGGTTGTCAGGATGGGGTCTAACGGCAGGGTTGCCTGGAACCGGACCTACGGAGACGCGGGGACGAACGAGTCCGCCGAATCGATCATCGCCACGGCCGATGGAGGATATCTCTTTGTCGGGGAGAGCGGGCAGAATCCTGCCGGAGGTGACGCCTGGGCCGTCAAACTCGACAGCTTCGGGGGAGTTAAAGGAAGCATGACGCTCGGCGGGGCCAACCCGGGAGACCGGGCGGCATCGGTCGTCCAGGTATCGAACACCGAGTACGCCTTTGCCGGGACGTTCAACGCGACCGGGAAGGATGGGGCGGTGGATACCGATGCCTGGGTCGTCAAATTCACCGTAAATCCGCGGGCTGTGTCGAAAGCATCTTCACAACCGTTGAACCTGCCGGAGAACTGCCCGACGCCGACGAACCCGGAGCCCACACCCACTGCTACATCCACTGCTACACCTACTGTTACACCCACTGCCGCACCATCCTCGATCGGTGACTTCGTCTGGAACGACACCAACAGAGACGGCATCCAGGACTCTGGAGAACCGGGGATCGAAGGCGTCAACGTTACGCTCCTGGATGCGGAACTCTGTGAGGTCGCCGCAACGAAGACCGGTGCGGACGGCAGGTACCTCTTCGCCTGCCTTACGCCCGGAGACTACGTCGTGAAGTTCGTGCCCCCGGCGGGAATGGTCTTTACGAGGCAGGATGTCGGTGACGAGGATGCGTGCGACAGCGACGCGAACCGAACGACCGGCAGAACAAACCAGATCGCCCTCGGGGCCGGGGAGACGCAGGACGGGTGGGACGCCGGATTCATCGTGCCGCAGCCGGAGACAACCGGGTCGGTTGACGGTTTTGTCTGGATAGACACGGACGAAGACGGCATTCAGGACTGTGAGGAAACGGGGCTTCCCTGCGCCTCAATAACGCTCTACTGCACAAACGGCACGCCCGTCGACGCCACGACGACCGATACGGCAGGGCGATACCTCTTCACCTGTCTGCCGCCGGGCGACTACTACCTGATCTTCGACCCGCCGCAGGGCTACACCTTCACTGCCGCATGCCAGGGCGGCGATGACACCCTTGACAGCGACGCGGACCCGGCGACCGGGAGGACAGAGAACGTTACGCTCACCGAGAATAGGACAGAGGCCGCTCTGGATGCCGGGATGGTTGCAGCGACTCCGCCTTCCGGGGAGCCGGGTATCGTCACCGGCTTCGTCTGGCTTGCCATTGACTTAATCGATGAAATTCGCGGCAATGATGATGCTTATTCGGGTATCTGCGTAGAACTCAGAAGTGCCGACGGCGTACTGGTAGACTCGATGATCACCCGGGACGACGGCGTGTACACCTTCTGTGTCGACGAGCCCGGGTGCTACTACCTCCGGTTTGCGCCGTCGAAGCGGTCCAAGGTAACATTCGTCACGCCCGGCCCTTGGAGCGACGTCGACCCCGAGACAGGGACAACGGATACGTTCGACGTTGTGCCGTCAGAGACCGTAACGCGGGATGCAGGGCTGGTCATGGGCGCCCGCGCGTTTTCAGGGGGGGTCTGGTACGACCTGAACGCAGACGGCATCCGTGACCCGGGTGACCCGGGTGTCCCCGGCATCCGCATCCACCTGTTCAATCCCAAGCCCTCACTGATCGGCGGTACAGTCACCGATTCCAACGGCTCATACGGCTTCCCGAGCCAGAAGTGGTCTTACTGGGGCTACGGCGGCGTCTCCTTCCCTCTTCCAGACGGCTACTCTTTCACCGTCCCTGGCCAGGACAGCGATGCCAGGAGGGACGGGGGTTACGCAGATGCGGAACTTGGAACTGAGGGATTTGTGGAAGTCGGGGGAGAAACCCTGAATGCAGGTCTCGTCGGGGAATACCAGACCGAAACCCCGGCGGCAGCATATGGCTGGGTCTACGGAACGACCTGGTACGATAATAACAGGGACGGTGTCTGGGATCACATGGGAGAGGGCATATCCGGCGTCGAGGTCCGGCTCCTGGATGCGGACGGCGCTGTGGTGGCGTCGGCCCACACAAGAAGTACGGTCTACTTCGCCGGGGCAACGTACCTTTTCGGTCCCCTCCTGCCCGGAGAGTACTCCCTTGAGTTCATTCCACCGGAGAATTACGTCTTCACAAACCCCGGCGGGGACAGCCACGCAGACCCGGCGACCGGTATGACCGATCCTTTCACGATCAGCGGGGATGATACAGTCGTCAGGGATGCCGGGATGTATTATGTAGAGCCGCCACAGCCGCCGAGTTTTGTTGCCGGCACCGTCTGGAACGACACCAACGCTAACGGCGCCCGGGACACAGACGAGCCTGTTTTCCCGGGTGTCCGCGTAGAACTCAGGACTCCTGACGACAGGCTGTTGAACTCCACGATCACCGGAGACGACGGTGAGTACATCTTCCGTGTCGACGGGGATTGGCGCTACTTCCTCCGATTTGTGCCGCCGGAGGACTTTGATTTCACCGCTCCCGGCTCCGGGAGCGACGTCGACCCCGGGACGGGAACAACGGATCGGTTCTCCGTTGCGCCGTCGGAGACGTTAACGCTGAACGCAGGGCTGATCAGGGAGGTTCCGGGGGAGACCCGGGTAACACCGGACGGGACCCCGGTGACCCTGGACGGGGACACGGTAACGCCGGACAGGACCCCGGTGACCCTAAACGAGACCCGGGTAACGCCGGATGATACTCCGGTGACCCTGGACGGGGACACGGTAACACCGAATGATACTCCGGTGCCACCGAAAGGGACGGAGGCCGGAAAGGAGGTCTGAGCCACCCGGACCTCTGCTGCATCGGGGCATGTCCCCGCCGGGGACCGCGGCCACGGGAACCGGTTCTCCCGTGTACCGCGGCCTGGTCGACGTACGACGACCCGGTGACAACCGTGCCGTCCGACCGGCACCCGCTCTCCAGGACGGACGATCACGGTTTCGCTGATACTGTCCGTCTTGACCGCACAGACGGTTTCACGACCGTCGCGTCGGACCGGCGCTTCCTTCGGCACGAGCGCCACCGCGCCGATCAGCATGAGCAGGTGGACGACGGTTCATCGTCCCGGGGTCGGCCGTCACCGTGGCGACCGCATCGATCAGTCCCCCGGCGAGGGAATTCTCCGGGATCGCCGCCACCGCGGCATCTCCCGGCGCGAACCGGAGGGCGGCTGCCGGGCAGACCGCGACACATACCCCGGGGCAATCTCGATCGGTATATCCCGTCGGAGAGTTACCTCATTCTATGAACGCAACATCGGCCGGAAAACTCGTCGGCTTCGGCTTCCTCACCTGGCTCCTCCCCTTCCTGCTCTCAATCCCGTTCTATTCGCCGGAGGGTGAGCCGCTCTACGACCTCTTCCTGATCAAGTCGATCCTGCTCGTCTTCTCCGCCGCGCTCGGCACCTTCCTCATCCTGGTCTATTTCAGGGGTGTGCATGCCCGCTTCGTCCGGGAAGGCGCCCTGCTCGGCGGCGTATGGCTCCTGATCAACTGGGCGCTCGACGCCGTCGTCCTCCTGCCTCTCTCCGGGATGGACGCCGGCACCTACATGGCGCAGATCGGTCTTCGCTACCTCGTCATTCCGATCATTGCGGTCGGGATCGGGTATGCGGCAGAGCAGGCGGGGGAGAGAGCGAGGTAACCCCCTCCCCGCCTGCATATGACGGATCAAGATCGGAACGGAATGATCGATATGCTGAGATTGGGGCACTTCGGTCTGAAAAAAACCCTAAATGCCCCCGGCGGGTGAAGGGGGAACGGTCGCTTTGTAGTATGTTTCAAAACCGTTGTTGACGATCGTGGCCCCGCTGGGCACCTGAATGACTATAAGACCCGCATTCAAAAAATCCACACAGGACCCCATAGCATTGAGTAAGCAGAGAAATATGGTGTATCCATTGAGCCAGCTGAAGATCGAAAGGATGTACGGCAGCATCACCGACAATATCAGATAGGGCATGATGGAGATGATGAGAAACCGCCCTTTTTCGATCTCTTCGGTCGTAAAAACAAATCCGAACACTCCGTTTATTCCCCAGAACGTTTTATCCGATCTCATAACATTCGGAATGAACGCGGCGTGAATAAGTTCGTGGGCGCTTATAAAAAGAGGGGCCGCCAGAATAAAAAGCAGGGTAGATAGATTGAAAGGGATCGTGACGGAGAACCGCTGACCGTCTCTTAAGAAAGCATATATCGAAGGATCTAACCCGTACGTGATCGCCAGCGTGATTGCCCCGAGTATAAAGGCAAACGGCAGTGACAGCAACGTTGCAGCCCGGAGGTTTGCGGGCTCTTTGATCTGTTTCCACCCGCTGGATAGTAACTGTATCCTCAATCCTTTATCTGTGAGGGGAATGCTCCTTGCAAATCTCATGAGACATCTTCTAAACTGCTGCTTACACTACCGATGCTCTATGGTTTTTCATCAAATATCACTCTTCCTCTTGATCCTGCGGCCGGGTGAGTCCACCCGGGGCTGTTTGATCGCGAATTCCGGCGTTCCTCCCTTCGGGAGCCGACCGCTCCCCGGCGATGCACCGGGCAGGAACTTTTCGAAACTCCGGTCCGTCAAAAAAAGGGTTATTCCGCCTGGCGCTCTGCTTTTTTCTTCGCCAGGCGCTCGACGGCGGAGAGATCGACGCTGCCGCCGGTCGCAAGCTTCCCCCGCCAGACCGCACGGTCGACGAACCCTTTGCCGATGTCGTTCCGGACGATGAGCGTCGTGTAGCCGTCCGGCGACCCGACGGCTCCGGCCGAGACGTCCGCCTCCACCGCCGTAAAGTCGGTGCAGACCCGGCACCCGGGCCGGACGGACTCTTCCAGGTCGGCGAGCGGAATGGCGACCTCCTCTCCGTCCTGCAGGTAGACGTCCATCTTGCCCTTGATGTCGAGGCGGTTGATCTCCCAGGGCTCGATCTTCTGCTCCGATTGCAGTTTCCCCTCGACCAGCTTCGCGTAGTCGAAGGTCTCCGTGCAGAAGAGGCCGATCACGAGCCGGATCGCCTTCGCGTAGGGCTTGAGGAGGTCGTGGTTGCTCGTCCGTATCATCTGCGTCGCCCGTGCCACGCAGGGCACGCCCACGACGGCGATGCGCCGGTACTTCCGGGTGACCACCGCCTCCTTGAGCGATGCAAGGAGCGGCACCCACCAGGCATAGCGGCTCCCGGCGTGCTGGATGAGCGCATCCGACGAGGTGATCACCGCCGACGACGGCTTCATCGTCCAGGGGTCCCTCGTCACCGTGACGACCGCGTCGATCAGTCCCTCGTCGAGGGCGTTCACGAGGATTGCCGTCACAGCACCGCCGCTCTGCTTGCGCTCGACCGGGAAGACCGACCGGGCCGCTACGACCTCCTGGCATGCCCCGAGCATCTTCCCCTGCGCCGCAAGGTCGGTCCTCGGACAGGCCGCGTAGCACGCCCCGCAGGGCACGTTGTCGTTCTCGGCCTTGCAGTAGCCGATGTTGACCGGCGCTGTATTGTCCTCCGGCGCGAATCGGAGAGCGTCTGCCGGGCAGACCGCCACGCATGCTCCGCATCCGGAACAGAGGTTCGTAGCCCAGACCTCCGACTCCAGGTCCTTGAATGTCTTCATCTCCATGCTCTCACTCCCACGTATACTTCCCGGCAAAAGGCCTTGCACTCGCCGGAATAATCCGGGTGTAATTCGCGTTGACCAGCGGCTCGGGGTCGAGCCCGAAGTCGCCCGCAAATTCACGGAGCACCGGAGCGATCCGGGAGCGGTCCTCATCGGTGAGCAGCACCTTCTTTGCCCCTGCGGCAAGGCGGGCGTCGTCCACCTCCCCACGGATGACGATCTCCCCGCCGTGGATCCCGCTCCCGATCTCCCTGGCTTTCATGACTCCGTCGAGACCGAGGACGATCAGAAGGCCGCCCGCCATGTACTCGCCGAGGAACGTCTGGGCGGACCCTCCCACGACCAGTATGGGGCGCTGCGTCTCATACTGCTTCATGTGTATCCCGCCGCGGTAGCCGATGTCCCCGCGGACGAAGACCGTGCCCCCCCGCATGCTGTGCGCCACCGCATCCCCGGCGCTCCCGTGGATCACGACTTTCCCGGAGTCCATCGTGTTGCCGGGTGCATGCTCCGCGTTGCCGTGGACAATGACGGTCGGCCCGCTCATGAACATGGCAAGGTCGCCGCCCGCGACACCGTTGACCCGGATCGTGGCGCTGCCGCGGAGGCCGTCGCCGATGAACCGCTGCCCGAGGACGTTGTTGACGATGATCTCTTCGGCACCGTCTTCAACGGCCTTCCTGATCTGCTGGTTTAAGGGGGTGTAGTGCATCCCCTTCGCATCGATCGTGACTTGTTTTGCCATTTCTTGCTCACGCTCCCACCGGTTTGACGTCGAGCACGTCAAGGATTCCCTCGTCCAGCATATAGCCCCTGAGCCGGTCGCGGTTGCCCCGCAGGCTCTCGATGCTGTTGATCCCGGCCGCTCCCATCAGTTCGGTGATCTCAAGCGTCCATGCGTGGATCAGGTTCGCCACCTGCTTCGACGCCACATCGGGGTTTAAGCGGTCCACGAGGTCCTGGCGCTGGGTGGCGATGCCCCAGGGGCAGAGCCCCTGATAGCAGTTCCCGCAGACCCGGCATCCCATCGCCGCGAGCGCCGCGGTACCGATGTAGACCGCGTCCGCGCCGAGGGCGATCGCCTTCACGACATCCGGGCTCTCACGGATGCTGCCGCAGGCGATGAGGGAGACCTCGTTTCTGAGCCCCTGCTTGCGGAGCTCCCGGTCGGCGGTCGCGATGGCGACCTCGATCGGGATACCGACGTGGTCGCGGAAGACCCGCGGTGCGGCACCCGTGCCGCCCCGGAACCCGTCGATCGCGACGGCGTCAACTCCGGAACGGGCAACGGCCGCCACGTTCTCGGCGTTGTTGTTGACGGCCGCAATCTTTGCAAAGACCGGCTTCTTCCACCCCGTCGCCTCCTTGACGGCGTGGACGAGCTGGGGGAGGTCTTCGATGCCGTAGATGTCGTGGTGCGGCGCGGGGCTGATGGCGTCGCTCCCTCGGGGGATCATCCTGGTCCTGGAGACATCCGCGCTCACCTTCTCGCCGGTGAGGTGGCCGCCGATCCCCGGCTTTGCGCCCTGGCCGAGTTTGAGCTCGATCGCGGCGCCGCGGTTCAGGTAATCGACGTTCACACCGAACCGGCCGGAGGCGACCTGGACGATCATCCGGTCCTGGTAAGGATAGAGGCCGGGATGCAGTCCGCCTTCCCCGGTACCCATGTAGGTGCCCGTCTCCCGTGCCGCCCGGGCCATCGCAATGTGGGCGTTGAGGCTGATCGCGCCGTAACTCATGTGGCCGAGCAGGATCGGCGTCTCGATCATGAGGTTCGGGGTGAGTTCCGTGGCGAGTTCGACGTCTCCGTTCGGCTTCTGCCGGAAGTCCAGTTTACCCGGCTTCTTCCCGATGTAGGTCCGGAGTTCGACGGGCTCGCGGAGCGGGTCGGTGGGGGGCGTGGTGACCTGGCAGGCGTCCAGCATCAGGCGGTCGAAGATGACCGGGAGGTCCGCGACGCTGCCCATCCCGGCGAGGATGATCTTCCCTGTCCTGGCCTGGTTGTAGATCGCCTCCCTGACCTTTCGATTCCATACCGGGTGGCTCCGGTAGTCGCAGGGGTGCTCCTCAAGCATGATGGCGTCCCGGGGGCAGTAGGTGAGACACCGGTGGCAGGCGGTGCACTTCCGGGAATTGATCAGGATCTTATCCCCGTCCCGCCGGAAGACGCCGTAGGAACAGTTTTCGATGCACCGGCCGCATTCCATGCACTGTTCACGGTCGATCGTGACCCGGTACCGGAGCGGCATGCTGCCGAGGTTGCAGGAATTCATGGTGCAGCCCTCCCGATCACCGGTTCACCGGCGGCCGGCCGCGTGATCGACTCGACCTTCGGCTCCATGGCGCGGATCGCAACCTCTTCGCTTGCGATGTAGAGGCGGTCTCCACACTCACCGACGACCATCGGCCGGAGTTTGCCCCGGTCGGTGAACCCGACCATCATATCGGGGTTCGCGGCCACGACGGTGAACGGCCCGTTCATCGCCGCAGGGCCGTAAGCGAACCGGATGGCGCGATTCAGGTTCTGCTCGGCTTCGGGCATCCGGTCGATATCCTCCCAGTAGGGTGGGGCAAGCGCCCGGATGGCGAGGTTGATGTCGAGGCCGTGCCGCCGCACCAGGAGGTCGATTAAGTAGGTAATGACCTCGCTGTCGGTGGAGATCGAGCATCTGTACCCGAAGCCCTCGACGTAGCGCCGGTTGGTCCCGTAGGTGGTGGTCTTTCCGTTCTCCACGACGCTCCAGTCGTGCAGGTTGAACGGGTCGGGCCGCTCCCACTTCTCCGGACTCGCCGTCGCGTAGCGGTTATGCGCGAGCCAGAGGTAGCCCTCATAGTCCTCGATACGGTAGTAGTCCGCTACCTCTTCCGGCCTGCCGCCGGGCCCTCCGGCCTTGAAGACGCCGACGTTCTTGCCGGAGGAGACGACTTCGGCGCCGTTTACGCACGCGTTGATCCTCATCACAAGGTTCGTGATGATATCCTTCTCGGGTGCGAGCGAGGGGTCAGGCTTGAAGAAGTAGCGCCAAGGGGTGCAGGGCACCCGGAGGTTTTGCTGGTCGTAGGTCGGGATCGCCTCGTCATGCTCGATCGTCCCCCACTGCTCCAGTGTTGCGTCGACAGCCGCCTTGCTCTCGCAGGCGTCGTCGAAGAAGACATGGAGCGCGTAGCAGTCCCGGTAGTCGGGGTAGATGCCGTAGGCGACGTACCCCGCCCCCTCGCCGCTGCCGCGTTCGTTCATCATGGAGAGGGCCTGTCGGATGCCGGAACCATCCATCATCTGGCGCCTCTTATCTATTACACCAAATATGCCGCACATGGTGACCTCGATTGAGTTAACACTCTGTTGCCACAGTTTTGAACTCTACCCGGGAATATTTGTGTCAATAGGTATTTATTGCATCGGATAGAAGTAGAATTCCACATGTCCCGTGATGCCACTTCTGCGATGCTTGAGCGCATTGAGCAGGATAACGTCGAATTTCTTCGGTTGCAGTTCACCGACCTCCTGGGGCTGCCGAAGAACGTTGCTATCCCGGTGAAGCAGGCCGAAAAGGCGCTGACCGGCGGTATCGGGTTCGACGGGTCGTCGATCGAGGGTTTCGTCCGGATAGAAGAGTCCGACATGGTGCTCAAACCCGACCTCTCGACTTACACCCTCCTGCCCTGGCGGCCCCGGGAGCACGCGGAAGCCCGGTTCGTCTGCGATGTCTACAAGGCGGCCAACGGGAAGCCGTTTGAGGGCGACCCGCGCTACGTGCTCCGGCGGGCGATGGAGGACGCGGCAAAGGACGGGTACGTCTTCAACACCGGGCCGGAACTCGAATTCTTCCTCTTTAAGATGCTCGGCGGCAGACCGACTACGCAGTTCCAGGACGGCGGCGGCTACTTCGACCTTGCCCCGACCGACCTTGCGGAGGACGTCCGTCGTGAGATCATCATCGCCCTCACCGATATGGGGTTCGAGATCGAGGCCTCGCACCACGAAGTCGCCGAGAGCCAGCACGAGATCGACTTCAAGTACAGCGACGCCCTCCACACGGCGGACAACGTCATCACCTTCAAGTTCGTAGTGAAGACGATGGCGCTGATGCGCGGCCTGCACGCGTCTTTCATGGCAAAACCGATCTACGGCATCTGCGGGAGCGGAATGCACACCAACTGTTCGCTTGCAAAAGACGGGGAAAACGCCTTCTACGACCCCGATGCACCCCTCCGGCTCTCGAAGACCTGTATGCACTTCATCGGCGGGCTGCTCAGGCACGCAAAGGCCATCACCCGCGTCGCGAACCCGACGATCAACTCCTATAAAAGGCTCGTCCCCGGCTACGAAGCGCCCTGCTACGTCAGCTGGAGCGCGAGCAACCGGTCGACCCTCGTCCGTGTTCCGAGCCCTCGCGGCAACAGCACCCGCGTCGAGTTCCGCAGCCCCGACCCCACCTGCAATCCCTACCTCGCCTTCGCCGCGATGCTCACCGCCGGGATGGAGGGCGTCCGGGAGGAGATCGAGCCTCCGGTCGGCGTCGATAAGAACATCTATCATATGACCCCCGTCGAGCGGGACCGCGCCGGGATTGAGACGCTGCCCGGCGACCTCTACGAGGCCCACCAGGCCCTGCTCGCCGACGACCTCATCTGCCGGGCGCTCGGTCCCCACGTCGTCGACGCCCTCACGAGCGTCGCGGAAGCCGAGTGGGATGCCTACCGGACGGCGGTCCACCCCTGGGAACTCGACCGGTATCTGGCGACATACTAACTTTTTTTGCAGAATTTTTGACGATAGTCTGTTCTTCTGGACCTCTTCCCTACCGGATCAGTCCACATCCGCCACAGCGTTTTTTACGTGATAAGTTACTCATACATGTATATCCATACATCTCAGTTCATCGAGCCGGCCGGTATTACCGCGCCGCGGAATTTGTGCAATGCACCATTGCACAAACCCCCGGTGAGCCAGGAACCCGGAAGAGGTAGATACTTCCGACTGCGAACACCTCTCATTCCTCCAGCAATCTCGCGATTTCCTCCGGGCCGGGGAGTTGGTCCCGGAGTTCCCGGGGCAGTTCCCTCACCGTCCGGTAGGTGGCGACGCCGATGGGCGAGGTGGAGGATTGCAGGGCGTACTCGACGATGGTGCGGTTCTTCTCCTTGCAGAGGATGATGCCGATGGAGGGGTTCTCGCCCTCTTCGCGGACCTGGCGGTCAAGGGCGGCCAGGTAGAACTGCATCTTGCCGACGAACTCGGGCTGGAACTCGCCGATCTTCAGCTCGATGGCCACCAGGCAGCGGAGCCGCCGGTGGAACAGCAGCAGATCGATGAAGTACTCCCTGTCCTCGACCTCCAGACGAAACTGGCTCCCGACGAACGCAAAGACGCCCCCCATCGCCCTCAGGAAGTCTTCGACCCTGCCTATCAGGGCACGCTCCAGGTCGCGCTCGGAGTGCTCCTCTCCGAGTTCCAGGAAATCGAAGGTGTACTCGTCCCTGACCGCGAGTTTGGCCTGCACCTGCAGTTCCGGCGTGAGTGCCCGGTCGAAGTTGGTCTGGCCAAGGAGCGTCTTTTCGTAGCTCTGGTTCTCGATCTGGTGGACGAGCACGCTCCTCGACCAGCCGAATTTGCGGGTCATGCGAAGGTAGAACTCACGCTCCAGCGGCTCGGAACACCGCTCCAGAATAACCAGGTTATGGCTCCAGCCAATTTCTCGCACAAGCTGTGCGAGTTTTTCAGAACCGGCATACGCTTCAAAAAAAGACTTCATGCGCCAGAGATTTGAGGCGGAAAAGCCCCCGATACCGGGAAACTCCTTTTGCAGATCTCCAGACAACTGTTGGACAATTGACTTACCCCAGGTGTCGCCGGCCTGCCGCTCCACGATCATCCTGCCGATATCCCAGTACAGGCCGATCAGTTCCTTGTTGACCGCCCTGAGTGCCCGGTACTGGGCGGCGCGAATGCGCTCTTTGACTTCGAGAAGCAGTGAGCCGTAGTCTTCCGGCAGATTCGAGACCGTCATATCCCAGTTCCTCGAAGTTCTTCTTGATCGTCGCCGCCAGTCGCACCGCTTCAGTGTTGAGGTCTTCCAGTTCCACGTGGATCTCGCGGAGCGCTTCCTCGAAATCCTCCCTCCTCTTCGGGGGCGGCACCCACGTAGCGGCCGGGTGTCAGCAACCGGTCATTGGCCTCGAGCTCGGCCCTGTCCACCGGTTTGACCGGCCCCCTGACGTCGCAGATCTTCGTTTCGGGGAAACTGGCGCTCTTCCGGGAGAACTCTTCCTTGGTCAGTGCCCGGGTCTTCCCGCCACGCGCGGGAAAGTTGGCTTCAACGGTGTCTTTCATCGTCAGGAACCGGCTGTATGCGTGCCGCAGAAAGATCAGACCCATGACAGGCAGGAAATACTCGTTGCTTGCATGGTTCGAGTTCGCCCGCAACTCTCCATCGTTTGAGGTTCCGAAGCGCGATACCTTCATTGCTCCAAGTGTCCGCGTCGTTCGGGCGGCGTGGCTCCTCCCCCTACGTCTGATCGGTTCACGACGCTATCGTGAATCTGAATGCCATCTGAGGAAGGCGGTCTTGAAATGCCGAACCATCCGGTTTAGCAGCACTGCTTGCCGCCGGTCTCTTCTCCTTCGAGGAGGAGTCTTCCGAAGAGCATCCGTTCGAGAATTGTGGCGACGTACTTCATCCGCTGGGCCACCTCCATATCCTCGTAACGGTGGATGTCGGCGTAGACCTGCAGGCGGACGAGGCCGAACCGGAGTCGGTCGAGGTCGTCGTCCTCGAGTTCCGCGGCTTCGTGGAAGATGGGTTCGAGCAGGAAGGGGAACTCCTCGTAGTTCTCGAGCGCCCCGATGACCTTCGAAAATATTGGGAGGGGTTCCTCACCCTTTCCGGCAAGGACCCGCGAGTAGTCCATGGATTACCCCTCGACCTGTTCAACCATGGCGTTCATGATGGCGTCGAAACTCTTCCAGGTCGGGCTATCTTTGCTCTGGCGGATGATGAAGGGTCTTCCTTCGTCGGCCGCCTTCCGCATCTCGGGATCGAGCGGAATGGCGCCGAGGAAGGGCACGCCACGCTCCTTTGCCTCTCGCTCCCCGCCACCTTTGCCGAAGATGTCGATCTCTTCCTTGCAGTGAGGGCAGACGAACCCGCTCATGTTCTCCACGACTCCGAGCACCTGGATGTCGAGTTTCCTGACGAACTCAATCGCCTTGCTCGAGTCGAGGACCGCGACGTCCTGCGGGGTGGTGACGATGACCGCTCCGGCGATGTTCGGGGCGAGCTGGGCGATGGTGAGCGCCTCGTCGCCGGTACCGGGCGGAAGGTCGACGATCAGGTAATCGAGGTCGCCCCAGTTGACGTCTTCCAGGAACTGCCGGATGACCGTCATCTTCATCGGGCCGCGCCATATCACGGGGGTGTTACGTTCCGGGAGCAGGAACGCCATGGAAATGACCGCAAGGTTGCCGGTGACCCTGACCGGCTCGATGATCTTCCCGTCATAGGACTGGAGACGGGCGCTCTCGATCCCGAGCATCTTCGGAATGTCCGGGCCGTGGATGTCGAGGTCGATGAGACCCGTGTTGTAGCCGCGGTTCGCAAGGGAAAAAGCGAGGTTTGCCGAGACCGTGCTCTTCCCGACTCCTCCTTTCCCGGAAAGGACGAGGACGACATGTTTTACGCTGATATCGGCTTTCGGGGGGAGATCCCTCGGGGCTCCCGCATTTCTCGGATCATTGCATCCGGTCGCAGACGGGCAGCCAGCGCAGTTCCCGGCACAGGTTTCGTTATCGGGTTTGGTTGTTTGAGCCATCAGAACTATCCTCCGTGATACAGTATCCTCCCTGAGAAGGACCTGAAGCTACTATATATTAACGCCAATCGTTACAAAAAAGTATAGGTAATGACACATTATCCTGCTCGGCTTGCCGGAGCGGCGTTTCGGGCAGGGGCTATCCCCTGTCGGGAGTAGTCGACGTTTTCGTGTGCCACCCGCCCGTTGCTTTCGGGATACAGTCGATCTCGGGGGAGTAGGGCTTGATGTCCAGCACCGGGGTTCCGTCCAGGGCGTCGAGCCCCCGGACGACCAGGACGCCGCCCTTCCGCCGGATCAGGTCGACGACTCCGAACCCGATCGGGTTCGGCCGGGCGGGTGAGCGGGTTGAAAAGACCCCCCGTTCCCGGGTCTCCCCGGGAGGCTTTGCGAAGAGGTGCCCGCGTTCCGCCCGGTCGAGCCAGTAGAGCACGATGAGGTGGCTGCTCCGCTCCAGGCTATCGAGTCCCGGGACGTAGGCGTCATGGATGTGGATCTCCGCAACGGTATCCGCAAGCCGCCCCTGGCGGGGGGCGTCGCCCCGGACCCGGTAGGGCGACCGAACGACGCCGATGGGAATGCACTCGATTGTGGCCACGCTGTTACCTCCCCGGCCTCTCCGCATCGAGCGTCTCGTTGCAGAGCCGGTCCGCAATCCGGATACAGGGGTGCTCCCGCGGCACATTCTCGAACCTGACCTCTCTGAAATGGCGTACCAGCCGCCGCACCTCGCCTGCAAGGTCCGCAAGGTGCTCTCTCGTGATGCGGTACCGCCCGGTGAGCTGGCGAACGACCAGTTCCGAGTCGGACCGGACGATGAGCCCGCCGCGGGTGAACTCGCGTGCAGCCTCCAGACCGTTGATGACGGCGTGATACTCGGCCACGTTGTTCGTCGCCGTCCCGATAAATCCCGAACGGCTGGCCGCGACGGACCCGTCCTGCACGATCACGTACGCCCAGGCGGCGTCTCCGGGGTTTCCCCTTGAAGCACCGTCGGTATACAGCGTCGTCGTCACCGCGGCCTTCTGTTCGTCTCTTTCCATCATCTACCCGGTTGATCATCGCTCTCCGGCGTGTTATTGGTATCGCTCACCGGAAGATGTTAATATCCCCGTGTGGTAAAGGCGGACCTATGCTGGATACGGGCCGGATCATTGAGGATAAAACGATGCGGGACCGGCTGGGTGTTTTCGAGGACCGGACCGATGCCGGGAGGCGTCTCGCCGCGACCCTCTCGCAGCTGGAGATGATCGTCGAACCGGTAGTCTGTGCCATTCCGGCCGGGGGAGTGCCGCCGGGGCTTGAGGTGGCCCGGGCGCTCAGGGCCCCGCTCCGGATGGCGGTGGTACGGAAGGTGCAGGTACCCTGGAACCCAGAGGCCGGGTTCGGCGCCGTGACCTGGGACGGGCGGGTCTTCCTGAATCGCGCCCTCATGACCGCTCTCGATCTCTCGGAGACCGAGGCGAACGCCGCGATCGCGAAGGCTAAATCGAACGTGGCGGAGCGCTTGAAGAAGTTTTCCGGCGACCGGCGGGAACCGGGACTTGAGGGCCGGACTGCGATCCTGGTCGACGACGGCCTTGCAACCGGGTATACGATGTTTGCCGCAGTCGAGGCGGCCCGGGCCTGGTCGCCCCGCCGGGTTATCGTGGCGGTCCCCACCGGCTCGCTTCACGCCGTTGACTTCATCGCCAGAAAGGCGGACCTCGTCGTCTGCCTGAACATCAGGACCGGCCGCACGTTTGCCGTGGCGCAGGCATACGAGCGATGGTACGATCTTCGCGATCCGGAGGTGCAGGAACTGCTGATCCAGGCCCGGGACATGGGGCTCTTCTGACGCATGGAGGAAGACGGTCGGTCCGGCCCGGTCCCGCCCGCCGCAACAGATTTATGCGCCCCGTCCCATGGTGTGCCGGAGGGGTAAACGAGCATGCAGAACCTGACCATAGCGGTCGATTTCGACCGGTTTCCACCAGAGCACACCTGTGACGGGGAAGATCTCTCTCCACGGATACGGGTCCTCGGGTCGAACGCCCCCTACCTTGCGGTCATCGTGGACGACCCGGACGCACCGAGAGGGACGTTCACCCACTGGCTCGCCTGGAACATCCCGTCGACCGGCGAGATTCCCGCAGGTATCCCGCAGGAGCCCCGAATATCCCACCCGGTCTCTGCCGTCCAGGGGATGAACGATTTTCGGAGGACCGGTTACAGCGGCCCCTGCCCCCCGAGAGGTACATCACACCGCTACTTCATCCGGGTATGGAGCCTTGCGCGTGAACTCGACCTCCCTCCGGGGGCGGGGCGGCCCCTCCTCGAAGGTGCGCTCGCGGCAGCCGCCGCCGGCTACGGCGAGACTATGGCGGTCTACGAGCGCAGGAAGGCGCTCGAGACCCCGCCGGAGACCGGGCCCCGCACCTGATGCGCCGGGCGGCTTCCACAATCTTTTTCTTTACGTTATACCGAGAGACGTATCATGAACCCCGAAGTTACCAACCTGATCGTCTCTCTCCGTGATGCGGAGTTTCCGATCTGGACCACATGCGACGGTGCCGGCCTCTCGCCCGAACTGAGGGTCCGGGGACTCATCCCGGCGACGCAGACAATAGCGGTCTTTGCCTTGAACCCGTACGAACCCGGGTGCTCCTTCACTACCTGGATCATCTGGAACCTCTCGCCGGCGTCGGTAATTCCGGAGGGCATCCCGCCGCAGGGCGTCGTGACCACTCCGGTCTCAGCCGTTCAGGGGACGAACGATTACGGAACCATCGGCTGGCGCGGCCCCTGTCCTCCCATGGGGGAGACGCATCGTTACCTCTTTAAGGTTTACGGGCTTGACGCCGCCCTGGAGGTGCCGGCAGGCGCCCGGAAGCAGGACCTCATCGATGCCATGCAGGGGCACGTCCTCCAGTTCGGCGAGACGGCCGCCGTGTACTCCCGGTGATGGCCATCGGTGTTTGAAGGGCGTAAAACCCGGTTCAGGCAGGTCTCACGCGAAGGCACGAAGAACGCGAGGTCTGCCACGAATGTTGTCCGGGTCATCACATCTTCACATGCGTCGACGATATAGGCAGTGACAGGTCGCGGTCAGCAAACGGGGAGTCCACGGCTGTCATGGTCCCCACGCACATATCTATTTATATCTTGTTTCCTGAAGGAGGATACCGAGAGAGACTGCTGTATGATGCCAAAACTGGCCGTGAAACTGGATTTTGATGAGTTCCCGCCGGAGTACACCTGCAGGGGAGCGAACCGGTCGCCCCCGATCCGGGTCGAGGGAATCCTCTCGAACATCGAGTCGCTCGCGATCCTCGCAACGGCGAGCCCCGAGGGCGGAGAGTCGCGGGTGGCGTGGGTTCTCTGGAACCTCCCCGCCGTCGAGCAGATCCCGGCGGGGTTCCCGGAAGGAGAGACGGTGGAGTCGCCCCTCCATGCCCGGCAGGGCAGGAATGATTTTGGTACCCTTGGTTACCGGGGACCCTGCCCGGAGGCCGGAACGACCGAAGTGTATCTTTTCCGGGTCTATGCGCTCGATCTCGATCTCCCGCTTGCGTCCGGCGCGACCTGGGAGGATCTGGTCCGGACGATGGAAGGCTCGATGAACCAGGTCGGGGAAGTTGTTGTCTTCGCCACCGGATAAGGGGCGGCCGGTGCGGGAGCGAGAGCTCCCGGCCGGAGAAGAAAAGATATTGAAGCCCTCCCTTACCTCGGATAGGTATCGGCGTGCACCCCGCCGCAAGGGTATCGTGACGGCCCCGGTGAGTGCCGTCCAGGGGACGAACGACTGCGGGGGCATCGGCTGGCGCGGCTCCTGTCCCCCGCAGGGTGAGACACACCGGTGCCTCTTCAAGGTCTACGGGCTTGATGCGATGCTCGATCTCGCGCCCGGCGCAGGCAAGCACGACCTCATCGACGCGATGCGGGGCCACGTCCTCGGGTTCGGCGATACCGCCGCTATGTCCTCCCGGTGACCAAACGCACCATTTTAATACCCTAGTCCTGGAAAATGAGTATCATAGGAGTTTGATATGGCACAAAAGTTGGTAGTGAGTCTGGACTTTGAAGAGTTCCCGCCGGAGTACACCTGCAAGGGGGCGAATCGGTCGCCCGCAATCCGGGTCGACGGCGTCCTCCCGAACATAAAATCGCTTGCGGTTCTTGCGAAGACGAGCCCCGAGGAGGGGCCGTCGCGGGTGGTGTGGGTCGCCTGGAACATACCCGCCGTTCCGCTGATCCCGGAGGGATTTCCGGTCGGAGGGGTAGTGGAGGCACCTCTCCACGCCGTACAGGGCACAAACGACTTCGGGAGCATCGGCTATCGGGGCCCCTGCCCGGAGGCCGGGAAGATCGAGGCATACCTCTTCCGGGTCTACGCGCTCGACCTCGACCTCGCGCTCGCGCCGGGGGCGACCTGGGAGGATCTGGTCCGGACGATGGAGGGCTCGATGAACCAGGCCGGCGAGGTCATCGCCTTCGCAACCGGGTAAGGAAAGAAGGGCGTGCGCCCGAAAGTAGGGGTTGTCGGGCCCCCTCACAGGGGTATGGGGGGGCTCTCTTTCTGTATCGGCGGGCTTTGTTTCTCGATGTTCTTTGCAATCGTGGCCATCTCCTCGCCCAGCATGCGGATGACGTCGTCCAGAGTGACGATCCCGATCAGTTTCCCGGCGTTGTCGACGACGGGCATTCTTCGGATGCCTTCATCGGTCATCTTCCGGATGGCTTCGTAGATCCCCATGCTGTCCTGAAACGTGATCACGCTCCGGGTCGCGATATCTCCCGCCCGGACTTCGCCCGGGTTCTGTTCCCGCGCCATAACCCCGACCGCGAGATCGCGGTCGGTGAGTATGCCGGCGGGCCGGTTGTCGCCGGTCACGACGACGACGCTTCCGACGTTCTTCTCTCCCATGATCTTCGCCACGTCCACAGCCGGGGTGTCCGGTGAGACGGCGACGACCTGGTCACGGCAGCAGTCCACAAGTCCCATGTTGTTACCTCCGTTGACGACTGATTCATGCCGGATATGATATATGAACATAACCCTTCTCTCGCCCGGCACCCTTTCTTATATACGATCGGCACCGATCCCATCTCACAGAAATGGACTGGCTGCTGATAGTTCTGACTGTAGCGGGCCTCGTTGTCTTCGAAACCGTATCGAGCATCGACAACGCCATTATCAACGCCGACGTCCTCGCGACGATGAAAGAGAAGGCCCGCAGATGGTTCCTTATCTGGGGCCTGCTCTTCGCGGTCTTCGTGATCCGGGGGCTTCTGCCGTGGGGGATCGTCTGGGCGACAAACCCGTCGCTCGGGGCAATAGGTGCGCTGCTCGCGACGTTTTCAAGCGATCCGGACGTAGTGGCTGCGATAGAAGAGTCCGCCCCGATCCTCATGATCTTCGGGGGAATGTTTCTTGTCCTCCTCTTCTTCCACTGGCTCTTTGCAGAGGAGAAGAACTGCTGCCTCCGGACCGAGGCGTTCTTCTCCCGACAGGCCGTCTGGTTCTATGCAACCGCTTCGATCCTGCTTGCCGTCATTGTCTGGTTTGCCCTTCAGATCAACACCATGATGGGCTTTGCGGCCGTGCTCGGCTCCACCACCTTCTTCATCGTTCATGGGTTCAGGCAGAACGCCGAGATGCAGGAAGCCCGGTTGAAGGGAGCGGGGATCTCCGATATCTCGAAGCTCGCCTACCTTGAGGTCCTTGACGCGACCTTCTCTATCGACGGCGTCATCGGGGCGTTCGCCTTCACACTTTCCGTCCCCCTCATCCTGATCGGGAACGGTATCGGGGCCTTTGTGGTCCGGGAACTGACCGTCCGGAGCGTCGACCAGATCCGGAGTTACTGTTTCCTCAAGAACGGGGCGATGTACTCCATCCTGGTGCTCGGGACGATCATGCTCGCGGACAGTTTCGGGTTCCATATCCCGACCTGGCTCTCGCCGATAGCGACGTTCCCCATCGTCGGGTTCTTCCTCTTCCGCTCGGTGCAGGAGCGAAGGAAGGGGGCCGCGGGCGCCGCATGACCGGGTTTCCGGTCGCCTCCCCGTTGCATTCTCCGGGTTTGAAAAGGTTTATCCGTGCCGGGGGACGAATGGTTACCCCATGGCAAAGAGATCTATCGGCCCACGGACTCTTCTTTATCCTCACCCGGTCCTGATCATCGGGACCTACGGCCCCGACGGTCGGCCGGATGCTATGGCCGCCGCATGGGGCGGCATCTGCTCGTCCCGTCCTCCTGCGGTGGCGGTTTCGCTCCAGAAGGTGCGGCAGACCTACGAGAACCTGGTCGAGCGGCGCGAGTTCACGATCAGCATCCCTTCGACGGACTACGTCCGGGAGGCGGATTACTTCGGCATCGTCTCCGGCCGGGAGACGGATAAGTTCGCCGCGACCGGGCTGACTCCGGTGAAAGGCGACCGGGTGAACGCTCCGTACGTCGGGGAGTTCCCGGTGGTCCTCGAGTGCCGGCTCCTCCAGACGGTCGAGATCGGCATGCATACCCAGTTTATCGGGGAGATCCTGGACGTGAAGGTGGACGAGAGCGTCATCGACGCGGACGGCAAACCCGCTGTCGAGAAGATCCGGCCGTTCATCTACGACTCGATGCGGCAGGAGTACTACGAGTTCGGGGATGCGCTCGCGAAAGCCTTCTCCGTGGGGCAGGAACTCAAAAAATAACTTTTTTCATCGTCGACGGTCTCGTTTCGCCTCGACCCAGCGTTTCCGCTTTCCGCACCGTTCGCACCGCTGCTCCCACTCAATGACGTTTGACGAGTACTCGTCGTAGCCGTGCTTCCTGCCCCAGCGATGGAGCCCGATCCTGCAGAGGATGAGTCCGATGGTCGTCATGGTCTCCTGGAGAGTGGTCTCTCCTCCCCGGGGATGAATGTTGTCCCGGCGGGTCCGCCCCCTACGGTATGATCTCGCAGCTGTTGTACTTCCGGTGGTCGAAGTCCTCCATCCGGACCGTTCCTGCCTCGATGAGGCGGCGGACCTCCGGGAGGGCCGTCGAGAGCGACCGATGGAGGTTCTCCACCGTCCCGCAGACGACCCGCCGCCCTTCTTCGGGCCAGGGGCGGGTGATGTTCGAGTAGAGGCACCGGCCGCCGCAGAAGTCGAGGAGACCGCATTCCGTGCAGGGGCTCCCCACGGTCGTCACCGGGAGGCGGAGCGGGTCGGCGGTGGCGATATGCCCGACGTAGTAGTCCTTCATCCCGACCATGATGGGGCAGGGGGCGATGTGCCCGTCGGTCATGATGCTGTAGTTTGCGTGGCCGCAACCGCACCGGAGCATGCTTGGCCGCGATAGCAGCATATCCTGCATCGGGTCCATGAACGGATACCACCGGAGCACCCGCCCCTCCTCCCGCATCGTCTCCACCCAGAACGCGACAAGGTCCCGGATGCCGGGGTTGTAACTCTCCGTTACCCAGGTGGTGTAGTCCCGCATTTCGTAGTCGTTCCAGAAGTTCGCGTCCATCTGCCAGTGGACGGCCGGGAAGGAGAACCGGTCGTTTGCCGTGAGGTAGTGGACGGCCGCTGCGATATCGGTATCCTCGGTCACGGTCATCCGGGCGATCACCTCGCCGGCAAACCCGCCCGCCGCGAGGCAGCGGAGGTTTTTCGTGAGCCGCGCAAATGTCCCCCTCCCGCGGTGGGCGTCGGTGAGCCCTTCGGGTCCGTCGATGGAGACCAGGATCGTGTCGAACCGGTTCGCGGTTGCGTGGTCGAGGCGGTCGAGGAGGGTGCCGTTGGTGTGCAGGATCAGCGCCGAGACCGGGGCGTCGCGGACGATCTCGCGGATGCGGTCGACGGCGAGCAGGGGCTCCCCGCCATAGAAGGTCAGTACGGCCCCGGGGTCCTTTGCGAGGAACCGGTAGAGGTCGTCAAGATCGATATCGAGGTCCACCGGGAGGTTCTCGTCGACGGCGATATCGGGCAGCTCCGGGGGGTCGACGGTGAACGCCTTTCCCCGGCAATAGGTGCAGCAGAGGTTGCAGTTGTCGGTCAGGATGAGGTGATAATACACGGATGGTCTCTTATTATTTCGAGGCCCGGGCGGAAAAAGGTGAAGGATATGGGGCCTCTTTCCCTTGTTTCCCGGCTTACTATCCGGGATGATCTATAACCCCGCCGACGCCCGGAGGCAATCCCGCGATAGCAGGCCCTTCACAGATCGAGAAACTCTTCTTCTGTAAGGCGGTTCGGTATCAGGATCGAGAGGAGCGCCCCTCGGGAACCAGGTTGCGCCAGGGGGGATGTACTCTCAGCCACAAGGAATCCACATCTTCATGACCACGGTTTGATCGGATGAAGCTTCAAATTGCCGTAACGAACGGTATCGGTAACGTCCGGCTTCGCAGGGTCACCTTCTTCACCACGGGCGGCGTCGAGAATACGTTCTGGGTCCAGTAGTTCGCTCCCGTCCCGTTGGCATTCGCCGCGACCACCCGGACCATATGCTCTCCCCGCGGAGCGCTCGGGAAGGTGTGGGACACCTGCTGGACGTCCGGTTCGCTCGTATGTCTCGGGTTGCCGTCGAGGGTTACTGTTGACGACCTGCCAATGGATCTCACATCACGCCCTCCGGTAGTATTCAAGGATGATCGATACTGCGCAGGCCACGATTGCGACGCAGAGGGCGACGAGAGCAATTAAAGCCGGATCATAACCTGCCGGCTTCTCCAGGTCCATCAGGTACCCGCCTTCAATATTGAAGAGGATTATCCCTTTCCCATTTTCAGTCCAGGTGAATGGAAGTTCGAGGAGAAAACCTCCGGTGTACTCTGCAAAGATCTCCTCATGGCCCGTTCCATCCAGGTTGATCAGGTGCAATCTACCGTATTCCCCCTTTTTCACGTGTCCGGTTTCGTATTCCTGACCGAGCCCGTCACGGGTCAGGTACGCAATTTTATCCCCTGTTGGGCTCCATTGGAGGAAGAATGTGTTTCCATCATCGGTCACCTGGCGCTCTTGACTCCCATCGGCGGTAATAGTGAAGATATTCCCGGCTGAGATATAGGCTATGTTCGTACCCGCAGGGTTCCACTGGCATAATCCATCCAGACCCACAGGGTTCCACAGGTACAATCCATCCAGGATACTCTGCTTTGTTTCAACATTCTCTTTTATTTTGATGATATCCGAACCTGCAGAATCGATGATATAGATCGAAGACCTCTCGTTACCTCCTGCTTTGGCCAGTATTGCGATTCTTTTGTTGTCAGGGTTCCAGTCATAGTACGAGAGATCGGCAATACCGGTCATCAGGTCCTTTTTCCAGCTTCCACCGGTATCTGCAACGGAGAGTGAATAATTATCAAATGAGATACTGTGGAGATAAGCGAGTTGCTCCCCGTCCGGGCTGAAACGCGGAATGTTATGACGATCCCACGGACTGCCGGTATAACCGAGTGGTATCTGTACGGCTCCACCGGTTTCGGTGTTATAAACCCATAGATTAGGATCGGAGCGTGACTCTTTATATGCAATCTTCGTCCCGGTATTATCCATCACGGGAAGTGAGGGTAAAGTACGACTGCTGCAGGGAATCGATACCTTCTGGTTACTATAATAATCGAGTACAACAATAGAATTTGACAAATACAGGACTTTTGTATCCTTGAGATCGCCGATATTATAAGTCGGGAGTTGTTCGCAAATCTTCGTCATCGAGTAAGCAGAATGATCTGGAGTAAACCCATACTGGTTTAAAAAGCTAGAAAAAACGGCCAGTAATAGCAGCAGTAACAATAGTTTTTTCATCATATTCTGCACCCCTGCTTCCTGCACTGGATTTTGGATGCTCGCAACGGTTACGGCTATTAACGATCATAAATCAAAATATCCCATTCAAGAGGTTCGTGAGGAAAAGCAGCTCCGGTTCGAACAGGAGATAGTGGATAATAATCGCAACCACTGTTGCGGCTATAATTCGGGGGCGATTTGCGCTCACTATATCTCGGACCCCGAGATACTCAAGGTATCCCAGAGGTAGTAAATACAAATAATAGAGGATATTGCCTGAGTTTCTTAACAGAATATGCCCGGAGAGCAGATCTAATCGTAATATTACCCAGATAAAAGAATAGGCTATTGCGCAACTGTAGAAAATGACGCTGAATGTCCGGATCAGAGGAGGTTTCACCTGCATAATCCGGAGCAGACTGAATAGAACCACTGCTTCTGACGCAAATATGAGAGAGGTGATCCGATAATTATAAGTCCCCTCGGATAAAACTGG
>DAYL01000008.1 GCA_002508705.1 Methanoculleus sp. UBA374 | reverse complement strand
TACGAGAATACAGGGATATAATTTGAGCGGGAAGCGGGATTCTTTTGATAGGATTCGGGGTCTGGATGCTCTTCTGGGGATAAATGGAGAATGCCGGAGACGGAGGTACCCGCCCGGAACGGATCGTCCGGGTAGTGGGGTCTCATGGCAACGGTGCCAAGATACCCCTTACTCCTCGATTCCCCGGACGAAATGCCCGCCGGTGATGCCCCCGAGCGCCCGCCGTCTCGCCTCCTCCTTGAGCGCGGAGAGCGTGCCGGGGGCTCCCCGGCCGACGGCGTCGAGCCCCGCCCGGTAAAGCCCGGCCATCTCCCCGGCGTAGCGGGGCCCCCGCCCCCGTGCATCGATGGCGACGGCCGCGATGCCCGTCCCGGCGATCCGGGGCAGGCGGTCGATGAGGCAGGTCTCGACGGCGTTCGCGATAGAGGTCCGCCCCTCACTGTCGCGCCGGACCGGAAAGACACGGCCCCGCCCGTCCTTGAGCCCCAGAAAACGGCCGCCGGGGCTCTCACCGGCGGCCATCGCCGCCAGCCGGTCCTCGGTCACCATCGCCTCGACGTTCCCCTGCACCAGCACCTCAAGTTCGGGAACGCTCTCGGTCGTCGCCGCCAGACGGGCAAGGTCGGCCGCCGGAAGTTCGGGGGATGCCGTACACCGCAGGAAGAGCGCCGCCAGTTCCCGGGCGGTGCGGTGGTTCCAGACGTTCAGCCCGGCTGCGCCGTAGAGGTTCATCCCCGGAGCGGCCCGCCGCACCGCGTCCGCAGCGCCGGGACCGCTCACCATGACGCCGCGGACCCCCGCCTCATAGAGCGACGGGAGGAGAGGAGCCGCCGTATCAAGGAACGCGCGCCGGGTGATCGACGGCCATTTCCAGACAGGGTCGGCGCCTCCTCCGGCGCAGACGGCGGCGGCCTCTTCAAGGACCTCCGGGTCGGCGGACTCGATATAGACGGTCCGGGCGCCGCCCCGGACGGCGGCCTTTGCACCCTCAGGGGTATCGACGTAGACCGATACCGACGGGAGCCGGGGACCGGGATGCGGCCCTGCAGGATGCGTCATCCCGGCAATCGCCGCCCGGGCACGTTTTCCGGCCGCATCCACCGCATCGGGCCCCGGACGCCGTGCGGCGAGGACGGCCTCCTCAACCTTCTCCAGGAACGTTCGCCGGACCCCGTTCAACTCCCCGAGCGGGAGAAAGAGCCCGCCCGGGTACCGGAGGTCCATCTTCCGGACCGTAAACGGCGTTCCTCCGGTCTTTCGGAGTTGCTCCGCGATCCGGTCCCGGGAGAGCGGCCGGTTCCGTGCAGGCTCCATCCGGAGGTCCGGGCGGTAGCGCACCCGGAGCGGCTCACCGTCGTTCCGGTCGACGACCGCCTCCAGGCAGGGGGTGCCGTCCTCCCAGGTAACCGAAAGATCGAGCGGCAACGGCCGGAGAGGCTGTTTCATGACCTGTTTTGCCCGCTCCTCAAGGTCCGCGCTCTTCGTCAGGAAGACCCGGGCCCCCGGCACGACGGGCGCAGGGACGGAGAGCCGCACCGTGCCGTCGCGGACGGTGGGCGGGCCGCGGACGACCGCGCCCGTATCCTCCTCCGGGTCGTCCGTGCAGAAGGCCAGTCCGTCGCCGGAACGGGGCGCGAGATCGCCGGCGAGGCGCACGGTCGCTTCGTGCCGCTGCGGGTTGTAGCCGGCGACCGTGCCGAGCAGGATGCCCCGGTTCCCGGGCCGGTCGCGGGCCATGATATCGGAGGCGCCGAGGAGGTAACCCTCCGTGAACCCCCGGTTGAACGCGAGGGCAAGGTTCCGCATCTCCTCCCGCGAGGGGGACCATGCCTCTCCTGCAGCGAGCGCGTCGAGGGCGCGCCGGTAGATGCTCACCGTCGTCGCGACGTACTCCGGCGAACGCATCCTCCCCTCGATCTTGAGCGCCGCCACCGGTGCACGCACGATCCGGTCAAGGCGCGGGTATACCGCGAGGTCCCGGGTCGAGAGCAGGTACCGGTCTCCTGCCGGCACGGTGTGAAGATCCTTCGGGCGCCCGTAATCGTCCTTATCCCCGACGACGAGCCGGTAGGGCTTCCGGCACGGCTGGGCGCACATCCCCCGGTTCCCGCTCCGCCCCCCGATGACCGAGGAGAGGAGGCACTGGCCGGAGTAGCAGTAGCAGAGCGCACCGTGGGCAAAAACCTCGATCCCGACCCCCCGTGCCTCTGCGTCCCCGGCAATCCCCTCGATCTCGGCGAGGGTGAGTTCACGCGCAAGCACCACGCGGGAGAATCCCTCCCGTGCGGCCCGGGCCACGCCTTCGCGGTTATGGACCGTCATCTGGGTGGAGGCATGGAGGGGGAGGTCGGAGACCACCTCCCGGGCAATCGCCGCCACCCCGGCGTCCTGCACCAGGACGGCGTCGACTCCGGTCTCGTAGAGCCGGAGGAGGTATCGGGTCACATCGGGGAGTTCTTCGTCCCGGACGAGGACGTTTACCGTGACATAGACCCTGACGCCGTGGAGGTGTGCATAATCGACGGCGGCGCGAAGTTCCTCGTCGGAGAAGTTCGCTGCGTAGTGACGGGCTCCAAAACGCCTCCCGGAGAGGTAAACGGCGTCCGCGCCGGCGGCGACGGCTGCGGAAAGGGCCGCCGGCGACCCTGCCGGCGCAAGCAGTTCCGGCGACCCGGGCACCTGATGGTGATTGTGCGGCATCTCTTGAGTACCATTCGTCCCACCGGTCTATAACTCCTCCCCGGTGAAAACATGTATTCAGTTATAGAGAGGTTGAGGAATCATGGATGCCGTAGGGATTATCGGTTACGGGCACATGGGCAGGATGCTGATGAACGGGTTTCTTTCATCCGGCGCGCTCTCCACCGACGAGGTCGTGGTTGCCTCTCGCAGTCGGACGAGCCTTGATGCATGCGCCGCGGCATGGCCGGGCATCGGCATCGCCGAAACGAACGCGGAACTCGCCCGGCGGTGCCGTCTCGTCGTCCTCGCCGTCAGGCCCCGGGAGGTGCGGGAGGTCCTCCGGGAGATTGTTCCGGCGATGGACGGAGATGAGCATATCGTCTCGCTCGCCGCCGGGATCAGCCTTCGGGACCTCGAAGAGGCGTTTCCCGGGTCGGTCACCAGGGTCGTGCCCACGGTCACCTCCGCAGTCGGACAGGGGACGACGCTGGTCTGCCACGGGCGGCAGATTGGCATGAACGACGCCCTCCGGGTGGAGGGGCTCTTTTCGTCGGTCGGGAACGTGATGCTCGTCGAAGAGGAGGAACTCGCGGCGGCCACGCTTCTTTCGAGTTGCGGGCCGGGGCTGCTCGCCGCCGTGATTGAGGAACTGGCCGACGCGACGGCCCGCGCGAGCGGACTCCCGAAGGACCGGGCGGTTATGCTGACGACAGAGATGGTTGCGGCTACGGCCGCCTACCTTCGGGAGACCGGCGCGGCACCCGCGGACCTCGTCGGTGAGGTTGCGACCGGAGGCGGGGTCACGGAAGCCGGGGTGCAGGGGCTCCGGGAGCGGTTGCCGGGGGTCTTTGATGCGGTCGTCGCTGCCATGCTGGAGCGCTGCGGTACGGTGGGGACGTGACGGAGGGGAGAGGAGGAGGCAGGCATTTAAATGATCAGGGGTTATACCGGACGGGTATGAAGATCGTCGTCTCTGTGGAGAATACCGGGGTTATCGACGAGGTTCTGGAATACAACCCGACGTTCATCGAGATCCGGCTCGACCGGATGGAGGGGGACCTGCTGGATCAGGTCCGTGCGATCCGGGAGAAGACCGCCGTCCCGCTGATTGCTACGCTCAGGAGCAGGGAGGAAGGGGGCAGGTTTGTCGGGAACGCCGACCTCTGGACCCGGATCATCGGACCGATAGCACGCTACGTCGACCTCGTGGACGTCGAGGCGCGCTACCGGGACCACGCGCCGTTCATCAAGGGGGAGGGCGTCCAGATCCTCGCATCTCTGCACACGAACGAGATGCCCGCCCTGCCGGAGCTCGGAAAGATCGAGGAGATGCTCAGGTCCTACGGCGATATCCCGAAGATCGTCGTGAAACCCCGGACCCGGGACGACCTCGTCGAACTCGTCGCGTTCACCCATCGCGCTCCGAAACCCATCTGCACGAGCGTCATGGGCGCCGAGTTCCGCTACGCCCGGGCGATCTTGCCCCTTTTCGGGTCGGAGTTCACGTTCTGCCATGCCGGGAGCCCGACGGCCGAGGGACAGTACCATATCCGGGAGATGCGGCAGATTGCGGACCTGGTGAAGTGAGGCGATGAGGGACTTCACGGTCCCCTTCGCCGATAAAGGGCATCGATTCCGAATTATCGGACTCTGCTTGATGCTCATCCCCACCTCTGCGGGGATGAGTTCCGGATCTGGATTTTTTCCCGGGATCGGCCTTTTTTCTCGGGCCTGTCCCCATGCAGTGGACCGTGGCGGCCGTCGCCATTGGGGATGGGGACCGGGGAGGGGACACCCCCCGCCTCTTTGTTGCCGCTGCGGTCCAGTGCGGGACCGGCCTGGTGACCAGCGACGGCAGGCTCCACGACACGGCGAAATCAGTGGTGACCACGCAACTGGTCCGTTGATCGCGGGACCGGGTAGCCCGTCAGGGAAAAAGAGCCACGAATCACTCCGTGGTCTATTCCCCGCTCGAAGACCTCCGGTCTTCTCAAGATCCGGTTCTCGAAACCCTTCGGGTTTCTCCAGCGCCGGCCCGCGGCCCGTCACACTTCGCACCGAGTGATGTTCGAGTTCCATTCCTGCGGGAACGTCGCACCTTCCAGCCAGTCGCATTTCGGAACGTCGTTCTAACGAACCGTCGCATCCTACCCCTGGTACTTCGCCCGCTCAAGCATTACATCCAGAAGAACAAGCGCCATCATGCACTCCGCGACCGGGACGACGGCTCGGAGTTCGTCTTCTGCCACGCCGGGACCCCGACGGCCAAGGGGCAGTAATCTCCGGGAGATACGGCAACTCGCGGACCTGCTGAAGTGAGGGGTGGCCCGGTACGGTCTGTGCCGGATTCCGGAGGTCGGCATCGCAACACTCTTGTTTCACGTTACGGGCATATTTTTCGGCCTCGCGTGAGGTGACGGTGGGCGAGGATAACGTCTCGCGCTGGAGGTTGATGATTTGATTTTGATCTCGGGGGAGACGTCCTCGAACAGGGCGCTCATTGGACAAGACGCCAGGAAGACTTCATCGAAGAGGAGGCGTTTCTGTGTCATGGCCGGGAGATGAGTCATACCGACCATATTTATATGACAGAATGACACATATAATTGACATAATGTAATGTGTGTGAGAGGAGGCGGTGTATACTGAAAAACAAAAAAATGAAGATCGCAAGGATAGAGTCGGAGGTATCGCAGGAGCAACTGGCTGAGATCGTCGGAGTAACCAGACAAACGATAAGCCTGATCGAGTCCGGCAAATACAATCCGAGCCTGAAGTTATGCATTGAGATATGCAGGGCACTCAACAAAACTTTAAATGACTTGTTTTGGGAGGAGTGAGGCGCTATGGATATTGAAAAGACTGTTAAAAAAACGAAAGTAGTTATATTTGCGGCACTGATTGTCGGTGTCGTTCTTTTGGCGGTTGGGATCTTGTTCGGTTCGATGGATGGAAATCAAGCCTTGCCGGACGGTAAAGCAATTATCGGGCTGTCGTTTATACCATTAAGCGCGGCATTGGCTTCTTACATCAAATTATCAATGATCAGAAGATCCCCTCAAAAGATGAAGGAGATCATAATCAGCGAGAATGATGAAAGATTGGTGGCTTTGAAGAATGAAGCCGAAGCGAACGCGTTCAGGATTTTACAGGCAGTGCTGTTTCTAACTTACATGGGATACACATTCATGGTTCCGGAGGATATCTTCGAGTCGGTCGGATGGTGGATAGTAACGGTCCTGTTATTTGTCTCTCTTATTTTACAGGCAGTATTGCTGACGGCATCCCAAAGCGGTCCTCAGACCACCGATGTAGCATGACGTACCAGTAGTTCGCGAATTTTGGTGCCCGGCATCGCAACGCTCTTCGCATAAGGGGACGGTGGTTTGACATCCGGGCCATGACCGGGGCCGGAACGTGAACACGGCCCTTCCCCGGCGATCGCATCTCCGATGCTTAACTCTCCTTCTTCGAAGGTTTGAGGATCAGGAAGGGAACTCACCGCCCCACTCCCCGGTACTTCCCCTGCTCAAGCATCGCGTCGATAATGACGAGCGCCATCATGCACTCCGCGACCGGGACGAGCCGGGGGACGATACAGGGGTCGTGCCTCCCTCCGACCGAGATCTCCCGCTCCGCGCCGGCGACATCCACCGTTCTCTGCACCCGGCGTATCGAGGGCGTCGGTTTGACGGCGAGCCGGACGACGATCTCCTGTCCGGTGCTGATCCCCCCGAGGATACCACCAGCGTGGTTGCTTTCAAACCCGGTCTTGCCGATCGGGTCGTTCATCTCGCTCCCGAAGAGCCGGGCGGCGCCGAACCCCTCGCCGATCTCGACGCCCTTCACCGCACCGATGCCCATCATCGCCCCGGCGATGGCGGCGTCGAGTTTCCCGAAGACCGGGTCCCCGAGCCCTGCGGGACACCCGGCCGCCGTCACCTCCACGACCCCGCCCACGGAGTCGCCCGCGTCCCGTGCGGCCCGGATCTCCGCTTCCATCGCATCGGGCTCCGTCGCGCCGTGCACCTCGACGATCCGCCCACGGATCGTGATCCCGGAGGGCGCAAGGCAGCGCATCGCCACCGCTCCGGCGGCGACCCGGGCAAGGGTCTCCCGCCCCGAACTCCGCCCCCCGCCCCGGTGGTCGCGGAGACCGTACTTCGCCTGATAGGCATAGTCCGCATGCCCGGGCCGGAAGACGTCCCGGAGCGCGTCGTAGTCCTCCGACCGGACGTCGCTGTTCCCGACGACGAGCGCTATCGGGGCGCCGGTCGTCCTCCCCTCAAACGTCCCCGAGAGGACCTCCACCCGGTCGGCCTCCTGCCGCCCTGACTCGAGCGGGCTTTTTCCCGGCCGCCTTCGGTCGAGGTACGGCTGAATATCCGCCTCCGTGAGGGATATCCCGGGCGGGCAGCCGTCGACGACCACGCCCACCGCCTTCCCGTGGCTCTCACCGAACGTCGTGCACCTGAAGTTTCTCCCGAACGTGTTCATGAAAGCATCTCCCGCACCAGCGCAGGCGAGACCGCAATACCGGTGATCAGCCGGAACTGCTCCGCCGCCTGGTGGACGAACATCTCCGTGCCGGGTATCGTCTCGCACCCGGCCTCCCTCGCCGCCCGGATGAGGGGCGTCTCCGGCGGCGTATAGACGAGGTCAAAGACGGTCGTCCCTCGCTCAAGGTCGCCGGGGGCAAGAAGGCTCCGGGTGTCGGGCTCCATCCCGACCGGGGTTGCGTGCACCACCACATCGGCGCCGCTCCCCTTGAACTCTTCGAGACCGCCCCGCCGGCACCCGAACCGGTCCGCAAGCCTCTGCGCCGCGTCCGCAGTCCGGGCAAGCACCGTCACGTCCATGTCGAGCGAGACGAGGGCGTAGACCGCCGCCGCCGCCGCACCCCCGGCACCGAGGACAACCGCCCGGGCGCCCCGCCGGTGAAGGAGCGGCGAGCGGACGCCCAGCCAGTCGGTGTTATGGCCGTAGAACTTTCCGCCGCACCGGACGACGGTGTTCACCGCCCCGATCGCCGCCGCGTGATCGTCCACAGCGTCAAGGTGGCGCATCACGTCGGCCTTGAACGGGATCGTGACCGAGAGACCTTTTACGGGGAGGAGGGTCGCGAGACGGACGATGACTCCTGCGTCCGGCCACTCAAAGCGGGTGTAGCGGTAGTGCTCCATCCCGAAGTGCGCGAAGAGCCGGTTGTAGAGGAGCGGGCTCTTGCTATGGGCGCAGGGGTTGCCGACGATGGCGCAGACCCGGAGGCCCGGGTCCCGGTCGATCATCTCCCCGAGGTCGGAAAGCCCGAACCGCTCAAGGAGACCGTCGCGTTCACGCCTTCGGTCCGGGGAGATGCCGGCCTCCCCCCCCATCTTCCGGACGATGCTATCCGCAATCTCCGGGGGAGTGCACGTACCGGTATCGATGCAGGCATCCGCCGCGCCGAGGTATGCATCCTTCCTTCGGGCAAGGAGCGTGCGCACCTCCTCCGCCGGGGGGAGGTCCGTCAGCCCCGGCCGGTCGCTGCCGGCGATCCGCCTATGGCAGACCTCGGGTGCGGCCGCTAGAAGGAAGACCGTGCCGTGCCACCGGAGGTCCGCGACGTTTGCCGGGTCGAGGACCGCACCGCCGCCGGTACTGATCACCCCCTCCGCGGTCCGGAGCGACGCGATCACCTCCCGTTCGAGGGCCCGGAAGTGCGCCTCCCCGTGCCGACGGAAGACCTCCCGGACCGGCATCCCCGCCCGGCGCTCGACCAGCGCATCGGTGTCGTAGAGCGGCAGCCCCAGCCGGTCCGCGAGGACCCGACCGACCGAGGTCTTCCCGGTGCCCCGGAACCCGGTGAGGACCACCTTCACAGCAACCCCTCCCCGTAGAGCGCCTCCCAGAACCCGGGAAAGGATTTCTCCACGCACCCCGGGTCCCGGATCGCCATGCCCCCGACCGCGAGCCCGAGGACGGCAAACGCCATCGCCGTCCGGTGGTCGTTGTGCGGGTCGACGGCCACGCCGTGGAGGGGCGCGGGCGTGATCGTGAGGGAATCGTCCGTGACATCGACGCCCGCGCCCATCCTCCTGAGGGTCGCCGCCGTCACCCCGACGCGGTCGCTCTCCTTGTAGTGCAGGTGCGCCGTGCCGGTGATCGTCGTCGGCGACGTTGCCGTCGCCGCCACCGCCGCGAGCGTCTGGACGGTGTCGGGAGACGAAGACATATCCACCTCGACTCCGTGAAGGTCGCCCGTCCGCTCCACCGTCACCGCATCGACGCCGGCGGCGACGTGGCAGCCCATCGCCTCAAGGACATCGAGAAACCGGCGGTCACCCTGGACCGATGCCGGGGAGAGGCCGGTGACCGTGACCTTCCCGCCGCAGACGGCCGCGACCGCGAAGAGGTAGGATGCAGACGAGTAGTCGCCCTCAATCCGGTAGTCCCGTGCCCGGTAGACCGCACCGCTCTCCACCCGGAACCGGTCGTAGCCGCGCCTCTCAAGCCGGGCGCCGAACCGGAGCATTACGTCCGCGGTCACGTCGAGGTATGACCGGGAGGCCGGGGCTGCCGGGAGCGTAAGTTCCACGTCCTCCTCAGCGTAGGGCGCCGCCATCAGGATGGACGATACGAACTGGCTGCTGATGCTCCCGTCAATCTGCGTCTTCCCGCCCCGGAGCCTGCCGGAGACCCGGATGGGCGGGTAGCCGGGCCGGCCGGCGGACTCGACCGAGCCGCCGAGCGCTCCGAGGGCATCGGCAAGGGGGCCGACCGGCCGTTCGAGCATCCTCGGACTCCCCGTCAGGACCACCGGGTACCGGGCAAGAAGCGCCGCCGAGGTGAGCAACCGGAGGGTCGTCCCGGAGTTCCCGCAATCTATCGTGACCTCACCCGGCGTCGGGAAAGCGCCGCCGCACCCGGTGACGGTGATCTCTCCCGGCAGCCATTCGACCGGGACCCCGAGGCTCTCCAGCCCCCGGGCGGTCAGTTCGGTGTCGGCCGCCCGGAGGGGTCCCGCAATCCGCGACCTCCCTGCAGCAAGCGCACCCGCAATCAGGGCCCGGTGGGTGTAACTCTTGGAGGGAGGGGCCGAAAACGTCGCGTCGACCGGCCCGATCCGCGCCACCCTGACGATCATATCCCTGGCACCTCCATGCATGCGTAACACCCGAGTTCCCTGACGGCGGTCATCCCTTTGAGTTCCTCCTTCGCCTCCCGCCATCCCTCAGATATCTCGACGTCGATGAAGAAGATATATCGCCCCATACCCCGGCGGGCCGGCCGAGACTCTATCCGGGTCAGGTTGACCCCACGCCGGGCAAAGACCCCGAGCAGGTCGGCGAGGAGACCCGCCCGGTCGATCTCCGGGTCCACAAGGAGGCTGCACTTCGTGCAGCCCGTCTCCTCACGGGGGGCGGCGGATATCTCCACGAACCGGGTGATATTCTCCCTGCTGTCCTGGATGTCGCGGAGGGCTATAGGTAGGCCGTAGATCGCCGCCGCCGTCTCCGGGACGACCGCCCCGGCACGGCTTTCTTTCCGCATCGCGGCCGCGCTTGCGGCGTTGCTGCTCGTGTGCACGACCTCCACCCCGAGCCTGGTGAGGATGACGGAGCACTGCTCGTGCGTCTGCGGATGGGCGTAGATGACCGAGAGGCGGCCAGGCTCCCCCCGGGCCGCGAGGTGGTGCCGGATGGGCATATACGCTTCTCCGGTGATCGAGACGTCGAACTCCATGAGCCCCCGGAGCGTCTCGCCCACGCCGCCGGTCTCCGAGTTCTCGATCGGGACGAGGCCGATAGCCGAGCCGCCCGCCACGCGCTCGATGACGGCATGGATGGTCGGCAGGAGTTCGATACCGCCGCCGTAGAGCCGGGCCGCGAGTGCGTGGCTGAACGTCCCGGCCGGCCCGAGCGTCAGGACGGTCATCGGCCCACCGCATGGTTGATGAGGTCGTCCGTCTCTTCCGTCGCGGCGCGGAGATACGAGGCGTAGTGGCTGGAGTTCCCGGAAAAGAACGCCCGAAACCGCTCGCGGTCCCCGGACTCGACGATCTCCCGGAGCGTCCGGACCGCCTCCTCGAACGCCGCAAGCACCCCGGGAACGGCCGGGTTCATCTGCAGGATGTCCCCGTAGAGGTCCGCATCCTGGGCGAGGAGCCTTCCGACGAATCCTATCTCGATCCGGTAGACGGGGCTTGTGAACGAGAGCGTCTCCCCGACATCGGCGCCGGTCCGGCGGATGGCCTCCGCCTTCGCGAGCGTCCCGAAGTGGGTGAGCCCCTGGACCACCGCCATCATCCGGTCGTGGTCTTCCGGCGTCGAGAGGGTGACCGACGCTCCCTGGTCGCGGAAGACCGAGAGAAGACCCTCGAGGGTCTCCGGGCGGCACCGCCCCGGGGTCGCGACGATCGTCTGGCCCCGGAGCGAGGCGGCGCCCGGCCCGAACATCGGGTGGAGCCCGATCACCTCCGCACGGGAGGTGAGCATCGCCCGGACCGGCTCGACCTTGAGGGACGTCAGGTCGCAGAAGACCTGCTCCTCCGTAAGAAGCGGGGCGACCTCCCGGATCACCCCGACGGTGGCGCGGATCGGCACCGAGACCATGACGAGGTCCGCCGTCTCCGCGATCTCCCGGCTGGATAGCGCGGTTCTGGTCCCGGAGACGATCACCTCCCATCCCGCCGCTCGAAAGACTTCCGCAAAGAATCGTCCCATCTGCCCGGTGCCGCCGATGATGCCTGCAAGCATTCGCGTCACTTCTCCCGGATCGTCTCCGCAACGGCGATGCCGAAGTGCCGCCCGCCCTCTGCGATGCTGCCGAGAACCCTGTCGCCCACCGCGAGGACCGCGACCGATACCGGCGCGCCGTCCTCCGCCACAAGCCGGATCGTCTCGGCGTTCTGGAGGACCAGACTCACCTTTACATCGCCGGCCTTCGCCTCGACAAGGAGGAGCGGGCGGCGCTCGATCTTCACCCTGCCGACGACCGCGTCATGAGTCGCGCCGGTATGCTCCGCGACGAGCACCTTATCGCCCGCCGCGAGGTCGGCAAGGTAGGCCGTTTTCCCGTCCGGGAGGAGAATGTAGGCGTGCACCGCCCCGGCGTTCACCCGGAACGGACGCGGCGCCACGTAGGGGTTCTCCAGGGTCTCGGGGTGCACCATCAGGAACGCCGAGGAGGTGTTGCCGACGAGCATGCCCTCGCCGTCGGCGAGGAGGGAGCAGGTATCCACGCAGACCCGGTCGCCCATCCCGACGGGGGCGATCCGGGTCACCTCGAACGGGACGAGGGAGACCTCGCGACCGGCGCCGGCGAGCGTCTTTGCCGTCCGCCGGACCTCCGCCGGGTCGTCGGTCGAGAGGAGGACACCCGCCGCCCCGCGTTCGAGGACGGTCAGGGTGACCGCCGCCTCATCGGCGCTCGCGACTGCGGCGATGATCCGGTCCGACTGCGCGACGAGGTTCTCGAGCGGGATGACCGTCCAGTCCCGTGTCCGGACGACGACGAGCCCCTCGCGGGAGAGCCGGAGCGCCTCCTCTTCGGTCGCCTTATCGACGATCTCGACCTCGAAGACGTCCTTTCCGGGGACGAGATCGCCGTTCTCCGCGACCGTCGCCACCCGCCCGAGTTCCCGCACGCGCCCCGCATCGTCGACGGCCAGGGCGTCCGCGCCGCTCTCGATAGCGGCCGTCGCAAGGTCCTTTCGCCACGGTCTGACATCGACCCAGAACCGCTTCATTGCCCGGTCTCCAGCGCCTCGGCCGGGCTTCTGCCCTCGTGGACCACCCGGCAGATCGCGGCTATGAACCGGGCGGGGTCGTCGCGCTGGAAGGCGTTCCTTCCCATGCAGACGCCCGCCGCGCCCGCCCCGATCGCGTCACGGATGGTCGTGAGCGTCTCGAAGTCCCCGCCCTTCTCGCCGCCGGCGATCATCACCGGCACCGAACAGGCCGCGGTGATCCGGCGGAATGTCTCAGGGTCGCCGGTGTAACTCGTCTTGATCAGGTCGGCGCCGAGTTCCTCGGCGACCCGGACGCAGTGCCCTATCGCCTGCGGCGAGGTCGGGTCGACCCCCCTGCCGCGGGGGTAGATCATGATCAGGAGCGGCATCCCCCAGCGGTTGCAGTCCCGCACCACTGCGCCCGCCGACTCAAGCATCCGCGACTCGTTCGGCGCGCCCAGGTTGATGTGGATCGAGACCGCGTCGGCGCCGAGCGCGACCGCCTCCTCCACGGTGCAGACGAGCACCTTGTCGTTCGGGTCCGGGTTCATCGAGGTGCTTGCGGAGAGGTGCACGATGAGGCCGATATCCTTTCCGTGCTTCCGGTGCCCCCCCTTCACCATGCCCTTATGGAGGACGATGGCATTCGCCCCGCCCTCGCTCACGGCGCTGACGATCCTGGTCATGTTGCAGAGCCCCTCGATCTGACCCATCGTGAACCCGTGATCCATGGGGATGATCACGGCGCGGCCGGTATTTCGGTCCATAATCCGCTCGAGGCGGATCTCTTTTCCAATCATCTCGTTCACGTCCGAAGAATCTCCATTGCCTCTTCTGCCGACCGTCCTTCGTGGACGATCAGCGCCGCAGCGCGGATCAGACGGTTGGGTGCCGGGTGCTGGAAGGCGTTCCTCCCGATAGAGATGCCGGCGGCTCCGCCTTCCATCGCGCCCTCGACGAGGGCGAGGGTCGCCCGGTCGTCGGTCTTTGAGCCTCCCGCGACCACGACGGGCACCGGGCATCCCCGGGTCACCTCCCGGAACGAGTCCGGATCGCCGGTGTAGACCGTCTTGACGATGTCGGCGCCGAGTTCCGCCGCCACCCGTGCGGAAAGTTTGACGCTCTCAAGGTCGTGCTCGTCCGCGACCTTCCGACCGCGCGGGTACATCATCGCGAGGAGCGGCATTCCCCACTCCATGCATTCGACCGCGACCCGGCCCAGGTCTTCGAGCATCCTTGCCTCGGAGTCGGCCCCGACGTTGATGTGCACCGAGACGCCGTCGGCGCCCATCTTCAGGGCGTTCGTAACGGTGTTCACAAGCACCTTGTCGTTCGGGTCGGGGCCGATGCTGGTGCTTGCCGAGAGGTGCATGATGAGACCGACGTCCCGCCCATGCCCCCGGTGTCCGTGCAGCGCAAGCCCCACGTGCCCGATAACCGCATTTGCCCCGCCTTCGGCGACGAGATCGATGGTCCTTCCGACGTCGACCAGCCCCGGGATGGGGCCGAGCGTCACGCCGTGATCGAGCGGCACGATGATGGTCCTGCCGGTGTTCCGATCCATAATACGTTCCAGACGAATCTCTTTTCCTCTCATGATCACAAATCCTCCCGGACCCGGATGATACGGTCTTCCGAGAACGGTTAATACCAGGTAAACTGGCTAAAATAGCGATAAAACGCTGCCGCTCCAGAGTTACCGACATCGACGGTCAAAAGGCGGCTGGTTGTCTCTGCGGGGGTAGGAGTTACTTCGTTAGCCGAGGTAAAAACGTTCACCGGCGAAAAAACATTCACCACGCATTAGGGATAGCGTTACCCATTTATTGTATAAATAGGTGCCGGATTCCCGCGCGAAGGGTGAGTCCGTGACGGGCCCGGAGAAGATCCGGAAAAACGTATGGGAAGAGCCTTACTTCCGGCTCTTCTTGAACGCGATTACGTCGCCGACGGTCATGGCCACCCGGCCCGGCCCGCCTGCGGAGGTACTGTCTTCGGCCGAATCGATCAGCCTGATATTGAGCGCTTTTTCAAGTTTTTTCCGGACGTCGTCCTCGGGAATAAGGTCTCCCTTCTCGATTTTTTTGACGAGGAGTTCGCGTTCCTTTATCGCCTGTGCGAGATCGAGCGTGGACCACCCCTTCTCTTCGCGGGCGATCCGGATTCGGTCGGCATAATCGTCGACGATCTCTCCTTCCATCAGGTCGAAGACGTCGCGAGGTCTCCTCCGGGTCTGCGGGACGGCGAACCCCGATGTCTTCTGCGGGGCGCCTTTTCGTCGCGGTTGCTGGACTTCCGTACCGTATTTTGCGCATCGGGAGCAGACACAGAGTTCCGCACCCTCGATCATAATGATTTTTGACGGTCCCTGGATAGGAGCGCCGCATAGTTCACACTGCATAAGTCTCGCAAACAACTTTATATTTATTTTAACCTATATAATTATTTGAGGAGACCCATGGGAGATATCGTTCGGCAGACACCCGAGAAGGATACCGGTGAAGACATCTACCAGTATCTCCTGGAAAGGATAACGAACCTCGAAAACCGAAACCTGGAGCTGCGCGAGCAGTTCCGCCAGATGGAGTCCGAGAAACGATACGTTGAGACTCAGAAGATCCGCTACGAACGCGAGATCCGAAAACTGAAGAGCGAGATCGAACAGCTCAGAAGTCCCCCGCTCGTGATCGGGACGGTTACGGACGTTATCGACAACAGCCGGGTGATTGTGCGGAGCAGCGCAGGACCGCGATTTTTAGTCCGGACCTCCCAGCTCATCGACCCCGATCTCCTCAAACCGGGTGTGAGATGCACGCTCAACCAGCAGTCCCTCGCCATCGTGGATGTGCTCCCCACGAGTTACGACGCGCAGATCTACGGCATGGAACTGGTTGAGTCGCCGGAAGAGACCTACGAGAACATCGGCGGCCTTGAGCCGCAGATCGAGGAGGTCCGCGAAGCCGTCGAGCTCCCCCTCACAAAGCCGCACCTCTTCGAGAAGGTCGGGATCTCCCCGCCGAAAGGCGTGCTCCTCTACGGCCCTCCCGGTACGGGGAAGACGCTCCTTGCACGGGCGGTTGCCCACCAGACAAACGCGCACTTCCTCCGCGTGGTGGGTTCGGAGCTGGTGCAGAAGTACATCGGCGAGGGGGCACGCCTGGTCAGGGAACTCTTCGACCTCGCGAAACAGAAGTCGCCGTCGATCATCTTCATCGACGAGATAGACGCTATCGGCGCGCACCGAAACGACTCGACGACGTCCGGCGACCGCGAAGTCCAGCGGACGCTGATGCAGCTCCTGGCGGAGATGGACGGGTTCGAAAACCGGGGCGACGTCAAGATCATCGCCGCCACGAACCGGATCGATATCCTCGACCGCGCCCTCCTCCGTCCCGGCCGGTTCGACCGGATGATCGAGATCCCGCTCCCGGACCACGCAGGAAGGCTTGCCATCTTAAAGATCCACACCATGCACATGAACCTCGGTGAGGACGTCAACCTCTCGGAGGTCTCCCGGCTCACGGAAGGGAAGAACGGCGCCGATCTCCGGGCGATATGCATGGAGGCGGGAATGTTCGCCATCAGGATGGAGCGCGATGCGGTCACCGGCGACGACTTCATGAAGGCGATCGACAAACTCTCGGTGGACTTCGACCGCCACCACTTCCATACCACCTTCGGCGAGATGTTCGCCTGAAGGGTACTCTCTTTTTGAATAACGGCTTTGCCGGAATACTATAGCCGAACGCTATGCCTTGAACGTTTTTTCCAGTGCCGAAAGGCGCCCCGGAACAAGATCGCTCGCGAGGAGGCCGAAGATCACACGATCGTAATACCCGCCCCGTGCATGCCAGTATCGCCTCTGGACGCCTTCCCGGACAAAGCCGCATCTCTCCATCACCCGCCGCGACGGCGTGTTATCGGCAACGGTGTCGCCGTTCAGCCGGTAACCGTCGAGCACGGCAAAAGCGAAGTAGACCAGAAAGTTGCAGGCCATGGTGCCGTAGCCTCTTCCCCAGTACGTATCGTCGAACTGGTAGCCGATAAGAAACGCTCCTGGACTGAAATCGACCGACAGGAGTGCACACTGCCCGACGAACTCCCCGGTATCCTCCAGTCTGACTGTGAAGACATGGTGATCCGGCGTTTTCCCCTCCGCGAGCGCTGCCTGCATCTCCTCGATCAGAGGGAGAAAATAGGACCGGGTGGCCTCCTCCGTGTTCGGTCCGAAGAACAGCCACCTGCAGACCGACTCCTTTGCGAGCATCCGGGATATATCGGGAAGGTCGTGCTCGGTGCAGTAGGAGAACCTCAGATCCCCGCCGATCCATGTGCGCTGCATGTATCAGCGTTCGATCTCCCAATATATGGAATATAGTCCTGCAATGAGGAGGGCAGGCATACTCTCTTTCTGAACGCTGGAACCCTTTTCCTGGGCACGGCGGTCCACGGAGGGCATACCGGGAGCGTCACAGTGCAGAGTTCACACCGGGCGATGCTTACGCAGGAACGAGACAAGCAGTGAGTTGAACGCTTTGGGGTTGTCCTGATTGGAGCAGTGGCCTGCGTTCGGAATCCGGTGAAACTCACATTTCGACTCCAGTTTTGCCCACACCGGGGCAATTTTTTGATATTGCCGTGGCGGTCGGGCGTGACCCGGTAATGAATTGGGCACCCGTCTTTTTTTTGAGAATGTTCTCCTCAAACGATATCGATCGTCCCATGGTCGCTCCTCCTCATAAAAAGTTCATACGCATCATAGATACTCGATAGACGGGGATTGGAGGCCTGGTTTCGGGTCCGCGGAGGCTGAGGCTTGTGATAGCCTCATACCCTCCCAGGAATGAGACCCGACTCCGGGTCGATACGACCCGCCCGGGCGGCGGGCCCTTACGCAGCAGTCACAGGACGTGCACCGTTCCGGGAATCCTCTTGCCGCGAAACAATCGCTGCGGGAGAGGGGGGGGCGGCCGGGGTATCCCGACAGACCTTCGTTCATCCCGCGGAGGATGCCCGCCGTGCATACCTGGACCGCCGACGCCCCGGCCGCCCTACCCGGTCGGGTACTCCTCTTCGGTGCACCAGACCTCAAGCACCGTATCGCCGGGCTCGACCCGGTCGGCATACGCCTCCGGCGTCGTGCCTTCCCCCATCCAGCTGGTATCAACCATATGGTCTCCCGAGATCCGATAGAGACACCGGTACCTCCACGGAGCGGCGGGTCTCACGTCCCGCTCGTAGATCTGCCCGGCAAGGCCGGACGAGCAGAAGACCCCCCCCTCCGCGGGCTCGAAGAGGACCTCTTCGACGTAGCGCTGGATGTACCACCGGAGTTCGGAGACGAGAGCAAGCGCACTCCCGAGAGACGCCGTCCGGATGCGCATCCCGTATGCCAGATGGTCGGGCTGGTAAAAACGGAGGGCCTTCCTGCTGGTCTCGGATTTGAGCAGGGTAGCGTAGAGGTCAACCCCCTCCGGTTGAATGAGGAGGACGTTCATTGCATAGTTGTGGGAGCACGAGGTCGATAAGACTTCCTTCGATGCTGCCCCGGAACTCCATCGGCAGGAGGACAGATGAGAGAGTCTTCTCGCGGAGATCGAGGTTAAGACTTGAAAGCCCGGTACACTGGACTGTGATGACTATCGCAACGGGGGTCCCCCTCCCTCCAATGGCGATACCCTGGAATCCATGCATCGTTCATGTGACTGAGGGATGGAATACGACGGGCTGAAAGGCCGGTTCAAGCACCGTCAGGTGCGGACAAAAAAGAGTGGCGGGAGAATCCCGTCAGATATACATGCGGCTGTCGGGCGCCGCCGCCTCGCGCTTCACTTTCTTGATCGCCGCAAGGAAGTCGGCCTGTTCGACGGCATCGGCGTTTCTCCTGATCGCCATCATACCAGCCTCGCGGCAGATCGCCTGCAACTCCGCACCGGTGGTGCTCCCGGCGCGTTCTGCAATCGCGGCAAGGTCCATGTCCCCGGAGAGCGCCATCTTCGCGGTGTGGATCTTCAGGATCTCAAGGCGCGCGCCGGCATCGGGGAGCGGGACCTGGATGATCCGGTCGAACCGGCCCGGACGGAGGAGAGCCGGGTCCAGCATATCGATCCGGTTCGTCGCCGCCATGATCCGGACGTTGCCGCGGTTCCCGAACCCGTCCATCTCCGCCAGGAGCTGCATCAGCGTCCGCTGGACCTCGGCGCTGCCGGAGGTCCCGTCGTTCGTACGCATGCTCCCGATCGCATCGATCTCGTCGATAAAGACGATGGCCGGAGCGCGTTCCCGGGCGAGGATGAAGAGTTCACGGACGAGCTGCGCACCCTCCCCGATGTACTTGTGGACGAGTTCGCTTCCGGACATCCTGATGAACCGGGCGTTGGACTGGTGGGCGACCGCCTTTGCAATCAGGGTCTTTCCGGTACCGGGCGGGCCGTAGAGAAGGATACCCTTCGGGGGCTCCACGCCGATGCGTTCGTAGATCTCGGGCTTCGTGAGCGGGTACTCGACGGCTTCCCTGACCTCCTCGATCTCCTCCCTTAGACCGCCGATCTGCTCGAACGTTACGCTCGGCTGCTCGTCGAGCTCCATAACCCTGATTCTCGAGTCGTAGACGTTGCCGATAGTCTTGACGATAGAGAGGGTATTGTTCACAGCCACCTTCATCCCGGGCTTAAGAGTGCGGTGGAGTCGTGCATTGACTGCGGTAACGTATTCCTGGTTGTTGCCCTGCTGCCGGAGATACACTTCGCCGTTCTCAAGCACATCGACCACAGCGGCAACAAACAGCGGCACGCGCTTTAACTGAGCGTTCTCTTTCCGGAGCTGCAGGAGTTCCTTTTCCAGCAACTCGTTTTTAAGTTTATAATCCAGGATCTGCGCCTTTAGATCCTGAATCTGGAGCGTAAGCATGTCGTGCTCGCTGCCAGGAGTGTTGCCAATGGTTTCGTCCATGTCACTCATATAGTTGGATCTCCAACCTCATATTATAGTGTGGTGAAATGATCGTGCAGGGCAGAAGCATATCCAGGGGTCTTGGCAGCGGAGACCTCCTTGTCTCGTCCGAACCCATATCGTTCCTCTCGGGCGTCGACCCGGAGACCGGCACCGTAGTCGAGCGCGGGCACCCGCTGGAGGGGCACTCCATTGCCGGGCGCGTGCTGGCCTTCCCGTACGGAAAAGGCTCGACGGTCGGATCCTACGTGATCTACGCATTAAAGCAGAACGGGTATGCTCCTGCGGCGATCATCAATACGGAGGCCGAACCGATCATCGCGGTCGGGGCAATCATTGCAGGTATCCCCATGGTTGACCGCCTGCCGCCGGAGTTCTCCGGCCTTGCCCCCGGAACCCGGGTGACGGTGAACGGGGACACCGGCGAGGTCTCCTGCGACTGAGACCGCGCGAGGGCCGGGGCGGTTTCCGTTTTGCCGTACCCGATTCGCTCCCCCTGCCGGCGGCATCGAGAAACCGTGTATATTCTCAAAGTCTTCTTTCGGACGTAGAGCGGCGGCAGCAGAGCCCTGTATGGATAGCGGTCACGCGCGACGCCGGGACAATCCACGCGAAGCCTTATCTGATAAGCCGCCTTTCAGGAGCGCACCCCACGACTGTGCGGGTGGCTATCTTGAAGGAGTGTGACCGGCATGGAGAAGGTGAAGCGATACCGGTGCAGGTACTGCAACTACATCTACTCGCCGCTGCGGGGCGAACCTCACCGCGGCGTCCCGGCAGGAACCGCGTTTGAAGACCTGCCGGAGGACTACGTCTGTCCGGTCTGCGGTGCGACCGGCAAAGGGCCGATCGGGGCATGGGGGTTCGAGCCCTGGGAGCCGACGAAGTTCGTCTGCAAGATCTGCGGCTACGTGTATGACAAAAACCGCGGCGAACCGCTCCGGGGGTACCCGAAAGGCACTGCGTTCGAGGACCTGCCGGAGGACTATGCCTGCCCGATCTGCGGAATGGACCAAAAGATATCGAGTTTCTACGGCCCGGTCGGCAAATCGCAGTTCGACCCTATTCTGGACGTTTGAACGGAGATGGGCGGTTTGTCCCGCCTGTCTCCCGGGATCTCTCTCGCCATGACCGTTGCGTGTCGATTGCCGGTACCCCTCATATCACCCCGGTCCCATAACCGACGCAGACCGGTCCTTTCAAGCAGCGGCCGGCGCATCAACCTTGAGAAGAACATCGATCACCGGGAGAAGAGAAAACCGATCACAGAGGATATAACAGTGAATACTCGCATACCTAACGAACAACAGCAAAGGGTGCCGGATGGATTTCTTCGGTAATATACTGGGGCAGGGGAAGAACGTCAACCCCGCGATACAACAGGGAACCGCGCAGTTTGAGGCCGGGAACTACGGTGAGGCGGTGAAGAGCTTCGAGAAGGCGCTCAAGGTTGATCCTGAAAACGGTCCCATCCGCCGGGCCATGGGCGAGGCGCTCGCCTGTCTCGGCAGGGACGACGAAGCCGTGGACTGGCTGCGGAAAGCGCTCGAATCGTCTCCCGGCGATGCCGGGATACTGCGGACACTGGGGCACGCCCTCTCCCGAACCGGCAACTACGAGGAGGCGGCCGGGTGTTTCGCAACGGTCATCGAAGACAACCCCGCGGACACGAACGCCTCCTGCTGGCAGGGCGAGATGCTTGAGAGGCTCGGTCGATACGCCGACGCGGCGGCCGCCTACCGGCGGGCACTGGAGGGAAACCCGGAAGACGGTGTCCTGCGGGAGAAACTCGGAAGGATGCTCGAACGAACCGGGAATTACCGGGAAGCAGCGGTCAACTTTGAGAGAATCCTTCGGGAAAACCCCGACAGCACCGAAACCCTCGCTCGAAAGGGGAACGCCCTCCTCTACCAAGGGAACTACCCCGAAGCCGTCGACACGTTCAACAAGGTGCTCGACAAAGAACCCCGCAACCTCGATGCACTCTACGGCAAAGCCCTGGCGCTCGAGCACACCGGCCGGTTCCAGGACGCCGCCGGCTGCTACCGGGAGATCGCCGCCGCCGACCCTGAAAACCTCCCCGTCCGGTACCGTTGCGGCTCGCTGCTCCTCCGGGCGGGAGACTACGCAGAGGCGATGGAATGCTTCGATAAGGTCGCCCTCGCCGCTCCGGACAACATCCCGGTGCGCTACTCCATGGGGCTGGTCTACGATACGCTCGGCCGCTATGACCGTGCGGTGAAGAGTTTCGACCAGATCCTGAAACACGACCAGAGTCAGGTCCAGGTCTGGTACGTCCGCGGCATGGCGCTCTTCCGCCTGGGCCAGTACGCCGAGGCGATCCGGTCGTTCGACCGCGTACTTGAGAATCAGGCAGCGACCGGGATGAAGTGGATCGGGAGCGGCACCGACCTTGCGCTCTTTGAGAAAGACGGGTCGGCGGCTTTCGAGAAGTCGAAGCCGTTGAAGTTCGATGCCCGGAGCGAGAACGTCCTGAACTGCCGGGGGATTGCGTTGCTTCACCTCGGCCGGTACGCGGAAGCGGAGGAGGATTTCGAACGCGTTCTTGCGGCCGACCCCGGGAACGCTGTCGTCCTGCAGCAGAGCAGCACCGCACTTCTTCACCTGGGGAGGTATGACGAGGCGAACCACCGCCTGGACGCGGTTCTTGAAAAAGAACCGCAAAATGCCGTTGCCCGGCTGATGAAGGCCGACATCCTCATGAACCTCGGCCGATACGGCGACGCCCTGGCATACCTTGAACAGGTGCCGGGTGCCGGAGACGACCCACACTTCCTGCACAGGAAGGGCGATGCCCTGGTGCACCTCTCCCGGTACGCGGAGGCGGCGGAGGCGTTCGGTGCCCTCCTCGGGATCAATCCCGGAGATACGGCAGCCGAGAAGAGCAGGGGAGAGGTGCTCATGCACCTTGGCGGGTATGAGGAGGCGCTTGCCTGCTTCGACCGGGTGCTTTCCGGAAACCCGGCCGACCGGGCCGCCCTGCTCGGCCGGAGCGGGGCGCTCGAACGCCTCGGACGATACGGGGAGGCGATTGAAGCGATCAACCGGGCGGCGGAGGCAAGCCCGGGAGACACCGGGGTAATTGCCCGGAAAGCACGGGTCCTCGAGGACCTCGGGGACTATGCTGCAGCGGCCGACTGCTACAAAACCCTTCTTGCAGCCGATCCGGATGCGGGGGGATACCTGGTGAACCGCGGGATCGTCCTGACCGCGCTCGGGCAGTATGAGGAAGCGGCCGGGTGCTTTAAACAGGCCACCGTCGCGGAGCCGGACAACCTCTTTGCATGGTTTAACCGCGGCCGGGCCCTGGAGAAGATGGGACAGGACGCGGAGGCGGCGGAGTGTTATACGCGAGTGACCGACGGGCGGCCGGCGGATACCGGTGCCTGGTTTGCGCTCGCCGTCACGCTCGCACGGCTCGGCAGGCACCAGAGGGCGATTGAGTGCTGCGACCGGGTGCTCGACTCCGATCCCGCGAACGCGGCGGTTGCAAGGGTCCGGGCGGAGATGCTGGAAGCCGTCGGCAGACACGCGGAGGCGGGCGAAGCCTACGAGCAGTACCTGGAGATCACGCCCGACGACCGGGATGCGAGAATGGCGTTCGGCATGGCGCTCGAGCGGGACGGAAGATTCGGCGACGCGATCAGGCAGTACGCGCTGGTGCTCAAGGGCGATGAGCATGATGCCGGGGCATGGAACACCCTCGAGAGCGCTCTTGTGCATATGGGGCGCTACGAAGAGGCGCTGGAGTGCTCCGAAAGCATCCTCGCGGTCAGCCCGGAGAACAGGGTTGCCTGGCAGCGGCGCGGAGAGATCTTCATGTGGCTCGGGCGCTACGCCGATGCGGCGGGATGCTTTGAGAAGGTGATCCAGGCGGACCCGGCGGATACCCTTACCCTGCGGAGACTCGGGGAAGCGTACGGGAGGGCCGGCAGACATGAGGATGCCCTCGATGCCTACACGCGGGTGCTGGAACTGGAACCGACCAGCATCGAGGCCCTCCATGCCCATGCATCGGCCCTCATCCATCTCGGCCGGTACGGGGAGGCGGTTAAGTCGATTGATAAGGTCATCGTTCTCCAGGCCGAGAACCCTGCCGTCCTCTTCCTGCGGGGGACGGTGCTCGAGAAGGCGGGCAGATACGACGACGCTCTGGCCAGTTACGAGAAGGCGCTCTCGATCGCTCCGAAGAACGCAGCCTTCTGGAACGCCACCGGGATGCTCATGGACGCGCTGGAAAGGCACGATGATGCCCTCAAGGCGTTTGATACGGCTATCGAACTGGGCGACGGCGACACCCATGCCTGGTTCTGCAAGGGGCTCGCCCTCGGTCACCAGGGGAAGTACGAGCAGGCGGGCGCCTGCTTTGATAAGGTCCTCGCGGCGGAACCCCGTCACGCCCGGGCATGGTACCTGAAAGGAAAAGCACTTGACCGGCGGGGCAGGTTTGCGGAAGCGGTAGAATGCTTCAAGAAGGCGCTCGATAACGGAGGGGACCTATGAAGAGAACGCATGTGTTCGGTCTCCTCCTGCTGATCGCGTGTATCTTCGCCTTCTCCTCGGGCTGTGTCGGGCAGGCATCGGTGAAGTCGGGAGATCCGGTAACGGTCCACTACACCGGCACGTTTGAGAACGGAACGGTCTTTGACAGTTCCGCCGACGGCGAACCGCTCAGGTTTACCGTCGGCCGCGGGGAGGTGATCCCCGGGTTCGAGGCGGGTGTCGTCGGGATGCAGGTGGGGGAAACGAAGACCCTCCATATTCCGGCCGACCAGGCCTACGGACCATACCGGGAGGATCTCGTCTTTGACGTTGATCCGGCCGGCATCACCGGCGGAGAGAACCTGACCGTCGGAGAAACGGTCGAGTTAACCCTGCCGGACGGGCGGGTTCTGCCGGCGCAGGTCGCCGGCATCTCGCCCGATGCAATCACCATCGATGCGAATCATCGCCTTGCAGGCGAAGACCTGACATTCACCGTCAGCCTTGTCGGGATCGAATGACCGTCACTCCTCTTTTTTCTCATCGCCGGCAGCCTCCGGCGTGACGAGCACCTTATCGACCCGGTGGCCGTCCATATCGAGAACCTCAAACCGGAGGTCGTTCCAGGAGAACCAATCTCCGGCCTTCGGTGTCCGCTCGAGGTACATCATTACAAACCCACCGAGGGTCTGGTAGTATCCACGCCCCTCCCCGGGCAGGGTACCCACGCCGAGGAGGTCGTGGAACTCATCGACCGGGAGCAGCCCGTCGAGGAGCCATGACCCGTCTTCACGGTGAACCGCCGGGTTTTCGGACGGGTAATCGACCGAGGGAATATCACCGACGATCGATTCCATGAGGTCGTGCACCGTAACCAGCCCCTGGATGCTCCCGTATTCGTCGGTGACAAGGGCGATCCGCGCTCCGGAGGTCTTGAACTTCTCAAGGACCGTGAGTGCAAGGACACTCTCGGGAACGAAGAGAGCGGGTTCGATTGCCTCCTCAAGGTCCGGCGGCTCGCCCGCGATCATCCGTGCCCAGAGGCCGCGGACCGAGACGATGCCGAGGAGGTTGTCCAGGTGCTCACGATAGACCGGAAAATAACTGTGTTTGGACTCTACTATCTTGCGCCAGTTCTCTTCGGGAGGGTCTTCCACGTCCACGGCCACGATGTCGGGCCGCGGGGTCATCAGCACGCTGACCCGCCGGTCGCCGAGACGAAAGACGCTCTCGACCATGTCCTGTTCCGCTTCCTGAAACACTCCCGCCGCGGTGGCCTGCCCGATCAGGACCCTGACGTCCTCCTCCGTAACCTCGGGCCCTGTCGGCTTACGCACCCCGAGCACCGTAAGGACCGCTTCGGTTGAAGCGCTCAGCACCTGGACGAGGGGTGCGGCGGCCAGGGAAAGGACTCGTATCGGGCGGGAAACAAAGGATGCAATCCGCTCGGCATTGGTCATAGCCACCCGCTTCGGCACCAGTTCGCCGATCACCAGCGTGAGGTAGGTGATGCCCACGACGACGATCACCCCCGCCAGCGGGCCGCTATAGGGGGCAAACAGGGGGATTTCGGCGAAGACTTCTGCGAGAGGTCCCGCGAGCGTCGCCCCGCCGAAGGCCCCGGAGACGATCCCGATGACGGTGATGCCGATCTGGATGGTGGAGAGGAACTGCGTCGGCTCTCTGGCAAGATCGAGGGCGGTCGCCGCCCCGGCGTCGCCGCCGGCTGCTTTCTTCTGCAGACGCGCTTTTTTTGCGGAGACCAGCGCAAACTCCGTCATCGAGAAGAAACCGTTTGCAAGTATCAGCAGGATGATGATCAAGATACTGGTAGCCACGGGCATTGTATTATTCTCACAGGCAGGAGTCTTAAACCTGCGGGACTTGCGGCGGGCATATAACGCCCGCGGACAAACGGCCCGATCACGGAGTCCTTCACCCGAAGGAGACCTGCAGGTAGTCTGTGCGGCGGACCCGGGAGGGGCTCGACCATGAGAAATGTTTATCATGATCGGGACCGGAGTCTCTACCCGGGTGAATGTGCGATGGTCGAGATCGGCGAACTTGCTCCGGACTTCTCGATACCTGACCAGAACGGGAATGAAGTCCGGTTATCAGACTTTCCGGGAAAGCGGGTTATTCTCTCGTTTCACCCGCTGGCCTGGACCAGCATCTGCGCCAGACAGATGAAAGCGCTGGACGCGCATCAGGAGGCGTTCAATGCCCTCTCTGCTGTCGCACTCGGCATCAGCGTGGACTCCGCCCCCTGCAAGCGGGCGTGGGCGGAGAGTCTTGGTATCGAGAAGACCCGTCTCCTTGCAGACTTCTGGCCCCACGGTGAGGTGGCACAGATCTACGGCGTCTTTGACAGCGCAAAGGGCTATTCCCGGCGGGCCAACATTGTTATCGACGAATTCCGGCGTATCGTGTTTGTCGGGGGGTACCGGGCGACGTTGGTGCCCGATATGCAGGATGTCCTTGACGTTCTCCAGGCACAGGAGACAAGCAGGCGGGTAGAGGAACAGGCGCCGGAGATATAATCATTTCACGTTTTTCCGCGAGGAAGAGACCTCTTTCCGGAGCCGATGCGCTTTTGTACCGGGTATCACCATACCTTCAATGAGAGCATGAGCGTCAGTTCCCGGATCTGCTTTGCGGGAGGGGTGATGGGGTGAGCGACCGATACCCGTTCCTCATCTCCATCCCCCACGGGGGTCTCTGTGTGCCGCCCGAGGTCCACGGCCGTATCAACCTCTCCCGGCAGGAGATCCTGTTCAACAGTGATCCCCATACCCGCCGTATCTACGGGTTCGACGGCAGAGTGGCGGCTCTGGTTGATTTCGACGTCTCCCGGATCTTCGTCGACACCAACCGCCCGCCCTACGATTATCCGCCGCGGGCTCAGGACGGCGTGGTCAAGGTCATTACGCAGGACGGGACCCCGATATACCGGAAGGGCCGGACGCCCGACATGGAGGTGATCGGGTCCCTCCTGCAGAACTACTATTATCCGTTTCACGAACGGCTGGCCGGGGCTCTCAATACCGATTCCATCGAGATCGCCTTTGACTGCCACAGCATGCTGCCTCACTCTCCGCCGGTCAGGATGGACGCCGGACGCCCGCGCCCGCTCTTCTGCCTGAGCAACCGGGGGGACCGGAACGGGAAGCCGCAAAAACCGGGCAGTCTCGTGACCTGCCCGCCGGTGTGGCTCCAGGCGCTCGCCCGGTCGTTCCAGGCGGAATTTGACGGCGAAGGGCGGGTCGTGATGAACGACCCCTTCCGGGGCGGGTTCATCACGGTGGCGCACTACCGGCAGAGACGGACCCCCTGGGTCCAGGTCGAGATCAACCGCGGCCTCTACGAGGCCGAGGGGCGCGAGGTCGACGAGGCCCGGCTTGCCGATCTCCGGGAGAGGATCTTCTCCGCCGTCGCCGGCTTCTGGGACGAGATATCGAGATAGAGGATCTCGCCGGATCGAGCCCCGTTTCTGGCCGAAGATACTATGCCGGCGGAGCGCCTATGTATAGTGATGGATCGCCCTCGCCTGATCCTGCAGCGTTACTTCGGACATACGGCATTTAAGCCCTATCAACGGGAGGTAATCCGGGACCTCCTCGCCGGGCGCGATGTCCTTGCGGTTCTTGCGACCGGAGGCGGCAAGTCGCTCTGCTACCAGGTCCCCGCGCTCATCGGCGACGGCGTTACGCTGGTGGTCTCGCCCCTCATCGCCTTGATGAAAGACCAGGTCGACGACCTGCAGGCCCGCGGGATCGGCGCGGAAGCGTTGAATTCTTCGGGGTCCTACACAGCGACGCGCCGGATCCTCTCGGACCTGGACGAGAACCAGGTCCAGATCCTCTACGTCTCGCCGGAGAAAGCGGTCGACGGTGATTTCCTCACGCTCCTTGCATCGCTTCCCGTCACGCTGATCGCGGTCGACGAGGCGCACTGCATATCGATGTGGGGGCACCAGTTCCGCCCCGAGTACCGGTCGCTCGCGGTCCTCAAGGAGCGGTTCCCGGAGGTTCCGATGGTTGCCCTGACGGCGACCGCGACTCCGGACGTCCGTGAGGACATCGCACGCCAGCTCAATCTTTCGGACCCTTCGGTCTACGTCGGGAGTTTCAACCGGGAGAACCTCAGGTATGCCGTCGTCCCGAAGGAAGAAGACGCAGACGCATACGAGCGGCTCCGCGTCTATCTGCGGGGTCGGAAGACCGGGACCGGGATCGTTTACACCGCGACGAGGGAAGGGGCCGAGACGCTTGCGGAACGGCTCCGGGCCGACGGCGTTTCGGCGCTCCCCTACCATGCCGGGATGACGGCGGCGGCCCGGGCCGGGACGCAGGACCTGTTTATCGACGGGAAGGTCCGGGTTGTCTGTGCGACGAGCGCGTTCGGGATGGGCATCGATAAACCGGACGTGCGGTTCGTCGTTCACTACGATATGCCGAAGACGCTTGAAGCCTACTACCAGGAGAGCGGCCGGGGGGGGAGAGACGGGCTGACGAGCGACTGCATCCTCTTCTACCGCGACGAAGATGCAAAACGCCTCCGCTCTTTGATCGACCGCGACCTCCCGTCCGAGTTCCAGCGCGAGGTCGCACGCGCGAAACTGCAGAGGATGGTGGACTATTGCACCACGACGGGGTGCCGGAGAGCGATGCTCCTTGAATACTTCGGGGAGCGCATCGCCTCTCCCTGCGGCGGCTGCGATGCCTGCGCCCCGTCAAGAAAAGCACGCCGTCGATCCGGGTGCCGGAAGCGCGGCGCTGTCGGTTCCGCCTCCGGGTGAGCCGATGGGCATCGACGCTCATTTCTCCCGCTTCCGGGGAAAAATCTATTATATTGACGAGAGAAAGAACATTCTGGGAGTTGTCATGAAGAAGTTAACCCGTTCAACGACCGACCGGTGGATCGCCGGCGTATGCGGCGGCATAGGAGACTACCTTGAGATCGACCCGAACGTCATCCGGGTGATCTGGGTCATAATCACCGTAGCCACGGGATTCGTCGCGGGCATTGTCATCTACATCCTGCTCTGGCTCATCCTGCCGGAGCAGGGCCAGGCGCGACCCGTCGAAGCGCCTGCAGCAGAAGCATAATGGCGGTCCGGGGTTGGCCGGCCCCAATTTTCCCCGCATGCCGGGCTTAACGTTCTTTGATCGCTCATCCGTGCGTGCACGACTTTCCACCGGGCTTGCGCACCTTCGGTGTTCGTGCTCCGTTCCGGAGGAACGTCGCCTATCCCCACCCCCTAATGGCGAATCCTCCACGGTCCACTGCATCCGGCTTTCCCGGTGTCCTGGCGATTCTATCCTCCGGGGAAAGTCCGGAGGGCGCACTCCTCCCCGTTGCCCTCATCCGGGAAAAATTCGCAAATTCTTATCGCCGCCCCTCCTGCAGCCTCTTGATCGTATCCCGGAGCGCAATCGCCCGTTCGAAATCCAGGCGTTCCGCAGCGTCCCGCATCTCGGCCTCGAGCTCGATGACCACGTTCGGGATCTCCGATCTCGGGACGTGCTTTATATCGGTGATATCGACTTCCTTCTCCTGGATAGGCTTCTTGATCGTCTGCGGCGTGATGCCGTGCCGGGCGTTGTATTCGAGCTGCATCGTGCGCCGCCGCCCGGTCTCGGCAAGCGCCTTCTTGATAGAGTCGGTCATCGTATCGGCGTAGAGCACGACCTTCGCGTTTGCGTTCCGGGCGGCCCGCCCGATGGTCTGGATCAGGCTCCTGGCGTCGCGGAGGAACCCCTCCTTATCGGCGTCGAGAATCCCCACGAACCCGACCTCCGGGATGTCGAGGCCCTCCCGCAGGAGGTTGATCCCGACAAGGACGTCGTATTTGCCGAGGCGGAGCTGACGGATGATCTCGGTCCGCTCGAGGGTATCGATCTCGGAATGAAGGTAGCGGGTCTTGATCCCCTGGTCGGCAAGGTATTCCGAGAGTTCTTCAGCGAGCCGTTTTGTGAGCGTCGTCAGCAGCACCCGGTCGCCGCGGTCGATGGTGGCGCGGATCTCGGCGATAACGTTCGGGATCTGGCCCTCGATCGGCCGGACCTCGACCGCCGGGTCCACGAGCCCCGTCGGCCGGATGATCTGCTCCGCGACGCTTGAACGCCGGAGTTCGTAGTCCCCGGGGGTCGCCGAGACGAAGATGACGTTTCGCATGTAGCCCGAGAACTCGTCGAACTTCAGCGGCCGGTTGTCGAACGCCGACGGGAGCCGGAACCCGTAGTCCACGAGGGACTTCTTCCGCGAGTAGTCGCCGTGGTACATGCCGCGGACCTGGGGCAGGGTCTGGTGGCTCTCGTCGATCACCATCAGGAAGTCCTCCGGGAAGTAGTCCAGCAGGCAGTACGGCTTCTCCCCGGCCTTTCTTCCGTCGAAGTGGCGGGAGTAGTTCTCGATTCCCTTGCAGGTCCCGGTCTCCCGGATCATATCGACGTCGTAGAGGGTCCGCTGCCGCAGACGGTGCGCCTCGATCATGCCGAGGCCCGGGAGCCATTCTTCGAGTTCCTGCTCGATGGAGGCTATCGCCCGCTCCTTCTCCTCCTCCGGGACGACGAAGTGCCGGGCCGGGTAGACGAAGAAATAGTCCATCGACTCAAGCCGCCGGCCGGAGACCTTATCGATCTCGCTTATCCGGTCGACCTCGTCTCCGAAGAGCTCGATACGGATGATGTTGTTGAAGTAGCCGGGGACAAGGTCGATGGTGTCGCCGCGAGCCCGGAACCGGCCTGGTGCAAGTTCCATCTCGTTTCGCTCGAACTGGATATCGACGAGGTGCCGGATGATATCGTCCCGCCGCATCCGGTCCCGGACCTTCACCTCGAACCCCATCCCCCGGAAGTTCGCGGGGTTCCCGAGGCCGTAGATGCAGGAGACCGAGGCGACCACGATGGTGTCGGGGCGGGAGAGCAGCGATGCCGTGGCCGCAAGCCGCATCTGCTCGATCTTCGGGTTGATCTGGGCGTCTTTTTCGATGTAGAGGTCGCGCTTTGCAATGTAGGACTCTGGCTGGTAGTAGTCGTAGTAGGAGACGAAGTACTCCACCCGGTTCTCCGGGAAGAACGACCGAAACTCGTTGTAGAGCTGGGCCGCGAGGGTCTTGTTGTGCGCGATGACAAGGGTGGGCTTCTGGACCGCCTCGACGACGTTTGCTATCGTGAAGGTCTTTCCCGACCCCGTGACGCCGAGGAGGGTCTGGAACCGCTCGCCGCGCGAAAGCCCGGCGGTGAGTTGCCGGATCGCTTCGGGCTGCGAGCCCCGGGGCGCAAAGTCTGCCTTAAGTTGAAATGCCGTCATGGTCTCACCGTCTTCTTCCGGAGGGTTCTGTGGTAGGTGATCGCGAACCGGTGCGCCTCGTCGCGGATCTCCTGGATGAAGAGTGACGCCTTCTCATGCCGGTCAAGCGGCAGGGGCCACGAGAAGCCCGGCACGAAGACTTCCTCCTCGCGCTTGGCGATGGCCGCAATCGGAGCCTTGATCCCGAGTTCTTCGAGCACCGCACAGGCCGCCGCAAGCTGCCCCTTCCCGCCGTCGATGAGGATCAGGTCGGGGAGGTCGCCGCCCTCCTTCTGCAGCCGCGTATAGCGCCGGCGGACCACCTCGGCGATGGCGGCGAAGTCGTCGACGCCTTCGACCGTCCGTATCCGGAACCGCCGGTAGTTCCGCTTATCGGGCTTCCCCCGGAGGAACCGGACCATCGAACCCACCATTGCCGTCCCGGAGAGGTGGGAGATATCGAAGCACTCGATCGCGACGGGAAGAGACGGGAGGTGCAGGCGGCGTTTCAGTTCGTCCAGTTTGATCCGGTCGCCGAAGAAGGCGATCTCGACGTTCTTTCGGACAAGGTCGAGCAGGTTCTTCTTCTCTCCCCGTTGCGGAACGACCACCCGGACCCTGCCGCCCCGGAGGTGGGAGAGGTAGGCCACGACCGCATCGTCCACGGGCGTAGGCAGGATCACCTCCTCCGGGGGGTCGTGGTCCGCGTAGTAGCGGGCGAGGAACTCCTCGAGGAACCCGTCCGTCTCGTCGAAAGTATACTCGTGCTTCCCCGAGAGCGTTCCCCGGTCGACGTTGAAGAGCATGAGGGAGACGGTCCCTTCGCTTGCGATATAGTTGACGATATCCTCATTATACGCCTTCTGCCGGTCCACATGCTGGCGCTCCCGCAGCCCCTCGAGGGCCGCGATCTGGTCGCGGCGTTCCATCGCCCGCTCGTACTCCTGCCGCTTTGCGGAAGCCGTCATCTCCTCACGGAGCGTCCGGATGAGCCCGGCGATATCCCCCTTCAGGACCGCCTCGGCCCTCCGGACCCGCTCCCGGTAGTCGTCTTCGCCGATGGCCCCGGTGCAGGGGGCGCTGCACGAGCCGATGTGGGCCCGGAGACATGCCCGCCGGGGGAGGCGCCTGCAGGAGCGGAGGCCGAAGAGCGATTTCAAGAGGCGGAGAAGGTCGTCGCGCTCCCGCGCGGAGACGAACGGGCCGTAGTACCGGCCGTTTCCATCGGGCCCCCGGGCGACGTGGACCCGCGGGTAGGGCTCGTCGGTGACGTGGATGTAGGCGTAACTCTTCGCGTCCTTGAGGTCGATGTTGTACTTCGGCTGGTGCTTCTTGATCAGCGTGTTCTCAAGAATGAACGCCTCGACCTCGGTGTCGGTGACGATGAAGTCGAGCCCGGCGATGGCGGCGACGAGGCTCTGGGTCTTCGGGTCGAGGTCGTGCCGGGAGAAGTAACTCGAGACCCGACGTCTCAGGTTCTTTGCCTTTCCGACGTAGATGATGGTGCCCTCATCGTCGGAGAAGAGGTAGCACCCGGGTTCGGCAGGGAGGCTCTGGAGGTCGATCATGGTTTCTTGAGTATCTCTTTCAGGAACGCTCCGGTGTAACTCTCATCGACCGCCGCAACCTCCTCCGGAGTTCCCGTCGCGACGATCTCGCCGCCGGCGTCCCCGCCTTCGGGGCCGAGGTCGATGATGTAGTCGGCGGACTTGATGACGTCCAGGTTGTGCTCGATCACCACCATCGTGTTCCCCCGGGCCACCAGGTCGTCGAGGACGGCGATCAGGTTCTTCACGTCGTGGAAATGGAGGCCGGTCGTCGGTTCGTCGAGGAGGTAGATCGTCTTCCCCGTGGCCCGTTTTGAGAGTTCGCGGGTCAGTTTGATCCGCTGCGCTTCGCCGCCCGAGAGGGTGGTGGAACTCTGGCCGAGTTTGATGTAGCCGAGCCCCACCTGCGTGAGCGTCTCGAGCCGGTTCCTGATGGAGGGGACGTTCTCGAAGAGGGAAAGCGCCTCCTCGACGCTCATGTCGAGGACATCGGCGATGGACCGGCCCCGATACTTCACCTCCAGGGTCTCGTGGTTGTAGCGGGTCCCCTTGCACTCCTCGCACTCGACGTAGACGTCGGGGAGGAAGTTCATCTCGATCTTGATGAGCCCTTCGCCCTGGCAGGCCTCGCATCGCCCGCCTTTGGTGTTGAACGAGAACCGGCCGGGCTTGTAGCCCCGGACCTTCGCCTCTTTCGTCTCGGCAAAGACCTTCCTGATATCGTCGAAGACCTTGGTGTAGGTCGCCGGGTTCGAGCGCGGCGTCCGCCCGATTGGGCTCTGGTCGATGACGATCACCCGGTCGATCTCAGCGTCGAGCGCAAGGTCCTCGTACTCCGCCGGAGTCTCCTTTGAGTAATACAGCCGTTGCATCAGCGCCCGGTAGAGCGTCTCGTAGATGAGCGTGGACTTTCCCGACCCTGAGACCCCGGTGACGACCGTCAGGACGCCTATGGGGATGGCGACATCGATACTTTTTAAGTTGTTTCCCCGGCAGCCCGTAAGGCGGATGAACCGGTCGCTCCGTCGGCGGGAGGCGGGGACCTCGATCTTGAGGTCGCCGGAGAGATACCGGCCCGTGATCGAGGCCGGGTTTCTCGCGATGGCGTCGGGCGGCCCTTCGGCGACGACGTCGCCGCCGTGAAGCCCGGCCCCCGGGCCCATGTCCACGACCCAGTCGGCGCTCCGGATCGTCTCCTCGTCGTGCTCCACCACGACGAGGGTGTTGCCGAGGTCGCGGAGGTGCTGCAGGGTCTCGAGGAGTTTCCGGTTATCCCGCTGGTGCAGCCCGATGGAGGGTTCGTCGAGGACGTAGAGGACTCCCGTCAGGTTCGACCCGATCTGCGTTGCAAGGCGTATCCTCTGCGCTTCCCCGCCCGAGAGGCTCCCGGCGCTCCGCGAGAGGGTCAGGTAGCCGACCCCGACCTGGTCCAGGAACTCAAGCCGGGCGATGATCTCTTTTAAAACCTGCTTTGCAATCTCGCGCTGGCTCGCCGTGAGGTCCAGGGTCCGGAAGAACGCGAGCGCGCCTGTGATGGAGAGGTCGGTGACCTCGACGATGGACCTCCCCGCCACCTTCACGGCGAGCACCTTCTCTTTGAGCCGTTTGCCCCCGCACTTCGGGCAGGGGAGGACCCGCATGAATTTTTCGAGCTCGTGGCGGCGGTACTCAGACTGCGTCTGGCGGTAGAGCCGCTCGGACTGCGGGACGAGGCCCTCCCATGCTCCGGAATGCGACCACGCGTCCCCGTTCTTCATCTGCATGGAGATGCGAAGCTGCTCCGGCGACCCGAACATCAGCGCCTGATACTGCCGTTCGGTGAGGTCCTTGATCGGCGTTAAGACCGAGAACCCGAAGTGCTTTGCGACGGCGCTGAGGTACTGGTTGCGGTAGCCGTCGAGGAAGTTCCGGTAGAGCGCGACGGCGCCGTCGGCGATGGACTTGGTCCGGTCCGGGATGATCAGGTCGGGGTCGAACTCCATCCTGATGCCGAGGCCGTTGCACGCCTCACAGGCGCCGAACGGGCTGTTGAAGGAGAACATCCGGGGCTGGAGTTCCTCGAACGCGATCCCGCAGACCGGGCAGGCCATGAGCGACGAGCAGGTCTCCTCACGCCCATCGGCGTCGACGGCGATGACGAGGCCCCCGGACTTTGCAAGGGCGTTCTCGATCGCTTCAACGAGTCTCGAACGCTCGTCGACGGACAGACGGTCGACGACCACCTCGATGTCGTGCTTCCGGTAGCGGTCGAGGGCGATCTCCTCGTCGGTCCGCCGGGTCTCGCCGTCGACCCGGACCCGGGTATAGCCTTCACGGTCGAGGTCTTTGAAGAGTTGCTGGTAGGTCCCCTTCTTCTGCCGGACGACCGGGGCGAGGATGGTGACGGTCCCGGTCATGACGGAGGCGATACGATCGGCAATCCTCTCCGGCGACTGGGCCTCGATGGGGATGTGGTGCTCCGGGCAGAACGGCGTCCCTATCCGGGCAAAGAGAAGCCGGAGGTAGTCGTAGATCTCGGTGACCGTGCCGACGGTGCTCCGGGGATTTTTGGACGTCGTCTTCTGCTCGATGGAGATGGCGGGCGAGAGTCCGTCGATGCTGTCGACGTCCGGTTTCCGCATCAGTCCGAGGAACTGCCGTGCGTAGGCGGAGAGCGACTCCACGTAGCGCCGCTGCCCTTCGGCGTAGATGGTGTCGAATGCAAGCGTGGATTTTCCCGACCCGGATACGCCGGTGAGGACGATGAGCCGGTCTCGCGGGAGTTCGACGGTGATGTCGTTGAGGTTGTGCTCCCGCGCCCCCTTGATGACGATCTTCTTCATTGGTGCGTGCTGGATCTGTTTGTATTCTTACCTCATAGCCGTTTGCCGACCCCTACTTTTAAATGGAATGGATGACGCGAGACCCGAACCAGGCCCGCCTTACGAAGGAGAGAGAAAGCGAGAGTGTTGTGAGGCGGTGGTGATTACCACGCCTCAGGATACGCCATATTCGTATAGATGTCTTCGAGCCGGGCCTTGTGTCCCTTCTCCATGTTTGCGAGCTGCTCAAAGACCATCTTCTGTCCTGCATCCGCAGAGGCTGCGGCAAGCCGGGTATACATCTGGGCCGCCTCCAGTTCCTTCTTGATGGCGAGGAGCAGACCGTCGAGCGGCTTCATGTCGACCGAGAGCGCAGGCTCGTCCATGGCGTCGGTGACCTTGTAGTCGCGGGCCGCTATAAAGTGCATCTCTTTAGCGCCGCGGACCAGCAGGCCCTGCAGGTACTCCCGGTGGCCCTTCTCTTCGTTGGCCAGGTCAAGGAAGAGCGTCTTCAGGCTTGCATCCTTTACCCTCTCGGACACCGACTTGTAGAAGGTGTACGACTCAACTTCGCTATCGATAGCGAATGTAATGATCTTCTGGAAGTCTTCGGAATCCATAGCTGATTTCTCCTTGTTCTTTCTGCAGCCTTCCGGTTTGAGGAGGGGCCACATAATTTGTTCGTATATGGGTGAACAATAAAGTATTGCCGGTTTGGCATATATGTTTTCTCTTTTGATCTCTACAGGAAACCCTGATACAAGGGTTCCGGCAATCGGGCTTCGATGGACGCCCCATCGATTGGCGGGGAATGAGCCGGGAGCGGTTTCATGACATTGTTTCCGGTGTCGGGGCCGTTCACAGGAAGATCGGTTTGCCCCGATAGAACCGACCGGATCACGTCGGTTTTTTGCTCTTTTCCGCCCTACTTTCATCTGGAGAAGTTGAGAGTGGAGAGAAAGAGTTCGAGTGCCTCCCCACGAGTCGTCGAGGTCGTGCAGGACCGGCACGGGGAGCGGATCGAGATATTCGACCCCCCGTTTTACCGGAAGGAGTTTGAGGACGCATACCGGTTCATCATCGATGAATATCGGGTAGCACCAAAGGAGATCGGCCTCTTCCTCCCCTGCAGCGTGCGGAAACCCTACAGCCAGAGCCCGAGCCACAAACTCTTCCGGCGGATAATCGACGGCGTCCTGGACCCAGAAGACTACCATATCGTCATATTCGGCACCTGCGGGACCGTCCCCGCGGAACTCGAGTGCATGTACCCCTACCAGAACTACCACTACATGCTCGGCAAGACCACGGACGAGCGTATCCGGCGGGATTTCCACCGGATCGAGGTCTACCGGCTGACGGGCTACCTCGAGAAGACACGGGACACCTACCGGCAACGGCTCGCCTACTGCATCGGGCCGTTCCGGAAGGCAATGGTGGAAGCGTCGGAGAAGACCGGGGTCGCCGTCGACCTGCTCCCCTCCGACCCGATGATCGAGCGGCTCTACGATATCGACTGCCCGTTCCCGGAGGGCAGCCTCTCGATGCAGGGCTACATCGATGAGTTCCGGGAGGGGCTCGTGCGACTCGCCGGGGCGGCGCGGCGGGGTAGGGAGGGACCTCCCGACGGGATGCCGCCGGGGAGTTGAGAAACATGCCCCTCTTCCCGCACCCGGGCGGTTCCGCGAGATCGTCGGGATACGGCTTCACTTCGGCTTATAATACCCCCACTTCTCCAGCGCCTCCCTGAGTTCCGGAGCCTTCTTTGCCTTCTCGTCGAGGGTCTCGCCGTCCTTCCAGGCTTCCATCGCCTGCATGACGGCCTTTGCACCCGCCCGCGTGCCCTTCGGGTGGCCGTGGATGCCGCCGCTGACGAGGAGGACGAGTTCGGTGCCGTAGATATCGAGCACGTCCGGAACCAGGCCGGGGTGGAGCCCGCCCGACGAGACGGGAAACGCGCTCTTGATCGCGCCCCAGTCCTGGTCGAGGGCCATGTGCTCCACCGCATTCGTATGCTTCTCCCGGAGCACATCGGCAAGCACGGTGGCCTCCGCCCGCGTGCCGACCAGTTTTCCGACCGCGGTCCCGGTGTGGATCTGCGAGACGCCGATAAGGCGCATGATCTTCGCGAGGAACTGCATCGTGATCCCGTGCTTTGCGTCCCGGTCGAAGGCCGCATGCATCGCCCGGTGGGCGTGGATGGCAAGCCCGAGGTCGGAACAGTAGTCCCGAAGGGTCGCAACGGCGGAGGTTCCGGCGACCACGACGTCGATCATCGCGTAGTTCCAGCCGTTGTCCGCAAGCATCTGCGCCCGCTTCTTCATCGTCTCCGTCTCGGCCGTGATGTTGATGAACGCGGACTTCACGTCGCCGGTCTCCCGCTCGGCCCGGTCCCGCATCTTCGTCATTGCCCGAACACGGTCCTCGAACCGGTTGAACGAGAGGGACGTCAGGTTCTCGTCGTCCTTCACGAAGTCGAACCCACCCATCCAGGTCTCGTACGCGACCTGTGCATGCTCTTCCGCCGTGAAGCCGACCTTGGGCTTCGGGACCGCTCCCGTGAGCGGTCTGCCGTGCACTTTCATCATGTCCCGGATGCCCTCCATTCCGAAGTGCGGTCCCGCAAAATGCCGGATGTATTCGGCCGGAAGTGCGGCATCGATCAGCCGGAGGTCGCTAAGCGCTTTCATGCCGAAGACATTCCCGGCGATGCCGCTCAGGAGCTGGGCAGCGTTCCCCTCCTCCCAGAGGCCGAGGGGATAGGCGATCTTGACGTAGTTCCCCTCGATCGAGAACGCCTTCGCCTGGAGGTCCCGCATCCGGGGCGGCATGGTAAAGAGCGTGGTCCAGGTCCCGGTCGAACTCTCCGAGGCGACCCTCCCGACCGCCTCCTCCTTGCTGATCCCCGCTGCCGGTTCGAAGTAGTAAAGGGCTACAAGTTCGTCCGGGCCGGGGGTGTGGTCAAGGTCAACAAACTCATTGTACCAGTCAATCGCCATAGTCTCACCTCTGAAAGGATGGGTGCCCGGGTAGAAAAACCTTCCATTCGGGGTAGAGCAGCCGCCGGGTTTATCTGTCTCTGCGCGAGGAAGAGATCGGAAGGTGCAGCATGGATAACTCCACCGAAGATCTGCGGTCTCTCTTCGACTACGACGCAGGGAAACCGGTTGATGTCAGGATGACCGGTACCGACGCGGCGATCCGCGACCTGGAGTACCGGGCCGCCCCGGAGCGATGGGTCCGCGCCTACCTGGTGAAGCCGGTCCCCGGTCCGTCTCAATCCGCCGCCGTCATCTTCCTCCACCCGGCGCCGGGGAGCCGGACCACGTTTCTCGGCGAAGCCATGACCCTTGCCAGGATGGGGGCGGTCTCCCTGCTGGTCGACGCTCCCTGGGCCGGCGACGGGGCCGCGGCCTGGGGCCGGGCTCTTGCGGACCCGGAAGGCGCCGTGCGGGAGCACCTGCAGACGGTGATCGGCCTCCGCCGGGGGATCGATCTCCTCGCAGCGCGGCCGGATATCGACCCGGACCGGATCGGGTTTGTGGGCCATAGCATGGGTGCGCTCATAGGTGCGGTGCTCGCCGGCGTCGAGGAGCGGCTCGCGGCCGCCGTCCTGATGGCGGGCACCGGGAGGTTTGCCGATGTCGCCGTCCTGAACATGCCCGCCCTCCGGGGCGAGAACCTCGCGCGGTATCGCCGGACGCTCGCGGAGATCGATCCGGCCGCCTGGGTCGGCCGGGCCGCCCCCACCGCTCTCCTCTTTGAGTCCGGCCTCCGGGATGAGTTCGTCACCGAGGAGCAGTCCCGTGAGTTCTTCGAGCGGGCGGGGAGCCCGAAGTCGCTCAAGTGGTACGACGCGGGCCACAGCCTGAACGATGAAGCCCGCCGCGACCGTATCGCGTGGCTGGGTGAACACCTCTCGTTAGACGGACGGGGCACGGCCGGTACCGCAGCCCACGATATTACGAATGAAAAAATATATCATAATTGATAAAATTATTATAGATCAAACTCATACTGATATGTGGCCAGGCATCACCCGTGGCAGGACCATGCCTGGACCCGAGCCTCTCTCTGGCGTGTTACTGCACGTCCCTCAGAATACCACACATTTTTTTACCGACCGACCGACCCCTCCGGGACGAATTACTCCGGAATCTCGTTCAAGACCTTCTCGATCCGGTCCACCTTTGCCTCGATCCGGTCCAGCGACTGCCGCAGAGCCTGCAGTTCGGCATCGGCACCCTTCCGGCCCGCCATACTCGCCACCTGCCCCTCGATCCACTCCTTGAGCCGCACAATAATGATGAAGAGCAGCGTCAGGACAGCAAGCTGTATGATAACAAAGAAGGACCCGGCGAGCATGGTATTCCAGAACTCTGAACCGCCAATTGCGCCGGCGAGAAGGCTGATCACGAGCAGTGCGATGACGGCGCCCCACAGCGCCTTCAGAAAGAGTTTCCATCGTTCCTGTTGCATCTTACGACCTCTTCAATGACAGAATCACGTTCAGGTCCAGCTCAAGCTCGAACGGCACCGCCCGGTAGCACCTCCGGAGGTACGGCGGTTCGTCCGACGACCTGCTGATCCCCTCCGCGAGCCCGAACTTTTCGAGCTGCCGCAGGTATATCGCGACCAGCGGCCGCGATAGTCCGAGTTCTTCGGCGATCTCGCGGGCGTACTTCTCCTCGGTCGCGATTGCCCGGAGTATGGCGAGCCGCTGCTCGTTCCCGAGCAGAGAAAAGAGGCGCGCAAGTTCGGGAAGGGTACTGAAAGATAATGTCAACAGATGTTTGTTATTTTTTACACATATGAACGTTACGATAGAGGATCACGTAATTGCCGGCAATCCGGAGAAAGGGAGAGAGCAAAGAGCCGCTCAACCATAGAGGGAACCGACGCTTCGCTACGGCATCTTTTTGGCGAGGTCTCTGATGTATTCAAGAGCCATCAGTGCGTCCTCGCGCTTCCGGTCGACGGCATGCTCACCGGCAAACGCCAAAAAACGGGCGAGTTCTTCCGGGTCCGCCTTCCCTTCCGCCGCCTCGACGACCGCATCGTAGGTCCGCTCCGGGAAGTAGAGCCCCCGGGCCGCGGCAAGGAGCGCACCGGCCGTATCGGCGTCGATCACCCCGCACGAGAATGCCTGCTGCAGGGTCGCCCGGATGTTCACGAGCGGCTCGGAGAGCGGCACGAATGTCTCCGGGTCGAAGAGGAGCGCCACTTCGTCGTCGGCGACGAACCTCCCTTCCCGGTAGGCCCGGTAGATCTCCCCAACGCCCTCCATCCCGAGGCTGTCGAGTTCCGCGGCCCGGAGCGCTCCCATACTGGAGGCGCCGACGACCCGCACCCCGGCCCGGAGCGCGGCGAGAACCTCCCGGTGGGCGACGGCGCAGTCCTGGAAGAAGACGCCGTCGATGAGCCCGACGATCCGGGCCCCGTCGTCCACGGCCCGGGTTATATCGCCACGCTTTGCCGGCGGGCGGTAATCGGCGTCCAGGACCGCTCGGGCGGTCGCGCGGTCACAGCTGGGACCGAGGAAGACGACGACTCCGCGCGTCATGGCACCTCCTCCCCATCCGGTCCTGGTCCATTGCGTACATCTCCAGCCCCGGCACGATCACCCGGACGACCGGGATGCCGATCTCCGGCCGGGTGAGGTCGACCACGATCACCCGGGAGAGACCGGCCGCACCGAGCCGGTCGGTGACGCGGCGGATGTCGGTGAGGAAGTCGTCGCTGTCAAACGACGGCAGGGCCGAAAATTCGACCGTCCCGTTCTCCGCGAACCAGTGCCGGTTCAGCCGTTTCGTCCGCTCATAGCCGATCCGCTTCCTGACGTCCGCCGTATCGGTATCCTCCCGTGCGCCGTGGATCTGGGTCAGCCGGCTCTGGGCGACCTCCGTGAGCGCCCGGAGGACCGCTATCCCGGCGCTCGTGTGCGACCCCATGCCGATCGTGAGGAGCGTCGGGTCCTTGAGGACCACGTCGTCGGCAACCGCGGCCACAGTGGGGACGCCGATGTCGCTCCTGATGTCCTTGAGGGTGACCTCGACGCCGGCGGCCGCGAACTTCGCGAGCAGGTCGGCGGCGAGCCCATCGGCGATCCCACCGATCCGGGGGCCGGTGTTCCGGGTCGCCTCCACAAGCGACCAGGAATCGCGCTCGACGACCTCCATCAGGGCGTGGAAGGTCGCCTCTTCGGGGGTGTTGCCCGACGCGAGCCCGTTGGTGTTGGTCCGAAAGAGGCGGCCGTAGGTCGCCGGCAGGGGATGAAAGACCGCATGAGCCGGGACGAGCACCTCTTCATCCTGCACGATATCGTAGCCCTCCACCCAGGGAACCGCCATATCGGCCGGGACCCGTTCGGGGAGGATCAGGTCCGCCGGGTCGAGCGCCGTCTGCCGGGCCGAGACCTCGCTGTACCTCCCGACGACGGTCTCCCGGTCGCCAATCTCGCCCGAATAGCGCTCGAGCCCCTCCATCACCGCCGAGACTTCAGCCTCGATCGGGGTGGCGCCTTTGCCGTTGTAGACCGATATCGCGCCCGCCTCGGCGGTCGGCCGGATGCTTGAGAAGACCGGGATCCCGATCCGGTCGAGGTTCGTGATGTCGGCGACCCGGGTGATCCCCGCCGCCGGGAGGCGCGCCCGCGCCCGGCGGAGCGTCTCCTCGGGTGGGACCGTGCGCTGGGTCTCTTTTGCGTAGGCCTTCCGGCACGACTGCAGCCGGATCATGCGTCGCCCCCGGACGATTCGCCCGGAACCCAGCGCTCCCCGTCTTTCCCGATCTCTTTCTTCCAGATCGGCACGCTCTGCTTGATCCGCTCGATGACATACTCGCAGGCGCGAAACGCCTCCTTCCGATGACCGGCGCCGACGACGATGAGAAGGATGTTCTCCCCGACCCGGAGCCTTCCTACCCGGTGGATGACCTCAACGGCCTCGACCGGGAACTTCTCAAACGCCTCGTCCCGGATTGCCGTGAGTTCCTTCGCCGCAACGTCCTCATAGGCCTCAAGTTCCATCTCCTCGGTCCCGTCGTCGTCCCGGACGACGCCGAGAAAGGTGACCAGGGCGCCCATATCGGGCCGCTTCACCCGGCCGATCACGGCGTTTACGTCGAAATCCTCTCTGGTTACGCTGATCATGCTTGACAACCCCCGTTATCCGCCCGCCACCGGCGGGAAGAGGGCGACCTCGTCCCCGTCGGCAAGGGTGAGCGACGCGGCCTCCGCACGCCGCACGCGCCGGCCGTTGTGCATCAGTATCACGTATCCCCGGAGTTCCCCGTTCTCGTCAAAGAGCGCATTCTTTGCTTGCTCCGAAGTTGCCCCGACCGCCTCAAGCAGCCGGCTCATCGTCGCTCCCCCGGGGACCTCCAGCGTGAGGTCCCCCCCGATGGCCTCCCGCAACCGGGCAAAAACCCTGACCCGAACCTGCATTCCTCTTCTCAACTCCTCAACGCCGGTCGTTTTTCACACGCACTGCAGCCTTTACTATGCCGGAGAGCGCGTTTTGCCGCCGATAGGGGCACGGGTTCACATCCGTGAGCATCGCCGCTCGGCCCTCCGTACGTGGACGGGCCCTCTCTCTACCGGACAGATACGCAATTTATGTGGTGTCCCGGGTAATTTGAAGATTGTGATTCCATGGAGGTGCCGGGGGGAGGGGGGACCGCCCGGCCGCCCGGGCTCACGGCAACGAGAGAAACCGGTCCCCGCCGGAGAAACGTATATTAATGGTCAGGGATACTCCATCAGCGCCGGCACATACACCGGGGCATGGAGCGGGAGCATGACGATGGAGGTTATCGATGACGGGAATGTCTGGGATACGTTTGTAGACGAGAGCGCCACTGGATGTCTCTTCCATAAGTGGGAGTTTATGAAGATTACCGGGAAGCATACCGGCTTTACGTTCCTCCCCTACGGGGTCTTCAAGGGCAACGAGTTGATCTGCATCCTTCCGCTCTTCGAGAGGCAGATGCACGGGATCAGCATCCTCCTCTCCCCACCTCCCCTCCAGTCGGTGATACCGTATCTCGGGTTCGTCATGGGCCGCCGCTACGACACCGCCAAGCAGAGCAAGAAGGAGTCGATGCTCAAAGAAGTCGCGCAACAATTTGAGGACGAACTGGCGGTGCTGACCCCGAACTACCTTGCCATAACCCAGGTCCCGGGGTTCATCGACGTCCGGCAATTCCTCCGGGGGGGCTACGATACCCGGATCCACTTCTCGTACGTCATCGACCTCGAGCCGCCGCTCTCCGAGATCTGGAACGGCTTCTCCTCGAACCTTCGGACCAAGATCCGAAAAGTGGAGAAGGACGGCTACCGCCTCGAGAAAAGCACCGACCTCTCGATCTTCTACAAAACCATCGCGGAGCGGTTCAGCGAGCCGGAGATGAACATCCCGATGATCAGCCGGGCCTACTTTGAGGACCTCTACCGGGCGTATCCCGACGGCCTCGGGATCTACTACCTCTACGACGATTCCGGTGCAGTGACGGGCGTGCAGGCCACCCAGGAGTATAAGGACTTCACCCTGTGGATGGGGGCCCCAAAGCTGACCGCGACGCCCGGCAACGAGTTTCTGCAGTGGCTCCTCCTCCAGCAGGCGAAGGCGGCGGGATACCGGCGGATGGAGAACGTCGGGGCGAACAACGAGAACTTAAACCTCTTCAAAGCGAAATTCAACCCCGCGGTCACCATCTTTCTGGAGTTGAGCCGGCAGGACCTCTTCGGCAGGGTTGCCCGGTGGGCCTACAGCACCATCGCAAGCAAAGGTCCGATGAAACGAAAAGTCCTCTCGTATATCGAGTGACGGACCGGTAGTCCGAAAAAAGGAAGAAGGTCGGGGGGTCCCGGCCGTTACCGCCGGCCGTACTTGCGGAACATGTAATAGAGCCCCGCACCGACCCCGATCATCACGATGAGGCCGAACACCGCGACGTAGGACTGTTCTTTCACGACAATCCGGTACTCGTCCTCCCCTTCGGCCTGATCGCCCTTCACCTTGGAGACAATCTTGTACTCTCCGGCGACGATATCGGCCGGCGGGACCACCGTCACCTGCACCGTCGCCCGTTCGCCGGGCTCAAGGCTCGCGACCGACGCCGGGTCGACGGTCACCCGCCACCCTTCCGGTGCGCTCATGTTGACACCGAGGTTCGTCAATGTCCCTCCGGTTCCGATGTTGGAGACCGTCATATCGAACGTGAGGGTATCGCCGCGGTTGATCTCGTGGCGATAACTCTTGGCGTAGGTCCGCAGGTCGTAAGACCCCCGGAGCCGGAGCGTCAGGTTCTCTTCATACTGCCGGGCGGCGGAATCTATCACCAGCGTGACGTTGTACTCCCCGACGTCGACCGAGTAGGGCGGGATGAGATCGAGGTAGAGGGTCTTTTCCTCACCGGACGGGATGTAGATCTCCGAGATCTCCTGGGTAGCATCCTGACTCTCCTTGAACCGACCGTACCACTGCTCGGGGAGGCCCAGAACGGAGAGAGCATACGTATCGTCGTTTCTGCCGGTGTTCTTCAGGATCATCTCGTACTGCGGGTTCGTGCCGATAGACACCATCTTCGAGGGAGACTTCACCCGGATCTCGGCAAAGAAGTTCTCTTTTTCAAGCGGCACGATCCCGAGGTCGGTCTTCTGGCCGATCCGGACCTCGACGTTCTTCTTTTCCCACGGCCGGTAGCCGGGCTTCGTGACCTTGACGGTGTAGGTCCCCATCGGGGCGCCGATGGAGACCTTGCCCTCGGCGGTCGTCAGCATCCCCTCGACCTGGGTATCCTTATCATAGACGCCGATATCGGCGCCCTTCACCACGTTTCCTTCCTTGTCCACCACGGTGGCCTCGATGGTCCCGGTCTCACCGCTGTGAGTCTTCGTGACCTTGACGTAGAGCCAGATCGTCCCCTCCCCGGCGCCGACCCGGAGGGGGTACTCCCCAACCTCGGCCTGGCCGGAGGTCTCCACCACCAGCTTGACGGTCTTTGTCTCACCGGCCGGAAGCAGCATTCTGTAGACTTCGCGCTCCCCATCCTCAAACCGGATCTTCCAGCCGTCGGCGCCCCGGAAGGTCCAGTAGTTGAGGAGGCACGTCCCGGTATCTCCCTGGTTCGTGATTGCAAGGTTGAAGATGGCGGTGTCGCCCGCTTCGACCAGTTCACCGGGGAAATCGCACCGGATATCCGTCGGCAGTGTCCCTTCCTGTGGGGCCGCCGCCGCGGGTACGACCGGGGCCGCCAGGAGGAGGAGTGTGAGGAGGATGCATATACCTGACTTTCTGACTGATTTCATGATCTCACCTGATATCCATTCTCATGAACTTTACATAGGTCGCGGCGAAGAAGACCGACGGGAAGACGATGAGCGCGGCGATGTTCATCCAGACCTGGCCGAGGGCGTCGGCAAGCCCGGGCGTCTCCTCCGGCATCTCCGGACTATAGGCCGAGTATATCATCGTGGAGAGGCTGGGGTTCGTCACCGCCATCGCGACCCGGTAGTAGTTCATCTGCGGCGAGAGGATGCTTGAGACGTCGTTGATGAGTCTCAGTTTTTCATAGTAGGTTTGCAGTTCTTCTTCGTATGCCTTCCACTCAGGGTCGGTGTCTTCCTGGGGTGCCTGGGGATCGTTTACCGCGACGCTCCTCACGGCGGTAACAGATCCGCCCCCGGTGACAAAGGTCCGCGAGTAATCCACATTGGGCGGTTCGGGGGGGTCGCCTGCGAAAGCGTCTGCAGCCATCGTCCCGAGGACGGGGAGGAGCGAGGAGACGA
>DAYL01000006.1:16239-19595 GCA_002508705.1 Methanoculleus sp. UBA374 | reverse complement strand
GCGTGGTCGAGCAGGCGCGAGAGTGTCTGTATCTGGTAGGCCGTGAGTTCCTCACGGCTCCATCGTTGAGACCGCTGGAGGAGATCGTACGTCTTTCTATAGGCGTTATAGGAGGGAAGGATCCCGAGGGCTTTTGCTGTGAGCGATTCCCGGCCGTAGATCTTCTCTCCCTGGTGTATCAAGATATCCTCTCCTCTTCTCATGTAATATACCCTCTTAGCCGCCGGTGCGCCATCACTGTGCACCCCTTACGCTTCACAATCTCGCTTTTTTTCCGGAAAACCCCGGGTTGATCCGGTTACCTCTCCCGTTTGACCCGTCTCCGATCGGTTCACCGGCCGTGAATCTCCTCCGGGTTCCCGGGGAGTATACCCTCAAACAACGTATATAAAAATTGGCATACCGACGCGAGTTCCATTTGAGATCGGGGTCTCATAAATGGATGAATGGTTCTTCGATAGGGTATGATGACGGCTCAAATCCGGCTCTTTTCAGCGAAGTGCCCGATCCCCTGTATTTCCGGTCATGGAATGCCATTTGGAAAACCCGGACCGGTTATGGTGACGTTTTGGTAAACTATAAATATACAAACGCCCATCAGGGGGATGTCTTGGTAAGATAAGGCGACAATCCCCGGACCCGTGCACCTTCATACGGCGGTGCACGGGTCCGGGGGAGAGGGGGGAATCGTTATTCTCGAAAAGGCCGTACCTGATAGCGGTAGCGATGCGGAGGCTCCTATAGGTCTCCCGACAGAACGTGACGTCCTGGATGAAATCCGGACATTGGCCAGCGAATTACGCAGGCAGAACGGAGATGCTTCACAAAGTCTCGACTTTACCACGCCCATCGGCTGGGAAGAGAGGGTGGGCTACCTTGACGGCCGGCCCATCAGGCGCTTGATCGTCTTCCTTCGCTCCACGGGCTGCGAGTGGGTCGAGAAGACCGGGGGGTGCACCATGTGCGGGTTTTACTGTGCAACGTCCCGCGGCAGGGAGGTCTCGGCGGCGGAGTACGTCGCACAGTTCGAGTACGTGATGAACGCCGTCGACCTCCGGGATTACCCGATTGTCTCGATATACAACGACGGGAATATCTTTAATGAACGTGAGATGCCGGTCGCCGCCATCGAGAAGATCTGTTCGTATATCGACGGCTACCGAAACATCAGGAAGGTGGTCGTCGAATCGCGGATCGACTATTCGCCCGATGAACATGTGCAGAAGATGAAGAAAGCCCTGAACGGGCGGCAACTTGAGGTGGCGTTCGGGTTTGAGTCTGCAAACCCTCAGGTGATGAACCTCTGTATCAACAAAGGGTTCTCGGCCAACAACTTCGATATCTTCTATTCGCGGATGCGGGGCATGGGCGTACTGACAAAACCGCTCCTGCTCGTGAAGCCGCCGTTCCTCACGGAAGCGGAAGCGATACGCGATATCCTCGATACCATATCCTTCTGTGTCTCCCGGGGGATCGACTATGTCGACCTTGAAGTGACGACGGTCGAGAAGAACACCGTTGTGCACGAACTCTGGAAGAACAACCTCTACCGCCCGCCGTGGCTCTGGAGCCTCGTCGACCTCCTGCAGCAGTGCCGGGAGCGGTTCGGGGACCGTGCCCATGTCTACGTCAGCCCCTGGAACTACTCGGTCGAGTCCCTGGACTGGGCCCGGAACTGCGGGAAGTGCGATGAGGAGGTCACGCGGGCGATTGAACGCTACAATTGCGGCTTTGATACGGCGGAGTTCGATGGGCTGGATTGTTCGTGCCGGGACGAGTGGAGGGAGGCCACTACGACGGAGGACCCCCGCACGATCCCGGAGAGGGTCCGCGAACAGCTGGCATACGTGCGGAATGCGCGGCTCTCATCGCTGTAGGTATCGGCCCGGGAGGCGGCCGACCCGATACTTTTTCAGCGAAGGCCGGCCTCACATCGAGGCGAGGGTCAGTCGAGTATTCCCTCCATATCGACGATCGCGTACGACGGGTAGAGGTAGAAGATCGTCGTGCTGCTGTAGATCATCATCACCCTCTCGTTCCGTTCAAAGACATGCCGCTGGTGGTCCCGGGACTTAAACGCCGCCTGGTGATACTCGGGAAGGGGGCCTGCACCCGGTCTTCCGTCCCGGACTGTGGCGTTGCAACGCCCTTTGCCGGTTTGCTTCTCTTCTTCGTCCACTTCGATGAAGAACGACAGCGGCAGTTCGTCGCTCCGGAACTCTACGTCGATGTACCCCTGCTCCCGGTTCGGGTCCTCCTCCGCAAAGCCCGTCCTGACCGAGGTGATGTTCCAGCCGTTCTCAAGCAGGACTCCGGCCTGCCGGTCGGCGAGGACGATCGCGATCACCTCCGTGACGTCGTTGTCGAAACCCCTTACCGGGATCGCAGAAGTGGTGATCGGGATCGCGACATCCCCCGCTCGTAGTGGAGGACCGCCGGGGTGGGGGTGACGTTTTCCGGCATACCGGTGTCCGCCGTGCCGGTGCACCCGGCCCCGAACACCAGGAAGGCCAGCGCAAGGAAAAGGATCGGTATGGCTTGCGTCTGCGTTCCCGGTTTTCTGTTCATTGTTTTTCCTCCTGGTACGGCGGTCCTGCCGGGTGTGCTGTTTTCGCTTCAGTCAGGGGCCCATACATTCGCATCTCCGTATGAGGGGTAGAGGTAGAAGATCGTTGTTTTGTTATAGACCATTAGCACCCTCTCGTTGTTGCGATCGATGACCTCAAACCGGTTCATGTACAGGTTTGCCGCCTGGTAGTAGTCAGGGCAGGGTCCTGTGGACTCGGGCCATGGGCGGCCCCCCCAGATTGTGGCGTTGCAACGCCCTTTGCCGGTTTGCTTTTCTTCTTCTTCCACTTCGATGAAGAACGACAGCGGCAGTTCATCGCTCTGGAACTCCACGTCGATGTGCTCCCGGTTCGGGTCCTCCTCCGCAAAGCCCGTCCTGACCGAGGCGATGTTCCAGCCGTTCTCAAGCAGGACTCCGGCCCGCCGGTCGGCGAGGAGGATCTCGATCACCTCCGTGACGTTGACGTCGAACCTTCTTACCGGGATCTCGGAGGTGTTGACGGAGATCGAGACACTCCCCCGCTCGTAGTGGAGGATCGGAGGAATGGTGGCGTTTTCCGGTGTGTCTGTGCCCCAGGAATCGACGCAACCGACTCCGAATACCAGGAACACTAGTGCAAGGGAGAGAATGAAGATCCGTTTCATCTTTGCATCTCCACGTTTTCATACCACTCTCTCCCGTAGGAGGGGTAGAGGTAGAAGATCGTCGTTTCGTTGTAGACCATCACCACCCGCTCGTTGTGGTGGTGATCGAAGACATAGCACAGGTGCGTGCTCAGGTTCTGGTG
>DAYL01000006.1:11929-16002 GCA_002508705.1 Methanoculleus sp. UBA374 | reverse complement strand
GTCCACTTCGATGAAGAACGACGGCGACTCTTCACCGCTCCGGAACTCCACGTCGACATAGGTCCTGTTCAAGTCGACCTCAGCATAACCTGTCTTGATCGAAGTCCTGACCGAGGTGATGTTCCAGCCGTTCTCAAGCAGGACCCCGGCCCGCCGGTCGGTGAGGACGATCGCGATCACCTCCGTGACGTTGGCGTCGAAACCCCTTACCGGGAGCTCGGAAGCGTTGATCGGGATCGCGACGTCCCCCCGCTCGTAGTGAAGGACCGCCGGGGTAGGCGTGACATTTTCCGGCATACCGGTCTCCGCCGGGTCGGTGCACCCGGCGCCGAACACCAGGATAGCCAGCGCAAAAAGGAGAAAGGGGGTCTGTTTCATCCTGTCACTACCAATTGAAAGTATTGAGCCGAACCCGTGATGGGTTCTGGATGATCTCCACCTGGCAGTACCGCACGATCTCGGAGGGAACCTCGGTCGAATACCATGGCTCCAGGCTGATGCTCATGGGCGTTCCATAACTCCTGTATTCCATGTCGTAGAAGAGCGTATCGCCAGGTACATCGTCATTGTCGTCGATACGCCAGCCTTCAAGGGCACAGGCGACGAGGCACCCCGGCTGTGGTTGCATGCAGTTCGTCGAGAGCGAACTGTACTGGCCTGTTGTATGGTCGTAGATGGTGATAGACCAGAGGTTGAGATCGTCGGACCAGTAGATGCGCCCCCTCATCGTATGCCCGGCGGCGGTGTCGAACAGGGGCCCATAGTAACTATCCTGAAGGTCGGGACTGCATGCCGCCCAGGCCTGCCCCTCCCATTGGTGGGTGGACCCGTTGTAGCACACTACCGGTTGCAGCAGGTATCTCTCTGTCCCGGCAGTCCCCCGTATGACGTTGAAGAGGTAGATCCTCTCATTAGCCTCAAGGCCCGAAGGCGGGCCGGACGGAACCTTCCAGTATGCCGTATACTCGGTGATATCGGCGTCTGGTTCATCCTCCGCCGATTCTATCCAGTCATTACCGAGCCACCCGAGCGGCGCCACGGTCCGGCCGGAGGCTGCGGTTTCGTCGATAACGGTCAGGATCAGTTCTCCGGCGGCATCAAGGACGAAGGTCTGATCTCCCTGGTGATACACCCTTGCGTCGTTTGGGAGTTGATGCAGTCGGGTGCAGGATTTTTCAACGCCTGCCGGTGTGGGCAGTTTTCCAGACTGTTCGTCGCTGACCGAGAGCAACTGGTCCCCGTCTTCGTCGAACACCCGGGTGATCCCGTCGGCTGCGTGGACGATGATCGAGCCGAACGGTATCCCCCCTTCTGTCCGACCGTCCGCGATGCGCTGCTCCGCCCGGGGGCTTAACGCCTCGAAGACGGCTATCGTCTCGATCGATGGATCGGCATTCAATTGTGGAGGTGCGTACCGGTCAAAATCGATACCAGCGCCTTCGGTTTCGATTGCGCTTGCAATAGGCACAATCCCCACGCTCACCAGCAGCAGTGCCAGGAGCAGGGAGAATGCCTGCATTCCAGTTTTTCTTTTCAGGTGTTTCAACTCCTTCTTGTTTACCGGAGGCAGGAGAGGCACACAGGTTAAGTACCTGGAATGCGTACATTCCTGTTGCCTCCGGGCATGCGGGACGTTCACCCATCCGATTCCCTGCTGGCCGGGTGAACCTCCGCACCGTTGCAGGCGTCGCACGCGGCACCCACAATCTTTCTCTTGGTCGCTCCGGGATAAATCAGTTATGGGCCAAAAACCGATTTTTCACCCGGCTCTTTCGAAAAAGAGCGACAATAACGCCCTGAGATCCCGTACATGACATCACCTCCGGCCAGGCGTACCTCACCGGATCGCCATCAGATAGCGAGCAAACCGTCGGTCAATCGTCGTTACCGATAGGGAGTTCCCTCCCCCTGTCCGCCGCGCGCGGGACTGGCGAGCGGCCCCGTCCCACACCGATCTCTTCAGATGCGGCAGCGGTGGGCGCAATATGGCCGCGATGAGACCCGGGTGCTGTCGCCTCCGGGAAAAAGGCAAGAAAGACGAGAATAGAATTGATGTTTGGCCCATAAAACTCATAAACATGGATCACAATAATCCATGCATGGCATCGGCAATGAGCAAATGCGTGACTCTCGCCCTGCTGCTCGTCGTTGCCTTCCTTGCCGTGCCCCCGGCGGCGGCAACGGAGGGGGGCGGATACACCGTTCGCCCTTCGACATCGGACGATCCGGTGACGACCCAGGGGATCTCCGACAGCATCGAGCAGGGCGAGACCAACAAGCACCAGTTTTATGTCGAAGACGGGGTTGCGTGCCTTGAGGTGTACCTGGACTGGGGCTCAACCTCCGACTCCCTGACGTTGACCGTCTACGCCCCGTCGGGGAGCAAGATCGGTACATTCCGCGACAGTAGCGACGGAATGACGGATGGCAAGATACATATAGACATTGACCCGGATGGCAATCATGTGGACCAGGGAACCTGGACGTTCGATGTATACGGCGAGAAGATATCCTCCCAGAGAAATTACACCCTCGCCCTCTACCAGCACTAGACCGGGCAGGCTTCTCCGGTTGCTTACCCTCTCGATCCTCTTTTCGGTGCTGCTGGTAGCGGTTGCCGATGCCACCGAATACACGGTCCGGCCTTCTCAAAATATCGGAAAGGAGCCCGGTACTTCTATGTCGGGCGAGACGGTGCAGGAGTGCGAACCGATACCGTTCTGGCTCTTCCTGCTGCTGTGCCTGTTTCCCCAGCTGACGGCGGCCCCGATCGAGACTCTCATTCCGTTAAAGGCCACCGTTGGGTACCTCGGGTATACGCGAATCCACAGGGGGAACGCTCTCGACAGCCAGCGGAGGCTCGCGATTCTCAGTTTCATCAGGGCAAACCCGGGGCTGCATCTCAGAGAGTTGATGAGAAGAATGCCCATCGCAAGAGGGACGCTCGAGTACCACATAAAAAAGCTGGAGTCCGGGGGTCTTTTGAAGTCGGTGCCGGAAAAGGGAAGGCTTCATTATTTCAGCGCAGACCAGCACTACTCGACCGAGGAAGAGACCCTTATCATCGCGATGGAGAACGCCATTTATAGGAGGATCATAACCCGGCTCTATCTGAACCGGAGTGCCCGCACCGCAGACTTCGCAAAGGAGGCGCACCGGTCCAACGCCACGATTTATGTGCACCTGAAACACCTGGAGAGCCTGGGCATCGTAACATCTGAGAGGGTGGGGCGGTACGTGCAATATACCCTTACCGACAGTTATTCCCGTGTATTGAGAGAACACCCGAACAGTTACCGCGAACCTCTTCGGTTCCGGTGCACCATGATGAACGAACCGGTCTCCTGCATGAGAATTACCTGGACCGGAGGTCGTATATGATATTTTCCTCCACAAAGGGCCTTTCTGTACCCTCTGTTTTCCAGATCCGGGGGGCGTTCGCCACAATGCCGGACGCCTCTCGTGACGGCGGGCGCGCGCTCCCCTGCAGCCGGCGTTCCGGAGCGGCATCGGAAGACCCGGCCCCGGTATCTTTCGGGTCCGCCCATCTCTCCCTTCGGAGGCCGCCGGGCGCCTGATAGAGTTGAAGATTGTCCTAGAAACGGTATATAGGATAACAACACAGTCTCGTGTGGTGATACCGCATGCGGTATCCCGCGGGGGCCGGGGTGCTTGACTGGTATCAAATCCCGGCTCCCATACTGTGCCCGGAGGGCACTAGGGCTGTTGGCTCCCATCGGGGATAGCCGTTGCGGTTCCGTGTTCCTCCGGGTACCTTCCAAAAAACTGGAGGAACACACATGACACAGAAAAAAAGTCCACATATCAGGCCCGTGCTCATGGCCCTGCTGCTTGCGGCCATGGTTGCCGTGCCTGCGGTGAGTGCGTACTCTGCAGATGACTTCACAACGTCGGAAAAAGATACGGATCCGACTCGAATTTATTACTACGCCGAGACCCACGTGACAGAGGTGATGGATGAGATCTACATCCAGGCAAACCTCTGGTATCGACCGAATAGTGCGTCGCCAAGCGACCACGTTGAGAGCACCCCCATGGAGCACTACTACAAC
>DAYL01000006.1:0-11735 GCA_002508705.1 Methanoculleus sp. UBA374 | reverse complement strand
GACAGTATCAGGCCCGGAGTTACCGTGCATTGGTCGAGAACGGCGTTGTATCGAAGAGTTGGTTTAATCAGGACGGCTGGACCATAGTGCCATAATGTGACGACCGGCGGGTCTGGTGCGGGGCCGCTGCTTCCCGTAACCTGCGGCCCCTCCGCCCCCCCCAGAGCGCGAGACCATGAACGGTGACAAAACCTCTCCAATCCGGAACAACCGGTCGGCCGAAAGCGGCCTCCTGACGGTGGCCCGCAAGGAACTTACCGACCACCTGACGAGCCGGACGTTTCTCGTCTTTGCGGCCCTGCTCGTCGTGGTCTGCCTCCTCCCGTTCCAGGAGGGTCTCGGCGGCTACCACGCGACGGCCGAGGCATACGCCGCCGGTCCCGTCGTCCACCCCGGGGGTATCGTCGATGAGTTCGGTTCCAGCCCGCCGAGCGCCGCGGACGTCTACTCCCGTCTCCCCGGTGCGCTCTCGACCACCGGGGCGATCCTGGCGATCGCCATGGGGTTCGACCTCGTCTCGCGGGAGCGGCAGAGCGGTTCGCTCAAACTGCTCCTCGTCCGGCCGGTCTTCCGGGACGAGATCATCACCGGCAAGGCGCTGGGGGGACTTCTCGCCCTGGCGACGCTCGTCTTCGCCGGGCTTGCCGTCTCGCTGGGAATCCTCCTCGTCGACGGGATCGTGCCCGACACCGACGCCCTGGTCTCGATCCTGCTCTTTGCGCTCGCAACGGTTGCGTTCCTGGCGTTCTACTTCAGCCTCGCCCTGACGATCTCGACGGTGGTCCCCCGGACCGGGAAGGCGTTCCTGTGCGCGCTGGTGGCGTTCTTCATCTTTACCGCCCTTGTCCCGACGGCGGGCGCGGTTGCAAAGGACGTCGTTGTCGGGGGTTCCCCTCTGGGCACGAGCCCCGACGAGCGGGGAGACTACCAGACCCGGCTCGACCTGCTGAACAGCGTCGTAACGGCCTTTTCCCCGCAGTGGAACTACGAACTGGTTGCAAAGAGCGCCCTTGAACCGCGGCTCACCGCCTACCAGTTCCTCGAAGGGCGCATAGCGCACCTCCCCTACGACGGGACCGCACACCCGACGGACGCCCTCGCGCGGTTCTGGCAGAACGCGCTGGTGCTCTTCACGGCGCCGTTCGTGCTCTTCGGGATAGCCTACCTGGCGTTCCAGAGGATGGATGTCCGGTGATGCGCCGATGAGAATCGACCTCTCCCGTGTGGCGATCATCGCGCGAAAGGAGTTTGCCGACCACCTCACCGACCGGACGTTCCTCCTGGTGCTCGCGCTCCTCGGCATCCTGACTCTCTTTGCCCTGGAGCAAGGCTTTGCCAGCTACACGCACCAGATGGAGCAGTATCTGGCCATTCTGGAGATGACGGCGCACTCCGAACACCTCACTACATCGCCGCTCGTGTCCTCTCCGCCCCCGTGGCCGGTGCTGCGGATCATCCTCGGGACCATGGGGCGCTCGTTCCTCCTCTTCAGCCCGCTGCTTGCGATTGCCGTGGGGTTCGACCTCATCTCGGGAGAACGTACGACCCGGTCGCTCCGGACGCTCCTCTCCCGTCCGGTCTATCGCGACGAAGTCATCACCGGCAAGGCCGTGGGCGGCACCGCCGTGCTGGTCTTCGCATCCGCCGTGCCGTACCTCCTGGTGCTGGCCGGGGCGCTCGTCGCCGGGCTTACCGTCACGCCGTACGATGCGGCGATCATGGCGCTCTACTGGGGCGCCCTGGTCTTCTACCTGCTCGCATACTTCGGCGTCGCCGTTGCCTTCTCTGCGTTCAGCGAAGACGGCGGCCGGGCGCTCGCCTGGACGATGGCGGTCTTCATCCTCTTCTCGGTGATTGTGCCCGTCGCTGCAGAAGATGCGGCAAACTCCGCCGCCAGCTCCTACCCGGCGCCGGCGTGGCCCGGCGACAACCCCACGCCGGACGAGGTGCAGCAGTACCTGGAGGAGCGGAGCAGCCGCTACGCGGCGTACAACGGCGTCAAGAACACCATTCTGGCGCTCAGCCCCAACGGCAACTATGAGACGATGGTGCAGATGCTGACGTCCCTCCATTCCGGCGGCGGGGACGGGGACGGGGGAGCCGTTGCGGAAAAACCCGGTCTCGAAGATGTGCTGGGCCGGTTCTGGCAGAATATCGTCGGTCTCGTTGCGTTCCCGGCGATCTTCCTCGCCGTCGCCTATGCACGGTTCATGCGGATCGACCTGCGATAATAATCCGACTCAGGAATGAAAAATGACAACAATCCGGTATCCTCCGATGATATGCGGGGCCGCCCCGAAAACCCGGTCCCCGCCATCCGGGACGAGACATACGGGCGGAGGCGGCGGCCCGTGACGTCCGGCCTCTTCGTCGTGCTGCAGAAAGAGTTCGTCGACCAGGTGACCAGCCGGCGCTTCCTCAGCATATTTGCGCTGTTCCTGATCATTTCCGCGATCGGCGTCCACGACGGCGCGGAACAGTACGGCGATATGCTCGCATCATACGCACAACGGATGCAGTCCGTCTCCTCCGACGCCCCGGGGTATATGCCCGAGAAACCGTCGCCCCTGCTGGTATTCACGAAGATGGCCGACTACTTCGTGATGTTCGGGGTCTTCCTCGGCATCGCCATGGGGTTCGACCTCGTCTCGAAAGAGAAAGAGACCCGGTCGCTCAAGATTCTCCTCTCTCACCCGGTCTACCGGGACGAGGTCGTGAACGGAAAAGCACTCGGCAGCGCTCTGGCCCTGGCAATCGCTCTCGGTGCGACGGTCGCGGTATCGGTCGCCATCCTCCTCGTTATGGGCATCGTACCCACCATGGACGAACTGGGTGCGATCCTGGTCTTCGCCGTGGTCTCTACGATATTTGTTCTGACCTACTTCTCGCTGGCTCTCCTGATGTCCACCGTCGCGCCGGACAGCGGAACGGCCCTTATCTTTACGCTGATCGTCTTTCTGCTCATCGCGTCGGCGATACCGATCTTCGGATGGACGGCCGCCGAGACGATTGCCGGTCCGCCTCCCGAACAGCCAGCCGGGGCCCAGGAAACTCCGTACACCGCGATGAATGTCGATCCGGAAGAATTCAAGCAGTACGAGCGGGAGATGCAGTCGTACTGGGAGAAGCGGGCCGCGGCGTCGTCGCTGATCTCGCTGCTCTCCCCGAACGTCAACTACCAGAAGGCCGCAACGGCCGTCACCAACCCGAAGATCGCCATGACTATGGACAACAATCCCTACTCGTTCACCGAGGGGCCGCCGGAGACACAGCCTGGCCTGGACGAAATTCTCGATAGAATATGGGCGAACATCGTTGCACTCGTCACGCTGCCGTGCGTATTCTTCGCCGCTGCATACGTGAAGTTCATGCGGATAGATATCCGGTGACGACCAGGCGGTCGGCCAGCAAAGAACGCGTGCACGCCATCTCTCGCAGGCATCCTGGGGGAAATCCCGCGGCCCCAGGCTGAAATGCCGGCGGTTCCGCCGGTCTCCACCGTTCCGGAGCCTTCAGGCGCTCTGACGATTAGGGGTTTGGCACAGAAAAGGTATATGGAGGAACGTCGACGTCTCGATCGGGGAAGCCGCACGCGGTATCCCACGGGAGTCCGGCCCGGTCGTGGGGACTGTACCCGGACTCCCATACTGTGCCCGGAGGACATTAGGGCTGTTGGCTCCCATCGGGGATAGCCGTTGCGGTTCTGCTTTTTTCCGGCACGTGAATTTGGAGGTAGAATGAATGAAACAAAAAGTCAAGATACGGCTCCTCCCTCTACTCGTAGGCGTGCTGCTGGCAAGCGCCGTGGTGGGGCCTGCGGGCGCGTATTATTACTGTTACGCAGAGTGGGTGAACAATTACAGCAGTAACCCGGATTTTAGAGACCTGGACCACAATGATGAAAACGCGCAGGGGTTTTACTACCAGCTCGGTGGTGACTCATCCTGGTGGGGCAACTATATCTATGGCGATGGTCAGGCCCTGGAAAGACACTGGAAAGATCCAAGCAAGTCCGGGAACGGTATAGATTATATTTACGCGGATAAGGCGCATTTCGCGTTTTTTTCAGGCCACGGATACGATGACGGTTCAGGATTTGCGTTTGGTACCAGCCAGGACGATTTCAAACTGCATTACAACGACGCTTTGTGGGGAAATACGCAGATGGACTGGATCACTCTCGACGCCTGCCGTGTTCTGCGTGAAGACCGGCACACAAACTGGTACAGCGCATTCGATGGCCTGCACTCGATGACCGGGTTCCATACGAATTGTTACGATGTCACGGACAGGGGTTCCGTCTTCGTACACCGGCTGGTCGGCACGTGGACCGTCCAGCCGATCACCACGGCGTGGTTCGTGGCGGCGAAAGACACCGAACCTTCGACCACGTATGCGGCGGCCCTTGCCCGCGACAGATGCTGGTCCGACTATGTCTACGGCCACGGGAGCCAGGGGGCGCCCGGAACGTCGTTCCTCTACAGCAAGTATCAGTGCTGAGGTGATCCTATGAACACAAAACTGATCTGGGTAAGTATTGGTATCCTGGCGCTGCTGGGAGTCATCTGCGCCGCCGGCATACCCCTGCTTCTCGGAGACGGCCGCACGCCTGCCGATCCTCTTCCGGGGAACCATTCCGACCTGCCGGGCGGCATGAAATCGGCGGGTGCCGCAAACCTCACCTGCACCGTCTCCGTTGCGTTCCCGTCGACTCCTGAAGCGGTTGTCCTGTATCGGGTGGTGAAGCCGGAGGTCACGACGGAACTCGTCTCCTCGATGGCGGAGAAGATGGGCCTCGAAGGGACGGTACGCGAATCTCAGGATCAACTGGTGCTCTCCGACGACCCCTACTCGCTGGAGGTTCATCTGAAGTCGGGGCGCGTCGTCCTGATCGATATCCCCCGCTGGATGAACCCGAACGACAAGGATCTGCCGGAGACCCTCCCCTCGGACGATGAAGCGGTTCGGCTCGCGACGGAGTACCTGGAGAAGACGGGGCTGCTGCCCCCCGATGCAACGCCGTCCGGCGTCGATCATCAAGAGATCGCGAGATACAACGAGAAGGGCGAGAGGATCGGCACCGCCTACGAGGAGATTTCGGTCTCCTACTCCCGCACGATCGACGGCCGGCCGGTTGTCGGTTCGAAACTGACGGTCGAGATCGGCGGCGGCGGGGATATCCTGAACGTCTACAGACTCTGGAGGGACTACGCCCCGGAGAAGGAGGTGGCGATCGTAACGCCGGAGGAGGCACTTGAAGAGTTGAAAGCCGCCGGAGTGGCGGAGGGCCGGAGCGCGGATATCGCCGGGATCGAACTCGGCTACTACGAGGCCACGGCGACGAGGGAGCCCTCCCATCTTGTCCCGGTCTACATCTTCACGGGCAAGGTGCAGGACGAGACCGGGGAGGAGACCACTTTCGTCCGCTACGTCCCTGCGTCTCCCGAGTTCAGGGAGGAGATCCCGGCGGTCAAGTGACCGCTCCCGGCCTCCTTTCCTTTTTTGGAGCAAGTCCATGAAGAAGATCTTGTATATTGTCATCGCCTGTGCCGCCGCAGCTGCACTGATCCTGGTTGCCGCACCGGTGCTGCCGGAAACGGTCCCGGAGAACCAGACGGCCCGGCCGACGGACGCCCCCCGGGAGAAGATTTCGTTCATTGAAGTCCACGCTCGCGGGGGCGGGAGTACCCTCCTCTATCCGGAAGACCCGCGATATTCTGCCCTCGAAGCGGAGTGCCGTGAGCAGATCCGGTGTATCTCTGCCCAGTATAAGACAGGGTTCTCCCGGGAGGAACTGGACGCCATGAAACGGAACGCCACCTACGTCGCGATGCATTTCCCGGTTTCAACAACATGCGAGACGAGTTACATCGTCGACGGATCGCCGAAGGAGATCATTGTAAACGAGGCAATATTCTTTCTGGATCTCGAGGACCGGCCGGAGACGATGATCATCACACGGGCGGAGAATGAAACCGGTGTCTGGGACACATCGCGTGATCGCAGGGAGTTCCGGGACCTGGTCGCACCGATCGTGCGGGAGTTATAGAGATGAGAGGCACGGGTTCCATTCAGATAGAACAGCGTGGATGTCTGAACGGTAGTATCCCGCGGGGGCCGGGAAGTTCGATTGCCATCGTACCCCGGCTCCCACAATGTGCCCGGAGGGCATTAGGGCTGTTGGCTCCCATCGGGGATAGCCGTTGCGGTTCCGTGTTCCTCCGGGTACCTTCCAAAAAAATGGAGGAACACACATGAAACAGAAAGAAAAGCCCACATATCAGGCTGACACTCAAACCTCTGCCGCTCACCGGCACGTCCCCCAGGATGGGGACTGCCACTTGTCGGCAGGCGTGTACCTGCCCTTCATGATCGGTTATTCCCGCCACGGGCTTCCCGACTGCGGGGGCGGTTCGGGGTCCTGGTACAGCGCCGAATGCCAGGAGAACATGATGATGCGGTATGCCCGGACCCGGAAATGCCTCGCACATCTCCAGACACTGGCGGGCTGCTACTGGATGGAGAGGGAAGGTTGCCCCGAGCACTGCTACATCGAGGGGACCTTCGACCTGGACTTCTACCTGACGTTTGTCAAGAATAGCGAACAAGGACTCAGCCATGCGGTCTGCGCCGAGTTTTTGGGAGGCAAGATGAAGGAGTTCTCCAGCTGGAAGTTCTACCAGTTTGGCAACCTGGATATCAGGCCCGGGAACTGGCAGATGCCCTACGGGACAAAAACCGAGGATACGAAGGTGACGATCTACGAGATAACCGGAGTGATGACCTGTGCTCTCCCCGACTATAAGCCAGAGTCACCTATAGCGGTATTTCTGATTGGTGAAAACGGCGCCATCACCTCGGAGTGAGAGGAAGAATGGCAAGGTCCGTTGCACGAATCATCGCCGCTGTTGTCGCAATCGGAGTCGTCTGTTGCGCAGGAGCGCTGATCGTAGCCGTGCACCTTCCGGACGGGGACACCCGTCCAGAGATCGGGAACGTGACGCCGGAAGGGTCGCCGACAGAGTCGAACCTGCCCGGGAATATAAGCCGGAATGAAACGCCGAACGAGGGATCTGAAGAAGTACCGGAGGTTAGGAACATGACATCGAAAGAGATCTTGGAGCGTGCCCAGGAGATCCAGGCATCCTGGTATCGGTCGAGCACCGTGGAGCGAGTGCTGAAAGAGGCGAATATGACGCCGGAGGAGTTGCCCGGCGACGTAACCGAAGAACTGAAAAACACCGTGCAGTTTGAAGATATTATCCGAACGTGGGAGTTTGATTCCCAGAACAAGCAGGTCGTCATCTATGCGTCCCCCGCCCTGAATGAAGAGCATGAAAAAGAGTTGAGTGTTGTTCAGGGCAGGCGGGTCGGCGATTGGACCTTTACCATTATCTGGGAACCCTATGTGCCCTCATTCGTGAGGCGGGCGCTGGATGCGGCGAATATGACGCTGGATGAGTTGCCGGACGAAGTGAAAGAGGAAATGGGAAAAACCGTGCAGATTGGAGGCGTACGGAAGTGGGAGCTTGATCCCCAGAACAACCGGGTCATCGTCTATACGTACTTTTCCCGGGATGCCGAGCATGAACAAGAGGTGCAGGCCGTTCAGGGCAGAGAGGTCGCCGGCTGGACCTTTAACGTCGTTCAGGAACAGTATGTGCCTGCAGCCGTGAGGCGAGCGCTGAAAGAGGCGAATATGACGCCAGACGAGTTACCGGATGAAGTGAAAGAGGAAATGGAAAACATCGCGCGATTTGTGGAGATCGGGGGTATACGAAAGTGGGAGCTTGATCCCCTGAACAAACAGGCCACCATCTATGCGTACTCCATACCGGAGAAGAACGACGTGGATGCCGTTCAGGGCAAGCAGGTCGCCGGCTGGACCTTTACGGTCATCCATGATCTCGAGTATGAGAAAGAAAGAGAGCGAGTTGTGGCTGAATTGCTCCAATTCCAGAAGGACCATCCTGAATTGCAGATATCGAGTTTCGCGGTATCGCCCACGGAGATCTGGGTATGGGTGCGCAATCTCACACCCGAAACCGAGGCGCTGAACGGCACCACAATGCACAACAGGACGGTTCTGATCGACTGGAACATTATCGATTACGCACTCAGGGTGGCGAGAGAGGAGGCAGGATGGATGTGAGAGAGCAAACGTTGGGGGAACCGGGACAGGTTGAGGCGTGGAAAAAGAGTCAGGATCTGGTCGAGCATTTCGGCGCTGCTCCTCTATCCCACTTTTTCTCTTCCATCGCATACACGCGGCTCATGTGGACGGATATCCGGTGACAGCATGCGGTCGGTCGGCCCGAAACGCGCGCACTTTTCCTGCCGCCGGTTATCCGGGGAGGTGCGCGGTCCCGGGCTGCAATGCCGGCGGTTCCGCCGGTCTCCTCCGTTCCGGAGCCTTCGAGCGCTCCGACGATTAGGGTTTTGTCACAGAAAAGGTATATGGGAGAACAACGAAGTCTCCATCGGCGATACCGCGTGCGGTATCCCGCGGGGGCCGGGAAGCTCGATTGGCGTCGTGTCCCGGCCCCCACAGTGTGCCCGGAGGGCAATAGGGCTGTTGGCCCCCAGAAGGGATAGCCGTTACGGTTCCGTGGTCTCCCGGGGCACATATGAAAGGAGGTATGGAACCATGAAAACAAAAGATCTTTCCGGAATCAGTGCCCTGTTCGCGGCACTGCTGGTCGTCGGCGCAATCTTCGTGCCGGCGGTGAGCGCAACACAGGAGAATGATTCTCTTGTGGGTGAGGGAGATACGAATTATGATCAGATCGCTTCTGCTCAAAAAACGTTGCGAATAACCCCTGAAACCCCAGGAATGTCAAAAGAGGAATTTGTAGCTTATTCCAAGAAAATGGAGCAAAAATACGGATCGGAAAATGTTACTGCACTAAAATCGCATATTGACAGATTTGTTCAGAGTTCTTCTGGCTTGCCGGATATAACACGGAATCTCCAGTATGTGACGGCTTGGAATGAGCATTTGGAAGCTAAAAATGATGACGGGGTTGTTATGGCAAGTTCTGACAACGTGCTGAGTCTCTATAAGTTAGATGTGACCGATGAACAGGGCAGAGATCATTATTACTGGTGGCAGTGGAGCGCAGCACAGAATCGCGAAGATGTCTGGATGGGCGATGATTCGAACCTCAAAAACTTCTGGAACCGGATAAAATTCGAAGATTCGACATCTAACCTGTTAATTTATTCCCCTGACTCAGATCTCATCGGGAACGAAGATACTGTGACGGTAGGTCTCGGAGCCGAGTATAAGGGTGTAGGGTGCAGCATTAGCAAGGACTTCGTGCTCCATCAGGACAAGATCAGGCCGAAGCCAGGTGAATGCCAGGTGGGAAGCGCCGGGAAGTATGCGGTCGACTGGGTTGGAGATTATGAAGGGACGCAGTCAATCTATGGAGCCTGCGAAGAGAGGCGGCCGCCTGGTGCGAGCGCGACTGTCCAGTGGACCTACAACCTGACAGCAAATCTGGTCTAGATACAACATGCCCAGCTAACCTAAAAACAAACCCTTTTTGAGAACTAAAATTTCAGATGAGATGATGACAATGCGCACATTTTCTGAAAAGTTCTGGGGAAACGGTCTCTTTGGCATACCTTACCCGAGGGTCCGCGCCTTCATCTCGGCGCTGCTCTCCGTAGCGGTTGGGATGCTGTTCGTGAGCTTGGGTGCGCGGGGGATGGCCATCCCGTCCGACTACTGGTGGATACCTCTCCTCCGGGCGCACCCGCTCGACTATGTCAGCATCGGTCTTGGTATTGTCTTTATCGCCGCCTCGCTCTATCTCGTCCGGGCGTGCTTCAGGGGCGAACCATGAATGCAAGACTCTCTTCCGGAATTGGCGCCCTCTTTGTGGCGCTGCTGGTCGTCAGCGCGGTCTATGTGCTGGCGGTGAGTGCGGAATCAATCGTGACGCCCCTTGCAACAGAGAACCTTGGGCATATACACGCCGACGGCGAGGCAGACTCCGTGTGGATAAGTGGTGCGGGCTCAGTTCAGGTCCCAGCAGGGTGGAACACGTTCACGGTGAACTGTCAGAATGAGAATGACGATCTAGGTGACGGTTGGGTGCGGATGTCGTGACCGGGCTCGGCTGGAACACGTTTACGGTGACCTGCACCAACCGGAACTACGGTCTCTTCGATCCCGCCCGAGCCTCGTTCACCCTGACCGTCCGCGACGCCGCAGGCAGGCCGTACAGCGAATCCGTCACCCTGGACCGGGGTGGTACAAAGACCCTGTCTGTCTCTTTCGCCGCAGAAGAGGCGGGGAAGGGTGAATTTCAGATCGCTGCGGCAAACATTCGGTAGGATGAGCAATGACGCCACCGCATACATCGGATCGGAACGCAGGCCCGTTCGGGACGGACCGGACTCTCAGGGGGATCACATGACGACAGAGCGCGTTTTCATCGTGGCACAAAAGGAGTTCGCCGACCACATCACGGGCTGGCACTACCTGGTCGTTCTCGCCCTGTTTCTGGGCCTTACCTTGGTGGGGACGTACGGCGGGATCGAGAGGTACCAGGGAGACCTGACGAGGTATACCGAAGATCTGATCGCAATGGAGACGGCAGATGACGGACCGGAACGAATGATGCCTCCCGTCGCACCGCCGGTCGAGGGCATTTATTCCTCGATGTTTCTCACGCTGGTCTCCTACGGCGGCATCCTTGCTCTCGCCATTGGGTTTGACCTGGTCTCAAAGGAGAAGGAGTCCCGGTCGCTCAAAACTCTCCTCGCCCGTCCGGTCTTCCGGGACGAGATCATCAACGGGAAAGCGCTGGGCGGCATCGCGCTGCTGGTCCTCATCGTCGGGAGCGTGCTCGCTCTCTCCACCGCCTATCTCCTCGTCTGCTCTATCGTACCCTCCCCGGACGACCTCTGGATGATCCTGACCTATGCCGGCGTCACCCTCCTCTTCCTCGTGACGTTCTTCTCCATCGCGCTTGCGTTCTCCACCCTCTGCCGGGAGAGCGGCAGTGCTCTGCTCCTCTCGCTGGCCGTCTTCATCCTCATCACGTTCCTGATCCCCTTCGTCACCACAAATATCGGCACGGCGCTCATGATGGAGAAGCCCGACCCCGCCGCATACGGAGGGGATACCCGATCGGAAGGATACCAGGCTGAGATTACGGCGCACCTCGAACAGACGAGGATGGTCGAGAGCGCCGTCAACCTCCTCTCACCGCAGATGGCGATCAACACTCTCATCCAGAGGATTCACAGTTACCAGGGAACTACCCTTGAGGATACGCTCGGCAGGATCTGGTCGAGCGTTGTAGCACTGACCCTCTATCCCGTCGTCTTCTTCGCCGTCGCGTATACGAGGTTCATGCGGATGGACCTCCGGTGATGACAAGGGGTCGGCCCCACCCGGAATACGCGCACTCCGCCTGTGGTCGGCATCCGGGGGAGAGACCGGAGCACCGGGCTTCGCTGCCGGAAGATCCGTCTTTTTTCCGATCCGGAGGCTTTCGAATGCCTGAATGAGTAGCTGATTGTCACAGAAAAGGTATAAAGAGGAACGTCGACGTCTCGATCGGTGATACCGCCTGCGGTATCCCGCGGGGGCCGGGAACCCCGATCGGCATCGTGTCCCGGCCCCCAACAGCGTGCCCGGAGGGCAATAGGGCTGTTGGTTGCTGTCAGGGATAGCCGTTGCGGTTCCGTGGCCTTCCCGGGTGCGCATGAACGAGGTG
>DAYL01000017.1 GCA_002508705.1 Methanoculleus sp. UBA374 | reverse complement strand
ACCCTCCCCTGCAACCCCTCCCCCGAACGCGATATCCCCACGGTCCATTGTACGGAATCTTCTCATCACATTGGCTGTTTGGATTTTGGCGACCAATCCATGCATCCAGCCTCACGATCCGTTAACCCCGTCAGGCACGATTCGCTCCAATTCACGCCCGGCACCGGTACAGCGCGCACGCACCTCCCGGCACCCCGTTCCTCCGGTCCTGTAGGAACCCTGACGGGAGACAAACATACCTTTTTGATGCTTCCGAACGGACCTATAATACCAGAATACGTGAACCCGGGGGCGCATTCCGACCGAAACGACCCGCTTCAGGGTTCCTTTGTGCAGTATGGTCAACCTTTTTTGACATCCGGACAAAATAAGAGGAGAGGAAGAGAGGTCATGTGTATTGCAATGCCCGGTGAGGTTCTGGAGATAAAAGAAGGCAATATCGGCGTCGTCGACTTCGGAGACCTGCAGCAGGAGGTCCGGCTCGACCTTGTGGATGTGAAGGTCGGGGAATTCGTGCTTGTCCACGTCGGGTTTGCCATCCAGCGTCTCAGCAGAGAAGATGGGCTCGAGACCCGTGAGGTCTTCAAGCAGGTTTACGCCGCGATGACGGAGGAGTAATGCACGAGTACAGCATCGCCTACGACATCTACACGACCGCCCGCCGCGCTGCGCTCGATAACGGCGCAAAAGGGGTGAAGCGTGTCTATGTGGATGTCGGTAAAATGGCGATGGTGAACCCCGAACAGGTGGAATTTCTCTTTAATATCATCATCGAGGACGACCCGCTCTTTTCGGGCACCCGGCTCTCATGCCGGGACGTCGAGGCACGCACCCGCTGCTCCTGCGGCTACGAGGGGAGCGAGCGGTTTGTCTGCCCTCGGTGCGGAAAACTTCCGGAAATTGTTGCGGGAATGGAGATCGTAGTCACGAACGTCGAAATAGAAGTGGACGAAGAATGAAAGTCAACCTCATGCACGGTGCCGGCGGCGAAGTGATGGGCGAACTCTTGCGCGTCATCACGAACCTCAAACACAACAACGCCGGTGGAATAGGACTCGAATCGCTCGATGACGGGGCGGTCATCCCGCTCAACGGCCAGAATATCGTTTTTACGACCGACAACCACGTAGTCTCGCCGATCTTCTTCCCCGGCGGGGATATCGGGCGCATTGCCGTCTGCGGGACCATCAACGACCTTGCGATGATGGGCGGTCGGCCGATCGCCCTCTCGTGCGGCATGGTCATCCCGGAAGGTTTTGAGGTGGCGGACCTCGAACGGATCGTTGCATCGATGGACGCCGCACTTGATGAATGCGGGGCGAACCTCGTCACGGGCGACACCAAGGTGCTCGAGCGGAGCGCCCTCGATACCATCGTCATCAACACCGCCGGTATCGGCGTCGCCGGGAGGGTGGTGCGGGATAACGGTCTCCTGGCCGGTGACCGGATCATCGTCAGCGGCACCATCGGCGACCACGGTATCGCCATCATGACTCACCGCGAGGGGTTCGACTTCGGCGACCAGATCCGCTCCGACGTTGCACCCCTCTGGACGCTCGTTGAGCAGGCGCTCGCCGCCGGAGATATTCATGCCATGAAAGACCCGACGAGGGGCGGATTTGCGAACGCCATCAACGAGATGGCGAGAAAGAGCGGCGTCGGCGTCGTCGTCGAGGAAGAGGCCCTCCCCTTCAGGGCAAATGTCCGGAGTGCCGCCGGGATGCTCGGCATCGATCCTCTTGAAGTGGCCAACGAGGGCAAAGTCGTCATGGGGGTTGCGCCAGACGATGCCGAGGCCGTCCTTGCGGCGCTCCAGAAGCACCCCTACGGGCGGGACGCCGCGATCGTCGGGGAAGTGGTCGACGGGTCCGGTGTGATCATACGAACCGCCATCGGCGGGGAGCGGTTCATCGAGCCGCCCATCGGCGACCCGGTCCCGCGCGTCTGCTAGCGGGTACCCGCGCCTCATTTCTTTTGATGCAAGGTGATGTGACCCGCGCCTGTAATATACGATTGATGCTGTTACGTGGTTGAAGGAGAGGTATAAGACGATGACGGAGGGGGCGGACATCGAGGTGCGTCTGGTGGATGCCTGGGACGTGGAGACGATTGCGGACCTTTACCGGGCGGGCGGCTGGTGGAACGAGGAGTGGGACCCGGCCGCGCTCGGCGCCCTCATCGCGGGGAGTTTCGCCTTCGCCGTTGCCGTCGACCCGGTAACCGGACGTGCGGTCGGTATGGGCAGGGTACTCTCGGACGGGGTCTCGGACGGTTACATCCAGGACCTGATTGTCCTTTCCGGGTACCGGGGCCGGGGCATCGGAACGATGATCTTATCTACGCTGATCAGGTACTGCACCTCTGCCGGTGTCACCTGGGTCGCCCTCGTCGCCGAGCCAGGGACCGAAACCTTCTATACCGGGTTCGGGTTTCGGAGAATGGATGGACACATCCCCATGCGGTGGTATCCGGACAAAAGGTGAGACATGCTGAGATTTGCCGACTTTAAACCCGTGAGCCTGGATGATCGCGGCCTCTTTTCCGAGCACTACCGGCAGTATCCCCAGGTGCATAGCGACAACACGTTCGAGAATATGGTCTGCTGGAACCGCTATGCGGACTACCGGTTTGCAAAGGTGGACGGCTCAATCGTCCTATCGAGCACCATAAACGGTGTAACGTCGTTCCGCATGCCCATCGGCCCCAAGAACCCCGACCTCATCGGAGACGTCATCGACCTGGCGGTGAAAGAGGGGGGCGACACACCCCTGTGGGTCCTCGACCCGATAAACGAAGCGTGGACCCGGGAACTCTATCCCTCCCTCCCTCTCCACGAAAGGCGGGATTTCTTCGACTACATTTACCGGACCGGCGACCTCGCCGACCTCGCCGGAAAGAAATACGCCACCATCCGGCGTCAGGTCAACCGGTTCGAGCGGGAGTATGCGTATACGATCGAGGGGATTACCCGGGAGAATATCAACGAAGTCTGGGAGTTTCTGGTGGTCTGGTGCGAATGGCGGGACTGCGACTCGGAGCCCATCCTTGCTCACGAGAAAGACGCCATCCTCTTTGCGGTCAACAACTTTTTTGCCCTCGATCTTGCCGGGTGGATCATCAGGATCGGCGACACAATCGGGGCGATATCGATTGTCGGGCCGGTCAACCGGGATATGGCGGTCGTCCATTTCGAGAAAGCGCTCCCCGAGGCTTATCCGGGCATCTACAAGGTGATCGCGAGCGGAACCGCGGCTATGCTCCGCGACCGTTACCGCTACGTAAACCGGGAGTGCGATATGGGTGTCGCCGGGCTCCGCGAGTCGAAGACGCGTTACCACCCCGCTTACATGGTCGAGGTGTACTGCACGACCCGGGACGACCTGGAGGCATGCTGCCGGTGACCGCGGATCTGGTCCTCCGGAACGTGGCGCTTCCGACAGGCCGGCGTGCCGACGTCGTCATCGCCGGCGGGATCGTCCGGCACATCGGTGCGCCGGTGCGTGCCGACGAGACACTCGACTGCAGCAGGTACACCTGTCTTCCCGGGGCAGTCGATATGCATGTCCACATGCGGGGAGGGGCTCAGGCGGAGAAGGAAGACTGGCGGACAGGCACGATGAGCGCGGTCGCCGGCGGGGTGACGGTCGTCGTCGATCAGCCCAACACCGTCCCTCCCCTCACCACGCCCGCCCTCCTCCGGGCGCGCATCTACGAGGCGGAGGAGCAGGCTGTATGCGGGTTTGCGGTGAACGCCAGCGTCGTACCGGGAGCCGATCTCGCGGGGATGCGGGATGCCGGTGCAATGGCCTTCGGGGAGACCTTCGCGGCCCCGTCGAGTTACGGTGAGGGACTCGATCCGGAAACCCTCAGGGGGTTGTTCTCCTGCATTCACGCTCTCGGCGGGCTCGCCACGATTCATGCCGAAGAGGTCCGGGGTCCGGCACCGGCAACGCTCGCCGATCACGACCGCACCCGCTCCGGTGCCGGAGAGGCGCGCGCCGTGCGCGGGGTCTCGGACCTCGCCCCCGAAGGTCTGCGTCTCCACTTCTGCCACCTGAGCACCGCCGCCTCAATCGGGGCCGCACGCGGCACGGTGGAGGTGACGCCCCACCACCTCTTTCTCTCGTACGAGATGTTCGAGGACGACGATACCCGGGCCCGGGTGAACCCTCCGCTCAGGGATGAAGAGACCCGGCGCGGCCTCTGGTCTCGCTGGGACGCAATCGACGTCGTCGCCTCGGACCACGCCCCGCACACGCTCCGCGAGAAGGCGCTGCCGTTCGAGATCGCTCCCTCCGGCATCCCGGGGGTCGAGACGATGGTGCCGCTCCTGATGGCGGCGGTCAGGGAGGGGCGGATAACTCTCGCTTCCGTGATCGAGAAGACGTCGTGGAGGCCTGCCGCCATCCTCGGCATCCCCCGCGCGGGGTTTGAACCGGGCGACCGGGCGGACTATGCCTTCTATCCTGACGAAATCACCCGTATCGATGCTTCCTGCCTCCACGCAAAGTGCGGCTGGTCGCCGTTTGAGGGGTTCGCCGCGGTCTTCCCGGAAGAGGTGATCGTCCGGGGTACGCGAGCTTACGCTCAGGGGGATTTCCGGGAGACGCACCCGGCCTGGTATCCCGGGCAAGGATATTTATCATCGAAGAATTAATAATACAGAGCCGATAAAGCGCATCTATAGGTCCCCGGGTGATCGTCAGGCGGGACGCCCGGACATGATCCGCGGGACAACCCAGGTGCGCGACAGGCGCGCCTGGCATATGGGTACGATCGGGTGAGGACCGGCATCAGCCGCCTGTGATCATCGATCGTTAGTGCCGGGCGACATCCTTTCAGGAGGCTTTTCTCATGGAACCGTATGCCGACGCCGTCGTTGAGACCGGGAATGGTGTCACCCTGGCGCTTGATGTTACGGCAGGCGCAAAGAAGAAGTCGTTTCCGGCCGGATACAACGAATGGCGCAAGAGCATCCGGTGCCAGGTCACCGCCCCTGCCGTCGGCGGAAAGGCGAACCGTGCCGTTATCGAACTCATCGCCGGGACGTTCGGGATACCCCGCACCGATGTGAACATCGTCGCCGGGCATACCTCTTCATCGAAGACCGTGGCGATCGCCGGTCTCTCGAAATACGATGTTCTTATGCTCCTTTCCTCCTGTGGCGCCTGATCCCGTGCAGACGCCGATACGACGGCCTCCGGATTGGCGTGTTTTTCACCATCAATATCGTATACAATGATCTGCATCAGAATATGGACCAGAATTCATCCGTAATGGGTTTTATCCTTTGAAAAAACTTCTGTTTACGGCGCCATTTGATTTAAGTAATTGCACCTTAGATATATAACTGATGTTCATGTCCGCGCGAGGTAACCATGCGCGGGACGTGGAGATCGATTTATACTGAAAGGGGGCACGACTCCATGTATTCACCGGAAACCACAAAATACCTCATTCATCTTACTCTGCAGATCGAGGGGGTGGTCGATAAACCCGACGTGGTGGGCGCTATCTTCGGCCAGACGGAAGGTTTGCTCGGCGAAGACCTTGACCTGCGCGATTTACAGAGGACCGGCCGGGTGGGCCGGATCGACGTCCAGATCACCACGAAAAGGGGGGAGACAAAAGGCGAGATCCTCATCTCGTCCTCGCTCGACCGGGCTGAGACCGCACTCCTCGCATCGTCGCTGGAGACGATCGACCGGGTAGGACCGTGCACGGCCCATGTCATGGTCGACCGTATCGAGGACATCCGGGTGACCAAGCGGCGCAGGATCGTCGAACGTGCAAAAGAACTCCTTTTGGAGGATTTCGATGAAGGGACGATCAACAGCGACGACCTCCTCGACGAAGTCCGGGAGGTTATCCGGATCGAGAAACTCGAGTATCTCGGCGAGGAGAGGGTGCACGCAGGCCCGAACGTCATGACCTCCGACGCCATCATCATCGTCGAAGGCCGGGCCGATGTGATCAACCTGCTGCGCTACGGGATCAAGAATGCGGTTGCGGTCGAGGGGACCAACGTCCCGCGCATCATCATCGACCTCTGCGCGCAGAAGACCGCGACGACCTTGCTCGACGGAGACCGGGGAGGGGAACTGATCCTCCGCGAACTCCTGCAGGTCGCCGAGATCGACTTCGTGGCCTACAGTCCGCGGGGAAAGAGCGTCGAGGAGATGAGCAGAAAGGAGATCGTCAAGGCGCTCCGGAACAAGGTGCCCGTGGAAGTGGTCACCGACCACCGCCCCGGGGAGACGGCGGAGCGGGCTCCCGTCGGCGCATATGGGGGGCCGGAAGAGGCCGTGCCTCTGGAGCCACCGAAAAACAGGGAGGAGAACCGGAAGCCACCGTCGACGCTCGGCGAACACATGGCGGACGTCCGGGACAAAAAGATCGCGCGGTTTCTCTCTCCCGACTATACCGTCCTCCTGGAATCGAACGCTACCGATGTCGAAGGCGCCCTCCAGAACCTGAACGGCGATGTTGAAGGGCTTGTCATGGACCGGGTCGTCGATCAGAAACTCCTCGATCAACTCGGAGGAAAGAACCTCGAGTTTGTGGCCGCTCGTGATTATCAGGGGATCATAAAGCGCCCCCTGTCCATCCGGCTTATAAAGATTGAATAAATTTTATATCGGGTGCAAATTTATAAATATCTATATCCACTATTTTTATCTCCGGGAGAGAATATGCACAAAGAAGAGTTAATAGCCTTACATGGGATTCTCACTGAGATTAAAGACTTTTTTGAGATGCAGAACCCGGAGTTGAAGTTCTCGCAGTATTATGCGTTGAAAATAGACCCTTCTCAGGTGCATAAGAGCAAAATGGAACATAAGTATGCAATATTCGTGCTCGGAACGGAACTTGCCAACGCCATGAAAGATGTGGAGTTTGCTTCATCGAGCCGGATCTCCGCCAGGATGAAGGAACTTGCGGAGAAGACCTTGAAGGAGATCGAGTATCTCCAGTAACGATCATCCCCGCCGCCCCTCTTTTCTCAGGCCCGCATATTGCGTTCCCGTTCGATGAGATAGGCGGCCAGCAGATTCGGGATGGGGGCCGCCATGCAGTGCCAGTTCGGCGTTCCGTTCACTTCAAGGACCGTGTAACCCTCTCTATCCCGGAGGAGATCGACGCCGCAGTAATCGATCCCGATCGCCGCTGCCGAATCTTCGGCGATGGCGCGCATCTCATCATCGATCGGGACCGGCATGCCGGTCCCCCCCTGGTGGATGTTGTGCATCAGCCCCTCAGATACCCGGGTAATCGCGCCGACGGCCTCTCCACCGAGGACAAAGACACGGAAGTCCCGATCGTTCGGAATATACTCCTGCAGGTACCAGGGTCCCGGCCCGAGGTCGTCCGGCTTCGTCACGAGCCTGATGCCGTTCCCATCGTATCCGTAAAGCGGTTTATAAACGACTTTCCCGTGCCGCAGAAGAAAGTCCCGTGCCTGCTCCTCCGAGCAGAGGTAGGCCGTCCTGGGTGTGCGCACCCCTTTCCGGAGCAGGAGTGCCGACGTCATCACCTTCGACGCGCAGGCGACGATGCTTTCGGGTGTGTTGATCACCCGATTATCGAGCGCGAGCACGCTCAGGGTCTCGAACTGGTGCCCGTCCTGCCGGATCCCGCAGGCCCACACGAGTTCATTCTCAAGCCCGGAGTTGAGCGGGTCGATTGTACCGAGGTCGAGGAGGGCGTATCGGGCGTCGGCTCTCTCCAGCTCCTGCATAACGGCGCCGGTCGAGTTGTCGTCCGGCGTATCGGTCGGTTTAGGAACGATATAGATCATTTCGTCTCACGTCCGGGGCTGTTCGTAGTGCAGTACCCTTTTGTATCTCGCCGGATATAACCGGTAGGGAAGGGTGTCATGCAGAAGAACCGGATCTGTATCATCGGGTGCGGAAATCCTCTCATGGGAAACGACGGGGCGGGCATTCGGGCGATACAACTCTTTGAAGGGAGGTATACCGGCGTCGATGTCATCGATGGCGGCACCGGGGGACTCGGTCTGATCCCGTTGATGGAGGGGTACGAGAAGGTGGTGATCGTCGATGCGATGGTGGACGTCGGCGACCGTATCGGCGAGGTCCTCACGTTTGAAGCGCCGCCTTCCCGGGGGGAGACCCTCGCGTGCGCACTCCACGATCTCGGGATCGGGGAGGCGGTAGCCGTAGCCCGGGAACTCGGGTACGCCGGGGAGGTTGTGATCGTCGGGATCGAAGCAGGGGAGATCCGGGCATTCAGCCGGGAGATAGACAGCGCGGTCGAAGAAGGGGTCCGGGTTGCCGGGAGGGAGATCCGGAAGATCCTCCGGAGATGGACTGGCGAGGCCGTTGGCGCGTTGGGAAATGAGAATAGTGAGTATGGGTAACTATATATGCCGGACACTTTTCCAAAGGGATAAATAGCAAGACTTATTTTATAGCACTGAACTAAAGGTGTCTGAATGCAACTGCCGCGAGGTCGGTTTCATCGTCTTCTCAAGTCCACGACATCCCGTGCCTTGATAGAAGAGATGAACTCATCACAGTTCACCGGGACCTGTATGATTGCCCTTGGTAGTGAGAGTGCAGTCCTGGTGCTGAACGAAGGTCTGGTGGTGCTTGCCGAATATGGGGGCATAAAAGGGCAGCACGTACTGGATACACTACTTGAAGGCGGAGAGAGCGAAGTGGCGGCAGAGTTGAATTCTCTGACGCCGGAACAGATCCAGCTCTCCCTGGAGTTCAACCGGCCCTGTGCGATTGCCGAACCCGATGCCGGAAGGCAAAAAAAATCGATGTCGGGCAAGGCTGCCCCGAGAGGGACGAAAAGGACCGGTGCGGCATCTTCGTCAAAGCACCGTCCGGAACCGCCCGCGGAGATGCATCACATTCCCATGCCGGGAGTGAAATCCTTGCAGGAGACGACTGCGGTTCCTCCGTCTGCGAGCAATGATGCGGCTCCTCCATCTACGAGTGATGAAATGGAAACGCTTGTCCAGAACATGGAGGATCTGGACGTTGATCAACTTGTCGGCAGTTTCAAAGTTAACTGCAAGGAGATGCTCCGGAGAATTCATCTCGACCATCTCATTCAGGACAAAGACACGTAACAGCAGGAGCAGATTACAGAATGGATTCAGCAAGCATTATCCTGGTATTCCTTAGTTTCATCGCTGTCATGGTGATTGCGGGTTTCGCCGGCGTTTTGTATCTCCTCTCAACGATCGCCCGGGCACTCACCGGGAAGCAGCAAGAAGCGGTTTCGAACGCTCCAGGGACGAAACCGGCTCCGGTCAAGCCCGCGATATCTCCGGGCACGATCGATCCCGGGCATATGAGGAGTTTGGAGGAAAATCTCGGTGCAATCCGTGAGAAATACAGCCTTGCATCGTTCACCCTGGCTACCGCAGACGGCCTCCTGATCAGTTCGACAGGGCCCGGCGGCGAGGACGAAGCCGCGCGCTACAGTCATCTCTACGCCCAGGGAAATCTGCGTGACGAGACCGGCGTTGAACTCCTCGGCATCCCTTACCGTGGGGAGACAGTGATCGGCATTGCTCGTCCTTCTGAGCACCTCTCTGCCGAACTGATGAACGCACTCGGGCAGGACACTCAGAATGCCCTGCAGCACTGGGTGTAAGCCGGTACTCTAAAAAAAACGAGTGATCATATGGTAAAAGTGTATACAATCGCATCCGGTAAAGGCGGCACCGGCAAAACGACGGTCACAGCAAATCTCGGGTCGATGCTGGCCCGGTACGGAAAGAAGACCTGCATCCTGGATGCCGACGTCGGGATGGCGAATCTCGGGCTCATTCTCGGGCTCGAGGACCTGCCGGTGACCCTGCATGAGGTGCTGGCAGGCAAAGCGCGTGTCAGGGACGCCATCTATGACGGGCCGTTCGGCGTGAAGGTGGTCCCGTGCGGGCTCTCTCTGCAGGGTTTCCAGCAGTCGGACCCGAACCGGCTCAAGGACATCATGACCGATCTCGTGGGCGAGTTCGACATCCTGATCATGGATGCCCCCGCAGGAATCAGCAGGGACGGCGTCATCCCGCTGACTATTGCCGACGGCGTCATCCTCGTCGTAAATCCCGAGATATCCTCGATAGTCGACTCCCTAAAGACGAAGATCCTGACCGAGACTGTCGGCGGGCACGTTGAAGGGGCAATCATCAACCGGGTTGCCGGTAACAGCGAGGAGTTCAACCATGCACAGATGGAGAAACTCCTCGGGGTCCGGGTGCTCGGGGTCATACCCGAAGATCCCAATATCCGGCGGGCATCGGCCGGCAGGACCCCGATCGTGGTGAAGTATCCGACGTCCGTAGCGTCCCGGGCGTTTAAGCATATCGCGGCCGATGTAGCAGGGATCGAGTACGTTGAAGAGGCGGCAGCGGTACCGCGGGAACGTTTCGTCGACCGGCTGGCTCGTGCTCTTTTTCGGGCAAAGGCGTGAAGACCGGAGTTACGTCTCCCCCTTCACCACGTCTTTCTTTACCAAACGATCGACATAAACGCCTCTTTTTCGAGCCGGACCGCACCAGGTGTCCGGGCCCGCTACAACCGACCTGAGTTTTGTTTGATTTCCCTCACGTAAACAGAAACCAGGGTTTTTCAGGAATGATTCGGAATCAATCCCCGATAGTTGATACCCTCTATAAGAGTGAATAAAATCCATAAATATTGTACCGGCGAGAAATATTCCTATCGTGCAAACTATATATAATCATGTTTTAATACCAGGAGATGGTAACCACAATCAGAGGCTCGTAATGGATATACGTGTGGATAAGGACGCATGCGTCGGGTGCGGTCTCTGCGTCAAAGACTGTCCGATGCACGTGTACGAACTCCAGAACAATGTGAGTGTTCCCGTCAGGCCGAACAACTGCATGGGATGCCTGTCCTGTCATGAGATCTGCCCGGCTCAGGCACTTGAGCACCGGGGCATCTACCCTGCCAGGAGGCACTATGTCGACATTAAAGTCTGTGAGATGCTCCGGAAGGTGATCTGATGACCGCTGGTTATATCGACGAACTGCATGAGGCGTTTCACTCCGATCTCGTCTATCGGCCCGAGGATATCCCCCTCGACTGCTCGCCGAAACCAAAAGAGATGGAGCAGACGCTTCACGGCGTGATGAAACTCAACGGCCTTATCATCAGGTCTCTTGAAGAGATTGCAGGCAGGGGAGCGAACGCAGTCACCTACCGGGCCGGAAAGAAGTTCGGCCACGAGGTTGCCAAGTACTTCCAGAAACGCGAGGACGTGGAAGGGGCGCTCCACGAACTCTCCGACCTGCTGTCCGGTCAGTACTCCTTTGAGGTCTGGAAACCTGAGGATAAGGAGACGTTCATCATCGAAGAGAACGGTGAGACGTTCATTTACCTTGTCTTCCACGACTGCATCGTCCGCCAGACGCTTCGGCGCAACGGCCTTGACCAGGGCGGCCCGCTCTGCCAGACGCTCTTCGGCTACGTCGTGGGCGCAGTTGAGGAGATCACCGGCCGGAAAGCCAAACTTGAGATCGTGCACACCGGTCCGAACGCCTGTCTCAAGAAACTGGTCCTTAAATGAGGCGAAATGATGAAGATCGCTATTGAAGAACTGGCGGGATGCTCGGGATGCACGATTGCGGTGCTCGATCTCCACGAGATGCTCCTCGATCTCGTTGCGGAGGCGGATATCGTCTACTCTCCGGTGATCATGGATGTAAAGGAGCCGCCGGAGGGGATCGACATCGCGTTCGTAACCGGAGCAGTCCGCAATGTTGAGAACCGCGAACGCCTCGAAAAGATCCGCAAGCGGGCAAAGACGCTTGTGGCGCTCGGGACCTGTGCCTGCTACGGGGGGATATCGGGTCTTTCGATGCTGAACTCAAACGACGACCTCTTTTCCTGCGTTTACCGGGAGGTGGAGACGACGAAGCCCGACGGCGTTATCCCGACGGATGTGCCGCCGTTCCTCTACCGGGCGTTTGCGGTGGGAGACCTCGTGAAGGTCGATTACTATGTCACGGGCTGCCCGCCGAAAGAGGCGTTCTTAAAGCAGATTATCCCGGCGATGGTCGCCGGTCATACTCTTGAACTCTCGCGTAAATCCGTCTGTTCGGAGTGCGACAGGATCATGGGGCCGGTTGAGAACTGGACTCTTTCCCGGCGGCACGAGGGGGTTCCCGATCGTGAGCACTGCCTGCTTGGGCAGGGTTATCTCTGTCTCGGGAGCGTCACCTTCGGCAGGTGCGCCGCGTCGTGTCCGAAGAATAATATCCCGTGCCACGGGTGCAACGGCCCGTCGCTCGATATCCTTCGTGAGCCCTGCCGGGACATCTACGGCATGATGGTGGCGAGGGTCTCGGACCTCACCGATAAGCCGCAGAAAGAGGTGGAGAAGGAACTCTACGACGTCGCACATACGATGTACGCCTTCACCATCGGGAGCCTCGTCATGGAGGACAAGGAGACGTCAAAAATTCGGGATCTCATTAAGGAGAGGAGCAGATGAAGGAGATTACGGTCAGTCCGGTGACCCGGATAGAGGGCCATGCCGGGGTCAGGGTCTTCCTCAACGACCGGGGCGAGGTCGATTCGGCCCACTTTCAGGTTGTAGAACTCAGGGGGTTTGAAAAGTTCCTCGTCGGGGCGGCCATCGAGGAAGCACCCCGGATCACGCCCCGCATCTGCGGGATATGCCCCTCGGCGCACCACCTCGCGGCCGCAAAGGCGCTCGACGGGATCTTCGGCGTCGAACCGCCCGCGACCGGAAAGAAACTCCGGGAACTTCTCAACATCGGTCAGTTCGTCCACTCCCATGCCCTCCACTTCTTCATGCTTGCGGCTCCCGATTTCATCCTGGGTCGCGACTGCCCCGCGGAGACGCGCAACGTCATCGGGCTTGCCCGCCACTCGCCTGAGATCGCGAAGAAGGCGATCGCTGTCCGTAAGTTCGGCCAGCGCCTGACGGAAGCGGTCGGCGGCAAACCCATTCACCCGACAAACGCGGTGCCGGGCGGGATGTCGGCGCCCCTCACGGAGGGGAAGAGGGTTGAACTGGCTGCCATGGCCGATGAGGCGCTCGGCATCGCCCGTGATGGATGGGACATCGCCCGCAACCTCCTCGACGGTGTCGATACCGATATAGGGACCGTGAAGACCGGGTTTCTCGGTATGACCAACCACGGGCTCTACTCGACCTATGACGGGCCTGTCGCGATGCTTGGGCCCGACGGAGGCAGGCTCGGTTCGTTCTCGGGTCCGGATTACAAGAACTTCATTGAGGAGTATTCGGAGAACTGGTCCTATCTGAAGTTCGCCCGGTTCAAAGGAGGGGATTACTACCGGGTCGGGCCGCTTGCCCGGCTCAACATCGTGGAGAAGATGGGCACGGAGCATGCAGACGCTGCTCTCGCGGAGTACCGCGAGCGGTTCGGTGCCGTTGCCCAGGCTCCGCTTGCCTATCACCTGGCACGCTACATAGAGTTCATCGCCTCGTGCGAGCGGGCGGTGGCCCTGCTCTCGGACTCCGGTATTACTGGTTCCGATACCCGGACGCCGGTGAAAAACGTCGTAAACCGGCGCGGCGTCGGGATCATCGAGGCGCCCCGGGGAACCCTTATCCACGATTACTCCGTCAATGAAGCGGGCATCATCGAGCGGTGCAATCTCATCGTTGCGACCTGCCAGAACAACTATGCCATTGACCGGGGCGTGGAGGCTGTGGCACGCCGGGTGGTGGAGAACGGAGCGTTGACCGATGAGGCGGCAAACCGCATCGAGATGATCATCAGGGCGTACGACCCCTGTATCTCGTGCGCAACACATGCGATCGGGCGGATGCCCCTCAAAATTGAGTGTATCAAAAGAACATGAGGCGATAGAGCTATGCTGAAACAGATCCTGGGAGAATTCCTGAAACTTGACGGGGTTACCGCTGCGGTCGTGGCGGGACGGGACGGCTTTGTAATCGAGAGCGTTGTTGCCGGGGATGTAGACGTCGAGGCCCTCGGTGCCATGGCGTCGACCGGTATGGGTACGTCTGAGGCGATGAGCAACGAACTCGGGAAAGGAGAAATGCACCAGATGCTCATCGAGCTGGAGAACGGGCCCATCCTGCTCTCTCCACTCTCGGAAGACGAGTTGATCGCCATTGTGGCGAACGCGAACGTCAACGTCGGGCGCATCCGGTACGAGCTGAAGAAAAACAGGGATCGGATAACTGCTGCTCTGTGAGACGATGCTACCCGACGGCGTCTCACTTGGGCGAATGCAGGGGCCGCTTACGGCCCTTGCTTCTATCAGTCCTCACTTCACGGGAGCGGTGCGCATCAACGGCCCCGGAGTGACGGGTTTTGTCCTGATTCTGAAAGGAGGCCCGTATGCGGCTGCGTTCGAGGATACCGGCAAAGACCTGCTGCTCAGTGGAGACGAAGCCTACCGCTACCTGCTCGACTGTCCGTCGCTGGACTATGAACTTATCGCGTATACCGTCGGGGAGACCGAGGCGGCCCGTGCGACCGCTCGTGAGACGGGGTGTCTGGTTACCGTGGAGGGTGCAAAGCCTGTCGTCCGGCCCGGGTCGGAGGAGACGGACCGCCTCGAAGAGGTTGCTCGACAGCCGGGCGTCATTGCCGTCTCGGTCTTCCATGAGGGGTTCGCCCTTCAGTCGCTGGGCTCCGCGGACTTCGAGCAGGTGGCTGCGGTCGCCGAGGACCTGCTCCGCGCGGGTATCCGCATCACCGCCGATATGGAGATGGGCCCCCTCTCCCAGATGATCCTCGAGACCCCGGCAGGGAAACTCATCATTGCACCCTATGGGGACCTCTCTCTCTGTATACTGGCGAAGCCCGACGCCAACCTCGGCCTGATCCGCCTCGCGGTGCGGGGCATGCAGGACCGGCTCGCCTGAAATGGATGGCTGTTTTTCGGCCGGTCCGGCACTTCCCGTCTTCTTCGCACCTGGCGGGGTTAACTGCGCTTTCACTGTGCGGGGGGCCTCCTGCACGATTCTGTCGATGCGGATGCTCCCGGCAAACAGGAACCGGACCCGGCCCCGGCCCCTTTCCCGAAGGGGGAGGCCTTTGTCGACGATCCCGGCGTGATCCATCGCATTCAAAAAAATTATTCGGGAGAGGGGGCCGGTTCGTCTCCCGGGAGATGATGAGTTTGATTATTCGTCTTTTGGGTGCTGTGCGAAGGCTTTCCAGACCTGCTCACGGTGGACCGGGCCGCTGTTGTAGGTGCAGAACGGGATGATGCGGCCGTCGGGGGTCGCGTAGTGGATGCAGCACCGCTCAACCCGGCAGAGGTCGTAGTTGTACCGGTCCATGAAGTGCATCGTGCCGATGAAGAGGGCGTTCCAGTGGAACTCGCGCAACGCCTCGAAGTTCTGCATGATGAGGGTCTGTCCTATCAGTTTCATGAACTTCGTGGTATTCTTCTGCTCCGCCTTCCTCGTAGAGGTGTAGAGGTCCTTGACGCCCTCGACAAGGGTCACATACTTGTTGAGCGACCCGCCTTTCGCGAGTTTTGCCGCCATTTTCTCGACCGACTCAAAGAAGGCGTCGACGTCCACCATCTTGTTGATCGGGACCATCCCGTCTTCGGTGACGAAGACATAGGTCGCCGCTCCGCAGTGCTGGTGCGTGGTGAATGAGATCTGGGGCTTGCCCGTATACGCCTCAACGAGATCGCAGATGGGGACGATACAGGGTACGGGGTAGAAGTAATCCTTCTTGATAACGCCGTCCGTCTGCTCCTCAATTCGCTCTGCAAGTTCCGGGATGGTGATCCGCTCTTTCCTGACATCATCCTCGCTTGCCGCTCCGGTGAACGCCACCGGCTGGAAGTTGACGCCCCGGATGGTCTTGATGTGCTCTGCGGCATACTTGATGATGGCGCCCGCCTCGTGGTCGTTCCTGCCCTTGATGATCGTCGGCACCAGCACCACCCCCATGCCGATCTTCTCGCAGTTCTCGATGGCCCGCTGGTCGCTCGCGAGTTTTGTGTTCGTCTCCTGGGTTATGCCGTCGAAGTGGAGGTAAACAGTGGAGAGCCCGGCCTCTTTGAGTTGTGCGATGTAGTCGGGTTCCCGGGCAATCCTGATACCGTTCGTTGCGACCTGAACCTGGGACATCCCGAGTTCTTTTGCTTTCTTGATGATCTCCGGGAGATCATCGCGTATCGTCGGTTCGCCGCCCGAGAACTGGACGGCGGGGGTCGGGGTAGGTCTCTCCTCGCGCAGCATGCGTAGCATCCCGGCGATCTGATCGAAGGTTGGTTCGTAGACAAAACCGCAGGCCCGGGCGTTTGCAAAGCAGAAGTCGCAGTTGAGGTTGCACCGGTTCGTCAGATCGATATTGGCAAGCAACGTCGTCGACCGGTGGTTCTCACAGATTCCGCAGTCGTACGGACATCCGGTCGGGGACGTAGTCGTCTGATGGTTCGAAACCCTCTTTCCTACGCGCTCGTAGGCGTCAAACCTCCGGTACATCTCTGCGTCCGACCAGTAGAGGCCACGGTATGTGCCGTGTTCCGGACAGGTACGGACCAGCCAGACCTTTCCCTCCTCTTCGACGATCTCGGCATCGAGTACGCGGCCGCATGTTGGACAGAGGCTCCTTGTCTTTTTAATCAGCATTCTCTCACCGTGCCCATCAATTATTCATGCACTCATATTTCGACACGTTAATCTTTATATTTACTGATTATACTGGGTATTGACACTATTTGATACTATACTCGGATACTGGCTCTTTTCCGGTATTGCGGCGCTGTGGATCATGCTTCCTGCGTACGTGCCGAACTCAGCGGCCGCGGTCCTCGGAGGCGGGACGCCCATCGACTTTGGGAAGACGTTTCGCGACGGGCGAAGGATCTTTGGCGACGGCAAGACGTACCGGGGGTTCATCGGAGGCGTGGTCTCCGGGGTGCTGCTGGGTCTTATCCAGATCTGGGCCGCCTCTGCGTTCGGTCTGGATCTGTTCCCCCAGCATACGTTCCTCTCGGTTACGCTTCTCGCGACGGGTGCGCTCCTTGGCGATCTCGTCAAAAGTTTCCTGAAGCGGAGGCTGGGTAAAGAACGGGGTGAATCCTGGCCGATCGCCGACCAGTATGACCTGGTCGTCGGTTCCTTCCTGCTCCTCCTCCTGTTCGATCCCCGGTGGCTGCTTGAGAATCTTACCTTCCCCATTGCAGTCTGGATCGTCGTCATGACGCCCCTCCTTCACCGGATCGTGAACATTATCGGCTATTACATCGGAGTTAAAGAAGTACCATGGTAAACCCAATCGCGACACTACTGACTGAGAACGGGGCTATCGAGTTCGGGGACTTTGTCCTTGCGTCGGGAGCCCGGAGTTCCTACTACATCGACATCAAAGCCGCAACGACGAACCCTGCCGTCCTTGCGGCAATCGGGAAAGCCATTGCCGAAGGCTGGGAGTTTGATACGGTGGCCGGAGTGGCGGTCGGCGCCGTACCGATCGCCGTCGCCGTCTCGCTTGCAAGCGGCCGGCCCTATGCCATCATCCGGAGGGCGGAGAAGGACCATGGCAAAGCCGGGACGATCATCGGCGAGGTGCGCGACAGAAACGTGCTGCTGGTCGAGGACGTGACCACGTCCGGGGGAAGTGCTCTTTACGGCCTCGAAGCCCTGCGGCACGCCGGTGCGCACGTCGACCGGGTGGTGACCGTCGTCGACCGGGAAACTGGCGCTCATGAGGCGCTTGCAGAAAAAGGTGCAGTGCTTCTTGCGCTTGTGCGGGTCAGTGAACTGCTGGACGGATAAACATTTTTTACGAGCAGGCGAATAGATGGATATGAAAGTACTCGTTGTAGGCGGTGGTGGCAGGGAGCATGCGATCGCCAGGGCCCTATCCTGCAACAGCGGCGTGAGAATATTTTCTGTTATGGCACGCAAAAACCCGGGGATCGCCCGGCTCGCGGAGCGGGTGCTTCTCGAGAAAGAGACCAATATCCCGGAGATAGTAGAGTTCGCCACAAAGAACGCGCTTGACGCTGCGGTCATCGGGCCGGAGGCGCCTCTTGAGGCGGGCATCGTCGATCACCTCGAGGCGGCGGGGATACCTTCTGTGGGGCCGACCCGTGCGGCCGCACGGCTTGAGACGGATAAGGCGTTCTGCCGGAGATTGATGGAACAGCACGGGATCGCGGGATGCCCGGAATACCGGGTCTGTCATGACCTGGAAGAAGCACGGCGGTTCATCGAGGCCTACGACGGGGACCTCGCCATCAAACCTATCGGACTCACCGGCGGGAAGGGTGTGCGGGTCATGGGCGAGCACGTCGATGCTGCAGGGGCGGTTGAGTACGTCCGGAAACTCGGGGGCGACGTCGTGCTGGAGGAACGGCTTTTTGGGGAGGAGTTCACCCTTCAGGCGTTCGTCGACGGTGAGCACCTGGTGCCCATGCCGCTCGTGCAGGACCATAAACGTGCATACGAAGGGGATGTGGGGCCGAATACCGGCGGGATGGGTTCATACTCCATGCTGGACCACATGCTCCCGTTTGTCAGTCCCTCCGACTACGAGAAAGCGCTCCAGATTATGCGGGAGACCGTCGCGGCCATGCGGGACGAAGGAGCGCCCTACCGGGGGATCCTCTACGGCCAGTTCATGAACACCCGCGACGGTCCCAGGGTCATCGAGTTCAATGCCCGTTTCGGAGATCCTGAGGCGATGAACGTTCTCTCTCTTCTGGAGTCGGACTTCTCCGAGATCGTCCGCCATATCACAAAGGGAGACCTTTCGCCGTCGCATGTCCGGTTTGGGCATGAAGCGACGGTCTGCAAGTACCTTGTCCCTGAGGGTTACCCGGAGGCCCCGGCGACCCGCCAGCCTCTCACCATCGGCGATTACGGCGACGCCCGGCTCTACTACGCAAACGTCGAAGAACGGGACGGGATGCTCTATACCCGGACGTCGCGGACGCTTGCGTTCGTCGGGAAGGGCGAGACGCTTGACGAGGCCGAGGCGATCGCCGAGAAGGCGGCGTCTTCCGTCTCGGGAAACGTTTTCCACCGGAGGGATATCGGCACCCGGGAACTCCTCGATAGGCGGTGCCGGCACATGAAGGAGATCGCATGAAGAAAGATTTTCTCTCGATCGTCGATATCGATGCGGGTGAACTTGCAAGCATTGTCGACGATGCTGAACGCTTAAAACGGCTGAAGTTCGCAGGAATCGCGCACGAGTACCTCCGGGGAAAGAATCTTGCGATGATCTTTGAGAAGGCGTCCACCCGCACCCGGGTCTCGTTTGAGGTGGGGATGACCGACCTCGGGGGCCATGCGCTCTTCCTGAACCCCCAGGATATGCAACTTGGTCGGGGTGAGGAGATCCGGGATACGGCACGGGTGCTTTCCCGCTACGTCGATGCGGTGATGATCCGGGCCTACGATCATGCTTCCGTCGAGGAATTCGCCCGCTACTCGACCGTTCCGATCATCAACGGCCTATCGGACCGGCTGCACCCCTGTCAGGTGCTCGCCGATATCATGACCCTCAGCGAGCGCTTCGACGACCTTCACGACCTGAAACTCGCGTGGATCGGAGACGGCAACAACGTCTGCAATTCCTGGATCCTCTCTTCGGCCCTGACCGGGATGGAGATCACCGTCGCAAGCCCCCCGGGTTACCGTCCGAAGGATGCGGTCGTCAATCAGGCACGGGCGGCGGGGGGCAGGGTCAACGTCGTCACAGACCCGGAGGAGGCGGTCCGTGATGCGGACGTCCTCTACACCGACATATGGGTCTCGATGGGCGACGAGCAGGAGCGTGCCGAGCGCCTGCGGGCCCTCAGGAACTACACGATAGATTCTCACCTTCTTCGCCGCGCGCCGCCGGACGCCCTCGTGATGCACTGTCTCCCCGCCCACCGGGGGGAGGAGATTACCGACGAGGTGCTGGAAGGACCGCAGAGCATCGTCTGGGACCAGGCCGAGAACCGGCTCCACGCCCAGAAGGCGCTGCTCGTGCGGCTGATCGCCGGCGGGATGCCCCCGGCGGAGTGAGGAGAAAGAGAGTTACTTTTTTTTGGGCTGGCGGCTGACCTGCGCGCCGCACCATGTCCCGGCAAGTACGGGCCAGGAATACGGGTATGGCCGGAACCAAGCCTCCTCAGGCCCACCCGTATGCTGGAGCATCTGCAACCAAAGATGGAGGTCGTCCCAAAAGGGTCCCTGGACCTCCGGTACACTCAGATCGGAGCACTCACCTCCAAAGTTTCTACCATCTGAACCAGATCCAGGGCAAGGATGATGAAACGGCTTTCTATTGGGTGTCCCCCTCCCGACAAAGAGATTTTGGGACGACCTCCTATTCAAGCAAATATTTGAGCATCTTTTCCGGCGCATTCACAAACTGTTTAGTGATACGGAAATGCTCGGTTTCCTGATATGGTATGGAGTTTATTCCTTTCTCCGAAAGTTCAAACACCTCCGCATCAGGAAAAGCCATGAGGATCGGTGAATGGGTGGAAATGATGAATTGAGAGTTATGTTTTACCAGATCATCAATACAGCACATTAACTGTAACAGGCGAGAGGGCGACAGGGCCGCTTCCGGTTCATCAAGGATGTATAGACCATTGCCGCCAAACCTATTTTCCACCAACGCCATAAAACTCTCTCCATGGGATTGCGCATGCAGTGAAACGCCACCGTAACTGGGGATTGCACGGACCCTGTCAATGTTGGTTGCTACGTTGTAAAAGCTCTCCGCACGGAGGAAAAATCCATCCTTATGCCGCTTTACTCCTTTACAAACGGTTAAGTAGCGATACAGTTCCGAATGAGAATCCTCCGTGGAAAAATTGAAGTTTATCGTTCCGCCTTCGGGATTAAAGCCCATCGACACCGCAATGGCTTCAATGAGTGTGGACTTGCCAATGCCGTTTTCTCCAACAAAAAAAGTTACATGCTTGCTGATCGGCAATTCTTCCATGTCCTGAAGATGTTTGATCACTGGTAAATCGTACAGGTAGTTGTCCGAGGGAATATCTTTCGCCAGTTTAATGCCGGTAACATATAGATCGCTCAACATGGTTTTTGCCTCCGGTTCACGTAAGCATAGTATCATAATATAGCAAGCGGCGCAAAAGAAACCAGTAGTCAAGGCTTTTCCTTGATCGCTGGTTTCTTGTTGACATTACAGCCATACCAGCACGGCGAAACCGCCGTTAAAGCAATAGGTGTTCGTACAATGTCCGATTGGTGGACTGTGGGAGACCCGCGCCTCCGGTGTTCGACTTCCGCCTGCCCCCTCCCCGTCAGCCCCTCCCCATGGCGGTACTCCCACGGGTCCGGTCTACCGGGACCTCTCTCACGGTTATAGCGCGTGTTCGAGCGTGAGATGTTGCCTGGGTTCCGAATCGCGACGATTCGGCAGAACTGGAACAGGAGCACTGTCAGGTGCGAGTTGCACAGTTCGTTAAAAAAACCGCGGATGGGATTTCACTGCCAGAGGAATACCGGGGTGCCCTCAAATACTCTCTGTGTGACGGCTCCTCCTCCGAACCAGCGCACCTGACTTCGAATAAGAAAAAGAGTATATCTATTCCGCGACGAACTCCTTCAGCCGCGCGAGAAGGTACTTCTGCACCTCTTCGACGACCTCTCTCTTCCCGCGGAACGCCAGCAGTTCCCGTATGTCCCCGTCCATGTTTGCAAACGACAGCTTCTGCGGCCGTCGCACCACTTCCACGTCGTATTTCTCAACGACATCGTAGATCATCTTGCGGGGCACGCCCGGGGGAACGAGCATATCGTAGAGCTGTTCTTCTTCGGCCATCGATTTTTCAACTCCTACTTCCCTATTTTGATCCGGCGGGACATAATACATGGCCCTCCCCGCACCCCGCCGAGCGGGGCTTTGGGTTTGCCGAGCGAGTTCATGCACCGGCCCATCAGTGCGGCTCCCCGGGCAAGGCCGTCGTCCACAAAGACCAGGTGGTCGTTCGGCGTGTCGTAGAGGCTCCGCTCGGTGATGCCCTCGAGGATGTACTCGGGTTTCCTCCCCGAGATCGCCGCCCGCCCGGTGAACCCGATTGACGAGTTCGGCGGGACCATCCCCCTCTCGACGGCGATGTCGATGAGCCTGAGCGCCATTTTTGCGCAGACCCGGTCGACGACCTCGGTCAGCATGCCCATACCGTGTTTCTCATAGATCTCGTGTCCGATCTCCTCAAGTGCCGGCATCTCGCTGCCGTTGACGCCGCAGTCGCACCCGATGAGGGCGACGCCTGATTTATCGGCAACGTCGGCGCAGACCGGGACCCGCCCGAACTTCGTCCGATCCGGGGGGACGATCCTGATATCGATGTGTTCATGACACCGGTCGACGTAGTCGTCAACGACGGAGCGCTTTCTGCCCCCGAACGCGCCCTTGATACTATGGTCGCCGAAGAGGTCGAGGGCTGTTCCCGTCCGGCCCTTCACAAGCCCGGTGCCCCGGACGATTGCATCCGGTATGGCGCCTGCAAGCCCGCAGAAGTTTCCGGTTGTTTGAGCGAACGGGTTCGGCTCATCCGGGGCGACATCGCTCGTGATCCGGCCGTCGAGCGTGGTCCCGAAGTCGATGGATATACAGGGGTTCCGGAAGTCGACCGGCGTCCACTTGGCGCCTTCCTTGATGCCCGCCATCGCAAGTTCTCCCTCCATCTCGTTCGCCACCATCTCGACGCCGGTACACCCGACCGGCGGCACGACACCGGCAACCGCGCCGATGAAGACCACCCGGTCGGCAAACGAGAACTGCCGGAGTTTAGGGGGGAGGTTGTCGATAGACATCGGCGGCGTCATCTTTCGCGGGGGGACGCCGGCTTCGAGGCAGCCGTTGGCGAGAGCGATGATGAAGTCGCCGACCTGGTCGGGAGAGTCCATCGCCGCCACGACGCCGGTGCTCCTGACGACAAAGTCCAGGTCGTCCTTGATGCTGAGGTGGGCGTCTTTGTGGCACCGGATCAGGGTGTCGCGCACCAGTTCCGTGACCGACTCCCGTGTCAGTTCCGTGCCGTCCAGGGTTGCCCCGAAGACCGTCTCGCCCGGTAATGGCTGCCGGACGTCGCGGCTCATGGTCACGGTCTTGTTGATGACGTAGGACCTGCCTGTTTCGAGGTTGGTGCCGGTCAGGATGCACTTCGTGGTGGTATTGCCCATCTCGACGGACGCTACGATAAAATAGGGCTTCGCCCGATACTCGGGAACGCCCGCGCCTGCTCCGTGGGAGATCGACGGCGGCGGCGGACTCTCGACGATATGCGGCGTGGGTTTAAAAAAACGCTCCAAAAAGCGGGCACACATAATAGTCTTTTCCCCGTCTGTCTGCTTATATTTTTCCATACCGCGGCGGATGCCCGGAGCATGGAGAGAGGGGCGGCCGTCATGTGACCATTTTTCCAGGTTCGGCGTGGCGATGCGCTGGACCGATGAAGGTTTTCGTCGATTCGGACAGGTCTCCATGGAGCGGATGCGGGTGCCGTTGTTGAGGATCGCCTGCACCGCGTCGCGGATATCGGCGGTGCCGCCCGCGGCCGGAGGGAGGAGAACCCGCCCGGAAGCCCGGTTCCCCTGTAGACCGCACCGAGATGGCGGCGCGCCCGATCAGGCCGAGGCTGCCGTCGCTGCTCGCGGCGGGCGTCACCGTTGGCGTCGATCAGGGACGGGTCGGGCGCATGCCGTTAGCCGTCCGAGAGGACATCGATCTTATATATACAGAGCACGGATACCCCGTTATCGGACGGGCAGCGACGGAGCGTTGCGTCCGTTCCACTCCCCGGGAGGGGTGAATCGTATGGTTGCGCTTTCAGGTGAAATTAAAGAGATATTTAACAAAACCCGAATCATGCCGATGGCCACCGCCTCAAAAGGCGGCGTCCCGAACGTGGCGCCGATGGCATCGATACACCTTGTCGACGACGACACCGTCTGGATCATGGACAACTACATGGTAAAAACGCTTGAAAACCTCAAGGAGAACCCGATCGCGGCCCTCTACTTCTACGACCCGGATTCCAAGCGCTGCTTCCAGATAAAGGGCTCGACGGAGATCCGGACGTCCGGTCCCGAGTACGAAAAGTTCCGCGACCGCGTGAAAGCAAAGAACGACAGGTTCCCGGCGAAGTCGCTCGTCATCATCAAGATCACCGACGTCTTCGAGTGCACGCCGGGAAAAGAGGCGGGGAAGAAGGTGCTCTAGGCACCCCTTCAGCGCTTCTTGAGGTTCTGACAGAGGCGCGCCTGCAGTCCGAAGTAGTTCGAGAACCCGACGGCGTGGTTCTGGTCGATTGTCGTTGAGTCGAAGGATACGAGGTCGTCCGAGTAGATCGCGAGGTCCGAGCTCCGGCCGAGGACCGAGAGGCCGCCCTTGTAGAGGCCCAGGTCTACGCCGCCGCTCGCCCGCTCCTGTGTCCTGTCGATGAAGGCGTTTAAGGCGTAGAAGAGCGGTTCGTGCACAAGCCCCATATAGGCGAGTTCGGACCACTTATCGTCGACGATACGCTTGAACGCGAGTTCGGAGCGCGTGAGGACGAGATGCTCCAGGTCGCGGTGCGCCGCGAGCAGGACCGTTGCGGCCGGGTGCTCGTAATTCTCACGGGCCTTCAGGCCGAGGATCCGATCCTCGATCATGTCGTTGCGGCCCACACCGTTCCGCCCGGCGATCCGGTTCAGTTCCCGGATCAGGGTGATGCCGGGGAGCCTCTCTTCGTTGAGGGCGACCGGGACCCCTTTCTCAAACTCGATCCGGACCTCCTCCACGGCGTCGGGGGCGTCCCTCGGCGACACCGTCCAGGCATAGATATCCTCAGGCGGGTGGAAGGCCGGGTCTTCAAGGTTGCCGCCTTCGATGCTCCGGCTCCAGAAGTTCTCATCGATGCTGTAGGGCTTGTCCTTCGCCGCGCTCACCGGGACGTTGTGGTCCTGAGCGTAGCAGATCTCCCACTCGCGGGTCAGGTTCATCTCACGCATCGGTGCGACGATATCATACCCGGCGGATCGAAAGATGAAGTCGAACCGGAGCTGGTCGTTTCCTTTCCCGGTACACCCGTGCGCGATCGTTGAAGCGCCTTCCTGCTCTGCAACCTTCACGATCTCTTCAGCGATCAGCGGGCGGGCAAGCGCCGTACCCATCGGGTAACCCTCGTAGGACCCGTTCGCCTTGATCGAGGGGAAGATGCAGTCGGTGACAAACTTCTCCTTCGCATCGATGGTGTAGTGTTTGTCTGCAAGCAGCCGGCCCTTTTCGGTTGCCCGGGCGATCTCCTCCTCGGGTTGGCCCACGTCAACGGCAACGGTGACGATCTCGTCAAACCCGTAGTGCTCGCGCAGGAGGGGGATACAGACGGAGGTGTCGAGACCTCCCGAAAATGCTAGGACGACTTTTCTCTTATCCATGGTTACTGATCTCCGCATTCCTGGTTCCTGTCTCACGGACAGTCCGGAGTACAATCTACATTGATATGACCTTTTACCCAATTAAAAGAACTGGTATGGACAGGAGAACCGGGGGAACCGGACCCGTCCCCGGTATTTCCGGAGGCCGGGGGATGCGTGGGTGCGTGGCGCCCATCTTAATGGGGCCGCACGATGCCGGCCTCCTTCAGTGCGCAGTGACAGGCCGGGAGGAGGGGACCGGAGCGGGGTTTCAACAAAGCCGAAAAAATGGGCAGCATACGGGGCATAATCGGCGAATTGACGATAAATTACAGGATAAGCGGCACAAGTCGCATCTATCCCTGAAAGCATTGCAAAATGTCGGAAAAACAAAAATTGCCCACAATATCTGCCTTTTTTCAAAAACAGTAATTATAAAACAGATAAAATAGAAATCGTGACGCTGGAGGGTTCTGTTATTTTTGAGAAGTTGCCCGTAGAAAACGTAACATCATTACAACCGATCGTCAGGGTGAAAGGTCTGACAAAAGTATTCGGACCGGACCCCGGGAAAGCGCTGGACCTTCGTCGTTCCGGCTGCTCAAAGCAGGAGATCCATGAAAAAATCGGCGCGACACTCGCCCTCAACAACGTCTCTTTCGAGGTTATGCCGGGGGAGACCTTCGTCCTGATGGGACTTTCCGGGAGCGGAAAATCGACGCTTTTGCGCTGCATTAACCGGCTTATCGACCCAACCGAGGGTGAAATACGGATCGACGGCGAAGATGTCGTCAGAATGAGCCATGAGGAACTGCGGGCGATCCGGAGGCGCAAACTGGGCATGATCTTTCAGAACTTTGCCCTTCTCCCTCACCGGACGGTCCTCGAGAACGTCGCCTTCGGCCTTGAGATCCAGGGCGTCCCGGAGGCGGAACGCCGCAAAAAAGCCGAAGAGATGCTCAGGATGGTGGGGCTCGACGGTTACGGGGCGAGCATGCCCTCCCACCTTTCCGGAGGCATGAAGCAGCGGGTCGGACTTGCCCGTGCGCTCACGAGCGATCTGGAAGTGCTCCTGATGGACGAGGCGTTCAGCGCTCTCGATCCGCTCATCAGGAGGGAGATGCAGGACGAGCTGCTGGACCTCCAGCAGCGGCTCGGTAAGACGATCATCTTCGTCACCCACGACCTCGACGAAGCCTTAAAACTCGGCGACCGCATCGCCCTGATGAAGGACGGTGAGATCGTGCAGATCGGCACGCCGGAGGAGATCCTGACGAACCCGAAAAACGCCTACGTCGAAAAGTTCGTCGCCGACGTGGACCTGACACGGGTCCTCTCGGCAAGCGACGTGATGCGCCGCCCCGAGCCGGTTGCCCGGTGCACCGCGGGACCGAGGGTGGCCCTGCACCTCATGGAGGAGTACGATATTACCCGGATATTCGTGGTCACCCGCCAGCGCCTGCTCCGCGGGCTGGTGACGCTCGACGACGCTGCAGGTGCCGTCAGGGAGGGAAAAGAGATGGCGGATATCCTCCTCACCGACGTCTCGACGGTTCCCCCCGATGCGTCGCTTGGCGATATCATCGCGCTGATCGTCGAGAGCCCCTATCCGGTGGCGGTGACGGACGATACAGGCAGGCTCGAGGGAGTGATCTCACGCGGCGCCATCCTCGCCGCTCTGGCGCGAAAAGAGGGGGGGAACCATGCAACCGCCTGAACTTCCCGTGGGGGAGGCCGTCGAGGTGCTCGTGGCCTGGATCGAGAAACACCTCGGCTGGCTGCTTGACGGCTTCGGTGAAGGACTGCAGTTCCTTGTGGACGGGTTTCAGGATATCCTGTTCGCCGTCCCGGCACCTGTCCTGGTCTTCCTCGCGAGCATGCTGGTCTGGTTCGTCACCCGGCACAACGCCGGACTGGCGGTGTTCACCGCGCTTGGCCTGCTGCTGGTCTGGAGCCTCGGGCTCTGGGACCCCGCAATGCTCACCCTTGCACTCGTCACCGTCTCGACCATTCTCGCGCTCGCAGTAGCGATCCCGGTCGGGATCGGCGCCGCGGGCAGCGAGCCGCTGAACGCCGCTCTCCGGCCCGTCCTCGATTTCATGCAGACCATGCCCTCGTTTGTTTACCTCATCCCGGCGGTGATCTTCTTCGGGCTCGGGAGCGTTCCGGGCATCATTGCAACGGTCGTCTTTGCGATGCCGCCGGCGCTGCGCCTCACCAATCTCGGGATCCGGCAGGTGCCCCGGGAGTTGATCGAGGTGGCGGACGCTTTCGGCGCCACGCCCCGCCAGAAACTGTTCAAAGTGCAGATCCCGGTCGCCCTTCCCACCATCATGGCGGGGGTGAACCAGTGTATCATGCTCGCCCTCTCGATGACCGTCATCGCATCGATGATCGGGGCGGGGGGGCTCGGTTACCAGGTGCTTGTGGGCATCCAGCGGGTGGATATCGGCATGGGATTTGAGGCCGGGCTTGCCATTGTGATCATCGCGATCATTCTGGACCGAATAACGCAAAACATTGTGCCGCAGCACGAGAGCCAGTGACCCCTCCGGGTCCCGGGCCGGTCAGCCCTGTACATAGCGAAAAGCCGGCGTACAGAGGAAATTGCAGGTCCTTTAAAATCTGGTCCATTTAAGGCTCTGTTTGCCAAACAGGGTCCGTAAACCATAAATAATGTTGGGACCCATGTTGAAGCGGTCAATATCTGACCCTTTTGCCCTGGGGTGCAAACACGCCAGGAGCGGCATATACCGCCGCCTCTGCCCGATGTCCGGTCTGATCCCTCATGTGGCGTCCCGGACAGTTTGTGAGAGCCCGGAACCCCACATAGCCGGGCTCTGAATGCCATTTACCGCGATCTCGCGGCAAAACGACAAGGTGAACAGATGATTCGACAGAATGGAAACCCCCTCATACCGGTAGGTATCGTTATAGCGCTCTGCCTCTTCTCTGCCGGCTGCATCGGTACGCAAGGAACCGAACCCGCAAAGACGATCAGCATCGGCTACGTCACCTGGGACTGCGCCATCGCCAGCACCAACGTGATGAAGCAGGTCTTTGAGGAGGCCGGATACGAGGTCACCCTGGTTGCGGTCGACGCAGGACCGCTCTTCCAGGCGCTTGCCCGCGGCGATGTCGACTTCACGACGACCGGCTGGCTCCCGCACACGCATGAACACTACTGGGAGCAGTACGGCGACCAGATCGATTACGTCAATAAAAATATCCCCGGGGCGGCGCGTATCGGACTCGTGGTCCCCACCTACGTGACTATCGACTCGATTGAGGAGATGAACGGCGTCGCCGACCGGTTCGGCGGCAGGATCGTCGGCATCGAGCCGGGGGCCGGAATCATGACCCGGACCGAGCAGGCTATCGAGGAGTATGACCTCGATTACGACCTGGTTGCAAGCAGCAGCGCTGGAATGGCAGCGGAACTCGCATCCGCCATCAACCACGAGGACTGGGTCGTGGTGACGGGATGGTCGCCGCACTGGAAGTTCGGCCGCTACGATCTCAAGTTCCTCGAAGACCCCCGTGGCGTCTACGGCGGGGCCGAGGATATCGTGACTCTCGCACGGGCGGATCTCGCGACCGACGACCCGGAGGCCTACGGCATCCTGACCCGGTTTGAGTGGACCGGTGAAGACATCTCATCGGTCATGACCGATATCGAGAACGGCATGCCCGAAGAGGAGGCTGCGAAGGCATGGATCGCCGCCAACCCCGAGAAGGTCAGGGCCTGGCTCGGAGAAGCCTGAACCACTCTTTTTCCCACGGGTTTGCCGGCGGCGGCCGCCGCCCGAACAAAAAGGTTATGCGGGGGGCTCTCGGGGCAGAGCGGGAAGACTCCCTGCGCAAGCTGGGGGATGGGAGCGGTGTCCTGTCGTTCGTTCACTTTCACCCCGCGCACGGCTCTTCTTTATGACAAAGAACCGCATATCCTTCACGAGAGAACCTGCAGGAGAGTTTCCGATGCACATGCCACAAAGATCAAGATTCCGGTCACACCCGTTCAGGCCGATGTGCTCTGGCATCTCTCCGAGAAGTGCCGGTTACTCTACAACTTTGCTCTTGCCGAGCGAAACTAGAACTATCAAGAGAACAAGGAGCGGCCCGATACGCAGTATATCGGGTATGTTCAGCAGGCCACTCCCGGACTCAACCGCTCCGCCCGGAACGCGGGCCACCTCTCACGGTTCATTGGATTGGTAACCTACAAGGCAGCTCTTGCAGGTAAGAGAGTAATACCAATCGATGAACGGGACACGACGAAGACCTGCTGTGTCTGCGGAGCGGTTCACGATATGCCGCTCCGGAAACGAGTTATGGACTGTGAATGCGGGAACTAGCATCGACAGAGACCGGAACAGTGCGGTCAACATCATGGTGCAGTTCCTATCACAACATGCCCTGTGGACGGGCTATCGGCAGTTCGCCGGTAATCTGCGACAAACAGGTCCGAAGATCCCTATGATCCAAGGATACTCGCAGGAAGCCCCACCCGTTAGGGTGGGGTAGTTCACGCAGCCCCGATGTAGTGCTGGAGCGGTTCGAGGGTGATCTCCTCGCGCTTGATGGCAGCGATCGCCATCGCTGCCGCCCGGGCGGCCTGGAGCGTGGTGATGTAGGGAATGCCGTAATCGACGGCGGCCCGCATGATCTGGATGTGGTCTTGCCGGGACGCCTTGTCCGCCGGGGTGTTGATAATCAACTGAATCCCTCCGGAACGCATGATGTCGATGACGTTCGGGGACCCTTCCTGGACCTTTCGCACCAGGTTCGCCTCGATGCCGTTCTGGGTGAGGTAGTCGACCGTCCCGCTCGTGCCGTAGAGCGAGAGACCGAGTTCCCGGAGTTTTTGTGCAATCGGCAGGAGCTCTTCCTTCTGCTCGTCCGTCACCGATATGAAGATGTTTCCGGTCGTCGGCAGGGTGTTGTCTGCGGCGGTGCTTGCCTTATAGTAGGCACGGCCGAAGTCGTAGTCGATGCCCATCACCTCGCCGGTGCTCTTCATCTCCGGCCCGAGCACGGTGTCCACGCCGGGGAGTTTATTGAACGGGAGGAGCACCTCTTTCACCGCGACGTGCCCGATCTCCCGCTCGGCAACATCCATGTCGGCGATTTTCCTGCCGACCATCACCTTCGCCGCGATCTTCGCGAGCGCGATGCCGGTCGCCTTCGCGACGAACGGCACGGTCCGGCTCGCACGCGGGTTCGCCTCCAGGACGTAGACGACGTCGTTTCGGACGGCATACTGAATGTTGATCAGCCCCACAACTCCGAGGCCGAGAGCGATCTTCTTCGTGTAATCGCGCACCCGCGCGATAACCGAGGGCGAGAGAGACTGCGACGGGATGACGCAGGCCGAGTCGCCGGAGTGGACTCCGGCCCACTCGATATGCTCCATGATCCCGCCGATCAGGACGTCCGTCCCGTCCGAGACCGCGTCGACATCGATCTCGACCGCGCTCTGGAGGAACGAGTCGATCAGCACCGGGTGTTTCCTGCTCACCCGGACGGCCTCTTTGATGTAACTTTCCAGTTCGGTCTCGTCGTGAACGAGTTCCATCGCCCGTCCGCCGAGGACGTAGGACGGTCGGACCAGCACCGGGTAGCCGATCTCCCTGGCTTTCTCCCGCGCCTCTTCCTCCGAATGGGCGGAGGAGTTCGACGGGCTCGGGATGCCGAGCCGGGAAAGAAGCCTGCTGAACCGGTCGCGGTCTTCAGCCACGTCCATGGCGTCGGGAGACGTACCGAGGATCTTCGTCGGCAGGCCGAGACGCTTGATCTCCGCCTCCAGGGGCACGGCCAGGTTCACCGAGTTCTGGCCGCCGAATTGGACCATGACGCCGTAGTAGTCGTCCTTCCTGAGGATGTTCGTGACGTCCTCAAGTTGCATCGGCTCGAAGAAGAGCCGGTCGGAGGTGTCGGCATCGGTCGAGACCGTCTCGGGATTGTTGTTGACGATATGGACCTCGATCCCCTCCTCCTCGCGGAGCGCCATCACCGCATGGACGGTGCAGTAGTCGAACTCGATCCCCTGCCCGATCCGGATCGGCCCGGAACCGAGGATCAGGACTTTCTTGGCGCCGTCCCGGGAGAGCTCGCACCCATCCTCCCAGGTTGAGTAAAAGTAGGGCGTGGTGGCCGGGAACTCTGCGGCGCAGGTATCCACCATCTTGTAGGTCGGCGTCCCGGAGAGGGCCTCGATCTCATCGGCCGATCTTCCCGTCAGCGTCTGCAGTTCCTCGTTCGAGAAGCCGTAGCGCTTTGCGGCCATGACGTCTCCCGGCGCAAAGGCGGTCCCGAGTTTCCGTTCCAGGTCCACGACATCCTTGATCTTCTCAAGGAAGAACGGCGTGATGGCCGTGAGTTCGGCAACCTCCTTGACCGTGAACCCCTCCCGGAAGGCGTCGAAGAGGCACCCGAACCGCTCGTCCGTCGGGGACGTGAGGATCATCCTGATCTCGTTCGGGTTCGTGTGTCGCTGCATATCGTTATCGAGCGACCGGAGCGCTTTCTTGAACGCCTCCTCGACCGTCCGCCCGATTGCCATCACCTCGCCGGTGCTCTTCATCGCCGTGGTGAGCGTCCGGTCTGCGGATTTGAACTTGTCGAAAGGCCACCGCGGCACCTTCACCACCACGTAGTCGATGGCGGGCTCGAACGAGGCCGGAGTGACGCCGGTCACGGTGTTCATGATCTCATCGAGCCGGAGCCCGATTGCAATTTTTGCCGCCACCCGGGCTATCGGGTAGCCGGTCGCCTTGGACGCGAGTGCGGAGGAGCGGGAGACCCGGGGGTTCACCTCGATGACCCGGTAGTCGCCGTCCTTGTAGGCGAACTGGATGTTGCACCCGCCCTGGACGCCGAGCGCACGGATGATCCTTATCGCAGCGCTCCGGAGCGTCTGGAACTCGTCGTCCCGCAGGGTGAGGATGGGCGCAACGACGACGCTCTCGCCGGTGTGGATGCCCATCGGGTCGACGTTCTCCATACCGCAGACGATGATGCAGGTGTCGGACGCGTCCCGCATCACCTCGAACTCGATCTCTTTCCACCCTGCGACGCTCTCCTCGACCAGCACCTGATGAATACGGGAGCGGGCAAGACCGATCTCGATGATCCGCCGCATCTCTTCGGGCGTATGCGCCACGCCGCCACCCGAACCGCCCAGGGTATACGCCGGCCGGATGATCACCGGGAGGCCGACCTCCCGGATCGCCTCGTCGATCTGATTCATGTTCTCGAGGATCATGCTCCGGGGGACGGGCTCGCCGATGGCGTTCATCAGGTCCCGGAACTGCTCCCGGTCTTCTCCCCGGTAGATCGCCTCAAGCGGGGTGCCGAGGATCTCCACGCCCTCCAGCGCACCCATCTCCGCGAGTTCCGCCGTCATATTGAGGCCGGTCTGGCCGCCCATGCCGCTCAGGATACCGTCCGGCTTCTCCTTCCTGATGATCTTTGCAATGATCTCGGCTTTCAGGGGCTCGATGTAGATGATGTCCGCGGTATCGGGGTCGGTCTGGATCGTCGCGGGGTTCGAGTTGACGAGGACGACCTCGACACCCTCTTCCCGGAGGGCACGACAGGCCTGCGATCCTGAAAAGTCGAACTCAGCGGCCTGCCCGATCTGGATGGGCCCGGAACCGATGATGAGGACCTTCTTGATGTAAGATTTCTTCGGCATTATGGGATCTCCTTATAGATACGGTCAAAGAAGTGCATCTCCGTATCCCGGGGGCCGCCGTGCGCCTCCGGGTGGAACTGGACGCAGGTTATGTTGAGGTCTCCGTTGTCGAATCCCTCGACCGTCCCGTCGTTTACGTTCCGGTACGAGACGACGCACCCCTCGGGCAGGGTTTCTTCGTCTACCGCAAAACCGTGGTTCTGTGTCGTGATGTAGATGCTCCCGTCCCGGTAGCGGACCGGCTGGTTCGTTCCCCGGTGGCCGAACTTCATCTTGTAGGTCTCGGCGCCGAGCGCGAGGGCGGCTACCTGAATGCCCATGCAGATGCCGATAACCGGCATCTCGCCGGCGAGGTCCCGGACGCACCGGATGGCATGGGTCGCCCTCCTCGGGTCGCCGGGGCCGTTGGTGACGAAGAGTGCGTCGGGCTCTGCCGCCATCACGTCGTCCGGCGTGGCGGTGTGCGGGAAGACATGGATATCGGCTCCACGGTGGCTGAGGCTTTCGAGAATGTGCCGTTTGACGCCGAGGTCGATGACGGCTATCCTTTTTCCGGGCCCGCTGATCCGGTAGGGCTCAGTGCAGGAGACGTTCCCGATAAGGTCAGTGCCGGTGATCGGGGTGACCGCCCGGGCGCGTCTGACCGCTTCTTCTCCGTCGGTGGTGCCGACGATGAGGGATGCCCGGAGCGTTCCGACCGTCCGGGTTTTTATCGTCAGGCTGCGCGTATCGACGCCCGATATCCCGAAAAGACCGTTTTCTTCAAAAAAGTCTGCAACCGAGGGTTGCGTCGTGGGTGTGCGGGAGACCTCGCGCACGACACAACCTTGCGCGTGCACCTTTGGACTCTCAAAATTTTTCAGGTCTACACCATAGTTTCCGATGAGAGGATACGTGAACATCAAAATCTGCCCGGCATAACTGGGGTCCGTCAATGCCTCCATGTAACCGGTCATCTGCGTGGAAAAGACGAGTTCGCCGGAACAGGTCCCTTCAACGCCAAAACCATCCCCTACAACAAATGTTCCGTCTTCAAGACCCAGAACCGCCTTCATGAATTACCATATCATGTGGATCAGATTCCTTATTAACGGTAATGACGGACCGCGCGTTTGCCTCTGTAACCCTGCCGAAAACTCCGGAAAAGCAGGCTTTGTCAACCCGAAATATTGAAGGCGGCTGAGCGCCAGGTGACGCGCGGGGTGAGGGCGCGGCAGAGATGATCCGATTGATTGAGACGCCTGACGGGACGTTTACCGTCAGGCTCGTTTTCGATGACCTGGGAACCATCTATCCGGGCATGGTCCGGTACAGGGTCGAGGTCCTCCGCGGCACCGAAATGGTCTACACCTACGCCGTCAACTCTTACGAGGTGCCCCCGGGCTCCCTTTTCGACGCCCGGAAGGTGGCGGAGATCGTCTTCTCCCGGCTCGCGCACGACGTGGCGTCCCGGTCCGGGACCTACATCCGCCCCCGCCTCTTTACCCGCCCGCTCCCGGGCGGCGGCCCGGCCGATGTCGTCATCCTCCAGGGGAGCCCGCGGCGGTTCGGGAACTCCGCGAAGATTGCGGCGTGGTGCGACGACGAGGCGGCCCGGACTGGCTTTTCCTCCCGGGTCTTCTTCCTGCAGGAGATGGATATCCGGGCGTGTATCGGCTGCTACGCCTGCTATAACGACGGTTACTGCCCGGTGGACGACGATATGCCCGGGGTCATCCGGGCCCTTGAATCCGCTTCTGTCCTCGTCGTCTGCACCCCGGTCTATACCGGGACCGTTCCGGCAGGCCTGAAAGCGGTGATGGACCGCTGCCAGTGGCTTCACGCCCGGGAGAAGGTGCTGGGAAAGGAAGTGCACGCCCGGGGCCTGCTCGTCGCGGTCGCGGGCCGGTCGGGAGCGGGGCCGTTTGCCTGCGTAACCTGCGTGGTCGAGATGTTCATGGAGAACCTGGGCATCCGCCCTGCCCGGCCGGTGCTGATCGGCGGTCTTGACCGGGCGCGGGATGTCGGGACGATTGAGGGGTGCGAAGACAACGTCCGGGCGGCGGTGCGCACGGTGCTTCTGGAGACGAAGGATAATATATCCCGACTCTCCCATCGATGATGCATGGCAGAAGTGACTGTTGAGATTGTCGGCCTTGAAGAATCGGAATGCGGTCCGTTCCCCTGCGACGAAACGAGGTCATGCGGCCTTGAGACATGCTATCCTTCGAATAGCCTGATGGACGCCATCGGCGCCCTGCGCGACGAGTTGCTCGCCGTATACGGCGATAAGGTCGAGGTGAGGACGACCCTGATCGACGAGGAGGTGCCCGACCATATCAGGAAGATCATCGAGGAGCGTCACCCTCCGATCCCGATCGTCCTCGTCAACGGCAGACTTACATCGATCGGGAGGGTCTCGCTTGACCTGATAAAAGAAGAGATCGATTATGCTCTGGAAGAATCCTAGATTATTTTCTTCAATTCTCCGGTTGCAAGGTCGAAGTACAGGCCATGGAGCCGGACCTGCCCTTCTTTTTCTGCAGCCTTGACCGGCGGGTAGGTGCGGAGGTGCTCAAGCTGCAGGCCGACGTTCTCGATCTCGATGAGCCGCCGCCGTATCTTCTCTTCCTCGGGGGTTTTCGGCACCGGGACCCGGGTATCAATGCGGCGTTTCGCCTCCATTGCGTTGTTGAGCCAGAGTGGGACGTATGCATCCGTGCTCTCGTGATCGAGGCCCTTTATGGCGCCGCAGTCCGAGTGCCCGCAGATGACGATATCCCCGACCTTGAGGTGGTTGAGCGCGTATTCAAGCACGGTCGCGAAGTTCCAGTCGTGAACCGGGACGATGTTGCCGATGTTGCGCTGGACGAAGATCTCCCCGGCCTTTGCACCGGTGATGCGCTCCGGGTCCACACGCGAGTCGGAGCACCCTATCCAGAGAACCACCGGGTGCTGACTTGACGCAAGCGGGCCGTAATGTTCAGGGTCCTTTGCAAAATCTTCCTCCCGGAAGCGTTTGTTCCCCTCAAGAAATTTTTCTATCATCATAAACTCCGTAGGCGATTGCGGGCGACCGTTCGGGACGGGTGCGCCTGAAAGTGGGGTTGCGTTCAGGGGTTTAAAAATATATACAGCTGGATGTTGCGGGATAGCGAATCGGAAAAGAGAAAGGCGTTCCAGCCCGTTATGGTGCCGGATGCGCCGCAGCATCCCTGTACGATAATGCCCTGAGCGGGGGTGCGGGGTATTGGATGCGTCACGTGGCCCGATAAAATCTGGTTAACTTTATCGATCTATTAACGAGATGTCCCCTGGCCGGGACCCCTACCTTCGGTGGGGAGTATGCGCTCCCCCGTGAGAGGGGCAGGTTCCGGCGGTTGGAAAAAAGGGGTCACCTCAGGACGGCGCCGAGGTTTGCCTGCTCGACGGTCTCCGCGTATCGGGCGAGCACGCCCGCCAGGAGGCGCACCGGAGGCTTCCAGCCCCGCCGCCGCTCCTCCAGGGTTGCCGGGTCGACGGCGAGGTCGAGGCGTTTGGCGTAAAGGTCGACCACGATCTCGTCGCCGTCCTCCACGAGGGCGATCGGTCCGCCGACCGCGGCCTCGGGGGCGACATGCCCGATGCACGGCCCCCGGGTGCCGCCCGAGAAACGCCCGTCGGTCACCAGGGCGACCCTGGTGTAGCCGAGGCCCATCAGTGCCGATGTCGGCGAGAGCATCTCGGGCATCCCGGGCCCTCCCCGGGGCCCTTCGTAGCGGATCACGACGACGTCGCCTTCTTCGACCTCGCGGTTGAGGAGCGCTTTCATCGCGTCTGCTTCCCCGTCGAAGACCCGTGCCGGACCCCGGTGCCGCCACATCGCCGCCGGGACCGCGGCGCACTTGACGACGGCGCCGTCGGGGGCGAGGGAGCCGCGCACGATTTTCAGGCCGCCGGCGGGGCTGACCGGGGCGTCGGCCGTCCGGATCACGTCCGGGTCGGCGACCCGTGCGTCTCTCGCGATCTCAAGGATCGAGCGGCCCGATACCGTCGGGGCGTCGTCAAGGTAGCGCTCAAGCATCGCGAGGACCGCGGGGATGCCTCCTGCCCGGTGGAGGGCGAGCATCGAGTGCGGTCCGCCGGGCTGCATATGGCAGATGTGCGGGGTCTCTTCGGCGACGGCGTTGAAGGTCGCAAGGTCGAGGGGGACACCCGCCTCCCGGGCGACGGCCATCAGGTGGAGCACCGTGTTCGTCGACCCTCCGAGCGCCATGTCCACCCTTATCGCGTTTGCGAGGCTTGTCGGGGTGACGATATCCCGCGGGCGGACCCCCTCACGGACGAGACCTACGGCTCGCTCCCCGCTCTCCCGGGCTATACGGAGTTTTGCCGCGTCGACCGCAGGGATGGCGGCGCACCCGGGGAGGGAGAGGCCCAGCGCCTCGGTTACGCACGCCATGGTGTTTGCGGTGTAGAGTCCCTGGCAGCTCCCGCACCCGGGCATCGCGGCGCACTCCAGTTCCCCGAGTTCCGCTTCGCTCATCGTGCCGGCGGCGACGCGGCCCACACCCTCGAAGACGTCGATCAGGGAGAGTTCGCGGCCCGCCGCGTAGCCGGGGAGCATCGGGCCGCCGGTGACGACGATCGTCGGGATGTTGCACCGCACCGCCGCCATGAGCATCCCCGGGACGATCTTGTCGCAGGTGCCGATGCAGACCAGACCGTCGAACCGGTGCGCTTCGACCATCAACTCGATGGAGTCGGCGATGTTCTCCCGCGAGGGAAGGGAATACCGCATCCCCTCGTGGCCCATCGCAATCCCGTCGCAGATGCCGATGGTCCCGAACTCGAACGCCACGCCGCCTGCGGCCGCGACGCCTTCCTGCACCTTCTGCGAGAGGGACCGGAGGTGGATGTGCCCGGGGACGATGGTGTTGTACGCGTTCGCTATACCGATGAAGGGCTGGTCCATCTCCCGGTCGGTCACGCCGAGCGACCTGAGCAGCGCCCGGTTCGGGGCACGCTGGTAGCCTTTCTTAACCGTCTCACTCCGCATTTGCTATCATTCCGTTGAGAGTTACGTGAGACGTGCGCCCGTATAAGATCTCTCTGCACCAGATCGGTGCGGGCGTCGTCGGCAGGGCACGGGGGGTGAACTGACCGGCGCCTGCCGGTTGTTCGCCCGTTCTCCGGGAGCGCTGCGAATCGGGGAACGCGAATATATGCTAAATCGCAGTTTTACAGCCTCCGGTCGAATACCAGGTTTGACAGTGTCGATGCTCCCTCGGTAAAAAAGACATACACCATAACGCGGGTCGTTCCGTGAAACGAACCGTTGATGACGAGACTGGAATTGAGAGGGATCGGATGGGTGTTAAACTGCGACGCCACCAGCCAGTAATCCTTCGTAGTGCCGGAATCGTCGGTGACAACGACGTGCAGGTTCGTACAGTACTCCGCATCCGATCCGCCTGAAAATACCACATCGATCCGATCGTCGCTGATCTTATTCACCGATACATCGGCATCCCCCTGTATGGTGGTCTTTCCGAAGTCGGGATCGGTTATTTTTACCACTGCCGGCAATACGCCCATAAATATGACCGGAAAACATGCTATGAATATACAGGTAAAGACCACCACAGCGACTGCAATTGTTCTGGCATTCGGACGAGCTTCTTTTTCCGGAATATGGGTCACGTACGTTCCCGCAAGAATATCATGCAGTCCCTGCTTGTTCTTCGTAAACAGAATGACGAAGCAGCCGATGCCGAGCGCTAAAAATGAAGGGATCTTTGCCAGTCCCCTGATGCAGGCCCTGGCGCGTGATATCCGGTTTCCTGAACTATCGGTGACCGACAGACCGAAGAACATTTTCCCGAACGTTCCCCGAAAGGAAGAACCCTCCAGAATTGCACTATAGCAGCAGAGGATGACAAGGAGGATTTCAATCCACTGAAACAGGACATTCAAAAGCATCGATGGAAACGGAGTTATCAATATGGCGAAGAGACCGGGGAAGAGAGGATATACGATCGGCACCAGAATTGTGATCACGGGGAGACTGATCCCGTAAACGATAATCATATCGAGAATAAACGCTAGGAGCCGATCGATAAACCCTGCGCGGCTCCCTTCACCGTTTCCATCCGATCCCATTTCAACTCTCACCTTTTTTCTGAAAATTCTGTGCGGTTCCATCTCCTTGCCACATGTCGTGAAAAATCATTATTGGATTGTGTTCACAGCTCCTGAAAAAATGTCGTAACCCGCACCAGGGAGACCATTGGTATAGCGGAATTCGTAATGACCAGGAATTAGTTCGATCCCCTGAGTAAATGCTCTCCAGCCATCGGCATAGTAATGGGTGCAATTTCCGGATAACGAGACGACCTGCCCTGTCTGAAATGTAATAGAAGGATTAACGGAGACATCCTGGCTTTTGGATGTCGATCCTCCTGCATACGTCATACTCAATGTGAACTGGCCTGGCAACAACTCCTTCGCAACAGTCCCATTCGATGTCACGCCGAATGATTTCCAGCCATTTGCATAATATTTGACCAAACCGGGATCGAGCGCCTCTCCGTTGCTATCTACAAGGTAAACTGATACATTCCTGGTCTGGAACGTCACTGTAGGGTTGACGTTGAGGTCCTGCTGCAGGTTTTCCGATGCCCCTGCATAGTTCATCCGGAACGTATAGGTGCCAGGGAGGAGGTCCATGGCTGCAGTCCCGTTGGAGTCCGTCGTGCCGAAGGCTTTCCAGCCGTTTGCATAGTAGGATACGTCTCCGCCCACCAAACCGTTTCCTTCGCTGTCTTTCAAAATAACAACGATGTCGTGATTCTGCACCGGCCGCATCGCGGTAATATAATCTGAATAACTTCTGACATCACTACCATTGGCATTACTGACGTTCAGGCTAACTGTATAGTTGCCAGCTGCTGTGTAAACATGAGTTGGATTCTGTATTGTCGAGTTGGTGCCATCTCCGAAGTCCCAATACCACCTGTCAGGCAGGTTTGACGAACTATCCGTGAAAGAAACCGCAAGAGGTATCTGACCGCTCGTTACATTCGCAGTAAAGTTTGCAACGGGGACAGGAACACTAGTGGACTATTTCATCTTAATTTGCGGGTATAGTCTCTTGAGTTTCACCCTTGCCTCCGCCGTCGTAAACTGCCAATCTACCTCTTTTTGCCGGGTGTTCCTGTCTGTTTCCCAGTGTTTTGTCTCGACCCGGAGGGTTTCGAGGTCCCCGATTCTGCGATTCAGGCATTGTCGCGTGAGTGC
>DAYL01000029.1:196884-281820 GCA_002508705.1 Methanoculleus sp. UBA374 | reverse complement strand
GAGTCCATTACGCCGCGAATGAAACTGCCGAAGAGCAGTAAAAAAGTCATTGCGGTCGGGGAGTTCCCCGCCGAGTACTGGGATATCTATCCCGATCTCACCTGGTATCAGTATTACTACGCGGAGTTCATGCAGGCCCTCCGGGATGAAAAGTATGACCTGGCGGTGATCGGCACCTGCCACAACGAGGCGCTGAAGTTCCGGGACAGGCCCAAAGACCGCACCGTGGTCTGCTACCAGCCATCGGTGTACCTGGATCTCAAGACACGGGAGAAGAAGTTATCCGCAAACCACGATTTTCGAGCGGTCTTTTCAACCATCAGGACGCGACCCTCCGGGACTCCCCTGGGCCCGGCTGGCGGCGCGTTCTCCGGCTACAACAACCGGCTCTGGATCAACACAAAGCACGAGGTCGACGAGCCGTTGTGGCGGGATGGAAACGTCATCTTCTGCGACGGCTGGATCACCCCGCAGGTCCTGCTCCGGGAGAAGTATCTGACCGATGAAGGGCTCCAGGAGGCCTGAAGCATGGGGAGTAACTGCGGTGGCGGTAGCGGTGGCGGCGGCAATCCCCCGGTGGTGAGGCTGGTCGAACCGGCAGGCCCCGGCATCGGCGACCCCGTCGGGGCGGCACGAACGTTCACGGCATCATGCACCCAGTCGGCGACGATGCGGGTGTATCTCAACGGCAACTTAGTGCATACAAGTGCTCCCAGCGTCCAACAGGTGGCCTACACCTTCCCGAGCGGAGCGCTCGGGCAGCACATGGTACGGGTGACCGCAACGAACGCCAGAGGCTCCGGGGAGAACTACTGGACCTGGAACGTGCTTTCGACGCCGCCGGTTATTACTTCCCTTCTGCCCGGGTCCGACTGCCTGATTGATACGGCGGAGAATTTCTTCCAGCGCACCTTTGAGATCAACACCGACATCGCATCCAAGATCCGGGTGTATGTGAACGGCGTCCTCGCGTTTGCGCAGGAAACCTATTCAACGGTAATGTCGTGGATTTTCGACCGCACAACGACCATTGTTAACCCCGACCCCTTTGTCAACATTATCCGTATCATCGTCGAAAACACCAACGGAACAACCGAAAGCATCATCTACTCGATCATTACGCAGGCGCCGGTGACGTCTGCTCCCGTCATCACCGATACCTCTCCTGCCGAGCACACCATTGCCAATATTGCCGGTTCCCCGGGTAGAAGGACCTTCGGAGTAACCGTCGATCAACCGACGACGATAATATTTTCCGTTGACGGGCAGGAAAAGCCCAGATTTAATGCCGTAACCAATGCCATGTGGGAATGTGATTTTTCCGGGTATTCCGCCGGCATCCATAACGTGGTCGTAACTGCGTCTAATTCAAACGGGAGTGACTCGTTCACGTGGTCGTGGAATATCCTGCCACTCGTGATCACGCTTGAAGAGCCCGCAACGCAGTACGTCAATAATTATGACACCTCCTCCAGATTGTTTAGAGCCAGCCTGAACACCCCTGCTCGTCTCACGATGTACTTCGACGACCGGCCGATAGAACGACCGGAATCCGAAGTATCAACGATCTTGCATGAATTCAAAACCGTGCCCCTCGGCAACCACACCATTCGGGTTGTCGCGGAAAAGGACGGGGTCAGCGTTGAAAATTTCTGGAGATGGAATGTCTCGGAATACCCCAGTCAAGATATAATCTATTGTGAATGTCAGCAGTATTCCGGATTGCGTTCGCTTCGAGCGGGCAATGTTCCGCTTACCATCGAGAAATATTTGAATTTCTACAGCAATTCGGAAATGCGGTGCCAGAAAGCACAATTGCCGGATGGAAGCTGGATCTACCTCTTTGCATTGTCAAATGTCGGCCTGGTTATAGATAATGACTCACAGTTGCCTCCTATTGTAATAAATGCAGAAGCTCGTAAGCTCGACATCTATCTAAGTGGTTTCGCCGAGATAGAGTTATCAATTAATGAAATCTCTGGCAATGAACATTTCGTATTATTTTCATCGATTGACAAATATTGTGTGGGAATATCTCCATTAAAAGGGGGAAATCTTGAAAATTATTATAGAGAACGTGCAGACCTTGAGGTTTTAGTAGGATTAGTCGGTTTTCTGCCTTACGTTGGGGCTTTGACAAATTTAGCAGAGTTAATGTCTCCAAAGAATTACCTATCCGAAATAGAATCGATAAATTATTCTTTTGGGTATGAAGCCACAATGGAATCCAATGGAAAATCCCCAGATGGCGGTAAATCGCCTTACGTTGAAAATCAATTCAGGTGGGTGGTGTGGGTACAACCTGAATGTTGCGTGAGATTTAACGTTATGATGAAATTAGTAGAAACTTACGTTGAGAGTCTTGAAATAAGTAAAGATATTCAGATAACAGCAGGGGAGAGCCCTGTTGTACTCTGATAAAATTATGGTCAGGGAACACTTATGAAAGAAGAAACAGATGCTACAGCAAAAGGATTCACTGCACCGGGAAAAGATGAGTCGCCTGATTACCTGCATCTGATCTACCTCTTCTACCGGCACCCGTCGCAGGCGTTCGAGATCGTCAACAGCGGCAAAACAATGCATGGCATTGCGTTCTTCGCCATATTTGTCTTTATTGCGGGTTTTTTGAGCACCAGCATAAGGGGTATTTACCTGGATGTGCTATGGTATGGTTTTAAATCATTATCGGCGTTTCCCATCATTCGTTCCGGGGTTTTAAGCGGCCTGACGACAACGATTGAATTTTTTCTCTTATTTGCGACGGAAGCCGTGGTGCTTCTCGGTCTGCTCTGGATTATGCAGGTGAAGCCCCCCCTGACCCGGACGCTCAGCGTCATTTTCTACAGTTGCGCAATAGCATGCCCCTTCATCCTGATAATGTTAATATTAGATCTGTTCTCCGGGTATGCCCTGCTAAGAAATTCAGGCATAATACTCTACTATTTGTATTTACTGCCTCTGGGGTATCTTGAGTATCTCGGACTCCAGGAGGTAGTGAAAGCGAATCGTCTCCAGATTATAGCTGCAGTAGTCATTGCAATTGTTGTCCACTATCTCCTGTTCGAGCCTGAGATCTATTTCATTGAGAATGTATTAAACGGGATTTTTTGATGCGTATGACTGCCGATAACTGTAACCGTTGCAGGTACCCAGGAGCCCAGTAAAAGAAGCAGGGGTGCAGAATATGATGAAGAAACTATTGTTACTGCTGCTATTACTGGCCGTTTTTTTTAGCTTTTTAAATCAGTATGGGTTTACTCCTGATTATTCTGCGTACTCGATGACGAAGGTTTGCGAACAACTCCCGACCTATAATATCGGCGATCTCAAGGATACAAAAGTCCTGTATTTGTCAAGTACCCCTATTGTACTCGATTATTATAGCAACCAGAAGGTATCGATTCCCTGCAGTGGTATCACTATACCTTCATTTCCTGTGATGGATAGTACCGGGACGAAGGTTGCGTATAGACCGTACTCCGATCCCAATCTATGGATTTATACCACCGAAACCGGTGGAGCTGTACAGATACCACTCGGTTACACCGGCAGTCGGTGGGAGTGGGATCATCATAACATTCCACGTTTCAGCCCGGACGGGGAGCAACTCGGTTATCTTCACAGCATCTCATCTAATAATTATTCACTCTCCGTTGCAGATACCGATGGAAGCTGGAAAAAGGACCTGATGACCGGTATTGCCGATCTCTCGTACTATGACTGGAACCCCGACAACAAAAGAATCGCAATATTGGCCAAAGAAGGGGGTAACGAGAGGTCTTCGATCTATATCGTCGATTCTGCAGATTCGGATATCATCAAAATAAAAGAGAATGTTGAAACAAAGCAGAGTATCCTGGATAGATTGTACCTGTGGAACCCTGTGGGTCTGGATGGATTATGCCAGTGGGACCCTGCGGGTACGAACATAGCCTATATCTCAGCCGGGAATATCTTCACCATTACTGCCGATGGGAGCCAAGAGCGCCAGGTGACCGATGATAGAAACACATTCTTTCTCCAATGGAGCCCAACAGGGGATAAAATTGCTTACCTGACCCGTGACGGGCTCGGTCAGGAATACGAAACCGGACACGTGAAAAAGGGAGAATACAGCAGACTGCACCTGATCAACCCGGATGGAACGGGCCATGAGGAGATCTTTGCAGAGTACACCGAAGGTTATCTCAATGAGCTTCCGTTCACCTGGGCTGAAGATGGAAAAGGGATAATCCTCTTCAATATTGAAGGCGGGTACCTGATGGACCTGGAGAAGCCGGCAGGCTATGAACCGGCTTTAATTGCGCTCGTCGCCCTCGGCGTTGCAATCGTGGCCTGTACGGTATCGATCATCCTTGAATACGACCGGAGGGCGTGACGTGGAGTCCGTCGGCAGGCCATCAATAGTAACCCTCAACGGCAGTCTGATACATATCACGATTCCAGACGTCCGGGAAGTGTCCTATACCTTCCCGAGCGCTCCGTTGGGAGAGCACATGGTCCGGGTGACCGCAGCGAACGCCAAAGGCTCCGGGGAGAACTACTGGACCTAGAACATGGTCTCGACGCCGCCGGTGGTGACACGCATCGCTCCGCACGAACAGGCAATCTCCGACGATTCGCCGGATGCGACCAGAGTGTTTGAGATCGAGGTGGATCAATCCGCCCACATCATCTTCTACCACAACGGGGGTGTAATCTACGACTCCAATGATCAGACCCTGACCTCCTGTTCGGTACCATTTTCGGCGCACAGGTATGGCGTGCATGTCATTACCGTTGTTGCCCAGAACTCAAACGGCCGGGGAACGCTTCACTGGACGTGGACCATCAGAAAGCCCCAACCGTCCCCGAAACCCCCGGAAATAACCCTCATCTGGCTGAATACGACAACCGTCGGTGCATCCTGTTCGGAGCACTTACATCCAAAATATCTACCATCTGAGACAAGGAGGGTGAAACGGCTTTTCATTGGGACTTTCCCGAAGAGAAAAGGGTTCAAGAAACTCGAAGAATTTCGGAGAGTGACAGGCCGCAGGATGCAACGGTTCGTCAGAACCGGATCTTGAGAATTACGAAGAATTTCGAGCAGGCGCGGGAGAAGAACGACGTTCTTCGAAGGGATGTCCGCCTCCCGGGTAGCAGTGTTTTGGGACACCCCACATCCGATTAGCCCCCGGCGAGGGGCGTGAGAAGAGAATCGAAGATCCCGGGCACAAATAAACGTATTTTAGTTAATATTTTCCAAATATTATGTTATTTAGATTAACAAGAGATAAATAGACCGAGGTGCATCACATTATGTACAGTGAAATGAACGATCCCATCGTGCTGACTGTGAATAAGAACCAGGGAAAAATGACCGCTACTTTATCGCTGGAAAAAATACCGGGATGAAGGACAGAGCAGTACCTGCCCCATGCGGGATTTTCCTTCTGCACCTATCTCTTTCCCCTTGCACATCTGGAATATCATGGACATAAGGATTTATTGAAAAACAGAATATTCCCCAATCCTGATAGCGGCGGTGATAGCAGTTATTGTCCACTATATCCTTTCGAACTCGAGGTGCTTTTCACTGCGAATGTATTAAATGGGTTTTTTGCCTGCCTAGGACGGCCGATAGCCGTAAACGTTGCAGATAACCGGGACTCCGGTGCAGAGAACATTTTTTTGAAATTCAAGAGATAGGGAAACAATTCGTCTCTTAGAGTATTGAGGAGGGTATCCTGAAGCAAGGGATAGGGTGGTCGAAGAAGAACTCCTGGCATCATACGCAGCAAAACACAAAAGATAGACATGACCCGGACGAACCACACGACTCATCTTGCCTTCTCCCTGCTTCATCGATCCAGAGCCACGCAGAGTGCCGTCAGAAAAAGTCTCCGCGACTATCTCCGCTTCATCACAGCCGCCCCGGACGCTTCGGATACCGACCTTCTCAAGATCCAGTCCGATTATCTCAAACGATCTCCCGGAGAGGTGTTCGGCGATCTTGTCTCCTACCTCGCTTTTCTTACCCGGGAGAAACACAACTCTCCAAACACCATCCGGCTCAAACTCCACTATACGAGAGCATGGCTGTTGTACAACGATATCCGCCTGAGTCCCAACGATGAAAAAATTCTCAGAAATCTTCAGCCCCGAACCGTTATTGTCACCGAAGAAGCGGAACTCAGCCGGGAAACGATACGGGAGATTGCAGAACATGCCGACCTCCTTACCAGAACACTGATCGTCATTCTCGCAAGTTCGGGAATGCGGATCTCCGAGCTTCTCGGCGTGGTTCCTGAGGATATTGTCCTCGGCGATCCCGGGGAGATTCGCATCCCCCGCGAGAGGATGAAATCCGGAAAAGCCCACACCTACTACTTCTCCCGGGAGGCCGGCGATCATCTCCGGCGGTATCTTCTGGTCCGCGACGAACTATACTCCCTGTCGCGGAAGCGGACCAACATCCGGTTCCGGAAAACGTATGAAGACCGGCGGGTTTTTCCGATCGTTTATGGAACCGCAGCCAACCGGTTTGTCCGGGCGGCAAAGCGGGCGGGAGTTCATGCCAGGTGCAGCGCCGGGAACCGCAGCAAAATTACGTATCATTCCATCAGAAAATGGACCGAGTCCACCATGAAACTCCATATCTCGATTAATCTGGCAAATGAATTCATCGGCCATGACGAAGGGCTCTCCGTACACTACCGCCGCTACAACAGGAAGCAGATGCGGGAAGCGTACAAGATCGTCGAGCCGTATCTGTCAATCTATACCGATATTCCGGAGGATGTCGGGGTGCCTCCCCAGGAAGAGGTTCTCCGGATGCTGGTCAGGCAGCAGGAAGAGATCATGGAGCGACTCGCACAGATTGAGACGATCCTGGCCAACGGAAAGTGATTTGTGTCGTTGGCACTGCAGCGTGAGGTAACTATCATTATCGCACCCTTCGTCTCGCTGTTCGCCAGATCCCTCTCCTCAAACGTTAAGAAGGTGCCTACGATTCCGATGACGGTGAGTGAGCATCGCAAACACCGGATCATACGTGGGAGCCGTTCAGTACCGAGTTCCTCTCGATGAGCGGCCCAAACCGACGAAAGACCTGAAACTTGTCACCAGTTGAAAGACGACGAATAGGACGATGATAACCCCAAAAAGGGGAGGAATTAGACGTAGAAAAGTTTGGTGGTTTAGCCCTGCGGAGTTAATCCATCATCGTATTGTGGCCAGTTGGCCGGAGAGATCAAGTATGCATTTACTGAAAGATGTTACGAGAATGAGCCGAAGGATCATAGCGCGCTCAGGAATGGATCGTGAGGATGCCGTTTCGCCGGTGGTCGGCGTTATGCTGATGCTTGTTGTGACTATTATCATTGCAGCGGTTGTTTCAGCGTTTTCCGGCAGCCTGATTGACGGGACCGATCAAAAGGCCCCGACGCTGACTATGGACATTAAGATCGCAAATACGGGGAGCTGGAGCGGGAGCGGGTTCACCGCGACGGTGACGAGCGTGAGTGCTCCTATTCACACAAAGGACCTGAAGATTGTGACTTCCTGGAAGCCTAACGGCGGTACGGCCGGAGGCAGTACGTCACAGCCTCTGGGGAACAATGTGAACAGCTCGATACGGGTGTCTGAAGACCCCCAGTCCATCGACAGCAATGCGCCGTATGGATACGGTCCCGGGGTGAACGGCACGACCGATGCCCAGAGTCTCAACAACCCGTTTACTCATCCGGATCAGCAGTTCGGCAACTATACGCTTATGCAGGGGACCGGCCTGGTAGCGTTGCCCTATGGTAGTTCTTATGCGATGATTCCTGCGTCGCAAGAACAGGTCGGAGAAGATGATGGCGGGTATGGGGTCAAAGAAGACGCTCCCTACAAGTACATCTATGGCGCCGTGTTTACGAGCGACGCGCTGGACGCAGCCCAGGCGGTGCTCGGAAAAGGATGGGAGAATCTGAGGGTCGGGGATACCGTGAACGTAAAGGTCGTTCATATCCCGACGGGTAAAGTGATTCTCGATAAGAACGTCGCGGTAACGGAGGGATAAAAAGTATGATTCGATTTGAAAAACCTACGGACAGTGCGGTTTCACCCGTCGTCGGCGTGATGCTGATGCTCGTTGTGACCATCATCATCGCGGCGGTTGTTTCGTCGTTTGCAGGCAGTACGGTGAACAGTCAGCAAAAGATCCCGCAGGCGACCATCCAGGCAACGTTCAGCATATCCTCCGGTATGGAGATTACGCATATGGGCGGGGATGCTCTTGCCACGAACGACCTTGTCTTCACCGTCAGGAACAGCCCGGTCTTCGGTCCGAACCTCGAGCAGATCACGGCGCAGACGATAGATAAAGCGCTGATCGAGGACGGCAAGGGCCGGTTGCTGGACTATGGCGGCGGCGCTACGAACTCCACATCGTTTGTATCCGGGGATACACTCTACATCCGTCCGGAGAATATCACGTGTAAGAAACTCCAGCCTCTTCTTGCGCCCGATGATTATTCTTCACACCTCGGAACGGACGGATACACGTATTCCGGGGAAGAAGAATCCTGGAATCTTTGCTTCAAGAACAACGAGAACATCGGCAGAACCTTCTACCTCGATGTCGGCGACAGGAGGGGGAACCTCATCTCCCGGTGCGAGGTCACGATCGCCTCCTGATCCCGGTGGAAATGTGAGAGGATCATACTCTGGAAGGTACGGGTGAAAAAAAGATGAAATTCCGGAACGATACAGCTGTGTCACCGGTGATCGGCGTGATGCTGATGCTCGTCGTGACCATCATCATCGCGGCGGTTGTGAGCGGGTTTGCCGGAGGGCTTGTCGGGGACGGCAGCAAGAATGCCCCGTCCCTCACGATGGATGTGAAGATCACGAACACAGGGACGTGGGCCGGGAGCGGTTTCTCTGCAACGGTTACCGGGGTAAGCGAGGCGATCCCGACAAAGGACCTCCGGATCGTCACGTCCTGGAGGACGAAGATGAAGAACAACCGCGGAACTGCAAACGAGGAACTGAGCGAAGTTTCGAACGGGACCTACATCACCGGCGGCAACGCCTCCGCCGGCGGCGTGGCGAACGTCAATGTGGTGGAGCCGCCGGGCTCGAGTGTGGCCCGAAGCTTTGCACCGTACGGGTTCGGGATTGCGACCGCCAGCAGTGAGAGTTCGGAAAGACCGTATCTCACGGTCGAACGCCAGTTCGGCAATTATACCCTGACGCCGGGAGTGAGCCTGAGCGCAAAGCCGTACGGAAGCAAGCAGGACGGAACCGGGAACGGATACTCCTACGGGTACGGTGTCGTTAACCGCTATGCCTACCCTTATGACGGTGAGGTTGTGGGCGAAGATCCCCGCCGGTATACCGATCCCGCGCAGGCCGTGCTGGGGCATGGATGGGAGCAGCTCCGCTCCGGGGATATTGTCACCGTGAAGGTGATCCACGTCCCCAGCGGAAAGACGATCTGGACCAGGGACGTCGCGGTGACGGAGGGATGACTGTGAAACAACTCCGCGACGATGCCGTTTCGCCGGTCGTCGGTATCATGCTGATGCTGGTCATCACCATCATCATAGCAGCAATCGTCTCCGCGTTTGCAGGAGGCATGGCAACCGGCCAGTCCAAATCGCCGCAGGCGAAGATCACGGGCACGTTCAGCATATCGGACGGCATGACCATCAGCCACGCGGGCGGGGACTCCCTCGCGACGAAAGACCTGGTCTTTACGATACGCGACGGCCCGACGTTCGGGGCAAACCTCGAACACACAACCGAGACCCTGAACATGTCACGGATAATGGTGAGTACAGAGAGAGGCACGGGTCCGATGAAGACAACCTTTGGAGCGTTCTATATGGTCTCGTTCAACCCGGGCGATTCGGTCACGATCGAGCCCGAGGGCTGCACCTGCACCGTTCTTCAACCCGGCGTCGCCCCCACCAACTTTGTGGACTACGTGGACTCCGACGGTTACACCTATACGGGCACGCAAACCGCGGCATGGGCGCTCTGCATCAGGAACCAGGACAGCATAGGGAAGAGTTTCATCCTTGAAGTGAGCGACACGGCAGGACACCTGATCTCAAAGTCCAATGTGTTGATTGCCGCATAACCGTTCATTTCGGAAAAAGGAAGGATAACATGGAATCTAAAGGAAAAATCGGATCATATCCCCCCTTGGGGGATACCGTTCTTCCCGGGGGATGCGATGATGCCGTATCCCCGGTGATCGGCGTAATGCTGATGCTCGTCGTGACCGTCATCATAGCAGCGGTTGTGAGCGGGTTTGCCGGAGGGCTTGTCGGGGGGGAGGGGAGCCAGAAAGTTCCTTCCCTCAGCATGGACGTGTCAATCATCAACTCGGGTACGTTCCGTGGGAGCGGGTTTTCTGCAAAAATTCTCGGTGTGAGCGAGCCGATCCCGACAAAAGACCTCAAGATCGTCACATCGTGGGATACGACTGTGAAGACGAATACGTATGTCATGACCATGTCATCAGAGCAGGAGCCCGGCCGCGGCCTCATCGTCAATCCAGACCAATATCCGATTGGCTCGGTTTACCACGGGGGCGCCGAAATTCTTCCGGGAATCCCCAATTCATACACCAAGCGGACCACCCGGAGCGTCGCACCGTACGGGGTCGGGCCGGGAGTGGGCAACCTCACGGAAAGCGAATGGGGTTGGGGGGGAGCTATACCGCGGCAGGGTACCCTGGGGGGCAAAGATCATATGCTTGACTGGCAGTATTTTGCAGTGACTCATTTCGGAAACTACAGCCTGGAACAGGGCACCGTCATGATAGCTGATACCGCTGGAGGATGTAGAAATAATTGGCCCATCCCCGCGGGCTTGCCAGAGCAGGATGGCATGACAACTGAGTATTACGTAGGGGGCTACGGTCAGCTAAGCAATACGCGGCCGTGGAATCACGTTCTTATGTATCAGTATCAGTCCGATGGGGATAATGCTGTGTACCAAGTGTACACGGGCGACAAGACAACGCCTGCGGAGATTATTGCGGAAGGCGGGCAGGCCGACGGCATGCAGGCCGTGCTCGGCTGCGGGTGGGAGAACCTGCGGGCGGGGGACATCGTGAACGTCAGGGTTGTTCATATCCCGAGCGGGAAGACGATCTTTGATAAGGATGTCGTGGTGAAGGAATCGTAAGGTGTGGTCATGATGAGTAAATGGAACAATGATGCGGTTTCACCGGTGGTCGGCATCATGCTGATGCTGGTCGTCACCATCATCATAGCGACAATCGTCTCCGGCTTTGCGGGGAGTCTCACCGAAAGCCAGTCCAAGACGCCGCAGGCAAAGATTACGGCCACGTTCAGCGTATCCGACGGCATGACGATCAGTCACGCGGGAGGGGAGGCAATTCCCCTCAACGACCTCGTCTTCACCACCTGGAACGGGCCGGGCTTCGGGCCGAATGCACAAAAAGTCACCACACAGCAGTTGAACCTGGACCTTATCACCGATAAGGACGGGCGGGCGGTGTTTTCGACCAGCAGCATCGGCGGCAAATCTTCCTTCAATCCTGGGGATACGCTCTACGTCACCCCGTACAACTCTACCTGCAGTCTTTTCCAACCCGGGACAGCCTCGGCGTTAATTACGGGAGATACCCATTGTAGGCAAGGTGGATCCGGCTGTGGCTGGTGGGATTGGGAAAACTATCCCACGACGTATCCTCAGCCAGGATGCACCAGCAGCTGCAAGGCCTTATGGTACCTCTGTTTCCGGAACCCCGACAACGTCGGCAAGGTCTTCACCCTTCAGGTAGGCGACAGGGCCGGGAACGTCATCTCGACGACCGAGGTGAAGATCACGGCGTAAACACACATCTCCGGTTGGAAGGGTGACGCTCGTCACCCCTTTTGCGATCTTTTGCCCGCAAGGGGAGGATCGGAGAGATGATGCATCTGAATCCGGGCACCTGTGTGGACCCGGTTGAGCGTGCGATGTCCCGGGTCGGCTCCCACGGCAAGAGTATTGTTGGTCGAAAAACATTTGAAATCCTCCAGAGTAACAAGTGATTCTAGCAGTGGTTCAACATGGTTCGAATGCTGAGGAAGAGATGCGGTGTCTTCTGCGTTTTAGTTCTGCTCCTGCTTGTCCCGGCTGTTCATGCTTCTGCCGGAGGTGCCGACGTTTCGCAGGATTATAGCCGGAACCTCTCACCGGAAGAGTTCGCGCAACAGCGGATCGCAACTGCAAACGCTACGGTGAACGTATTTTACAGCAGGTACTGCGGTACGTGCCATAAGGTGTTGCCGTTTATCGAGGAGGTCTCCCGGCAATACCCCGGTGTCGAGGTACACTATTACGACGTATACAACTCATCGGAGAACCTGACACTCTTTTACGAATTTGGAATCCGCTACAACATGCACTACGCGTCATACCCCGTTCTCTTCGCAGGCGAGAGCGTCGTTCTCGAGGGATCGTCCCCGATAAACGAGCATACGGAAGAGGTCTTCCGGTCGCTGGATTCAGGGCTCATTCCCGACAGGGAGTACGAGAAGAGGTGGATATCGGAGCCCTACCCCGGCAACGGTTCCACGCCGCCGGGTCCCGATCCGGGGATAAACGCCTTCCTTGTCGCGGCTGCAGGACTCATCGACGGGATCAACCCCTGTGCATTTGCCGTTCTGGTTTTTCTTCTGGTATCGTTTACGGCTTCACGTTCCAGAAGAGAGATGCTTTTTTCGGGACTGGCCTACGTGTCCGCCGTCTTCCTCTTTTACATCCTGGCAGGGCTCGGCATAATGAGGTTTATCGAGGCCGCCGGACTGACCTATTACTTCTCGATGTTTGCCGGAATCGTAGCCGTTATTGCCGGTTCGATAAGCATCCTGAATGCATTCTCCGACAAATTTCCCGTTTCGCTCTCTATTCCGCGGTCTTCAAAGGGGCTCATGGATACGTTGATGAAGAAAGCATCCATACCTGCGGCCTTCCTGCTGGGTATCGCCGTAGGGGTCTTCGAACTTCCGTGTACCGGGGGGATATACCTTGCGATACTAAGTCTTCTCTCTTCGGAGATGACGTTTTACGAAGGCGTGCCGTTCCTGGTGCTGTACAATGCATTCTTTGTCCTGCCGTTGCTGCTGATCACGGTGGCCGTCTACTCCGGACTTTCGCCTGCCGTGGTGAACGAGTTCAGGGAGAACCACAGGAGAAACCTGAAACTGATCCTCGGCGCGGCTCTCATACTCATAGGAGTGTTCGTCATATGGTGGCAGATGTAGGCGATCTCGGGTGGGGTTTTTCTACAACCGCCCGGGCAAACCTGCAGCCGCCGGCGCTTTATCATATGAATGTCGGCGTTTCAGATCTAAAATTAAGAAAACCATTGAGGGGTATCACACATGGCCCTCACATAAAAAGATGGGGGGCAGCGTGCGACCATAGCGTTCCCGGGCCGGCGACCCGCACCGACACCCTGAACTTTCCGGCGTTGCACGGAAAAAAGCAGAAGCAAAAAGACCAAAGTCACGCCGGCCCGCCTCTCCAGCCGGAACGTCCTCTCATCCATCGTAGTCCCGGTACCAACAGGGAACATCCGTCGCAAAGCCCTCGTGGTCGGCATAGACCCTCCGTATTCTCGTTTCAGATCGCCCGATCTCGTCCAGCGAACCGCATTTAAGGGCGTAATCGTGCGCCCAGAGGAGGTCGGGAACGATCGTCAGGGCGCAATACACCGCATACTTCTTCCAGAACCGGGAGGGGACCGACCCTTCGTGATATCCGTCGATCTGGCCCACGGAGAACGGAATACTGACAGCGCGGGTGAAGAAAGCCGTCTTCAGAAAGTCATGGACGGGATCGCCCCAGTCATACCGATTAAAATCGATGATCCCGTTCAGCCGCCCGTCGCGAACGATCAGGTTTGCCGGATGGTAATCGCCGTGGAGGAACGTCCTGCCGGCGCCATGGATGCAGGAGATGTTCTCCCGAATATACCGGGAGAGGTGCGTCCGGTCGATTCCCGGAAGGTTGAGGCCCTGTGCATCGAACGCGGCAGCCTTGCGGGCATATTTTGCGCTGACGGCTTCGGACCAGTCCGGTAAACCTGCCGGGGCCGGCATCGCGTGCAGCCTCTTCAGCTCCTTCCCGGCCAGCACGCCGAGCCGGTACTGGTCCTGCGCTGCCAGCCCGTCCAGTGCAGTCTCCCCGCCGGTCCCCTCCATGAAATCCAGCAGCATGAAGCACAGGCTCCCATCGTCGGAAGTGCCGAACGCATGTGCGCCGGGGACGAGGGTAGTGCCCTACGAAACAACTGGTCATCTGAGATTCTATCCTGGTGTTCCCGCCTGCATGCAATCAGGGCACGGTTTTCCAGAGGATAGACTGCTCCCGCCCCTAGAGGGGCGGGGGAGGAGTGCTGAAAGCGCGGGTGCGGTGGGGTTGATGAGGGGGAGAGACGTTTGCGCGAGACAGGGGGGCCTTCCTCTCCCCGCAAGCCGCCACGGTCCACGGCATAAGGATATGCTTGAAAGAGTTGGTCGAACTCAAGGACAGGCCGGATCCGGCACCAACCGCGTCAAGGAAGAGCGAAAACCGGAATAGGGTTTTATCGAAGCCCGATAATGAGAATCTTCAGTCGAATCAGCCGAGATTGATTATCAGTTATATGCTGGAGCACTACCGCGTGAAGAGTCTATGATGGTGACGCCGGCTTTCTGAATAAAATTGTACCAGCGAGAGGCGATAACGGTCTGCCTCCCGCCGCTTCATCGAGATCAACCTTATCGTATCCGGACCCTTGGTGCAACTCTCTCCCTTACCTGATTATACAGATCGATGCGCGCGGAGTGGCGAAGAGTGACCACTACTGAGTAGCTTTGCCTGAACTCCTCGTCGTCTACCCATTTTCCCCGACACAAGACCTCAAGAACCAGGGGTTTTGTTACGTCAATCCCCGGTGCGCTCGTATAGACTCGTGTGCCCTTTTGGTGGATGCTTTTTGAGCGGAGAGTCGTTTTAGGGTACAGCACTATTTCTGGAATCTTACCGCTATCCCCGTTACCTTCCGGCTCTTCGTCATTCGCCGGCTCTGAGAACACATCCTCGGAAGAGCGATCGGCGATAACCTCGATATCCGTATTCTTATACAAAGAAAATTCCATCCGTGTCCCCATATACTCCATACGTGTTCTCCTGACAGGCGGGTTGTATACGAGTGTTACAGAGATCTCGCGCTCTCCTTGCATATCGACGAACGTACCGGGGAGGTAAAAGTAGTAATAATGAACACCCCTGGCTTTTATCGTATTTTCTGCAAAAAGGAGCACGTTATTCGAATTGGAATCTTCAGCATAAGCGAGATCTGGTTGACCAAAGCCATAGATGTTGTAGATCGGTTCAGCTTCTCTTGTCGAAACCCCCTGCACATTAATGTCCAGAGATTCCGGCCGATCACCGGGGATACGGGCAGAAGCGAGTAAGAACGCCTTGATCGTGTTTGAGGTATAGCCGGGATATCTCTTGCACAACCGGGCCAGGTAGTTGGCGACTTTCGGAGCAGAAAGGCTGGTCCCACATTCCGTAGTGAGCAGACTACTCTCTTCCATCCACCGTGGGTTCACCACAAAGATACCTGTCTGTGCATCCTCCATGTGATAAGGTGTTTGCACGTTGTACGGCCGCATTCCTCCCGCTTCAACGAGTTCTGGCTTGATCATCCCGTTCAAACCGGGTCCTGCTCGCGTGAACGGAGATGGATAGCCTTGGTGCGGAGTAAGAATCGCCTCGGCCTTATCTGAGACGTAATCCTGTGTTATAGATCCGACGGTCAGGGCGTATACAGACGATGCCGGATCTACAATCCTGCACCTCTCGCCATCTTCGTAGAGGTAATGAGGGTATTTGTCCGGGAAATCCATCTCATCGTTATTCCCGGTTGCAATAACGAACATAAGACCGTGCTCATGAGCCAGCTCGTCGATAAACGATGCCAGCATCGATTGCTGCTTTACCCCGGATATACACAACGCGGGATCGCCAAACGAGATGTTCACTACACGCACGTTATCGTATCGTCCTGTGAATGACCAGAGCGCCTGGAGAATTTGATTTTCGAGAAGATGCTCCTCATCATAGCTTGCAACTATAACTCCAGTCTCCGGGTCTTTTACCCCATGCATCACCTTCGCTGACAGTATCCACACAGGCGGGTGAAAACACCTCATGTCGGCGCATTCTTTGATATCACCATACAGCGCGACACCTGCAACCATGGTGCCATGACCCACGTCATCTGTCCCGTCATATCCTGAAAACAGACTTATGGCATCTCCAACACCATTTTTGAGGAGAGGATGGCCCGATAATATACCGCTGTCAAGGACAACGATCGCCGGATCTCCCGGGTCGGGAGGAGAGCCGGTATCGACCTCACTCAACGATACGCGGAGTTCGCCTGGACGAAAGGAGGTGGGGCGGGGCGGTCGATCGACGCAGCTCACCTCGGGGAAGGACAGCAACTCATCGAGCATTTCCTCGCCTATCTTCACCCGCATGAGGCAGAAACTTTGTGTGATGATATGATCGGTGACCTCCCCGCCTTTTTCATTGAGTAACTTCTCAATTCCCTTGAGAACATCCTTTAGCCGGGGGGTTTCCATCCTCCAGAGTTCGACATCGAGATACGCAACCTCGTCATCGAGCAGCGGCCTCTCGGCCAACCTCTCGCCTATCTTATCCTCTGGGGGAATCGGTTCAAACGACTCTACAACGTTAAAAAAAGTCTTGTTCTTAGATTCTTGACCATATCGAGCAAGTTTTTCGGTTATTTTTTCCAAATCTCCCTTCTCCGCCAGAGACACTCTGTAACGGAGACCACCATCTTTTGCAGGAGAGGGGGAGATGTACTGGATATCACAACGATTCAGGAACTCGCTCAGTTCCTCCTCACTGATCTCAGATCGGAGCTCAATTCTAAATATCAGGTTAGGATCAAAATACTCTGAGAACTGTGCCTTCCTCTTCTGATGCTCGTTCTGCATCTCATTTAAATTATAAACCTGAACTTCAGCAAAACCCTCTTTTTCCTCACGATCAGGACGGGGAGGTCCCCCTCCTCTCCTTCTCGCCAGCGTACGCTCCCCCTCATGCAATGGTAACCGAAGATGTTCTGGCATGAACTATACCTTCTCTTGAACTGAAACAATTTCTTTCTGCCTTAGTATTGCTTCTTCAATGTCTTCCTTTGAAACCCTTTTCCTTTTACTCAGCAGTGCTTTTTTCATTGCTCGAATGGTCACTTGTTCAATATCAGCACCCGAGAAACCCTTGCTGTTGTCTGCAAATATATCATATGCTACTACAGGATCGACAGGGATTACACTCAGTTTCTTCTCGTATAAGCGTGCCCTTAACTGTTTATCCGGCAATTCAAACTGGATAATATCGTCAAACCGCCGCCAGATCCCCTTATCTAATAATTGGGGATGATTTGTAGCGGCAATGAGTACACTGTCGCCTTGATAATCTTCAAGCATTAACATGAAATTATTGACTACGCGTTTAATCTCTCCATGCTCACTTGGGTCGTCACGTTTTTTGCCGATAATATCAAACTCATCAAAAAGTACAACCCACTTCCCTTTATCTATATAATCGAAAATTTTTCTTATGTTGGCGGCGGTCTCACCCAAAAATGAAGAAACAACCGATTCAAATTTTACGACTATCAGCGGGTAGCCAATGGCTGAGCATAGAACTTTTGCACAGAGTGTTTTCCCCGTTCCCGGAGGTCCATAAAATAACAGTTTGCTTCTGGGTTTTAATCCATAGTTGGATAATAAATCTCGATTCTTAATCTCAAGCGGGATCTCCCGAAGTTTTTCTTCTAACTCTGTGGAAACAATCAGATCCGACCAATCACTAAATGGTCGCTTAACTTCCAGTAACTGGAATCCTTTTTCATTATCGCGGGGGATGGGCAGCGTGCGATATGGGAGGGTAGTTTGGTGTACCGACTGATTATTGATAATTGTCCTTAGTTTCGCCGCTACGAGGTGGTGGTTCAATTGTTCTTCATGCTCAATTATGCTCTGAGCTGCTTGATGAAATAACGCCTCATTTTTCGTAACAAAGGCCTGAAACAGCGTTTCAATATCGTCAGAGTTCATTTCGTCTCGACCTGATCCGGCTATCTAAGCGGGTGAACCGAACATTCTGTCTATTAAATGATGTGAATGGGTTTAATAATTATATATCTATCTTAATGCGAAGAGGGCCGGTCGTGCTCACTTGCACTGCGACCTGGTGGTGTGCAACCCCTAACGTATGAACTCCCATTGTAATGGATACTCGTACAACGACTTCAACGGATGTCAACGTCGGGATAAGATTCCCCACTTGCGTCGGTGTAAGATTCCCCGATTTCATCGAAACAGCATTCCGACACGAGTGGGGGAAAGTAAACCGACGTTGAAACCGCCTGATGGCCTCGAACTCCGCCTGCTTATGCGGCAGGACCTCCGGGTCGGAGAGCGAGGCGATCCTGAGCAGGTACCGTCTCGCATCACCGCAGGAGAGGAGATACTTCCGTTCGAACGAGAACCCCTTCGGGATGCTCCGGACGGTGGTATATCTCGTCAGCGCCCTGACCTGCGCTTCTATCTTCTCAAAGGCTTCACATTCATCCACCATCCGTATCCGATCCTGAACACTTCATATTCTCCGGAAGGGCTTCGGACCTCCAGACATCTATATAGGTTTGAAAAAAGGTGTTATTGTTTCCTTCTAAGAAGGACCGCAGCGCCCAGGCCGGCAAGCAATCCGGCCATCGGAGCGGAAGCCTGCTGTGTCGGCTCTTCGCCCGCGTAGATCACCGTCCCGTTCCCATCAGGGACGGACCCGGCATACTCGAACGCACCGTAGCCTTCGCCGAAGAGGAGCGGCGCACCTTCAGGCTGCGCCAGATACGCTTCTCCGGAGAGCCCAAGTGTCCGGCCGGCCGGGATCTCGAACGTCCCGCCGGGGAGCAGCGTTGCATTCTGCGTGAGGATCGCGTCTTCGCGGAGGATGTAATGCCCTCCAACGGATGCGAACACCACCGCGTTTCCGCCGGAGATCGTCGTGACGTTTTTGTTGTATGCAAAGTTGTCCGCTCTGCCGCTCTCATCTTCGCGAATGAAAACGACGGCGTCGCCGGAGATCTTCACGGTCCCGAACTTGGAGTCGATGCCGTAGTTTCTGGCCGCGGCCCCGCTCGAGTTTACGACAACCTGTCCGCCGGAGATGATGACGCCGTCGTCTGTGCTTTCGGTCTCCACATTGCCGCCGTCGAGGCCAAAGGTGTTGCTGCCGCCGCGCTGGTAGGTGTTTACGAGGCCGCCGGAGATGTTGATGAAGCGTAGGGCGTAGATCCCTTTGTTCTTGTGGCTTGCGGTCTCGACGGTCGTGAATACCGATCCGCCGGAGATCGTGACGTTGCCCGACTCCGCACAGATTCCGAAGGCATTGCTTCTGCCGCTGCTGTTCTCGCCGTGGACGGTTATATCGATGCGTCCGCTCTCGATTGTGATGGAAGGGGCCTTGATCCCGTAGAGGAACTCTTCATCGCTGTCCACGATGATGGTGAGCGTTCTGCCCGCCGGACTTCTGATCGTTACCGGAGCCGTAGATTCGATGCCGACATTGCAGTTGCTGGAGATAGTGACGTCATCCTCGATCTCGATGATGAGTTCGTCCTCTCCATCGTAGCGGATGCCGCCTTTGAACTGTTCGATGGAGGCGGCGTTGAGAACATACTCCATTGCGGACACAGTAGACGTGATGAGGAAGCTGTACAGGAAGGCGATCATCATCATCCTGCGGAACGGTGGCCTGCAACTGTAGCGTCGTTTCTCTCTTACCATGGTAGAATGGTATGGATCTTCGATTACATCAACGTATACAATTTTCATTAACAAAAAGGATTTGTAAAGTAAAATTATTTAATGTGCGTTGACAATGAGAAAGTTCACAAATGAAGGGCGGCATGGGAGGTCGCCGGAAAATTCAACCTGTTCCGGTTATCAGGGTATTTCCGGCTGATCTGAGGGTGATCCTCTGTTGCACGGCTCTGCAGTTCTCTCCCGACAAGGGCGCTTCCCTGGCAGTCTCAGGGGAACGCTAGGACAGCGAACGTATGCCGTGGTCGCTGCTTGAGAGGCGGGGGCGTGCATCCCAAAAAAAGGTTGGGTTGGTAGTTGAGTAGTTATGCCGTGAGAACGGCGTATGCCTTCCCGATGGTGGTGCCGGAATCCCCATCAATCAACTGGATAGCGTAGGTCTTTCCGATAAAGCTCGGATTCGGCACATACATCCCGGTTCCTTCATACCCGTCAAATTCCCCAAACGCATCGGTAAATCCCTGCGTAAGTTTCTTTGCAGGATAGAGAAGACTTGTTCCAGGGGTAAATGTAGACGTGCTGCCCATTCCAACTCTGTAGTAGTTGCTGTCGCCGACACAGACGTCGAAATTCACGTTCTTGCCGGGAGTGGCGCCGAGACACGTTATGGTAAGACCGTCCGCCACACTCAGGTCTGCATTGAAGGTGACCGTCGGTGTGGTATCTTTTGTCGTACCCAGCCCTCCCGCAAAGGAGGAGACTACCGCGGCGATGATGATGGTTACGACGAGCATCAGCATGATGCCGATGACCGGCGATACCGCTGCATCCCGTGATTCTTCTCTCGCATTCATCGTTATGCCTCCTTCACCGTAACGGTTTTCGTAAACATGCTCTGGCCCGACGGGGTATGGACAATCGTCACGGTGACGCGGTCACCGGGAGATACGGTGATACCTCCATTACCATCGCCGTCGCTGTTGTACACGATCGTCTGTCCGAACTTCCATTTAGTATCAGTGGCTTCTACCCAGAATTGCTGCGCTGCTTCATATACGCCATTCTTCTCGGTTGCAAACCCTTTTCCTGCTAGGAACTCACCAAGACTCTTATCTGTAATCTTCTGCCCCGATTTGATTGAAAGGACAGCAGTATTGTTTTTATCTCCCCCACCTGCAGTCACGGTCTCGCCAAATACTTCCTTCCACTGGTCATCGGTTAGATCGAGAAACTCGCTTTTTGTGTATGAAAGTTTACTGAAACCGGCAGGAAGCGGTACCCCAAGAACATCTACAAATGCATGAGTAGAGGCGCTCATTCTTGAGCCGGTTTTCAGGGTATAATTTCCAAACCACTGTATCGAATTGCTTGCATTTGCTGCATAATTTCCTGATATTTTGGAGTTATTACTAGCGATCGTAACGTTTTCGTTGTCGTGGAAACCTGTTCCGTTGATTGTACCGTCCTCGCCCTTTACAGGCCGTTCTACGATGTTAAATCCGAACGGTACTGTTGATGTTCCCGGCACCAGTTTTCGCATCTGCCCAGTTTTCGAAAGAACAATCGCGATGTCTTTGGAGGAGACCTCCTCGGAGATCGACCGTACTGTGAGGTCGATACTATCATCCGTCAGGCTGACATCAAAGCTCGCCGACGGGGCGGGCTCCTGCGAGGTCACCAGACCGCCCGCAAACCCGCTCACCACGGCCGCGATAATGATAGTTACCACCAGCATCAGCATGACGCCGATGACCGGTGAAACCGCATCATCCCTTCGTTTAATGGTTGTTCCATTTTTCATCAAATCACCTCTGTATTCCCCGGGGTAAGAGAAGCCCTGGAGATATGCATGGGTGTGCATCCAACGTATATAAATCAATATTATTTTGTTTACTTATTGATCAAGTTAAATAAATTATATTGACAACAGGGTGCAGCCGAAATACCCTCACGTCCATCCTGGGGTACTGTCCGCCAGGCGTATGGTTAAAGTCCGAGATAGTGTCGTACCTCCTCGAACCCGACAAAATCCCCGGGCCGCAACTACCGGAGCGGAGGCCCGGGATCTCCCGGAGAGTCCGGAACCGGATGCCTGCACCGCGGGAAAACGCCCCGGATCGTTTTTTCTCTTCGAATCGACAGGACCCCGCCGCAGTAGAGGAAAGATCGGCCTGAACCGAACCGCGCCTTATCCGGAGGGAGGCAGCCGGGAGAGGGGGGCACCCGCCGCACCTAGCGATGCAGCGGTCGGATCGGGGCTCTCGAATCTACCCGATCCCGCCCCGCATGTAAATCACAATAAATATACAAACAGTTAAAGTTAAATGCTTTAACTTAAACTACTAGTATGATGTCACCTCTCAGTGGTGCATCACAGATAATGAGATCCAAAAAACCTCTTCGCCAAGGTAACATCTCCGGGCACCTGCAATTCCTGGATCAAACGGAGCCACCCCGGGGCAACGTGCCATACCCCGGGAAGGGGCGAGCGGGGGTGCCGTCCTCGCCCCGCCCCTTGCTGTTTCTCCCAGGATGCACGCCCGGCCCCGGTGCCTCCCGCGTGAAACCGGAGGACCTCGCCTCGTACCGCCCCTTCTTCCGCCTTCCCATGATGAGACACCGAAAGGGTAAGACCGGTCTCTCCGTTTTGAGACCGGCGGTGATGAACGGTGCACCCGGGACGACGCCGCGTCCGACGGGGACGCTCCGTCACCCCTCCCGGAAAAGAGAGGAACGAGCACCGGGCCCCGTTCACGGAAGAACAGATCACCTACTTCTCCCACCAGATATGGGCCGTTCGCGAACGGCCCGGGACAACATACTCGGAACCGTCCGGAACCGCCCGCTCAAGGAGAAACGCATCGACAATCTCTCGCTGCCAGTCCTCCTTTACGGAGAGATGATTGTAATAGTCCTCTCTCAGTTCTTCGAGTCCGGCATAGCGCTGGGTTCTGTCCCGCGTCTCAACATGCACGTTCGCGTAAATACCCAGTTGACAGAGAGCATTCCATAAAATATCGGCGTCCGCTTCGCCGCAGTACGGCTCCCCGTGCAGTAGCGGCCAGAGTTCAGCGTTTCCTCCCGAAGCAAACGGAGGAGAAAAGAACCAGTACAGGTGCACCGCGTGCTCCGCCGCCGCATCCATCTTCAAGAGACTGTCGCGGATGTCGCCCATGACAAGGGACCGGGAGGCAACAACAACGTCGTGCACCCCCGCATCCGCCGGATCGACGTCCTCCCAGCAACTGCGGATTTCACGGATCGGGGGAGCATTCACCAGCCGGCGGTAATTATCCATCGCCGCACCCATAGGAGCCGACGGCTCTACAACCGTAACCCTGCAGCCCATAAGTGCAAGAGGGACTGCAAGGGTCCCGGGACCCGCGCCGATATCCAGAACCGACGAACCCGGCGCGATCCGCATCTCGGCAATCTGATTCTCAATACGGGACCGGTCTCCCGAGATGACCTTACGGACAAACCGGTCGACCACATCCTGATCCGACCAGAACTTCCCGCGGCCTTCGCCCATTCTCTCTTTTTGTGCAAGAGAACGGGCATGCTGTTCGTCCCACAGGCGGACGTAGTCGATTGCGGCACCTGGCGTGCCGGGATTTTCGCAACACATACTACCTAAGAGAAAGTTCCAAAAATTAATCAAACTTGCTTATTATTCCAGAAAGATCACTCAAAATATGTTTACTAAAACAGAGGTCGGGGAATAGTTACTTCTCCCACCGGATATGGGCCGTCTTCGAAACTCCCGGAATACAGAACCCTGTCTCTGTCCGCACGACTCTCTCGTGCACGAATGCGGCAACGATCTCCCGCTGGCGGTCGTCGCGGGCATAAAGACGCCGGCAGTAGTCGGCAACAATCTCCTCCTCCGTCGGGTAGCGCTGCCCTTTGTCCACATGCTCGACCGTTACATCCGGGTAAATCCCGAGTTGACACAGGCAGTTCCAGAGGAGATCCGCCGTCGGTCCGGCAGTAAACTCGCTTCCGTGAAGCTTCGGCCAGAGACAGAAGTTCGCTCTGGTCCATGCAGGCGGCGTCAGAAACCAGAACAGATGCACCGACCGCTTCGCCGCCGAGTCTATCTTCAGAAGGGAAGGGCCGATATCGTCCAGCGCAAGGGAGAACGAAGCGACGACGACATCGTGCACCCCCACCTCCAGAGGGTCCGCATCCTCCCACCGGGAAGGGATCTCGCGGATCTCCGGGGCGCCGGTCATCTCCCGGTAATCCTTCATCGCGGCCCGCATCCCGGCGGACGGCTCCACGACCGTAACCCTGCAGCCCGCAAGAGCAAGGGGGACGGCAAGCGTCCCGGGACCGGCCCCGATGTCGAGCACCGTAGACCCTGCCGGGATCTGCATCGCCGCAATCTGGCCCTCGATGCGCGACCGGTCCCCGTTCATCAGCCGGTCCACAAACCGACCGATGTTCTCTGGATCTTCCCAGAAATTTCTGCCGTCGTTCCAGAGCTGTTTCTGGCGGTTCGCCGCCTCCTGCTGCTCATTCCAGAGCGAGATGTAGTCAACCGCCATGCCGCTGTCCCTCACCGGTTGCGTCCCCTCCCGGCAACAACCGCCGCTGCGGCGAGACCGGCAAGAACGCCGAACAGCGGGGCCGGAGCCTCCGTCGTCGCGGTTGCCTGCGCTGCCGCGGAGGTCTGTGCCGCTGCGGCCGCCCCTGTCGGCGCGGATGCCGGCGCGGGTTTTGCATAAACCATCAGGTCGTTCAGTTCCGCATCCGTCAGATCGTATCTGAAGAACAGCGAGTAGAACTCTTTGACGCGATCGTCGATATCGTAGTCGAACACATCCGGATACATCAGGTTGCCGAGCCAGATCATCGACAGCAGCCGCTGAATCGACGGCGGCCCCCCCATCCAGCTGTACGGACCGTAAGGCGCCTCATAGACGTTTCCGTTCCTGACCGCGGAGAGAGACTGCCACATCGGGTCGGACATGATCTTGTTGTAGTAGGCGTGCCCGTCGACGTACCCCACGATAACGTAGTCGGGATTCATCTGAAGGATGTCCTCCATCGTGTAGCCGTCGCCCGTCCCGGAGCTCGTCGTCGCAGGTTTGGCGAGGTTGTTGCCGACATAATCGATAACCTCGGCATGATACGACCCTTCTCCTATCATGGACACGGAATTGCCGTCAACGGCGGTTACATAGATCAGGGACTTCTTATCATCGCCGATCTCCTTCATACCGGAATCAAACTCGGCAAGAAGCGCGGAGACATAGTCGGAAAGCTCCTGACCGCGTTCCGGGCGGGAGAGAAGTTCGCCGAGTTTCACATACGAAGCGGGAATATCTTCGAGTTTGTTCTGGGTGACAAATGCAAATACAACCCCGGTTTTTGCCTGCATATCATCGAGATCCGCCTTCATGGTCTGCTTGGCCTCCCCGATATCCAGAACCACATCGATGTTGAGCTGCTTGTTCAGCTCCATGATCGACTCCGGATTCATGGTCGAAGCCTTGGAGCCGTAGAACTGACCGGTGACAGGAAGCGTCAGAAGCCGGGGATCGATGTACTTTGCCTGGGCGCCGGTGAACTCACTGGAGACGCTCACGAAGAGGTCCTGATCGAGCGAGTAGAGCACGATCTGGGCCAGAGGGCCGGACGGCGAAACCGCGTCTATCGTAACCGGCAGGGTGATCTCCCGGCCGACATCGTCGACAAAGGTCCGGGTATCCTCTTCTTCGGCAGCGGCGCTGCAGAATGCGACGGCGGTGCCGGAGAGGAGAACGAGGACCATGAGTATTTTCGCAACTGTCTTCACACACGCACCTCCCGAAACGGGAATGATATATACTATGATCAGGGTGCGACAGTATTAAAGACGATATGTTATAATGTCGTATAAGTAAATGATAATATATTAACAAAGGACTACCCGTATTTCTCGGTAGCGCCGATGATGGGAATGCAGAGCCGGTGGTGGCGTGAACCGCACTGGCATTCCTCAATATGTACGTCCATGCCGTAGACATCCCGGATCAGTTTTGCATCCAGAACATCCTCCGGCGTTCCGTCGGCGATCACCTTCCCGCCGTAGATCATCAACGTCCGGTTCGCGTACAAAAATGCATGGTCCGGGTTGTGGGTCGAGAGAATAATGATGTAGCCTTCCTGGGCGAGGCCCGATATCCGGCACATCACCCGGAACTGGTTGCCGTAGTCGAGGTTTGCCGTCGGCTCGTCCATGATCAGAATCCTTGCCTTCTGCACAAGCGCCCGGGCGATCAGAGCAAGCTGCCGCTCCCCGCCGCTGATCTCCCCGTATCCCGCATTCCGGAGATGGGTAATACCGAGATTATCCATCGCCGCATAGGCTTCGTCGATCTGTTTCTGACCGGGCACCGAAAGCAGATTCAGCTGATTGGTAGTCCCCATCAGGATCACATCAAGCACCGTGTAATTGAATACCGGATACGTTGACTGAGGAATATAGGCGATATGCTTTGCAATCTCTTTATGGTCGAGAGTCCTGATGTCCTTACCGTTCAGCCGAATGCTCCCCTTATAGTTTCGCAAGAATCCGAGAATACACCGGAACATCGTGCTCTTCCCGACACCGTTCGGTCCGAGCACGGCAAGGAGGTCCCCCTTCTTCACCGAGAACGAGACATCATCCAGCACCAGGCGGGTACGTCTGCTGTAGGCAAAACTCAGGTGAGAAATTTCCAGGCTCATAATCGTCTCCCTCCCATCATCAAGAGATAGGCAAAGATCGGCGCTCCGACAAACGCGGTGAGAATGCCGAGCGGCACCTCGGTGGTCGCAATCGTCCGGGCGAAATCATCCACCAGCAGCAGAAACCCGCCGCCCATAATGATTGCCGCAGGAATGACCCTCCGGTAGTCGTAGCCGAGGAGCATCCGGCAGAAGTGCGGAATCACGAGGCCGACCCAGCCGATGATGCCGGAGATGGAAACGGCGACTGCTGTAACGAACGTTGCGCAGATGATCACGATCAGCCGGAGCAGGTCGGTGTTGATTCCCATGCTCTTTGCCTCGTCTTCGCCGAGGGTGAGGACGTTCATCCTCCAGCGGAGCAGGAACAGGGGGACGAGGCCGAGAAGAATTACCACGCCCGCAAAATATACGTCCTCCATGGTCGCGCCGGCAAGGCTGCCCATCAGCCAGTAGGTGATGGCCGGTAGTTGATCATTGGTGTCGGCGATGAGTTTGATGTAGGAGGTAGATGCGGTGAAGAGACTGCCGACAAGGATACCGGCAAGGACCATGCTGAGGGTGGTGTTTCCCCTCGTCAGGCGGCTGACCGCATACGCAGCGCCGACCGCGACAAGACCGCCGGCGAATGCGAAGATCGTAATCGCCCCGGTCCCGAGATAAAAGTAGATGGCAAGAGCTGCGCCGAAACTGGCACCGGCGGATGCCCCGAGAATATCGGGAGAGACAAGAGGGTTCTGGAACATTCCCTGGTATGCGGCGCCGGCCGTCGACAGGGCGGCCCCGACGAGAAGTGCCGCAAGAATTCTCGGCAGGCGGATATTGAAGACAACGCTGTACATCGCATCGTCCCAGGCCTCCGTCGCGGGAACGATCGGCGAGAGGAGAATTTGAACAATATCGCAGAGAATCGGGATATTCAGCGATATGACGAATTGAAAGACCGACGAGAGGAGAATAAGAATAACGTCGGAGATGCCGATCGAGAATCTGCCGACGACAAAAGAGAGGATGACGCAGAGAGCGACGGCAATTACCAGAAGAACGAACCGAAGCAGGTAGTTGGGGAGGTCCCGATCCGACACGGACGGGGCTGATACCGCATCAGCCGTGTGCAACTGATCCGCCGATGTAGCGCCGTCTGGTCCTGTAAGAGGCGATCTCGTCGGTACTGCATCAACCATGGATAGGTACTGGTTCTTTTTCAAAGTTAATTAATTATCTTAAATAATACCCACAATGTTAATTAACTAACGCTAACAAAAGACGTGGCCGGATAAAAGTTCGGCCGCCGCTTTTCACCTTTCCGGAACGGGACTTCGGGAATGCGGCACAGAACTGCGAGCCATTTTTTCACTGCCCCTCGACGGAAGGCGGCGGATCGAGTCGCGATCGGATGGCCGGACCCCCCTGCTAACGGATCACGGGACAACGGCGGACGATCGTCTTCTCCGCGGACTTACCGAAGAAATGATACCCGGAACCGCCCTCTGCGATCATATCGAGCAGGTCGTTGGGGCTGGTGACGCTATCCCCCCCGAGTATCGTCACGCCGCGCCGGAAGAATGCATCCGGGAGCATGCTGGCGGTCGGCCCGACGACGACGATGGAAGCACCGGGCCGGGCGAGGGAAAGCAGGGGCTCGAGCGTGTTGTTGATGAGGGTGGTGCCGGTGATGACGAGCATGTCGGCCCTGCGGGTCTCCGCATCCGCTTTATCCTGAGGGACGGCATAGGGCAGTTCGTCGGGCTTCAATGTGCGCAGGTCGAGTTCGAGGATCCCAAAAGGCTTTCCTCGCGCTTTGAGCCGCCGGATGATCGGCACGAGCGCCCCCACCACCACGACATACCCGTCTTCAGGCAGCGGCACGGTATCGAGCACGTCCCGCCCGCTCTCCCGGATATACCCTCTTTCGGGCCGGCGCTTCCAGCAGGATTCGGAAAGTGCGTTCAAGATTGCAATACCGACCGCTTTTTTGAGCGGCGGCGCACGGGGGAGGTCGCGGAGAAACTCCCCGGCGCTTCGCCCCGTGAACCGGCCCGGATACGGCATGGCACGGGCTGAGCTGGGGCAGCAGACCGCTTCCGGGATCTCTTTTATCGGGGTAAAGCAGAGGCCACCGGAGCCGTCGCTGAGTTTCACGCCGGTAAAGAAGATCCCGATCACGACCCTCTCCACGGTGATGGAGTCAAAATCGCTCCCAAGGATTGTCTGGATCTCTTCAAGGGTCTCTTCGAGAATCGAACCGGGACGTACAGACGAGGTAATCATGGAGTTTCCTGGTTATAGGATAAGGGAGTGCGCCCATTTAACCTGTAGGATGAAGAGGGGGGAGCGAGAAGTCCATGGTCGAGAGATCGGGGATGGAAAGTTAAACCTTAATAACGAAATGCACAAGATCATAGACAACGGCTGTCTATGAAACAAAACTCGTTCTACCTTCTGACCGGCATCGTTGCGCTCGCCGAGGTTGCCATCTTCTGGCTCTCGGTGGAGAGTGAGCAGCCGCTCCTGATCCAGGTTGCGTTCGTCCTCGGCGTCCTCCTGATCTACGGAGCGCGGAGGACGGTCGAAGAGAGGATCGAGGACGAACGGACGGCGCTGATCACAGAGAAAGCAGCGCTCCGGACCCTGGAAATCTTCTGGGTGATCTTCTTTGCGGTCAACCTCGGAAGCGCGGTCGTTGCGTTTTCGAGGCCGCTCGGACTGCGTCCTCCCCACCCGCCGGGCTCTCCCGGCACGGCCCCTCCCGACATGTTCGAGTTCCCGGTCATCGGCAATTTTGCTACCCTCCAGATGGCGCTGCTCTGCCTGATGATCTTCCTGTATGTCGGATTCAGGGAATACTACGCGCGCAAGTACGGAGACTGGGATACCGATGAAGAACAGGATTAAGGTCTACCGGGCGATGCACGACCTCACCCAGGAAGGGCTCGCAAACGAACTCGGCGTCACCCGACAGACCATCCTCGCCATCGAGAAAGGGAAGTACGATCCGTCGCTCGAGCTCGCCTTCAAGATCGCCCGGTTCTTCGGCGTCGCCATCGAGGATATCTTCATCTACAGCGATGCGGCAGGGAGAACCTGATCCGTCGAAACGATCCCTCCAGATTCCCGGCGTCTGCTCATGTCTCACCGGGAAGTGTCGAAGTCACCCCAAAAGTATCTAGCGCTGAAGATTCATATCGTTCAGAGTATTTTGACACATCCTCGGGAGGAATTGAGCAATTTTTGGTGTCAAATTGCTGACACGGCTTCCCTCCGGGTATCGCCACGCGGGGAACGACTGCCGGTACGGCAGGAGTTTGAGAAGACCGGAGGTCTTCGAGTGAGGGATCGGGAGGTGCGCCCGGCGGAACGGCGGGTGCATGAGCACCGCTAGGTGCGATTGGGTTTCCCCCTCCCGGCTGAGGTGTTTTGGGACGACCTCGTCGAGACAGACTCCGACCCATGGAAAAACCCGGGAGACAGTAACGTTTTAATAACAAAATGTACACTATACCGAACGTGACGGTATAACTCCGCCGCCCCGCACGGGATCACCGCTGTGCCGCATCCTGGGGTACAGCGCATTTCACGCTCCGCCACCTCCCGTGCGGGATCACCTCCAACAGTTCTTGCATCCCAAGAGAGATGAAACCCGAACGTTTTTGCGAGAATGTCGAGTTTACGATCCATTATGTCTCGATTTTCTCCAATTAGTAACCAATAAATAACAATATGTAAAATATACATTACATTGTCGAAAGCCCCGCAGATACCCGGGCACGACAACGAAGCAGTTAACCAAGAGAGTGAAAACATGAAAACCACCGGAACAATGCCGGAACAGCATCTATGCCGTGAGATTCATGCAGATACCACAACGCGCCGGAGACAGAGATAATGAGGCGAAACCTATGCATTCTCCTCCTCCTTCTGTCGGCACTCGTGGGCGCCGCTGCGGCGGCCGAGACAACGTCGGCGGAAGCACAGATCGCAGTCACCGGGGTAAACGTCAGTCCCGACACGCTCATGCACGGGGATACGGGCACGGTGACGGTTGAAGTCAAAAACACAGGAGAGACAGGCGTTGCCGTCAACAGGGCTGAACTGCTACCCTATGGGATCTCGGTCGTCAACGACAAGACCTACGATGCAGTGGGCGTCATCGGTCCCGGGAACACCATGTCGTTCACGTTCACCGTGAGAGCCGATACTGCGGACGGCATCTACTACCCGGTCTTCTATCTGGACCTCCAGAACAGCGGGAGCGTCCGCTACTCTATTCCGGTGACGGTCGAGAGCACAGATCTCCGGGTCTCCGTCATCGACGCTCCGGAGACCTATCCGGCAAACAGCAAAGACACCGTGGTCCTGTCCGTCGGAAACCCCCGCGAAGGCAGCGTGAACGGCGTAACCGTCACTGCGACCGGCGAAGGCGTCAGGACCCCCAAGACAGCCGTCTTCCTCGGGGCTCTGGCGCCGGATGAGGAAAAGAACGCTTCGTTCGAGATTACAGCGTCGCAGTCTACCGAACTCACCTTCGACGTCTCCTACCGGAACGGGATCAACGAGCATCACGCCACCCTGACCATACCCGTAGAAATAGGCCAGAGAACGGTCGAACCGGATATCGTGGTCAACAACATTGAGGTCGTCCAAAGCGGCGGCACGGTCACGTTGACCGGAGACGTGACCAACGCCGGACTGAAAGACGCATATTCAGTCAAGGTCACCGTCGAGGACCCGGCGATCCCGACCGATCCCTACCCGGTCTATGTGGTCGGCGGCCTGGAGCCGGACGATTTCTCAAGTTTCGAAGTCACGTGCAATGCACAGGACGCATCCTCCATCCCGCTCGTCGTTCAGTACCGGGATGAAGACGGCAACATCTTCACCGAGACCGTGACCGTCTCCTCCGCAGGACGGGCATCGCAGACGGGCGCGGGCGGTGAGATCCCGGCCGGACCCGGCGGCGGCACGGGCAACGGAAGAGGAGGGATGGGCATGTTCGGATCGTTCGGCGGCGGATTTGCGCAGATCCCGGTCGTCGAGATCCTCCTCGCGCTCATCGGGTGCGTGGCTGTCGCCGTCGCATGGCGGAAGGGTTACCTCGGAAAGATCCTTACGCGGGTCCGGAAGTAACATCCGGGGATGAAGATCCATGAGCAGTCCGGTTATCGAACTCGATAACGTCACGAAGATCTACCCTCTCCCGGCAGGCGACGTCACGGCACTGAAGGGGATATCCCTCACCATCGACGAGGGGGAGTTCGTGGCCATCATGGGGCCGTCGGGGTCGGGCAAATCGACCCTTCTCAACCAGATCGGGTGCCTGGACCGTCCAACGTCGGGCAACCTCCTCCTCTCCGGAAAGAACACACGGGAGATGGACGACCGGGAATTGACCAGCCTCCGGCTCTCTTCCATCGGCTACATCTTCCAGAAGTTCAACCTCATTCCCCTTCTCTCCGCCTACGAGAACGTCGAGTACCCCTACATCATGAAACACCGCAAAAACGACGATACCGGACGGGTGAGAGATCTCCTCTCCCTCGTAGGGATCGACGAATCCCTCTCGACCCATAAGCCCAGCGAACTGTCGGGGGGCCAGCAGCAGCGGATCGCCATCGCAAGAGCGCTCGTCAACGACCCGGCGATCCTCCTCTGCGACGAACCGACCGGAAACCTGGACTCGCAGACGAGCCTCCAGATCATGGAGATCCTTGCAGACCTCCATAACCGGGGCCGGACGCTCGTCATGGTGACCCATAACCCGGAGACCGCCACATACGCGGACCGGACGATCACGATACGGGACGGGAGAGTGGCATGATCAGAAAGGATATCATCTTTGCGCTCTCGGCAAGAAGCGTCCGGCTTCATTTCCTCCGATCGGTCCTCGCCGCCCTCGGCATCGTGATCGGTGTCGTCGCCATCGCCTCGATCGGGATGATGGGGGCAAACATGACGCTCTCGGTCACGGAAGAACTCTCCGATATGGCAAACAAACTCACCGTTACCGCATACCGCGGAGGCGGAGGTGGAGGCGGTATGATGGGAGGACCCGGCGGTGGAAATTCCGACGACGAAGACGCGATCACCGAGGACGAGTTCCGGGATATCCAGCGCATCGTCGCGAAGTACGGTACCGCGTACACCATCAGATCCGAGTCCGACGAGATCGAGGTCGGGTCGGATACCGGGCGGGCGACGATCTACGGCCTCGACCCGGAGGTCATGCGTGAGATTCTCACCGTCGAGACGGGAGAGTACCCCAAGAGCACGACCTCGGTGGTGGTCGGGCCGACGCTCGCCGAACGGCTCGACCTCAAGGTAGGGAGCAAGATCGACATCGGCGACCCCGACGAAGGGGCCACAACAACCGTCCGGGTCGTCGGTATCCTCGAGGAGCGTGGAATGTCCATGGACCTCAACACGGACATGGCAATCATCGGCAGCGATAAACTCTTCGTCGGGATGTACGGCGGCGAGGGCGAGTACGATCAGATCAATGTCGTCGTGAACGATCTGACCAATATCGACACGGTCAAGACGGCGATCGAAGACGAGCTCAACAGGAAAGAGGATACCGTCACCGTCCAGGACAGCAGCCGCATGATGGAGAGCATCACCTCGACGGTCTCCACGATGACGACATTCGTGATGGCGATTGCGGGGATCTCGCTCCTCGTTGCCGCGGTCTCGATCTTCAACGTGATGATGATGTCGGTGAACGAACGGGTGCGTGAGATCGGAATTCTCCGCTCCATCGGGACGCAGCGAGCCGAAATCCTGCGGATGTTCGTTTACGAGGCGGGAATCCTCGGGCTCGTCGGGGCGGTCATCGGTGCCGTTGCAAGCATCATCATCGGCTACATCGTCGTGCTCGGCATGGTCGGCACCGCCGACTACTTCTTCGCACCGGGGAGTATCGTCTACGTCCCGATGGCCATGGCCATCGGCGCCGCGATATGCATCGCGACAGGCGTCTACCCTGCGTGGCGGGCATCGAATCTCGACCCGATCGAGGCGTTGCGGGCCGAATAGCGTAAGGACCAGAGAAAAAATCATTGTAAATGGAGATCAGAGTATGACTACGAAAGAACCGACAAACATTTTCGAAATCATCACTCGCACCGTTCACGCCCTTGCAGCCGCGTGCGGGTTTAAGAACGCGAGCGAAGAACGGCAGCCTGCAGGGCTGCCACCGGAAGGGACGGAAACACCGCAGACGAATGATGCGTGTCGACCGGACGGGACATTCCCTGCAGAGCAGGAACCTCAGGCCGGACCGGGCATCGGCTGTGACCCCCCGGCCATCCGGGAAGAGGGCGCAGGGAGCGGTGAGGGGGAGGGACGATGAAACTACCGATGGCAGGTATATTTGCAATCGCCGCTCTCGTCGCTCTTGTAACCGTATGCGGGTGTACGAGTACGGACGACGGAGCGCAACCTCCAGGAGTCCAACCGGAAGGTACGGGAGCACCGCAGATGAACACCTCGTTCCAGCCGAACGGAACGTTTCCAGAACAGCGCGGGCAGCCTCAGATGAACCTGACATCCGCTGCTGCCGCACTCGGAGTCACCGAAGAGGAACTCCAGACAGCGCTTGGTGAACCGGGCGAGGGACAGACCACCTTTGCTGTTGCGGCAGCAAAACTCGGGGTCTCCGAGGAGGAACTCATCGAAGCGTTAGGGATTCCAGAAGAGAGAGCAGATGGCGGAATACCCGGCGACAGGGAAGGCGATGCCTCTTCGGAGCCACGATAGAGGAGGATGTCCGGGAACACGCGGCGATTCGATGAAGAAAAACACCGGTCTTTGGAAGAGGACAAAAAAGGAATTAAAGATCCGTGATCCCGGCCGGAGACGCGATCGATCCCCCTCCGGGCTCTCCGACCCGCACATGTTACGTCCGGCATCGTTAGATCGACGACATCCCGTGCATTTCGCCGTCGAAGTCCCGATAAAGTCTGCCAGAGATACGTTCGCGGTCTTCATCGGTCGCATCCGCGACCCCCTGCAGGTGATCCAGGCCGAAACAGACCTTATGGAAGAGAGAGTAATCGCCGGGAAGATCCATGAACAGATACTCCGGATTAACGAGGTCCTCAAACGTCTCGAACACGACCGGGAAGAATCCCGGCGGCAATCGAGACGGACGGCGGAGGCCGGGAACCGTACCCGATCACGCCCGCGCCGGCGGGATAGACTCCGGAAATTCACGGACGGGGAGCAACCGGCCTCTTCCCCCTCCGGGCGAGTTCCCGAAGCACCGCCCGGGCCAGATCGACGTTATCAAAGTCCTGTTCGGTCACCACGTCCCGGACGCAGGCCGGGACCTCGACGAGCCGCTCCGCCTCCCGGATCTCGGATGCAAGCGCCGTGAGGTTCCCCCTCTCGCGCATACGCTCTCGGTGCCAGGCTGCAGACCTGCGATCCGGGTCGATCTCAAGGACCGCCTCGTAGCAGGCTGCCGCTTCATCGTACCTGCACATGGCTTCAAGCACCCAGCCCCGACTTTGCCAGGCGAGGACATGGTGCGGGTCCAGCCTGAGCGCTTCGTCGTAGCAGGCGACGGCGCCGCTGTGATCGCCGAGTTGAGCGAGAACGTATCCTTTCCTCTGCCAGGCGCCCGCATTCTCCGGGTCGATCTCAAGCGCCCGGTCAAAACAGGCTGCCGCCGAAGCGTAGTTGCAGGACTTAATGAGAGCGAAGCCTTTCCGCCTCCAGAGAACCGGGTCGTCGGGGGAAAGTTCAAGGGCTTTATCGTAGCAGACGACCGCCTTGTTGTAGTTCCCGGAGTTGCAGAAAGCCTGCCCTCTGTGATACCATGTTCCGGCACCCTCTTCTCTCGTCGTCATCGGACCTTAAATGGGGATCAATCCATAAGAACCTAACCCGTACCTCCCGCAACGAATAAGACCGGTTGAACGAGAGATAACTGTATCATGGCGGATAGATTTCTTGTTGCCTATGCCACCCGCTACGGCTCGACCGCAGAGGTAGCGGAGGCGATCGGCGACGAACTCCGGAAGGCCGGCGAAGCGGTTGATGTCAGGCCGGTCGACGAAGTCCGTGACCTCTCCCCGTACCGGGCGGTCATCATCGGGAGTCCGATATACATGGGAAAATGGCTCCCGGAGCCGCAGGTCTTCATTGAACAGCACCAGAAGCGCCTGCGCACCATACCGGTCGCTTACTTTGCGGTGGGGCTGACGATTGCAGACGGGGACCCCGACACCCTCCGGAAGGCTGAAGCATCAATGGACCAGGTCAGGATGCTCTTAAACCCGGTGGACATCGGGCTCTTTCCGGGGAGACTGGAGGACGGGAGCCTCTCCTTCCCGGACCGCACCATCATCAAACTTTCCCGGGCAAAGACGGGAGACTTCCGGGACTGGGACGCCGTTCGTGCCTGGGCGCGGGAGGTGCGCTCGAAGGTCACCGGGCCGTGACCCGACCAAAAAAGCGCATATAGGGCGACAGCTCACGTGTACGAAATCAAATTAGGTGAATCGGGTGAACAAATACTCCTTCATCGCCAGAATGCCGGACAAACCGGGAGCGCTGCACCGCGCAGCCGAGATTGTCAAATCTTACGCGGGCAACATCGTCCGCATCCAGTACGACCGCAGGATCGACCCCGCCACGGTCTTCTTCGAGGTGACCGCCACACCGGAGACCTACTGCCGGATGAAGGAAGATCTCCACGCGATCGGCTACCTCCAGGAAACGCTCCCTATGCTCGGGTTCCTCAAGTTCTCCGTATACCTCCCCCACGAGCCCGGGTCGCTCTTCGACCTCCTCACCTACATCACCGGGGCGGGGGCGAACATCGCCTATATCGACTTTGACGACCGGCGGTGCGACCTGGGAGGGTTCGTAGAACCGGAGCAGGAGCACCGAAGATGCGACTCAGGGCGTGTCACCATCAGTTTAAACGTCGAAGAGACCGTGATCGTGGAGAACCTGCTCGACCGATTGAAGTCACGGTACCGCCTCGAGATCCTCGAGTACGACACGACCGGCGAGAGACTCGACGACACCGTCTTCTACGTCAGGTTCACCCAGGCAGTGCGGGGGCTGATCGGTACGGCCGAGGACGGGTTCCTGCTCTCCTTCCTGCAGGATGTCAACCACATCGTCCAGGAACTCAACAGCCGCGGGCAGGACCCGCGAGAGGTCTTTGAGAGCATCCTGCTTACGGGAAGAACGCTTAAAAACACTACCGGAGACCAGTTTTACGCGGACGTTCAGCGTATCCCGGTCAGCGACAACGTCGAGGTCTTCTGCTTTCAGATGCCGGGCGGCGGGAACATCTTCCTGCTCCGGGCCCCGGACGAGACCGTCATGGTAGACACCGGATACGGGATCTACCACGAGGACGCCGTGCGGATGTTCCGGCATTACGGCCTGGGGGACATCAAGAAGATCAAACGGGTCTACATCACTCATGCCGACGCAGACCACTGCGGGGCGGGGGGGCTCTTTGACGCAACGGCGTATACGCACACCGGGTCCCTGGAGATCATCCGCCGGGCGAACCGGGCCTACGGCTCGCGCAACGAGACCTCGATCCTCGAAGAGGTCTACACGACCGTCATCAACCTCTTCTCGCACTTCGCTCCGCCGGAGAACCCCGAACTCTTCCCGGAGGAGCCGATCGGCATGCGGTCGATCTTTCCCATCCTTGCCCGATTCACGGTCCATGACCTTGAGTTCGAGGTCCTTGAGTCACTGGGCGGACATATGCACGGTCAGATCTATCTCTTCTGCCCCGATCACGGGATCATCTTCACCGCCGATACATTGATCAACTTTGGGAGTCTCGATGAGGACCGGAAACGCTACAATTCGCTCGCTGATTTTCTGGTGACGTCGGTTAACGTCGACAGCGAGTGTGCACGCCGGGAACGCAAGGCGTTGCTTGAGTTGATTCAAAAGCAAAATGAAATATTCGCCCCGTATGGGCGCCGGTGCCTGGTCGCCTGCGGCCACGGTGCCGTCTCCGTCCTGAACGATGGAAGACTGGAAGCGGTCGGGCCGATCGAGCGTTATCGGGCCGGTGAGTAGAGAGGGAGTTAGGCGGCCACCAGCCCGAAGGGTATGTCCCACGGCGGTGACGAAAACCCCTCCCTCATCGGAGGCAACTCTTGAGTTTGCAGTTACTTCACCGCCGCCCGAATTTATTGATCTCAGTAGCCGGGGCCGTATCCCGCCCATTGAAATGACCCGGGAATATTGATCCTAAAGCGTCGCCTGAGAAAAGAGGGTTTTAAGAGAGGCTCAGTCGATCCGGACAAAGCCCTCTTCTTCGACGATCGCCTGACCGTCAGGGCTGAGGATGAAGTCGATATACCCCTTTGCAAGATCGGTTGCCTCGCCCTTCGTGAACATGAAGACTTCGCGCGATATCGGGTATGTCCCGGCCTTCACGGTCTCGATCGTGGGTGCAACTGCGGCCCCCTCTGTCCCGACGGAAATGCCTTTCACGGTGTTATCGAGGTAACCGAGCCCGACGTAGCCGATGGCACCCGGGGTCTGGGCGATGGTCTGCGTCACGGCACCGTTCGAGTTCTTCTCGAGCTGACCGCTGACGAAGTCTTCCTTCTGCATCACGAACTCCTGGAAGTATTCCCGGGTTCCAGAAGCGCTGTCACGGCCGACGACGACGATCTGCTGGTTCGATCCGCCGACCTGGTTCCAGTTCGTGTAGGTGCCGTTGTAGATGCCCCGGATCTGATCGAGGGTCAGGTTGTTAACGGCGTTCCCCGGATTGACGATGACTGCAATACCGTCGATGGCAACGGTGTGCTTGACAAGGTCCGGGTATTTCTCCTTCTCAGCATCTTTCAGGTCCCGGGAAGCCATGCCGATGCCTGCGGTGCCTTCACCGACAGCCTGGATGCCGACACTGGACCCACCGCCGCTGACCTGGATATCAGCACCGGAGTGGTCGGCCATGAATGTCTCGGCGGCCCGTTGAGCAATCGGGAGAACGGTCGTCGAGCCGGTGACCGAGAGAGTTCCGGAAATCTCGTCCCCTCCCGGCGTTTCGTTTTCGGTACCTGCCGTACAGCCGGCAATAAGCGTTACAGAGACAGCAAGGAGCGCAAGAACCACCAGGAGCGCACCGCTGCGCCGTACAGACGGTTGGCCTGTCATGTATACCCGGTAGGAGACGAGGAGTATAGAGATTCTCGAAAGGAACTCTATCGGAGTATAGCACTTCTATATAATATATTGGGCTATCGTGCCGCCGCGCCACGGAACCGCCGCTCCCCTGCCAGTGCAATCCCGATACCGAGAACGATCAGGGTCCCGCCGACCAGCAGTACTAGGCGATCCAGCTGGGTGAGGAGGAAGAGACATGCGATGATCCCGACAACCGGGATGATCGGCAAGAACCCGATGGCTCCCGGTATCCGGAACGGCCGCTCAACATCCGGCGCACGGTAGCGGAGCAGGATCACGGATGCGTTGATGACGACGAACGTCACAAAGAGCGTGAAGTTGGCGACGTTCGCGACAAAGTCAATCTCGCCGGCAAAGAGGAAGACCATGGTGGCGAGGGCAACGGCAATGATGGCCGTCCACGGGGTCCGGGTCAGGGAATGCACCCGGGCGAAGACCGCAGGAAGCGAGAACTCGGAGGCCATGCCGTAGATGATCCGGGACGATGCCATCATCATCAGGAGAGCGGTATTCGCGGTGGCAAAGAGAGCGATAACGGAGATAACGGTGAACGCGACGGGACCGAGAGAGATGGATGCAACGTCGGCGAATGGTGCCCGGGAGGCGGCGAGTTGCTCCCAGCCGACGACCGAGACGGCGGCGAGCGAGACCAGGATATAAAGGAGAACGGAGATGCCAAGCGCGATGATCAGGGCAATGGGGATAGTCCGCTCCGGATTTTTGGTCTCCTCCGAGAGTTTTACCATCTCCTCAAATCCCATATAGGCAAAGAAGACAAGTGCCGACGCCCGCAGGAGACCGGGGATCCCCTGAGGCATCTCAAGATAGTTCACCTCTCCGAGGTGCGGGAGGCCGATCAGGATGACCATGACGATACCCCCAACCTCAATGAGCGTCAGGATGATGGCGACCCGGGCGGTCTCCTTGATGCCGGAGAAGAGTATCCCGGCAAGGATGAGGATGATCAGGATCGCGGAGAGGAGGAGAGGCAAGCCGACGAGGTCCGAGAAGTAGCCGGCAAACCCGAGCGATACGGTTGCGGCACCCAGGATGCCGGAGAGGATGATCAGCCACCCGACGACAAACGCAAGCTTTCTCCCGAAGGCATGCGAGACATACTCGAATTCAGCACTTGCGCGGGGATACATCGATGAAAGCTCGGCATAACTCAGGGCACTGAAAGCAGCGATGGCAGCGGCGATAGCGAACGTCAGCCAGACGGCGTTGCCGGCCATGCCGGCCGCCTCCCCGAGCAGGGCATAGATCCCGGCTCCAAGGATGATCCCTACGCCCGAGAGAGTGACTGCCGGCAACCCGAGCTCGCGTCGGAGGTGCGTACCGGGACTCAAGGCGTCCGATGCCTCTTCCACCATGTGATAATCGTATGCGCCTGTCCCATTTATGGCTTATCAAGCAACGTTCATCGGGCCTTTACTGAACGAATTTGCAGGACCTCGTGACTCCGCCACGGAAGGAGCGGGTCAAGATGATACCGAAGTCATCCTAAAAGTTTCCAGCGGCTGACGATTCCTATAGTTCAGAGCATTCTGTCGCCTCCCCGCGAAAAATTGAATGATCTCTGGCGTCAAACCTCTGATACGGCTCCCCTCTGGGTATCGCCACGCGGGGAACGACTGCCGAAACGGCAGTCGTTCGAGAAACTCGAAGAGTTTCGAGTGAGGGATCTTCGAAAGGTGTCCCCCTCCCGGCTGAGGTATTTCGGGATCACCTCACCGTAACTTCGGGAAGAGGGACAACGCTCTTCTTCTCACGCGTCGGGACCGGGCTCCAACCTGCGACCGCCGGGTGATCTCCTCCGGCTCTTCAAGGCGGAGTCCGGAAAACGAGAGTTACTGCCTGGAACCTGGAATCCGACATAACCCATATATACCAAACCTGTCCATGCAGGTCCTCCGTGCAGGAAGGAGGAAGCGATCGAATGGCGCAGAATATTATTGACACCCTGAAACAGGAACACCGGATGGTACTCTCGCAACTCTCAGAACTCTCAAGCAAGGGCGTGAGCGACCGGGGGAGAAAGTATGACGCCTTGAAACAGAACCTCGTACCCCACCTCGTCGGAGAAGAGAAAGCCCTCTATCCGAGACTCGAAAAAGAGGCAGATATGCGGGATACGACGCTTGAAGCAATCGAGGAGCACAATGCGGTCAAGATGCTACTAAACCAGCTCGATAGGGCGGCTATATCAGAGGAAGCGAACTGGGTGGCAAAACTGATAGTGATCCAGGAGAATGTGAAGCACCACATCAATGAGGAGGAAGAGCGGATCTTCCCGCAGATGCAGCAGAAGATGGACAGCAACGAACTCTCAAGCCTCGGCAGCAGGTATGAGGAGGAGAAACGAAGCGCAATACCGGTTGCCACGGCCGAGTAAAGCCCGGAACAATCGATGATGGAGGAGCCGGACCATCGTGCGATCCCGGCGCGGGGGCCCGACTCCGGGCGGCTTTGCGCGCCTGCCGTATCCGGAAGCGTACCGAACCAACCCTAGGCGACCGGCGGGCATCGGAGCAAAGCACTTCCCACCCGGGGTGCAGGACATAAAAGAAAACCGATCGTGACCACGGCCTCACTCAAGTCGACTCATGTAAACAGAATGAATTAACAGATAGATAAAGTTAAATACTTATGATTTATATGATCAGTATGGTGCCATCGCAAATAGCGGTGCATCATGGATCAACTGGAGGATAAACAGGAACACCAGAAGATTCCTCCCAAACGTCGACGACATGCCGATGCAGGTCGCAATCAAGCCCTGAAAAAGCCATTCTTCATTAAAACCCGGGGTACCCGTGGAAAGGAAAGGAAACGCACCGGACGATTGTCAAACCCGGATGCCCCGGGCGCTGCCATGTTGGAGAACAGGCTGGACGACCTCCCGTTCTTGCCTCATACCACTGCCATTCTTCGTGGAACCGGCTCCCCGGCGGGCTGCCGGGAAGGAGCGAACTCCTCCGGCAGCCTTTAAAACCTTAAACGATGGATGAATCACAAAAACGTGCGTTACCGAAAAGAAACATGCAGAAGAATGAACGCTCGTCGCATAACAGTAATAACAGTAAGAAAAACAGCACTTTACTGTAAAAGGAAGGTAATAGCAGCGAACCATGCTTCCCGAGGGCTCGCGCACCTCAGTACCACAGAGTACGTGAGAGGGCTTAACTTCTGGGTTCGGAATGGGTCCAGGTGTTTCCCCTCTGCTATGGCCGCTATTACCAGTTACATCCGGGTATGATGCGTCAATCGAGTCGAAAACCCTGACGGGTTTTCTTCCCCATCGGCCGCTACGCGCCCGAATGGAAGCCAAGGCCCGGACTTGAACCGGGGTGTAGTTGATCTGCAGTCAACCGCGTGGCCGCTCCGCCACCTTGGCAAGCTGTGTTGCCTCCTTTCCTACGTCCTCATCCTATTTAAGGGTTACACCCTCAACGGGACTGAGCACGAGAGGCTCAGGTGCGTACTCCGGATTTCGTCTGAGTTCAGCGGAAGGCATCGGACGTTAGTACCTGCGGACTGAACATGTCGTTGCCTTCATGCTTACATCCCAGGCCTATCAAACGGGTCTTTTACCCATGTCCTCAACGGAGTCTCTTTTTAGGTCAGGTTTCAAGCTTAGATGCTTTCAGCTTTTACCCCTTATCGCGTAGCTGCTCGGCATTGCCCTGTCGGACAACCGATCGACCAGAGGCGACGACGGAAAGTTCCTCTCGTACTATTTCCATCTTACCCTCAGACTCCCGACACTCCAGATAGATAGTAACCGACCTGTCTCACGACGGTCTAAACCCAGCTCACGATCCCCTTTAATAGGCGAACAACCTCACCCTTGGCCGCTGCTGCACGGCCAGGATGGAAAGAACCGACATCGAGGTAGCAAGCCGCCGGGTCGATATGTGCTCTTGCCGGCGACGACTCTGTTATCCCCGGGGTAGCTTTTCTGTCGTCAATGGCCCTCATCAATAAGGCTCATTGGTTCGTTAGACCCGAGTTTCCTCTCGCGATTACTTGCTATGCGTAATCGCGTCAGGCCAACTTATGCTCTTGACACTCTCCTGTGAGTTTCTGACTCACATGAGTTGACCATAGGGCACCCTTGATATTTTTTCGAGGGTGTGGCGCCCCACCCAAACTGCCTACCTACCGTTGTCCTCAAGAATTTGAGTAAGTGTTACAGTAAACCAAGGATGGTGTCTCATCGTCGGCTCCCCACCCCCCGGAAGGGATGGATCGACACCTCCCATCTACTCTGCGCAAGGAATACCGTAACACAGCGACAGGCTGCAGTAAAGCTCCACGGGGTCTTCACTTCCCATCTGGAGTCCCTAGTCTCTGCACTAGGACAAAATGTTCAACGGCTTCGTGTTAGGGACAGTAGGGCTCTCATTAATCCATTCATGCAAGTCGCCAATTAAGCGACAAGGTACTACGCTACCTTAAGAGGGTCATAGTTACCCCCGCCGTTTACGAGTCCTTCGTCCGGTTGAACCCGGTATTCAGATACTCGCACTGGGCAGGAATCAGTGACTATACTAATCGTTTCCGAGTTGCAGTCACCTATGTTGTTATTAGACAGTTAGAGCCCCCTAGTCACTGCGACCTGCCTGATCACCAGGCAGGCACCCCTTATCCCAAAGTTACGGGGCCAATTTGCCGAGTTCCCTTAACACGATTACACCGACACGCCTTAGCCTTCTTAGCTAGGGGCACCTGTGTCAGATCTCGGTACGGACATTCATCCCCCTTTTCACGGGCTCCAGGAATTTGCCGAATTACTCCATCACGCTTTCACTCGCTTCTCACCATGGCGGTACTCCACGAGTTTGAACGCTTGGACAAGGCGACGACCCTGCCCGGCATATCCCGAAGCGTCAGGGCGGTAAACCGCTACGGATGAATGGTACAGGAATATTAACCTGTTTCCCTGTCGATGTGCTCGAATTACGACACACCTTAGGACCGACTAACCCTCGGCTGACGAACATTGCCGAGGAAACCTAGCCCCTCCGGCGGTTGGGATTCTCACCCAACTTTGCTTCTACTAATGCCAGAATTCTCATTACTACCCGGTCCACAGGAGCTTACGCCCCTGCTTCTGCCCAGGCAGCACGCCTCTCTACGCCGTCACTCTTGCGAGTGGTCCGTGGTATCTGTAGTAGGCTTTAGCCCCGTCCATTTTCAGTGCCCCAAACCTCGACTGGTAAGCTGTTACGCACTTTTTAAAGGATAGCTGCTTCTGAGCTCACCTTCCAGTTGTCTTTGGCCTGGGACGCCTTTCAGTGTTGACACTTAGCCTACATTGAGGGACATTAACCACGGTCTGGGTTGTCTCCCTTACGGACTACAAGCTTACCCCGTAGTCCGGACTGCCAGCCTTCTTCGATGACGGGGAATTTGGAGTTTGACAGGGGGGTGAGAGATTTCTCTCCCAGCTCCCCCAATCAGTGCTCTACCTCACCGTCGATCTCCAGCCAGGTCATGCTACGGCATGTTTCGAGAGGAACCAGCGGATGCCCAGCTCGATTAATCTTTCACTCCTATACGCAGGTCACGCGAATGATTTGCATATCAAAACCGCATTCGGTCCTCCACGCGCCTTTCGGCACGCTTCAACCTGCCCACGCATAGATCGCTAGGCTTCGGGTCTTACCCTGCAGACTCCACGCACTTTTAATACGCCGTCCCATGCCCGAAAGCTACGGACCTGTTGGTTTCCCTTCGGCTCCCCTTTTGGGTTAACCTTCGCCTGCAGAATAAACTCTCTGGCCCGTTCTTCAAAACGTACGTTACGACACCGGCAACCACGCCCGTACTACCGCCTCGCGACGGGTTCCTTCACGTGGAAGATCCTTTCGCGCCGTAACTCACCATCACCTATCAGTTTCAGGCACTTTTAACCACCTTTCAAGGGTTACTTTTCAGCCTTCGCTCACGCTACTAATGCGCTATCGGTTTCGAGTAGTATTTAGCTTTGGAAGTTGATGACTCCCAGATTCCCGCGAGAATTCCGACCCGCGGTACTCAAGACACTACCAGGATACCTCGGCTTACATGTACGGGACTGTCACCCTCTCTGGTACCACATTCCAGAAGACTTCCACTTAACCTTGGTATCCGGACGGTAGGCTTACTACACCACATCTCCCCGTGAGGGGATTCAGTTTGAACTTTGTCGTGTTCGATCGCCTCTACTAGCGACATCTCGATTGATTTCTTTTCCTCCCCCTACTGAGATGTTTCAATTCGGGGGGTTCCCGATCCTTACGGATCAACACCGAAGTGTTGGGATGTCCCATTAGGGAATCTCCGGATCGTAGACTCCATGCGTCTTCCCGGAGCTTATCGCAGCTTGGCACGCCCTTCTTCGGCACTCGAACCGAGCCATCCACTGACAGGCATATCGCCGTTCCGCTGAACTCATTTAACGTCCAGAGTACGCACCTATACACAGCCTCTTCAGGTCAAAGACCTTCAGCCCTTCCCCGGGGACTCTCATCTCCGGGTGCATTGTCGGGCAGGACTGCTTGGCCCTGCCGAGTGGACTCAGGGGGATTTGAACCCCCGGCCTCCGCCTCGCAAAGGCGGCGCTCTTCCAACTGAGCTATGAGCCCGAATCTCTCCGTTGACATCGGCAATTTTACGTTTTGTCCAGCAACCGCAAAACCCAAGTAATTTCATTAGGAGGTGATCCAGCCGCAGATTCCCCTACGGCTACCTTGTTACGACTTAACCCTCCTTGCGGAACCTAGATTCGACTGCGGCAACGACCGCAGCCTCATCCAAACCCCACTAAGATGGTTTGACGGGCGGTGTGTGCAAGGAGCAGGGACACATTCACCGCGTTATTTTGAAACGCGATTACTACGGATTCCAGCTTCATGTGGGCGAGTTACAGCCCACAATCCGAACTACGGACAGGTTTAGGAGATTGCCTTCACCTTTCGGTGTCGATACCCATTGTCCTGCCCATTGTAGCCCGCGTGTAGCCCGGATAATTCGGGGCATGCTGACCTACCGTTGCCCATTCCTTCCTCCTCTTTAGCAGAGGCGGTCCCAACAGTGTCCCCATCAGTCCGGAGACCATGCTGGCAACTGTTGGCGTGGGTCTCGCTCGTTGCCTGACTTAACAGGATGCTTCACAGTACGAACTGACGACGGCCATGCACCTCCTCTCAGCTAGTCATGCAGAGTCTTCAGCCCGGCAATCATTCAGCTGTCTTATCCGGTGAGATTTCCGGCGTTGAGTCCAATTAAACCGCAGGCTCCACCCGTTGTGGTGCTCCCCCGCCAATTCCTTTAAGTTTCAGCCTTGCGACCGTACTTCCCAGGCGGCACGTTTCACGGTTTCCCTTCGGCACCTCGGTGACTCGTGGTCACCGATACACCTAACGCGCATCGTTTACGGCTGGGACTACCCGGGTATCTAATCCGGTTTGCTCCCCCAGCTTTCGTCCCTCACTGTCGAAGCCGTTCTGGTGAGGCGCCTTCGCCACAGGTGGTCCCTCGAGGATTACAGGATTTCACTCCTACCCCCGAAGTACCCCTCACCTCTCCCGGTTCCAAGATTGCCAGTATCCCTTAGACGCCTGACGGTTAAGCCGCCAGATTTCCCAAGAGACTTAACAACCCAGCTACGAACGCTTTAAGCCCAATAAAAGTGGCCACCACTCGAGCCGCCGGTATTACCGCGGCGGCTGGCACCGGTCTTGCCCGGCCCTTTCTTCAGGTGTGTTTTAGACACCTGGACAGCCTGCATATACAGGCACTCGAGGTTCCCTTATCACGGTTGCCCGCATTGTAAAGTTTTCGCGCCTGCTGCGCCCCGTAGGGCCTGGATTCGTGTCTCAGAATCCAACTCCGGGCTCTTGCTCCCACAACCCGTACCGATCACTGGCTTGTTGGGCCATTACCCCGACAACAACCTAATCGGCCGCAGATCCATCCTAAGGCGTCGGAACTTTCGATTACAGAGCATTCCAGCATCTGTAGTCTATAGGGTATTATCCCCAGTTTCCCGGGGTTATCCCCTTCCTTAGGGTAGGTTATCCACGTGTTACTGAGCAGTACGCCGAGGGCCGAACCCTCTCGACTCGCATGGCTTAATCGAACCCCGATAGCAGTGACCTCTGGCAGGATCAACCAGAATTTGGAAGTATGCACACTACTAAACTTGGGAGGAATTAGCGGTTACTGAACAAATTTCCGCATTGCCAATGCCAACGTCAGAATCAACCCGTGTCATGCGCGGTCGCGTTGATTCTCCATCAACAGGGAAACAATGTTTGTCTTACGAGTATTTAAACATTGTCTCCCTGCATCAGATTCAAGTTTGATGACTCGAACCGTCATTATCCATCCGGGAGGCAGGGAAACCCGGCTTGAACCGGTTCGCCTCACCCGTGCGAGATTAAATATTTATGCGTTCCCACATATAAACATTTGTTTCGCACAGAGATCCGCTCCGGAACCCCTGTGGGGTTCCCGATTCGCCCCGATCTTGAGGACCACAACATTTGCGCTTTATCGCATATAAACATTGTGTCCCCGCTGGGGGACGAACCGGAAATCCCTCAAACACCCCCGATCTGGCACCATCAGACCCACCGGTTTTCACCGGGGACCGGCATGCCGTGCGAGGAATTATGTTGGGCTTCCAGAGATATAAACATTGTCACCCGCATCAGACCCAAGCCAGAACTTGAGTCGTCACAACGGTTGAAGGGACAGAAGGACCAGACCACCCGGAAAGGGCTGCACGATCCGACGTCCTGACAACACAGCCTTACAATGTTGTCATCAATGATATATTATTGTTTCCCTGCTCCGTCGGATCCGAGCATCCGGCTCGGACCCCCATGAACGTCGGAAGCCCCGGACATTCTGCACAGGAATGCAGAATCAGGCTCGGAATTTCCTTCCGACTTGACTATAACATGTTATCCTCGGTGGTATTTATAGATTTACCCCAGATCCACACAGAAAGCAGGTTTCAGTTGCACGCTCACCCCGGACCGCCACCGAACGGGGCAATAACATATAACTGAAAAACAGATGGTGCCCGCGCGCGCAGACACCCGGGCCCCTGCCGAAGGAATTCCTTACGGCACCCGCACACAAACCAGCCAGTCAGGGGGACGCTTCGGTGCCATGCTCGGGAATGTGGTCGCCGACGTAGATCTCACCAAAGAACTCATCCTGCCAGAGAGCGAGTTTTCCCTCAAGCATCAGGAACAGGAGCGGGATGTAAACCTCGCGCTGGGTCCACCCCATTGCACCGGACAGGCCGTCGAGCGTCAGGACACTCCCCTCCCGCATAGCCCGCTCGAACTCTTTCATCACAGCCGGGACTGCCTTCTGGTAACCCTCATCATGCGCTACCGCCACAACATCCCCGGCGTTGAGGTTGAGATCCGGTTCCCGGAGCGCCGGAGTTCGCCTCCGTTGCTTCCGACGCTGCTCCTTTTCCGCCGTTTTCAACTGCTTGATGAGTTCATAGAGCGTGACCGGCGGACGCTTGCGCAGGCTTTTCCGGTCCAGACGCCGCTGGATCTCCCGCTCCAGACGTCCCATCGGTTCCCTCTCGTCGCCGGGCTCAAAATCAAAGTCCGGGTAGGAAAGAGAATCATCATCCTCTTCCTGTAACGATCCCTCATCCTCGTCATCATCCCACCCGTCAAGATAATCCGACTTCAAGCGCAACAGACACGCAGCATAAAAGAGCGTCCGCCCCGAAACCCGCAGGTCAAGTTCCTTACGATGGTCGAGTTCAGCGAGGAACCGATCCGTCACATCCACGATATCGATATTCCAGGGATCGACCTCCCCCCGCTCGGCCATGCCCACCAGGATCTCGACCGGTTCCTCATCCATTGTTCTGCACACCGGTCACGTAGGTACTCTTATCCTGGCGGATCGTCACGCCCACAATACGGTCGGCGCGCTCGATCATCGGTTTACGGAGCGAGACAATGATCGACTGTGCGTTCCCCGTAAGATCGCTGATCATGGCGGCGATCTTGCCGACATTGTTCCCGTCGAGGAACATATCCACCTCGTCCAGCGCATAAAACGGCGCGGGCATGTACTGCTGGATAGAGAAGATGAACGCGAGCGTGGTAAGCGACTTCTCGCCCCCGGAGAGCGCGGAGAGAAGGTGGACCTTTTTATCCCGCGGCTGAACCGCAAACGTCATGCCGCCGGCAAACGGGTCTTCCTCGTTATCAAGGACCAGTCTCCCGCTTCCATCAGTCAGCCGCGCGAAGATCCTCTGGAAGTTCGCATCAATCGCGGAAAACGCCGTCATGAAAGCATCGTACTTCATCTTCTCGTATTTCTCAATCCGTTCAAGAAGCGTCGCCCGCTCCCGCGAGAGCACCTCCTTTTTCGCGGTCCGTTCCTCGACGCGCGCACTGACCCGGTCATACTCCTCGATCGCGAGCATATTCACCGCGCCGATCTTTTTGAGCGCACGCTCGGCCTCAGCAATACCCGCATCGATGGCGGCAAGGTCGAGGTCGGTCTCCACATCGCCGGCCTGCTCCCGGAGCGCCTCAAGTTCCACAAGCAACGACCGCTCACGCTCCGTAAGGGCATCGATCTGCATCCGGGTACGTTCCATCGCACCCGAGAGTTCGAAGGCGTGCTGGTCCAGCACCCGGATCTCGTCGAGGATGCGGTCCCGCTCCGCCTGCAGACCGGCAAGCTCGTCGGAAAACTCCTTGCGGCGCGCTTCCAGCTGAACGATCAGGCGACGCTGGTTCTCGATCTGCTCGGTCGTGGCGGTGATCTCAGCGTCGATCTCCCGATTCTTTCCCTCAAGACGGGCCCGTTCCGCGGCGAGTTCTTCAATACGGTTTGCAAAGTGCTGCCGCTCGCGTTTGGCGTCGGTGATATCGGCGTCTTTGTTCCGGAGCCGGCGCTCGAGGTCCTCAACCGACTTTCGGCAGCCCTCATACTGCTCGGTGAGGCCGGGGACCTCGGTATCGTCGAGTTTCTTCTTGAGGGCGTCGACCTCCGCCGAGACCTGTGCAATCTCTCCGGAGGCTCGCTCGAGATCCGTTTCAAGCCGCGCAAGTTCCTCACTGCCCGTCTTTGCACTCTCGAGCATCTCCCGCAACGTCTCCCCGAGGGTCTGACTCTCCCCGGCGAGCACGTCGGTACGCTTCCGGAACTCCTCCACAAGCATGCGGTAACGTGCAAGTTGTTCGTCGATTGCGCTCCGTTCCGCTCGTTTCGCCTCTGCAGCCACAGTAAGGCGACCGATGGAGGCCTCGACCTCTCCCGCCTCCGCCTCAAGACCGACAAGCGCGGCACGGACCCGGGTGATCTCGTCGTCGACCGCCACGCCGAACCCCCGGATTTTCTTCGTCTGCGTGCCGCCGGTCATGGCGCCGCTCTTCTCGACAAAGTCCCCGTCCAGGGTGACCATCTTGTACCGGCCCATCATCCGGCGCGCCCGCTCAAGGGTGTCCACCACCACCGTCGCGCCGAAGACGACCCGGAACGCGCGGTCGAGCGCCGGGTCGAACTCCAGAAGGTCGACCGCATAGCCGACAATGCCCGGGTCCGCCTCAAGCGGCGAGAGGATCGGGGGACGGAGTTTGTTGAGCGGCAGGAATGTGACCCGCCCGAGGCGGTTCTCCTTCAAGTAGCGGATGGCATCGGCCGCAACCGCATCGGTATCGACGATCACCCAGCGGAGCCGGCCCATGGCCGCTACATCGAGCGCGGTCGCATACTCCGGCGGTGCCCGCCCGAGCTGTGCAACGGTGCCGTGGACGCCATCCATGCCGAGGACAACGTCCATCGCCCTCCCGCCGGCATCGCCCTGCGCCTGCTGCTGCGCTTCGTAGCGCATCAGGCTCTGCTCGTTCTCCCGGATCTCCTTTTTCAGCCGGTCAAGGGCCGAACGCCGCGCGAAGAGCGTACTCTCGGCCTCGGAAAGGTCGCGCTCGATCCGGCGCTTCTCCCCCTCGCAATCCGCCATACAGGAAGAATAGTCCGCGACCTGCGCCTGCTTGTTTGCGAGTTCCTCCTCGACCTGGCGGAGACGTGCCTCCAGGCGCTCCCGCTCCGACGTGCGCATCCGGCTCTTCTCGATGAAGATGTCCTGTTCGTGGAGGATCTTCGCCCGGAGTTCCTTTCTACTCTCAAGATCCTGCAGCCGGGCGAAGAGCTGGTCCTTTACCCCCTCGACTTCCTTGCTCTCGCTTGCGATACGAGCCTCGACCGCCTTCATCTCTTCGCGCTGCGTCGAGAGTTCCATCGCAAGGTTCGCCCGGTCTATCGAGAGATTGCGGATCTGTCCGGCACACTCCTCGACTTTTGCCTCGGCGCGCCTGCTGTCCATGTAGACCCGCTGGACCGCCTCAAGGTTCTCGTCCCGCCCGGTCTTCAGTTGCTCGAGAGTCTTTTCACCGACCTTGATCCCGCCCCGCGCCTCCTCAAGGCGTCCGACAAGTTCAAGATACTCGGGACCGCTCTTGCGGTTGATCTCTTCTTCAACGGCCTGCTGGCGCCCACGCGCCTCGTCAAGGCTTGCCCCGACAGCCTCCGCCTCGCTGGAAGTACGGCCGAACGCCGCCTGCTGATCCGCCACCAGGCTGCGAAGGGCCCCGATCTCCTGCTCCTTCTGGCGAACGAGCGCCGCTCCGCGGCACCGCTCGAGGTGTTCCAGCTCCCCCTGCCGCCGCCGGTACTCTTCCGCCTGTTCACGCTCGTGCTGGAGCGCATCCAGCCGCGTCACCAGTTCGGAAAGGAGGATCTCCTCACGCTCGATCCGCTCCCGCACCACCTCAAGCTCCGAGAACGCCTGTTCGCGCTTATGATCGAACTCGGCAACACCTGCGATCTCGTCGATGATCTTCCGCCGCTCTCCATCGCTCATCTCCATGATGTGGGTGATATCACCCTGCATCACGACGTTGTAGCCCTCCGGCTTGATCCCGATCTTCGCAAGAAACTCGATGACGTCGCTCTGTTTGCAGAGACGGTTGTTTAAGTAGTTGTAACTGTAGTATCCCGTAGGCGTCCGCTTGATCCGGCGGCGTATCGTCGTGCCGTCCGAGAACGTGATCGTCACCTCAGCGGTGTTCTTCCCGGTGTTGACGTTGATTAAATCGGTCAGTTTCTCGGCTCTCAGCCCCCGCGCGCCGGAGAGCGCCAGGACAAAGAGAATACTGTCGATGATGTTGCTCTTTCCTGACCCGTTCGGACCTGAGACGACGGTGAATCCTTCGAAAAAAGGAATTTTCGTCTTTCTGGCGAAAGACTTGAAGTTGTCGATCTCAAGCTGCGTGATGTACAAGGATCAGACTCCCTTCACCTACCGGTCGAGGTCGACCGTGTCATCCTCGTCAGCCTGGATGACGTCGTCAACCGGACGTCTCTTCTGTTCGACGAAAAGTGTCCGTTCGGATGGCCTGCCGCCCTTTCCCCGGCCCTTCACCGGAGCGTTCCCGGATCGGGTACTGGCGACGATATACTCCGAGGGCCTTCTCGTCTCCGGTTTCAGTGTCCCGTCGTTCTGCATGATGAGTTCCATGTCCCCGTCGTCCGGAATGGAGCGGGCCGGCCGCTTTTCCACCGGGCGCGCGGGAGCGCGGGGTTCCGCGGCACGCGACGGTGGCGCGGGTTCGGCACTGACCCGGGGCTCCGCCTGAAGCGTGGCTGCCGTCTTTCTTTCATTGGCAACCACCGGCGTCTTCCGGCGCTCGTCCGCATCGCGGGAGAGTTTCATAGCCACGGACTTCACATCCAGTACCTCTTCCGTCAGGCCTTTTACCAGGGCCTCAAGTTCCCGCACCTTCCGCTCCAGGTCGCGCAAGCGCTCTTCCCCCGCCTCCAGACGCTCCTCGCTCGCCCCCGACGCCCTCGGCTGATCGTATTCCTTCATCGTCTCCATCTCCTTCTCGCGCTCTGCGAGTTCGCGCTCGAGAAACCGTATTCTCGCATCTTTCTGCGCCATTATCTCCCTCAAACTAATCCTTGATAATAGTTACGTAATAATATTACTATAGATCCCTCGAAATGAAGAATTATTACATGTTATCGGGGATGCGACGGATACCGTGAACCGCGGCGACGCAACCGCTGCATTGCCGCCTCGACGCGCGGATTACGGGCAGGTGCCGTCGAGGCTTTTTCCCTCCGCGGCTTTGAGCGGGAAATGGACGCATAAGGGGAGAGTACGTTCGGGAGACGGACCGTATCGCGCCGGTAACACGACGAGGATGAACTCCGTTCTCGATCCTGAAGAAAGACTATTACCTCACCGGAGCAACCCTTTTTCTGCATGTCAAGTCTGGAAAACTTCGATCCTGAAGTCGCAGGCCTCATCGAGAAAGAGCGCCTGCGGCAGATCAACGGATTGGAATTGATCGCCTCCGAAAACGTCGTGAGCAAGGCGGTTCTCGAGGCGATGGGTTCAATAATGACCAATAAATACGCCGAGGGGTATCCGGGCAAGCGCTACTATGGAGGATGCGAGTTCCACGACATCGTCGAGAACCTGGCGCGCGACAGACTGTGCAGCCTCTTCGGAGCGGAGCACGCGAACGTCCAGCCGCACTCGGGAAGTCAGGCAAACCAGGCGGTCTACTTTGCCTATCTCAACTATAAAGACAGGATACTGAGCCAGAGCCTCACTCAGGGCGGCCACCTCTCCCACGGTTCGCCGGTTAACATCACCGGGCGCTGGTACTCCATCTTCCAATACGGCGTCGACCCCGAGACGGAGACGCTCGACTACGCAGCAATCGAGGAGATGGCGCGGATCGTAAAGCCGCAGATCATCGTCTGCGGTGCAAGCGCCTACCCGCGCGAGATCGATTTCAAAGCGTTTCAGGAAGTCGCCGATACGGTCGGCGCCCGGTGCATGGCGGACATCGCCCACATTGCCGGGCTCTGCGCAACCGGGTATCATAACTCCCCGGTCGGGGTCGTCGACATCGTGACGACAACGACGCACAAGACCCTCCGCGGCCCCCGGGGCGGCGCCATCATGTGCAGCAAGGAAGATGCCGCCGCCATCGATAAGTCCGTCTTCCCCGGCATGCAGGGTGGTCCGTTGATGCACATCATCGCCGCAAAGGCAGTCTGCTTCAAGGAGGCGCTGACCCCCGCATACAAGGACTACTGCGGACAGATTGTCAAGAACGCACGCACGCTCGCCGATGTCCTCATCGAAGAAGGGCTCGACCTCGTCTCCGGCGGCACCGACAACCACCTGATCCTGCTCGACCTGACCAGCATCTCCACAAACGGCGAGCACCTCACCGGCCTTGCGGCCGAGACCGCGCTCGGCGAGGCAGGCATCACCGTGAACAAGAATACCATCCCCCGCGAACACCTCAGTCCCTTCGTGACGAGCGGGCTACGGATCGGCACACCGGCCGTCACCTCCCGCGGCATGAAAGAAGAGGAGATGAAGCAGATCGGCCACTGGATCGCCCGGGTCGTCAAGGATATCGCCCGGGACAGGACCTCGAAGAAGGCAATCAACGAAGTGAGGGAAGAGGTTATTGCCCTCGCGAGTAAGTATCCCCTCAACCCAGAAGTAGCATGATACTCGACGGCAAAGCAACCTCGGAGAAGAGGCTCGAAATCCTCAAGGAGGAGATAGAGGAGTCCGAACTCTACCCGCGCCTCGCAACCGTCATCGTGGGCGAAGACCCCGCATCGCAGATGTACGTCCGCATGAAGCACCGGACGTGCGAGCGCGTCGGGATCGGGTCGGTCGGCATCGAACTCCAGAAGGATGCCTCTACCGAGCGGGTGCTCGAGGCGGTCGCACGCCTCAACAACGACCCCGACATCGACGGCATCCTGGTCCAGCTGCCGCTCCCAAGAGAAGTGGACACCACCCGCATCATCGATGCGATCGCACCCGAAAAGGATGTGGACGGGTTCCACCCCTACAACCTCGGGCGGCTTCTCGCCGGAACCCCGGTCTTTGCCCCCTGCACTCCGCTGGGGATCATGACACTCCTCGCTGAGTACGAAATCCCGACCGGAGGACAGCGCGCGGTGGTCGTCGGCCGGAGCATCGACGTGGGAAGGCCCATGGCCGCCCTGCTCCTGAACGCCGATGCAACCGTCACCGTCTGCCACTCAAAAACGGAGAACCTCGAAGACGAGATGCGAAGAGCCGATATCCTCGTCAGCGCGGTTGGGAAAGCAAAATTTGTCAAACCCGATATGGTCAAGGAGGGTGCGACGGTCGTCGACGTCGGTATCAACCACGACGAGCAGGGCAAACTCTGCGGCGACGTCGACTTTGAGGCGGTGCGCGAGCGGGCGGGAGCGATAACCCCCGTTCCCGGAGGCGTCGGTCCCATGACAATCGCGACGCTGATGGAGAACACCTTCCGTGCGGCCAGGCTAAGGACATGCTGCAACACCACTGTACGGTAAACCATCTCCGGATCGGCGGCGACGCGCCGGTTCGCCTGATGGGCATCATCAACTGCAGCCCCGAATCGTTCTACCGGGGCTCCTACACCCCGATAGGGGGAATATACGACCGGGGCCTCGCCATGCTTGAAGCGGGCGCCGATATGATCGACCTCGGAGCGCGGAGCACGGCCCCGGGCTCGCGCCCCATCACCGTCGCCGAAGAAGAGAAACGGGTGGATGCAGCGCTCTCGGAACTCGACGGGACCGGGATTACCCTCTCGGTGGACACCCGGTATCCGGAGGTGCTCGAGGTCTGCCTCCGCCATGACATCCATGCGATAAACGACATCTCCGGCCTTGCCGACGAGCGCTACGCGAGGCTGGTCGCCGACTCCGGGCTGCCGGTATTCGCGATGGCGAGTTTCAAGAAGCCCGGCGATGCCGTCGGGCTTGCCGCAACGCTCTCGGCACTCGAAACCGTCGTGACACGGTGCGAGAGCCTTGGAATCGACGAGTACGTCCTCGACCCGGCAGTCGGAGGATGGACCCCGGAGCGGACGAGTGAGGACGACTGGGAACTCTGCCGGAATTTCAAGGCGTTTTCGGCCTTCGACCGCCCGGTGCTCGCCGCAATCTCCCGAAAATCGTTCATCGGAAACCTGCTTGCCCGGGTTCCCGAAGAGCGGCTCGCGGCCACGCTCGCGCTCACGACGATGCTGGTGGACAAGGGAGCGGCCATCGTGCGGAGCCACGACGTGCGGGAGACCGCCGACCTCCTACGGGTCTATGAAAAGATGAAGCAGACATGACGGCACCATCATTCCATGTATACGGCCTTGCGACCCCCCTGGTCTGTTCGGGGGACGATATGACGGCCCATATCCTTGCGGCCGCCGAATGCTCGGAGTCCCGGGGCCTCCAGAGGGGGGACATCGTGGTCGTTGCAGAGTCCGCCGTAGCCACCGCCGAGGGGCGGGCCAGAAGGCTCACAGACATCAAGCCGTCGGCAAAAGCCATCCAGCTCGCCGAAGATTACCGGATGGACCCCCGCCTTGCCGAGGTGGTGCTCGGCGAGAGCGACCGGATCGTCGGGGGCATCCCCGGGTTCCTGCTCTGCATGAAGAACGGCACGCTCCTCCCGAACGCCGGGATCGACGCCTCAAACGCTCCGTCCGGCTCCGTCCTCCTCCTTCCTCTCGACCCGGATGCATCCGCCGCGCGTATCCGTGCAGCGATCGCCGCACGGACGGGAGTGGACGTCGGCGTCCTCATCGTCGATTCCCGGACGCACGCGATGCGGCTCGGGTGCAGCGGGGTTGCCATCGGGTGTTCGGGCATCCCCTCCGTGCTCGATGAACGCGGGAAAAAAGACCTCTTCGGCCGTGAACTCGAAGTCACAAAGCGGGCGGTGGCGGACTGCATCGCATCAGCCGCCGAACTCGTGATGGGAGAGGCCAACGAGTGCATCCCCGCGGTTATCGTGCGGGGGCTCGGGCTTCCCGTCGGCGACTACGCCGGGATCGCCGCCATCGACGCTTCAGAGTGCCTCTTTATGGGCGTCGCGCTTCACGCCGACCCGTCCCTTCTCGTCGATGGCAAGAGAGAACCCTGACTCTTCCAGGAACTCCCGGCTCTTTCTTCCCCTCCCATGGATGAGGATCTCGACCAGGTCCTCCTTCTCATCGATATCGGTCGACATCCGGAACGAATCGATCACTTCGACGGAGAAGCCGCACTCCCCGGCGACACGGAGGTGATCGAGGAAACTTGCGCCGTAGAAGTCGGCGTGGAAGCATCGCGGTTTCTTTAAGAATATGACGTTCGTCCCGCCGCCCCGGCCCGGCACGATGGACATATCCTTCTCGGTGCGGATCAGCCGCTGGATATCCCCGGCCGTCACCAGGGGAAGGTCGGCCATGATGATGAGCGCCGGACAGTGGAACTGACCGAGCGCCCAGTTGATCGCATCGTTCAACGACTCTTTCCGGACGGCAATGAGCGCGTTCTCGTATTTGAAGGGGTGGGTGCAGAGCAGGGTGGCGCTGCACCCCGACTTCAGCACGGAGGCGATCACGTCTCCAAGCATCGCCCGGGCGAACGCCTCACGCTCTTCCTGGGTGAGGATGCAGGAGAGGCGTGTCTTGGGGTTCGTAGGCTTAAAAGGAATGAGCGCGTGAAAGTACATTGTGAATCGGTTGTCGGGACACTCTCAAAAAGGCATCGTTACGGATGCGTCGCATAAAACCCATATCACTTGTCTTTAGACAATTTTATTGTAGTATCGCTTCGGACGCACCCGAGAGATCGCTCCCTAAAGTTCATGTCGGGGGGAGACGACATATATCCATGCGCCGCCGCGTGATCACCTTTTCAAAAAACGTATTCCTCCCCATAACAACAGTCTGCGCCAACCATTGCGGTTACTGCTGCTTCCGGACTCCGGTGCGGGAGGGGTGCATCATGCCCCCCGACGAGGCGATCAGGACCATGGATGCGGGTGCCGGCCTCGGCTGCACGGAGGCGCTCTTCACCTTCGGGGAGCGGCCCGGCAGGGTGCCCGGCTTTGCGGCGAAACTGGGGAAACTCGGCTATGCAGATATCCTCGACTACCTCTACGACCTCTCTCTTGCGGCCGTAGAAAGAGGGCTCCTGCCGCACACCAACGCCGGCATCCTCTCCTACGAGGAACTTGACCGGCTCCGCGAGGTGAACGCGAGCATGGGCCTGATGCTGGAGACGACCGCGGACGTCCCCGCGCACCGGGACTCGCCGGGAAAAGATCCGGCGGTCAGGATCGAGATGATTGAGAACGCCGGAAAACTCTCCATTCCGTTCACGACCGGGATATTAATCGGGATCGGAGAGACGCCGGAGGACCGGGAGGAGTCGCTCCGGGTCATCCGGGACCTTCATTCGCGGTTCGGCCACATCCAGGAGGTGATCGTGCAGAACTTCTGCCCTAAGCCGGGGACGCCGATGGAGGGCGCTCCGGCTCCCGAAACAGACGACTTACGCGCGACGATAACCCTCGCCCGGGAGATCCTCCCGGCGGATGTGGCTGTGCAGATACCCCCGAACCTTGCCGACGCCGCCCGCCTCGTCGAGTGCGGCGTGGACGACCTCGGCGGGGTCTCCCCGCTCACCATCGACTACGTCAACCCCGAACACCCCTGGCCGCAGATCGAGGAACTCCGGAGAGTGGCCGGAGACGCCGATCTCGCCGAACGGCTCTGTATCTACCCGCAGTACATCGAGAAAGGGTGGTATTCCCCCGTGCTCGAACCCCTGATCCGGCGGCTCGCGGAGAGGATCGCGGCACCAGGCCGGAGGGAGGGAGCATAACCTCATCATTTAGCCCGACAACATCTATCAGGAGATTTTGCCCATGAAACAGGTTGACCTCCTCTACACAGGGAAGGCGAAGTCCGTCTATCGTACCGACGACCCGGGAGTATACATCATGAAGTTCCGGGACGACATCACGGCCTTTGACGGCGAGAAAAAAGATACCCTGGGCGGCAAGGGGAGATATAACGCGGAGGTCTCCTCCTTCCTCTTCAGGTACCTTGAAGAGAACGGGGTCCGGACCCACTACCTCGAAAGCATCGAGCCCGCCACCCTCGCAGTGCGGGCGCTCACGATGATCCCGCTTGAGGTGATCGTCAGGAACGTCGCAGCCGGGTCCATCGTGCGCAACTACCCGTTCAGGGAAGGGGAGCCGCTCGACCCGCCGGTGATCGTCATCGATTACAAGAGCGACACCCATCACGACCCGATGTTGAACGACGACCTGATCTACGCTCTGAAACTCGTTGCGCCCGAGGAGCTCGACCAGATCAAAGCCGAGGTGCTCGCGATAAACGAGATCCTCCGGGAGTACCTTGACGCGCGCGGCATTACCCTGGTCGATTTCAAACTCGAATTCGGCCGTTACAACGAAGAGATCTTCGTCGGCGACGAGATCAGCATGGACTCGATGCGGCTCTGGGATAAACAGACCGGAACGTCTCTCGATAAGGATGTCTACCGCTTCAACAAGGGAGACGTTATGGAGACCTACGCCGGGGTCGCGAAACGCATTCTCTCCCCGCCCCGGGGTGAATCCGCATGAAGTACAACGTTACCGTCACCATTGGACTGAAAGAGGGAATGTTGAACCCCGAAGCGCGCGCCATCCAGCACGCCCTCACAAACCTTGGGTTTCCGACCGAGGATCTGGACACGGCACGGCTCTTCCGGATCACGCTTGATGCGGCGGACACGGCGGCGGCGCGAGAAGCAGCAGGACAGATGTGCGAGCGGCTCCTTGCAAACCCGGTCATTCACCACTACACGATTGAGGTTGAGTAAGGCATGAGGTTCGCTGTGGTACAGTTCGGCGGCAGCAACTGCGACCGGGACACCTACCACGTCCTTGCGGACGTCTGCGGGGTCGAGACGGATCTCGTCTGGTACAAGGACGGACTCAGACGACCATACGATGCGGTGGTGCTGCCCGGCGGGTTCTCCTACGGGGATTACCTCCGGGCCGGAGCCATCGCCGCACGGACCCCGATCATGACCGACATCATCAGGCACGCGAAAGAGGGGAGACTGGTCCTCGGGATCTGCAACGGTGCGCAGATCGGCTCGGAGGCCGGACTGGTCCCGGGCACCTTCACGCTGAACGCTTACCCCAAGTTCATCTCGCGGCATGTCTGCCTTCGCGTCGAGAGCACCGGATCGCCGTTCACCGCGCTCTACCACGAGGGCGAGGTCATCCGGGTGCCGATCGCTCATGCGGAGGGGCGCTACGTCGCCCCCGATGATGTGATCGCGCGGTTGAACCGCGAAAAGCGGGTCGCGTTCCGGTTCTGCGACGAGCACGGCAACGCGACGCCGGAGAGCAACCCGAACGGGTCGGCGGAGAGCATCACCGGCGTCCTCTCGGAAGCGGGGAACGTGCTTGCGATGATGCCGCATCCCGAGCGAGCGAGCGAACGGGCGCTCGGCTCGGAGGATGGGATAAAGATATTTAAATCGATGATAGCCCATATCGAAGAGTACGGGCGCCGGAAACCCGGATGATAGGAGTTAGTTGTATCATGACAGCAGAAGAGAAAATCGAAGCGGAGCGGACCAGGGCAAAGGTGTACGCGAAGGAGAAAGGCTTTGTCTTAAACGTCGACGAGAAGCAACTCTCGGCCGTTCTCCGCGGGCTCGCACGGAACCAGGAACGGCTCGGGGCGGCATACTGCCCCTGCAGGCTCCGGAGCGGGGACGTCGAGAAAGACCAGCTCATCGTCTGTCCCTGTATCTACCACGAGAAAGAGATTGAAGAGCAGGGGGCCTGCCACTGCAAGTTGTTCTTCAAGAAAAAGTCCGAATAACTTTTTTTACGTCCGTCTCAGCCCGCTGTCAGTCAAAACCCGGGTTTCACCGGAGAGCGTGGCCGTACCTGAGAACCCGATAGACTGCATAGAATCCGACAAGCACCGCAAACACGTAGCCCAGGGTGGCGAGGATCGAGACGTATCCAGGAACCGGGAGATCGGCCACCCGGAGCACCACCGACGAGCCCACGACGATTGCAGCGACCACCAGTCCGACGACGATCTTGTCGCTCGTCCGGTCGATGACGCCGACGATTGCGGTGAGGTCGCGGTTCGCGAGTTTGACCGTGATGGTGCCCTCCGAAAAGGCCTTCAGAGTCTCGTTCACGTTCCCCGGGATGGCAAGCAGATTCTCCGTCGCACTCACAAGGGACCGTATCGCACCCGTCATGTTATCCGGAGAGAGCCGCTGCCGTGCAGCGATCTCCGTCAGGTACGGTCGGATTCGCCGGTCAAAGTTGAACGTGGGGTCGAGCCGAACGCCGATGGCCATCACCATGACGATCACCTTCATCATGAGCATCAGGGTGGACGGCACCCGGATGCGATACCTGCGGAGGGCATCGGTCAGGCCCTGAATCGTTGTCGCAAAGTTCACCTGCTCGATCTTCGTCTCCCGATAATCAAGCAGCACCAGGTAGAGGTCGTCCTTGAGGGCATCGAGAACCGCCGGGCTGATCCGGACGTCGAGCCTCTGCAACGCTGTAATCACGCCGTCGACGTCCGTCCGGGTCATGGCGAGGAGGAGATCGACGAAGACCCGTCTTCTCTCCAGACGGAGGACGCCGACGATCCCGAAGTCGAGGAAGATGACCTCCCCTCGCTCCGTCACCAGAAGGTTTCCCGGGTGGGGGTCCCCGTGAAAGAAACCGTCGACGAAGATCTGCTTGACATAAGCCTCAAACCCGATCTCGGCAATATCTTCCGGGAAGAGACCAAATCTCCGTAGAGCCTCCACGTCGTCGATCCGGACTCCTTCGACGTAGTCCATGGCAAGCAGGTGGGGCCCGGAGATCTTCCAGTGGATGCGCGGGATCTTCACGCACGGGAGACCACTCATGTTTCGTCTGAGTCGGTCCGCGTTCATTCCGTCCTGGGTAAAGTCCAGTTCGCGCCGGATCTGGACCGAAAATTCGTCGACCATGCCCTGGAGGTTATAGACCCGCAGGTCAGGAAAGATCGACTCCGCCCGGGCCACAAGCGACCGCAGGATCACGAGATCGGTCTCGATGAGGTCGGGAATCCCGGGGCGCTGCACCTTGAGGGCGACGACCCGGCTGTCCTTCGTCACCGCGCGGTGCACCTGCGAGAGGGAAGCCGCTGCAACCGGCTCCTCCTCGACGACGGCGAAACACTCCTCGAGGTTCGGGCAGTACTGCGTGATCACCGGTCGGATCTCCTCAAACGGGACCGGAGCCACCCGATCCTGGAGCTTCTGCAGTTCCTGGATAAGCTCCGGCGGGAGGAGCTCCCGGCGTGTGCTCATTATCTGGCCGAACTTTATGTACGTGGGCCCCAGTTCCTCGATGGCAAGGCGGATACGTTCGTACACCGATCGCTTCTCTTCCGGGGCCCGGTGGAGCCCCCGGCGTCGTTCGCTCCGGGAGACGAACTCGTCGACGAGGATCTCAAAACCGTATCGGGTCAGCACATCCGCGATCTGCCGGTAACGCTGAAGCCGGGTGACCATCGGGGATGAATCGGCACTCCCGGTACTTAAGGAGTTTGGGGCGGGGTCGTCCCCCGGGAGGAGAGCCGGCTCCGTCCGAGGGATTTCCAGGGGTAGGAAGTGGCGAGGAAGAGCGGAACGGCAAGGACAATCGCAAGCGGGATCGTCATGAGGCCAAGGGAAAGCGAGGTCATATCAGCGATGGCGCCGGTGACCGCAACCCCTATCCCGCCCACGCCGACCGCGAGCCCGAGCATGAGGCCGGAGACGAGCCCGGCGTTCCCCGGGGCCATTTCGTGGGCCATGGCGACGGTGACGGCAAAGGTCGACCAGAGGATGAACCCAAAGATAATCAGCGCAACGATGGAGACGATACCACCGGTGGTCAGGAATACGGCGAAGGGCGGGATGGCGGCAACAAGTCCGCCTATCGTGAATTCTTTGCGGCCGTAACGGTCGGAGAGCGCACCCCCGACGAGTTGCCCGACGACCCCGGCGATAAGCATACCCGATACGATCAGGTTCGCGGTCACAAGGTCGATGCCGCGCTCGGTGAGGATGGTGGGAAGGAACGCGACCGAGCCGAATATGGCCCATGCACGGAGGCTTGAGGCCGCGACGAGAAGAACGATCGCCCGGTACGCGGACCGTTCAGTCCGGACCTGCGCCGCCGGGACCGCTGTATGTCCGGGAGCGGACAGGGTCCACCGGAGCACCGCCGCCATCACGAGGCCGGGGATGACAAGGACGGCAAGGCCCGGAAGGCCCATCAGCCCGACAACGATGCCGGCACAGATAGGACCGAGTGCGTAGCCCAGGTTTCCGCCGATGACGAAGAATGAGGTGATCCTGCCCCGGTGTGCATCCTGGGTCAGCCGGCTGACGGTCCCGAGCGCGCTCGGGTGGAAAGAAGCGTTTCCCAGCGCCGCGACGGCGGCGGAGGCGAGGACGAGGAAGTAGTTGTCCAGGAGGCCTATCACGGAGATGAACACCGCGCTGATGAGGACGCTCACGCTGATGGGGACGGCGATCCCCCGGGTATCGAAGAGCCAGCCGGCGAACGGCTGCACGAACGACGACGTGAGGGTGTAGACCGTGACGATCAGCCCGGCAAGGAAGAACGAGTAGCCCTGGTCGACGATGAGGAGCGGCAGGATTGCAGGGAGAACCGGCGAATAGAGATCGGTCACCAGGTGGGCGGCAGAGAGCCTCCAGATCGGTTTTATATCGGCGGTCACGGACGTCAGATCCGCCTTAAGCGTATGACTTCTACCGGGATATCCATGCGCTCCCGGCGGTGGTGGGCAAACGTCCGCTTGAGCGGAAACGCGCACCGGATCACCTCCTCAACCGTCGCCCGGCCCTCGGTATAGGCGGCGACAAACGGGGCCGAACCCTCGTTGAAGATGCCGTAGACCACCACCGCGAGTTCAAGCGAGAGGTCGATGAACGGCCGGTCGGCGTGCGCCCTCTGCGCTCCGAACGGCGGGTTCATCACGACGGTGTCGCAGGAAAGCCGCCGCCGATCGAGGTCGGGGTTTCGGACGTCGGCGACGAGAAATTCCACCGAAACGCCGAACTCCCCGGCGTTCCGCCGGGCCACATTTATCGCGGCCGGATCGATATCAAGCCCGATCACGGCGGCTGCGTCGAGGAGGGCCGCGCCCAGGGCAAGGATTCCGGTCCCGCACCCGAGGTCGCAGACCCGACGCCCCGTGATCGCCCCCTGCATGGCGGCATGGTGGAGGAGGCGGGCGGCCACCGGTGCCGGGGTCTGATACTGTTCGAGGCGCGTCGTCGGCCGCTCAAAGCCCTCCAGATGCTCAAGCCGCATCTCAAGTTGCCGGAGGTTCATGGTGCGAGGTACTCGTCGATTGTATAGTCGTCCCAGGCCCGGACCCCGCAGAGGATCTCGAACTCCGGCGGCGTCAGCACCGGGACCGGGAACCGGGCCTGGTCGTCGTAGGCGAGCCGGGGGCAGGCGGTGTTCACGTAAGCCGCAAACCCGAGGTCGAGCATCTCTCCGGGCGAGACCTCGCGCATCGCGACGATCACGGCCCGGTCGGAGAGGGCGACGAGCCGCCGGGCAAGACTCATCCGCTGCTGACCGCTCTTGGTGCTGACGATGATTCCGAAACTTGCGGCATCACGGGCTTTCTCCATAACCGCGGCACGGCGACGGACCAGGCGGGAAGCGTCCACCTCCTGCGCCTCGCGGGTGTAAGGGTCGAGCGCCACCACCCGCGCCCGGGTGGCGAGCCGGATCCCGAGGGGATGGAAGACCCCGGTCCCGACGAAGAGGATCTCGCCGGCCCCCGTCGCCCGTGCAGCGGCGAAGTTGCACCCGAGGACCTGTCCGGGGAGCGGCGTGCGCCCGTCGCCGGGGGCGACGACCGCTTCGACGCCGTGCTCACAGAGATATGCCGCCATCGCACCGATCAGGTGGGCGTGCTGGACCGTGGTGACGAGGCCGATGCGGCGGGAACGGAGGAGGGGGAGGGCCGTTTTGAGCACATCCACGTCAAAATCAAAGCGGACGGGTTCGTAGAGGACGTCCGGCCGCTCCTCGACCGGCGCATGGCCGAAATGGACCAGAACGTCGGCGTGGGCGAGGGCGTCGAGCGCAAGGTCGCAGGCGCCGTAGCAGGGATCGCCGCTGACGATCACCCAAAAGCCCGCACCGCGGAGTGCGGCGGCTACCTGCGGCGCCTGTCGCGCGAGTCCGGCGGGGAACTGGAGAGCAACGCTCCGCGCTCCACGCTCATGGAGCCGCTCAATAAGGTCGGAGACAGGTATCAACGACACGCACCTGCGTCTCGGAGACCTCAACCCGGACCAGGGTCTTGAGCGGCCGGCCAACATCCTCGTCGCCCCGGCCGATGACCACGCAGATATCGGCGATCTCGGCGCCGGTATGCTCGATCGCACCGATAAGAGCGCGGAGCGTGCCTCCGGTGCTGCAGACGTCGTCAACGATCACGACCCGGTCGCCCGCACCGACACCGTTCAGGTAAAGTTCTCCTTTCGAGTAGCCTGTGGTCTGGTGCACCGCGACCTCGCCGGGGAGACAATAGGGGCGCTTTCTCACGACAACCAGCGGGATGTCGGTCATCAGCGAGAGGACGACGCCGATGTGGATGCCCATCGCCTCGCAGACGACGATCTTGTCGACCCGCGAGAGGTCGAGGCACCGCACCATGGCGCACCCGATCTCGCGGAGAAGCCCGGGCTCAAGGAGCGGCACCCCGTCCGTGATCGGATGGATGAAGTAGTTGTACTCGCCCCGTTTCATAACCGGAGCGGTTTCCAGAGAATGGATCAGCCGTTCAAGCATTCAGGTTCCCCATATCTTCAAGGAATTTTTCGACCACGTCGCGTGTGACGTGGGGCATGCAGACGATCCGCATATGGCCGTTCCGGGTCCTCGATACCCGCCATCCGGCAGGCGCACGCTCACAGGAGAACGTCGCCACGTTGACGTCCGGGGTCACCGCTCTCGGGCAGCCGAGCGTCTCCATCCCCTCGATCAGCCTTCGAGCGTTCTCCATGCATCCGGCGACCACCGCTCGCATGCCGTCCATCCCCAGGTATTCAAGAACCGCGAAGGCGGCGGCCACCGGGGCCCCGGGTCGGGTGCCGGCGAGGGTGCACTCCCGCTTCACCGTCAGGTAGGGCGTATCGACGTTGAGGCACGCGAAGGAGTCCGGGTCACGGACGAGGAGACATCCGGCCGGGATGGTGCTCATCCCCATCTTGTGAGGGTCGACGGAGATGGAGTCGACGCCGGAGAGCCGGAAGTCGAACGGGACCGGGCGGTCGAGAAACGGGACGACCATGCCGCCGAAGGCGGCGTCGACGTGGAGGAAGACGTCCCGGTCGAGCGCCACGTCGGAGAGAGCGGCGACGGGGTCGACCATGCCGTACTCCGTCGTCCCGACGATACCGACAAGAGCGACCGTATTTTGGTCGATAAGGTCGTCAAGCCCCTCCATGTCCATCCGGAACCGGGCATCGAGCGGTGCCGTCCGGATCTCAAGCCCCAGGATATCGCCGGCCTTCTGGAACGAAAAATGGCTCGATGCCGGGACCACGACGTTCGGGAACTTCACCGGTTTTTGCTTCTTTGCAATCCGAAGCGCCTGGATATTGGACTCCGTCCCGCCGGAGGTCGCATAGCCTCCCGCGCCGGGGTGGTGCATCAGCGCACCGAGCCGTCGGACGAGGAGTTCCTCAAGCGCGGCCGTCCCGGGGAAAAGCCCCGGGTCGCCGAGGTTGGTCTCGAGGAACAAAGCATGCGCCCGCGCCGCGACCGGATGGGGCGGCGTGCACATCGAGCTTAAGATATGCCGGTACCCGAGGTCCTCCCGTCGTTTTGACGAGAGGAAGGAGAAAAGGTCTTCCTCAGGGCAGCCAACCTCACGCATGTCTTCTCGCCGCATCAAGGAGGATCTGCCGCTCTTTTCGTGCTACAGCCTCACGGATGCGCGGAACCGCATCGATGTTTGCGGAGACGCTGGTGATGCCGTGTTCGACAAGCCAGGCTGCCATACGGGGATCGGAGCCGGCCTGGCCGCAGATGGAGCACTCGACGCCGTGCTCCCGACAGGCCCGGATCGAGTGGTCGATCAGCCGGAGCACGGCGGGGTGCTCCGGCTCGTACATATCGGCGACGTTCTCGTTGTTCCGGTCGATGGCGAGCGTGTACTGGACGAGGTCGTTTGTTCCGAACGAGGCGAACCGGATCCCGGCCTTGATGAAGTCTTCGATCAGGATGGCGCTGCTCGGGATCTCGACCATAATGCCGAGAGTCACGTTCTCCACGTCGACACCCCACTCCTTCATCATCGTCCGGGCCTGGACGAATTCATCGGGGTGGTTGACGAGCGGGAACATCACGCCGAGATTGCTGTATCCCGCGGCCCAGAGCCTCTTAAAGGCCTCTATCTGCATACGGAACTGTTCAGGGCTCCGGAGGTCACGGCGGATGCCGCGCCAGCCGAGCATCGGGTTGTGCTCGATCGGCTCGTCCTGGCCGCCCTCCATATTCCGGAACTCGTCGGTTGGGGCGTCCAGGGTCCGGACCCAGACGGGCTTTCCCGGGAAGGCGTCGAGCACCGTCTTGATGCCGTTGTAGAGTTCACCGATGAACTCTTCCTCCGCGCCGTGCTCGATGTACCAGCCGGGGGTTTTGGAGAGGCCGAGGATCAGGTGCTCGATCCGGAGGAGACCAACACCGTCCGCGCCGGTTGCGGCGGCACGCTGTGCGGCTTCAGGCAGGGAGACGTTCACCTTGACGAGCGTGCCGGTGATGACCGGAGCGGACGCCGACGCAATCGCCACGGATGCCGGTGCCGCCGTCGCCGACGACGCAACCGCTCCTTCGTAGATAAGACCTTTTTCGCCGTCGACGGTGATGATCTGTCCGTCTTTGAGCAGCGTCGTTGCTTTCTTGCTCCCGACAACCGCCGGTGTCCCGAGCTCCCGGCTTACGATGGCCGCATGACAGGTCATGCCGCCTTCGTCGGTGACGATGGCGCTGACCCGCCGCATCGCCGGAACCATATCGGGGTTAGTCATTCGGGTGACCAGGATATCGCCGTCTTTGACGGAACTCGTGTCCTTGACGTCCCGCACGATCACGACGCGGCCGCTCGCGACGCCGGGAGAAGCGCCCTGGCCCTCCAGCAGCACCACACCGAGCGTACCTTTCGGCTGTCCGGCACGTTCGGCTTCGGCACCGGGGATCTCCGGCCGCCGGATCGTCGTAATGGGCCGGGACTGGAGGATGAAGACGCCGTCGCCGACGATTGCCCACTCGATGTCCTGCGGGACGCCGTAGTGGTCTTCGGCGATCTTGCCGAGCGTGGCAAGGCGCGCCACTTCCTCATCGGAAAGGACCGGGGCGGTGCGCCGCTCGGCGGAGAGGTTGACGGTCTTCGTCCCATGCTGGCCCTCCGGGACGATCATGATCTCCTTCTCGGCGATCAGGCGGTCGACCACCCGCCCGGAGCGCAGGTCATAGACATAGTTGTCAGGGGAGACACTTCCTGAGACGACGGCTTCGCCAAGGCCCCATGAGCCCTCGATGATCATCAGAGGTTCCCCGGTGACGGGGTGGGAGGTGAACATGACACCGGACTTCTCCGAACGGATGAGTTCCTGCACGACGACGGCGATGTTGACACTCCGGTCGTCGAAGCCCTGCTTCGCTCGATAATAAATGGCCCGTGCACCATACAGCGAGGCCCAGCATCTCTGGACCGCATCGAGAAGGTCTTCTTCGCCGAGGATATTAAGATAGGTCTCCTGCTGTCCGGCGAAACTGGCATCGGGAAGGTCTTCGGCAGTGGCGCTCGAACGGACGGCGACGACCGTTCCGTTCGCTCCCATCCGGGTGTATGCATCAGTGATCTCCTCTCTAATCTGATCGGGGATGCCGACACTCATGACGAGGTCCTGCACGTCCCTGGAGACCGACTCCAGCGCTCCGTTGTCGTCGACGTCGAGACGCTCCAGCTTGCGGAAGAGAGAATCTTCGATCCCGGTTTCTATAAGAAACCTGCGGAACGCCTGAGCGGTCACCACAAATGCTTTCGGCACGGGGAGACCGATCGAGGTCATCTCCCCAAGAGAAGCCCCTTTTCCACCGACAGAAGGGATATCTTCCTTTTTTATTTCTTCGAGCCACAAAACGTTGGGCATTTCCTTCATGCTCGCACCACACATATACTTCTCACCATTACTTAAAAGATTTCGGAGGAAAAAGCATCAATACATATGATGTCGAAGTAGATATGGGTTGAACTGTGAAATATAGAGTGCTGGTCAGCGACCCGCTGGCAGAGGAAGGGCTTGACATCCTGAAGGAATTCGGCGATGTGGACGTCAATACCGGGCTAACCGAGGATCAACTCGTTGCTGTTATCGGGGACTACGATGCCCTGCTGGTGCGCTCGGGCACCGAGGTTACGGCACGCGTCATCGACGCGGGAACGAAACTCAAGTTCATCGGCCGTGCGGGAGCCGGGGTCGACAATATCGATACCGAGGCGGCGACACGCCGGGGCATCGTCGTCGCGAACGCCCCCGAAGGAAATACCCTGGCGGCTACGGAGCACACGATGGCAATGATGCTCGCACTCGCGCGCAATATCCCCCAGGCGACCGCATCGCTCAAGAAAGGCGAATGGAAGCGCTCCAAATTCATGGGTGTCGAGTTGAACGATAAAACGCTCGGCATCGTGGGATTCGGGCGTATCGGGCGCGAGGTCGCAAAGCGCGCCCAGGCGATGGCGATGAAGTGCATCGCCTACGATCCGTTCATCAGCAAGGAGAAGGCTGCAAGCCTCGGCGTGGAGATGGTGCCGCTTGAGGAGCTCTTCCGGAGGGCAGACGTCATCACGGTCCACACGCCGCTGATCAAGGAAACCCGCCACGTCATCAACGAGAAGACCATCGCCACGATGAAGGACGGCGTCCGGCTGATTAACTGTGCACGCGGCGGGATCATCGACGAGAAAGCCCTCGTTGACGGGATTACCAGCGGTAAGGTCGCCGGTGCGGCGCTGGATGTCTTCGAGACCGAGCCGCCGACGGGCTCTCCGCTCCTCGCCCTCGATAAGGTAATCGTGACGCCGCACCTCGGGGCAAGCACGGTCGAGGCACAGAAGAACGTCGCTATCTCGGTGGCGAACCAGTGCATCAGCGTTCTATCGGGCGGCGCTGCGAAGTACGTGGTGAACGCACCGATGATCCCTGCGGAACAGCAGGCGGTGGTCGAGCCCTACGCGGCCCTCGCAAAGAAGATGGGCAGCCTTCTCATCCAGCTTGTCGAGGGGAGGCTCGAATCTATCGCGATCACCTACGGAGGCGAGGCCGCGGGGCTGCCGAACACGAAGTTCATCACCCGCGTCATCTTAAAGGGCCTGCTCGACCCGGTCCTGCAGGTGCCGGTCAATATCGTGAATGCGGAGTTCGTGGCAAAGGAGCGCGGCATCCGGCTGAGCGAGACGACGACCGAAGAGGCGCAGGGCTTCCGGAACATCATCAGCATCACCGCGAAGACGGATATGATGACGGAGTCGGTGAGCGGCAGCGTCTCCGGCCCGAACCGGGCCCGGATCGTGAGCATCGGCGGTTATATGACCGACCTGACCCCGACCGGCCATGTGGTCATCTCCCGCCATACCGACAAGCCGGGCGTCATCGGCAAGGCCGCCACGATCCTCGGCCGGGCGAACGTGAACATCGCGGGAATGCAGGTGGGGCGCCATAAACCCGGCGAAGAGGCGCTGATGGTCCTCACCGTCGACTCCGCGGTGCCTGCCGATGCAATGGAAGAGATCAAGCGAATCGACGGCATCCACACGGCAAAGCACGCCGAGATCTGATCGGTCCCGGCCGTCACCTCCTTTTATCTCCGCGGGGCTCTCGGGGCAGAGCGGGAAGACCCCCTGCGCAAGTTGGGGGATGGGAGCGGCGCCCCTTCGTCCGTTCACTTTCACCCCGCGCACGGCTCTTCTTTATGACAAAGAACCGGATATCCTTCATGAGAGAACCTGCAGGAGAGTTTCCGATGCACATTGCCACAAAGATCAAGATTCCGGTCACACCCGTTCAGGCCGACGTGCTCTGCCATCTCTCCGAGAAGTGCCGGTTGCTCTACAACTTTGCTCTTGCCGAGCGGAACCAGAACTATCAGGAGAACAGGGATCGACCCGATACACAGTCAGTATATCGGGTATGTTCAGCAGGCCAACGCTCTTCCGGAATTGAAGAAGAGATTCCCCCGAGTATCGGTGGGTCTACTCCCGGACTCTAACCGCTCCACCCAGAACGCGGGCCACCTCTCAAGGTTCATCGGATTGTTAACCTACAAGGCAACTCTTGCAGGTAAGAGAGTAATAAAAATCGATGAACGGGACACGACGAGGATCTGCTGCGTCTGCGAAGCGGTTCACGATATGCCGCTCGGGAAACGAGTTATGGACTGTGATTGCGGGAACTAGCATCGACCGAGACCGGAACAGCGCGGTCAACATCAGGGTACGGTTCCTATCACAAAATGCCCTGTGGACGGGCTATCGGCAGTTCGCCGGTAATCTGCGACAAACAGGTCCGAAGATCCCTATGATCCAAGGATACTCGCAGGAAGCCCCACCCGTAAGGGTGGGGTAGTTCATAAGCACGTACCGGCCTCCGCCCGGCGGGGCCGACACGGAACGGTTCCCGGGACGAGAATTGTTTTTATACCCGGAGCACCAACATTATTGGGCAGGCACGGGCTCGTGGTCTAGCTGGTTATGACGTCGCCTTGACATGGCGGAGGTCCTGAGTTCGAATCTCAGCGAGCCCATTGCTGATTTTGAAATAAGCGATATTTAGGTCTCCGTTTTCAGGAGAGAGATCCTTTTAAAGTGCCGATAGATGGAACAATTCCAGTTTGCATGTGGATATGGAGTCAGGCATATTAAAATACTTGTTCTGAGTCTGGGTAGATTTTTTCAGATTTTGGACCTGCTGTCCACGTGCATTTTCTCACATTTTCAACACATTTAACGCCGCCTATCTGGCGTCCAAGGAGGATGTGGATAACAGCCGTCAAACGCTCACGACGGAGGCGGCAGAGCCAGCGGGTCATTGTTATACTTCGGCTCGCACAACTGTACGGGCAACCGGGGAAGTAACCAAAGGTCATTGCAACATGTTGCAATTTATTCTCGTGGATTCCGGCTCCGAACCACCGCTCGACCCGATCGGCATCGACATACAGAACAACACTGACCTGCACGAGGGTCACGTTTTCCCAAGGATGATTCTCTGATTTTAAGGACAAGAGCAGAAAAGGTAAAAAAAACCTGCAGGCTTTATCCCCTGCCATAATTGCTCGATGTTCATTGACATCCGCCCGATAACAGATCGAAACATGTATATGACCGTTCATAGAACTGTAGCACAATGAAGAACGCCTCGTGAGCGACAATGACCAATGCAGTGCGGGAGATCCACTTCCCTAAAACACATCATTTCTGGATGGACGCCGGCCTTATAGGATTTTATGAACTCGCCGAGCAGGAACACCCAGAACAGTGGGATGTTTCGATCTACCTCAACGATACAGGCGTCACCCTCAAGGGCGCCGAAGACAACCTGCAAGCACTTCTCGAACATGTCTACAAAGTCCTCCTCGATCGATACTACAATACATCCTCCGAACAGCAGCGCGCAGACAATGCAGGATTTTACTACGATACCGCACAGGACACCTTTGTCCGTTTCCCAAAGGTAAAAACCCGGGGCATCGCGGCGTTTATCTTCGACAAGGCTCCCCGACCTACGAAGGATGCAGTCCGGTATGCAGGCAAGGGTATCCTCCCTCCTGAATATGCAGACCTGCAGGAGCGGTTCGACGCTTTTTTGCAGGAAAACAACCTCAAAGTCGGTGAGGTGAAAAACCTTCTCATCGACGGCCCGAATGCGCACCAGCCACAGGTGCTGGTGCTCCAGAAGAAGATCCTATCGCCCAAAAAAAAGGCAACATCAGAGGGCAGCTGTTTCATCTGTGGTCATGAAGCTCATGCCCTCACCGATATCGGAAGTACGGTCTTCCCATTGATCACCGGGAAAGACGGCATACTCTCCTTCAACTCAACCTGCGGGAACCCGACAAAGGTATGCTGGAAATGTGATTACATCGGTAAATTCGTACCCATCAGTGGGTTTTACGCCACCAGCGACGGCACCTGCCACATGTACTTCCCCTACTCCCCAAGCCTTGTGAAGATGCATGAGGTCTTTCGTCCTCTCGAAGCGATCAAGGCGCCCGACCCGAACTATTTCAGGAACTTCAATCAGGACCTCGGTGGGTACTTCCAGAAACCGTATGAGATGTTTCTATCGTTCCTCTACTCCGTGTATCGGCGGGCGCTCAGCAGCAAGGACCCGGCGGAGCAGGGAGACGAAGACCCAGGGTTTAACTTTACTAAATTCTACCAGATCACGACCGCATGTGCCCCTCTAGAGTATGTCGTGATGTATACGGAGCCGCTCGGCAAGACCCAGATGGCAAAGATGGTCTGGCCGTTCAAGCGTTCGGTCTACATTTTCCGGCTCTTGGACCGTCTCGAACGACAGGGGCTCCAGATCCGGGAAGTTATGCGCGAGCTCGTCGATTTTGAACAGGATAAGAACAAGTACAAAACCCTCATGCGGAACCGAGTCTGTGAGCGGATCCTCAATCAACAGAGTATTGTCGATCTCGTCGATCAGCACGTATTTCATGTGAACAAATCCAAAATGCAGTATATCAAGTCTCTGCACGATTTCACCATCGCGTATGAGAAAATTCTCAACCAGGAGAGAAGACCCATGCACCAGAAATTGATAGATGCAGCAGTAAGCCTAGGGAAGACCATCGGTATGAGTGTCGCCCCCAGCGGCAAGAAAGGAAAAGGCGATCTCTTCCGCCTTCGGAAAGCACGAAAAGTGGAAGATTTCCTCAACGAGGTAAACAGGATCCAGATTAAGTACGGAGCGCTGGTTACCTCCGACCTCTACAACAAGGGTGAAGCGTTCGGGGAAAATTTTGCCGAATTCAAGCAGTTCTGCATGATCGCGGCGTTAAATACCTTCAACGGGAAGAACCGAGAACCCGAGAACGGAGGGGCCCCAGATCAGAGCAACAGGTGAAACAGCATGAGTTCAAAAGCAGATTTTGCAAAAGCGAAGGCGCTGACGGTCACATATCTCACTCCCGTATCGTTTGCGTCGTTAAACGGATCGGATAAAGAAGCAGACAACATCTCCAGCATCAAGAAGATCTCGGCAGGTGTAGAGCAGTACCCGTACGTATCCGCCCAAGCGGTGCGCCGTGCGTTACGCAACCAGCTGGAAGTACTGGGCTGGACGCTTTCAGAGGGCGCAGTAGCGACTATCAAGAAGGGAGCCGCGACCACTAAACAGGAGCCGGAGAAATACATCGATGATGACCTCTTCGGGTTTATGGGAACAGAGTCCGGTGAGGGTGCAGGGCCAGGATCTGCACACAAGCGGACCTCAGTAGTCCGGGTCTCTCCGCTCGTCGCGCTGAACCCCTACCAGGGCGATCTCGACTTCGGTACCAATTATATGGGAGTCGGAGCTGGCGGTAACCCGAACATATTCGAGACCGAAGTCCACGCCGGCCTCTACCGTGGGACCATTCTCATCGAGCTCGACCGCGTCGGGTGCGGTGATGGGTTTGCAAAACCCCTCGATAACAATGAGAAAGCCAAGCGTGTGAAAGCGTTGCTTGCCGCCGTGAAGAACCTCTGGGCATCCGGACGGCAGAGCAGGTTCCTCGCCGATATCTCGCCGAAGTTTATGGCAGGAGCGTTGCTGGTGGTGAAGAACCCCATATTCCTCGAGAGCGTTCTGGTCGACGGTGCAGACCTCAACACTAAAACGCTCATCGAGACGCTGAAAGACTACGAGAGTGAAACGCTCGCCACAGTAATTGGGGCGAGAAGCGGGTTCTTCACCGGCATACCGGAGAATACCGTTTCGATCGGTGAGGCGTTCAACACAATGGCCGGGTGGGTGGACCAGTATTACGAGATAAAGGATAACTGATGTTTGCCTTTTCCGTCACCGGGAGGGCCATAACGGCATCGTTCCGTGTGCCCGAGACGCATACCTTTCACCAGACGCTCCCCCTCCCCCCGCGGCCCACGATCATCGGCATGATGGGCGCCGCGCTTGGCCTCGACCTGAAGAGCGCTCACCGGTTCGCGGACGAACACGAGATTGCTGTGAGTGTCTGCGGCGATCACCAGGGTACGATGCGGGACCTCTGGAACTATCGAAAGGTGACCATTAAGGATTATGACCCGGAGAAGATCCGGAAACGACTCCACTATAGTATCCTTATTCGGGAGTATCTCTACGACTGCTCCTTCACGTTCTTCTTCGGTTCGCCATCCCGGGAAGCGCTTGAAGAGGTGCGGAATGCTCTGCGATCTCCCGTGTATGCACTGACCGCCGGGAACAGTGACGATCTGATCAAAATAACAGCCGTTTCCGGGGTTGTCGAGGCCGAAACAGCGGCTCTGACGGAATTCGAACATACAATCCTCCCGGGGGACGTCTCGACCCGGTGCACCCCGACCATTGACTTCACAACCCTCCCCATAACCACGACCATCGTATCCCCGCAGGTCTTCCTGCTTCCGACTCGATTCGCGTTTGAGGGGGACAGACGCGTCGTCCTCGAACGACAGCCATTCACGTTTGTAAGGTCTCCGGTGAGGCTCAGCGAACCAATGGACGGGTATATCATCGACAATCATCGGGTTATTTTTCAATGAATCAGACAATGTGGGCCAAGCGTGACCAGACCTATGCGGAGCACGTGCTGGCAGCCTACGCAGCGTGGCAGGCGACGGTCAAAGCCAAACGACCGCTCATACAGAGGCTTGGCAAGCGGTGGGGGTTTGAGGAGGAACGATTCCTGCAACGGTCGCTCTTCACCGTCATCCTCCACGACATCGGGAAGAATATTCTGCCGTTTCAGCGAATGATGCAGATGCTCCGAGCCGGACGACGACCGACATGGAGTGAGAACTACCGGCACGAGCTCGTCTCCTACTCAGTTATGCTCCGGGGTAGTGTGGCACTCGACCGTCAGGAAGGCCCGCTTCTAGATGTGGCGATGCCTCTTGATGCCCTTGCAGTCCTCGGCCACCACAAACGGCTGAATCCTGACCTGCAGTCGTTTGAGCGGGAACTAACACTCCCGCCCCCGCAACTCTGCGAGCAGGGAATGCAGGACGCCCTCGATCTCGCGGCGACCCTCTTTGAGCAGGAGGGATATCGATTTCCATCACTTACACTCAAGAACCTCAATCCCGCCAACGAGGTCAGGGAGTTGATCGGGCCTGAGGGTGTATTCTTCAAGTTTTACGAACAATTTGCCGACCCTGCCGCCCTTCGGGAGACATATGCGGTTCTGAAGGCGATCCTGCACTATGCAGACTGGTATGGCTCTGCAGGAAAACCGGTGAAGTACACCCTGCCGACCGGAAGCACAGAGCTTCGTTATAGAATTGCAGACCGGTGTCGTAAACGAAATATCTCCTTCGCTGGCCTGTTGCCGTTCCAGGAGACATGCGCCTCGACATCCGGGCACTGTATCGCGATCGCGCCAACCGGGAGCGGTAAGACAGAAGGGGCTCTACTATGGGCGCTCCACAATATTGCAGAGATGAGGAATGGAAAACTCCTCTACCTGCTCCCGACGATGGTAACAGCCAACAGCATCTACCGGCGCCTTGAGGAGTACTTTGGGAAGGGGAACGTCGGCGTCTCTCACTCGACAGCATCACTCCTCTTCCTGGATGAGGAAGATCTCCGCACTGCCCGGGACGCTCTTTTCGACCGGTCTTTCATTCTGCCGGCCACAGTGGCGACTGTTGACCAGCTCCTGACAGCGGGGTTCAACACCGGGAGGTGGACGCTGATTGAGGCAAATGCCGCAAACAGCGTGATTATCATCGACGAGATCCATGCGTATGACCCCTGGACGCTGGCACTCATTCTCCGGTCGGTCGAGCATTTTGCATGTCTGGGCGCCCGGTTCATGCTGATGAGCGCGACAATGCCCAGGAATCTTCTCAATCTCCTGCAAACGGCGCTCCCCGGGGCAACCGTGGTCAGGGACACGTCACTCCTTGACTCTGCTCGAAACACATTTGGGGTGGTCGATGCCGAGATCGAGGAGATGACCGACCAGATTCGGGAGGCTGTGTGCGACGGACGAAAGACCCTCGTGAGCGTGAACAGCGTGGGGAAATGCCAAGACCTAACACGGACATTTGCTGACCTGAACCCGATCTGCTACCACTCCAAGTTCACGCTCCAAGACAGGACTGAGAAGGAGAAAGCAATTGATGAGAAAGAAAAGGCAACCGATTCAGGTTCGTTCCTGATCGCCACTCAGGTTGTGGAGGTCTCCCTGGATATCAACTTTGATCTCATGTTCACCGAATGCGCCCCACCCGATGCGCTTGTGCAACGGGCGGGTCGGATTAATCGACGGAGAACAAAGGAAGACACTACCGTCACTATTTGCCGCCCCTCCGAGATATCCAGAAAGATCTATGAGTCAAACAGCACGGACCTCTTGGCCAGATCGTATGCAGCGTTCCAGGCAGGTCCTGCCCGTCCAACCGAGGCGGATCTGACAGCGATCGTGGAGCAGGTCTACACAGGCACCGAGATCGTGGAGGATCCGCGATTCCTAGAGGCATCGAAAGCATACGCACAATCACAGCGCCGGCTTCTCGGGGTCTACGATAACCCCATCCTCGATACAAACTACGAAGTCACCCGAAAGGTTGATTACCCACAGATCCCGGTCATCCCCCTCCAGTTCCAGGAGACCGTTCGGGATCTGCCGCCGATCCGACGCCAGTATTACGAGGTGAAGATGCCCCTCTGGTATGTGAAGAAGCACCGAGAGGTCCGCGGCGATGTAGTCTTCTGTGATATGGAGTATGACCCCGAACTTGGAGCACGGTTCACTGAACGACCTGAAGAGGCATACAGGATCATATGATGGACCTCGAAGTATTCACCCTGACGCTCTCCTCGGATCGGCCTATCGAGGGGACGGCTTCCCAACTCCGCGGGTTTTTCGCCACGAAGTTTACGGAGTATACACTCCTACACCAGCACGATGCGGGAACACTGGTCTATCGCTATCCACTGGTGCAGTACAAGGTGATTGAGGGGACGCCGACAGTTATCGGAATTAATGAGGGATCGGATGTGTTGAAGGAGATCTTCCATGCAGCACGGTCTATTCGCCTCGGGGACCGGGAGTTCCGTATCACCGAAACCGGGATAGACCTTCGCCGCGTGCCGTTCGGTCTGAGCGACTGGATCTCTTCCTACGACTTCGTCACTCCCTGGCTGGCGCTGAATCAGGAGAACTACTTCAGATATTACGGAATGAAGAACGATGCCGAGCGACGCGACCTCCTCCGCAAGACGCTTATCGGAAATCTCATCTCGATGTCCAAGTCCCTCACCTACGAAGTTCCCGGCCAGATCAAGTGTGATGTAGAGGTTTTACCTCGAAAACGGCGGCTGAAAAATGTGAACCTGATGGCGTTTTCCGGCAGGTTCCACGTCAACTTCCAGATCCCCGACCTCCTCGGTATCGGGAAGTCCGTATCCCGGGGTTTCGGGGCGGTTCGGCAGATCCAGCCGAGGGGCAGGTGAGCGCGGCATGCAACTCGTTATTAATTCCTACGGTTCCTACATTCGCAAGGAACACAATTGTTTCCTGATCAAAAACGCGGAGAAGACCTTCGAGATAGCGGCAGGGAAGGTTGAAAGTATTCTCATCTCCACTTCTGCAACCATCTCCACCGATGCAATTGAGTTCGCTGTCGCCAATAACATCGACATTGTCTTCCTGAACAAGTACGGCTTCCCCTATGGTCGGGTTTGGCACGCGAAACTCGGGAGTACAGCTCTTATCCGGCGGCGACAACTCGAAGCAGCCACATCTCTGGTGGGTTTTTCCCTCGTTAAGGGCTGGATTAGAGAGAAGATCCAACACCAGATCGCGTTTGTGAAGGATCTGAAGAAGAATCGTCCTGCACTTCGCGACGAGATGACCCAGCACATCGATGCGCTGACCGACCTGCGAGAGAAACTCGATGTTCTCCGCGGTTCCATCGAGAAAAACCGGGGTTCAATTATGGGGATCGAGGGAATGGCATCGGCGCACTACTTCGATGCACTGAGTATCGCCCTCCCGAAGCAGTGGCAATTCTCTGGACGGAGTCGAGACCCGGCGAAAGATGCGTTCAACTGTCTGCTCAACTACGGCTACGGCATTCTCTACTCGCGTGTCGAGAAAGGGTGCATTCTTGCCGGGTTGGACCCGTACGTGGGGTTTCTACATACGGATAATTATAATAAAAAGTCATTTGTCTTTGATTTCATTGAGATCTATCGTAACTACATCGACCGAGCAGTTATGGGCATCTTTGCGAAGAAACAAGTCCATGAGGGTCTTTTTGATCCGATCCCTGGCGGCTTATACCTGAACCAAGATGGGAAGGTGGTTCTGATCGCCGCCGTGAATGAAATGTTCGACCGTAATGTCCCCTACCGCGGTCGGAACGTCAAGATACAGAACATGATCCCAATGGAATGTCACCGGATTGCAAACAGCTTGATCAAGCCGGAGGCTGAGGCATGACGATGGTCTGGGTCATCTACGACATCGCGAACGACAAGGTCAGAAACAAGGTCGCCCGGGCGTGTCTAAACAAGGGGTTGTATCGGGTTCAAAAAAGCGCGTTTTTAGGGACACTAAACGCAAATAACCGCGATGCTCTGTCACTTGAGTGCGAAGCGCTGATCGATCTCAATGCAGATTCCGTCTACATCTTCCCGATGGATACAGCGTCATTTAAGCAGGTGAAACTGCTTGGACAGGCGTTTGATAAAAAACTCGTGAGCGATGAGGTGCTCACCAAGTTCTTCTGACCTATGGATGATAACGGCCCGATGATTACCATCTCCGATGTGCTGGAGTACCTCTTCTGTCCCCGGTTCATCTATTTCATGTACTGTCTGGACATTCCGCAACACCAGGAGTTGAAGTACAAGGTGATCCGTGGGAGAGAAGTTCACGCAGAAAAGCGGACAACAAACCCACATTATCTCCGGAAGAAACTCGGTGTGATCCGACGGGAGCACGAGGTCTTCCTAGCGTCACGAGATCTACGGGTCAAGGGGATCGTCGATGAGGTATGGTTCCTTGATGATGGAACGGCAGCACCATTCGAGTACAAGTTCGCTGAGTTCAAACATGGGGTCTTTAGCACCTATCGCTACCAACTAGTGCTCCATGCGCTCATGATACAGGAGTCGTTCGGGGTTGCCGCAACTCGTGGTTTCATCTGCTTTGTTCGGAGCAATGATCACGTTGAAGAGGTACGGTTTTCTGAGGAAGATTTCAAACAGGGCAGAAGAGTTATTCAGGACATCCTTGCTATTATCGAGACCGGGCATTACCCCAAACAGACCCGTACTGCGTCGCGATGTATAGACTGCTGTTACCGGAACATCTGTGTGTAGTTTCTTCCCTACATATGGGGAAGAATAATTTTGGATCAAGTACAACAGGTGTACAAAAGGTCAGCCTTCCTTTAGAGAAGGGGGGAAATACGTAAAAAAAAGCGGGCCTTTCAGACTGACATCCAAAAGAACAAGGATTGAAACTCTTGTTTAAGTGCTCTGCAAGTTGCGGCGCTGTGCTTTCAGACTGACATCCAAAAGAACAAGGATTGAAACATACCTTTGGCGATGCCCTCACCCTGCATCACGAGCTTTCAGACTGACATCCAAAAGAACAAGGATTGAAACCCGCATATCCGGCATTGATGCCTAGCCGATGGGGTAGCTTTCAGACTGACATCCAAAAGAACAAGGATTGAAACATGATTACGGGGCGACGTCAAGCACCCCCGACGCATCCTTTCAGACTGACATCCAAAAGAACAAGGATTGAAACATCCATGATAGAATCGCGCTGGAGGACTCCTCTGGCTTTCAGACTGACATCCAAAAGAACAAGGATTGAAACTTCAGGGCCGGGTCCGACTCGTAGTCCTCGTCGCTCTTTCAGACTGACATCCAAAAGAACAAGGATTGAAACCGACCGATCTCTCAGACGATACGACGCAGTGGCGGCTTTCAGACTGACATCCAAAAGAACAAGGATTGAAACACTATTAAATTAGACGGTTCTTAAATACACGCCACGCTTTCAGACTGACATCCAAAAGAACAAGGATTGAAACAAGAAGGCACTCGCCCCGAAGCAGCAGCGGATCCCGCTTTCAGACTGACATCCAAAAGAACAAGGATTGAAACAAATGGAGCCCATGGGGAGCGGGAAACTTCGGCTCCTTTCAGACTGACATCCAAAAGAACAAGGATTGAAACTCGATGTGGTAAAGGCTGGCGCTGCCGGGCTCCTGCTCGCTTTCAGACTGACATCCAAAAGAACAAGGATTGAAACTTGGAGATCTCGGGACAGTCGATCTCAAAGTGCGCCGTCTTTCAGACTGACATCCAAAAGAACAAGGATTGAAACAGGATGTTGACACGCTCCTCGCAAACCGGGAGGCGACCTTTCAGACTGACATCCAAAAGAACAAGGATTGAAACTCTGCTGCATGTACCCTTCCCGGGTTCCATTCGAGCTTTCAGACTGACATCCAAAAGAACAAGGATTGAAACCCTCAATTGGGATTAGGTTGAGTGTCGCCTTCCGGATCTTTCAGACTGACATCCAAAAGAACAAGGATTGAAACTCCGCGCCGACGAACCCATACTCCAGCCGCTTCGCCTGCTTTCAGACTGACATCCAAAAGAACAAGGATTGAAACCTCCGGTGAGTCGGGACTTCGCGACCAGGCGCACTTCTCTTTCAGACTGACATCCAAAAGAACAAGGATTGAAACATCACAGGCCATACGACCCTGAATGCGATGCAGTCCTTTCAGACTGACATCCAAAAGAACAAGGATTGAAACAGGTCAAGTTCCCGCCGATCCTCAAGCACGACCTCACTTTCAGACTGACATCCAAAAGAACAAGGATTGAAACCTGGACGCACAGGCATACCTGGCCGCCGCACCCTCGTCTTTCAGACTGACATCCAAAAGAACAAGGATTGAAACCAGCGGCACCTCGGACCGTCGCAGTAGAGGCCCCCCTGCTTTCAGACTGACATCCAAAAGAACAAGGATTGAAACCCGGCCTCGACGGGCTCGCGATCGCGATCACCTACCCTTTCAGACTGACATCCAAAAGAACAAGGATTGAAACCTCATCGTGCCGCCGTCGCTCAAGATCACGGCGATGCTTTCAGACTGACATCCAAAAGAACAAGGATTGAAACCAAACGACGCGGACACCCCCACCAATGAGGCGTAATCTCTTTCAGACTGACATCCAAAAGAACAAGGATTGAAACATAGGTCTTCGCGAGTTGCATCAAGAGCAGGAACTCGCTTTCAGACTGACATCCAAAAGAACAAGGATTGAAACACTTCGACTTCGCAGCAGGGGCTCTCGCCGTCGCACTTTCAGACTGACATCCAAAAGAACAAGGATTGAAACGCAGATGCAGCCGGGGCTGAATACCCTGACCTACGCGCTTTCAGACTGACATCCAAAAGAACAAGGATTGAAACTGGGCCGCTCGGCCGGTGTCCGTCGTTCGATAGCGTACTTTCAGACTGACATCCAAAAGAACAAGGATTGAAACATCTTGCACCACATCTCGTAGGATGCAGGGTATTCACTTTCAGACTGACATCCAAAAGAACAAGGATTGAAACCCTCATTAACGGATAGAACATCTTTCGGGTGTACTGGCTTTCAGACTGACATCCAAAAGAACAAGGATTGAAACTCATTGACGTACTTGACGTATTCCGCCCAGTTCGCCTTTCAGACTGACATCCAAAAGAACAAGGATTGAAACAGAGAGCACGCTTCTCCCACTCTTCCGGGCTTTTCGCTTTCAGACTGACATCCAAAAGAACAAGGATTGAAACTGATTCTCCACGCTTCTGAGAAAAACGCCGTGTAAACTTTCAGACTGACATCCAAAAGAACAAGGATTGAAACTGGATGATACGAATAGTAATACAGTCGTCTCATGGTCTTTCAGACTGACATCCAAAAGAACAAGGATTGAAACCTTCGTAGTCGGCTTTAAGCCCTTTTAACCTGTCGCTTTCAGACTGACATCCAAAAGAACAAGGATTGAAACAGAAGGATCTGAACGCCGGGCACTTCACTACCCTGCTTTCAGACTGACATCCAAAAGAACAAGGATTGAAACATATCGAGTGAAGTTACGTCGTATCCTTGGTAACAGGCTTTCAGACTGACATCCAAAAGAACAAGGATTGAAACCCATTCTTCCCCCGTCCCCACAGGATGAACATGACTTTCAGACTGACATCCAAAAGAACAAGGATTGAAACCCGGCAAGTTCCTCGATTGGCTACCGGGCGCCCGGCTTTCAGACTGACATCCAAAAGAACAAGGATTGAAACAGTATGTGCGCCCGGAGGTGTCGGAATGATCGACACTTTCAGACTGACATCCAAAAGAACAAGGATTGAAACATGTCTACTACCTCCTCGTGGTGATGGAGCACCCCACTTTCAGACTGACATCCAAAAGAACAAGGATTGAAACCCGACCATGCAGATTGCGTCGGACCGGCGGAGGAGCTTTCAGACTGACATCCAAAAGAACAAGGATTGAAACTTGAACTGCAAGAACGGGACGCTTGAGTTGGATACGCTTTCAGACTGACATCCAAAAGAACAAGGATTGAAACCTGCCGTTCACCGTGACGATCCCTGAGGATAGGCGCTTTCAGACTGACATCCAAAAGAACAAGGATTGAAACCTGGCAATCACGATGGCCGCCGGCTGCACGTCGACATCTTTCAGACTGACATCCAAAAGAACAAGGATTGAAACCGTACTGCTTGTGGTAGACGCAGACCGACGGGGAGGCTTTCAGACTGACATCCAAAAGAACAAGGATTGAAACAGGATATCCTCGTCGCGATAGTCCGAGGTGTTCCACGCTTTCAGACTGACATCCAAAAGAACAAGGATTGAAACCGCATCGCATTTCTTGCGCATTCTTTGCACCATCCCGCTTTCAGACTGACATCCAAAAGAACAAGGATTGAAACATGGTCTGCAGCGCGACGGGCATCAACGAACCCTACCCTTTCAGACTGACATCCAAAAGAACAAGGATTGAAACCCGTTCTCGTCATACTCGACGTGGTATGTCCGGGCCTTTCAGACTGACATCCAAAAGAACAAGGATTGAAACTGGCCTACGCCTTGCGCGCAGGACGCGTCGAATTCCTTTCAGACTGACATCCAAAAGAACAAGGATTGAAACACCTCAAAAACCCCCGGGCGATCGCCGCCATCAAAGCTTTCAGACTGACATCCAAAAGAACAAGGATTGAAACCGGAGGGCCATAGGTTTTACTATGACTCCCTGCCCGCTTTCAGACTGACATCCAAAAGAACAAGGATTGAAACCCCAGCTCGGCAACTCTCTCTGGGGCTCCGGTCTGCTTTCAGACTGACATCCAAAAGAACAAGGATTGAAACTCCCGGCTCCCGACGTAAATACCTCATCGGAGGAGCTTTCAGACTGACATCCAAAAGAACAAGGATTGAAACAGTCGGGAGGGGGGAGCCCCCAGGATCCGGCAGATCCTTTCAGACTGACATCCAAAAGAACAAGGATTGAAACAAGGAACTTATCCTCGAAGCCCAGGACGCCACTGCCTTTCAGACTGACATCCAAAAGAACAAGGATTGAAACTCAAGAGCCGGCCGAAAAATACCGCCCGCTCGTATCGGCTTTCAGACTGACATCCAAAAGAACAAGGATTGAAACCGATAATACACGATCGGCCACTCCTGCACGGTCGGGCTTTCAGACTGACATCCAAAAGAACAAGGATTGAAACTATGGAACGGGGATCAACATAGGGCATCACGGCATTCTTTCAGACTGACATCCAAAAGAACAAGGATTGAAACTGGAGGGCGTCCCTGGCTACCCCGACGGGCTGATTCTTTCAGACTGACATCCAAA
>DAYL01000029.1:194559-196607 GCA_002508705.1 Methanoculleus sp. UBA374 | reverse complement strand
AAAAGAACAAGGATTGAAACATGCTCGATGCCCGGAGGTCGGCCGTGATCGCAGGGGCTTTCAGACTGACATCCAAAAGAACAAGGATTGAAACTATTCCGCACGAACTCTTCCGGGACGGTATACCCATCTTTCAGACTGACATCCAAAAGAACAAGGATTGAAACAATATGGCGCGCCGCTACACCATCGCTCGGTTTTCCCTTTCAGACTGACATCCAAAAGAACAAGGATTGAAACCGGCACATCCTGAACCACTCCGATCTCCAGATGCGCTTTCAGACTGACATCCAAAAGAACAAGGATTGAAACTTTGCCAACGGGAAGCACCGCCGAGCGGATCGCTGCTTTCAGACTGACATCCAAAAGAACAAGGATTGAAACCCTCATCCACGAACGGGAAATCCCAGAACATTTCTAGGCTTTCAGACTGACATCCAAAAGAACAAGGATTGAAACAATCCTAACCCCGGATCCCAACCCCGACCCTCCTTTTCTTTCAGACTGACATCCAAAAGAACAAGGATTGAAACATCGCTGTAACCCGGGCGCAATCCAGGATCCAGTATGCTTTCAGACTGACATCCAAAAGAACAAGGATTGAAACCGGAGAACATGCCCCTCCCCGAGGAGAGGGACTACACTTTCAGACTGACATCCAAAAGAACAAGGATTGAAACTGGAACCGGAGGTAGGTGACCGGACCCCGGGCGAGCTTTCAGACTGACATCCAAAAGAACAAGGATTGAAACTCCTTCCCCATCGTCCGCTGGGCGTCAATCTGACTCTTTCAGACTGACATCCAAAAGAACAAGGATTGAAACTATATGTCGACAAGCTGCCGCTGCAGGTTGGTCGCGCTTTCAGACTGACATCCAAAAGAACAAGGATTGAAACCTGAAATGCGTCAGCTCGTCGAACGATATCAGGCAGCTTTCAGACTGACATCCAAAAGAACAAGGATTGAAACTTGAGATGTCCTCGCGGCTGATTTCAGAGATGCGACTTTCAGACTGACATCCAAAAGAACAAGGATTGAAACCCGTGCACACCGACGGCGTCCGGGGCGTGTTCGACCTTTCAGACTGACATCCAAAAGAACAAGGATTGAAACACGATGGTTTTGACTGCTACCTGTAGTTGCGGGTCGGCTTTCAGACTGACATCCAAAAGAACAAGGATTGAAACAACGTCGAGATCTGGAGGCTCAAGGAATGAGGCACACCCTTTCAGACTGACATCCAAAAGAACAAGGATTGAAACCCCGGGTGCCGTCGGGAGCCGATGAGGACGACAGCTTTCAGACTGACATCCAAAAGAACAAGGATTGAAACCCGTGCACACCGACGGCGTCCGGGGCGTGTTCGACGCTTTCAGACTGACATCCAAAAGAACAAGGATTGAAACTTGACGAGCGCGACCGCCGCATCCTCGTCGACCGGGCTTTCAGACTGACATCCAAAAGAACAAGGATTGAAACCCTGACCGGCTCCGGACCGCTCTCCTGGAGCCTCAACTTTCAGACTGACATCCAAAAGAACAAGGATTGAAACTCGGAAGGAGATTGAACCCGCCCGGAAGGCGCACCTCTTTCAGACTGACATCCAAAAGAACAAGGATTGAAACTCGATATGGTAGAGCGAGGCGCTGCCAGGCTCCTCTTTCAGACTGACATCCAAAAGAACAAGGATTGAAACACTCTGAGACCGTGCTTCGCAAACATATCCAGTTCGCTTTCAGACTGACATCCAAAAGAACAAGGATTGAAACTGTCTGATGAGGCTAAGATTCAGAGCGATGTCGGCGCTTTCAGACTGACATCCAAAAGAACAAGGATTGAAACTTCTTCTTCCCCCGGGTCGTCAGCTCCGGCCGGATCTCCTTTCAGACTGACATCCAAAAGAACAAGGATTGAAACCGCGGCGGTTCGGCGTCACTGATTCGGCGATAGGTCGCTTTCAGACTGACATCCAAAAGAACAAGGATTGAAACCGTCGTACCGGACGTCTGCCGTCAACGCAACGCCGACTTTCAGACTGACATCCAAA
>DAYL01000029.1:23915-194291 GCA_002508705.1 Methanoculleus sp. UBA374 | reverse complement strand
CAAAAGAACAAGGATTGAAACTAGAACCCCGTGTTCCTCCTGCTATAGAATGTCGAAGCTTTCAGACTGACATCCAAAAGAACAAGGATTGAAACATTTATGGGAGTAATCGGGCTCTCGGGCAGCTTTCACTTTCAGACTGACATCCAAAAGAACAAGGATTGAAACCTCGATTACCCAATCTGCGTGGGCTGCATCTGCCGGCTTTCAGACTGACATCCAAAAGAACAAGGATTGAAACATCCCTCCACTACCCCTTCTGATCAGATTTTTCCTCGCTTTCAGACTGACATCCAAAAGAACAAGGATTGAAACATTTTGGGTACGCTTATAGTATTTATAACTATCGCGGTCGTCTTTCAGACTGACATCCAAAAGAACAAGGATTGAAACCGGACTGAAGATAAAGACTGCCTGACTGTATAACGGCTTTCAGACTGACATCCAAAAGAACAAGGATTGAAACTCCGAGGCCTCTAAGAGCCCGGCCTGGCATCGCCTCTCTTTCAGACTGACATCCAAAAGAACAAGGATTGAAACTCGTTGTGGACGGGCGGATAACTGCCCTTGAGGCGCGCTTTCAGACTGACATCCAAAAGAACAAGGATTGAAACTATCGGGATCGGCGAATTCAATTGGCGTCGGGTTCCCTCTTTCAGACTGACAGCCAAAAGAACAAGGATTGAAACACGCCTGGAGTAAGAACCTCACCTACTCCCCACAGACTTTCAGACTGACATCCAAAAGAACAAGGATTGAAACATTTTGACGGTGGCGGCGAGCCCTTTCATGTCGATGCTTTCAGACTGACATCCAAAAGAACAAGGATTGAAACATTTCAACGCCATTTACCCCCAATAAACCACCTGACTTTCAGACTGACATCCAAAAGAACAAGGATTGAAACGTTCATTGATCCATTTCCTCAACAATTTACCCTCTGCTTTCAGACTGACATCCAAAAGAACAAGGATTGAAACCCGACGATCTCCGGGATTTCCTCCGAGAGAAGGCAGCTTTCAGACTGACATCCAAAAGAACAAGGATTGAAACGCTATTCCTGTCGGAGTTTATGTCGGAAAAGAGGCTCTTTCAGACTGACATCCAAAAGAACAAGGATTGAAACGTTACTCCTTTTCCACTTTCGGGCGATTCCTAACAGACTTTCAGACTGACATCCAAAAGAACAAGGATTGAAACTCGTCTGCAAGATGAGGGTTACGTCCTCAAGATTGACTTTCAGACTGACATCCAAAAGAACAAGGATTGAAACTCCTTCATGATCTTCGGCTCGTAGGGGTCCATGATGCTTTCAGACTGACATCCAAAAGAACAAGGATTGAAACTTCATATTTCCGTGAGGTTATGCCAGGTTTTGATTTCTTTCAGACTGACATCCAAAAGAACAAGGATTGAAACACCATTAAGGGAAATTTTCGCGGTAATTACTGCATCTGCTTTCAGACTGACATCCAAAAGAACAAGGATTGAATATCATCCAATTCGTTGATCCACTGATGATGGTTTTTGGAGCGACACCCGGGAGCAAGGTGGCCGAGGCTATGGCCCTTCGAGTTACTCTCCCATGCCTGCTTTAATATCGAGGGGGATGTTGTAGATCGCCGAACCGCCCTGGTCTTCGCGCCTCCCCGAGCAGGCACCCTGCATACGGTATCCCCGCCGCCCCCCGCACCACCGCGTAGCTCACCGCAACCGCCACGAGGAAGATCACCGGATAGGTCGGCCAATCCGCCCACGATAGGCCGGTGATGGAGAACCAGACGGCCGCACCGGCGGCGATGACGAGTGGGTGGATAAGGTAGATTCCGTAAGAGTGCTCCCCGAACGACCGGAAGGCACCACTCACGCGGCTTCTCCTCTCATCCAGGCACCAGGCCGCGAGGACGAGCACGGCAATGACCGGGACGTAGTAGAGCGGTTCAAGGAGCCGGTAGATGCAGAAGACCGCGAGCGTTGTGCCGGAGAAACTCCCTGCACGGAGCACCGCCGCCATCCACATCCCGCCGAGGATGAGGGCGCTCCCGCCGGCAGCGGCGAAAACCCCCGCCGGCGAAAGCGAACGGAGCACCGACCGGAACCGTTCCGTATGCCGCGCGACGAAAACCCCGAGCACGAAGTAGAAGAGGTGCGATGGGAAGAGACGGATCAGCACCGTGTACCACTCCGGGTCTACAAATGCCCCCGTGAGATGAGCGCACGCGTTCCAGAGGACCTGAACGAAGAGGAGTGCGAGAAGGAGAAAGGCTACCGCCCCGGCCCGGTCGAACCGGTCATAACCCCGGACAATCAGCGGGTAGAGGAGGTAGAACTGGATGATCAGCACAAAGAACCAGAGATTGTAGGCGGCGGTCCCGAGGAGTAGGGCTTCCGCCACTCTCCCGGGTTCAGGCACGCCGGTAAACCCGATCGTCCCCTCGACATTCACCAGGAGGTAGAGAGCGGTAAAGAAGAGGTAGGGCAGAAGGATCGTCCGCATCCGGCGACGATAGAACTCCAGAATCGAATACTCGCCGAAATACCGCGCCGCGAGCACCCACCCGGATATGAAGATGAAGACCGGCACGGCAAAGTGGGCGAAGATATAGACGGCAACGTTCAGGAGGAAAAGCAGGTCCACGCCGGGGATCCGGGTGAAGTTCATCGAGACGTGGACGGCGATCACGGCGAGGGCCGCAAACCCCCGCAGGTACTCGACTTCCCGGAACCAGACCACTGCAATCACACCTCTGCCCCCCGCCAGGGACGGCAAACGCTACCTCTATCTAAGTCGACCCATATGAACCCTGCCCGGTGAGGAGGCACTAATAATACCGGAAGACACCATCAATATCCAGGAGAGTTGATTCCATGCAGTACTCGGAAGGACAGGTCGGCAGGGTCTTTACCGTCAGGATCGACGACGGGGAGGATTTCATCCGGGAGATCCGGCGGTTTGCGGCAGCGATGAACATCCAGAACGGCACGATCCACTTCCTCGGAGCCGTGCGATCGGCGAAAATCGTAACCGGGCCAAAAGAGCCGGTCATCCCGCCGTCCCCGAAGGGCGAAGAGATCTTCGGGGGGTGGGAACTCCTCGGGTTCGCCACGATCTACCCGGGAGAGGGGGAGCCGTCCATTCACATCCACACAGCGGCCGGAAAGGGAATTCAATCGCTCGCCGGGTGCCTCCGGGAGCAAGCGGAGGTCTATGTGGTCATCGAGGCGGTGATCATGGAGTTTGTCGGCATCTCCGCAAAGCGAATTCGGGATGAAAAAATCGGCGTCGATCTGCCGGTCTTTGACCGGGTACTCCCATGACCGGTGAGCCCGAGTTCCTCCCGATGACGGTCGCGGAGGCGGAGCGCCTCGGCATCGACCGGTTCGACATCATCCTCATCACCGGGGACGCTTACGTTGACCACCCCTTCTTCGGGACCGCGCTCCTCGGGCGGGTGCTCTGGGACGCCGGGTACTCGGTCGGCGTCATCGCCCAGCCAGATTGGCGCCGCGACGCTGATTTCCGGCGCCTCGGCGAGCCACGGCTCTTCTTCTCGATCTCGGCCGGGAACGTCGACTCGATGGTGAACGCCTTTACGCCGAACCTGAAGCGCCGGAATTCCGACGTCTACTCCCCCGGCGGAAGATTTCTGCGGCCGGACCGGGCGACCCTCGTCTACACCGACCGGGTCCACGCCCTCTTCCCGGGGACGCCGATCGTCATCGGCGGGATCGAGGCGAGCCTCCGGCGGTTCGCCCACTACGACTACTGGTCCGACTCGGTCCGGCAGTCCATCCTTGCCGACGCCCCCGCCGACCTCCTCGTCTTCGGCATGGGCGAACGGCAGGTGGTCGCCATCGCGAACCGGCTCGCCGCCGGGGAGAGCATAGACGCCCTCACCGACATCCCCGGCACCGCCTACCGGATCGACCTGAAGACATGGCGGGGCATGGAGAGGACCGGATACGCGGTCCTCCCCGGTTATCCGGAGGTAAAGCAGGACCGCTACGCCTATGCCCATGCGTTTGCACTGCACTACAACGAGCAGGACCCCTTCCGGGGCCGTCCCGTAGCCCAGCCGCACCCGAAGACCGTCGTCGTCCAGAACCCCCCGGCAATGCCGCTTTCGGGGAGCGAACTCGACCGGGTCTACGAACTCCCCTACGCACGGCGGGCCCACCCTTCCTACACTGAACCCGTGCCCGCCCTCGAGCCGGTCAGGTTCTCGGTCGTCAGCCACCGGGGGTGTTTCGGCTCCTGCTCGTTCTGCGCCCTCACCCACCACCAGGGGCGGATCATCCAGAGCCGGAGCATCGACTCCATCGTCCGGGAGGTGGAGCGGATGGCGGCGATGCCGGAGTTTACGGGCGTCGTCCAGGACGTCGGCGGGCCGACGGCGAACATGTACGGGGTCCATTGCGGCCGGTGGGAGACCGCCGGAACCTGCCCTGAGCGCCGCTGCATCGACTGCCCCGCGCTCGACCGCAGCCACGAGGAGCAACTCCGCCTGCTCCGGCGTCTCTCGGACATCCCGGGGGTGAAACGGGTCTTCATCGCCTCAGGCATCCGCTACGACCTGATCGATCCGGAAGACCGGGAGTACCTCGCCCGCGTCTGCGATCACCACATCTCCGGGCACCTCAAGGTCGCCCCCGAGCACATCTCGCCGCGGGTCTGCGCCTGTATGGGAAAACCGCCCCGCGAGGTCTTCGATGCCTTCAGGAAACGGTTCGAGGCCCTCCAGGAAGGAAAGAAGAAACGGCAGTACCTCGTCCCCTACTTCATGTCCGGCCACCCCGGGTGCCGGGTCGAGGATATGGTCGAACTCGCCGAGTACGTCAGAGACACCAGGCTCTACACCGAGCAGGTCCAGGACTTCACGCCGACGCCGATGAGCATCTCGACGACCATTTACCACACCGGGCTCGACCCCTTCACTCTCAAAGAGGTCTACGTTCCAAAAGGCCGCGAGAAGCGGGTCCAGCGGGCCCTCCTGCACTACCGGGACCCGAAGAATTACGGGCTCGTCTGCGAGGGGCTCCGCGCGGCCGGGAGGGAGGACCTCATCGGGAACGCATGGAAGTGCCTCGTCCCGGCGCGGAGAAGAGGACGGCGGGAGTAATACCGCGGATTACCCCCCGAGGACCGAACCCGCGGCAAATCCGGCCGCCGCCGCGAGAGCCCGGTTCGGGATCGCGGGGATGACGACGGTCGTCACCGCGAGAGAAGTCGCCACATTAGCGCTCGTCCCGGGGGTGACGACGGCGCCGAGCATTCGCATCGTGGAGGAGCGCCACCCTCCGGGAGGGGGCGCAGAAGGGAGCGCGAACCTCCCCGCGAAGTCGCTCACCGTCTGCATGGTCGCCGACCGCCACTCACCAGATATACTTCGTCTGCAGGACATAGCCACAGATGTGGCCCGAGCATTACTTATTCCTATGGTCGGCGAAGCGAACCCGGATCCGACGCATGCGGTTTTGATGGCAGAAGGGGCAGAGGGCTTCAAAATTTCTCGACGTATGGGAACCGCCGCAGATAACCGGCTGCCGGAGATCAAAGTGCGTTGAACCGGCAGTGAGCGGGGCGTTGCATCCGGCGCACCGGTTGCACTGCCGCTCAAGGACGGTCCGCACGATCTCGTCCGTGATGTATGCTCCCGGAATAATGAGCATGTCCTCGAGATGTATCCCTGCCTGTTCTTCGCGCCCGGTGGTCACGTGGAGTGAGTTCTCACTCCGGATGATAAACCTTGCGGTAAGATGGTGAAAGGGGCACGGCCCAAGTCGACCACCCCGGCCGACGGCGACACCGGAGGGCCCTGTGAGAAACAGGGGGCCGAAGTCCTGCAATTCCGGTGGATTAAGGAGAAAACCTATTGCCTGACAACAAAAATGCATCTGCATGCATTACGAGATCACCGGAGACAACCTGCAGATGGTGACCCTGCGCCTCGCCTCCGGCGAGAGCGTCTGCGCCGAGGCCGGCGCCATGGTCAACATGAGCGGGAACATGCAGATGACAACCCACATGAAGGGCGGACTCCTCAAGGGACTCAAACGGATGGTGACCGGGGAGAGTTTCTTCATGACCGAGTTCACACCGGAGGGAGGCGAGGGGTTCGTCTCCTTCGCCGGGAACGTCCCGGGAAAGATCTACACACTCAATCTTGCCGGGAGCGAGTTCATCGCCCAGAAAGACGCGTTCCTCTGCTCCGAACAGGGCATCGACCTTGACATCGCATTCACGAAACGCCTCCGGTCGGGCGCCTTCGGCGGCGAGGGGTTCATTCTCCAGCGGCTTTCCGGCAGGGGAGCTGCGTTCCTCCACTGCTGCGGCGACATTATGGAGATGACGCTTGCGCCCGGCGAGGTGGTCAGGGTGGAGACCGGCCTCGTGGTCGGGTTCGAGAGCACCGTCGACTACAGCATCCAGCTCGCCGGGGGCATAAAGACCGTCTTCTTCGGCGGCGAGGGGCTCTTCCTGACCACGCTGACCGGGCCGGGCCGGGTCGTCCTGCAGTCCATGGATATTGCAAAACTCGCGAGTTCCCTGATCCCCTACCTCCCCCTCCAGCAGAACTCGTCGGGACGGTAACCTGATAGTCCGCGAAGCCAAAAATTATGCTATGAATTCTCCGACGGCGGACTTCGTCATGGTGGTGCACGGCCCCGAAGCCTTCGATGCCGGCGACGTAGAGCGGCTGATCGGCCTCCTCGCCCCCCAACGGGTGCTTGTCGCCGGAGTGATGGGCCGGACCGCCGCCGAGGAATCGGGACTTCCGGCGACCTGCACGGACGAGCGGCCGAGTGCGGTCTTCGATACCCTCAACGGCCGGACCTATCTGGTCAACCGGGGGAAGACCCCGGAGTCGGGCCGTATCTTCGGCGAGATCATCGCCGGTCGTCTGGAAAGCAAACGCGGGCTTGTCCACGTCGAATGCTCGAACCGCACCGTTTACTGCTGGGACCGGACCGACGACGCCCTTGCGGGCGAGATTGCAGAGCGGACCGGATTTGTTCTTGTCCGCGAGACAAGCGCACGCGCCCGACCGGAGGGCGTGCGGGAGGTCCGGGGGTGTCTCCCGGGAGAGGCGGTCTTTGTCAACGGAATCGTTATCGGGACCGCGACGGAAGAGACGGTCGTCCTTACGAGCGAGGGCGGGACGCTCCGGGCCGTCTCCGGGCTCGACCCGAAACCTCACGGGTTCGAGAAACTTCTCCGGGCGGGCCTCCCCGACCTCGATACGGCCTGGTGCAAGAGCGGGCCGGTGCGGAGAGTCCCGCCCGGCCGGGGCGAACGCACCTTCCGCGGGGGCAGGGTCGCCGTCATCGACCACTGCGGCCATACCCTCTACCGCGAGATCGGGGAGGGGGTCTGCGGCGTTCTTGCAATCGGCGACGACACGACCGCCGTCTGCGGCCATATCTGCTCTCACGCCGGCATCCCGGTCTTCGGGGTGGTCGACGGGGACGCCGACGCCATCGTAAAGCCAGGGTACGCCCCGGGATCGGTCGTGGTCGAGGTCACCTGCGGACGGGACGACGATGTCGGACGGGAAGTTGCAGCGACGAGGGGCCTCACGCCGCCCTGCTGGGAGGCTTGGGTGGAAGAGACGCTCCGCACCCTTGCGGGACGGGTGCGGATCGTCGTCGACCGCCGGGAGGGTAACGATGCGATGCGCCGAGTGTAAAGGGAAGGGACTCTGCGGGCTTGAGCGCTGCCCGATCATGAGCCGGTTCTACGCTCAGGCCCCGGTCCGGCCGACCGACCACTACCAGGGGTCGGCACCATCGGTCTTCGTCGGAAGTTACGGCTACCCGAAGGTCGCGGGAGGCCCGCTGATGATCGACGACGCCGACCACCCGCCGGACTGGGTCGCCCGGGGCCTCGGGATCGAGGATATCGTGGGGCTGCGGGCCCGGACGATACGCGGCGCCGGCGAAGCGAAGGGACTTGCCGGGAACATCCAGGAGATCGCGCTCTCAAGCCGGCCGCTCGACGTCGAAGTCCGGTTCGTAAAGCCCGTCTCGTTCGACCTCCGGTTCGACGGGACGATAGCCCCCATCGGGCTCACCGGCGCCATCCGGAAGATGGACGTCCTCGGGAACGCCCGGCTCGACCGGGCGGTGGACCGGACGACGTCCGATACCGACCTCTCCGCCACCGACGCCTGCGATATCCTCCACACGTCGGGCACCGACGTCTACCAGATCACCCAGCTCCTCACCGCCGGTCTCCTCGGGCGGAAACGGCGCGTGGTCCCCACTCGCTGGGCGATCACGGCGGTCGACGACACGGTCTCAAAGCACCTCAAGCATAAGATCGCCCGGTATCCGCCGCTCGGCGGGATTGAAGTCTTCTCCACCTCGCTCTTTGGAAACCATATCGTCTGCCTCCTCGTCCCCGGAGACTGGAAGTTCGAGATGATCGAGGTCTGGGGGAAACAGTCGCTCTGGGGCGGCGAGAACGAGACGATTGCTCAGGACGGCGAAGGGTCTGTCAAGTCCGGCTACTCGCCGCTCGCGGGGGCCTACTACTCGGCCCGCCTGGCGGTTACGGAGTACCTGGAGAGCGTGCGTCGTTCGGCACGGGTGCTCGTGCTCCGGAACGTCACGAGCGAGTACTGGGCGCCGCTCGGCACCTGGGTGGTCCGGGAGGCGACGCGGAACGCCATGAAGGGGCCAAAGACCGGGTGCGCCACTCTCGATGAGGCGGTCGGCCTCGCCTCCCGCCTCATCGGCTTTACCCGATGGCGCCCCTACAGCCAGCTCATCCCGGAACTCGCAACGCAAAAGACGCTCTTCGACTTTTAGGCGGGAAGGGAACCCTGCCCGTTCTTCTGCTGGCGATAGCGCTCGACGAGCGCATCGAGGGTCTCGACCTCGTCGACGTCTTTATCCTCGCGCACCTGCACAAACCTCGGGAACCGGAGCGCATACCCGCTCTCGTAGTTCGGGCTCGCCTGGATCTCGGAGTAGCCCACCTCGAAGACAACCTTCGGCTCAAGCGTAACCTCTTTTCCTGACCGGGCGATCACGCTCTCCTTCAGGAGAGCATAGAGTTCCGAGAGAACCTCGTCCGTGATCCCGGTCGCCACTTTCCCCACGGTGAGGAGGCGACCCTGGTCCTGGACCGCGAGCAGGAACGACCCGAACATACCGGCCCGCCGCCCTTCGCCCCACTCGGCCCCGATAACCGCAAGGTCGAGAGTCTCGACCCCGGGTTTCACCTTCACCCAGAGGCGGCCACGGACGCCCGGCGTATAGGGGGAGTCGAGAACCTTCACCATGATGCCCTCGTGCCCGAGACCGAGCGCTTCGCCGTAAATTGCTTCCGCCCCGGCAACGTCGCCGACATGGAACTGCTCCGCGACATGTGCGCCGAGCGCCCCTTCAAGGAGGGTGCGCCGCTCGGCAAGGGGCCGGTCCATCAACGGCTCGCCGTCCAGGTAGAGGATATCAAAGACCCGGGGGACAAGTTCGATCTTCTCCATCATCGAGTCCACTTCATGCTTCCGCCGGAACCGCCGGATCACGTACTGGAACGGCATGGGCCTCCCGTCGCGGACGGCGACAGCCTCGCCGTCAAGGATCACGTCATGGTCGGTGGCCGCGATGAGTTGTTTTGCAATATCCGGGAGGCTCCCCGTGACCTCCTCCAGTTTCCGCGAGTAGATCCGGCAGACGTCGCCCACCCTATGGAACTGGAACCGGCTCCCGTCGTACTTGTACTCGACCGCCACCTCGCCGTGATCAGCGATCTGGGCGGCGATAGTGCCGGCCTGGGCAAGCATCATCTTCACCGGCCGGAAGGGTTCGATCGTCACGTGCGAGAGCGCGGCGGGGTCGCGCCGGGCAAGGAGGGCCACCTCTCCGAGGTCGTTCATCGCCTGGTGGGCATGCTCGATCAGGCGGACATCGACCTCGAACGCCCGCGCGACGGCATCGCGGACGTTCCCCTCCCCTACGCCTATCCGGAGTTCCTCGAGCATCAGCCGCGCGAGGTATCGCCCTTCAAGCGGGCGGGCGTTGCCGAAGAGCCGCTGCGCCACCCGGAGCTTCTCCCGCTGGGACCGCTGCCCTCCGGCGGCCGCCATCCGCTCGAGGTCCCGATACACCTCGACGAGGTCCATCTCCTGAATAAAGAACGACGTCTGCTCTTTGTTTGCAAGGAGCCTCTCGACGGCAAGGCCCGCATCGCCGGTTGCGTTGATCGCCTCGCGAACCGTCTCCCTCTTTGTGCCGACGACGTAGGCCACGGCATCGTAGAGGAGGTTTGGGCCTACGCCGAGTTTTTGCGGGCTCCAGTCGGGAAAGACTCTGCCCCTGATGAAGCGGACAAAGACGGGGAGTTCTTCGTCGTCGAGCCGGGGCAGGACCGCGGCGACCTGCTCGATCAGATCCAGGCGTCCGGGGACCCCTTCCAGGTGCTCGCAGATACGGGCGAACTCCAGAAACTGCATACCCATAGTCTTCTTTAGTATTGCCCGGCGGCAGGAATAGAACCTTCTGTTCGGCCGCGGGTAAACGGCCGGGGTTGATGTGGGAGTACCGCCCAATTCCTATGTATGGACCAGAATGAAGAACTCAAGGAGATGCTCAGCGACCTCCTCTGGCTCAATGCCGTGATAGCCACCGAACTCATCCAGATAACCGAGAACACCTCGGCGATCCTCCGGAAGACGACACCGCCGGAGTCCTGCATCGCCGAACATGCTGCCCTGCGGGCGACGGCGCTCGACATCGCCGACCGTTATAAGCCCGGAACGATGCTCCGGCAGCACGTCGCAAAACACGAGTAACTGTTAAAAAAAGACGGGCAACCGTCGTCAGCCTTCGGCCGGCACCAGGCCCGCATCCCTGACGACGAGGTCCGTCTCCCGGATCAACGCCGGGGTCAGATTGATGACCGTGGTCGTTCCGCTGGCCGGATCGACGGTGCTCGCCGTCTCTCCAGGCGCCCCCCGGCCGGGGACGGTGAAGGCATACCCCTCCGGTGGGACGACCTCGACGGTATAGTTCCCCGGAGGGACGCCGCTGAAGATGTAGAGTCCGGTACAGGCATGGGAGAATGTCTCCGCCGTACTCACCCGCTCTCCCCCGGCGTTGCGGAGGTGGACGGTAACGCCGCTCATCCCCCATTCCTCCGGGCCCTGGACACCGTTCGCATCGGCGTCAAGGAAGACCGTTCCTCCGATCGTGCCGACGGTCTTCTCTTCTCCCGCACCCGCCTCTGCGGCGCTTGCGGTCGAACCGAAGATCGCTGCTGATATCATGATAATGATAAGAACGCTGATCCCTCGCAATCGGCTCACCTCATCTCCCGGATGCCACGGAGACTCTCCGGGCGTGTAACCCCGGGTAGAAGACCATAGTACCTTCCCGCATTGTCTTCGGCAACAGGACGAACCGGTATTTCTCCGGCATTATGCCTGCCCGGGATTCAGACTTAGAATACCCATTAAACCATATTAATGTTTTTATGAAAAATTGGGAATAATTATGTCTCTGCAGCCCCGGACGATCGGGACCGGAACCTGCGGTATGCGGGAAGCGGCGGGAGGGAGGGGGCCGGCCATCAGTCTGCCCCGGTCACTCTCAGTTCGGTGCCGGTGTTATCGTTCTGTTCTGCCACATTCTCCGGGTCCCGCAACCGGTCGGTTACGGTCGGCGCGCTCTGCCCGCTATCTACCTCGTTCCCCGGGCCCCCGGACGCCAGGGTGAGAACCAGCCCCGCATTCCTGACGACCGGGGTAGCGTCGACGACGGTAATCGGGGCCGTCGTGCCGGTCAACGGGTCAGCGTGGCTGTCCAGGCCGATGGCTGTAAAGACGTAACTGTCGGGCGGGGTGAACGATAGGGAGTACTCCCCGGGCAGGAGGGGACCGAAGAGGTAGAAGGAGGTGTAGATGTCGTGGTGTTTTGTGCGGGTCGATGCTACCGTGCCCCCATCCGCATCCAGAAGCCGGACCTCGACGTCCGTCAGGCCGTAGGTCTCGTCCTTCCAGACGCCGTCCGCGTTATCATCGCTCCAGGTCGTCCCGAATATCCACCCATAAGACACGGCCGGGGTTTCCGGCCGGAAACTCCCAACGAATCCCGCATTCAGGGTATTTCGTCCGGCCCCGCCTTCCGCGAACGCCACGTTTCGGTCGACGGGACCGGCGTCGCTGTCCCGGCCCGGGGCGGTGCAGGAGTAACCGTCCGGCAGAAGAAATTCAACGCCGCTGTAACCTTCCGGGGGAACGGCGGAGAGCCGGTATGACCCGTCCGGGCCGGTGGCGGCATGGTCGGCCATGGTCCGATGCCCGATCAGCCGCACGTTAATGCCGGGGATTCCCGGTTCGCCGGGATCGAGGACGCCGTCCGCGTTCAGGTCGTACCAGACCGTTCCCGTGATCGAACCGTCGTTATCGGTGTCGTTCTGGTTGTCGTCCGGCGTCACCGTCGGTGTGCCTGTAGGTTCCGCGGTCCCGGTCGGTTCGGGGGTAGGGGTTACCGTCGACGTAACCGTGGGTTCCGCCGTCACTGTTGGGGTCGGTGTGGCCGTAGGTTCCGACGTCACTGTAGGGGCAGGTGTGATCGTTACCGTCGGCGCAGCCGTAGGTTCCATCGTCGAGGTAGGCCCGGGTGTAGGGGTCACCAGCGGTTTCTGGAGCATGGCCGGCGCCTTCTGGGGCTTGAGGAGTGTCGGCGTCGGCTCGGGGCGAGGTCCCAGCCTCACCGCCCAGGTGTCCGTATTCACCCCACCTCCCCTCTCCGTGGCATTGAAAGTCCCGGCGAAGACCTGCTCGTCCGGCACGACCTCGACGACGGAGACGGCCCGGTCACCGGGATTCTCGCCCCCGAAGGTCCGGCTCCACGCCACCGCACCTTCGGCATCGGTCGCAACGAGCCAGGCATCGGTGTCATTCACATCCAAAAAACCCGTCTCTCCGGAAAAGAGGTAACCGCCGTCCGCAGTCTCGATGACGGCCGCCGCCGACTCGTTCGCGCCGAAATCCCCGTAGACCCAGTTCCAGAGGATCTCCCCGTCGGGATTGAGTTTGACGAGGAGCGCATCGGTATCGACCGTTGTATTATCGGGCCGCTCGGTGAACCTGCCGGCAACGAGCAGGTTACCGTCCGAGGTAGCGATCACCGAGAGGGCCGCATCGTCGTCGGGGCTGCCGAACGTCCGGTTCCAGACCTCCTTTCCCGACTCGTTCAGCCGGACCGCCCAGACGTCGGCCATGCCCGTTCCCGAGGGCTCGGTGCTGCCGGCGACAACGATCCCTCCGCCGGGGAGCAGGGCGACGGCGTTCGCCGTAGTGTTCCTCGCTCCATCGAACGTCCGGTTCCAGACCTCGCTCCCCGACTCGTTCAGCCGGACCACCCGGGCGGCGGACCTGCTCTCTTTGCGGGGAGCGGTAGAGCCGACGAAGACATAGCCGCCGTCATCGGTCAGGGTCACCGCGTTCGCCGAGACGTTCTCGTCCGGACCGCCGTAGGTCCGGTTCCAGAGTTCGTTGCCCGACGGGTCTATCTTCACGACCCAGGCCTCGGCGTCCGCCCGTGTTTCGTTCGCGACAGAGACGAGACTCCCGACGAAGAGGAGGTTGCCGTCGCTGGTTCCGGTGACGGAACGGGCAGAGCCGACCCCTTTTCCCCCGTAGGTCCGGTTCCACTCCTCGGTGCCTTCAGGCGTCAACCTGATCACCAGAGCGCCCGTCATCCCCTCTCGGGATAGCGTTCTCTCCCCGGCAAGGAAGAATCCGGCCCCTCCGGGATCGGAAACGACCGCATATGCCGCTTCCCCGGTACCCGGCCCGCCGTACGTCTGGTTCCATACCGTTACAGGGTCTCCTGTCTCTGCCCCCGCGACCGCGATGAGCGCAAGTGCCGACAGGAAGACGATCCCGAAAGAAATGCCGCGCTGCATGATCTGCCTCTCCTCATCTCCGCCCCCGTGCTGCAGCCCGTGCCGGCGATCACCGGTAACCCTTCATCATGGAGGTTCGGGCGAACAGCTGTGAAACACGGGTTGATTGACAGGAAGCCGGGCCACTCGCAGGGTCCAGGGGTCCTGCAGCACTGCAGGGTCTGCACTTCAATAGTGTAATAATTATAATAAGTTTATTTAAAAATGCAAGTGCGGCAGCAATTCAAGAGGGACCACCATCCCGGTTAACAGCGCATCCCCTCTTCCGGCGGGAGAGCGTCGGCCCCGCAGCCACGGACGGGCCGGATGCCATGGTACGGCCTCAACCCCGCAACCATCAATACAGATATGAACAGACTAGAATAAGAGACCAGCATGAAACTCTTGCTTGCGATTGCACCGGAACGCTACAGGGACGAGGAACTGAACGTCCCGAGAAAGATCTTTGAAGAAGCGGGGATCACTGTCGATATCGCCTCCACGGCCGCCGGCACATGTAAAGGGATGCTCGGGGCCACCGCAAAGGCCGCCATGACGTTCGACGAGGCAGAACCCGACGACTACGCCGGGATCGTGGTGGTGGGCGGTACCGGTTCTCAGGATTACCTCTGGGAGAGCAAAAGGCTCATCACCCTTGTTCGGGCGTTCTTTGAACAGGGCAAGGTCGTCGCCGCCATCTGCCTTGCGCCGGTCGTTCTGGCGCGGGCGGGCATCCTTGCCGGACGGCAGACCACGGTATACCGGAGTCCCGAGGCGGTGTCGGAGATGACGAAAACCGGAGCGAACCTCCTCGATATCCCGGTCGTCGCCGACATGCAGGTCGTGACCGCGAACGGTCCCGGGGCGGCAGCACAGTTCGCCGATACCATCATCACGAAACTGGAATGTTGAACAATAGCGGCGGCGGCGTGGACCGGGTGGACTGCACCCTGGTGATCCCGGCATACAACGAGGAGCGGCGAATACAGTCACTCCTTACAGATATCTTGGATTTTCCCGGGGACCTCATCTTCGTCTGCGACGGGACCGACGCCACCTCCGCCATCATCGACGCGTTCGCCGCCGATCATCCGTCGCTCTCCATCAGGTGCCTGACGTTCCCGGCCCGCCTCGGGAAAGGCGGAGGGGTTCTTGCCGGGATGAAGGCGGCGGCCACACGCTACGTAGGCTATATGGACGCGGACGGCTCAACGTCTCTTCGCGAGATGGAACGCCTCTTCGACCGCCTCGCAACCGCAGACGGCGCTATCGGCTCGCGCTGGGTCACCGGCTCGGTCCTCCCCGTGCGGCAGGGATTCCGCCGCCGGGCGGAGAGCCGTCTCTTCAACCTCCTGGTCCGGCTGCTCTTCGGGCTCGACTACCGTGACACTCAGTGCGGTGCAAAGGTCTTCCGGAAGGAGGCGCTCGATGAGGTTCTTCCTTCCATCCGGTCGACCGGGTTCGAGTTCGACGTCGAACTCCTCTGGCAGCTCCGGCGGAGCGGCTGCCGGGTGGCGGAGGTCCCGATCACCTGGGAGAACCGGGACGAGTCGAAGGTGAACGCATCCGACGCAAAGGAGATGCTCCTCGGCATGATCCGCCTCCGGTTCGGGTGGCGACGGTCTCCAAAGACGTAGGCGTACTGTTGCCTCACGCGAAGGAAAGTTCATAAATGACGAGGCATACTGAAGATGCCCTGGATTATAGCGAGTTGCGACCTTGTTTCACTGCCGGAGAACCTCACGATCTTGAGCACCGGTCAGGGCAATACCTCTCCCCCGAAAGAAGTGCGCGCGGTCCTCTCTCACCTATAACCGGGCGATCCGCCCGCTGGCGATGAACCGGATCGCATCGCGGCACCGGAACACGAGTCTCACCCGGAAGTATCCCGACACCCCTCAGCACCCTGCGTGCGGGTGAAGATCGGCCAGGATGCAACTACGGAATCCGCGTAGATTCGGCAGTCTGAACGTATAGGAGTGCGGGGAGGACCAGGGAGAGGCCCTCCGGGCCGAATCGCCTAAAAGATGGGGCACGCCGGGACCGTCACCTATGTAGAGAGCCCCAGGTATTGCCCGACATCGTTGATGGTATTTACGTAGATGACGGAAATTCCGATCTCACGCTCGATATATTCCTTCGCGTCGACCACCACCCCGACTCTTTCGAGCCGGGAGATGGGCCCGAATCTCCTGACTTCTTCGGTGTACTGCACCAGTTGAGCATTCTCTTCGGGCAGGAGGATCGTGGATTTCCCGCTTACCTTCGCTGCCTCTGCTTTCTCGATCACACCCCCGATTGCACCGATCTTCCCGCTTTCGTCTATGGTTCCCGTCAGCGTGACATCCGTTTGCGGCGTCTCTCCGGAGAGCGCGGCGATGGCAAGCGATGTCATCAGTGCGCCCGCACTCGGCCCGTCAACGGCCGGAATCTCCGCGTCTCCTTCAACACTGAAGATTACATCGGCATCGGCAAGGGATCTTCCGGTTACGTTCTGAGCAACCTGGACCGCGGTGATTGCAGCATCCTGAAAGACGATGCCCATAAGCGGCTCTGTCTCCACGAGAACTCTCCCCTGGCCTGGCTGGATCTCCACGGAGATGTTCAGCATGGTTCCTTTCGTCGTGCTGGTTGCCATCCCGAAGGGGTTCGCACCCCTCCCGTTGACAATTTCGATGACGGCCGGACCCTGCATGGTAACCTCCCCCCAGACCCCCGTCGCCGATGCGTTTTGGGTACCTTGGAGTGAGACCCCCCGGGTGTCTCGGTTGGTCATTTCTCCTGCAGGTTTCTGCACAGCCTGCCCTTCCGGGATGAAGTACGGAATTACGAGGCATATATTCCCTATCATGGACAGGATCAGAAGCGCGGCAAGAATTTTCACAGTTGGCGTCAACCTTCCATCGGTCATCTTCACCACGTCTCAATCATTCTCTTGGTTCTGCGGTACTGCCGTCCGTCAGTATCGAGCGGTTCCAGTCCCTTCGGCGGAACGCTCTTACGAGCGTAAATGTAAATTATTATATACATTTTGTTATTAATAATTTCCTATTTATTATAATATAACTGCATCAAGAGGCACTCATCTGCCCTCCTGAAAGGAGAGAACGCGCCCTCAGATCAAGAAATTGGCCCAAAACACTATTCCGGAAAGGAGATACCCGCTCGAAGAACTTCGTTCTTCATACACTCCTGCTCTACAACCAATCGCTCACTCGAAACTCTTCGGGTTTCTCACGCTCCTGCTCTACGACCAATCGCTCACTCGAAGAGGTCGTCCCAAAATGCCTCTGCCGGGAGGGGGTGCACCTCCCCGGTCCCTCCCCTCCGCGTGGCGATAACCAGTGGGAAGCCGTTTCACCCTTCTTGTCCCAGAATGGTTCAGATGGTAGAATTCTCAGAGTAAAGTGTTCCGATAAGGGTGCACTGAAGGTTCATAGATCTTTTGGGACGACCTCTACCGCAAAGATTTCGCGGCTTCGCGTGAGACCGGACCCATTTTCCATGCCGGGACAAACCGCCGGGCTTTATGACTTTTCGGGCGGAACGGATTCTTTGCAGGAGTGCGGGATCGCAATGCTCGAGAAGACAGTATTCGTGGAGGAGATCAACGGGGGCGTGCAGGTCGATGCACCCTTTGTAGTGAAGGATGCGGAACTGCGAGAGAAACGGGGAGGAAAGTATATTCAACTTACCCTCTCCGACCGAACCGGCCAGAGGAACTGCAAGGTCTGGGGGACGCCCGACCAGAGTGCGAGAGAGATTGAGGCGCTCTGCCGCGCGATCCGGAACGGCGAGGTTTACCGCATCCAGGGCTACGCAAAGGTCTACAACGGCACCTGCGAGGTCAGCGTGAACGACGGGATCGCGAACCTCGCAACGCCGTTGCCGTCGGATACGTTTGACCCGTCTCTGTTCGTCTATGCACCTGCCGACTCCGCTGCCGTCCGCGAAGGGCTGGGACACATGGCCGCGAGGATCGAAGACCCCGGTATATTCTCTCTCGTTTCCACGGTTATGAACAGCACCCCGGGCTTCCTCGACGCGCCCGCAGCGAAGGCCCGGCATCACGCCTACATGGGCGGGCTTGCGGAGCACACCCTCGAGACCACAGAGATCGCGATCTCCCTCGCGGACACCGTCTGCCGGGCGGAGATGGATACCGACGTCCTCCTCGCCGGTGCCCTCCTTCACGACATCGGCAAGGCGTCCTGCTTCCGCCGCCAGGGTTTCGCCTTTGTGGCGCTCCCCGAGTACGCGCTCGTCGGGCATACGGCGATCGGGGCTGCTACGCTCATGAGGCATTCCGCCGGCATCGACCCCTCACGGTTCGCGCACATCCTCCACATCCTGATGTCGCATCACGGCCCCCACGGCGAGATACAACCGCGGACTCCAGAGGCCTGGACGGTCCATTTCGCCGATAACGCGAGCGCGTTCCTGAGGGGAGCCTGCGACGACACCGCGGACCTTGCACCGGGAGAGGGGAGGCAGGGAACGCGGACGGGGAAACAGGTCTACCGGTTCTGACCCCTCCCGAGGCAGGCCGGTGATGTAATCGTATAGTGTATCTCAAAAATTCCGGGATTGTGGGTTTGTTTCACTCATAGGGGGTATTATTCTTTGAATACGGAGATCCCGAGTCCCCCCTTGCGGTGGGCGGAGCCCACCCGTCCGGGGGCTCTTGCTGCAAAAAGGGTTACGCTCCCTTGAGATATGCTTCGGGGTTCCGCTCGAAGAGCTTCTTGCACCCCGGGGCGCAGAAGTAGTAGGTTTTGCCCTGATACTCGGCGGTGTATTTCGCCGACGCCTCATCGACATCCATCTTGCATACCGGGTCGATTGCCATCTTCGTTCACCTCCTTGATTCTATATAGCCCCTTTCTTCGCCGGAGGTATATATGTTTTGAGGAGCAGGGAGAGCGAGACGACCGTCACCGACGAAAGCGCCATCGCGAGCGCCGCAAGTTCCGGCCGGAAGGTTATGCCGTAGATGGGGTAGAGCACGCCCGCGGCGAGGGGGATGAGGGCGGCGTTGTAGGCGAACGCCCAGAAGAGGTTCTGCTTGATCCGGGACATCACCTTCCGGGAGAGCTGGATGGCTGCGACGGCATCGGTCAGGTCGTCGCGGATGAGGACGATATCCCCGCTTTCGATAGCGACGTCGGTCCCGCTCCCGATGGCGATCCCGACGTCCGCCTGCGCGAGCGCCGGGGCGTCGTTGATCCCGTCGCCCACGAACGCCACGACCTCACGGCGCTCCTGGAGGGCACGGACCTCCTGCGCCTTCTCCTGCGGCAGCACCCCGGCGTGGACGTTCTCGATCCCGACTTCACGCGCGATAGCGTTCGCCGTCCGCGGGTTGTCGCCGGTGATCATCGTCACGGTTAGACCCATCCGCTTTAAATCCGCGATAGCGGTCCTCGTCGTCGGCTTGAGCGTATCGGCGATGGCGAGGATGCCCGCGAGCTCACCGCCGGCGGCGACCAGGACCGCGGTCTTTCCCACATCCTGGAAGGCGGTTACCCTCATCTCCGCCTTCGGCGGGACGGCGATGCCGCGCTCCAGAAGGAAGGGCTGGTTCCCGATCAGAACCACCTCACCGTCCACCACGGCGCTGACCCCCCTGCCGCCGAAGGTGTTAAACCGCTCCGACGCCGGGACGGTAACCCCGGCACTCTCCGCCCGCCGGACGACCGCAACCGCGAGCGGGTGCTGCGAGTTGCGCTCGACCGCCGCCGCAACCGCGAGGAGTCGGTCCTCCGGCATCCCGAACGCGACGATATCGGTGACGTCTGGTTTCCCCCGGGTGAGCGTCCCGGTCTTGTCGAAGACGACCGTGGTCAGGTTCTTGGAGACCTCGAGCGCCTCGCCGTTCCGGACCAGCACCCCGAGTTCGGCGCCCCGGCCGATCCCGACGGTCACGGCGGTCGGGGTGGCGAGGCCGAGCGCGCAGGGACAGGCGACGACAAGGATGGAGATCAGCACCGTGAGCGAGAAGAGGAGCGAGGCGTCGAGCACCACGTACCAGACGAGGAAGGCGGCGATTGCAATCGCAAGAATGACCGGGATGAAGTAGGAGACCGCGACATCGGCGATCCGCTCCACCGGGGGCCGTGAACCCTGGGCGTCCCGGACGAGTTTGATGATCTGCGCGAGCACCGTGTCCTTCCCGATCTTCTCGGCCCGGACCCGGAGGACACCGTTCACGTTCAGGGTGCCGCCGACGACCCCGTCGCCCTCCTGCTTGTCGGCCGGGATGGGCTCGCCGGTGATCATCGACTCATCGACCGAACTCTCGCCGCCGACGACCACACCGTCCACCGGCACCTTCTCCCCAGGGCGGACCAGGAGGACATCGCCGGGGACGACGTCCTCGATCCCGACCTCGACCTCGCGCCCGTCCCGGACCACCGTCGCGGTCCGGGGCCGGAGACCGATGAGTTTCTTGATGGCTTCAGACGTCCTCCCCTTCGCCCGGGCTTCAAGATAACGCCCGAGCGTCAGGAACGCCGCGAGCATCACCGCGGTCTCGTAGAAGTTGAACTCCGGGGTGAGGACGATCCCGAAGGTTCCAAGAATGCTTGCGCCGTATGCGACGCCGATGCCCATCGCGTACATCACGTCCATGGTCAGCGTCCGGTTCCGGAGCGCCGCGGCGGCCGCCTTGAAGATGGGGGCGCTGACATAGACGAAGACCGGGGCGGTGATAACGAGCATGATGAGGTTGATCGAGACCGGGAGAGCGGCCATCCCCGGCATCCCGAAGAGCATATACAGAAAGAGCGGGATGCTCACCGCAAACCCGACGACAAACCGCCGGAACTTGCCCCGGAGGTCCTCTTCCCGCATCCGGGCCTCGACATCTTCGGAGACCTCTTCTTCGAGCCCGAGATACTGGTAGCCGGCATCCTCGATTGCGGCCCGGATATCGGAGAGCGTGACGAGCGCAGGATTGTAGACGATATGCGCGTTCTCGGTCGCGAGGTTGATCCTGGCCTCGTAGACCCCCTCAAGGTCGGTGAGCGAGGCCTCGATCACCTGGGCGCAGGCAGCACAGACCATCCCGCCGATCCTGACGGTGGCCTCGTTCCTCACGACCTCGTAGCCGGCGTCGTCGACCGTCCGTTCGAGGTCTGTGAGGGTGGCCTTCGTCGGGTCGTACTCGACGACGGCGGTCTCGGACGCGAGGTTGACCCGGGCGTCGTAGACGTCGTCCCGCCCCCGGAGGGCGCGTTCCAGATTGAGGGCACAGGACGCGCAGTGCATCCCGGAGATCTTCAGTTCTGCTTTCCTCCGCTCTTCCGGCATGATAGTTGGTTTATTACCGTGCAGGTTAAATACCTCCCACTACCTGCAAAGGTTTTTCCTATCCGGGCCGTTCCTTCTTCGGAGCCCCGCAATTCCGCCTGTTGTGTCTCCTCCGGCCCGTCCTCCCGCTGCTGTGCGGGATAGATACCGGCCCTCCTTCACCCGTGTTCGTGCAGAGCCGCATCCGGGGGCCCGGCTGGGGATATGCCGATCATTATACAAACATTATTATACACAAAACCGGTTACCACCACCTCATCCTGAGGTGATTGGAGTGCAAAGACAAGAGATTCCAGTGGAAAATCCACAAGAGGAGAGACGATACGATCTTGAGCGCATGACATCGGGACGGGACGTCGAAGGCCTGATTGAAACGCTGCAGAACGGCAGCCCCGCACTCCGGCGCTCCGCCGCCCTGGCGCTTGGTGCACTCGGCGAATGGAGAGCGGTGGACCCGCTCATCCGCGCGCTCGCCGATCCGGCGCAGGCTGTCCGGGAGGGAGCGGCAAACGCACTTGTGACGGTCGGGACGCCGGCGGTCGAACCGTTGATCGATCTCCTCGACCGCCCCGACATCGCCACGGTCTTCGGGGTGCCGCAGGGGGAAGAGGCCTGGAAAGGCCTGACGCAGGTCGACCTCCTCGGGGGCCCCGAGGGCATACCGCCGGAGAAGAGACGACTCCATCACGGCGGTGGAGTCACACAGCACGACCTTTTCGGAGGCCCTGAAGAGGCCGAGAAGAAGCGAGCCCTTCAGCACCGGGAACTCGCACAGCACGACCTTCTCGCCGGCCCGGAGGGCATACGGGAACACAATCGACTTTTTCCCGGAGCGGAGAGGGCCGGCATCACAACGGAGGGGGCACCCCCCGGCATGAAGCCGGGGCTGCGCCGGGCCTACGCCGCCGTCATTCTCGGCGAGATCGCCGATCCGCGGGCGGAGGAGGTCCTCACACGGTCGCTCTCCGACAGCGACCCCATCGTCCGGAGAGCGGCCGAAGACGGGCTGGCACGATTCCGGAAGAGGCGAAGTACGGCCGCAGCCGTTCTGCCGGTGTCCCGCTGATGCGGGGCGGGTCACCCTTTTTCCGGCGGAACGGTCGGACCGGTCCTGCCGGACAAGGTTTATTATATCGGGTCGGCGGTATACGCGGGGCTTGGAGGCGATACGGTTGGAACAGGAGAGCAGTTCTACGACGGCGCAGCAGGACGAAAAGAGGTTCAATATTGATGTATTACGAGCCGAGGAGAACGTCGGCGGTCTGATCGAGGCGCTCGGAAGCAGCGACGACCTGACCCGCCAGCGGGCCGCCCTGGCGCTGGGGGACCTCGGCGGGACGGAGGCGGCGGGTCCCCTCATCCGGGCGCTCGGCGACCCGCTGACGGCGGTGCGGGAAGCGGCCGCAGACTCGCTCGTCCTGCTTTCGGACGCGGCGGTCGGACCGCTGATCGAACTCGTCGAGCACCCGGAGGCAGCGAAGAAGCACGAGAAATCGACGGCGGCCGAAGGCCCGGCGACCGTGACCGGGCCCGGCGGCGGGACCTGGGAGATCGAGACCGGAGGAGACCTTCGGCGGGTCTACGCGGCTGCCGTCCTCGGCGAGATCGGTGATCCCGCCGCAGTCGGCCCCCTCGTCCGGGCGCTCCACGACGAGAATAGCGACCTCCGATGCCAGGCAGCGGGGGCTCTTGCGAAGTTCGGTCGGGAGGCGGTGGAGCCGCTTGCACGGCTGCTCGCCGACCCCGACCCGGAGGTCAGGATCGTCGCGGCCGGGGTCCTCGGGGAGACCGAGGAAGCGTCCGCGACGGAGCCGCTCATCGGAGCGCTCCGGGACGGGAACCCCGATGTCCGGGGGGCGGCGGCGGGCGCTCTCGTCCGGATAGGCGACACCGCGGTCGACCAACTCATCGGCGCGACAGAGGACGCCGACCGGAACGTCCGGCTCTACGCTGCGGGGGCGCTCAAGTACATCGGCAACCCGCGGGCAATCGATACGCTGCAAAAACTCGCCCGGAATGGGGACGCCGAAGAGCGCAGCGTCGCGGAGGACGCCGTCGAGAAGATCCGGATGGTCCGGGGCGGGGCCGCACCGGAGCCTTCGGCGCCGACGTCACGGTAGGAAGAAACCTATTTTTTTACGGGCGAGCGGCTCAAAAGGGGTTAAGGTTTATCCTCTACGCCGCACCCGCACCGACTCCGCGTGGGCGTGGAGCCCCTCCGCATCGGCGATCGTCTCCACCACGTCGCCGATCGCATCAAGGCCCTCCCGCGTGATCACCTGGACCGTCGAGCGCCGGCAGAAGTGGTTCACGTCGAGCCCGGAGTAAAACCTGGCATAGCCCGCCGTCGGGAGGACGTGGTTCGTCCCCGATGCATAGTCGCCGCAGGCCACCGCCGCATAGGGGCCGACGAAGATCGAGCCGGCGCTCCTGATCCGGTTGAGGATGCCGAGCGGGTCGGCAACCTGCACCGAGAGGTGCTCGGGGGCGATACCCTCGACCGCCTCCACCGCCTCGTCGAGATCGTCCGCCACGATGTAGCCCGAGTGATCGAGCGCTTCCTCGATAATCTCCCGGCGCTTCGCACCCTCCGCCATCCGCTTCACCTCACCGGTAACCGCATCGGCAAGGGTCGCATCGGTGGTTACGAGGACGCAGGCCGCGTTCGGGTCGTGCTCTGCCTGGGCAAGGATATCAGCCGCGATGAAGGTCGGGTTCGCCGTGTTGTCCGCGAGGACCGCGATCTCGCTTGGACCCGCCGGGAAGTCGATCTCGGCCTCTTCCCGGAGGAGCATCTTCGCGGCGGTGACGTAGACGTTGCCCGGGCCGACGATCTTCTCCACCCGCGGCACCGTCGCCGTCCCGATCGCCATGGCCGCGATCGCCTGGGCGCCGCCGACCCGGTAGACCTCGTCGACCCCGGCGATATCGAGCGCGACAAGTGTGATCGGGCTCGTCGGCGGGGGAGTGCAGCAGCAGACCTCCGCGACCCCGGCGACCTTTGCGGGAACCGTGCACATCAGCGCCGTCGAGGGGTACGCCGCCCGCCCGCCGGGGACGTAGGCCCCCACCCGGGATAGAGGAGTCGTCTTGACGCCGAGGGTGATCCCCGGCTCCATCTCCTGCAGCCAGAGGTCGCGCCCGCGCTGCAACTCGTGGAACCGGTTGATCCGCGCCTCCGCCTCCACCAGGCTCTCGACCAGGTGGGCGTCCACCCGGTCGTAGGCCGCTTCCCGCTCATCGTCGGGGACGGCGATGCTCTCCAGGTCGATACCGTCGAACTTCTTCGTCAGGTCGAACAGGGCATCGTCGCCTTCAGCCCGCACCCTCCCGATGATCTCCGCGACCGGCCCCTTCACCCGGTCAAGGTTCGACCGTCGTCCGGCGATCCAGGTCTCGATATCCAGCGCCTGCCACATGAGGAACAGGGTCGGCGGATGGAAGCGTTAAGGTTTCGGCCCTCCGTCCCACGGAGGGAGAGACCTCTGCGCTTCCCGGAAGACGACCGCTCTTTCCCGGACAGCCGGTTTAGGGAAAGATCTTGACCATAAATATTTGTTAATTATTATAAAAACAACTAAATACATATCGTGCCGATCACCCGCCCGTATGAGACCGAGATCGTGGATGCCCTTTGTCGGCATCATGGTAGTGTTGCTCGCCGCATGCATCGTCGCCGCCCCGGCACAGGAAGCCGCGGACCCGGGCGTGCTCCGGATAGCAACGACGACAAGCCTGTACGACACAGGCCTTCTCGACGAACTTGAACTGATGTACGAGAACACCTCCGATGTGGACGTACAGATCACCGCTCAGGGGACGGGCCAATCGCTCGATACCGCCCGACGCGGCGACGTGGACCTGGTGCTCGTTCATTCGCCCGAACTTGAGCAGCAGTTCATCGATGAAGGCTACGGCATCAACCAGCGCTGCTTCGCCTACAACTACTTCCTCATCGTCGGGCCGGAGTCCGACCCGGCGGGGATCGCGAACATGACACCCGAGGAAGCGTTCAGGACGATCTATACCGCCGGCACGAACGAGACCCCGGGCGTTGCCTTCGTCTCCCGCGGCGACGACTCCGGCACGCACAACCGGGAGCAGCAGATCTGGGAAGAGGCGGGCTACAACTACACCGAAGACATCCAGGACTCCGGGAACTGGTACCTCGAGACCGGGAGCGGCATGGGTGAGACCCTGACCGTCGCCAACCAGAGGGAAGCCTACACGCTCTCCGACATCGGCACCTATCTCGCCTTCCAGGACCAGTTGACCCTCGTACCGCTGGTGACGGAGGGCGACCAGCTCCTGAACCGCTACAGCGCAATCGCGGTCAACCCCGAGATGGCGACGGGCGTCAACATCGATGAGGCCAACAACTTCATCGACTGGATCACCTTGAACGAGACAAAGGAGTTCATCGGGAACTTCGGCGTCGAAGAATACGGCCAACCGCTCTTTACGCCGCTCTATCCCCCGGAGTGCACGGAACCGCCGTTCAACTGCACCACCTGCTCGTCACCGGCGAACGCAACGGCGTGACGGGGGTTTAAACCTTCGCCGTCTGTCGGAGAACCGACAGGCGGCTCTCCCGGGACGAACGATAGATCGTTGACAGCGGGACACCGTTAACTATTTACATCGGCCGAACATCCTGACGCGCTGCTATGAAGACGTATGCGACTATTCTAACGGCAGACATCATCTCGATCTTGCTTATCTTCGCCTTCTTTGTGGGATGCACGGGAACGGCGCCGGGCGGAAACGAGACCCCGAACGCCACGACGACCGCTCCCGCGGGCGGAGCGAACGTTCTGCGGATAGCCACCACCACGAGCCTTGAGAACACCGGGCTCCTCGCGGAACTCGAGCGGATCTACGAGAGCGAGACCGAAATGGACCTCCAGTTCATCGCCCAGGGCACCGGGCAATCCATCGACTCCGCCCGGCGCGGTGACGTGGACCTGGTGCTCGTCCACGCCCCGGCGCTTGAGCAGCAGTTCATCGGCGACGGCTTCGGTATCGACCCGCGGTGCATCGCCTATAACTACTTCATCATCGTCGGGCCGGAGTCCGACCCGGCGGAGATCGCGAACATGAGCCCGGTTGAGGCATTCCGGACGATCTATATCGCCGGCACGAACGAGACCCCGGGCGTCGCCTTCGTCTCCCGCGGCGACAATTCCGGGACCCACACCCAGGAGAAGACGCTCTGGGAGGAGGCGGGCTACAACTACACCGAGGATATCCTTGATTCCGGGGGCTGGTACGTCGAGGCCGGCAAGGGCATGGGGGACACCCTGATCCTCGCAAACGAGGTGAACGGCTACACGCTCTCCGACGAGGGAACCTATCTCTCGTTTGCCGACCGGCTCGACCTGGTGCCGGTCATCGCGGAGGGTGCGGAACTCCTGAACCGCTACAGCGCGATAGCCGTCAACCCCGAGAGACACCCCGGCGTGAACGCGGAAGGTGCCGCGGACTTCATCAACTGGCTCGCCGCGAATGAGACGAAACAGATGATCGGCGAGTTCGGAGCCGCGGAGTTTGGAAAACCGCTCTTTACGCCGCTCTATCCTCCGGAGTGCACGGAGCCGCCGTTTAACTGCACCTCCTGCTCGGGGGAGATTGCCGGATAGGCGTAATACCGGAGACGTGAACGAGGTGACCGGGAGCCCGGAGGGTGAAGACGCGTGGTGAACGGCCCTGGCGAGAACCCGATCGTCGAGGGGTTCATCGAGGCCATCCGCCTCATCGTCACCCTCGACCCACAGGTGGTGGAGATTACCGTCCGGTCGCTCTACATCTCCCTCACCGCCGCCTTCTTCGCCTCGCTGGTCGCCCTCCCCATCGGGGCGCTCATCTACTTCTACGATTTCCGGGGGAAGCATGCCGTCGTTTCCACGCTACAGACGCTGTATGCGCTCCCCACCGTCATCGTAGGCCTGCTCATGTTCCTCCTCCTCTCAAACATCGGGCCGTTCGGGTTTCTCCGACTCCTCTACACACCCGGCGGCATGATCGTCGCCCAGACGGTCCTCATCATACCGCTCCTCATGGGGCTGACGGTCTCGGCGCTCTCCGGGATCGACCGGGACAAACGCTACACGATCACCGCACTCGGCGCAAGCAGGCTCCAGACAGTCATGACCGTCATATCGGAGGCGCGGTTCGCGGTCATGGCCGGCGTCCTCCTGGGCTTCGGGCGGGCAATCGCCGAGGTGGGGACGGTGATGATCGTCGGCGGAAACATCCGTGGCGCCACCCGTGTCCTCACCACCGCAATCGCGCTCAACACGTCGATGGCAAACTACTCCCTCTCGATTGCGCTCGGGATCATCCTCCTTGCGGTGGCGCTCGGGGTGAATATCGCCCTCTCTCTCGTGCAGCGGCGGTGAAACCATGGCGATCATCGAGACGCACAGGATCAGAAAGTCCTACGGCAACCAGGAGGTCCTGCACGACGTCGACCTCTCGGTCGGGGAGGGGGAGATCTTCGGGCTCATCGGGCCGAGCGGCTCCGGCAAGAGTACGCTTCTCCGGGTCCTCGACCTGATCGAGGACCCGAGCGACGGGAGGCTCCGGATCTTCGGTATCGATGTGGCAGAGGAACGCGGCCGCCGACTCGACCTCCGCCGGCGGATGGGGATGCTCTTTCAGCGACCGATCGTCTTTAACGCGTCCGTCTACGACAACGTCGCGATGGGGCTGCGCTACCGCCATGCCTCCGGCGCCGAGATCGATCGAAGGGTGAGGGGGGCCCTTGAAGCCGTCGGGCTCTCCCGTTACACGAGGAGCCGGGCGACCGACCTCTCCGGCGGCGAGCAGCAGCGTGTAGCGTTATCGCGCGTACTCGTGACCGATCCCGAGATCCTCTTTCTGGATGAGCCGACCGCGAACCTCGACCCCGGCTCGACCGCCACCATCGAGGCGATCGTAACAAGGCTGAACCGCGAGGCCGGGACGACAGTCCTCATAAGCACCCATGATCTCCTGCAGGGGCAGCGGCTCGCCCACCGGGTCGCGGTGATGATCGACGGCACAATCGCCCAGACCGGACTTTCCCGCGAGATCTTCCACGAGCCAGGAAACCGGAGGATCGCCCGGTTCGTGGGTGTCCAGAACATCATCCCCGGCCGGGTCGTCTTCCGGAAGGATGGACTCACCACGGTGGAGGCTGGCGGGAGGCGGATCATCTCGGCGACCCCGCCGCCGGACGAAGAGGTCGAGATGGTCATCCGGGGCGAGGACATCTCCCTGCACCGGCGGGAGCCGATGCACGAGGAGGCGGAAAATCTCTTTTCCGCCACGGTCGCCGCCATTGAGCCCACGGCGCCGTTCGTGAACGTGACGGTGCACTGCGGGTGCGATCTCGTCGCACTGGTGACCGCGAGGAGGGCGGAGACCCTCGGCCTTGCAGTCGGGATGCAGGTATGGGTCTCTCTCCAGGCGAAGGCGGTCCACCTGATCCCCCGGGAGTAATCTCAGGAAACAGGCTGTTGCCGCCCCGCCCGCCATTTCATCGCATAGGCGAGGACCATCCCAATAATAAATGCAATCGTGAGGCCGGTCACGAGGGTGAGGACGGCGACGACTCCCGTGACCAGGTAAGACTCGGTCTTTGCGCTGTGTTTCCCGAGTTCGATTGCCACGAAGACCAGGAGCGCGCCGAAGACGCCGTAGGGGATGAGGGTCAGGACCTCCGGCGGGGCGAAGGCGACGGCGAAGATGAGGATGAGGAGGCCGGCGACGATGTTCGCCCCGCCGGTCCTCGCGCCGAACCGGTACATGGCGGCGAGCCCACCGGCGCCGTGGCACATGGGGAACCCCCCGAGCGGCGTCGAGATCAGGTTCATGGCCCCGATGGTCCGGGAGAGCCGGTCAGGGTCGACGCCTTTCTTCGGGAAGAAGTCGTAGGTGAGGAGCGATGTGGCGAGGATGGCGTTTGCGACGGTGAGCGGGATCTGCGGGAGGACGAGGTCCCAGGTGCCGGCGATGAAATCCGCCGGCAGCGGGACGATGAGGGTGGGAAGGGGCATCAGGCGGAACGGCGGCATCCCCTGCGTGGCGATGCCGGCGGCAAGCCCGATGAGAAGGACGACCAGCGCGGAGACGTCCGGGATGCGGGCGCGATGCGATGCGATGAAGAAGAGGACGATGATCGCGATGGAGAATGCTGCAAAGAGAACGTCGACGAGGATGTAGCCGAGCGAGGTCTTGAGGAGGAGGAGCGCAAGCCCGGCCTGGACGCCCCGGATGACGCTTCGCGGAATCCGGTCCCCGATCCAGGCCATGCCGCCGATGAGACCGAGCAGGAGGAAGAGCACGCCGACGACGATCCCCGACGCCACGATCTCGCCGTGCGAGAGACCTCCGGCAATGACAACGGCCCCGATCGCCTTCATCGGTTCGATGGGAATCGGGAGGCGGTAGTAGAGGCCGGCGATGATGAACCAGGCGGCAAAGAAAAGGAAGAAGTGGCTGACGTTCACGTCCGGGCAGACGATGGCGACGCCGAGCAGGATGGGAAAGATGGTGCCGAAGTCGCCGACGGCTCCCGCAATTTCCTCGAGGGTGAACCGGATGCCGCCGTTCCCGGTCTCGGTGCTCTCCGCCATAGTGCAACTCTCCTTATGTCGCCTCTTCTTCTTGGCGGTTTTGGATGAGGCATACCGCCTGCCATCGTCACCCATCGCGCGGTTCGGTCTCCGGCTTCTTCTCGATAAGGAGGTCTTCGGCCTTCAGCCGCGTGACGACGGCATCCAGATACTCCGAGACGATGCTGTCTTTCATCGGGATCTGCCGGATCCAGGCCCGCACCGTCAACCGGGTCCAGTCCTCCCTGACCGACGAGACCTGCACTCTCGGCTCGAACATCGTAAGGCCGGGGCTGTCGAAATTGAGGCGCCCCATGTAGGGGAGGTCGAAGAGGTTCTGGGCGGCAGACCGCTCGGCCGGCCCGACGCGCGGGAAGATCAGGGGATGATCGTGCGCCGCCGCGAGTGCGATCTCCTGCACCCGTGCGAGGTCCGCCGTGGCCGGGATGGCGAGCGGAATCGGGACCTCCATCAGCCCGGCCCGGGAGTAGCTGATGACCTTACGCGTTATTATGTCCGAGTTCGGCACGAGGATCAGCCCGCCGTCAAGTTCCTGGAGGATCGTCGTCGTGAGAGAGAGATCGCGCACCCGGCAGAGCCCCGTCGGCGGTCTTCCGCTGACGATCACCCATTCATCGAGCCGGACCGGGCGGTTGATCGTGATCAGGATGCCGGCAAGGACGTTCTGGATGATCTGACGCGACGAGAACGCGATGACGATACCGAGGATGCCGAGCGATGCGACGAAGGCCGTCGGATCGAAGTCGAGGAGGTACCGGGCGCTCGCGTAGATCCCGCCGATGATGACGGCGTACTGCAGGGCGGCCGCCGTCCACCTGGCCGTCCCGCGGGAGACGCGCCCGGAGAGGACCCGTCGGAGAAGCAGGTAGACGAGGTTGCCGAGGAAGAGGGATGCTATGAGAGCAAAGAAGAACACGAGGACCGCATCGAGGGGCACTCCGCCGATGAGGACCGGACCGCTGACCTGCATGTAGAGAGGTGGGCGGGAGAGGGAGTTAACCCCTTCCGTACCGACCGCCGTGCAGAGGGAACGGCCGTTGTCGAACCCTGCGGATCGGCGCCAGCAAGCGAAGCCGGACTCGTTGCCGCGGACGGGAGTTGCACCTCTCCGGATAGGGGCTTAGCCGGGCTCGTTCCCGCGGGCCTGCAGCGCCCGGAAGACCACAGCGCCGAGGACCTCTTCTGCGCGTTCCGGATAACGCGTCGCCATGATTGCAAGGAGCCGCTCCGTCCCCGCCGCCGTTGTGGAGATGCCGACACGCTCCACCCGGCGGATCAGACCGTCCCGCTCCATCTCGCCAAACCGGGGAAGGACATAGTAATGCGGGATACCGAGGTGTTCGGCAAGTTTCCGGGTCGTGGGGAACCGTATGGCCACGCCGTCCGGGGAAAAAACGATGGTCATGCACCGGTCTTCTTCAAGGAGAATCCTGACGGCCGCGTCAATGAGGTCGTCGTGCTCGTATAGAGACATCCGATCGTAACACTACTCGCGCCTGACGGAAAAAAGTGAGTGGTCTGTCATGCCTCTGCTTTCTGCATCTCGCCACGCTCTTCTTCGGGGATCTCCTCGAGATAGACGACCTCCGCCCCGACATCCCGTGCGATCTGTTCGAGTTCGGTCTTCCGAAAGTGAGTTCCCTCCACCTTCACATGGTTGTCGTCGCCCCTCTCTTCGACAACGGCGACGACGCGGAACCGGGGCTGCTTTACGCCGGTACCGACCTTCTGGCGTTCACGTACATAGATCTTCATGGTGATCGCTCCTCCAACCAGTTGATATATCAGCAGATATACCGCAAAGATATTTAAGATTTTTCATCGCATAAAGATACAGGAGTGGTTGCATGGCAGAACGGTTTGAGATTGGATCAAGACTGCGGGGCGAGAGCCTTGTCCGACGGGGCCTGCTTCGCGAGACCGAGGGTGTCGGGCAGATCAGGATCATGCCGGACCTGAACGTGATCAAGATCGGCGGCCACGGAGTTATCGATTACGGAAGGAAGGTTGTCCACCCGCTGGTCGAGGAGATCGGAGAACTCTCCCGGAACCACAAGATCCTGATCGCCACCGGCGGCGGCGCACGGGTGCGGCACATCCTCGACATCGGCATCGATCTCGGGATGCCGACGGGGGTGCTTGCGGAGCTGGCCGGCAAGATCAGCGAGCAGAACGCGATCATGATCTCTCTCCTCTTCTCGAAGTACAACGGCGTCCGGATTCATACCGAAGACCTCCTGAACCTCCCCTCACTCATATCCCTCGGGATGCTGCCGGTGGTGCAGGGCACCCCGCCCTACGGCCTCTACGAGCATCCCCCGAAACTGGGGAGCATCCCGCCGCACCGGACCGACACCGGCGCCTTTCTGATGGCCGAAGTGGTCGGCGGCAGGAGCTGCATTCTCGGGAAGAACGTCGACGGCCTTTATGCCGAAAATCCGTTCGTGAACCCCGACGCCGAGTTCATCCCGGAGATCGCGGCCGACGAACTCCTGGAGATGAGGATGGAGGATATGGTGCTCGAGCCGATGGCGGTCGAGCTCCTCCGGGACGCCGTTCACGTTAAAGAGATCCGGGTTGTGAACGCACACGTGCCCGGGAACATCACAAAAGCCGTGAACGGAGAGCAGGTCGGCACCCTGATCCGGGCCTGAAAACCCTTTTTAAGTCAACTTTTTTTTCGTTTACTCGTGGAAGTCTTATTTAATCTTAGAGGCGGACCGGTACAGCACACGAGCGATCCCCTATGACCATCTACCTTGGCATTGACGACACCGACACCTGCGAGTCCCGGGGAACCGGGAGGCTCGCACGCACGATTGCAGCAGAACTCGCCGGGTCCTACGTGGTGACGGGAGTGACCCGCCACCAGTTCTACGTCCACCCCGCCATCCCCTACACCTCCCACAACAGCTCGGCGGTGATCCACATCCAAGACGCAGGTGCCGGAGACGCGGCCGGTCTCTTTACGGCGGCAAAGGAACTGATGCTCGCCGACTTCGTCGACGGGAGCGATCCCGGCATCTGCGTCGCCGCCGACCGGAATATCGACGGCAGCCTCCGCCGATTCGGGCTCTCCGCGAAGACGAGTGTCGTGACGCAGGAGCAGGCGCGGTCACTCGCCCGGCAGGCGGGAATCCTCCTGGAGGGGCTCGGCGGCACCGAAGACGGCGTGATCGGGGCGCTTGCCGGTGTCGGGCTTGCGGCATCCGGAAACGACGGCAGGTTCGTCCAGAAAGGAACGACCCGGGACCTGCGCGGCACCCGGACGGTCGCCGCAATCCTCGCCTCCGGCGTCGACCGGGTAGAGACCCGGGAGGGGGCCGTGATCGAGGGAGGCGTCGTTGCGCTCCGGAAGTTCCCGAAGCCCGCCTTCGTCGGTGGAAAAGCGGTCCTCTACGTCGAACCCGACGGCGATGTCTATCGCGACGTCGTTATCGGGTGATGCCGACAGAGACTCCTTCCGCTGCCCGACCGGGTGTGAACGAGCGGAGTCGGCACCCATTTTATGGGCGATACCCATTGTATTTTACAAATAGTAAATTATATTCAGTTAACTAATTAACAACAGATATAAAACTATCACATTTAATTATCAGGAATCTGATACTTGAATTGATAACCATGCTACGAAGAACCCTTTTTGCCGTTGCGGCCGTAATGGTCGCCATCCTGCTTATCTGCGGCTGTACCGGGACGACATCCGGCCCGACTCCTGCCGACAACGAGACGCAACAACTCCGTATCGCTACGACGACAAGCCTCCACGACACCAAACTCCTCGATCACCTCAAACCGATCTTCGAGGAGCAGTACAACGCCGAGGTGCTGATCATCTCCGCCGGGACCGGCAAGGCGATCGAGTACGGGGAGCGGGGCGACGTGGACGTCCTGATGGTGCACGACCGTGCGCGTGAAGACGCGTTCCTTGCCAACGGCTACGGCACCGACCGGCGCGTATTCGCCTACAACTACTTCGTCCTCGTCGGACCCGAGTCCGACCCGGCAGGGGTCGCGAACATGACCCCTGAAGCGGCGTTCACCGCCATCCGGGAGAAGGGGACGACCGGCGATGCGAACGTGACCTTTGTCTCGCGCGGCGACGCCTCGGGCACACACTCGAAAGAACAGGCTATCTGGAAGGCCGCCGGGTTCAACTACACGACGGACGTCCAGGGGTCCGGCGACTGGTACCAGGAGGCCGGGACGGGCATGGGTGCAACCCTCTCGATGGCGAACGAGAAGCAGGCCTACACCCTCTCCGACATCGGCACCTACCTCGCCTATAAGGGCGACATCGACCTCGTGACGCTCGTGGACGAAGGGGACATCCTGCTCAACGTCTACTGCGCCATGCAGATCAACCCCGAGAAGTACCCCGACACCAACACCACCCTCGCCAAAGACTGGATCAACTTCCTGATCTCTGATGAGGTCCAGAACGAGATCGCATCCTTCGGTGTCGACCAGTACGGCCAGCCGCTCTTCTACGCCGTAGGGGACGACTGGGAGAAGATCGGCGTGACCGAGGCTGAAGTGAAGGACCCGGTCCAGTGATCCGGACCCGTCCACTCTTTATTTCCACCTTTTTTGTCCCCCGGCAAGACCACGATAGGTGCAGAGCATGTACGAGATCATCGAGGGAATTATAGAGGCAGCGAGACTCATCGTCACGCTCGACCCAGACGTGATGGCCATCTCCGCGCGAAGCATCGTTATCTCGCTCACCGCAACGGTCGTCGCCACGCTGGTCGCCGTGCCGCTCGGCGCCGCGATCTACTTCGGCACGTTTCCCGGAAAGAAGAGCCTGATCAACCTGATCCAGACTCTCTACTCCCTGCCGACGGTCATCGTCGGGCTCCTCATATTCCTGCTTCTCTCCCGTGTCGGGCCGTTCGGCTTTTTTCGGCTGCTCTTCACCCCGACCGCCATGATCATCGCACAGACGGTGCTCATCCTGCCGATCATGACCGGGCTCACCATCTCGGCGCTCTCGGGGGTCGACCCGGTCATCAGAGACACCCTCCGCTCGCTCGGGGCGACCCGCTTCCAGTTCCTCAAGAGTGTCATGAAGGAAGCCCGGTTTGCAATCCTCGCAGCCGTCGCGGTCGGGTTCGGGCGGGCGATATCCGAAGTCGGGGCGGCGATCCTCGTCGGGGGCAACATCATGGCATCGTCGTTTGCGAGTTCGACCAGGGTGCTGACGACCGCGATATCGCTCGAGACATCGATGGGAAACATCTCCCAGTCCATTGCGCTCGGGATCATCCTCCTCGTCATCGCCCTCGCCGTCAACCTCGTCATCACCACGATCCAGCACAGGTAGGACCCATGATTGAACTTGAAGGCGTTAGAAAAGAGTTCGACGGTAAAAGCGTGCTTTCCGGCGTCACCGGGCGGGTGGAACGGGGAGAGATCTTTGCCGTCATCGGGCCCTCCGGGTCCGGGAAATCGACCCTGCTGCGCCTCGTCGACCTCCTCGATACCCCGACGGGAGGAACGATCCGGATCAAAGGCGCCGACATCCGCAGAGAGTTGGGGAAGAGCCTCTCCGTCCGGCGGATGATGGGGATGGTCTTCCAGAAGCCTGCCGTCTTCAACACGACGGTCGCGGAGAACATCGCCGTCGGGCTCCGGTTCAGGGGGGCGCGCGATGCAGCGGTCAAACCGAAGGTCGAGGAGGCCCTCGATACGGTCGGGCTTGCCGGCTACGGGGAGCGGAGGGCCCGGACGCTCTCGGGCGGGGAGATGCAGCGGGTGGCCCTTGCAAGGGCGATGGTGATCGAGCCCGAGATCCTCTTGATGGACGAACCGACCGCGAACCTCGACCCGGTCTCGGTGGCGACGATCGAAAGCCTCGTCCTCCGGATCAACCGGGACCTCGGCACGACGATCGTCTTCTCGACCCACGATATGTATCAGGGGCAGCGGCTCGCCCACCGGATCGGCGTCCTGATGAACGGAACGTTCGCGCAGGTGGGGACACCGCGGGAGGTCTTCACCGTCCCCGCGACCCGCGAGGTCGCCCGGTTCGTCGGGATCGAGAACATCGTCGACGGCGTCGTCGTCGGGGAGGACGGCAACGCCGCGGTCGAAGCTGGCGGCATCCGGGTCAGGGCCGCGGCGCTCCCCGGTCCGGGGGAGAAGGTCTCCCTCTGCATCCGGTCCGAAGACCTGCGGATCACCCCGGCGGATGCTGCGAAGGCCCCCCCCGGCAGAAACGCCCTCCCCGGCATCGTGACCGCCATCGTCCCGCGCGGCCCGTTCAGCAGGGTGACGGTCGATTGCGGGGTTGCGCTCTCGTCCGTCCTCTCCTGGAAGAGGGTGGACGACCTCGACCTCCGGGAGGGGAGCCGGGTCGTGGTCTCGTTTGCGCCGGAGTCGGTCCATGCCGTCGGGGCGGACTGAGGGGTGAAGGAGAACTCCTGGCAGAGCACGCGAGGCGGCGGGGGAAACACGTCCTCCGACACGATCAACATCCCGGGGATAACTACCGGCTGAAAGAGCGGCGGCAGGGATCACACGCACCCTGTCGGCAGGTGGAAGATGGATGAGTATCCAGACGGAAGGATACGTCGGATTCTTTGACTAAAGATGATTATTCGATTTTCAGACGGTTAGAAACAGGTTCCGGGGTAAAAGATAACGTTGATCTACTCATAACATCAATACCCCCTGTGGTGACTCTTGACAAGAGAACGCAGCCATCCCACGCCGGATGGACCTGATCCGGAGGAGGGGGGAGCTATTTTTCTCGGATGGTTAAAGAAACGCGGCGGTATGAGGAGGGTACAGGATTGTCAGCGAAAGTGCAGAGAGAACGGCTTTGAGGCGAGAACATTTGTTGATGCAATGGGACCGGAATACATTCGCCTGTACCACGCCCGCGGAGGGGACAAAGTCCTGAAACTTGAAAAGCCCGTGTGGGCGGACCAATGGATGATCTACTATGACCTCGAGGTGCCTCACCACCGACACTGGACAAAACTGAAAGAATAAATTCTATATCAGAATATTTTTTTACCATTAAAACTACTACTACCAGTCAGAGCACCGGTGCGATCTTGATAGAAGCGCCGATACTGTGGTTGCATAGGAGAGATGGTGATGTCAGTGAAGAAACTGCCGGAACTTCCTGAAAAACTCGAAGAACTCCTGGACAAACCGTATGGTGGCTTATTTGGGAATACGGTTCTTGCTCAGGTCGTTGAAGAGATCGTCGCCGATCCGACGATGGACTATCGACCCAGGTATCTTGAGGAGATGACAGGCAAACGGTCCCCCAGCATCAGAGAGGCACTTAAGGCGCTCGTCAAACTCGGACTGATCGAGAACGTATCAAGAGACGTACAACACCCGGTCTATCGGGTCGTCGTCGAGTCGAAGATGTTCATTGCGCTCTCTCTGCTGGCATATGCCGTCATCGACGACCGGGACGGGACGGACTGCATGAACGCAGCAATCCTGGACTACTACAATAGGTCTCTTAGAGCAAAGGCAGAACCGCTTGCAGTCGCGACGAACTGTGCCGGCGAATGGACTATCAAAGGAAATTGCTCCGAACCGGACGAAGATTCCGGGCATTCGACCTTCACCGCAGGGGCGTAAACCATGGGAGATGAGAAAATAGAGAAAAAGGATGGAGCAACCGTCATCGATCTTCGAGAACTCTACCGGTTCGAGCCGGAGGAGCTGCAGCTGGATATCACGCGCAGTTCCTACTCAAACCTTGCGTATGTGCAGGTAGCGCACAGGGATGTCTGTATCGACTTTCTGGAGATGCCCGGCATCCGCCGGGACGGCAGGATGCTGATAAACGGAACACGTGTCTACATGTCGCACGCCGCCGCACAGAAACTCGCTGAAGCGTTGAGCGGGATACTTGAGAAGGTGAACACGGAGGAAGGCATGGAAAGATACGTTCCCGGGGGTTTAGAGGAAAGACCGCTCTCAACGAAGATTGGGCGGAAGCAAGAAGACAGGATCGTATAGAGTTAGAGTTCCCATACGTTGCCAATTGATTGCAGTTTATGGCCTCCGGCGCGATCCGGCAGGGCTCCGCCTCGACGTGGACGATGAGCCCGCCCGCGAGCCGCACCTGACGGTGCTCCTGCTCAGGTCCTGATGGACCGTCGCACGGTACAGGCGGGGGTCCCGGCCCCGCTCGACGCTGGCGATGTACTGGTGGTTCCGGGTCCGCCGGACGGTGATCTCCCATACCGCCCGGCCGGCGGCGGGGCGTAGCCGCGGACCTGCTCGAAGATGTTCTGATAGACGGCGAGTGGCGCATGGTCGTGCCGGCAGTTGACGTAGACCGGGACGACCTGCCGCGTCTCCTCCCTGACCTCGCGAAAGATCCGGCGGATGGTGGTGGTCTTCCCGGCCGGGGCGGGTCGCGGGGGGCCACATTCTCGACGCTTCCGCCTCGGAGGGCCGAGCGGATGAGGCAGACGAGCTCCCGGACCCGGGCATCCCGGTGGTGGAGATGCTCGGGGAGACGATCCGTGGACTCAAAGATCTCCCGGTCCCGGATGAAGCGCCGGGTGCATCATACGTCACTCTGGAGAAGAGGCAGTTGCTAAAGGAGAGGCGTGTGGGTAACGTCTCAGATTTTCTGTAATTTGCCTGAGCCCTGTCTCCTTGCCTGATCATTCCTTCTGCAGGGTCAAATACCTTCTGCCGGTGACCCACTCCTCGTTGATGTTCATCAGGATGGATCCGACCAACCGGAGAAGGGATTCCTCGTTCGGGAACGCTCCTACGACCCTGGTTCTTCGCTTCAATTCCCTGTTGACCCGCTCCATCATGTTCGTTGTCCGGAGCCGTTTGCAGTGCTGTTTTGGGAATACCGTATAACTCATCAGCCCGGGGAGGAATCGTTCGATGGTGGTTGCGGCTTTCCGGTATCCCCGGGTATTCAGGTCATCGGCAAGATCCTGGAGTCTCTGCTCATTCCCATAGGCCTCCTTCAGCCCCTCTGCGGTAGCGTCTCAGATCCTCTGTAATTTGTCTGGGCCTGGTTTCCCGGCCTTATTATTCCTTCCTCATCGTTAAATGTCCTCTATCGATGATCCGCCCCTCGTTGACGTGCATTAAGATGGAGTCGATTGACCTGAGCAGTGTCTCTTCGTTTGGGAATATCTCAGACACAGTAATGATTACTTACTGATATCCCATTTACGCATCATTTCACACGCTGCCTCAGATTATGCGTACGATCCAGAAAAATCATCACGGTCACCAAACCAGACCACAGAAACCGGAAAAATCACCCCCCCTCCGCAGCCGCCATCTCCTCATCGGTCAGCCCGTACAGCTCATACACGATCCGGTCGATCTCCGCATCTGCCCGGGCGCACGCCGCCTCCAGCCGCGACCGTTCCTCCGGGGATACGCCCCCGGCAAGCGCTCGCTTCATTGCAAGAAGGTCCTCGACCAGGGCGACGATCCGGTCCCGGCGGGCGAGATCGGAGGGGTTGGTATTATCAGGTACGTAGATTGGGAAATCCTTGAAGATAACATAACTTGGCTCGTAAAATCCCCCTCTCAGCTTCGGAAGCATCACATTGAAAAGGAAGTAACTCAGTTTGGAGTTTAAAATGCCCAACAGGTACTTGTCAGGTAGTGTGATGATGAAACACTTTTGATTGGTGTAGTTGTTGGCCTCATCGTAGGTGAATTCTGGTCTTTTACAGATGTTCGGATAGATGATCTTTGGCTTTTCAAACTCCTGATAATAATCAATTGAATCCTGAATCTCATACCATTGATACGAACCTGGTTTCCTCCCTTCCCATCCGCCGCCTTTCCATCCATTTGGTCTGGGCATCAGTTCCTCCTTGAATTGCTTGAGATATTCCTTGATTGCAGGATAATCATCGATGTTGATGCCCCTCCGCGTAAAGATCAAGAATTTGTCTACCTTAAGCGGCGCATACCGCTTCACATCTCTTCCCGCCAGAAACGGCTTGATAACCTCCGCGCTCCTCGGGTCTTCGGCGATCAACCGCTCCCTCGTCTCTCTATCGATAACGAAGGCTTCGTTCAGGCCCGTCTTGATCCCGTAATAGATCTTCCCGCCCACGTACTCCCCCAGGGGGATGCCGGCGGTCCTGATCTTCAGAAGGAGCGCCTGCGTCTTCTCGTCGGCCAGGGACCATCCCTCCTCGTCCAGGTAGGCTCGGTTCACCGGGTATGCATGAGCCCTCACATAGTCGGTGAGGTCGGGGTAATCGAGGGTCTCCACCCGCACGGCGTCAAACCGCTCCCGGGGAGGCCCCGCTCCGATCCGGAGGATGCAGGGGTATGTCGTTGCGCTCGCAAAGACCGGAAGGTCACCGAAATCGATGATCTCCTCGATACGCTGCTCTTTCAGCCACGCCCGCAGGGGCTTTCCGTAGTTTGCCCGCATCCACTTGTTCGGCAGGATGTAGGCGAACTCCCCGTCCGCCGCGAGCAGGCTCACCCCCCGTTCGACGAAGTACACGTACAGGTCGGCGGTGCCCTGGTACACCCGGTAGTGGTCCCTGAAGTAGGCCTTCTGCTCCTTGATGCTCTCCTGCCGGACGTACGGCGGGTTTGCAATCACCACGTCGAAACCCGGGTTCGGGCGCAGGAAGACCTCCGAAAAATAGAGTTTCCAGAGGAAGAACGGCTTCACCTTACTCTTCCGGTATGCGGCGAGTTTCCTGCAGGCGTCCGCGTTGCCGCTCTCTTTTAAGGTCTCCTCGATCAGGTCCCACTCCAGCCGTTCGATGGCGGCCCGGTACTCGTTCTTCTTCGCACGGTTCTGCTCGTTGAAGAACAGTCGCTGGTACTTCTTCAACTCCCGGAGTTTGAGCCGGGACTCCTTGATACGGAGGGATGCCGCCTGGTCGATGGTCACCTGTTGTGCGGCGGTCTTCGGACCCGCCAGGACCTCTTTCTTCTTCCTCTCCAGGCGCGCGATCTCCCGCCGGACCCCTGCCGAATCGCCGTCTTCCGCCCCTGTGAGCATCCGGTGAAGCCGCTCTCCCAGGTCCTCGATCTGGTTGTCGATGGACGCTGCCAGAGCCCCCCGGTCGTCGCCGGGCTCACCCAGCAGCCTCTCGTCGAAGAGGCGGACCCCCTCGAACTCATCCACCAGGCTGTTCCCGCACATGATCCTGTGATCGAGGTTCGGGAGCGGCCGGATCGTCGTGACGTTCTCCTCGTCCACGATCAGGGAGAGCCAGAACCGAAGCTTCGTGATATCCACCGCCGAGGAGTCGATATCCACGCCGTAAAGAGAATGCTCTATCGCCTGCCGCTTCAACTCGTATAGCGACCGGCCCGGACCCTCCCCGGCGAAGAACGGCGTCAGGATGGAACGGGCCTTCACGATCTCGTTCATCATCCCCACCGGAAACGCACCCGAGCCCACCGCCGGGTCTGCAACCCGGATCGAGCAGAGCAGCCGGTCAAGCTCGGCGTAATGGTTCCGGACAGACTCAGGCAGGGTGAAACGGGCGTCTCGGCACCATCCCTCCTCCCGGCTGTGGAGAGCCATCCCGAGGGCGACGTCGCCGTGCCGGATGAACACCTCCAGGTCTTCACGGGGGGTCCTCGTATGGTTCGCAAGGTAGCCGATCAGGCTCTGCTGGCACATATAGTGCACGATATCACGGGGTGTATAGAACGCCCCCTTCGATTTCCGGTCGGTCACGTCGAGAAGGTTCTCAAAGACCTTTCCGAGCATCTCCGGGTCGACCGCCACCTCCCGCTCCAGGGGCTCGTCCTCTTTGATCGTGAAGTTAAACTCGTCGAACGTCTTCAGGATCTCCCCGAAGACCTCGTTTCCTATCCGGAGATTGGTGCTGACCCAGTTGTAGTTCTGGATCGGCTCAAAGAGGCCGCCGTTCAGGAACGGGATCTTGCACCCGAATCTGCTGTAGTAGTCCTCATTTACGGAGCGATCCTCCGCAAGCGCCTCGTAGAAGAGTGGTTCGAGGATGTCGTTGAAGAAATTCTTGTAGGAAACGATATCCCCATCATACAGGCGGCGCATAAAGTCCTTCGGGCCCGTGCCCCACTCCCGGAACCGCCCGGTTCCGGGGTCCTGCCTGACGCCCAGCCATCCTTTCTTCTGGAGGAAGTATAGAAAGACAATCTGGCCGAGGAGTTTCTTCGAGAAGTCGACGGTCGATATATCCTTCTCCTCGAACTCCTTCTGGCAGAGAGGATCGGCCGCGAGAGCCTTCTCAAGAGACTCCTTCAGATCGAGGTAGCAACCCCTGTACTTCTCGAAGAACTCCTTTGTGACGTTCTCGACGCTGAAACAGGCCTCGATATCTGCAAGGGTCGGGTTTGCGTGCTCCTCCTGGATAAGGCCGAGAAACTGCTTCCTGCAGGTATGGTTCGGCTCGTGTCTCCCGACAAGGAACGAGAAACGGCGTGCAGGCGTCATCTTCACGTTCATGCGGATCTTCCCGTCGGCGCCGCTCGTGATCGTGTGCTCGAGCCGGACAAACGAAAAGCGCCAATCGTCGCTATCCTCACCGTAGAAAGCGGCCAGGACCGCATCCTCCCCCTCGTTGCTGAGGAACTTCGCGACGAAGTTGCGCTGCATCGTCCGGGCGCGGTCGCGGGACGCCGTTCTCGTCAGCCTGACGTAGAGCACCCCGATGGTATCTTTGCCGTCGAGATACGTTCCGATACTGTACGCCTCATCGATATAGCCGGCAAATTCGCGCCATACCGGTAAACGCCGGGGAAGAACGCGGAAGTCATTGAAGAGTTCCTGGATAAACCTGATGAACCGGCCCGGATTGAAGGGGTTTGTGAAGACATCGTCAAGGAGCCTGACAGCCTGGTCTTCCCTCATAAGAGATCGCCTCCCGCGAAGTACTCCGACAGGATGACCTCCTTCGGCCCGGAGATATCGGCCGGCCCGAATGCCGGACGGAAGAACTCCTCCGAGATCTCGGACCTGATCTCTGCAAGTATGGAAAGGGGCTCACGGGTATACTCTATCTTCTTGAGGACCCTCTTGATGGTCGCCTTCGGAAGTACCCCGTCCTCCATCAGGCGCAGGACCGCGCCCACGTAGTCCTCGTCCTCATCCGTAAACTCCGGTGAGTGCCGGATTGCCCTGAGTATGCGGGTGAATTTAACTTCGCTCCCTCTGCTGCCGCTTGGCGGTAAAACGGTCACCTCAACAGCAAAGACATCTTCAAAAGCGGTCTTGTTGGGCTCCAGCAGCCGGTAGAAATCCGGCCCGACGGCATGCTTTTTCGTCGACGCCTCCGCCCGGAGAAGGTCCGCCGCACGCAGGAAGTCCACTTCTCCGGTAACGATCTCCCCTCCCCGGATTGCCGTCTGAAATATCTTCCTCAGTTTTCCCCGCCTGAAGAACGTGAGCACCGAACGTTCGGGCTCCCCGGACGCACGACCGGTCCTCGTCTTCTTCGGGAGGTGCTTTATCTTTTTGAAAAGAGCCAGGTCCGAATCCCGAATATTGCGGAGGAACGTCAGGTAACCGAGTTCGAGATCCTCCTCATCGTCCTCTCCCGTGATCGTCTTCCGGGACGTCAACCTCGTGAAGAGGTCATGCGACTTGATCTCCTCGTCCGTCAGGAGGGGGGCATCGTTCCCGAGCATCTCGATGAACGCCGCAATCTTTGCTTCGGCAGCCTCCTGAAGGCCGATCGCCTCGTTGATGGGCCCGGCAGGGAAGAAGTTGAAGACGTGTATCTTCTCGAATTTCGTATCCACGCGATTGATACGGCCGACCCGCTGCATCATCCGCGTCGGGTTCCACGGGATGTCGTAGTTGATCACCACGTTGGAGCGGTGAAGGTTCACACCCTCAGAGAGAACCTCCGTCGTCACGAGAATCCGGTAATCGTCCCTCTGGCGCCTCGCCTTCGCATCGAAATTCTCGATGATCTTTACTCTCTCTCCCTCCGGGGACGACCCATGATACTCAAGGACGCAGTCTCCGAACCGCCCCTGCAGGGCTTTTGTAAGGTAATCCGCAGTCTCCTTCGCCTCGGTAAAGATGATGCACTTTTGGTCTCTCAGTCGAGGGTCCGTCGAGAGAGCCTCAATGAACGCGGCGATCTTTGGGTCGTGCTCGACGGTGTCCCAGAGCGATTGCAGTTCTTCGAGGATCGCGAGATCATACCTGAGATCCTCCAGGTATTCCGGGACGAAATCGGACAAAGGCAAACAATAGACCTTCTTATCGTCGATGAGGGAGGCGACCCTGTCCATATTGTCCTGCTGGAGGAGATCGAAGATCTTGTTTGTGTGCATCTTGCTGATGTAGATGTTCCCCTTCTCGGCCTCGCGGATAAAAAGTTCGTAATACCCGATGAATCGGGTTATAGACATCTTGAAAGCGAAAAAACTGCTTTCCAGCCTCTTTAAGAGCATGATCTTCATGAACTTCATCATGTTCTTCTGTGCCAGTTCCTCTGGATGCGAGGCACCTTCCTTCAGGTACAAAAGCGGAGTATAGCGGGAGTATTTGAATTTGTTCGCGATCAGGTCGATCGACTTCAGAAAAACTGAATCCGTACGAGCATCGAAACGATAGTACACCGGCCGGGGGTCCTCGACCTCGGGGAACTTGAGGCTCTGTCGTTTCAGGTCCTCACCGTAGTACCTGGTGATGCTCGCCCGCGTGCGCCGGACCATCAAGTACTGGAGCACGTTCTCGCGGATCTCCTCTGCATTCTCCCTGACGACTCTCATGTATTCTTCTCTGTCCCGTTGCCGGTCCAGTCCGTCGAGCCGCCCCTGAAGGGTATTGAAGTATCCCTGGAGGTTGCGGACCTTCGGATTCGGAAGGGTGGACTTTTTGGCATTCTGGAAGAGTTTGATCTGGCTCAGGATGTCGTTGGGAGAGTTGTTGAGGGGGGTTGCCGTCACCAGAATCACCCGTTTGCCCCTGCAGATCCGATAGAGGCTCTCATAACTCTGCGTCATCTCGTTGCGGAACCGGTGGGCTTCATCGATGATCACGTTCTTGTACCGCTCGGCCCCCCGTGAAAGGACATGGTCCAGCTTCCCGATCGATTCGAAGTCGGCCTGGCGCACGCCGAAATCGAGGAATACATTCGGCCACGAACCCCGGTTCTCCCTATCCAGCAGAACGGGAGGGGCAAGAACAAGCGTCCTGCCGTCGAGCTGCCGGGCAAGGAGGGCTGCAATGTACGTTTTCCCGAGACCGACCACATCGGAGATGAAAACCCCGCCGAACTCCTCAAGTTTTAACTTCGCGTCCTGCACCGCGTCTCTCTGGTACTGCAGGTCCATGAAGCCCTCGGGGACGTAGTCGTCGTCGGTCTGCTGTTTATCGAGGTTGATCTTCTCTTTGAGGTATTCGTAGAGAAATTTTAGGTAGAGTTCATACGGGGTGATGGAATCGTTGAGCCATGTCTTCGTCTGTATCGTCTCAACGTAACTCTCGGAGACGTCGGCCGAGTTCTCCCATAGTTCGTTGAATTTCTCAAGTGCATACTCGTAATCTGCGCGCGCCTTGAGCTCGACGTTGAACTCGAGATTCTCCTGCAGCCCCGACCGGGAGAAGTTGCTTGAACCGGTAATGACACGCCCCTTGTCGCGGTCGCCCTCTTTGAACGTCATGATGTAGAGTTTTGCATGGATCTTCTCGGAAGGGTAGACGCGGATCTCAATCTTCCCGCTCCTCAACCACTCAATGAACGTCCGGATACCGAGCTCCGTATCAAAGGTGTCTTCGGATTGATCTAACTCTTCTTTGACCATGCCGGAGTACTGTCTTTTAAGGTCCTTACTGGAGAGAAGGAGTGTGGAAGAACCCTCGAATGAGGCGGCCTGAATGAGATCGTAGGTCGTTTTGTTGGTGCTGATTCCTATGAGGATTCTTATTTTCTTAGTATTATCCAGAGCCTTTTCAAGGCCGTAGAACCCGCTCGAATAGAAATACCCGACCAGACAATCAAAAAACGTGGTGTCTTTGACAAGTGCATTGAAACGATCGAGTAGTGTATTGCCATCCTCATTGGTGATAAAAGTAAGATCCGAAGACACCGAACGCACCTGTAACAAAAAATGGCACGTATGTTCTAATATAACTGATGAAACGGGTGTCCACCGATCTGGTCTCACCCTGCAGAATGAAGGCGCTACAAAATGAATCCCACGTTTTCACTCCCTGCTGCAAGGCACCGGCGGAATCGCCATCGGAGCTCTCCAACCGCATCACGCGGCGCACTTTCGCATCAGGACACATACCTCAAGACGTGCGGAGGTTCGAGACCAGTAGAATCCTCTCCCTCACCCCCGTGCCGCAAGGTGTTCCCGCACCTCTGCGAGATGCGCATCAAGCCGCCGCCGAAACTCGCCGGGGTCGAGTGCCCGCGCTTCGTGGCCGGTGAGTTGCAGGATTCGGTCGGCCTGCGCGATCAGGATGTCGAGCGACGAGGCGGCGAAGAGAATTGCCGTCTCTCCGAACGCCTCCCTCCGGACGGCAAGCAGGGTGGAGAGCGGGGTCACCTCGCCGCTCTGGAGGCATCCCGGCACCAGCAGGTTGGTTGCGGCGCGGTCCTCGTCAAGGATGAGGAGCGGCGACGCGGCGCGGAGCGCGGTCTGGATCTCGTGCGCCATCACGAGGGAACCGCTCCCCTGACCGGTGGCCGCCCGGGGACCACCCGAGACCCCCGGCGGAAGGCTGTGAAAGAAGAGGCTGACGTCCGCCCCCGCAAGGTACCGCTCGCCCGCCTCCGCCCGGGTGACCCCGTCGACGCTGACGAGAAACTCCCGCCCGTCCCCGGCGGCGTGATCGTCCTGCCCGGCAATCACCGCATGAAGAAACGTGCTCTTCCCTTCGGCGTTCGAGCCCGCGACCGCGAAGGCCTCCCGGCGCCGGAGCCCGAGCCCGGTTATCGTCCTGCCGCTCCCGGCAACCTCCACCTCGACCGGGTCGAGTTCCCGCGGGCAGCAAAAGGGAATATGCACGCCCTCCTTCGGGCCCGCGATCCTGTGGTGGCACCGGAACCGGGTAAACCGGCGGGCCGGGCGGGTGCCGTCGGCGATGAACGCAACGAGCCCCATCCCGGGCAGGGCGCGCCGGAGGGCCTTCTGGTCGACGGAGAGGGCCCGTGCTGCAACGAGGGTCCGGTCGGGCACCCGGCGCACGACACGGTCGAGAGCCTCGACAAGCGCCCCGAGGCGTTCCCTGACCTCCCCGACACTACCCGGCGTGGGCGGGCCGGGATACGGGAGAGCCCCCCTGACGACGAGGTGGAGACCGTCGTCGTCGATCCGGTTGTCCGGGTCCGGCCGCCAGAGGTCGGTCCCGATGGCGCTCCTTGATGCGATCAGCGTGACCGGCTCCACGTTCGGCAGACAATGAACGGGGTGCTCCGTCCCGGCCCCGGCAATCGGGCCGAGGTCGCGCTCTCCGGGAACCGCCGCCTTGATCGCCTCGATGGTCACCCCGACGGCCCCGTCGGAGCCGGGGCCGGATGCGCCAGCCGGCGCCGCGAGCAGGACGGGAAGGCTGAACCGGAGCGCCGTCGTGTCGAGCGACCGGACAAGGTAGGTGTTGACGAGGTCACGCACCGCTTTCCGCTCAATGCATGCCCGGCCGTCTCCGAGACTCGCAACGATCCCGTGAACCTGCCCCTGCCAGGAGCCGTCCGTCCCGCTCATGCCGTTCATCAGGAGATGGTATCCCGTACCCCAAGGCTCTTTTCGTACGGTTCATCGCCGCGCCCTTAAATATCCGCACAGCCCACCAATCTTACAATGAAACTGACGATCCTCGCCAGCGGGAGCAAAGGGAATTGCACCTACCTCCGAGGAGAGCGCGGTGCGTTGCTCATCGATGCGGGGCTCTCAGCGCGTGAAACCCTTCGGCGCCTCAGAGCCGCCGGAGGAGATGCAGGGCTCATCGAAGGGATTCTCGTTACCCACGAGCATATCGACCACATCCGGGGCGTCGATGTCCTGGCAAGGAGGCTGGACGTGCCCGTCTACGCGACCGGCGGCACGCTTGAAGCGTTCTCGGGAAGATGCGGGGAGACGACAACAGTCCGGAGGTGTCGGTACGACGAACCGTTCTGTCTCGGGGACTTCTCGGTCGAGGCCTTCCCGACCTCCCACGACGCACGGGAACCCTGCGGGTTCCGCATCACCGAAGGCGACCTCCGCATCGGGTGCTGCACCGATACCGGCACCGTCACCGCCTCCATGTTCGACCGGCTCGCCTCCTGCGACGCCGTCCTCCTGGAGAGCAACCACTGCCCGGAGATGCTTGAGAACGGACCCTATCCCGCGTATCTAAAAAGCCGGATACGGTCGAAACGCGGCCACCTCTCAAACCCCGATGCCGCCCGATGCCTGCAGAGGCTCGCCGACCACATCCACATGGCGGTCCTCGCCCACTTAAGCGAGATCAACAATACCCACGAGAAGGCGCTTCTCTCCGCGCTCGAAGGGCTCGGATTCTACTCCGACCAGGTAGGGGTCACCGTAGCGCCCCAGGACCCCGGCCCGGTGCACCCGGAGTCCTGCGGCTTTCGGCTCTGAGCGCTCCCGCACCTCACTGTTTTCGAAGCATACAGACCATACCGATCACGGCACCAGCAGCATCGGTGATCGGGTCGGCACAGACGCGGACCAGCCGTTTTGAACCGTCGTCTCTCACGAGCACCGCTCCTTCGACGCACTCCGCGGACCTGCCCTGCCTGAGGACCACCGACGAGAGGACCCCCTGGAGATCGCCTCCCGGGAGGAGCGGCCAGAGGGGTTTCCCGGTCAGTTCCTCCCCTGCATAGCCGGTCAGACGTTCGGCCGCCCGGTTGACGACGAGGACCGTCCCGGAGGCGTCGACGGTGATCCGCCCCTCTTCGGGTTCGGCCGGGTTCAGGGTGCCCTGCTCGATCGACGAGTCCAGCCACTCCCCGGCGGCCTGCCTCTCGGTCATCTCGATGTAATAGAGGAGACGCCGGAGACGCTGGTTCGAATGTTCGAGGTCGGCGGTTCGCTCGGCAACGAGGTCCTCCAGGTGCTCGCGGTGGCGACGCAGTTCCTGCTCCGCTTCCTTCCGCTCCGTAATATCCCTGACGACGGTCATCGCCTGCATCTCGTACATCGGCACGACGCGCGCCTCATAATGCCGGACCTTCCCGGCCTCCGCATGACTGAACTCCAGGGGTGCGGCAGGTGTATCCGTCCGAACGGCCTGCCGCAGCGCATCCAGAAGCGCCACCCCGATTCCGGCAGGGAACTGGTCCTGTACCCGTCGCCCGAGCAGCATCCGGGACGCAAGCGAGACCTCCGCCAGCCTGCCTGCGCGGGAATCGAGAATCGTGCCGTCGGCGTTCAGCCGGAGGAAGAGATCAGGAAAAGCCTCGATCACTGCGGTCAGCTCGGAAGTGGTCTGCCTGAGACGCTCCTCGACCAGAACCTGCTCGGTGACGTCCCGGAGAGTGAGCAAACTGCAGCCGCCGCCAACCGGCACCCGCCGGAGCTCGATATCCCGCACCTTCTTCCCATCCCGGCAAACCACACCGGCGACCAGAGTGTCCCGGTCGCCACGGACCAGTTCCTGCCATATCTCCAGGACTTCCTGTCGATACGCCGGATTCGGATGAGCACGCTCGAACCACGCATTCAACACGGGAATGTCCTCGAGGGTATATCCGGTGATCCGGGTAAACGCCGGGTTCAGGTACCGGCACTCGCCCGTATCGTCCACCAGAACAAGCCCGTCCGGCGATTCGCGGAGGATCGAGAGGCAGACATCCGCCCCGGGATGCGGCGATTCGCGGGCGGCTTCGACCCCGGATACCTCCCTGCCAGTGTTATGCGTAGTAGTGTTTCCCGTCATTGTAACCGATCCTCCGCCGGCCGACCCGGATTCAAGACGCCCGAGCGTAACCCGTAGGAGGTTTTGCCTGTTAGAGTAAATATACCCATCGTTATCTATTTTCGATGGAACTTTGAGTAAACGCGTTTTTAAGAATACAAAAGAACCCCCAGGGGATTTAGCACCCATTAAAGGGGTCCCGACGATCCACGGGAACAGCACGGGGTTATACGCGACAGGAACCCGGGAGCCCTTGCAGGACTTTTGTTACCCCTCGATCTTCAGGACATTCATACAGTACTGGTCGACGCTCGAAAACAGAGTCGATTTCGCCCGTTTTGCCCGGTCGTCATCCCCTTCGATGAAATCCCGGAGGATATACTCGAGCGCTGCAATATAGTGGCTCCGCCAGGCCAGGGCCTTCTTTGCCTCTTCGAAGCAGAGGTAACTCTCGGTCTTGTGGTTGCACATGACCTCGAGCACGGCGTCCAGCAGCAGCAGGAGGTGCCGGGGAAACCCGTTTAAGATGGCAAGTTTTCGAAAACTTGCGTAGGATTTCGGCTGCGCTCCGAGGATCGCAAGTTTCATCCCGAAATAAAGCGAGCCGTGGTCGTCAGGATACTGTTGCATCATCTGTTTGACGATAGCGGCGGCACCGCTCCCGCTGCACAGTTTTACGCGGGTGTCAAACGCCTCCACCAGGAAGGACCTGTTATCCGGGAACCGCTCCAGGGCGTAATCGAGGAGGTGCTGGCGACGATCGAGGTCGTCCTCGTAGTTTGCCCGCAGAATCCCGATACGGTAAAACTCGGGTTCGCTCGGAAACCAGGTGAATGCGAGGTCCAGCATGAACCAGAAGATCTGGTTCAGCCGGGTGTCTTTACGATTGAACACCTCCAAACGATTGAGCGGAGCGCGGGTCCGGGCGAGGTTCAGCATCTCCTCCCGGGCATGAAGTTCCATATCATCGGGGCGAAGATCCCGCTTCCTGTTCGGTGCCAGGGAGAGAGCATAGTAAATGTAAGCGATCGCCGTGTTGACCCGACCGTCGTAGTTCCGGTAACGGGTAAAGTATTCGATTGCCTGAGGGTAGTTGCCGGTATCGACCAGTTTGAGGCCTACGATCACATCGAGGGTCGCCCGTCCCCGACGACGCCGCTTGTTTCCCATGGCGTGCCGCAGGATCTTTTCGAGAAACTCCGGCGTAGGAGGTTCGCGCGTGGTGTTGAGAAGCGTGAAGGTGGTTGCATCGATGAAATCGTCGTAGGCCCCGTCGAGGAGGTCGGGAAAGGCCTTATCGAGCGTAGCGGCAACGTGCCCGAAGAAGACCGGGAGGTTGGCCTCCACCTGATCGATGTGCGCCGCAACGTAATCGTCCATGGTAGCCCGAAGTTGCTCAAGTCTCCGATTTCGAAGCGCTTCGGGCTGCCACGCATCATCCATACAGTTACAGGTGTTCGATGGAAGAGATATTTGTTGTTATATGAAATTCACAAAACTTATCCGGGCCGACCCCAAAACACCGTAAGACAGGCGTGGTTATGTGGGCTACATTGACGAACTAAAACGGATAGGAAGAGATGCGAATCCCTTCTTTACACTGATGGGCATCGAGGCGGAGGAGTTCGGCGACGGATGCGCCCGCCTCAGCATGGAGGTTCGGCCGGATATGTTGAACGGCGTCGGGTGGCTTCAGGGGGGGATCTACGTGGCGCTTGCAGACGAGGCTATCGCGCTTGCACTCCACACGCTTCTTACCGATACGGAAGAGATCGCCACGATCGACGAGCACACCAGTTTCATAAAAGGGGTCAATGCCGGAAGGATCGTCGCCACCGGCAGAGTCATCCGTAAAGGACGCCGCGTAGCGTTTGCAGACGGAGAGGTCCGGAACGCGGCGGATGATACCCTCCTATCCCGGACATCGACCTCGTTCGCGGTTGTAGGCCGATAGCATCGCGGCAGGTTCCCGCAAAAAACCCCTTATTACGCCGGCAGAACGTCCCGGGGGATACGGGAACCATACATTCTCAATATCCGAGATCACATACATGAGATAGAAACTCTGGAACATTTCGGAGGGGAACAGGAGTTTGAAGTACATTGTTGTAACCGGCGGCGTCATGAGCGGACTCGGGAAAGGCATCACCACCGCCTCCATAGGTCGCCTCTTGAAAAATCGCGGCTACCAGGTAACGGCGGTGAAGATCGACCCGTATCTGAACATCGATGCCGGCACCATGAACCCCGCCCAGCACGGGGAGGTCTTCGTCCTCTCCGACGGGGGAGAGGTCGACCTCGACCTGGGCAACTACGAACGGTTTCTGGACATCAACCTCAAGTCGCTCCACAATATCACGACCGGAAAGGTCTATCGGAACGTCATCGAGAAAGAGCGGCGCGGGGACTTCCTCGGCGCGACCGTCCAGATCATCCCCCATATCACCGACGAGATCAAGCACTGTATCCGCGGGGCGGCAGAAGTAGAAGTAAACGGCGGCAAGAAGGCTGAGATCTGCATGGTGGAGGTCGGCGGCACGGTCGGCGATATCGAGAGCATGCCGTTCCTTGAGGCCGTCCGACAGATGCACGGCGAACTTGCGCCGCAGGACATGCTTCTCGTCCACGTCACCCTGGTCCCGGTGGACACCATGGGCGACCTCAAGACCAAGCCCACGCAGCACTCGGTCAAGGCGCTTCGGGAACTCGGGCTGCAGCCCGATATCATCGTGGGCAGGAGCAGCGAGGTGATCGGCCCGCAGACGAAGAAGAAGATCTCCGCCTTTACCGACGTCCCGGCAAAGGCCGTGGTCTCCGCAAAGGACGTCCCGGACATCTACCAGATCCCGGTAGAACTGGAGAAAGAAGGACTTGCAGACGTCATCTGCGGTTACCTGGCCCTCGAGAACAGGGAACCGGACCCCACGTGGTACCGGGTCGTCTCGCAGGAGTACACGAGCCGGGTGACGGTCGCCATCGTAAGCAAGTACGGGATCGAGGACGTCTACATGTCCATCAAGGAGTCGCTCAAACACGCCGGCCGGGCTCTCTCCACCGAGGTAAACATACGCTGGCTGGATGCGGAGACGTTCAGCCTCCGCGATCTTGCCGATGTGGACGGCATCCTGATCCCCGGGGGATTCGGCAAGCGCGGGATCGAGGGCAAGATCCGGGCGATACAATACGCCCGCGAGAACAGGAAGCCCTATCTCGGCCTCTGTCTCGGCTTCCAGCTCTCGGTGATCGAGTACGCACGGCATGTCCTCGGCATACCCGACGCCACCAGCGAAGAGATGGGGCCGGGAACGCATGTCATTGCCATCCTTCCCGAGCAGGAGGACGTCTCGAACCTCGGCGGCACGATGCGCCTCGGGAACTGCAACGTCGATCTCAAAGAAGGAACAAGAGCGGCCGAACTCTACGGCAAGACCGGGACCGTGGAACGGCACCGGCACCGTTACGAGGTGAACCCCATGTTCATCAAAGACCTCGAAGACGCCGCCCTCGTCTTTTCTGGCTCATGCGGGGAGCGGATGGAGATCTGCGAACTTCCGGACCACCCCTTCTACCTCGCCACCCAGTTCCACCCCGAGTTCAAGTCGAGTCCGACAAAACCCTCTCCGCCCTACATCGGCTTTGTAGAGGCGTGCAAAAAGAATAAATCCTCTTCAAAAGACCAGGTGAGATAACAGAATGGTAAACGTCGAGAAGTTTATCGATCAGGCGATCCGGCGAATACGCGATGCCGCCGGAGAAGAGAAGGTCGTGATGGCGCTCTCCGGCGGCGTGGACTCGTCGGTCTGCGCGGAGCTTGCCTCCCGTGCCATCGGCGATCGGCTCATCCCGATATACGTGGATACCGGCCTCATGCGAAAGGGAGAGACCGAACGGATACGCTCTCTCTTCGACGGGAAAAATCTCCACATTGTGGATGCGGGCGATGAGTTCTTTGCGGCGCTCAAGGGGGTCGCGGACCCCGAAGCAAAACGCAAAGCCATCGGCGAGAAGTTCGTCCGGATCTTCGAGCGGGAGGCGAAGCGCAAGGGAGCGACGATGCTCCTGCAGGGGACCATCTACCCCGACCGTATCGAGAGCGAAGGGGGAATAAAAAGCCACCACAACGTGGGCGGCATGCCCCTCGACATCAAGTTCAAAGGCGTCATCGAGCCGCTCGCGGACCTCTACAAGGATGAGGTCCGCGAGGTCGCCGGCGGGCTCGGGCTTCCGGTGGAGATCCAGCACCGGATGCCCTTCCCGGGACCGGGGCTTGCCGTCAGGGTCCTCGGTGAGGTGACGAGAGAGAAGATCGCGATCGTCCGGGAGGCAAACGCCATCGTCGAGGAGTGCCTGGTGGAGGAATTCCACCCCTGGCAGTGCTTTGCGGCGCTCATCGGCCTCGGGACCGGGGTGAAAGGGGACGTCCGGCTGCTCGGCTGGATCGTCGCGGTCCGGGCCGTCCAGTCGCGGGACGGCATGACCGCCGACCCGCTGCTCCTGCCCCACGAGACGCTTTCGCGGATGGCAGCCCGGATCACCGCCGCTATCCCCGGGGTTTCCCGGGTCGTCTACGACGTCACCCCGAAACCCCCCGCGACGATAGAGTATGAGTGAGACCATGGCAGAAGATTCACGGGTGCTTGATGCACGCTACTACATGCCCGCGTTCGGCCGGACGATGAAAGTTGTCCGCGGCGCGGGCTCAAGCGTCTGGGACGACGAAGGACGGGAATACATCGACTGTGTGGCGGGGATTGCGGTCTGCAGCACCGGCCACTGCCACCCGAAGGTTGTGAAAGCGATCTGCGATCAGGCCCACCAACTGATCCACTGCTCGAACCTCTACTACGTCCCGAACCAGGCGGAACTTGCGGAGCGACTGGTGGGGATCACGGGGCTCGCAAAGGCTTTCTTCTCGAACTCCGGCGCGGAGGCGAACGAGGGCGCGATAAAACTCTCCCGCGTCCGGACGGGGAGAAAGAAGTTCGTTGCGTTCAATCACGGGTTCCACGGCAGGACGTGCGGGTCGCTCGCCGTCACCCACAAACCCGCTATTCGGGAGCCGTTCGAACCGCTCTCGCCCTCCTGCACATTCGTCGACTACGGCGACCTCGACGCTCTCGCAGAGGCCGTCGATGCGGATACCGCCGGGGTCTTTGTCGAACCGATCCAGGGTGAAGCAGGCGTCCTGATCCCGCCCGATGATTTCCTCCGGGGCATCCGGGAGATCTGCGACGATACCGGTGCGCTGATGATCGTCGACGAGGTGCAGACCGGAATGGGTCGGACGGGCAAATGGTTCGCCTTCCAGCACACCGGCGTTGCCCCCGATATCGTCACGATCGCAAAGGGGCTTGCAAGCGGTTTCCCCATCGGCGCGCTCGTCGCCAGGGAGGGGCTCGAGTTTCAGAGGAGTGAGCACGGGAGTACGTTCGCCGGGGGGCCGCTCGCCTGTGCGGCGGCACTCGCGACGATCGATGTCATCGAGGAGATCCTCCCCGACATCCCGCGGAAGGGCGAGATGTTCATGAATGGCCTCTCCCGCCACACTCCCCGCGGCCGCGGCCTGATGATCGGGATCTCGGTCGGCGACCGGTGTCCGGAAGTGCAGCGGACCTGTGCCGAGAACGGCGTGCTCGTCAACTGCGCCGCCGACGGGAACCTCCGCCTCGTCCCGCCGCTCGTGATCACGGACGAAGAGATCAAGACAGCCGTCGGTGTCATCAATGCGGCGCTTGGTTAGAGCGTGCTTCGCGGGAGCGAACGGCTACTCCTACGCGAAGAAGGCGGAGGACGTCGCGCGGGAGCACGGCATCGACCGGGTGGCCCGCCTTGCAAGCAACGAGAATCCCCGGCCGCCGACACCGGCCGCAATCGAAGCAGCGACGGCTGCGCTCGGGACGGTCAATCGCTACCCGGACGAACGGACGGCGGCGCTCGTCGAGGCTCTCCGCCGCTACCACGGTGACTACCGGTTCGTCACCGGTGCGGGGATGGACGGCGTCATCGAGACGGTCATCCGGACGGTCGTCGAGCCCGGGGAAGCGGTGGTCGTCTCGACCCCCACCTTCTCGTTCTACGGGCTCGCGGCCGCGGCGCACGGCGCCCGGGTCGTGAACGTCCCCCGCCGGGAGGACTTCTCGGTCGATCCGGCAGAGTTCATTGAAGCCTCGCGGGGGGCGAAACTCGCCTTCCTCTGCTCCCCGAACAACCCCACGGGGAACTCGGTCTCCCCCGAAACGGTCGAGGAGATCCTCGAGGAGACGGAGGGGCTGCTCTTCCTCGACAACGCCTACGTCGACTTTTCAGATATCGACTACCGGCCCCTCATGCGGCGGCACGACAACCTGGTCCTCGGACGGACGATGTCGAAGATCTTCGCCCTTGCCGGGTTGCGGGTCGGCTACGCCTTCGCACCCAAGTGGCTGGAGCCGTTTTATCGCCGGGCGGCGACGCCGTTTGCGTTGAACTCGGTCTCCGCAGCGGCTGCCGTCGGGGCGCTCGCGGACCCCGACCGGGTGCGCGAGGTCCGCGACCACGTCCGGCGGTGGAGGCTGCGGTTCCGGAATGAGACCCCGTTTACGACGTTCCCCTCGGACGCAAATTTTGTCATGATCGACGTCGCTCCCTGCACGGGTGATGAGGCGGTGGAACACCTTGCGGCGAGGGGAGTCCTCGTCCGGTCCTGCACCAGTTTCCCGGGGCTCGGAGACCACTATATCCGGGTCAGCATCGGCGAAGAATGGGAAAACGTTCGATTCCTCGAGGCGATTCGCGACCTATGATGACAGGCCTCACCGGCACGCCGGGAACCGGAAAAACGTCCGTTGCGGCGGAACTCGAACAGCGGGGCCACCGGGTCGTCCGGCTGACCGATACCGTGCGGCCCTACGTCATCGAGGAGGACCCCTGCCGCGAGACCCTGGTGGTGGACGTCGACCGGTGGGCGGAAGAGTTCGAGCCGGTCGACGGGATCGTCGAGGGCCACCTCGCACACCTCCTCCCCTGCGACCGGGTGGTGGTCCTCCGGTGCCGGCCGGACGTCCTCCGGAAACGCCTTATGCCGAGGAACTATCCCGCCGGGAAGGTCGCCGAGAACGTCGAGGCGGAGGCGCTCGACGTCATCCTGATCGAGACGCTGGAAGAGCATCCGGGAGAGCGCGTCCTTGAGGTGGATACGACCGATCTCCCGGTCGGCGAGTGTGCGGACCGGATAGAGCAGTTTATTCGCGGGGAACTGCCGGCGTCCTACGGGTCCATCGACTGGACAGGGTATCTGGAGCCCGGGGCATGACACTGGACCAGTTCCGGCCGCAGATGCAGGGCATCATTCAGCCCATGGTGAACCTGGCAAAGAAGATCGGGCTCACCCCGAACGGGCTCACCGTTGCATCTTTCTTCGTATCGATACTCGCGGGTATAGCGTTCTATGCCGGGGGCGTCGTGCTCGGGATCGTCATGGTCGTCCTGAACGCCGTCTTCGACGCTCTTGACGGAGCGCTCGCACGGGACACGGGGGCCGCGGGCCTTCGGGGCGACTTCCTCGACCACGTCATCGACCGCTACGCCGACATATTCATCATCACCGGCATCTTCGCAGGCGGCGCCGCCCCCTGGCCGATCGGCGTCTTCGCCCTGACCGGCGTCCTGATGTCTTCGTACCTCGGCACCCAGGCGCAGGCCGTCGGGGTCGGCAGGTACTACGGGGGCATCCTCGGCCGGGCGGACCGCCTGGTGCTGATCATCATCGCCGGCGCGCTCACGGTGCTGCTCCCGGAAACGATATATGGCATGAACTTCCTCGGGTGGCTCCTCGTCATATTCGGGATATTCGGACACTACACCGCACTGCAGCGGTTCGTCCACGTCTGGCGGCAGATCGATAAACGCTGACGCCCGACATCTTTCACAAATCCCGGCGCCGGGGGCCTTGCCCCCGGAAAATAGGTCATTTTTACGGATTGAGAACGTAGATGCCGTAGTTGAGATACGCCGCGAAACTCACCCAGAGGAGGTAGGGGACGAGCAACACCGCCGCGGGCACGGAGACCCGGTAGAAGGCGCCGATCGTCATGAGGATAGCAACCCAGAGGAGCACGATCCCGAGGAGAGCGAAGAACGGTGACTGCAGTCCGAAGAAGAAGTACGACCAGAGGACATTCAAGGCCAGTTGGACGGCGAAGATCGTCATGGCGACCTGCACGTTCTTCTGCCCCCACCCCTTGCTCCAGACGAAGTAAAGCGCGACGCCCATGAGGATATAGAGCACCGTCCAGGTGGGGCCAAAGATCCACGCCGGAGGGGTCAGGTCGGGCTTTGCAAGCGCGGCATACCAGGTCGGAACGGCGGGTGTCGTGAAGACCGACCCGATCAGCCCCGCAAGCAGGCAGACCGCGATCGCCGCAAGGAACTGGATAACCCGGATGTATGTGGATGCCACGACGGTAAAGTAGCAGTCATACGCCTTAAATCTTTTGATATCAGGGCAAGATGTCAGCCCTGGTCCCGACGGAAAGCCGACGATATGCCTTCCTCGAAAACGAGGAGGATACAACCCCCGCATATCCGGATCATCAGACCATTTATACGGGGCCGCAACTCTCCGGCTCCTTTATCAATGGATGCGGAGCGATCCTGCAGAAAGGCGGCGGCTCCGGGCAGGACAAACATTCAAGACGGCACCGCACCATGAGGGCCCGCTGCAGGAGGTATCCCTTCACGGTAACCAATACGACTAAAAGTGATGGATACATAGGCACGAGAGATCACCCGATGATCGCCGTTGACGACCGGCACATCACTCCCGGAGAGTACGGCAGCCGGGTGTGCCGGAAAGGGCCGCGCAACCGCGAAGCGGGAAGCAGCACGAAGCCGGTGTGGCAGAGCGGTATAATGCCTTCGCCTGCAAAGCGAATGTTTGGGGGTTCGACTCCCTCCGCCGGCGTCCGATGGAGGAGATCGGTACTTGGACCTCTACAGTACGTTATCGAGAACCGTAGAGCCGCTCGTGACCCGTAACCCTGGCAGGGTATACTTATTCGTCTGCGGCCCGACGGTGTACGACTACTCGCACCTTGGTCACGCCAGGACCTACATCGTCTTTGACGTCCTGGCGAAGTACCTCCGGTGGACGGGGCTGGAAGTATTCTATCTCCAGAATATCACCGATGTCGACGACAAGATCATCAACCGCGCAAAGGAAGAGGGCGTGCCCCAGAGCGTACTCGCACGAACGTTTGAGGCCGCATACCTCCGGGACATGCGCTCCCTGGGAATCGATGCGGTGAGTTACCATGCCCGCGCCACCACGCATATCCCGGAGATCCTATCCCAGGCGGAGCGCCTGCTCGGGCGCGGCGCGGCATACGTCACAGAGGCCGGAGTCTATTTCGACGTGAGTACGTTCGAGCGCAACGGAGAGCTGTCCGGCCAGCATGGAACGGACCGCATCAGCCGGGTAACCGGCGAAGGAAAACGCACACCTCTGGACTTTGTGCTCTGGAAGTTCGGAGAATTCGGAGAGTATACCTGGGACTCCCCCTGGGGCCGGGGGCGGCCCGGGTGGCACATCGAGGATACTGCGGTCACCGAGAAATACTTCGGGCAGCAGTATGACATCCACGGCGGGGGGCTGGACCTGATCTTTCCCCACCATGAAGCGGAGATCGCGCAGATGGAATCGATGGAAGGAAAGCACCCGATGGTCAGGTATTGGATGCACACGGGATTCCTGACGGTCGAAGGGAAGAAAATGTCGAAATCGCTCGGCAACTTCATCACCGTCAGGGACGCGCTCAAGACCTGGAATAAAGACGTCCTGAGATATTATATTCTGCTGTCGCACTATCGGTCCCCGCTTCAGGCCACCGAAGAGGGAATAGCACATGCGGCGCGGGCGCTCGAACATATCCGTGCGGCTGCAAAAAAAGATGCCGGAGAGGACCGGGAAGGAAGAAAAGCGTTCATCGATGCCATGGAATCGGACCTCAACACACCGATGGCGCTCGCCGCCGTCCAGAAACTCGCCGCGAACGGGGATATCGGGGCTTTGAAAGAGTTCGGGGAGATCCTCGGAATAAATTTCCTGCGCGAGGCAAGCGTGCCCATACGCGTCCTTCAGGAGATCCGGGCGGAACTGCGCGCCAAAAAACAGTTCGAGGTCTCGGACATGATCCGCGAGCGGATGACGGCCGCCGGGATCACCGTAACCGACCCGTCGCTCTGATCGCGGTCCCGGCGGTGCGCCGCCGAACGCTGGCATCTCTTATTTCCCCATTGTCGGGCGCCCGGAACAGGACGCGGCAATAATTGCCCGAAATTGAGGAACTATCCCTTCTCCCTTCCAATACGGGAGTGTAACAACAAGCCTCTACCGGAATGCTCCGGGGATCTCCCTCCGGCGGCCCGTGATGATACTCGCGTGGCCGGCGGTTTTGGGCGAACGACTTTTTAGGATATGATACGAGTGACAGAAAAAAACACCCCCCACCGGGGACTTATGACCGACGCGGTCCATGCCGGGGAGACCCCCGATCCCGTGACGCGAGCGTCGGCTCCCGGCATCGTCACGTCGACAACGTTCCTCGCCGATGCCGGTGCTTCGTTCTCCGCCGAAGATTTCGGAGATGCAACTCCCTATCTGTACTCCCGCTGGAAGAACCCGACCGTGGATCAGCTGGAGCAGAAACTTGCCGCCCTCGAGGGGGCGGAGGCGGCCGTGGCGTTCGGAAGCGGCATGGCAGCCGTCACCGCGCTGCTCCTGTACAACCTCTCCGCGGGAGATCACCTCGTCATCAGCGACGTATCCTATGCCGCGACGGCGGAGATGACGAACGAACTCATCCCACGTCTGGGCATATCGGTCACGAAGGTCGACATGTCCGATCCGGAGAACCTCCGGGATGCACTCCGCCCGAATACCCGGCTCGTCTATGCGGAGACGCCGGCAAATCCGATCCTCCGTCTGACCGATATTGAAGCCGTCGCCGGCATTGCACATGAGAACGGGTCGAAGGTCGCCGTGGACGCCACCTTCGCCTCGCCCATAGGCATCCACCCGCTCGAACTTGGCGCCGACTATGTGATCCATTCCCTGACCAAGTACATCTGCGGGCACGGGGATGCCATCGGAGGTGCGGTTCTCGGGAACAGAAAAGACATGGCCGGCATCAGGAAAGAAGTCGAGATCCGGACCGGCGGAATATTAAGCCCGTTCAATGCCTGGCTCATCCAGCGGGGCGCATCGACCCTCCCCCTCCGGATGAAAGCCCACGAAACAGGGGCCCTTGCCGTTGCAAAGTTCCTGGAGGATCACCCGAAGGTGACCCGGGTCGTATATCCCGGCCTTGCTTCGCACCCCCAGCATGCTCTGGCGGCGCGCCAGCTCAAAAACTTCTCCGGTATGCTGACGTTTCAGGTAGCAGACGGTGCAAACGCTGCAAAGATCCTCGCCGACCGGCTCTCGATCATCCATTACGCCGTCTCGCTCGGCCACGTACGGAGCCTCGTCTTTTACCTTCCCACGGACGAGATGCTCCGGACCTCCTTCCGGATGACCCCGGCGCAGGAACGGTCGTACCGGGCGTTCGCGGGCGACGGGATCTTCCGGCTCTCGGTCGGTCTTGAGGACCCCGAGGACCTCTGCGCGGACCTTGAGTATGCCCTTGCAGGGGTCCCGTCAACTACCCCCCGCTAACGCAGCGACTGTAATTCTTGTCCAGCCAAACCAGGTCTGCTTGCAGGGGTCCCGTCAACTACCCCCCGCTAACGCAGGGGGCTTGCGGCTGGGGCCCCTTGCGGGGCACAGGGCTGCACTTTAATGTGTGCGAAGGTTGACGGTTCAAAAGACGTCCTTATTCGCACGGGACGGTTGACGCGGCCCCTACCGATTATCCGTGGGACCACGGAATCGCACCTAGCGGTGCTCACGCTCCCTTCGGTCGACGAATCCCTGGCTACTTTTCTCAAATGATTCAGAGCACCGTTGACGTCGGCATTGATCAGAGTATCCCGGGCACTCTGATACAACCCTCTCTTGACCCGCCGCGTTCTCCCGTAGGGAGGTTTCCGGATCGGGTCAAGGTTCAGAGCATCGACCTGCGAGGTGTAGGCTTCCGAGTGCGTATCGTCGAACCGGATCCCGAACAACTCGCACTTGCTCTTCAGTTTCTGCCGGAACTTGGGATAGGGGACCTGCACGAAGTTCTGGTTCCCCCGCTTGCCGTGATTGATCTTGTCCTTGATCCCGTCCCAGCGAGGGAGGATCACGGTGCCGATCCGGTGCTGGAGGGCATAGTTCACGATCCAGACTGCATATCGGTTCATCGCTTCCCCGATCCGGCAGTCCCGCTTTTTCAGCAGCCGGGCCTGCCGCTTCGTGATCCCACCGATTTTCTGCTTGTCCTTGATGCTCTGCAACCGCGCATTCTCCTTGTTGTACCACCGGTTAATTGACTTGATACGCTTACCGCCAAGAATGACGGCAGCCCCGGTGGCAGTGTCAACCATCGTCGCAAAGTTGGTGAGCCCGAGATCGATAGCGAGGTACTGGTTCGGATCAAGGTTTTGAGGCTGGTTCGGTACGGTGTAGCAGAACTCGATCTTGTACGCCTTCCCCCCGTTGACCGGCAGGATCGCGACTTCCCGGATCTGGTGCGGCTTGATGCACGGCGGGATCGGGAAGGTGAGTTCCTTCCCCGTCAGGCCATGCTGCTTCCTGAACGTGAGGGACATGCCGAGCGTCACGGACCCGTTGCGGATCGTCAGGTGCGCCCGGGGGAACGCCAGCTTGAACCGCCCATCTTTGGGGAGGTAGTGGGGAGGACTCGGACAGTACTCGAGCTGCCCCGTGCGATACAACTTCAGCAGTTCAAAGTAACTCTTGTATGCCTCTTCGACCGACCGGAGAGTCTGCTGGGCATTGTCGTTGTGCAGGAGGCCGAAGTTCTCGTTCGGCTTGGATTGAGCGTAGTTGCTGCACGCTTTGTAGGGGAAGTCCTTCTTCCGGGTAAACGGGAGGTAGGATCCGACCAGGATGTCAACCCCCGAGGTGAGATCCGGCCGGATCCCTTGAAGGATCTGGGTGTTTTCCTGGTGTGTAGCGTAGTGTTGCCGGACGTTGTACAGTCCTACGTTATACATGCTCTTGGCATGGTACGCGAGCGTATCGAGAATCTGGAACGTCTTCCGGGGAAGATGGAGATAATTGCTGACCACTCGCAGTGCCATTGATTCTAAGATTTGCCGCTCAGCGGTCTATAAGCTAACTCCCGCGGCGCGAAAGTGTACGGGGCTTGCTACGGGCAATTTCTCCCCCTGCTTGCGCAGGGGGCCTCCTTGCCCGACGAGGTGAATACGAAGGGTTGATCGAGACGCAGGCACGGGAATGGGGGATTCCCGTTGCCCCCCAGCCCGGTTTGCCAGCCTCACCTCTTCCCGGGGGCAATCTTTCAGAAAACGTCGGCGGACGGGACCGGCCCGTTGCTCAAAAACAGATCTGCAGTTCCATAAGTGCGATCGCGATGCTCACAACGATCACCGCCCCGTAGAAGACCACCGATCCGATCTCAAGCCAGGAGGTCCACCGGTTGCGTCTTTCAGCGGGGTCCGGACTGCCTCTGCTGCGGGTCATAATAGGTGGTTATGCCGGGTTCGACGATACTCCTTGGCGATGCGGCAATAATTGACGGCAATTTTCGGGGGGATCAACCGGTCAATTTGGCCGCGGGACCGAGCTTTTTAAACCGGGAAACGGATACCCCTACAGGCAGGCATCCTATCATGACAGAGGCACGTGACGAACATATTATAGAAGCGATCGGGAGGAGCCGCATCGTCATTCGCGGGGGAGAGGTCGTCGAGGTCGGCGAAGCGCGGATAAAAGAATGCCCCCTTGCAAAACGGTTTGCCCTTCCCGTTCCTGAAATCACGAAAGACGCCGTGAAAGCAAACATCGAGAACCGCATCAAGACCTGGGGGATGTGTACGCCGGAGCGGGAGGTGCTGGACACCCGGGAGTTCGTCGGGTTCGGGGCGTCCGAGATCCTGAGTTTCGGTCTTTTTGCCGGATTTATCGATGCGGTCGTCCTTGCCTGCGACGGTGCCGGGACCGTCATCGTGACAACACCCGCCCTCGTACAGGGGATCGGCGGGAGAATGTCCGGTCTCGTCGCAACAACCCCTTACCCGGAAGTGATCCGGCGAATCGAGGAGAGCGGCGGGGTTGTGATCGATAAGGCCCACGCACGCCTGGACCAGGCCGCCGGCGTCGAACGTGCCTACGAATTGGGGTATAGCAGCGTTGCGGTGACGGTCGCGCGGGCCGAGGATGCAAAGAATATCCGGAGGCTCTATCCGGACGCCGTCATCTTCGGGGTTCACGTCACGGGGCTGACCCCGGACGAAGCAGAGGTATTCGCCGCCTCGGCGGACATGATGACCGCCTGCGCCTCGAAGACCGTCAGGGAGATTGTCGGCCGGAACGCTTCTCTGCAGGCCGGTATCTCAATCCCGATCTTTATTCTCACGGCGAAGGCAAAGGACCTGGTCCTCGAAAAGATCCGCCGGAGCAGCGAGGGGGTGCTGATCAAACCCACGAGTCTCCCGGCGCTCGGGGAACGGCAGCCGGACCCGCTTGTCTGACAATCCAGAACCGCTGATGCCTTTGACTCCCCTCCCATAGGCGGGTCGCCCCGGGGAGGCTTTACCCGCCCTCCTCCCCGTCCGGGCGCTCGTCGTCGTCTTCGTCGTCCCCGGAGGGGAGAACTTCACGGAGGGTAAACCGGAACGCCGCGCCGAGATCCGGCCGCCCCTCGACCCGGTCTTCCACCCGGATAGTGCCGCCGTAGCGTTCGATGAGAGTGCGGACGATGAAGAGCCCGAGCCCGTCGCCGCACCCATCGACCCGCCCGCGCTCGAACCGGTGGAAGATCGACTCCTTCATCCCGTCCGGGATGCCCGGCCCGGTATCCTCGACCGAGACCAGCACGCTCTCGCCGTCATACTCTTCTACCCGAATGGCGACCCTGACACCCGATCCGCCGAACCTGACGGCATTCCTGATGAGGTTCGTGAACACTTCCGGGAGGAGGTCGTCCCCCCAGATCTGACAGGAGGCGCCGCCGAACTCAATCGTAACACCCGGGAAGGCCGCCGCTTCCTTCCGGATGACGGCGCCAAGGTCGACCGGCCCGATATCGGGCGAATCATGATGGATGCGGCGGATCGTGGTGACGTTGCCGATGATCTCGGCGCTCTTGCGGATGCTGCTCTGGAACTTTCGGGCATACGGTGCAGCCTCTTCCCCGAGCGTCTCGAGGAGGAGATCGGCGTAGAGGCTGGAAACGTTCTCGGCATTCTTGATGTCGTGCGTCATGATGTCGAGGTAGAGGTTCGCCTCCCGGTTTGCCGCTTCCAGTTTCTTGTGGAGCATGCCCTTCAGGATGCCCGACCCGATCTCTTTACCTATCGTCTCAAGGAGCGTCCTCTCTTCGCGAGAGAAGGACTCCTTTTCCCTGCTCGCCACATAGACCGCCCCGACAACGACCGATTCGGCGATGAGAGGGATACACGCGAGCGCCGAGACTTCGAGCTCTTCGAGCAGCCCCGCCTCGATGGCGTTCTGGTCGGACTGCCGCTCGATGTAGCGGGGCTGGCCTGCGATGAAGATGAAGTTGAACGGCCAGTGATGGACCCGGAGGATGCGGTTTTGAGGCATATACGCCGGCGGCACGCCACGCTGATACTGCAGCAGGGCCCTTTTGCGCTCGGCATCGAGCATATAGACGATGCCGACGTGGAGACCCATCAGTTCAAGCGTCTTATCGAGCGACTCCTCCAGGAGTTCGGCAAGGGAGAGGGAGGAGGCAGAGACACTGATGATCCGGTTGAGTACCATGAGTTGCTTGTTCCGGACCCGGATCTCTTCTTCGGCACGTTTGCGCTCGGTGATATCCATCACGCTGGCAATCGAGCCCCGGAACCGGCCGGACCCGTCGGTGAACGGGGACACAAACACCAGTGCGGTGATGCGGGAGCCCTCCTTCCGGACGAAGTCGCACTCGAACTGTTCCCGGCTGCCGCCCTTCAGGCGACGCAGGCGGTCCTGCATCACGGCAACACAGGAAGGAGGAAGGTATGAATAAAGCGGCGTCCCAATCATCTCTTCCGGGGCATAGTCGAGCATCTCCGCCATCCGGGGGTTGACAAACGACGTGCAGGCATCCGGATCGGACACCCAGATCCCCTCGCTGAGGCTCTCCACGACGAACCGGTATTTCTGCTCGCTCCGCCTGAGCGCCTCTTCCGCCCGCTTCCTGCCGGTAATATCGAGAATCCCGGCAATACAGCCCCCGAAAGCGCCGGCGGCGTCGACGACCGGCGACGTGACCGCGAGCACGTGGACGCATCTCCCGTCGCTATGGCGGAGATCCAGTTCGAACTCACGCCCCTGATCGATCCCCCGGCAGAACGGGTTCTTTGCGGCCGGGTCGGGAACGCCTGCGGGATCGAAGAATCCGGCGACCGGCAACCCGACCAGGCGCGCCGCCGGATAACCGAGGATCTCCTCCATACGCGGATTTGCGAAGGTGATGATACCGGCCCTGTCCACGGTGAGGACACCCTCGTTGAGGTTCTCGACCAGCCTGCGGTACATCGCTTCCGAGTGCTGGAGCGCACGTTCCGCCTGCACACGCTCCTTCGCGTACCTGACGGCCCGACAGAGCAACTCCGCATCCATCTTATCTTTGACCAGGTAATCCTGCGCGCCACGCTGCATCGCACGGAGTACGGCGGGATCGTCGCCTTCCGCGGTCAGCACGATGATCGGGGTATCGGGCGCCGCTTCCCGCAGCCGGTCAAAGACCGCCGTCCCGCGGCCGCCCGGGAGGTCGAGGTTAAAGAGCACGACTCCAGCGCCCCCCTCCGATATCGCGGCAAGCCCGTTTTCGGGGTGTTCGCAGTGCACCAGTTCAATCTCGCTCCCGCATTCCCCGAGCATCTCCCGGATGCGCCGGGAGTCGCCGGGGCTCTCCCCGATCAACAGCACCCTCAGCGGTCCGCTCAGGGTCTCGCTCATATACAGGGCCCGATACCCGTCCGCATCAGCCGTCAATTCAGATATCCCTGCTGAAGTCGGTTGCCGCCGCGTTTCACGATCATCTGCCATGAGGATGTTCTCCGGACACGCATTGCTCTGTTCTTCCGTATGGGGGACCGGCAGACCAGGGATATCCCGGCGGGATACGACCCGACCGCATCCCTGGCGGGCAAAATCTGCGATCCATTCTCTTAATAGTAGGTACCGTTCTGGAGGATTTATACCTCCTTTTTTTAATCTCTGGAGTGAGAGAGCCAGACGGGGAGATCTCCCCCACGGATGGATCGTGTCCCTTTCCATCTTCGAACCCGGGTCGAAGAACTCCGCACCCTCCTTTGTCGAGAAGGCATCTCTGGAAACAATTGGAATACCAGGGCTGGGTGTTCTCAACGGTCCCGGATTCGCGGAATGGCGGCGATGGAGGAAACCCGGCACGTCAATGCCCCGATAGCGATAGACCTGCTGACTTACGGAATATTCCGGGATGACCCTCTGATAAATACCGGCGCCCGGTTTTACGGCGCTCCATCTACCGGCTGCGCAATCTCGACCTGAGACGCCATCAAGCGGGAGAAGGCCCCGCCGCTCTCCATCAATTCATCGAACCACCCTGTCTCCGCAACCTGCCCCTCTTCCAGCATGATGATCCGGTCGGCAGACCGGATCGTCGAGGGCCGGTGCGCCACAATGAGTGTCGTCCTCCCCCGGCTGACCTCCCTGACGGCTTTGCGAACGTTCATCTCCGACTCGGTATCCAGGCTGGACACGGCCTCGTCCATCACCAGTATGGGAGCGCCCTTCAGGAACGCCCTCGCGATCGCGATGCGTTGCCGCTGTCCGCCCGACAGCGTGGCCCCCCGCTCCCCAAGCACCGTGTCCCACCGGTCGGGCAGCGCCGTGATGAAGTCGAGAGCGAAGGCTCGACGAGCCGCATCTTCAACTTCGGCGTCCGTGGCGTCGCCGCGACCGATGCGAATATTCTCCCTCACGGAGATGTTGAAGAGATAAACGTCCTGCGGGACGTAGGCGATCATGCCCCGAAGATATTCCTGCGGGAAGTCGCGGATGTCGTGGCCGCCGACCCTGACGGAGCCGGCCGTCGGGTCCCAGAGTCTCAGCAGCAGGTAGGTACACGTCGACTTCCCGGCGCCGGAGCAGCCCACCAGGGCGACGGTCTCTCCCGGCGACACCCCGAACGTCACTCCCCTCAGCACTTCGGGCAGCTTCGGAGCATAACGAAAACGGATGTCCTCGAAATTGATCGTCGGAACGATCGGCCCTCCGGGCGGGGACGCGACACGGTCGATCACCGTGGGCTGCGTGTTCATTATGTCCATGACTCGTTCGGCCGCGGCGGACGTCTGGCTCAGCTGCCGGGCGATGTTCATCAGGTGCATGACGGGCATGAACGCCATCGCCGCAAGGACCGTGGCGGCCGGATACAACGCCATATCCATGTGCCCCTGCGTCGTCAGCCACCCGCCCAGCGCGACCGTGACGATCATCCCCGCCGCCAGCAGGGCGTCGCCGGACCCGCGCTCCAGGCCGCTGCGGCCTTCATAGGAGACGTATGCGTCCGAGTATCGCTGCTGGCCGGTGTCCAGCCGTTTTGTCGCCTGCTCCATGGCCCCGAAGGTCACGATCTCCCGGAGGCCCTGCACGCCGTCGATCACGTCCGCGCTCATCTCCCCTGCGGACGCCCGATACTCCCGGCCCTGCTCCTCCGCCCGCCGGGCGAACCAGTCGGGTACGGTCACCGCGGCAACGAGGAACGGTGCCAGTGCAATCATGAGGCTCCAGTGGATCGCCCCGATGACGAGCAGCGTGATGGGAGTCACCACGATCGCCTGCAAAAATTCCGGCAGCGTGTGTGCGATGTAGAGTTCGAGCAGGTTGACGTCGGAAAGCGCCGATCTCGCCAGATCCCCCGATCGCCGCTCGATCACGTATGCGGGCGCGAGTTTGTCGAGTTTCTTGTACAGCGCTTTGCGGATTTCAGCAAGCGATCGGAAGGCTATGACGTGGGACCAGTAGATGTTGACATTCGAGAGAATAAACTGCATGACGGTGAAGAGGACAAGCAGGGTGATCGTCATCCATTGATCGGCGATCGCGGCTCCCGTGAGCACCGCGCCCACCAGGTATGCGCCGGCCAATGCCGCCAGTATGCCGAGCGTCTGTATGATCACGCTGGCGATCCGTACTTTTTGCAGGGGCAGCCGGTATGTGCCCAGCAGGCGATCTATGACCCGGACTTTCCGGAATACCCGGCCGACGGGCAGGCTGTGATCACCGTGGTGCTCGTGGCTCATACGCATTCCCCCTCGGCCATGAGCAGAGCGTGGTAGTTGCCGTTGCAGCGGCTGAGGTCGGTGTGGGACCCCGACTCGACCATCCGACCCTTCTCCATCACGTAGATCCTGTCGGCGTCGCGTACGGCCGAGAGCCGGTGAGAGATGACGATGGTCGTCCTGTCGCGGGAAACCCGGTCGACAGCCTCCCGGATCAGGGATTCATTGGCGACGTCCACGCTGGAGGTCGCCTCGTCCAGCACGAGGACGGGTGCGCCCTTCAAGACGGCCCGGGCTATGGCAATGCGCTGGCGTTCGCCGCCGGACAACTTTACGCCCCTCTCCCCCACCACGGTATCGTAGCCCCGGGGGAGCGCGGCGATGAACTCGTGGGCCAAAGCGGTTCTGGCCGCGCTCTCCAGGTCCTCCCGGGAGGCGCCCGGCTTTGCCAGCAGGAGGTTGTCGCGTACGGTGCCGTGAAACAGGTACGTGTCCTGGGACACGACGGAATACATGGCACGCAGGTGTTCCGGCCGGATGCGCCGGATGTCCTCGCCCCCGAGCCGGATCACCCCCTCCTGAGGATCGAAAAACCGCAGCAACAGCGACGTCACCGTCGTTTTACCGCTGCCCGAGCGGCCGACAATGGCCACTTTTTCTCCGGGCTGCACGGCAAACGAGAGGTTGTCCACGGCGGGAGCATCCCCTTCCCGGTACCGGAACGTGACGCCCTCAAAGACGATCGCCGGCTCCAGCTTCTTGGGGGCGACGGGATCGGCCGGCGCGGGGGCAGGGGGGACGGCCTCGAAGATATCGAGAACCCCCTCGGCAGCGCCCATGCCTGCAAACGAGAAGTGGATCGTCTGCCGGAGATCGGCCACCGGCCGCAGCGCTTCCCTGACCAGGAGGAGCACGAAAAGCAGGCCTCCTGCCGAGAGGCTGCCTGCATCCATGCGCAACGCGCCGATCACGATAGCCACCGTGCCGCCTATCGCCGCGATCAGCCCCAGGGGCACGCCCCAGAGGACCTCATCCTTGAGTATGCCGATCTCCGCATCGTACAGGGTGTTCGTCTTCCGGTACAGCTGCTCGCCGTGCCGCTCGCTGGCGTTGAACGACTTCAGCGTGACGATGCCCTGGATGTTGTCGACGTATTCCGCGAAGAGACGCGGCATGGCGACAAACCAGACGCGGATCCCGGACCCGACTCCCCGGTAGATGGCGAGCGGCTGGAGCAGCGAGGCGACCATCATCGCCCCGACGACGAGGCCGATGATCACGTCGACGTAGAGCAGGATCGCCATGATCGAGAGGCCTGCCAGGGACGACACGATCACCTGCGGCAGGAACCGCCCGTAATAGTTCTGAAGGGCTTCCGCTCCGTCGACGATCGTCGCCTGCACGACGCCGCTCTTCTGGGTGAGCATCCAGCCCGGGCCGAGTTCGTACAGCTTGCGGTACATGCGCCGGCGGAGCGATACGGCAATGTTGGTCGCGGCCCTGGCTGCTACCCGGTCGTTGGCCCAGATCATCGCCCACCGGAGGGCAATGACGAGAGCCAGCCCGGCAAAGAGGGGTATCGATCCGGCAATCGGCCTGCCGGAGAAGACGGCCTCGATGATGAGCGCGATGAGAACGCCCTGGGCTATGTAACTCGATGCGATCAGGAGGCCGAGCGCAATGACGCTCCACAGCCTGCCGTACTCTCCCCTGCCCATCGCCAGCACCCGGGGGTCGAACAGCCGCATGTGGCCGGCGCCGCTCGTCACCGAGAGTCCGCGCCTGGATTCTACCTTCGTATACTCTTCGACGATCTTCGACTCTTCAGTCATCCCGTACACCTTTCGCGCCGGACGTCGTCCGGCGAAATCACTCCGTGAGGTTGTAGGAAATGCGGGCGGCGATTACCGAAACCCGCGATCGTTCATTTCGTGCCGCAAACAGCATAGTAATTGTACTTGTAACTGATCTTATACCGAAACGGCATGTGCCTTTTCTGGATCTCGATCAGGTCGGCCAGGTTCTCCGTCCCGATACCCCGTAGCCCGGCATTCTCCATGTACGCCCGGATCGTATCCGCCGATATGCCTCTCGAGTGGGGTAACGTCGAGTTCAGTTCTGGCGAATACCTGTCCTTTGATATGTCGTTCCTTTCGACGACCAGGATCAGGAAGTCCCCGATCTTCCGGCGCAGGCGCGTCTCCAGACTGCCGTCGTTCCATAAGCTGTCTACGATCGCCAGCGTTCCCCCCTCCTTGAGTGCCCGTGTCCAGCCGGTTACCGCGTTCTGGGGGTTCGGCAGCGTCCACAGCACGTGTCTGGTCACGACAGCGTCGAACGAGCTGTTTTCGAAGGGAGGGGTCTCGGCATCGCCGATCATGAACCTCGCGTCGACTCCGCGGCCGGCCTGCGCCATCGCCTTTGCTTTCGATGCGGCCCGATCGAGCATTTTTTCAGAGAGGTCGATGCCCGTCACCGTATGACCCATCCCGGCAAGCAGCAGGCTGATCTCCCCCGTGCCGCACCCGACGTCCAGCACGTTCAGCCGCTCCCCGGGGAGGATCCGCTCAAACAACGCCTTCCAGAAGGCGACCTCTTCATCGCTCTTGATGCCGTGACCGTGATAGTTGTCGTACCGCTGCGATGAGTAATCCCATCGTTTCGCGATCTCGCCCTTGATCTGGTCCTCGCTTAACGTCATGTTTCATCATCCTCGTCGTGGTTCTTCGGGGTAATGCCCGACACCAGGTAAGTCGGGTGATCATTGGCATATTTCATGTACCAGGGCAGCCGTCTTCTCTGTGCAACCCTGATCGGCTCGAGGTCGGTAACGGTGATGCCGGTCGCGCCGGCCCCGGACAGATATGCGACGATCTGCTCCTTCTCGACCCCGTGCGGGTTCGGGAGGCCGGCGCTGACGTCTTCGGTGTAGTCATAGGTAAAGGGGTTCTTACCGTACCTGACGAATCGGTAGGTGTGGTAGGTCGCCGCAGAGACCTTCGGAAGCAGGCCTTTCGTGACCCATTTGCCGTCGATGATGACGATCGTCCCGCCCGGCCTCACGACCCTCACCCATTCCCGCACCGCTTTTTCCGGGTCGACCATCGTCCACAGGACATACCGGGCGGTGACGCAGTCGAAGGTTCCGTCCTCAAACGGGAGGTTCTCCACATCGCCCTCCAGGAACCTGACGGCCGAACCGCCGGCCAGTGCCTTCTTCCTGGCGACCTCCATCATCCCCCGGCTGAAGTCGACGCCGGTGACGCTGTAGCCCAGCTCCGCCAGCAGCAGCGCGATGACTCCGGTTCCCGTGCCGACGTCCAGTATCTTCTTCGGCCCGGACCCGATCGCCCGCGATAGATTCTCTTTCCACAGGAGTCTCTCCTCATCGCCGCCCGATCCCGGCGCCGTGTCGTAGAACCGGCTCCCGTAGTCCCAGTACCTTCGCACTCCGTTCTTGACCCTTTCCGGTTCTTTCCTATCCGTTTCCATGCTATCAACTCATCATTTTCCGGAACCGCACCTTCTGACGGAATTGATCGGTATGACCTGCGGTATCCCTTCATCGTCGATGGTCACCCGGGCATTGACGCCGTAGACGTTCCGGATCATCTCTTCCGTGATCACCGACTCCGGACTTCCCGTCGCCTCAACCATCCCGTAGTTCAGCAGCACGATCCTGTCCCCGTATCTCGCAGCCAGGTTGAGGTCGTGCAGGGCGACGACCGTCGTCATGTTCGTGTCTTTTTGTGATCGTCCTGATCAGGTCGAAGAGTTCGAGCTGGTGCTGGAGGTCCAGCGAGTTCGTGGGCTCGTCCATGAGAAGGACCGCCGGTTTCTTGGCGATCGATTGGGCGATGGAGACCATCTGTTTCTGCCCGCCGCTGAGCTCGTTCAGGGGCACCTTCGCCAGCTCTTCGATCCCCAGATTTTCCAGCGCATCCAGCGTCAGCGAGAGGTCTTCGTCGGTGACCGTCCAGCTGAGCGAGTTCAGCCTCCCCAGCAGGACCGCCTCGAACACGGTCAGCGCCGCGTTGCTGGAAGAGTCCTGGGGCAGATAGCTGACGGCCTGCAGGAGATCGTCGTTTCCGTATGCCTTCAGGTCTTTCCCGTCCAGCAGGATGGATCCTTCCGGCTTCAGTATCCCGCAGAGACACCTCAGCAGCGTGGACTTCCCCGCGGCGTTCGGCCCGATGACCGCCGTGACCATCGGCTCGGCAATGATGCACACATCGTTCAGGACCGGGTCGGCCCTGTAGCGAAACGACAGGTGCTTTGCCTCCAGCTTCACCAGTATCCCCTCTTTCGCGAAAAGATCAGCCAGATAAAGAACGGTATCCCGATGAACGACGTGAGGACGCCGATGGGAAATATGATGCCGGGCACGACGAGTTTGCTCAGGATCGAGGCGATAGAGAGCATGAGGGCCCCGAACAGGGCGGAGAGCGGCAGAAAGAACCGATGGTCCTCGCCCACGAGCATCCGGGAGATGTGCGGCACAACAAGGCCGACAAAGCCGATGCTGCCAACGAAGGCCACCGCTGTGGCCGTGAGGACCGAGATCAGGACAAAACCCTTCAGCCGCAGCCGCTCAACGTTGACCCCGAGGCTTTTTGCCTTATCTTCCCCCATCCGGAGCGTCGTGAGTTTCCAGGTGTCGATCATGACCACCGGGACGACCACCAGCAGGATCACGGCCATGATGCCGAGTTTGGTCCAGGTGGCCTTCGTCAGGCTGCCGAACATCCAGAATACGATCGCCTGGATCTGCTCGGGGTTTCCAAGGTACTGCATCAGCATCAGCAGCGAATCGAACATGAACAGCACCGCGATCCCGGCGAGCACGATCGTCTCCGTCGACGCCCTCTTCAGCCGGGCCGCCGCGTAGATCATCATGCAGCAGAGGAGGGAAAAGACGAAGGCGTTGGCCGGGACCAGCACCGTCTCCGCGAACGGTACCACGCCTACGCCGAGCACGACCGCCAGCGCCGCGCCGAACCCCGCAGCCGACGATATGCCCAGCGTGTACGGGCTCGCCAGCGGGTTGTTCAGGATGGTCTGCATCATAGCACCCGCCATGCCGAGCGCCGCACCGATCACGACGGCCATCAGGGCGACGGGCAGCCGGAACGTCCAGACGATGGCATAGAGGGATGAATCGCTTGTTCCGGGAGAGAGGATCGTCGAGACGACGCTGTCAAGGGACAGGGAGGCCGGTCCCGTCATGACGTCGACGATGACGGCAAGAACGATTACGGACGCAGTCAGAAGCAGGAAAAACAATTTTTGTCCCGCTATCTCACCGTATATCGACTTCGCCTCGACGTTCATGTTTTAACGCTTCTCCTCAAGACAACACGCCTCGCCCGCACATGCCCTTTCAGGAATAGCGATAGACGAACGTGCCGCTGTAGTCTACGGGCATGAACCTATCGTGGTACTCCCTGAGGACCGCATCCGGGTCGACGTCCCCGAACAGGTCCGGGTAAAACCACTTGGCGAAGGCCTCCAGCGCCGCGAAGTTGTAGATGCTAAAGCAGTAGCCGTGATAGATCCCGTAAACCTCGTGATTTTTAACGGCGTTTATCGTGTCCCACCCGGGACGCTGAACGAACCCGGTCATGGTGCTCCGGGCCACCTCCGGCGTCGTGGTGTATCCGAGCTTCAACGAACCGGGGGTAGACCAGTTCCTGCCGGTCAGTATGATGGTGTCGGGATTCCGGCTGATGAGATACTCCGGGCTCAGCGCCTTGCTTGTACCGGCCAGAAGAGGTTCCGCGATGTTCTTCCCGCCCGCCTTCTTCACGATCGAGCCCCAGCTCACGTCGCCGTAGGAGATGCCGTAGTCTGAGGGGTCCTTGCTCGCACATTCGATGTAGACGCTGGGCCCGGTTCCGTTAACGGTAGCCAGGCGTGAGTACACGATGCCGGTCTGCTCGTTGTAAAAGTCCACGATCTCTCGGGCCCGATCTTCTCTATCCAGGATCTTTCCCAGCAGCAGCATGCTCTTCGTGGAGTTCACCATCGGGTCCATGTAAAAGTCCACGAAGACCACGGGGATTCCCGCCAGCTCCAGTTTGGCCAGAGCATCCCTGGTCGCGTCTCCTGCCCACATGAATTGCCAGTTATGCATGATGACGACGTCGGGCTTGAGCGAGATCACCTTCTCGATGCTGAACGTACCGTCGTCCAGCGACCCGACATCCGGTATCTCGGCCAGCTGCGGATACTTTGCCACGAACACAGCGTATTCGTCCCCGGCGTTCTGCTTGATATCCCTGTCCCAGCCGACGATCTTCTCGGCGAAACCGTCCCCTACGATCGCCGCGAGTTCGGCCGTCTTCGAGGACTCCGTCAGTACGATCCGTTCCACCGGAGCGTTCAGCGTCACCGTCCTGCCGGTCATGTCCGTGACGGTCAGCCCGGATTTTTCCGTGCTGTCGACAGGTTTATCGAACGTATTCCCGTATACGGCAAACCCTATCGCAACGACGACCACAATCACGACGCTAACCACCGCGATTATGCTGTAATTGATTTTAACCATGAGATCACCACGATATCGATTGATATTCCGACCGTTGTGAAAGCTGACGGCAATTTGCTCGATTCGCTTGCCCGTCCTAGTATATCAAAAGAAGAGTATTAATATTTTTTGTATAAATAACAAAATGTATTGGAAATGATTATTATATTATCCTATAATATCATTGATTATTCAATAGTTCATATCAACGATGCCTCCGATAACGGCTGAGATCATCCTTCATCGATACAACCAAAACCGGCGGAGCAGGAACAATGGCCCGGTCAACCGGAGAGATGAAAAACACCCGAAGCAGGAAGACCAGGCAACTTCGATCCAGAGACTTATAAGAAGCACTCTGCGGCGGAACACTTTTCAGCGGATCGAGGCAGTTAAGAAGATCGCTCCATACTACAGGCGATACGAAAATCCATACCCGGGACTGATTCGCCCGGATGCACCGCCATGATCGGGAGAGCGCTGGGATGACCTCGATGAGAGCGATTGCGGACGCGATCAAAAGCAGGAAAGAGAATCTCTTTCCCGCGACCCCATCGTATATCCATTTTGCCTTGAATTTCATTTTTAACGCTTTTCCTCAAGGCAGCACACTTCGTCGGTACGCACGTGCCCTTCAGTAATAACTGCAGACGAACGTGCCGCTGTAGTCGATGGGCATGAACCTATCGTGGTACTCTTTGATCGTGGCATCCGGGTCGACGTCCTTGAACTCCTCCGGATAGAACCACTTGGCAAAAGCTTCCAGCATTATGAAATTATACACACTGAAGGTGTAGCCCTGATGAATGGCATAGATCTTTTGGTTTTTGACGGCATTGATCGAATCCCATCCCGGGCGCGCCAGGTATCCGTCCATCGTCCTCCGGGTATCCTCCGGCGTTGATGTGTACCCCATCCTTATCGATCCCGGCGTAGACCAATTCCTGCCCGTCAGTATGATGATATCCGGGCTCTTGCTGATGAGATACTCCGGGTTGAGTGGTTTGCCGCTTTTTCCTAATAACGGCTCGGCAATATTGTCGCCGCCGGCTTTCTTCACGATAGATCCCCATCCCGCATCGCCTTCAGTTATATCGTACTCGGACGGGCCCCGATATCCTTGTTCGACGTATACGCTGGGTTTGGTTCCGTTCATGGTAGCCAGGCGGGAATAAACGGCATCGACATGGTTATTGTAAAAGTCCACGATCTCTCGGGCCCGATCTTCTCTATCCAGGATCTTTCCCAGCAGCAGCATGCTCTTCGTGGAGTTCACCATCGGGTCCATGTAGAAGTCCACGAAGACCACGGGAATTCCCACCAGCTCCAGTTTGGTCAGGGCATCCGCAGTCGCATCTCCGGCCCATGTAAATTGCCAGTTATGCATGATGACGACGTCGGGCTCAAGCGAGATCACCTTCTCGATGCTGAACGTACCGTCGTCCAGCGACCCGACGTCCGGTATCTCGGCCAGCTGAGGATACCTGGCTACGAACATGGCGTATTCGTCCCCGGCGTTCTGCTTGATATCGTTGTCCCAGCCGACGATCTTCTCGGCAAAACCGTCTCCTGCGATCGCCGCGAGTTCGGCGGTCTTTGAGGACTCCATCAGCACGATCCGCTCAACAGGACTGTTCAGCGTCACCGTCCTGCCCTCCATGTCCGTGAGGGTCATCCCGGATTTTTCCGGGCCGGCAGGTTTATTGAACGTATTCCCGGATACGGCAAACCCTATCGCAACGGCGACCACGATCACGATGCTGATCGCCACGACTGTGCTGTAATTGATCTTTACCATGAGATCACCACGATATCGATTGACGTTCAGCCGTCATAGGGGCTGACGGCAATTTGCTTATGATGCGCTTGCTTTCCCTGATGTAGGGACAAAGGGCATTAAAAACTTTCATATAATTGTCAAAACGTGTTATTAATTTAAATATGGATATGTTTTAGTGTTATATCCATAGATTGTCTCGGTAAGATGCTTTTTTAAAACGTAACGGGGCTAGACGTTGCAGGTGCCCGGTCACGGCATCGACAAAAAGGGTTTGCACCTGCAGATCAACCGACCATCTCCGCGCCCGAAAGACTGCGGTATTTATATCGCGCGGCACTGGCTCAGCCCCAGACAGTCCCGTTCGGAGTGGTTCACTCAAACCGGTCGTCCGAGGTTCTGATCGGTATGGCTACGATGAACTGTTTTCAGGAGGATCGCTCCACGGTCCAGACGATGTGAGTACTCGTCTCCGGGACGGGTTCGTGAGCCACCCCTAAAAATTGAAGCGGGTTACTTCCCCTTCCTCTTCCGCAGCCGCGCGATCTCATCGCCGCCCGGAACCTTTACCACAAACGTCCCATGGCAAGGCTTGGTGTAGGGGAATATGAGGTGCTCGCCCTCCACGCCGACGTAGAGCGGCGCGACGCCGATGATGTGGACGTCAAATATCTTGTAGCCCGGCTCGACCTCGTAATACTCCCGGACGTTCTTCTTGATATACTCCCGCGCCTCCCGGAAAGAGGTCTGGGAGAGAACGACCTCGGGTTTCATCGCTTCTAGACAGCCGCCCATTGCTGCATCACCTCGTCGAGTTTCCGCCGTAGCGGCATGGGGTTGTGCACGGCCCGCGCCGCGACGACCTCACAGGGGAACTCGATCTCTCCGGCGAGTTCTTCCGCGTGTTCCCCGAAGATGAGCGCATACAGCCGCGCCTTCGAGATGTAGGCCATGGTGCCCGCGTAGGCAACCCCGGAATCGTTGTGGATGAAGACGAAGCAGAGGTCGAAGTCACGCACTTTCCCCGTAATTTCGTCGATCGTGTCGTCAAGGTCGTTCATCTCCGAAAGGTAGTGCCGGCCCGGGTCGGCCGTTTCTATCAGTTTCCTGGCCGCCGCCGTCCCGGCAACCACCGGCCGGACGCCACGCTGCTTCAAGCCGTATGCGAGGTAGAGCGCCACACTCGTCTGGACGGGCACCTGCGGGCACCCGAGCAGGATCAGCGCCGTTTTTTCGTCGTTCTCCGTCATGATCTCTCCAGTGTTCTCAGGACCTCGGGCACCCGTTCCGGGTGCGTGTAGATCGTGAACCGCTCTCCCCGCGAGAAGCAGACCAGCGTGATCCCCGCCCGCTCTGCCGTCTGGATGCCGCGGTCGGTCGAGGCGGCGCGGGAGACGATGACCGGGATCCCCGCGTTCGCCGCCTTTGCAACCATCCCCGCAGGCTGCCTTCCCGTACACCCGAGGATGCAGGTCGAGCGGTCCAGCCCCCGGAGGGCCGCGTAGCCCACGACCTTGTCGACGGTGTTGTGCCTGCCGACGTCGCATGCCCGGGTGATGAGTTCGCCGTTGCAGAAGAGGACCGAACAGTGCACGGCGCCGGTCTTTTTCCAGGTATCGGACTCGACCGCCGCCGTGACTGCACGGATACCGTCCGCCGTGACGGTGATCGACGAGGCGACCGGTTTGGGCTCGCCGAGCACGCGGTAGCCGCCGGACGACTCCACCTCCAGCCGGATCTCCTTCCCGACCGGGGCGGTGATGTGCACGTCCTTCCCGGAGACCTCCACCGAACTGATGGTATCGGTCAGCCCTTCGCAGATGACGAACCCGGCTGCGAGGTCATCGAGGCGGTCGGGGCTTGCCACCAGGGTCGCGAGGTACTCCCCGTTCAGGAAGAGCCGGACGTGGTCTTCGAGGGTGATGTCGTCGTGGACCTCGTGCGCGCCGCCACCCGTCACCTGAATCCCGGTGCGACCGACGGTCTCCATCAGGATGTCTCCTCCCGGACCCAGTCCAGGTACGGGGCGTAACCGCCGACGATGGGTATGGCGATGATCTCGGGGAGGTCGTAACTGTGAAGTCCCCGGACCCTGGCGATGAGCGGGTCGAGCAGGCGGTACTGTGTCTTGACGATCAGGAGTTGTTCCGGCTCGCTGGAGACCCTGCCCTCCCACCGGAAGCAGGACCGAACAGGGGTAACGTTCACGCAGGCGGCCAACCGGGCATCGACGAGCGCCCTCGCCATCGTCTCCGCTTCTTCGGCGGGGACCGTGCAGAAGACTACAACATACTCCGGGAGAACCATGATGTTATCTTCGTAGCGTCCGTATTTAACCGTTCTCCGGCGCCCGGGCCGAGGGGCCGGAGCCGTGCAATGACCCCGGCTTCGGGGATGTCGCCGCCGCGCGTGGGTTCGTATGCGGGACGTGGGTCCCATTGGAGGTCCGGATACGGCGTCGGGCCGTAAGACCGCAACGTGTCACCGGTCCGCGGGGCCCGGGCAAGAAATTAGATAGGGTTCCGTGCGCAATACTCAGGGTAATGTACGCAAGACGCATGGATCACCTTCCCCCGTACCTTTTTGCACGCATTGACGCGATGAAAGAGGAGAAAATGCGCCAGGGTGTCGACGTCATCGATCTCGGCGTCGGCGACCCCGACCTCCCCACTCCGCCGCACATCGTGGAGGCGCTCTGCACCGCGGCCCGTGACCCGAAGAACCACCATTACCCCTCCTACACCGGCATGCTCGCCTACCGCGAGGCGGTGGCAGAGTGGTATCGCGGCCGGTTCGGGGTCGACCTGGACCCGAAGAAGGAAGCGCTCGCGCTCATCGGGTCGAAGGAAGGCATCGCCCACATCGCCGAGGCGTTCGTCAACCCCGGCGAGGTCGTCCTCGCCGCCGACCCCGGCTACCCCGTCTACAAGACCTCCACCCTCTTTGCCGAGGGAAAGGTCTACGAGATGCCCATCCGGGCGGAGAACAACTTCCTCCCGGTGCTTGAGGATATCCCCGCCGACGTGGTGAAGCAGGCGAAACTGCTCTTCATCAACTACCCGAACAACCCCACCGCGGCGACGGCGCCGCTCTCGTTCTTCGAGGAGGTCGTCGAGTTCGCGCGGGAGCACGAGATCGTCGTCGTCCACGACAACGCCTACTCCGAGATCACCTTCGACGGCTACCGGGCGCCCTCGTTCCTCGAGGCCGACGGCGCCATGGAGGTCGGGATCGAGACGCACTCCCTCTCAAAGACCTACAACATGACCGGGTGGCGCATCGGCATGGCCTGCGGGAACCCGCAAGTAGTCGCCGGGCTCGGCCGGGTCAAGACCAACGTCGACTCGGGTGCGTTCGACGCCATCCAGCACGCTGCGATAACCGCGCTCACCGGCCCCCAGGACTGCGTGCGGGAGGCCTGCTCGGTCTACCGGGAGCGCCGGGACGCGCTCGTTCGGGGACTCTCCGAGATCGGATTCGACGTCCGGGCACCGAAGGCCACCTTCTACGTCTGGGTGCCGGTCGACGACTGCATGGCGTTTGCCGCAAAACTCCTCGACCGGGCCGGGATCGTCGCGACTCCCGGAGTGGGCTTCGGCCGGAACGGCGAAGGGTTCGTCCGGTTCGCCATTACCCGGTCGATCGAGCGGATCAACGAGGCGGTGGACCGGATGCGGGGGCTCGGCCTGTGATCCTCCCCTCCCACCTCTCCGTCAGGAACGGCCGCCTCCGGATCGGCGAGCACGATACGGTTGACCTTGCCGACCGGTTCGGCACCCCGCTCTACGTCACCGACGAGGAGCGGATACAGGACAACTTCCGCCGCCTTTCGGGCGCCCTCACCGCGCGCTATCCGAAAGTCCGGGTGCTCTACGCCGCAAAGGCGAACGGCAACCTTGCGGTCTTCCGGACCCTCGCATCGATGGGCGCCGGGGCCGACGTCTTCTCCGCCGGGGAGGTCGCGCTCGCCCTCGCGGCGGGAATGCCTCCTGCGTCGCTCCTCTTCAACGGGAGCTCAAAGACCCCCGCCGACCTCGCTCTTGCGGTCGAGAAAGGCATCCGGGTCTCGGTGGACTCGCCCGACGAGCTCCGGCAGCTCGATGCCGCGGCCGGGGAGGCGGGAAAGACCGTCGATATCGCGTTCCGGGTCAACCCGGCGATCGACGTCCCCACCCACCCGAAGATCGCCACCGGTCTTGCGACAAGCAAGTTCGGCATCCCGGCGGGGCAGATCCTCCATGCCTACCGGGAGGCGCTCTCGCTCGAGCATACGAACCCGATCGGCATCCACTGCCACATCGGCTCGCAGATCCTCGCCGTGGAGCCCTTCGCCCATGAGGTCAGGGTCCTGATCGACGTCGCCCGCGACCTCATCGATATCGGCGTCGAACCCTCGTTCATCGATATCGGGGGAGGCCTCGGGATTCCCTACCGCCGGGAGACCGAACGGGCCCCGACGCCCGAAGACTACGCAGAAGCGGTCGTGCCGGTCTTCCTCCGGGGCATCCGGGAACTCGGGATCGAGCCCGAACTCTGGGTCGAACCGGGCCGATGGCTCGTCGCCGACTCGACGGTCCTCTTAACCCGGGTCAACTCAGTCAAGACCGCGCACAAAACCTTCGCGAACGTCGACGCCGGGTTCAACCTGCTCGTCCGGCCGACGATGTACGACGCCTACCACGAGGTCGTGGCGGCAAACAAGGCGGACGCCCCCGCCGCACGAGAGTACTCCGTTACGGGGCCGATCTGCGAGACGGGTGATATTCTTGCTAAAGATCGTCTGCTTCCCGAGCTGGCGGCCGGGGACATCATCGCGGTGCTGGACGCCGGTGCCTATGGGTTTGCCATGTCGTCCCAGTACAACAGCCGCCCCCGGTGCGCCGAAGTGCTCCTCGCAGGGAAGAAGGCGGCCCTGATGCGCCGGGCCGAGACGATCGACGACCTGACCGCCCCGATGGTGAGACCCTCCTGGCAGGCGTAAGGCCGGAGCGGCTGCCGTGAAGTTCCACTATCTTCTGGTCGACGACCTCCTCTCAGAGAAGGAGTTCGAGCACCGGGTTCTCGATAAGGTGGCGGAGTCGGGGGACCTCCTGGACGAACGGACGGCGGCGATGCTGGTCGTCAAAGAGATCGGGCGGGCGCACGTCCGGATACGCGATCTCGCCGCGTCTCCGAGCCTTGTCTGCTTCTTTGCAAAGGTGCTCGCCGTCGAGGGACCCCGGGAGTTCGAGCGGCCCGACGGCACGGCCGGCCTCGTCGCAAACGTGATAGTGGGCGACGAGACCGGCAGGGCCAGGCTGACACTCTGGGACGAGAAGGCCGGCGGCGTCCAGGAGATCGAGGCAGGAGACGTGCTCGAGATCCTCGGCCGGCCGAAGGGCGGGGGAAAGGTCCCCGACGTCACGGCCGTCGCGGTCCAGGAAGCGGCGTGCGAGATCGCCTGCGCGGAGACTGAACCCTCGGTACTTCCCGGACCGGGAGAAGATCTCGAAGTCAGGCTCATCGCCATCGGGAGCCCGCGGACGTTCAGGAGGCGCGACGGGAGCCCGGGAGAGATGATCGATGCGGTTATCGGGAATGAAGACGGCATCTTCCGGCTCGTCGCCTGGGCTCCTGATGCCCTGCTCGGGGTCGAGGCGGGAAGAAGCGTCGTCATCCGCGGCGCCGTTCTCCGGGAGAGCGACCGGGGCGTCGAGTACAGCCTCGGCGAGTCGGCATCCGTCTCGTACATCGACCGGGAGATCGCCGTCCCGACGGATGCCGTCGCGGACGTTGAGGAAGGAGGGACGTATTCGCTCGCCGGCACGGTTGTCCGCGTGCAGCCTCCTCATTCGTTTGTCACCCGGAGCGGAAGGACGTCCAGTGTCCGGAACCTTCTCCTCGCCGACGAAACCGGCGAGGTCCCGGTCGTCGTCTGGGGCGAGAGAGCAGACGAACTTCTGGCACCCGGCGACCGGATCGAGGTCTACAACGGTGCGGCGAAGCGGGGGCGGTACGGCGACCTCGAGGTGCACCTCTCGTGGGGAAGCGCTCTCGTCGTCCTCGCAAAAGAGGAGAAAGACGTGGAGGTAGAAGGGACGATCATCGCCACCCGGCAGGGGACCGCTCTTGAAACCGGCGACGCCTGCTACCTCCTCGCCGGGCCGTTGCCCGTCGGCTGCATGGTGCGCGCGAGAGGAACCGTGCATCGGGGCGTGATCACTTTGGACCACCTGGAGCCTGTGATTCCCGATCGGGAAGAACTGCAGCGCCGTCTGGATCGTCTCTCCCGGAAACCCTGATCCCGATCTTCACTTTCACCCCGCACGGCAAGCGACCTTTATGTCTCCCGCTATAGACTCTTAGTGTAACACAACAAGACCACGAGAGATCAAGTGAGGAATGAGATGTCAGAGATTGATCTTGAAGATTTACCCGGTGTCGGGACCACCACTGCCGATAAACTTCGCGAGGCCGGATACGGAACCGTTGAGAGCATTGCAACGGCCACAACGTCGGATCTCGCCGAAGCGGCCGAGATCGGCGAAGGGACCGCAAAAAAGGTGATCCTCGCCGCCCGGAAGATGGCGGATATCGGAGGCTTCAAAACAGGCCGGGATATCCTGGATAAGAGAAAAGATATCAAGAAACTCAAGACGCTGGTCCCCGAGTTCGACGAACTGATCGGCGGGGGTCTTGAGACGCAGGCGATCACGGAGGTTTACGGAGAATTCGGGTCCGGCAAGAGCCAGATCGTCCACCAGATGGCCGTCAACGCCCAGCTCCCGGAGGAACTCGGCGGCCTGCACGGGGGGGTCATCTACGTCGACACCGAGAACACGTTCCGCCCGGAACGTATCGAGCAGATGGTCAACGGCCTCCCGGAAGAGGCGGACATCGGGCCGCTCGAGGAGATCCTCGAGCGGATCCACGTCGCCCGGGCGCACAGTTCCGATCATCAGATGCTGCTCCTCGAGACCGCCCGGGAGCTCGCAAACGACCTCCGGACCACCGACTACCCGGTCAGGCTCTTCGTCATCGACTCGTTGACGTCGCTCTTCCGCTCGGAGTATGCGGGGCGCGGCACCCTCGCCGCCCGGCAGCAGAAACTGAACCGCCACATGCACGACCTCCTGAAACTGATCGACGACCACAACGCCGTCGGCCTCGTGACCAACCAGGTGATGTCGAACCCGGCCGTCCTCTTCGGCGACCCCACGAAACCGATCGGCGGCAATATCGTCGGGCATACCGCAACCTTCCGGCTCTACCTCCGTAAGAGCAAAGGGGGCAAACGGGTCGCCCGTCTGGTGGACAGCCCCAACCTCCCCGAAGGTGAGGCGGCGTTCATGGTCGAGCAGGCGGGGCTCAAACCGTGCTGAAGGCACTCGTTACGGACGTCGACGGCACCATCACCGACCGGCGGCGGCGCATCAACACCGCGGCCGTCGAGGCCGTCCGGACGCTCGTCGACGCCGGGATCACGGTGGTGTTTGCAAGCGGCAACATCGTCTGCTTCATGGACGCTCTCTGCAAGATGGTCGGGACGGACGGGACCATCATCGGCGAGAACGGCGGCGTCTACCGGAGGGGGTTTCCCGGCACTCTCCGCATCGCCGGCGACAGGGAGGCCTGCCTTGCAGCGTTTGAGGAACTCAAAGACTATTTCGCACGAAAAGACGTCGAACTCGAACCTTTCGGCGCACAGTACCGGTTCGCCGATGTGGCCTTCGCCCGAAACATCGATCCCGACGAGGCAAAAGCGGTCATCCGTGACCGCCGCCTCCCCGTCCGCGTGCTCGACACCGGGTTTGCAATCCACCTTCAGGCGCTCGGCGTGAGCAAGGGGACGGCGATGCGGGAACTCGCCGGCGAGATGGAGTTATCCCTCGCGGAGATACTGGCCGTCGGGGACTCGGAGAACGACATCGAGATGCTCAAAGCCGCCGGGATCGGTGTTGCTGTTGCAAATGCCCCGGCAGAGACCCGCTCGGCGGCGGACCTGGTCACCGAAAACGCCTACGGGGACGGGTTTGTAGAAGCGGTGAAAAAGTATTATCCCGATCTCTTCAGCAGGTAGCGGTCGACCACAATATAGTCTTTTATGTCCTTCACCGACTCAAACGGCACGAGCATCCGATCCCCGTCCATCCGGTAGCCGTCCGTCCTGAACGTATCGTCCGGTTTGACGATCAGGTCGACGACCTGCCCCGTGCTGAGGTCGATCATGATGTTCTTGATAACGCCAATGAGCATGCCGTCGTTACTCATCACCCGCTTTCTCGCAAGGGCGCGACTGAAGGTTTTACTCATACAGAACCGTGGGGTGTTTGTACTATATAAACATTCCAAATACCCCGAAATCCCGAAAAAACCCGATTAATGGATTTTTCACCGGGAAGAACGTCGCTGTCGCCCGGGTTCAATCGTTCCGGGGGCTGCAGCCGCATATCGGCCGGCGCGGAAAGGCCGCGAATCGCACCCGTACCCCGTTGTTTGACGCACAATGCCAGCGGACGACCCCGCAGAGAAGGCTCTTCAAACCGGACCGGAAAAGAGAAAGTAGGGTTTTCATCTTACGGTCTCGGCCGCCATCCGGACATCGGTGGCCTTGACCGTCTTTCTGCCCGCATGACCCGCCAGTTTGATCGCTTCTTTCGCGATCCTCGACGCGTACTGTTCCATCAGTTTTGCAAGCTCTTCGTTGGCATCGGAACTCACCCGCTCCGCGCCGGACTTTTTCACGATTCTGCCAACGGGTGCCAGAGGTATATCAGTCATGATCTCATTTCCCCCTTTTCATTGAGTTCTGTGCAATGTACTCTCACACAGAACTCGTTTGACAGAAGCACCATAGGTGCTCATATATAAATAGTTATCTGTCACCAGAGGGGTTCGAGGGCGAAATTCAGAACGGGGAGGGTATCAAAGTGAGGGAAAGACCCGAATAATATCGGTCTGAGTAACAATCCCGATGGGCTTACCGTCCTCGACCACAATCAGCCTCCCGATCTCCCGTTCCTTGAACCGGCCCACGAGTTCGTAGAGCCGGATCGACGACGGCGCTTTCACCACATCGGCGGTCATGACTTCTGAGGCAGGCGAATCCAGCGTCAGGCCCTCATCCAGGCCCCGGGCGATATCGCTCAACGTCACGATGCCCGCGAGGCGGCCGTCCTCCATCACCGGCGCCCCGTGAATGCGGTGCGTATTGAAGAGGCGGACGGCATCCCGGAGGGTGGCGGAGAGCGGCAGGGTCAGGAGCGGTGTGCTCATATAGTGCTTGATCGACTGTTTCGGGAGGGATATCATCTCCGAGACGCTGATCAGGAGCGCCTGCAGGTTCTCGTCCATCCCGTAGACCTCGCCGCGGACAAGCAGTTTGTTCACCGGCGTGGGTCCGATCGAGACCATATCCCCCACGCGGAAGAGTTTCACGCTCCCGATGATCCTGACCTCGGCATGACAGAGGTCCGGGTGGCAGAGTGTGGTAAAATCGAGCTCCGCGACCCGTACACCCTTCACCTTCTCGCCGTCGCGGAAGATCGGCACCTCGAACTGGTGATCGAGGTCCCCGAGGTTCAGCTCTTTGTACGCACGTGCCGTCGGGCTGTAGCCGCCTTTGGGGCCGGGCACACCGTCGACAAGCCCGAGCGCCTTCAACGCCTGCATCTGGTTGCGGACGGTGCCGGGGTTGCGCTTCAGCACATCCGCGATCTCCTCACCCTTTATAGAATGAGAAGACTGATGATATAGAGTAATCAGGGTTATCAGGATATCCTTCTGAATGGGAGAGAGATCCATAATCATCAGTCATGATACGTTGTTTATATACATTAGGTTGTGCGTACCGTGGAGTTTGAAACTATCCCGACCGTTCCGACGGCTGATGAAGTGCTCGATCGCAGTCTTCGCAGGGCGGCAGCCAAAAAGAAGTTGAAGACCAACGTCGACCGGGCGAACGAGGAGTTCGTGAGAGCGGCTGCGAAGTCAATCCACGACAAGTTAAAAAGCGCTGTCAGCTCGTTCCCGAGTTTCGAGCGCCTCCCTCCCTTTTATCAGGAAGTGGCCGATATCCTCGTCTCGCTCGACCGGCTGAAGCAGTCCCTCGGGGCCGTCACCTGGGCGGCCGACCAGGTCTGGACCATCGGGTCCGGATACACCCGCAGCATGCGGTCCGCAGAAGATACGGACCAGAAACGGCGGCAGGCCGTCGCCCGAATCGCCTCAATCGTCCACCAGGTGGAAGACGACCTCGCCTTTCTCAACGAAGCCCGGAACATCCTGCGGAAACTTCCGCACGTGACCGAGGGGGAGTTCACCGTGGTGGTGGCGGGGTTCCCGAACGTCGGAAAATCCTCGTTTATCAGGTCCGTCTCAACGGCGGACCCCGAGATCGCCGCTTACCCGTTCACCACCAAGGGGGTCATCGTCGGTCACCGGGATATCGGGAAACGCGACCGCATCCAATTCATCGATACGCCCGGCGTCCTCGAACGGCCGGCGGACGAACGGAACCCTATCGAGCGGCAGGCGGTAAGCGCCATCATCAACACGGCCGACGTCGTGCTCTTCATTCTGGACGCAAGCGAGCACTGCGGCTACGCGCTCGACGACCAGCTCCGGCTCCGCGACGAGATCTCCCGGCTCGTCGACGTGCCGGTGGTGACGGTTGTAAATAAAGCGGATATCCGGGGGCTCGAAGGCTGTCCGGCGATGTCCACGCTCACCGGCGATGGCGTGGCGGCGGTGCTCGACCTCCTGCTCACATACCGAAAGGAAGCCACGAAAACGAGCCTGCGAGAGCCGCTCCAATGATAAAACCTGCAATCGCGCCCCCGTTTAAGAAGGGGAGCCCGGCCTGAGGCTTTCCTTTGTTGACAACATAGAGGAGCACGGCGAGGCCGGCAAGGGAGCCTGCCATCGCGCCGATGGTCGGGGCGGAGAGGGCCCCGACGACGGCGGGCGCACCCGCAAAGACGTGCGACGACGCCACAAGAATGGAGGGCATAATGAGGTCGCCCATACCCATGACAAACGCGCCGCGCTCCTCCCCCTCACCCATGCTGATGCTCTCGCGCCGGAACGAGTAGTCCGCCCGCTTCGGCACCACGACCATGATGGGGGCTTTCGTCGCGAGAACCCCTTCGGCAAGCGTGATCATGTGTTTTGTCCGGTAGACCGAGATGGCATCGTAGACCGCGAGCAGCACGAGCAGCACGAGCACCGGCAGGATAGCGAGAGAGACCCCGAAAATGGATGCAATGCCCGCGGAAAGCAGCACCCCGAGGATATCGACGACATACCATTCCGGGTAGAGGTAGAGGAGCGCCGTCGCCGCTCCGGCAACGGCGAGCGTCCCGACGGCCGCGGCATCGGTGGGCCCGAGCGCACGCAGGAAGAGCGCCCCGAATATGTAGAGGAACGTCAGGAATATGGAAGCGCCGATGAGGACGGAGATGAAACGCCGCCCCCCCACCCGGATCAGAAGGAGCAGGAACAGGGTGAATGCGAGCAGTATCCCGATGAAGATCAGGGGGTTTGCAACCGACTCGGGGTCTTCAAACGCCACAAGCCCCGCCGCCTGCATGGGGCGGATGAGGACGATGACGATGATCTGGACGGCAAAGAGCATGATGGGCATCCCGAGAAACGGCAGCCAGTCGCGTATCTGCATCACAAAACTCCATTCATTATAGGTAGGTTAATTAATGCATCCTCATTACTTTAAATTATGGAGTTTCGCGAACTCATCGGCGACATTGTTCTCACCATCGTGATGGTGGTCTCCACCGTCGTGCTGGTGATGCGGTTCTGGCAGGACCTGATCATAGCGGTTGCGGCGACGCTTATGATGCTCTCACTCGGGGGGCTGCTCATCTCTCTCGGCATAAAGATTCTGAGCCTCGAGAAGAGCGTCGTGCAGCGAGAGCGCACCATGCGCGTGAATATGGAGGAGATGGGAAAGACAATGAGCGCCAAGTACGACAATACCGTGAGTCATATCGAGGAGATCGTCGACGGGCTCTCCCGGCGGATGTATCGGTGAACCGGATCGCCAACTTAATGGTCTCTCCCCCTCTCATGAGTAGGTAAGCATGGGCGTTGCTATCCGCGATATTCTGGCAGACTGTAAAGAGACGTTGACGTGGAGCGATCTTTCCGGCACCGCCGCGGTGGATGCCCACAACGCGCTTTACCAGTTCCTCTCGATCATCCGGCAACCGGACGGCACCCCGCTGATGGACGGTGCCGGAAGGATCACCTCGCACCTCTCCGGCATCCTCTTCCGGACGGTAAACTTCCTGGAAAAAGGCATCAAGCCGGTCTACGTCTTCGACGGAAAGCCGCCGGAGTTCAAGCAGGAGACGATCGAAGAGCGGCGGGCGGTCCGCGCCAGGGCCGACGAAGCCTGGAAGGCGGCGCTCCGGGAGGGGGATATGGAGGAGGCATATAAGCAGGCGAGCGCATCCGCCCGGATCGACAACCATATCATCGCGTCGTCCTGTGAACTCCTCGACCTGCTCGGGATCCCCCGGGTGCAGGCACCGAGCGAGGGTGAAGCGCAGGCGGCCCATATGGTGCAGAGGGGGAGCGTCGCCTACGCGGTCTCGCAGGACTACGACTCGCTCCTCTTCGGTTCTCCGGTGCTGGTGCGGAACCTCACGGTCAGCGGCCGGCGAAAGACCAGAGGGCGGACGATTACGGTGGAACCGGAACGGATCGTCCTCTCCTCCCTCCTCGACCGCCTCGGCGTTACCCGGGAGCAACTCGTCGAGATCGGCATCCTGGTGGGCACGGACTTCAACCCGGGCATCCGGGGCGTCGGCGGCAAGACGGCCTTGAAGATCGTGAGAAACGGTGAGTTTGAGTCAGTGATCGCGGAAAAACAGCCCGATTTTGACCCGGAACCGGTCCGGGACTTCTTCCTCGACCCGCCGGTCGCCGACGACTACACCCTCGAGTGGAGGCCGCCGGATGTCGGGGGGGTTGTAGAGATGCTCTGCGGGCGCTACGACTTCTCCGAGGAGCGGGTCGAAAACGCTCTCGCCAAGGTCTCGACGAAGGCGACGCAGAAGACGCTGGACGCCTGGTTCTGATACGCCCGAGCAGACCCGATAATCGGAAGACTCGCTCTATCTTTGGATATGGATTTTCCCCGAAGACACAAGAGATATATGCGAGGAGGACGCAGTATCTCGATTGACGGGTCTCTACCGGTATTTCGAAGAGGATAGAGGATGCGAGGACCAACAGTGAGCCGATGTATCCCTAACTACCGTTCAAACGTTCCTGACCGCAGTTAACCGCGGACTTCCCGGATCATCAGGCCCCGTTCCGGGATTGCGCCAGCATTTGTACCCCCCTCGCATCGGAACCGTTCTGTCAGATCCGGCGGCCCCGCAAGGGACCGCCGTAAGGAGAATCAACAGGTGACTTCGTATGAGAGAACTCTACGAGAAGATGATAAATGAGGCCATGGCCGCCCAGCGGGCGGACGTGGATACGGTAAAGGCAAAACGCGGCCAGAAGTTCGTCATAGAGGACACGAAACCCTACGTCGACGTGGCCAGGAAGATGACGGCGATCGGCGACCAGAGCCGGGCGGTCATCGACCTGCACAAGAACTCGGTGATCGCGCACTACGAGACCCTCAAGGGCCTCACGACGACGGTCCGTCCCGAAGACGACCCGTTCGTCGAGCATTATCAGACACCCGTGGTGCTCGAGGTCCTGAAAAGTCAGGATGAGGCGTTCGCAAGAAGCGTCGATACTTTCGTGCAGGCAATCGCGGATGCGGAGGCCCGGATCGGCCTTGAGGCGGTGCGGCACTACGGCGGGTTCTACGGCCCCACCTGCGTCGTCGACTTCGCTCTGATCCCGGGGAGCACGAGCAACGTGGTGAACCGGGTGCTGCAGAAGACCGATATCCCGGTCGAGCACAAGCGAGCGATCCTCGCCGCCAAGTCGTGGGGCATGAACACCTCCTACGGCTTCGGAGACGCCTTCGCCCATGCCCTCGAGGCGAGGGCCACCCCCACTGAAGCGACGGCTAAAGAGATCGCGACCATGCAGAAGATCTACCGCGAACCGGTCGAAGCCCAGGCGGAGTTGATGGATGAGGCCGGGATGACCTCCTTTGATCAGCGGAAGTACATGAGCGAGTACCGGCGGCGGATGGAAGCGACGATCAAGGCTGCAATCGACGACGGCGTCCACTACGGCAACATCCTGACCATTCCCGCCTACGGCGTCGGCGACGTCGCCCACCACATCGCGCAGACGACCTTCAACATGTGTAAGGACGACGTCGTGATGGCGGTGATCGAGGCGGTCACCGGGGTGATGGAGTCGACGCTCAAGAACTCGCTCGACTCCTACAAGAGTTACTGGGACGTCCTCTCGGTCGCAACCGGAGCATCGGCGGCTGCAACCGAGTATATCCTCCAGCTCGACGCGTTCAACGCACCCATGATCGTCGACCTGCTCACGAAAAGGTTCCACAACTACGTCCAGCGCTACCCGGCCAGGGGAGCGGCGGCAGAACTCCATAACTGCGACTTCATGGACATGATCTATCGCGGCTGGAAACTCCTCGACAAGGCACAGCGGAACGCAAACGGGTCCGGTGCGGAATTGGTCCCCAGGGTCGGCAGTTACCCCGTCGACCTCTCGCCCATCCGCGCAAACGAGGTGCTGATGAACCCCCAGCGCTACGCCTATGCGGCCTGTGCGATCTCCGTCCGGTTCTCCGCCCTGATGCGGCTTGCCGACTACCCGTGCCTCCTGACGAGCGAGCCCGTGACCGCGACGATGATGACGAACATCATCGCCCTCGAGAAGGACAAGGCGGCCGCCCCGGTGCGGGCCTGCAAGAACTGCGCCACGGCGTGTCTGGTCGACCAGCGGCAGCGGTACTGTCAGTGGAAAGAGGCGGTCTAGGAGGAATGAGTCGCCATGAAGTGCTACTACTGCGCCCTTGAGGGGAAGGAGAGCGAGGCGGTGGCGATCTGCATCGTCTGCGGGATGGGGCTCTGTATGGACCACGCCATCCGGAAGGACGTCGATGTCTGGGAGGGAGGCTACCCGCTCCCCAGCAGGCGTGTGAAGGCTCCGCTGCCGCGGATCCTCTGCCCTGCGTGCTATGCCGCCCTGTATGAGAAAGGGAAGTAAAGCACACCCCGGACCTTCTTGGCCGAATCTCCAAGCACACACCTATCCGGTGATATCATGACCGCATCTCTTGGAAAACGATTCGTCGCCGAAGCCGTCGGCACATTCATCCTGGTTTTCTTCGGAGCCGGTGCAGCCGTCGTCACGCTGATGCTCGCCGCGGGAACTTCGCCGCCGAACGCCTTCAACGGCGGAATCGGGGCGCTCGGAGGGCTCGGGGACTGGCTCGCCATAGGACTTGCCTTCGGTATCGCCATCGCGGGGGCCATCTATGCCCTCGGGCGGGTATCGGGGTGCCACATCAACCCGGCGGTGACGATAGCGCTCTTTGCGACCCGGAGGTTCCCCGGACGCGATACGGGCGCGTACATCGTCGCCCAGTTCATCGGCGCAGCGGCTGCAAGTCTCCTCTTTGCCTGGACCGTCGGCCCGGACGCCGTCACTATCGGGGGCCTCGGGGCAACGGCCCCCTTCCCCGGCATCGGCTACCTGCAGGCGATCGTCATCGAGGCTATCGGAACGTTCCTCTTAATGTTCGTCATCATGGGCGTTGCCGTCGATGAACGGGCCACGCCGGGCTTTGCCGGTCTCGCGGTGGGCCTTACGGTCGCGGGCGTCATCACAACGATCGGGAACCTGACCGGCGCATCACTGAACCCCGCCCGTACATTCGGGCCGTACCTCGGCGACTGGCTGCTTGGGGGATCGAACCTCTGGGCATTCTTCCCGATCTACATCGTCGGCCCCATCGTCGGTGCGGTGCTCGCGGCGTTCCTCTACGACTACCTCGCCGGCGAGTAACCCAAACCCTACTCCTCTTTTCGCACTTTCCCCCGGCCGAGAACTCACTCGAACCGCTTCGGGTCGGTCTCGATATCGATGAGGGCGGGTTTGTTCATCTGCAGTGCAGCCAGAACGGCGTCCCGGAGTTCCTGCGGCCGGGTCACCCGTATCCCGGCACCGCCGCAGGCTTCCGCGTACGCGGCGAAGTCGGGGTTCGTGAGGTCGGTGCCGTAGGGGGGATAATCCGCTTCCCGCTGCTCCTCCCGGATCATGGCAAGCTCGTGGTTGTTCAAGACCGCCACGACGATGGGAAGGTCGTACCTGACCGCCGTGGCGAAGTCGGCCATGACCATGGAGAACCCGCCGTCCCCGGTGATGCAGACGACGGTCGCATCAGGGTAGGCCAGTTTCGCTGCAAGCGCCCCGGGGAGCCCGAACCCCATCGTCCCGAGGTAGCCCGACATCGCGAACCGCTGCCGCTTCATCCGGAAGTTCCGCCCGAACCACCACTGGTTCTCCCCGACATCGAGCGATACGACCGCATCCTCCGGCAGGGTCTCGGAGAGGACCTTCATGATGTAGGGCGGGCGGATCGGGACGGCTTCCGGGTCGGCCTCCCGGTCGAGCCGGTCCGACCACGCCTGTTTCTGCTCCGCGAGCCATTGCCTGACCGCCGGGTCCTCTCGCGGCCGGACCCGCTCGCGGATCCGGGGCAGCGCGATGGTGCAGTCGCCCCAGACCCCGGCCGCGAGCGGGTGCTTGCCGAGCTGGAGCGGGTCGATATCGACCTGGACGGCCCGCTTCTCCGGGGGGATCCCGGTGAGGTCGGAGAAACTCGCCCCGCAGGCGATCACGAGATCCGAGGCCGCGACAAGCGCCCGGGCGTGAGGCGTCCCGAGGGGGCCGTGCACCCCGGCAATCCACCCGTTATCGTCCGGGAGGATCCCCTTCGCCCGGAACGTGGTGACGATCGGCGCCTGGATCACCTCTGCAAGATCGAAGACCGCCCCGGCCGCACTCATGGCCCCGAACCCCGCGAGGATCACCGGCCGTGCGGCGCCGTCGATCGCCGCCGCCGCCCCGACGGCCTCGTCGGTCGGCGCTACCCTGGCCTCCGGGAGGCAGGTCTCGCGCTCGCAGTAGGCCAGTTCGAGCGGCTCTCTCTGGACGTCGTTCGGGAGCGAGAGTTGGGCGACACCGCGGGCGACGACGGCGTAGCGCAGGGCGCGGGTGAGGAGTTTGACCGCCGTCGTCGGGTCGGCGACGGTGTTGTTGAAGACCGCAATCGGCCGGAAGAACGCGTCCTGGTCGATCTCCTGGATGCCGCCGGGGCCGGCGTACTGCGTCTTCACCTGCCCGGAGAGCGCAAGCACGCTCGCATGGTCCTCTTTTGCGTCGTACAGGCCGGTCGCGAGGTTCGTCGCCCCGGGTCCGGCGATGGTCAGGCAGACCGCGATCTTCCCCGTGAATTTGTTGTAGGCGGACGCGGCGAGGGCCGCCGTCTGCTCGTGCCGGACGACGATGTACCGGGCGTTTTCGTTCTTCCTGACCGCGTCCACGAGCGGGAGCGCCGACGCCCCGGGAATGCCGAAGTACAGGGTGATCCCCCATGCCGCGAGTTCCGCGACCAGCACGTCGGCCACGGTCATGGTGGCCCCTTCAAAGGTAGTCTTCTTCATCCGTCTTCACCTCTTCCTCTTCGTCAACCCGCACAAACGCCCCCTTCCCCACGGTGCAGCGGGGACACCGCCAATCGTCCGGGAGGTCCTCAAAGAGCGTGCCCGGGGGTATGCCGGCGGCCGGGTCTCCGGCCTCCTCATTATACTCGTAATCACAGACACTGCACACCCATCGCGCCATACCGCTCACGTCCCGATGGCGACTCCTGCTGTACCCCATCTTCACATATAAAAGGCATCGCCCCCGAGGGCAGGCCCGGATGAGTCCGGGTGCAACGGTTCGGGATCGTTGCGACCGAGGAGTTGGTTCATCCGGAGCCATGTGAAACGCTGAAAGGGAGGAATCGAGCGATCGCGAACGAGCGCTTGAAGCGGCGGGGGATACTATTATAAGCAATACTCCTCAAGTTTAAAGAAACACTACTCCGGAGGGTATGAATTGTCTTCAAATACCGGCAAAACGTCAGTTACTCGCTATATCACAGTATTTTTAATACTGATGATCTTCTGGTATGTCCTTTCCGGGTATCTGGATCCCTTTCATATAGGTGCCGGCATCATCTGCTGCAGCATCGTGACGCTCATCTCCGGGGATCTCATCTTCAGATCCGACCGAAGCCTCATTCTATCCGCACGTACGTTCATCCGATTCATTCTCTATATCCCCAAATTGATGCTGGCTATCCTCTATGCCAACATCGATGTCGCATACCGGGTCCTCCACCCGAAGATGCCGATCGATCCCGGGATGATCACCGTCGATACGCCGTTCACAAACGATATCCTCAGAACATCGTTTGCAAACGCAATAACCCTGACTCCGGGGACGGTGACGGTCGACGTAACGGGCGGGACTTATCTTGTGCATGCCCTCGTCCGGGAGGCGTCGGAAGAAGAACTCCTCGAAGGGAGGAGTATGCAGAACGATCTGGCACGGATCTTTGGTGAGGCACCGTGATCGATATCTTCCATGCCGGTGCGATCGTATTGATCCTGACGATCTTTCTCTGCCTCTATCGCGTACTGGCGGGTCCCGGTGTGGAAAACCGCCTTATTGCGGTAAATACCATCGGAACAAAGACGATCATCCTCCTTGTCCTCATCGGTTTCATCTATGAGCGGCCGCTCTTTGTGGACATCGCGATCGTCTATGCGATGATCAACTTCATCGCGACCCTTGCGATCGCCAAGTACCTCGGGAGAGGATGCATCTGCTGAATACATTAGCCCTGATCTTCATCGTAATCGGCCTCTTCTTCATGGTCGTCGGTGCCGTCGGCCTTGTCAGGCTCCCCGACTTTTATACCCGTGCCCACGCAAGCGGCAAGTGCGATACCCTCGGCGAGGGGATGATGCTGACCGGTTTTATCCTGTATGAGGGGATGACCCTGATTGCGGTGAAACTGCTGCTCCTTGTGGTCTTCATCTTCATCACGTCGCCGACGGCGGTTCATGCTCTTATGAATTTTGCCCACATTCGGGGGGTTAAACCATGGAAGAAGGGGGATGAACGGCGATGATCTGGGAGCTCGACTTCGCCCTCCTCCTCTTTATGATCTGCTGTGCAATCGCCGCGATCACGGTGCGCGACCTCCTCCATGCAACAATAATCCTTGCCGCATACTCATTGGCCATGGCGGTACTCTGGTCGGTGATGAACGCCGTCGACGTCGCCTTCACCGAGGCCGCAGTAGGGGCCGGGATAACCACCGTCCTCTTTATCGCAGCTATAGCACGAACGAAAAGGAGTTCATCGGATTGAGGGCAAAAGCTCTGCTTGCGGTTCTCCTCATCGGCATCATCCTCTTCTGGGCAATCGAGGATATGCCGGCATTCGGCGATCCGCAAGCTCCGGCCACTCAATACACCGGGGAACTGTATATCAATTCGGTTCTTCCGGATATCGGGATTGAAAACATCGTCACCGCAATACTTGCCAGTTACCGTGGATTCGATACACTTGGAGAGACTGTGGTGATCTTCACCGCAGGGATATCGGTCGCCCTCCTGCTCAGACGGGGTGGGCAGTTATGAGAGAGAACGTCGTCATCAGGACCGTATCGCGGCTTGCGGTCCCGTTTATCCAGGTCTTTGCACTGTACGTCATCGTGCATGGTGCATCGGGGGCAGGCGGCGGGTTCCAGGGAGGAGTTGTCTTTGCTTCGTCATTCATCCTGATGACCATCGCCTTCGGCCTTTCCAGTGTCAAAAAGCGGTTTAACAACAAATGGATCATGATCTGCTCGATCATCGGGATCACCATCTATGCCGGTATCGGGCTCCTCTGCCTCATCCTGGGAGGAAATTACCTGGAGTACGGAATAATCGAGGCAACACTCGGTATACCGCACCTCCATGGGTACCTCCTTGACGCAGTCGAGGTCGGGATCGGGATCACCGTGATGGCGGTGATGACATCGATCATCTATGATATGGCCGAGCGAAGGGGAGAATCTCCATGATAGAAGCGTTCTACGAACTCTTCCTCTCGCGGTACAACTACTGGATGGCGATCATCCTGATGCTGATCGGGCTCTATGCATTGATCGCAAAACAGAACCTGGTGAAGAAGCTCATCGGACTCAACATCTTCCAGACCGCGATATTTCTCTTCTATATCTCGATTGGCGAGGTGGAAGGAGGCACTGCACCGATCTACCTTCCCGAAGGGGTGGATGCCCTCTACGTCAACCCGGTTCCGCACGTGCTTATGCTGACCGCTATCGTCGTCGGGGTGAGCGTAACTGCGGTTGCCCTCTCGCTCATCGTCCGGATCTATGAAGAGTACGGGGTCATCGATGAGGATGAACTGATGCAGGCAGTGAGGAAGCGATGACGGTGATCGACCATATTCCGGTCCTCATGATTGTCATCCCGATCCTCGCGTCGCTCCTGACACTCCTGGCCGGATGGTATGACCGGAGGTTTTGTTACCCCATATCGCTTATAACGGTCCTCTTCCAGTTTGGATCCGCAATCGCCATCCTCCTGCATGTGATGCAGGAGGGAACGATCCGGTATAGTGTTGGAGGGTGGGCGCCGCCGCTCGGGATCGAACTCGTCGTCGACGGTTTCAACAGTTATATCCTGGCAGCGATCATGCTTCTTGCCGCGGCAACGGCAGTCTATGCAAGAAGAAGCGTTGAAACAGAGATAGGACCGGAGAAGACGGTCTCATTCTATGTGCTCTTCCAGCTCCTCATAACCGGCCTTGTCGGCATGACGATCACAGGCGACATCTTCAACCTCTATGTCTTCCTTGAAATATCGTCGATCGCCGCATACACCCTGATCGCTTCAGCCCGAAGGCCGCGCGCGTACGTGGCAAGTTTCAACTATCTCATCCTCGGGTCGATTGCAGGAGGGTTCATCCTCCTCGGTATCGCGAACCTCTATGCCGCGACCGGGACGCTGAATATGGCGGATATTGCTCAGCTGCTCCCTGCATCATACGGGCTTGCAACGGTTCATGCCGCATTCCTCTTCCTGGTAATCGGGTTCTCCATCAAAGCGGCGTTCTTCCCGCTCCATCTCTGGCTCCCTGATGCGTATGCAGAATCACCCTCTGCGGTGACGGTCCTCCTCTCGACCGTGATGGCGAAGGTGAGTATCTATGCGATGTTCCGGATCCTCTTCTCGGTCTTTACTACAGCATACATCATCGATACCTTCCCGGTGACCGGGTTCATCCTCTTCATCGCGACGGTTGCGATCGTTGCCGGTGCGGTTCTCGCTATCGCACAGAAGGATCTCAAGCGGATGCTCGCGTACTCAAGCGTCAGCCAGGTCGGGTATATCATGTTTGCACTCGGCGTTGCAAACCAGATCGCGCTGGAAGGGGGTCTTCTGCATATCCTCGGCCATGCCGTGATGAAAGGCTGCCTTTTCATGGTCGCGGGGCTGATCATCTACCGGATGGGGACATCGCGGTTGAGCGAGTTGAAGGGCGTTGCAACGACGATGCCGATCTCCTGTGCCGCATTCGCCCTTGCCGGTGCATCGATGATCGGCATTCCCCCCACGATCGGGTTTATGAGCAAATACTACCTCGTCCTCGGGGCGCTTGAAGCCGGTCACTGGGTCTATGCAGCCGTTCTCCTGTTAGGATCGCTCCTTGCGGTCGGGTACATCTGGCGGTTCATCGAGACCGCATACTTTGGAGGCCTTCACAGCGACCACAACGAAGCTCACCCCCGCACCGCAGCACGGGAAGGGCCCCTCTCGATGCTCGTCCCGATCGTCGGCCTCGCTCTCCTCTGCCTCTTCCTCGGCATCTTCGTCGAGGGCGTGATGGAGGTCGTCGGTCCTGCCGTCTCAATTCTCCTTGGGGGAGCCTGATATGGCAGATATAAACGGGGTGCTCCCGGCGGTAACCATCGCCGTTCCTCTATTCGCGTCGGTGCTGATACTGATAGTCGGAAGACATGAGAACATCCGGGAAGCGGTCACGATCATCGCCGCAACAACGATGCTCGGATCCGTCCTTGCGATGCTCCCCGAGATCCTATCGGGCAGTCGGATCACAATCTCGCTCCTGCCGATGGTGCCCGGCGGGGATTTCGCTCTCAGGGCAGATGCCTTCGGGATGGTCTTTGCCCTGACGGCAACCGCCCTCTGGCTGTTGAATTCGTTCTATGCGATAGGCTATATGCGGTTATTGAAGGAGCACGCACAGACGAGGTTCTTCTTCTGTCTTGCTGTCGCGATAGCTGCCGCAGTCGGGATAGCATTCTCACAGAACCTCCTGACGCTCTTTATCTTCTATGAGATCCTGACGATCATCACCTATCCGCTGGTTGTTCATACCGAGACGCCTGCAGCAATGAAGGCAGGCAGGAAGTACCTGGCATACCTCCTCATCGGCGGCATCTTCCTCCTCGCCGCAGTCATCCTGACCTATACCCTCACGGGAACGACCGAGTTTGTACCCGGGGGATTCCTGGCGGGTTCCGGATCAGCCCTAACCCTGCAGATCCTCTTCCTCCTCTTTATGGTCGGGTTTGTGAAGGCGGCATGGATGCCTCTCCATGGCTGGCTCCCTGCAGCGATGGTCGCCCCGACACCGGTGAGCGCCTTCCTCCATGCAGTCGCCGTCGTCACAGCGGGAGTCTTCGGGATCGTCCGGATCGCCGGATGGGTCTACGGCATGGACCTGATGGCGTCCCTCGGCCTCGGCACGCTCCTCGCCGTGATCGCCTCGTTTACGATCATCACCGCATCACTCTTCGCCCTGACCGAGGACAACCTCAAACGAAGGCTTGCCTACTCGACCGTGAGCCAGCTCTCCTACATCCTGCTTGGCGTCTCCATGCTCTCCATCGCCGGGATGACCGGGGCGATGGCACATATCCCCATCCATGCGTTCCTCAAGATCACCCTCTTCTTCGTCGCAGGAGCGGTCATCGTCTCTGCCGGGAAGGAGTGCATCTCCGATATGAAGGGTATCGGCAGGAAGATACCGGTGACGGCTCTGATGTTCTCGGCTGCTGCGATCGGGATCTGCGGCCTGCCTCCGCTTCCCGGGATAATCAGCAAGGTCTATCTTGCGCTCGGGGCGGTGGAAGGCGGCATGCCGATCCTTCTGCTGGTCATCGTCACCAGTGCGGTCCTGAATGTCGCATACTTCTTCCCGATCATCTATACAATGCTCCTGGACCGGCCGGATGACGAGCACTCACTCGATTCGGTCTCAGAGCCTCCTCTCGTAATGCTCGTTCCGATCATTCTGACGGCGGCGATATCGGTTTTCATCTTCTTCTTCCCATCGACGCCGTTCATGGACCTGGTTGAGATCGCACTCGCCGAGATCATGCAGCAGGTGATTCCATGATCGAGATACCTCCGGCATTCATCTACCTTATCGGCCTCCTCCTGCTCCCTGTCATCACCGGGCCGGTCAGGAAGGCATGGACACTGCTTGTCGGCGCTGCCGGCTTCATCCTGGCCCTCTCACTCTCGTCTGCGGCGCCGGAGATGGTGATCGGAGTCGTCCCCGGCATTGAGACGATCCTCCTGACGTCCGATCCGATGCGGCAGATCGCGGGCGGCATCTTTGCTTTCTCAGGATTGATCACGCTCATCTATGCAGTATACCGCGATCTTCCGACGGCGGAAACGATCGGCATTCTCGCGTCGATCGCAGCGGCAATGGGGATCGTCTATGCAGGCGACTTCATCACCGTCTTCGTCTTCTGGGAGTTCCTCGCCGTTGCGTCACTTGCTATCATCTGGTCTTCGAAGGCGCCCGAATCATCCGGTGCAGGCTACCGGTACATCCTTTTCCATATCTTCGGGGGAGCATGCTTCCTCGGCGGGATCGTGCATACGGTGGCCACAACCGGGAGTGCCGCCATCGGCCCGGTGGGGGATGGAGCCGGTCTCCTCCTTATGCTGGTCGGGATTGGCGTGAATGCTGCGTTCATTCCTCTCCATACCTGGGTACCCGATGCCTATCCAAGGGCATCTGTTGTCGGGTCCGTCGCCCTCTCCATCTTCACAACAAAAGCGGCGGTCTTCCTCCTCGCTGCAATAGGGGGATGGGGGGTTGCGGTTGCGTATATAGGGGGAGCAATGGCACTCTACGGGGCCATCTATGCCCTCATGCAGGATGACATCCGCCGGCTCCTCGCGTATTCGATCGTCAGTCAGGTGGGCTACATGGTCGCGGCAATCGGCGTGGGTTCGGTTGAGGGGCTTGATGCAGGGCTTGCCCATATGGTAAACGACATCCTCTTCAAGTCGCTTCTCTTCATGGCGGCGGGTGCGGTCATCCTCAGGACGGGGTCACACCGGCTCTCGGATCTCGGGGGCCTGGGAAGGACGATGCCCATAACCGCCCTCTGTGCCGTCATCGGTGGTCTCTCACTTGCGGGACTGCCCGGCCTGAACGGTGCGGTCAGCAAAGGGATGGCGATCGAGGCGGCAGGCGGGGTGCCGTATCTCTCGCCCGTCCTCCTTATCTCAGCAGTCATAACCGTCGTCTACGTCTCCCGGTTCCTCTACTTCGTCTTCTTCCGATCGACCACCGGAACGAGGGAGGGGCTCCTCCCAAATGATCCGCCGACCCCGATGCTGGTTGCGATGGGGGCAACCGCCTTCCTCTGCCTTGCAATCGGGCTCTTCCCGCACCTCCTGACGGATCTTCTGCCCGGCGGAACGGATGCCCACGCGTTCGCCTCATCGTACCTGCTGGAGTCGGCTGCCATCTTTGCCGCCGCAGGGGCGCTCCTGTTCGCGGTGCGGCCGCTCAGGGTCCCATGGCGCGGGGTCGAGACCGATATCGACGCCCTTTATGTCAAGGCCGGAGATGCGATCGTCTGGATCTCGGCAAATCCCCTGGTGCACACCGCAGACAGGATAGAGAGGGGGGTTGAGAGCCTCGCAACGTCCCTCGGGCTCATCTCGGAAAATCCGCTCGTTGCCAGTCAGATCGCCGGAAAAACCCTTAAACTGCCGTTTGTACGGGCGTTCTCCGATCGATCCAGGTCGGAAGCGTACGAGAAAGAGCTCTCCCTCTTGAAAGACTGCTATCCGGATGTTCAGGTCAACATCTGGGGTGGCGGCTACGGCATCATCTTCATCAGCATCGTCGCGTTTCTGTACTTTATTTTTTACATGATGAGATGAGGGGACTCCCTTCACCGCTGCCCCGATGCGATCTTCCCGACCCGGGGTCTAGCGCCGGTTGTGCCCGCCGGCGGCGTCTCCAGCTCCCGGCGTCCTCCGCAACTTCTTCCCCTCAGCCGGCTACCCGCTGCAATGGTCACTTTTTCGGGGAACCTTCGCATCCCGGAGCCGCTTCTGCCTGCCCATAGTCCCCGGTCCGCACAGATGCCGCACTCCACCACCAGGAGATAATTAGTTGTTCTATCCGGATCCAGAGGCATGCGATTGGGAGACGATCATGGAGATCAGAGAGACCCACTCCTTCGACCTGACGCCGGGCGAGGCCGTCCGCCTCCAGGAGAAACTGCGTGCCCGGATCAGCTTCTCCGGGGATCTCGATGAGGTCTCCCTTCTCGCCGGCGCCGACGCCTCCTACGTGAAGGGTTCTAACGAGATCCATGCAGTCGTCGTCGTCCTCCGTTACCCCGATCTCGCCGCCGTCGAGCGGGCCTCTGCCTCTATCGAGACGTCGTTTCCCTACATTCCCGGCCTCCTTGCTTTCCGGGAAGGCCCCGCCCTCCTTGAGGCGTTCCGGAACCTGCGGTCAGAGCCGGAGGTCATCTTCTTCGACGGGCAGGGGGTCGCTCACCCCCGGGGGCTCGGTATCGCAAGCCACATGGGCGTCCTGCTCGACCGGCCCGCCGTCGGGGTTGCAAAGAGCCTCCTTCTGGGAACAGCGGCGGAGCCGGGAGCCCCCAGAGGCTCAACGAGCCCGATACTCCGGGGCGGCGAGACGATCGGAATGGCGGTGCGGACGAAAGAGAGGACACAGCCGCTCTATGTCTCGGTAGGCCACCGGATCGATCTCGTACAGGCCGTCGACCTCGTCCTCGCAACCTCCCGGGGGTACCGGCTCCCGGAACCGACCCGGCAGGCCCACCTCTATGCAAACGCCGTCCGGAGGGAGAGGAACGGAAAGGGCGGGCAGACCTCCCTCCCCTCCGGAGGTAGGTAGAACGAAACCGTTATCATCGTTCGGACCGGATAAGCGTTTATCGACCGGCACGGTAGGAAAAAATCACGGCCGGTTGCAGCCCACGGAGCGTGAAAGATGTCAGGAAATAATCCACAAACCCTGTATAGCGGCCGGAATGCACGAAGGGGAGGCAGGAGATGACCCCGCGTGAGATGGCCCCGGGCGTCTTCTCCGTCGGGGCCGTCGACTGGGACCGCCGGATCTTCGACGAGCTGGTCCCGACCCCCCACGGCACTTCCTACAACAGTTACCTGATACGGGGCAGCGAAAAGACGGCGCTGATCGACACCGTCGACCCGGCGACGTTTGCGGACCTCACGGCGAATCTTGAGCGGCTCGGTGTCGAAAAGATCGACTACATCATCGTCAACCATGCCGAGCAGGACCATTCGGGCTCGATACCGGCGATGCTCGACCGGTTCGAAGGAGTTAAACTGGTGACGGACCAGAAGTGCCGCGACCTCCTGATCGATCTCCTCCGCATCACGGAGGACCGGGTCGTCGTCATCGGCGACGGCGATACGCTCACCCTCGGAGACCGGACACTCGAGTTCATCATCGCCCCCTGGGTCCACTGGCCGGAGACGATGCTGACCTACCTCCGGGAAGACAGGATCCTCTTCTCCTGCGACCTCTTCGGCTCGCACTATGCCACGAGTTCCCTCTACGTCCCCGACGAGGGGGCAATCTACGAGTCCGCAAAACGCTACTACGCCGAGATCATGATGCCCTTCCGGGCAAGCATCAAGGGGCACCTTGAAAAACTCGCGACGCGCGAGATCGCCCTGATCGCCCCAAGTCACGGTCCGGTCTACGACAGGCCGGCGTTCATCATGGACGCCTACCGGGACTGGACGGGCGACGGCGTCAGGAACGTGGTGGTGCTCCCCTACGTCTCCATGCACGGGAGCACCCGGGCGATGGTCGACCACCTCATCGCCGCCCTGGTGCAGCGGGGCGTTATGGTGCAGCCGTTCAACCTCACGAAGACCGATACCGGTGACCTTGCAAAGGCTCTGGTGGATGCCGCGACGGTCGTGATCGGGGCACCGACGGTCATCTTCGGCCCTCACCCGCAGGTGGTCTCCGCGGTATACCTCGCAAACCTCCTCCGCCCCAAGACCCGGTACGCAACGGTGATCGGGTCCTACGGCTGGGGCGGGAAGACGGTCGACACTATAAAAGACATGCTCGGGCGGCTCAGGGTCGAGTTCCTCGAACCGGTCTACGTCCAGGGTTACCCGAAAGAGGGGGACTTCGCAGCGCTGGACCGGCTCGCCGACGAGATCAAAAAGAGGCATGAGGAGGCGGGGATCATCCCTGCCTGAGGGTTCCGACCGAACCCACTTCATCGTTTTTGGTCCGGCACCGAACTCTTAAGAGTGTGGAATACCGACCAGTATTTGAGCTGCCTTATGCCCCCGTCCGATTTCAAGAGAGTCATTGCAGAGTCGCCCTACATCTTTATCATTGGCGTAGCGGGAGACAGTGGAAGCGGAAAGACCACCTTCACCCGGGCCATTCGAGAGATCTTCGGCGAAGACCTCGTCTCCACGATCACCATCGACGACTACCACCGTTACGACCGCCGGGAACGTAAAGAACTCGGGGTCACGCCGCTCGTCCCCGAGGCGAACCGGTTCGACCTGCTGGAGGAGCACCTCGGAGAACTGAAGGCGGGAAAGACGATCCAGAAACCGGTCTACAACCACGATACCGGAAGATTCGACCCACCGGTAGCCTTCAAGCCCACGAAGATCCTGATCTTCGAGGGCCTGCACCCTTTTATCACCCAAAAGATGCGGGACCTGATCGACTTCAAACTCTACGTGGACCCGGACCCGGATGTCAAACGCGCCTGGAAGATCAAGCGCGACGTGGAACGGCGGGGGTACTCTCCCGAGGCGGTCGTCCGGGAGATGGCGGAGCGCGAGCCGGACTACGAGCGGTACGTCGCACCGCAGTGCCGGTTTGCGGACGCGGTCATTAAAATCGCCTTCTCGAAGTACGGCCGCGAGGCAAGCGAGAAGAAGAACGTCTACCACGTCACCCTCTGCCAGAGCAAACTCGAGCGAAGCATCCGGGATGTCGATCTCTCCATCGACCTCTTCCCGCTCCTCTCGCTCTCGCAACGGAACTTCATGGTCGAGTTCACCACGGAAGATATCGGGGGGAAAGCGATGGGTGCACTTGCATTCGACGGGGAATTGAACGACGCGGTAGTGAGAAAACTGGAGAAGAACATCGAGATCCAGACGCAGGTGCAGCCCATCGACCTTGTCGGGAGCGACGGTTACCTGACGGCCGGTGATGTAGCCCAGCTCATCCTCGCGTGGCGGATCATCAACCGGCGCATCTTCATCGAGAGCGCCCCGGAGACGGGCGGGGGAGAGAAGACGGCGTTGACTGGAAACGGCGGGTGTATGTGCGGCCGATGAGGGGCCCGGGGCCGGCAGGACCCGGAAGCGATAAACGGCCGAACAAGAGAAAGTAGATAAGAACGCCCGGAGAACGTGTATCGATGGATAGCCTCGAGCAATTCTCGACCATCGCGCCAGACATCGGCAACATCTTTCGTTATATAAGCATCGCCACGGCGATGCCGCTGGTCGTAGCGGTGATCTACCGGGAGTGGGATATGATCCTGCCCATGGTCTCCGTCCCGGCAACCCTTTTTCTCCTCGGGGCGCTTCTTGTCCGGGTTCCACGAGAGAACCGTGAGGCTCCTCTATCCGCTGCCCTTATGGCGGTCGCCCTGATCTGGCTCGCCATCGCACTGGTGAGCGCCCTGCCGTTCAGCCTCGGCCTCGGTGTCTCCTACCTCGACGCCGTCTTCGAGGCGATGTCGGGGTGGACCGATACGGGCATAACCATGATGCAGTCGGTCGAAGACCTGCCCCGGACGCTCCTCTTCTGGCGATCGCTGATGCAGTGGCTCGGTGGCCTCGGGATCGTCGCTTTCACCATCGCGATGGCCTCAAGGACCGGGCTGACCCAGTTCCGCCTCTATCGTTCGGAAGGACGTTCGGAGGCGCTGATGCCGAGTGTTGTCGCAACGGGCATGGAGATGTGGAAGATCTATCTTATATTGACCGCAGCCTCAATCGGACTTATCCTCCTATCCGGTGTATCCCTCTGGGACGCGGTGAACATCGCCCTTGTCGCGATCTCCACCGGCGGGTTCACAGTCCACTCGGAAGGGATCCTCTTCTACAACAACTCGCTCCTTGAGGTCCTCATCATTCCGGTCATGATCGCCGGCGCCCTGCCGTTCAAACTCTTCTACCTTCTCTATCGCCGCAAAGGCGTGAGATTTTTCGACGACCAGCAGGCACGCCTCCTTTTCATGCTCATTGCGCTCGGGATCATCGTGATCGCGTGGGATCTCATCACGCTCAGCGCGACGGACATTTCCACCGCCATCCACCAGGCGCTCTTTATGTCGGTCGCCGCAGTAACCAGTACCGGGTTCCAGATCGCGTCTCCGAACGAATGGGCGAGTGTGACGGTTCTCTTCCTCTCGATACTGATGCTGATCGGCGGGGCTTCGGGAAGCACCGCCGGCGGTATTAAACTCTCCCGGGTGGTCCTCGGCTTTCAGAGCCTTGTCTGGTGGTTCCGACGGATGTTCGTATCCGGGAAGGTGCTCGTGCCCTTCAAGTACGACGGCAAGGTGATCCCGAAGAACGTCGCCGACCTTGAGATCTCCCGGAACATGCTGACCATCATGCTCTATATCCTGATCATCTTCATCGCTACGATACTGGTGATGCACCTGCAACCGACATCCTTCGACTCGAGCAACGTGCTCTTCGAGGTCGTCTCCGCGATGTGCAACTGCGGCATCTCAACGGGATTTATCACCCCCGATATTGACGCTCCGGCGAAAGTCCTCTACATCCTGCTCATGTGGATTGGACGTCTCGAGGTCATTCCGGTGATCATGCTCGTCCTGGGCGTCTTCAAGCGGTATGAGTGAACTATAAAAAAAGAAAGAGGGCCGGTTACCCGGACTGGCGATGCATGTACAGGTCGTCCACCGTCGCCCGGTCCCCGCCGCTCTCGACAAGCAGGTCCATGTAGGTATAGACCTCGGGAGCATCCTTCTTCAGGAGCTCCGGGGAGACATGGTAGAGCATGAAGGCATCGGCAAAGAGTGCCGCCTCCCTCTCCTCGCCGGAGGGAAGATCAAGATGCCCCAGATAGGAATCGGGGTTTACATCCAGTGTCGGGAAGACCGTGCTCTCGTTAAATCCCATGGTGTGGTAGACCCGATACCCGACCTGCTGGACAAAGACCTCATCGGCCCGCGCCGCGTCCCTGTCCGAGCGGATATATATTGCGTTCTCCTCGGGGATGTAGAGGCCGTTCATGTTCCCGGGCGCATCCGGCTGCTTGAATAACTCATTCTTGCTGTCGATGTAGACGGTGGTGTTCTCCATAAACTCATCCCGGAGTTTGGTGCTCTGCTGCAGCACCAGCGCCTCTGCAAGTGCCGCTTCGGTGCCGTTCCCGTCCCTGTTTTCCAGATGGAAACCGGTGACCGGGCTCGCCGAAAAGATCGAACAGACGACGGCAATGAGGATTACCGCCGCAATCAACCGTGATCGAAATCCTGGGTCCATGGTTCACTCTCCTCGCTCTTAACAGATGTTTCAAACAGTTTGTTATATACTTTTCTAATGATAAAAATCCATATATATCCCCAGGATTATTAATCTGCAACCAGAAACCGAACGTTTGACCGGGAGGAGTCCCGTGACGCATGAGCAGGATCGCAACAAAGTATATATGGTTGATCGGTGAGGATACTGCCCGACATCTAATTACCCATGCGAGCGCATAGGTAAAACAATGAAACAGATCGCCCTCTACGGGAAGGGAGGAATAGGGAAATCCACGACCGCAGCAAACCTATCGGCAGCACTCGCCGGGGAAGGGCTCGATATCCTGCAGATCGGCTGCGACCCCAAGCATGACAGCACCCGCATGCTGATGCACGGCGCCTGGATACCGACGGTGCTCGACCTCATCCGGGAGCGCGGAGATGCAAGCATCACGGTCGACGACGTGGTCTACCGGGGCTTTGGGGGGGTGCGCTGTGTGGAGGCCGGCGGGCCCGAACCGGGGATCGGATGCGCGGGAAGGGGCATCATTGCGACTTTCCAGCTCCTCGAGCGCCTGGAGGCCCTCAAAGGAGACATAATCATCTACGACGTCCTCGGGGATGTCGTCTGCGGCGGGTTCGCGATGCCGATGCGGGAGGGATACGCGCAGGAGGTCTACCTGGTCACGTCCGGGGAACTGATGTCCCTCTATGCGGCAAACAACATCGCGAAGGCCATCACCCGTCTCTCGCGCCGGGCGCGGAGCAGGTGTACGCTCGGCGGCGTGATCTGCAACGCAAAGAACATCGAAGGCGAGCGGGACCTGGTGGAGGAGTTCGCCCGCCGGATCAACTCCCGGCTCATTGCCTATGTCCCCCGCGATCGGACGGTACAGATCGCGGAACTGAACCGGCAGACGGTCATCGAGTACGCCCCCGAATCGGACCAGGCAGCGGTCTACCGGGACCTTGCACGCGCAATCCGCGGGAACGAAACGACGAGCATCCCCACGCCCCTCGAGATGGATGAACTCGAATCCTTCGCCCTCGAATTCGTCCAGGTTTGAGGGGTGCACCCTGACCGGAGCGCTTTCGGTGCTCACAGAGGTACGGGACGCCGTCTGCATCGTTCACGGCCCGTCGGGATGTGTACATCACAACTTCTCCCTTCTTCACGCCACCCTCCTCGCGAACGACCGGCTCGAAGTCCCCCGTCTCCTCTCCACCGGCCTTACGGAGAACGATATCATCTTCGGGGGCGAAGAGGCGCTGGAAGAGGCCATAGCGCGGGGGCTCTCGCTCTCCCCCGCGCCCGCTGCCGTCTTCGTCCTCTCGACCTGCATCGTCGAGACGATCGGGGACGACACCGAGGCGGTCTGCGCGAAGGCCCGGGGTGTCCCGGTAATCGCCGTGCCGACCGCAGGGTTCCTCGGCGGGGTCTTTGAAACGGGGGTCAAAAACGCCCTCTCTGCCGTCGCCTCGCTTGCCCGGCCCGCTCCTGCCGCCGAAAAGACCCTCTCGGCAAACCTGGTCGGAGAGAAGAACCTGGAGTACGGCGTCGACGAGAACGCGGCCGAGATCGCACGCCTTCTTTCCCGGCTCGGCATCGGCATCAACCTCCGGTTCGTGCGGGGGATCGGGACGGAGGATGTCGGGCGCCTCGGGTCCGCCGCCGTAAACGTCCTCCGGGAACCTGCCCTCCGGCCGGTCGGAGAAGACCTCAGACGAAGGTTTAACACGCCCTACGTGGACTCGTTCCCTGCCGGACTTGCCGGAACGCGCCGGTTCCTCGAAGAAGCGGGCCGGGTCTGCGGCATCGACGCTTCGGCCGCCGTCGAAGAGGAGCGTGCCTATCAGGCGGAGATGCTTTCGCGGTTTTCCGAGATCGCGGGCAGCAGGGTATGCTTCCGATCCCCCCACCCCATGCTCGAGACGGACCCGGATGCGGTGGCCGTCTGCACCGAGTGCACCGAGGCCCTCAATCTTACCGTCGACCCGGACGGGGCCGCCATACCGTTCCCGTACCCGGCGCCCGTCGGGACCGCCGGGACCCGGCGGATGCTGCATCGGTGGAGTGTGCTGATCCGGGGGAAGGAGCGAAAGTGAGGTACCGGAAATGCACGGGATGAAGTGCATCCTCGGCGATATTCGTCTCGATCCCGGACTCGAGCATCGTCGCGGCAAGAGGGCGTCCCGGAAGTGAGACATGCTGATGGGCCCCGATCTCATGGGCTAGAAGACGAACTCGCTGCCGTAGTCGACCACCGTCCAGCCGTCAAAGTCCGGAGCGCCCGGAGTGAACCGTAGAAAACCTCCTGCCGACATCGAGTTTGCGCCCTTCCCGGTCACGACCGCCGAAAACCCCGGGAGGTTCGCACCGCGACAGAGTAGCGCATCTCCCATCACCAACACGCCGTAGCGGGGTCTTTTGAGATGCGCCGATTCTCCGGGACATCAGTGTCGAAGAGGCAGGCGAGCGGCGGACTACCGGCCATCAGGTCCTTCCTCACACCTCACAGTACGTACCTCCATCCCTCCTTCCGCAGTCTCTCTTTCCGGATCTCATAGTCCGGCATCGCCAGCCGAAGCAGGTCCCAGAACTCGGCGGAATGATCCCTGTGCCGCAGGTGGCAGAGTTCATGGGCCACCACATATTCAATCTGAGCCGTCGGCGCCATGACAATCCGGAGATTGATGTTGAGCACACCATCCTTCGTGCAACTTCCCCATCGCTTCAACTGATGCCGGATCGTCACCTCCGGAGGGTCAAGGTGGAGCCTTCGAGCATAGACGCGCACCACTTCGCGCACCTTCTGCAGGGCGTGCTCTTTGTACCAGGTATGGAGAGCGCGCCTGACCAGATCCCTATCTGGGTGCACGCCGTCGGGCACCGTCACCTCGAAGTAGCCGCCCATGAGTTTTGCAGACGCGTTCTCCCCGGCGACGGTTATCCTCAGCCTGTACTGCCTGCCCAGATAGAGAAACGTCTCTCCGCTGACATACTCCTTCATGGCATCGATCATGGCAAAGTGCTCAAACGCTCCAATCTGCTTCAGGATCCAGGGGGTTTTTTTCTGGACAAGACCCTGAACCGTCTCCAGGGGTGTGCCGGTCGGAACCGTCACGACCACACTCGTATCCGGATAGACCGCAATCGTCGCATCCTTTCGCCCGGGACTAAAGGAGACGGTATACTGGATCGTCGTCGTCCCGAATTGTATGGTCTCTGCCCCCGTCATCCCCGGTACCTCCGTGCGGCCAGTTCGACAAGACGAACGGCCATATCCTGAATCTTATCCGATGGATATCCGACCGCTCTGAGCACCCTCTTGATCCTCTGGCGCATCACCCGCCTGGTGTCCTCTTTCTGCTGCCAGTCGATCACTGTATGCTCTTTTAGGATCGCACAGATCTCTATAGCCGCCTCCTTGAGGGGTTCAGGGTTATCGATATCTACTGCCATCACTTGATAGAAGGGGGCGACCTCCGGGTCGAGGCCCAGGACTCCGGCGTGCCTTTGCGGGTGCCGGGCGTCGTCGAGAACAGCGGTGAGGCGGGCGAGACGCTCGGTGCTGGTGATCTGCTGGTGCCTGTACTCCTCCAGAATCCTGTTCAGGCGATCCAGGAGACCCTCGTAGAAGACCGGGTCCTCGTCGAGTTTGAGGTGGATCTCGTGTTTGACGGCGTGCTCGATCATGCTCGCCTTGGCGTCGTCCGACCGGAGTCTTCCCACTTCCGTCTCAAAACCTGCCGAGTAGAGGGGTATCGGCTCGGAGATCCTGAGAATGCCGTCGGCTCTGAGATGGTCGTCAATGAATTTCCGCACCTTTGCCCCGAGGTCCTCGACCGGGTCGTCCTCCTCGCTGAATATGTTCCGTGCCCCTATGCGGATATCGGCGAGCCATCTGAGGTCCGGAACATAGCGCAGAGCTTCAGGATCGGGGAGGAGCATATCGAGGTATTGTGAAAATTGTTTGAATACGTGGTCAAAGGAGATCCGCAGATCCTCGGGTTTGAGGTAGAGGATGCAGGCCTGTTTATAGTCTTCTTCCGCGCTCCGCTGTGGAACGGGCGCAAAAAAGTTCATGGCGGCGCGGTGGGCTGCCTGAAGATGGGGAAGGATCTCCCTTTTGAAATCCAGGTGGATCATTCCCTCAACGTCATCATCGTCATACATCCCGAGGGCATCCCGGAGGGCGCTACCCAGTCCCCAGTAGTCGACCACGAGGCCGTACTCCTTGCCCTTCTGCCGGCGGTTCACCCGGCCTATAGCCTGGAGGAGGGTATGCTCTTTGAGCGGGCTGTCGAGGTACATCACCTGCTCCCGCGGAGCATCGAAGCCGGTGAGGAGTTTGTCGCAGACGATAATGATCTTTGGGTCTTCCTCCTCTTTGAACCGGCGGATGATCTCCTGCTCCTCGGTCTTTGAGGTGTGGTAGAGTTTGTACTGCTCCTCGTCGTTGTGCATCGTGGAGATGAGGACAGCACAATCTTGCCTGCCGAGGGTTTTGAGTGCTTCCGTATAACGGACTGCCCCGAGACGGTTCGGGGCGACGATCTGGGCCTTGAAACCGTTGGGCTCGATATGGGTCTGATAGTGGAGGAGCAGGTCCTCACAGATCTTTCCGATTCGATCGGGCGCGACGGCGATGGCTGTCCGGGTAACGTACTTTCTTATGAGGCTCGCCCGCTGTTCATCGGAGTAGCCGGAAAAAAGGCGTTCTGCGAGTTCTTTTATGTTGTTGCCGGTGATGGAGAGCTGGGGCAGCCTGCTCTCGTAATAGATCGAGACGGTGTTCCTGTCGACGACCGACTGCTTATGATCATAACGGTCGATGCAGGGACCGAACTCGGCAAAAGTGTCACGCTTCTTCTGAGAGACGGGGGTGCCGGTGAAACCGATGAAGCAGGCGTTCGGGAGGGCTTTGCGCATGTTGGCGGCCAGGATGCTGTACTGGCTGCGATGCGCCTCGTCGACGAGGACGAAGATATTCCTCTCGTCGGTGAGAGTGGGATAGACTTCTGCGGCGTCCTGGAACTTCTGGATGGTGGTCATGACCGTCTGACCGACAGGATGAGAGAGGGTTTCCTTGAGGGCGGCGGCGCTTGTCGCGTTGACGGGGTTCGGGAAACCGCAGTGGAGGAAAGTGCCATGAATCTGGTGATCGAGGTCGGTCCTGTCGGTGACGACGACAAGGGTCGGGTTGGCAAGGGCCTTATTCCGCCGGAGTTTGACGGCGGTGAACTCCATGGTGAGACTCTTGCCGCTTCCCTGCCAGTGCCAGACGAAGCCGCCCCTGCGCTCAGGTGCGGTGACCTGCGCGAGAATCTTGTTGGTTGCCCGGAACTGCTGGTACTTGGCCACTTTCTTGACCACCCTGCCGTCCTCGCGTTCGAAGACGATGCAGTTCCGGATGAGATCGAGGAGGTTTTCCTTTGAGCAGGTACCGAAGAGCAGGACGTCCTGCGAGGTGGGGAGCCTGCCGAGGATGAACGTGAGATCTTCGAGGGTCAACGGCCAGGGATCCTTCCACTCCGACCAGTGGCGCAGGGGGGTATAGTTGGTCCCGAATCTGGCGACGGTGCCGTGTGTGGCGATGAGAACCTGGGCGGTTCTGAAGAGCTTCGGACAACCCTGATTTCTGAACCCGGAATCGATCTCCTGATAGCGGTTGAGCTGCCTGAGGGCCTCAGCCATTGCCCTGGTAAGGTAAGGGCTCTTGCACTCGATGACGCCGATGGGAATACCGTTCGTGAACAGGACGATGTCGGGGATGCATTCGGTGTAGTGCTCGACGGGGTACTGCCTGACGGCGGAAAAGTCGTTGTTCTCGATCTTCTCATAGTCAATGAGCCGGACGGTCCGGCTCCGCTCGCCCCAGCCGTCGCCGAGGTCCTGCTGGACGGTGGTGCCGAGGTCGAGCATGGCATGGACCTTTTCGTTGGCTCCGAGGACGGAGGCGGCCGGGATGTTGGTGATCTGGTAGACGACCCGGTCGATGTTCTCCTCCGAGATCCAGAGGTTGAGGTCCCGGATCTTCTCTCTAAGGAGGACGGTGAGGACCGGCTCCTTGCGGGAAGGGCGGAGGGTGTCGGCCTCCCGGACGGTGCGTTCGGTCCAGCCGAGGTGACGGGTGAGGACCTCGACGGCAGGGTCTTCGACCTCCGTCAGTTCTCTGGGGTCGCGGGTCATGGAGTGTGCCCCGGGGGAAGATCGCACGCAGTCACGCGTTCGGGACCGGGGCAGGCTGTCCCGCCAGCGCCATTCGGGGGCACCCGCACCCGCCCGGTGAGGAGATCCTGCATCAGGCCCTTTTTGAGGGTCTGGAGGCGGTCGCGGTGTTCGCGCTCGGCCGCGAGGTCGCGATCGACGGCGGAGAGGATCGCGGCGATGCGGTGCTGTTCGGGGAGAGGAGGGACGGCACAGAGTAATTTGTGCACAAAATTTCGATTTATTCCGGGAATTGATAACGCATCACTCTGGTATGCTGCCAGATGTAGTCTCAAAAAGTAACTGATAAATTTGGGGTCATTACCTTTGAAATTACAAACATATAACGTCGTATTAAGAGGCCAGAAATCTCTTTCAATGAAGAAAACCTCTCCAAGAGTTCCATAGCGCCCCGTCACAACGCCGGGCCCGCAAACTTTTGCTTCCTGATGATAGCCCGATATACCGGAAGAGGAGATAACAGGGACGTTTCCAGCAAGTCTTTCATCCGAAGGAAGATCATAGCCTCTTTTAAGAGTGATTACATCGCCCATAGTTTTAAACTCCCAGGGTTCTGGGAACTTAAACGTCGTCGAATTAATCGTCTTTTCGCAAAATATGTCTGTCTCCTCTGACCGTACCCTCCCTTCCTCGTCGATACCCTTCGTGAGGAGGTCCTGCATGAGGCCCCGCTTCAGCTCTTCAGTCTTTGCGATGACCTCGTCGGTGGCGGCGATGGCGGCGTCGACGGTGGAGAGGACGGCGGCGATACGGTGACGTTCTCCCGGTTTAGGGATTGGGCAGAGATGATGAGTGAACAGATCCTTCGATACCCTCTGTTGTCCGGCTGAACCGGTAAAATAGCGGATTGCCTCGCGCCTGAACGAAGATGAGCGAGAGAGTTGATAGATAAATTCTGCGTCGCTCGGGTCGATGGGACGAAGCACATGGAATTCAGTACTCCCAAAGCCCACGCCATTTTTCAGATTGCCGACCAACGCCCCTTTTCCATTCTCCATACAGGGTGTGATCTTCGCAATTAGGATGTCACCGTCAGCAAAGACAGTGTAGCCGTTTCGAACTTCAGCATATGGCTTTATCTCCATCGTACAGATCCTGCCATCTTCTCCGACGTTTCCCATAGAAAGGAAGAAGATTTGGGAGTCTTCCTCCAGATGCGATATGTCAGTGCGTGGGTTCACATATGCGATAGAACTGACCGGCCCTTCGCTCCATTCCTCCGGGATAAGCCCCACCTTCGTCATCTTGTAGCCGTTTTGAATGCCGGATATGCGCGTAGTCTCTCTCCGAATCATGGATCGGGTCCCCGTATTGTTCTTACCATAACCCGATACGCACCAACATCAGGAGCCTCGATTCCGAACCCTTTTGCATATTTTCGGTTTGCTTCTTCGAATGTCCCGAACAGGCCCCCAAAAAATCTGGATTCCTGGGTCCTTTTCCGGAAGTCTGCGAGATAGTTGACGACATGGGCGGGGAGGGAGAGGAACGGTTGAGTGGAGTCGAGGCCCGCATAACGGCGGCAGAGGTACACGTTCCGGGACCGTAAGGGCCCTGGTACACTTGAATGAAGGAGTGTCCCCTCATCCAGGTCTCCTTTGATCCCTGCAAGATACGCAAGTCCGAAGATATACTCGAAGATGTCGAGTGCTTCAAAGAAGGCGTATTGGTTCGGGATCAGGATCTTCACGAACTCGTGTATGGCCAGGTACGGATAATCTCGATACCTCGTTTCTTCCCCGAACCGCTTGTGCGCGAGATCGACGGTCCACTCGTGACACAACCCGATGACATCCCAGACATTTACGTACTCATAGTAAGGTACCTTCTCCCGTAGTAGAACATTGTACCGAGATATCATCGGCTTCCGGACAATTGCCTCTAGGGTGTTGAAATGCCTCGTGTGGACGGCAGCGATACCCGAAGCGTAGATCACGAGGAGGGCCGGATAGTACCGTAACCGGAGCAACCGCTCAATATAATCGCTCACCGTCTTTTGCCCCTTGTTTTGAATCTCTGAGATCTCTGGGGTGACGGGTGACACGTTGATCAGCCGCTCGATCGTATTGGAGACAAGGTCTGCAAAACTCCCATCGTCGTATTGCGCCACCGTGGCGACCATCGCAGCCAGAGGGGCCGCGGCGCCTTCGATGCCAGTGAGCGTCGCTGTATAGAACCCTTTGCTGTCAATGACGTCGGCCTGGTATCGGCTTTCGTCGGCAAGGAATGCAAGCACTCGATCCGTCTCCTCATTGATGAGATCGGGAAGCACAAGTTCTGGTTTGGTCTGTCTGAGAGCATCTTTGACTTTCCTCACCGCCGCAGCGGCGGTGAGGGTCGTTCTCGGTTCAAACCGCGAAAACCTCTCAACCACCGTTTCAAGGACGGTGAAGAAATCATCGGCGTCGTCGATAACGATCCCGTTCGGCATGAGCGCCCTGCACACCTCACGGGGAACGGACCCCCCGTTTCTCCGACACCAGAAGACCGGGTACCGGCGGAGGATCTCTTCGGCGCAGAGGATCTGGATAAGGTGCGTGTCGAACTCCCCGGACCAGCCGCAGACAACAAGGCCGTACTCCCCGAAGATCCGCTTCAGGTAGTCCTCCATTGCCGGGGGGTAATGCTTGAGGTCCTCGGGCGTGATCCTGAGCGTCCCCCGCTCGAAATCCCCGTTGACCTTAAGAACCCGGCACCTGTCCGGGAATACCGACATCTGCCGGACGTCCGACTCCTCGGTGATGACCTCGTAAGGAACAAACTCCGCCTTCAGCGCTTCTTCCATGAGCGTGTCGAAATTCGTGGTGATGACGAGCGAGACCGTCCCGGACTTCACCAGCCTGACAACGGCGCGGTGGGCTGCGGTGGGGGCTCCGGGGATGGGATCGCCGTTCTCGTCGGTCCGAGAGATGAACTTCTTCAACCCGTCCTTTCGGTTCCCTTCTGAGATCCCAAGCTCCTTCATAAGGCGCTGGAATGTTGCAGGCTCCCCAAACGTCTCCTCAAACCACGCAAGGCAGACCTCGTTCTTCTCTCCCCTCTCCACCTTCTCGCCCCGTCCTCTGGCGACGGCAAGGATCATATTCCCGGAGACGTCGCTTGCCGTCGGGAGGCCTGCGGCGACCGAGATCCCCGCCCCGATAAGCAGGGCGTAGCGCTTCGGGGAGGCGTGCATCGCGTATGCAACCGGGACAACCCTATCAGCGTTCACCGTCGCCCGCCTCCGAGTTCGCCAGCCGCCCGGCAGCGCCGGCGATCCTCTTCTCCTGCGACCTCACCCGTCGTTCGAGTTTCTTCAGATCCTCCTCCGGAGGGAGAGACTCGGGCTTGATCCCGCGCCGCACGAGGAGGTCCCTGACGTCGGTGTTGTTCTGAACGTGTTCGTCCGTGATCGCACGCTCACCCTGGAGATCCTCTTTAGTCACGTTAAAGTTCGTGATCTCGGTGGCGAGGTTCTTCGCCGTGATCGTCACCGTCGGGAGGAAATCGGCAAGAGGGCGGTTTTGCGGCGCCCCTAAGCGCTCCTTCATCGCCTGGGTGGTATACCCGCCGAAAAGCGCCATGTCGCCTCTGCTGCGGATCCGCCCGAACCCGGGCTCATCCACGCCTCGCTCGTAAATATTCCGCGACAGTTCGGACTCGGACTCCCGCAGCCGCTCCCGTGCCCTCAGGCGTTCGGTGAGGAGGATGTGCTCCTCGATGATCTCCTGCTTGCGCGTCTGCACGGCGAAGTAACTCTGGGCAAACGCGATCTCCTCTTTCCTGGGATCCCCGTTCTGAGCGATGAGGTAACAGGCATACCTGGTCAACATGATATCAGGGATCTCCCGTTCCGACCCAGACCCAAGGGAGACCATTTTGTTGACGTCAACAAAATGGTCTGAAACCTCATGTTTTGTCGTTTGACAGGATTCTTTGGCTTTATCAATGACTTTCATGAAATTACGCCACTCCTTGTAGCCAAGCAACGTCTGAAGGTCCCGGGCATACCAGAACTCGACCCCGCCCGCATCACGGACATAGTCCTCGAAATGCCGGTGAAGCCGGTGCACGATCTCGGGCTTCATAGAATGCCTCCGCACCGAACCATCCGGAACTCCCGGATAATTGTCCGACGGTCGAGTTCCCCGGCAACGGTGCGGCCAACCGGCCCCGGCACCCCCACGCTCACTTCGACCCCCCCGTGTAGCCCAGTTCCTCCAGGTACCAGTCCATCTCTGCCTCGATAACCGCCCGGCGTTCCCGCAGGTCGTGCAGTTCCCGCGCCACCGCCGCCACATCCACGACCTCCTCCTCGGGCGTCGTGTCCACGTAGCGGGTAATATTTAAGTTGTAATCGTTCTCCTCGATCTCCTCCATCGGAACGACCCGGCAGAACTTCTCCACGTCCCGATACTCCCGGTAGGCCGTCACGATCTTCTCGATATCCATCTTTCGCAAGCAGTTCTGGTTCTTCCCCTCCTGGAACTCCGCCGAGGCCTCGATGAAGAGGACTTTCCCCTTCCGTTCGGTGGGTTTGTCCTTGTTGACGACCAGGACCGCGGCCGGGATCGATGTACCGAAGAAGAGGTTCGGTGCAAGCCCGATCACCGCCTCCACCAGATCGTCCTTGAGGACGTTCGTCCGGATCTTCCCCTCGGCACCGCCCCGGAAGAGCACGCCGTGCGGCACGATGACCGCGAGTTTCCCGGTCTCATTGAGGACGTTGATCATGTGGAGCACGAAGGCCCAGTCCCCTTTCGTCGCCGGCGGCAGTCCGTAGCCGAACCGGCCATACGGATCAGCCTTTGCCGTCTCCTGGCCCCACTTGTCGAGCGAGAAGGGTGGATTACTGATTATCCGGTCGAACTGCATGAGGTGGCTGTCAAGCAGGAACTGCGGTTCCCGGATCGTATCCCCTGCCCTGATATCGGCGTCGATGTAGCCGTGGAGGAGCATGTTCATCTTGCAGAGGCCCCAGGTCCCGATGTTCTTCTCCTGCCCGGTCAGGGTGAGATTTGCCGGATCGCCCCCTTCCTCCTTCACGAGCCTCGCACACTGAATTACCGCGCCGCCCGAGCCGCAACAGGGGTCGTGAATGCGCATCCCTTCCTTCGGATCGAGGAGCCTGGCCAGCAGAGCGGCGACCTGATGGGGTGTGAAGAATTCTCCCCCCTTCTTTCCGGCATCGTCGGCAAACCGCTCTATGAGGTACATATACACGTCCCCGAGCATATCCGGACTTTCCAGGTCGGCATTCCTCATCGGGATTGTAGAGAAGTTCCGGATAAGCGCGGAAAGGTTCGTGTCTCGTTGCTTGGTCTCCCCAAGTTTATACGAGTTAAAATCAATGTTCCCGAGGACTTTTCCCATCACCGGATTCTGGTCTTCGATCTTTTGCGTGATCGTGTTCAACCTGTCGCCGATCTCTACAGTGAGCTTCTGGATATCCTTCCACAGGCACCCCCGAGGAAGGTAATACTGATGTTCATCGGGATCGTTCCAGGCAAGATCGTGATCCCCTGTCTCCTGCTCGATCCGCTCCGCCTCCTCTTCAAACACATCCGAGAGGCGCTTCAGAAAGAGCATCCCCAGGATATAATCCTTGTAATCGGTCGAACTGATGGACCCACGGAGGATATCAGCCGCTTCCCAGGTCATCTTCTTCATTTCTTCGAATGTGATCGTCGCCACCTTCATCACCTCAGAGGGAGTTCATCATTGCATTAACAGTAGAATCCTGGAGTCTCTGCTCTTTTTTGAGAATCCTCGAATATTCAGCTGCCAGCGCGAGATACCTGCTCAGAAGTTCTTGCTGTGCCATAGGGGGGACCGGGACCTCGACCTGCAACAACTCCCGAAGAGAGAGCCCCATCAGAGTAGACCCACCGGCCCGTGCAGTAAGGGCGCGTTGACCTGCGGAGCAGTTTAACCAGGCTGCGAGGAGATCCGGTCTTAGCCGATCCGAACACCGCAGCCCTACAAGGTTTGCACTGACTGCCGCGCCGGCAATACTGCCGTCTGCGACCGCGGCACGAAAAGGCGGGCCCCGGAGGGTGAGAACGACATCGCCCTCTTGAACGATATCGGTTTCCAGCTTTCTGGTATTCTTAACCCGCATGATCCTGACCGCCTCGGTGTTGATTGTGCCGTCGGCGATATCGCCGAGGTTGATCACCCGAATCTCGACGGTAGAGTCGCCGTCCTTCGGTTTCAGATAGTAGGAGGACATACCCGTGACCTTTGCGCTCAAGAGGTCTTTGAGGGGTTTCCCGTGTCCAGAATTCGTATAGATAGAGTACATCAGGTCACCGTTTCCACTGCGAATGGAGCATTACGAGCTGCCGGACTTCGTGTTCAAAGGCCGTGCGCCTAACAAAAACCTGATGCTGGCAGGAGACCACAGACCTTTGTCGGAGATTGCATGCCGTCATTACCGGCCGGAGCCAGGACTCAACGTAGTTATACTGTCGAGAATGATTACACACTTTTGTCATTTTGATATCGACAACAAACTATTGATGCCCGTTTATTTCTATTTATTGATTTGTGTGCGCCCGGATCAGGTACTTTCAGAATACAACTTTCTTCTTCCCGTACCTGCAAGAACTCTATGACCCGCTGGTTCGCCGTCTCAAACCGTGCAAACCCGGAGGGGATCACAATACTAGAGGCACCACTCCGATGCAGCCCGCACAGTGGAGCGGATCAGCGGTTCTTCGACCAAATCTCCGACTCGATAACGCCCCGTCGGCGACATACCAGACAGCACGGGATACCGGAGACAACGATTGCCGGGTGCTCCCGCGATACCGCCCATCACATCAAGCGCCTTTTCCACCGCCAGAATCGGGTTAAGGCCGATGTAACTAGTGCGGCCGGCAGGTCGAGCGGGACCGGGGGGCACCGGATCAGGAGAAGACAGACGCATCTTCGGGACCATGCCGATACTGGCCGCTGCAACCGGCACCCTCGGCATCGCCAGGCCGGAGAGGAAGGCAGTCAGGAAGAGAAGGGGAAAGAACCCGGCCGCAATAAATCTCCCGCCGGGTAGGAGGGCAAATACCAGGAGAGCGTCGAGAAAGCAAGCCCTCTTCACATACGGGAACGCCGCCGGATGACGGAAAAGGGGTGATACCCGGATCCGAACCGGACGCTGCAGCAGGTTTTCCGGAATTGACGGGTCGCTACGGTATATGGTATCACATTACGGCGATTTCATCGCCCCGCTCACCTGACAGATTCCGCACAGTGCCTTTAAATATTCAGTGGGACAGATACAAACCATCGGAGAGTAGCAGTGCATGTTCGAACGCATTCTGTTTCCAACAGACTTTTCCAAACCTTCCCTGAAGGTGCTGGACTATATCCCCGCGCTTCAGGAGGCGGGAACCCGCGAGGTGGTCCTCGTCCACGTCCTCGACCCAAGAGAGATCACCCTGATCGCCGCGGGCGGGCAGGGGTTCCTCGGGACCGTGCCCGACCGAGAGACCGAGGTCCAGCGGCAGCAGCGGGAAGAGATCCAGCACCGGATCATCGACATTCGCCGGGTGCTCGAGAAGCAGGGGCTGGAGGTGACCGTCCGGACGCCCATCGGCACGCCGGGGGCGGAGATCGTGACCGCGGCCGATGCGGATGGGGTCTCGCTCATCGTCATCGGTTCTCACGGCCGGTCGAACCTCCGCGACCGCCTGCTCGGGACGGTCTCGGAGTACGTGATCAAGAACGCCCATCAACCGGTCCTGGTCGTCAAGCGGGAAGCGGCCGCCGGGAGGTAGTCTCTTTTTCCGGGGGAATGAGGTTATTTTTCGAGCAGCCGTTCCAGCAACGCCCGGATCGCCCGCAGTTCCTCCACCGTCGCATCCGCGGCCGGCAACTCTTCCGGCCCGGCCCCAGTCGCGACAGGGCCGGTCCCCCGCACGAAACTCATGATCTTCTCCTGGAGGTCTTTTGGGTCCTCGATCCCGTTGAGGACGATCTCCGCCCGGGCCTGGGCAGAGTAGCCGGCGGTCTGCACCCGGAGCGCTGAGAAGGAGAAGAGCCGCATCAGGGGGCCCTGGACGATATCGACGTTTGTGATCCGGTTGTAGGGCACGATCCCTGTCTGCCGGAACCAGACCCCACGCTGCCAGGTCACCTCGGTGACGGTGAGGCGGTAGGCGATGCTCTCGCAGTAGAGGGGTATCCAGTAAGCGACGAAGGCAACGAAGGCAAGGACAGGTATCGTGACGGCGAGCGTGACCGGCCACGGGCTGAAGAGGGCAACGGGGACCAGCCAGGGCAGGACGAACAGGGCGACGGCCAGGACCAGGGATGCGTAGAGGTACGACCGGAACGGCGGCACCGGTCTGAACGCCTCTCCGATGCGAAGCGGGACAAGGGGCATGATATCCACATAATCTCGGTCGGGACGGATTAAATCTTCCGGGCGGCAGGTCCGCTCCCTTCAAAAACGGTCTATTAAAAAAAGGCTGCAGCCCCGGACCTCACGCACCGGAGCATACGATAGAGAGGGGCAGGCTTACCTCTTCCCGCCCTTCTCAAGCATATCGCGAATAATCTTATACGTCTCGATCTTGTACTCCATCATCTCGATCCACTGTCTTTTCATCTTGATGCGAGACTCGATCATCCGGATCGTCAGTTGCCGCACCTGGTCCTCGTCAAGAAGATCGAACATCTTCTCAAGGAGCATCCCGTGGGGGGGTCCCCCGCCGTGTGATGTCATGCCGTTACCTCCCTCATACTCACCTGTCCAGAGGAACAGGCCGGCACCCCGGTATGCACCGGGTCATAAATACCTTATGGCCGGGTGCAGTTGCCCCGCGCTCAACGGGAGGACGCGAATGCTTCGCCGTGCTCGACCCAGTTCTCGACGGGCGGTTCGTAGAGGACGATATAGACGTCTTCGGGGCGGACACCGACATCACGGGCGAGGCGACTTACAATCGCCCGGTAGAGCGCCTCTTTCTTCTCTTTGCTGCGCCCCGGCATGAGCGAGACCTCGACGAGGACCGCGTCGTCGGACCGTCCGGGAGGCAGCGGGAAGTTCTCAGGTTTACGTTCGCAGAGCCGGATCCAGAGGGCGGCCTCCGGGGTCTGCAGTGCGTCCACAAAAGCGTCATGAAGGCTCTTGATGAGCAATTGCCGATATTCAGCGGGCTTCCCGTACCTGATCTCGATCTTCACAAGCGGCATCGAATCTCTGTTCCTCCACATGAATGCTCTCGCACCGGGAGTATTAACGCTTTTCTCAGGCGAGGTCCGTGCGTTCGCTCCCCGGACGCCGATTTCGGTTGATACAGGCGTTGAGCACCTCATCCATCAGGTGAAGCGCTCCTTCGATCCCGGCAACCGCACGGGAAGAGAGGAGGACCCTGCCCCGGAGCGGCGGCGTCAGCCCGACAAAGGCGGCGCGGGGAGCGATTGCCTGCTCGTAGGAGGAGCCGAGGATCAGGTCCGGTTCGGCATCCCGGATCATCTCCTGGATGGTTGAGAAGTCCATCGTATACGTGACGGCACCGCTCTCCGCGTCCGGATCGTTTCGGGCGGCGATGCAGGCGATATCTGCCCCGAGATACCGGTCGAGGAGGTCTCGCGCAAAGGCGGCATACGCGTGCCCGGCGGCGATCACCACCCGGGGAGGATCGAACCTCCTGAGGTACTTCTCGCAGGCTTTTCGGATCAGGGCGTCGGCCCACGCGATCTCCTCGTCGACCGGCCGGGAATCGACGCCGTCGACCGAGGCCTGCAGCCGCCCGAAGGTCTCACCGACGGCATCGAGGCCAAGAAGCGAGCCGCAAGCGGTCCCGACGCCGCTTGAAAGGTCCGGGTTCGTGCCGACCGTGAAGGGTGCCGCACGATGAGCCGCGGCGTAGCGGTCCAGGCAAAAAGTGGTAGAGACGGTGGCGCCGGCGAGATTGAGCAGACGCCGCGCCTCGATGGCGTTCCCCCGGCAGAAGGGGTCGGTGCGGCAGATGCCGTCGATGTTGACGCCGCGCCCGTCGGGGTCCACCTCCGGCGCGATCTCGGCGAGCGCCCGACGGTAGCCGGCCTCGAAGTCCCCGAGGAACCCCGGGCTGTCGACGATGAGGACCTGGCCGTCACGAGCGAGCGCACTGAGGTCCTCGCCCATGACGGCGGGCACGCAGGTGTTGACCACGGCTATCCGGGAGTACCGGCCTTCGAGTTCCCGGATCACCTCCGCGAGGCGCGATTCGGCGCCGAAGATGACCTCGTTCTCGACGAGGAACGTCCCGTGGATGGGAACCCCGACAAGCGATGCGGGGTAGAAGTAGCACCCGCTCGAACCGTGAACGATGACGGCCAGATCTTCGAACCCGGCGAGGCAGGCGACCGCCCCGGTCATCGCGCAGGGCCAGAGCGGGTTTTCACATGGCGTATGCTGGTTATTTTGCATCGGTCTAGAAGATCATGGCGGTGCGGGGATATAAAAAGACGGGAAATGGGGGCGGCCGCCTTACACCGTCCGGACAAGCGATGCAAGGTAACGCCCGACCTCGCTCGTCTTCTTCGCACCGCCCATATCCCGGGTCACGAACCCGTCGAGGATGCTTCTCTCGATAGCCCGAAGGACCGCTGCCGCCGCCTCGTGCTCGCTGATGTGGTCGAGAAGCAGTGAACCGGCCCAGACGGTGGCGAGCGGGTTTGCAACGTCCTGGCCGCGGTACTTCGGCGCGGAGCCGTGGATCGGCTCGAACATCGAGGTGCCGTCCGGGTTGATGTTCCCGCCGGGAGCGAGCCCGAGCCCGCCCTGGATCATGGCCCCGAGGTCGGTGATGATGTCGCCGAACATATTCGGCGTGACGACGACGTCGAACCACTCGGGATTCTTGACGAACCACATCGTGACGGCGTCGACGAAGTTGAACTCCGTCGCGACGTCGGGGTATCCGGCGGCGACTTCGTTGAAGACATCCCGCCAGAGGCCGTAGACGTCGGAGAGGACGTTTGCCTTGTCGACCGAGGTGACCTTCCTAGCTCTCCTTTCGGCGAGGTCGAAGGCGTAGCGGATCGCCCGCTCCGCACCCGGCCGGGTGACGACGCCGATCTGGTAGGCGAGTTCGTCGGCGTCGGTCTCTACGTCCAGCCCGAACCTGACGTTATAGAGGTCGCGGACGACCTCGAGGGTCTTCTCCTCGTGCGTACCGGCGAACCGCGAGCCGATACCGACGTAGAAGTCCTCGGTATTCTCCCGGACCACCACAAAGTCGATGTCCTCCGGCTTTTTGTTCGCGAGCGGCGTCCAGACGCCGTCGAGGAGTTTGACCGGCCGGAGGTTGATGAACTGGTCGAAGTGAAACCGGATCGCAAGCAGGATGCCCTTCTCGAGGACCCCGGGCTTCACCCGGGGATCACCGATGGCCCCGAAATAGATCGCCTTGAACTTCGAGAGGTCCCGGATGTCCTCTTCCGTGAGGAGTTCCCCGGTCGCGAGGTAGCGGTCCGCGCCGATGTCGAAGTCAGTCCACGCTATGTCGAACCCGAACCGCTCTCCCGCGGCGTCGAGGACCTCTTTACCCGCCGCCACGATCTCGGGACCGATCCCGTCTCCGCCGATTGCCGCTACTCGATGTTGCATATCTCCACCTTATCCAGATTTTTTGCGTAAGCCACGAGGCCCCCGGCCTCGACGATCTCTTTCAGGAACCCGGGCACCGGCTCGACGGGGAGCCGCCGCCCGTTCGCCTCAATGAGATTCCCGGCAAGATCCACCGATACGGTATCACCGTCCCGGATAGCGTCGGTCTCGGGGCAGACCAGGGGCAGGAGCCCCGTGTTGACGGCGTTCCGATAGAAGATCCGGGCAAAGGACTTTGCGACCACGACCCGAACCCCGGCCCCGAGGAGCGCAAGCGGCGCATGTTCCCGCGAGGAGCCGCACCCGAAGTTGGTGCCGCCGACAATGACGTCGCCCTCCCGCACATCTCTCGCAAACTCGTCTCTCGTTCCCTCAAACGCGTGCTTCGCAAGCTCCGCCGGGTCGTAGATCGTCAGGAATCTGCCAGGGATGATCGCGTCCGTATCGATATCGTCGCCGAACTTCCACACCCGCATGATTCACGCCTCCCTCGGGTCGGTGATCTCGCCGTAGAGGGCGCTTGCCGCCGCCGTCGCCGGGGAGGCAAGGTAGACCGACGCCTGCGCGCTCCCCTGCCTGCCCCGGAAGTTCCGGTTCGACGTGGAGAGCGAGACCTCGCCGGGAGCGAGGAGCCCGAACGCCCCGCCCATGCAGGGGCCGCAGCAGGGAGCCTCGACGAGGGCTCCCGCCTCAACGAACCGTTCAACGAGGCCGGCCCGGAGGGCCTTGAGGTACTCGGTGCGTGAGGCCGGGATGACGATCACCCGGACGCCGGCTGCAAAGCGGTCGGCGATCCCGAGCACCCCGGCGGCCTCCGCGAGGTCCTCGTAGCGCCCGTTGGTGCAGGAGCCGATGAAGACCTGGTCGACCTTCGTCCCCGCGACGTCGGCGACGTCCACGACGTTGTCCACGTTATGGGGGACGGCGACCTGCGGAGAAAGGTCGGTGACGTCGTAGTGCCTGCGCTCCCGGTAGTCTGCGTCTGCGTCGCCGGCAAGATCGAGCGGTTCGACCCCGCGGCGGGCGGCGACGTAGTCCCGGGTAGTCTCGTCGGGCCGGACGATTCCCGCCTTTGCCCCCATCTCGATCGCCATGTTCGCACAGGTCATCCGGCCCGCCATGTCCATATCGTGCATGGCCCCGCCGGTGAACTCAAGCGCCGTATAGGTCGCACCGTCGGCGCCGATGTCGCCGACGAGCGAGAGGATCAGGTCTTTTGGACCGACTCTCCGGCCGAAGGCCCCGTCGATCTCAAGAAGGATGCTCTCGGGCACCCGGAAGTAAAGCGCCCCGAACTTCAGCACGAACCCCATATCGGTCGAACCGATGCCGGTCGCAAATGCACCCGCCGCACCGTAGGTGCAGGTGTGGGAGTCGGTCCCGACGATGATCTCGCCGGGCGCCGCCCGCCCTTTCTCCATAACAACCTGGTGGCAGACGCCCTCGAGAAGGTCGTAGTTGCGGATCCCCTGCTCCTCTGCAAACCGCCTCATGAAGACGTGGTTCTCGGCGGCCGGTATCGAATCGGCGGGCACCTGGTGATCGAAGAGCATGATAATCCGATCCGGATCATAAACGCGCTTTCCACCCATCTCGCCAAAGACGCGGACTGCCAGCGGACCGGTGATGTCGTGGATCATCGCCGCATCCACCGGCGCCATCACGACGTCACCTGCGCGGACGGTCCGGCCGCATTTCATTGAGAATATCTTCTCTGCGATCGTCGCCGCCATAATACTTTCGCGTTATTTGTGTGCGCTCCAGACGTATGTAGTTTGGCAGGGCCCGCCCTGTCCGGGCATCGAACCGCGGCCGTATCCGACGAAATTCCGGGGGAGTTACTCTTATGTTGCTCCGTGCGGATTGTATAAAGAGAAGTGATGACCGACGGACCGACCCCGGCAATGCGGCAGTATTACTCAGTGAAGGCCCGGTACCCCGACGCCATCCTCTTCTTCCGGATGGGGGACTTTTACGAGACGTTCGGCGAGGACGCCGGCGTGGTGGCCCGGGAACTCGATATCACCCTGACCGCCCGGGGAAGGGATAAGAACGGCGACCGGATGCCGCTTGCGGGCGTACCCCACCACGCCGCCGACGGCTACATCGCCCGCCTGGTAGGCAAGGGCTACAAGGTGGTGATCTGCGATCAGATCGAGGACCCGAAGACCGCAAAAGGCGTGGTGAAGCGGGATGTCACGAGGGTGATCACCCCGGGGACCCTGATCGACTCTTCGATGCTCGGCTCTGCGGGAGCCCATTACCTGATGGCGATAGCCCCCGACCGGAAGGATACCTTCGGCCTCGCGTTTCTGGACGTCTCCACCGGCGAGTTCTTCGTCTCCTCCGGGAGCGGCGCGCATGACTGCGCCGATATCGTCTCGGAGGTGGTGAGATACCGCCCGTCGGAGGCAATCGTCCCCGAGAGTCTTGCGGGCGCGCTTCCCGCCCGGCTCGAAAACCTCGGGGTGACGGTGAGCCGCTACCGCGACGACGTTTTCGACCGGGATGCAGCATATGAGCGCCTCTGCGGGCAGTTCGGAACCGCGACGCTCGACGGCTACGGGTGCGCCGACATGGCGGGAGCAATCGCCGCGGCCGGGGCGGCTCTCCGCTACGCCCAGGAAACCCAGCAATCGCCCCTCGCCCACATCACGGGGCTCGCGACCAGGGTCCCGTCGGATAACATGGTGCTCGATGCGATCACGCTTCGAAACCTTGAGATCACGACAGGCATCCGGGGAGAAGGCGACGGGAACACGCTTCTTGCCGCGCTCGACGTCACGGAGACCTCGATGGGGAGCCGGACGATGCGGTCGTTCCTTATCGGCCCTCTGGTCAGGAAGGCCGCCATCGAAGAGCGTCTCGACGCCGTGGAGTGGTTTGTCGACCATGCCCTCGACCGGCAGGCGCTTCGCGCAGCCCTCGGCGACTTTGCCGATATCGAACGAATTGCAGGGAGGATCGCCTACGGGAATGCCGGCCCCCGGGACCTTTCGACGCTCCGCGATTCGCTTCGCGCGATTCCGGACGTTAAAGCGCTCTTTTCCGGCGACGCCCCGGCCCTCATCCGCGAAGCCCTTGACGCTATGAGCGACCATACCCGCGTGACGGACCTCGTCGACCGGGCTATCGTGGACGACCCCCCGGCGCTTGCGAAGTCCGGCGGGATGATCCGGGAGGGGTTCAATGCGAAACTCGACGAACTCCGGCACCTCGCGACGACCGGGAAAGACTGGATAGCGGAGTTCCAGCAGCAGGAGCGGGAGAGGACCGGAATTAAGTCACTCAAGGTCGGCTACAACCGGGTCTTCGGCTACTACATCGAGGTGACGAAACCGAACCTGCACCTGGTGCCGCCGGAGTACGAGCGCCGGCAGACGACCGCGAACGGCGAGCGCTACACGATACCCGACCTCCGGGAGAAGGAAGCGCTGATCGCGACCGCGGAGGAGCGCCTTACCGCCCTCGAAGCGGAGATCTACGCCGAACTCATCCGGACGCTCGCGGAGGACGTCCCGGGTCTCCAGGCGACCGCACGGGCGGTGGGACTGCTCGACGTCTACGCCGCACTCGCCGAGAACGCCGCCCGGTACGGCTACTCCCGGCCGGTGATCGAAGAGAGCGGCCGGATAATCATCCGGGACGGCCGCCACCCGGTGGTGGAGCGGCACCTCCCGGTGCCGTTCGTCCCGAACGACACGGACCTTGACGCCTCCGACGACCAGATCATGATCATCACCGGGGCGAACATGGCGGGCAAGTCCACCTACATGCGGGCGGTGGCGCTCTGCTGCATCATGGCTCAGATGGGGAGTTTCGTCCCGGCACGCCACGCCACCGTCGGGCTTGTGGACCGGGTCTTTACCCGGGTGGGGGCGTTCGACGACCTTGCTTCGGGGCAGTCCACGTTCATGGTCGAGATGCTGGAACTCGCAAACATCCTAAACAACGCGACGCCGCAGAGCCTCGTCATCCTCGACGAGATCGGGCGGGGGACGAGTACGCTCGACGGGTGCGCAATCGCCCGTGCGGTGGTGGAGTTCCTGCACGGAAAAGCGGTTGTCGGGCCGCGGACGCTCTTTGCAACCCATTTCCACGACCTGATCGACCTTGAGGACTCGCTCAAACGGGTGAAGAACTTCCATTTTGCCGTGAAGGATACGGGAAACGAGGTTGTTTTCCTCCGTAAGATCATCCCCGGCGCAACCGACAAGAGTTACGGCGTTCACGTGGCGCACCTTGCCGGCATCCCGAAGAAGGTAACCGACCGGGCGATGGCGATCCTGAAGGAAGAGGCGGCGCGGGAACCCTCGGGCGGACCGCGGGCCCCCCGCTACACCCAGATGCTCCTCGTCGACACCGGCGAAGGAGTCGTCGAAGAGAACCCCGCGGTCAGGGAACTCAAAAACATGAACCCGAACGAGATGACGCCGGTTGATGCGCTGAATACCCTCTGCAGGCTCCAGAGACTTGCAAACGGAGAGGACGGTGAGCGATGACGAAGATCCGGGTCCTCGACCCCGATACCGTGAACCAGATCGCCGCCGGGGAGGTCGTGGAGCGGCCCGCATCGGTGGTGAAGGAACTCCTGGAGAACGCGATAGATGCAGGGTCGACGAGCATCCTCGTCGATGTCTCTTCGGATATGGCCGGGATCACGAAGATCCGGGTGACCGACGACGGGGAGGGGATGACGCAGGAGGAGGCGGTACTTGCCTTCCACCCCCACGCGACGAGCAAGATCCGGGACATCGCCGACTTCTCCGCCATCCGCACCCTGGGGTTCCGGGGCGAGGCGCTTGCAAGCATTGCCGCCGTCGCGGAGGTGACCCTGGTCACCCGTCCCCGGGGAGCCGGGGCCCTCGCCGGCACCCGGGTGCGGGTCAGGGGCGGCGAGGTCGTGGAGAAGAGCGAGGTCGGGGCCCCGGAGGGGACGACGGTCGTCGTTGAGCGCCTCTTCTACAATACCCCCGCCCGCCGGAAGTTCTTAAAGAGCAAGAACACCGAACTCGCCCACCTTTACGGCGTCGTGGAGAACCTCGCCCTTGCGCACGGAGAGGTCGCCTTCAGGGTGGTGCACAACGGAAAGGAACGGATGGCGACCCAGCGCTCCGGCGGGCTCCTCGCCACCGTCACCGGCCTTTACGGTGCGGATCTCGCCCGGACGCTCATCCCGGTCGAAGGCAGGCTCCCCTTCCTCGCTGTCCGCGGCTACGTCTCCCGCCCGGTGGAGAGCCGGGGGAGCCTCGCGCAGGTTGTTGTCAGCATCAATGGAAGGAGCATCGTCTCACGGCAGATCGCAGCCGCTGTGCGGGCGGGCTACGGCAATCTCCTCCCGAAGGACCGCTACCCGGTGGCGTTCATCGAACTCGCGATCGACACCGGTCTCGTCGACGTCAACGTCCACCCGACGAAAAGGGAGGTCCGTCTCTCCCGGGAGCGGGAGATCACGGGAGCGATTGCGGCCGCCGTGGAGACGGCGCTCGCCGGACACGATCTCGCCCGCGAGACGCCGGCCGAGCCGGTGCAGCAGCATTTCGGACCGTCGGAGCCGGCTTCGGCCCCCGTGATCGACGAGCCCGCGGTCTCCTACACGGCAGGGCACCGGGGACTCACCCTCTCCGACAGGCAACTCCGCAGGACGGAAGGAGAGGGCACGGAGAACCTCCTCCCCGCGATGGAACCGGTCGGGCAGGTGGCCGCGACCTACATCGTGGCGGAGGGGAGCGACGGCACCCTTTATCTCATCGACCAGCATGCAGCCCACGAGAGGGTCCTCTACGACCAGGTCGTGGAGCAGCGCGATGCGGCGGCCGGATCGCAGGAACTGATCACGCCCGTCGTCCTCTCCCTCCCTCCGAAGGAAGCGGCCGCACTCCGGGATGCGATGCCGATCCTTTCCGGCGAGAGGTTCGCGGTGGAGGAGTTCGGTCGGGACACCTTCGCTGTCCGGGCGGTGCCCGCCGCCCTCGGCGCACTCGAAGACCCGGGGGAGATCAGGGAGACGGTCGCCGAGATCCTCGCCGGCGAGTCCCGCACCGCCCCCGACCGGCGAGAGGCGGTCACCCGCATCGTCGCCTGCAGGGGTGCGGTGAAGGCGGGAGCCCGGCTCACGCACGACCAGCAGAAGCGCCTCCTCGCACAGCTCGCCCGGACGAAGACCCCCTGGACGTGCCCGCACGGGAGGCCGACGGTGGTGGCGTTCGATAAACGGAAACTCGACGGGCTCTTCCGGCGGACGTAAGGAGACCGGGCTGACCCGGCATAAAAGAGAGAACGTAATCACCCCATTTTCTTAATAAACCGGATTTTTTCGGGATTTTTGGCAAAAGGCCGTATCAAAATGGTTTTATCTCAGGGAAATCAGAACGGCTATAGGTCACAGCGGGGATACACCCGCTGCGGACGAAAGGAGTCAAATCACGTGACATTACTCCAGCAGATCCGCCTCTGGATGAGGACCCGGAGTAGAGGGAAACAGTATCACGACCGTGAAAACGATCCGCTTCTCGAACCCTACTACGACATCTCTCCCGAAGCAACTCTCCCTCAAGACACTTCCGGAGCCCTGCAGGAAGAGAACAGGTGACGGGGACCTCCCCGACAACCGCTCAACCCGGGTTTATGCCTCTCCTCACTCATTTTTAAAGGAAACGGAACGATTCGGCCGTCGGAGCCGCGTCGATGTTGTAAATATCGTACTTTGGGGGGAATACGGTATGCATAACCGAGTAGATGACGTCGTCTTTGACGGCGTAGCGGATGATGAAGTCATACCGGTCCCCCTCGGGGACGGGGAGGGGGACGGAGTAGACCGACTTATACCCCGGGACGCCGTCAAGGGTGAGCTTCTCCGTGGAAACCCATTCGGCATCAATCCCGGAGCGAAGGTCCTCTGCATACGTCGCGTTCAGGGATTCGAGGACCTGTTCCGGATCGGCGTCCTTCTGGAGCGGGTTCGTGTTCACGCGGACCTCTTCGTGCTTGTCCGGCGAGGAGAACCATACGCTCTCTCCGGACTCGGTGTAGAACCACCCCTCCGGGCAGGTGACGGCATAACCGTAGGTGGCGTTGACGTAGGTGCCGTTCCCGGGGACGGGCGCCGGTGTCGGGGTCGGGGCGGACGTCGGCGTTTGAGTCGCGACGGGCCAGGTCGGATCGGGCCCGGGCGGCTGCGGCGGCGAGGAGAGGCCCGGCAGCACTACGACTGCGAGGACAGCGATCAGGGCGACGGCGATAATAACCCCGATGATCAGAAGTCTCTGTGATTTCATACGTACGGGTACGTCGCCCGGGAATGATAAATACTCTTCACCGCCGCGGGACAACCTGGAAGGGTATCAGAGGGCCGCGGCGGTTTCGGCCGGAGCAGGTACACGGACGTCGGCGAGCAGGTCGTCGAGGCTGGCCGCGTATGCCACCCGGATACCGTAATTCTCCTCGATGTACTCCTTTGCATCGACGAGAACCGGACGCTGCCTCATAATTCTCAGCCCGCCGAACGACCGGGCATCATCACGGCGGTCGACAACCTGGTCGTTCTCTTCAGAGAGGACAAGGAGGGTCTTCCCGCTTGCCGCAGCGGCCGCTGCTTTCTCGAGGACGCCGCCGACCGGGCCGATATGCCCGTCTGCATCGATGGTCCCCGTCACGGTCACGCTCTCGTTGAGCGAAAAGCCCTCCAGCACCGAGAGGAGGAGCATGGTCATCAGCGCCCCCGCGCTGGGGCCGTCAACCTCGGAGACCTCCTCCGGACCCTGGATGCTGAAGATGATGTCGCTCCCGGCAAGGTCCACACGGGAGCGGTTGGCGGCGACATCGACCGCAAGGTTCGCGGCATCCTGGAAAACAATCCCCATCCGGGGCGTTGTCTGAACGAGGACCCTCCCTTTCCCGGGCACGACCTCGACCGAGACGTTCACCATCGCTCCTTCTTCGGTCACCTCCTCGTAGAGGAAGGGACCCCCCCGGTCCACCTCGACTTTCTGGAGGATGACCGGCACCTGCATCGAGGCCGTGTTCATGCCGCCCGCCTCCCCTTCCCACGGGGCCGGGATCGTCGTCGGGAGAGGCGGAGCAGTCTCCCCGGGACTGGAGAGAGCGGGGGAGTGGCCGTCTCCCGGAACGAGGGCAACGGCAAGGAGGAAGACGTTCATGACAAGCGACAGGACGAGCAGAATTGCCAGGGTCTTCTCCCGTATGTACATATACTTCCCGCATATCCTTCGTCGGGATATATACCTTTCCCGGGAGATGGGGGAGACGGAACAGGTCCGGGGAACGAAGTCACACAAGGATCACGATCCGGAACCGCAGTTTGCGGTAAGAGCACGAACAATGTCGACGAACCTGAGATTCAGGTACCGTTCGGGAACGGACGCGTCCGGGCGAAGGAGAGATCGGGGCCGCCACCGAGCCGAAGAGCAGGTGGACCGAAATCTCCGCGATCACCGCCTTCCACCGCAACCGACCGAGATCGAGCTCCCGTTCGCCGCCCAAACGGCGGATCTTCCCGATCAACTCCCGCGCCCACGGCCTGCTGCACGGAAGAATGCGGCCGATAGTCCTCCGGATTCTACACGTGTACGATAGTATTCACCTCCGTGCGAGTTGTCTGACCGGAACATCGGCTCAGTTCTTCGCAGGTGAGAGGTGTCACTCCATCCATCTTCTGCAACCCGTACATGCGCGGTATGACGGGAAAACCCACCGCCGATATTCATCCAAGGTATAGGGCAAATTCAACTAAAGGAAATGGAGGACAATATCGAGGTTTTAGCGATTTTCCAAGATGTTATTTTTATTCTGGTCGCTTTAAAGCGTCCATATCTAAAAAAAATCGAAATGATTATGCATATATGGATTTAAACCAGATATGGTGTAAGATATGCGGCAATGCTTATTCCTAGTAGTCTGTATTGCGATTTGTTGCATTTGCATGGCTGGCTGCACAACGGCACAAACGAATCATCAAGCATCACCTAATCAGATAACAGGTACTTCCCAAGGATCTACAACTACGACAAACGACTTTTCCTAAGTGACTCATGCAAGCGTGAGCACAATTAGAGACAACTGGGATGCCGATGCTGAAGATGATGGGATTACTGTTCATCCGGACCTACTCGACCAATACGATGAGACAGTCAAGTACTCAGATGTCAATATTCCTGTAGATATTCAGATCTGGACAACAAAGTTTGATAGCAACTACAAAGAACAAAAAGACAAACTGATTTACCAAGGATCTGGAACCATAACAACATGGAAAGATGGAAACATGTTCATGAAAGGCGGAATAAAAGTTCCGTTTAGTAGCATGAACGTTCCATCAGGTGAGATGTTTGGGTGGACATACGTCACAATCCACACCAGATGGGAAAAGTTACGAAGCAGTAGACGAGTATACTGCTCTAACTCCCTAACCCCTATCAGTTATTTTTTTTCAAATGACATTAATAGAGTTAGATTATCCAGTACACAACTGTTAGTCTTCATTATAGATAGGATTGCGGAGATGCTATCCGAAAATAAGCCATACAGAACGTTTTACCGACTTTCACGCACTTCCACATGATAATCGAGGTATCCTAAAAATATACAGGAACGTAGATGAGGACATCCCAAAATGCCTTTGCCGGAAGGGGGGCACCCCCTCCCGGACCCTCCCCCACATGGCGATAGCCAATAGGAAGCCGTTTCACTCTCTCTGTCCTGGATATCGTTCAGAGGAGAGAAACTTCGGAGGTGCGTGCTCCGATAAGGGTATACAGAACATTCATAGATCTTTTTGGGATGAGTTCGATATTAGAACAATCTTGAGGAAGGGAAGAAATGAAAGATAGCTTTTGGTGGGTGCTCCGGCAGGGACAGGGCATGAGTTCCACATGCACCTTATGCCCCCATCCGGCAGAGGTCCCGCATCGCCCGTAGTACATAAAGAACCTCACCCTCAAGCGCCTCCTCGTCGACAATGAACGGGACGAACCCTGCCCGGACGAAGAGTTCCCGGACTTCATCGAGCCCGGTCAGCGAGGAGACGAGCAGCAGGACCCTCCCGAACGGCGAGAGCACCCTCCCGACATCGGCGACGAACCGTTCAATCGTTACCCTTCCTGTGGGCCCTCCGTCGAGTGCGTACTCCAGCCAGTCGTCAATCCGCTCCCCGGGAGCGGTCGGGAGGTACGGCGGATTGAAGAGGACAAGGTCGAACGGGCCCGAGAGCCCTGCAAAAAGATCGGTCCGGACCGTCGTGAGGCCGCGGGTGCGGGCCGAAGCCACCGCGTGAGGGTTGATATCGGTCGCGACCACCGCCGACGCCCGGCCGGAGAACCCGGCCGCAACATAGCCGCTCCCGGTCCCGACCTCCAGCACCCGGTCGGTCGGCCGGACCTCCCGGAGCGCCGCCCGAAGAAGGAGTGCGGAGTCCTCAGCGGGAGGGTAGACCTGGTCGGAGCCTCCCCGGTCACTCATTGCCCGGGCACCCGCTCATCAGGTTTGCGATCAGCGCGAACTCTTCGAGCGTAAGGTCCTCGGGCCGCCGCTGCAGAAGGTCGTCGGGAAGACCTGCGACCGTCCGCTCGATAGTTTCGGGCGGAAAAGAGTCCTTGCCGCTCCGGAGCCCCTTCCTGACGGTCTTTCGCCGGTGGGAGAAGAGCACCCGGACAACGTCGGCGTAGGTCTTCCGGTCCATGATCGGATACGGCGGTTCGTGCGGCGTTACCCGGACCACCCAGGAACGGACCTGGGGTTTCGGGCGAAAGGAGGAGGGCGAGAGGTCGAGCAGGGGTTTTACGGAAGCATAGGTCTGCACCATCACCGAGAGCCGGCCGACGTTCGGCGTCCCCGGCGGCGCGATCATCCGCTGGGCGAACTCCTTCTGGTACATCAGGACCGCGACCTCAAACCCGATCTCGAGCAGCCGAAACGTAATCTTCGAAGAGGCGGAGTAAGGGAGGTTCGCGACGACGATATCGAACGGCGGGAGGTCCGCCTTCCTTGCATCGCCCGGGACGATCACAAGATGCCCTTCGGCGATCTCATCGGCAAACGCGACCTCAAGTTCTTCCACAAGGGCCGGATCGATCTCCACCGCAACGACCGTTGCACCCCGGTCGAGGAGGGCGCGGGTGAGGACACCTTCACCGGGCCCGATCTCGAGCACCCTCCGACCGGAGACGTCAACAAAACTGGCAATCTTCTCGACGGCCCTCCGGTCGACGAGGAAGTGCTGATCCCGCGGAGCACTCATCTCAATGTAAAGATATGGTACTTCTCGTCCGGGTCTTCGATCTCGCGCAGGATCCGGCTGACAACCATCCGATCCGGGTGCGGGATCGATTTAATTCGCCCGGAGATGTCGGCGAAACTTTCGAACGGCTTCTTCCCGCGTTGTTCGATGATCTCCCAGAGCAGTTTCTTCCCGATGCCGGGGAGCAGGTGCAGCATGTGGAACTTCGGCGTGATGGAGACGGACTTATTGAAGAAGTCGACGAACCGCGGTTCGTTCTCGTGAACGATCTGCTCGACGACAAACGGCAGTTCCACTTTTGCGGTCGCCGTCAGGTCTTCGTAGCTGATCCGTCGCTTGACACGCTCGATCTTCTCCCGCTCCGCATCGCCGATATAGACGCGGTCGTAGATCTGGATATCCGCACCCGCCTTCGGGACGAGCTCGAGCAGTTTGAACTGGTCCACGCCGACCGCCTGGATCATCGGCTCACGTTTGTAGACGGGACGCTGGTCGCTCACATATCCCATCGGGAGAACATCGATAACTATAGCGTTCTCCTCTTTCCTTTCGGTCTTCATTGACGCCACCCCTTCGCTTAGAAGTGAGTCATTACCAGGTCGAGGATCTCGTCCAGTTCGTCCGTTGTGAGATTGAACCGTTCTTTGGCGTAAATTGCACGGAGTTCGTCCCGGGTCCGCGGCATCAGGTTCGCGATGCGATAGGCGATATCTTCCTTCATCTTCTCGAGCTTCATGAGCTCGTCGACGAGGTCGCGGGCCTTCTCGGCAGATGTCTTTGAGAGATGATTGGCATGCTCGATACTCTTACGAAGTTCGTAGGACATCTCGTCTCCAGACTCAAGCCGCGCAGCCTCCACGGAAAGGAGGGTATCACGCAGTTCGGGAAGCAGCATCCGCTCTTCGCTGACGATTCGTTTTACCTTCATGCCAATCACTCCTGCTGAGGGTTATGCCTTCTGCGCTCTTAGATGTTGCGGTCTCGCAATCACCTGTTTTATCGTCTCTCCATCCCTGATTTCGAGCACCCATGCGCGGCCGCGTTGTCCGACAACCGTGCCGGTCTTCCCGTGGAATCTCCGGTGGGGCATGCCCTTCTGGACACTCGGCTCGACCACAACGTGCACCCTCTGCCCGATCTCGAAATTCTGAATCACCGAGGTAACCGGCGGGATACCGCGCTTTCGGAGATCCTTCTTGAACTTATACCGTGTCTTCTTGCGTGGTCCATTGTGATGTGCCATAATTACTCACCATACTCATTCGCTGTTTTGACCAGCATCACATCGAGGCTGACAACACTTGCGGTGCGCCCCAGGATCTGGGCAAGGCTGGGCTGGGTTCTGCCGCTGTCGCCCGATACCAGTTCTTTGATGTAGAGGCCCGCTTCGCCGACGACTTCCACCCAGTACCTGCCGTCAACGCTCCCCGTACATTCGATATCGAGGACCCGCCGTTCCCGAACTTTATCTGCCCGTCGGTGTGACACCCGGATAGGGGTGCGCTGTCGTATCGTTACACCTTTTAACTGATCGAGGGCGGCCCCGAACTCATCTGGCGCTACAGGACCGTCGGTCTCGACCAGGATCCTGTATTTTTTATGCGCTTTGTCGGATTTAAGGCTTTGCACCGTCTTCCGATCCGACCATCCGACGAGATGGACCGCCACCCGGCCCCCGGCGCTCCGGTTGATCTCCTCTTCAAGCGCCGCAAGGTCCAGCGACCGCTTCCTCGGCGCCTCGACCTCCATCACAAAGGGGCGGCCCGAGCCGAGCATCCGGGCATCGATATCTTCCCGACCGGCGCCGTGCAGGACGGCGTTCTCCGCGTCGAAAGCCTCAATCACCGGCCGGCCGATCAGCTCCTCCACGGAGTCCGCGTACTGCTTGCCGGTGAAGTTGCACCGCTCACACCCGGCTCCCCGGCACGCCCGGCAGTCCCAGTGGGTCTGGGGGATGCCCCGCTCATACTTCAGGTATCGGCCGAAGAAGAAGACGGGATTGATCTGCACTTCGACGGTCCCTTCCGCAAGGTCGAGGACCGCCACGACGTCGGGATGCTTGAGGTCGGCCGTCTTTCCGGAGAGAGCCGATACGGCTTTGCCGACCTCCCGGTTCATCTCCGCCTTCAGCGGCTCCGGGTCGTGGAGGGAGAGGTCGCTCCAGACCGTCTCCTCGCTCTCCGCGACAAGCGGGGGCACTTTCGTCCCGATCAGGAACGTAGAAAACTCAATGCCGCGGAACGCTTCAACGACCTTTGCAGCCCACTCGTCGACGCGGGAGAGTTCACCGCCGCAGATCCAGCAGGACTGAGGGTCCGGCTCCCGGTGCGGCTCGTTCGCCGCGATCTCGTGCGTGATCCGGAGCGCCCTGCCCCGTTCCTCGTTCGTCAACCCGAACGACCGCTTGCCGAAGAAACGTCCGAGGCAGTGGTTGCAGGTATCGCCGTATCCAAGAATTGCTTCTACCTCATTTACGATATCCATCCGGATTCCCTCCGGTCCATCTCGTTTAAAAGAACCGTGATAGCGTGATCGGCATGCAGCGACCGCGGCCCAACCGAGTAGCGCGGGTAGCCCTCGATCATAGCCTGCTCCCCGGCGGTGAAGTTATGGTGATCGGAGAGGAGGCAGGCCTCCGGGAGCGCCTGAGCGGTCCGGACATCTTCTCCGGCCTCATCGAGGACCGCGAACGGGATCTCGGCAAGGAGCCTTGAGAGACCGCCGCGGCGGACAAAGACCCCCGGGGTCGACTCCCGGAACTCATCGCCGCAGGGGATCGAGAGCGCTTTCTTGATCAGGGCGGCGCTGCTCCGCTCGTCCGGCGAAAGGTAACGGACCTCACTTCCCCGGAAGAGGATGGTCTTCTCCGGATCGGGCTCTCCGCAGAGGACGAGGTAACACTCGACGTCACGCCGGAGGTCGTGCGAGAGGAAGAACGAGGAGTTGATGCACCGGCAGAGGACGTCCATCCTCCCGGCGCTCCCGGCGAGATCGTTGAGGCTGAAGGCGCCGCTCGTTGCGGCAAGGTGGCCCACGACGGCAAACCGCTTCATCTACGGGGTCCTGCCGAACTTCTTCATGATGCGCTGCATGTTGAACTTGCCGCCGCCCATGCCCCGCATGCCCTTTAAGGCGCGCTGCATGATCTTATAGTATTTGATGAGGTCCCGAACGTCGTCGGGCGTCACCCCGGCGCCGCGGGCGATGCGCTGGACCCGGGAACTCCCGATCACCGACGGGTCGTCAAGTTCCGCAGACGTCATCGAGTCCATGATCACCTTGTAGCGTTGCATCTTGGTGCTGGTGATGTCGTAGGCATCGTCGGGGATCTGCATGCCGCCGAGGGGGAGCATGCTCATGATCTGCTTCAGGGGCCCCATCTTGTTCACGGCCTCAAGCTGCTTGTACATGTCCCGGAGGGTGAACTTCCCCTTGAGCATGGCGTTGACGTCGATATCGTCGGCCGAGACCGCTTCCTCCGCCCGCTCGACGAGCGCCTTTAAATCGCCCATCCCGAGCAGCCGGGAGATGAACCCGTCCGGGTCGAACCGTTCAAGGTCCTCGACCGTCTCGCCGCTCCCGATGAAGACGATGCCGCTCTGGGTCTCGGCGACGGCAGAAAGCGCTCCGCCGCCTCGTGCGGTGCCGTCCATCTTCGTGACGAGGACGCCGTCGATCCCGATCGCCTCGTGGAACCGGCGGGCCTGTTCGTTTGCCTGCTGGCCGAGCGCCGCATCAATCACCAGCCACCGGTGGTCGGCGCGGGAGATCGCGTTGATGTTGACGATCTCCTCGATCAGGTTCTCCTCGAGGGCGTGCCGCCCCTGGGTGTCGATGATGATCACTTCGTAGAGCTTCCGGAACCGGGGCAGCCCCTCCCGGACAATCCGGAGAGCGTCGGGTTCATTCGGGTCGCCGAAGCAGGGAACGCTGACCCGGTCGCAGAGGGTCTTTAATTGATCGTAGGCGCCCGGCCGGAAGGTATCGGCGCAGATCACCCCGACCCGCAGCCCCTTGCGCTGGAAGTAACGGGCAAGCTTCGCCGTCGTCGTGGTCTTTCCGCTCCCCTGCAGTCCCGCCATCAGGATCGTCTGGGGCCCAAGCGTCACCTCGCCGGGCTTTCCCATCAGCCGGACGAGTTCCTGATAGACGATCCGGAGGACGTGCTCCCGGACGCCCATTCCCTTCGGGGGCTCCTCTTCAAGGGCACGCTGCTTGATCGCCTGCGAGAGGTGCATCACGAGTTTGACGTTGACGTCGGCGGAGATGAGCGCACGCTGCAGATCCCGCACCAGTTCGTCGACCGCAGCCCGGTCGATCACCGTTTTTCCGGCAAGTTTCTTGACGGCATCCTTTAACGATACACCAAGGTTGTCGAGCATCAGGCCTCATCTCCCAGAAGTTCGTCCACCACGACGCGGGGCGAGAAGGGCACGATATCGTCGTAGCCCTGGCCGGTCCCGAGGAAGAGGATCGGTTTTCCAACGGTATGCGCAACCGATATGGCCGCACCGCCCTTCGGGTCCATATCCGCCTTCGTCAGGACGACCGCATCGGTGCCGACGGCCTTGTTGAACTCGTCGGCCCGGATGACCGCATCGTTCCCCGCCACCGCTTCGTCGACGTAAACGACAAGGTCGGGTTTCATGACCCGCCGGATCTTCTCGAGCTGGTTCATGAGATTTGCCCGGTTGTGGAACCGGCCGGCCGTATCGGCAAGGACAACATCGATATCATGCGCCTTTGCATACTGGATCGCATCAAAGAGGACCGCGGAGGGGTCGGCGCCCGCCTGGTGCTGGATCACCTTGATCCCGAGACGGTCGGCGTGGGCCCGGATCTGTTCGATCGCCCCCGCCCGGAAGGTATCGCCCGCGCCGATCACGACCGTAAAGCCGTTCTTCTGAAGGTAGTGACCGACTTTTGCAACGGTCGTCGTCTTGCCGGTTCCGTTCACTCCGGTGAAGAGAACCTTCACGGGCCGCTCGTTGCTCCGGATGTATTCGCAAAAGTCGAGACCCTCACCCAGCACCCCGCAGAGCGCGGAACGCAGGGTGGACATAACCAGGTCGTCGACCGAGGTGCCGATCTTCCTGCGCCGGCCCACAAGGTCCCGGCGCATATGACCGATGATCTCGTCCGTAACCGGGAGGGCGACGTCGTTCTCAAGGAGGACCATCTCCAGTTCAAAAAGAGGACCTTCAATATCCTTCTCCTGGAGGAGGACCTCCCGCTCGCGGACAAGGACCTTTAATCGGTTGAAGAACGTGGGTTCTTCTTGCGCCGGAGAAGGAACCTCTTCCTGTTCGGGAGAGGCAGAGGAGGGCGCAGGCTCCACAGCCCGGACCTCTCCCACCTCATCGACCGTCAGAGATTCCGGTTCGGTTCCGGCGGCCTCCTCGATATTCGAGGTGAGTTTGGTCCTGATATTCTGAAGTTTTTTCTTTAGGGAATCAAACATTACTAACTTCCGCCCTGACCAGCCTGGGCCGCCTGCCGGGCTCCCCGGTAAGCCGCCTCAAGGCGCCGGGAGATCTCCGTTGCCTGCCCCTGCAACTGCTCGACCGAACCTGCGACTTTCTTCCCCAGTGCCTCAAGCTCGGTCACCCGATCCTCAAGATACGCCACCGCCGATGCGGCGGCCCGCTCGACAGAGACGTCGGCCCCAATATTCACCAGGGCATGACCGGTGTCAAGCACCTTCACCCGGAGAAAAGCCCCGCCCCCGACAGGGAGGAGGACGACACCGTCCGGGTTCTCCTGAACAGCCTTGAGAGTCTCGATTCCGGCGGCGGCCTCAAGGCGCTGCTGCTCGATCATCGAGAGTTGCTGTGTCAGGATCTCTATCTGCTGCCCGTACTCGTTCAAGTACATCTGAAGGGTCTGTATCTCGCGAGGATCTGCCTGGTCCACATCATTCACCAGCTACTACGTTAACCGTCTCGATGGTGATATACCTTCTCTTCAGGCGGTGCTTGCTCCCGATCTCGGTAAGAACCCGCTCCCTTGCCTGGTTCTCGTTCGGGGCTTTGACGACCTTACGGTAAGGTTTCCACTCGTTGTTGATCTTACACGCGCCCACAACTTCAAACATCTGGTTCTCCATGACTCATTCACTCCAAAAACCCAAAAACTTCTTCTATCCGTCCCAGTTCAAACCCGCTCGTAACGGACCCGGCGAGATATCCCTTGCTGTTTGCAAGGAGTCCGGTGCCCACAAGGCCACTCCCCATATTAACCGACCCGAGGCCAATCGGGAGATCGACGATCCGCTCAAGGGCGGCAATCTCCGTATCGTTGGCTCTCGGATGGATGAGAATGCCCTTATTCGTCGCACATCCGGCCATGCCGACGGTTTTGATACCTCCAAGCGAGAGCCGGATCACCGGCACCCCGAGGAACGACCCGATCTCTTCGGCGACATCGATCTCCATCCCGGGATGGACGGCGGCAACATAGTCGTTTGCGAGGATCACGTTCCCTGCCGCGTTCATGGAGCCTTCGAGCAGAAGCACGTCCCGGTACTCCCGGAGAGCCGCCACCTCTTCGTCCGAGGCAAGGCCGCTAACGACCAGACCCTGGCTGTTCCCCGCAACAAGCGAACCGATGATGCTGCTTCCCTGGATGAAGGTGGTCACGATCTCGACATCGAGTTCTCGCGCGAGCGCCTCAATGAACGCATCGGGAGCCCCGGGGTGCACGACCGCTATGTCATCGAAGACACGGGCGTAAACACCGATGTTCGGATCGCCGGCGAGATCGATCGTTCCCGTCATTTCACTCCTCGGCGAGCTCGGCCTGGACCTGCCCGTCCTCGAACTTCATCGCACGGACGCGAATCTTTCGCGGGGGCTTGGAACTTCCGTTCTCCCAGACCTTCTCATTGATGCTCCGGTCCAGTTTGACATCCTCGCTCTTCATGTGCCGTTCGAGGAACGCCCTGATGTCCTTGATGGCGGTATTGCCCCTCTTCCACCGGGGCGAACGCTTCACATCGCGGAGAGGGATGATGTAGATATGCTCCTTTAATGCCTCTGCCATAGTCTTACACCTTTAAGGTACTCCGTCTCCAGTTGCGCCGCTTCGGATGCGACGAAACCGCGCGGTTGGTCCTGATCATCACCCATGCCGGCACGCGGCGGTTCTGCTCGCATGCCTTTGCCAGCCGGATCTTCCGGCCCTTCATTAACTTGCTCATAACTCTCACTCCCGCACTGTTTTCAGGTATCCTTCCTGCCGACCACCAGCGACTGCAGGTGGCGGGGAGGAAAGAACGGCGCCGGATCGATGCCGCGCACGCGGGTCGCGCGACGGATCTCTTCTTCGTAGTCGCCGTTCTCGATGCTGCCCGCCTCCCCGTACCGCACCACAAGCAGCCGGTCGGCGAGGCGTTCGATCTCCGATTTCCCGTAGCCGAGGAGCGGCCGGACGTAGGAGCAGCCGGTGGTCATCTCCAGATGCTGCACCTCGGATCGCTCGAGCCGGGGGACCCGGTCTTCCCGGCGGGTGCCGTCGCCGACCACCGCATACTCGCGGGCGAGGGTCTCGACCGCCGCCCTGTGGACCATATCGATTGCGTCGTTCGGGTAGCCGCACGAAAGGAGCAGGTCGACAGCCTTCTCAAGGAGGTCTCTCCCGAGCACTCTCCTCTCGAAGGGGAGGGAGAGAGCGGCCGCTGCCGCCCGTACCGCCGGGATGTCGCGGTCGGGATCGAATACGCAGGTATTCAATACCACGCTGTAATCCCGCGCGAGCATGAGCGCCGCGAGCGCGCTGTCTTTCCCTCCCGAGAAGAGCACACCTGCTTTCATCACTTTCGTGTAATCCTGAACTCTTTCTTTGACGGCGTCAACTGGGCAAGCAGGGCCTTTAACTGATCGTCAGTGATCCGCTGCCGGATCCTGCCGTTCTGGGCCAACATTACCAGTTGCTGCTCGACCGCTTTCGCAAACTCCGGTCGGGTCAACTTGATGGTATTGAGCCGTTCCCTCGCTTCAGGTTCAAGGATCTCCATGAGCGCGACGCGGATCTGCGAATCCAATTGCTGCTGGCGCAGAGCCTCTTCTTCTATCGCCCGCTGATCCATCGCCTGCCGTTGCATCTGTTCCAACTTCCGGCGGCGGAGTTCCGCGAGTTCGTCATCTACCATCAGTCATACCTCCATCTTGATCAGTATTTCGCAAGTCCCGGCGCAACTTCGGCGGTCCGGGCCTTCAGCCCGTTTGCGATGTTGTCGAGGAAAGACCTGCCGGCAGCGGTAACCATGCGTCCCTCCGCGGCATGGGCGACGTACCCCGCCGCTTCAAGCTGCTGAAGGATCTTCCGGATGACCGATCCGCTTCCCCGCCGGAACTGCGAGGGGGCCGGGCCCCGGTTACGCTTACCGCCGTAGATAGAGCGTATTCTCTGCGTCCCGACCGGTCCGTCGATGTAGACACGCCGGAAGACCGACGCCGTGCGCACATACCACCAGTCTTCATTCTCGGGGGGCATCTCCTTGTGTACCCCCGTCTTCGCAAAACCGGCCCAGTCCGGGGGCTGAATCTGCGGGTTTTGTTTGAGTTCTTCTGCCGCCTGCCGGATGAACATATCGGCAGGGATGTCGTATACAGTCGTCATAGATGAACCTCACTATCGCTAACAGTCTTTACATATTCGTCCAGTGATGTTTTATATATTTCGAGAACGCCGTCCGGCGGAGTGACTCTGCCGTTCCGCAAGGACAAGTGTTCGCCCCCGGACTTCAAGGAGAGCCGCACCGGCCGATGCAGCAATCCCCTCGGGATCAATCTCGGTATTCCTGAGCCACCGGACCTTGACGACCTTCCGATCTTTGAGCTGGCGCCGGATCTCATCGATCATGACGTTCGTAGCGCCCCGCTTACCGATCCAGACAGTGGGCTTAAGGTCCTGAAACGACTCTCTGTTCATGATCGAGACCTCCCGACCGGATACCGTGACCGATGCCCGCAGGTAAGACAGGTGACAATCACACGGCCCCGGTGGATCCTGACCCGTGCATTTGACCCGGGGACCAGATATGCGTTGCACCGGTGGCAGAACCGACGTTTCAGCGGCCGGTCGATTCGTATCCGATGACGCATCCCGATCTTCCGGGCCAGTTCCACGCAGCGGTTGCTCCACTCGGGGTTTTCCGGGTAGAACTCCGCGGCACGCGTAAAGAGGAGAGAGACCCTCTCGCGGGCGAGCCTTCGGGAGCCCGACTTTCGTGTAGTATCTGCCATGGCGATCCGTTCCATCGAGTGGTAGGTTTCTGAGATTGGAGGCGGAAGGATATAAGAGGTTGGTCCCCGGAGTCAGCGGACCCGCACCCGCCGACCGGTGACCTCCAGGCGGTCCTCGCAGAAGAGTTTCACGGCAAGCGGAAGGGCTTTGTGCTCCTCGACGAGGATTCGGTCGGCGAGTGCCGTTTCGTCGTCGTCCGGGAGGACCGGCACGCACCGCTGGACAACGATGGGGCCGGTATCCGTCCCTTCATCCACGAGGTGGACCGTGCAGCCCGAGACCTTCACTCCGTATTCCACCGCCTGCCGCTGGGCGTGCAGCCCGGCAAACGCCGGGAGCAGGGCGGGGTGGATGTTTATCATCCGGCCTGAGAACTCGTGAACGATTGCGGCGCCGAGGATCCGCATGTAGCCGGCAAGGACGAAGAGGTCCGCCCGACAGTTCCGCATCGCGGCAAGAAGCCCCTCTTCATAGGCAGCCTTCGACGGAAACCGCGCATACTCGACGACCGTCGCCGGGATGCCGGCGTCTTTTGCCCGCTCAATCGCGTGAGCCCGGGGGTTGTCGGTGACGAGACCGACGCAGACCGCGGGGATCTCCCCGGCCGCGATGGCGTCGAGCACGGCCTGAAAGTTCGATCCTCGCCCCGAGGCGAGGAATGCTATCCGTTTTGTGTAAACAGGTCTCCCTGGATCCATAGGTTTCACTCCCCGGGTTTTACCGGGCCTCCTCCGACGGGGTCGGGGGCGCAATGATCACTTTCACCTTCACGATCCGCCGACCCCGCATCTGCATCACAACCAGCGTGATGTTGCTCTCCTCGATCTTGACCACCTCGCCGCGGCGGGGAATGTGCCCCAGCCGGTCGATAACAAGACCGCCGACACTCTCATACGAATCCGTCACCGGGAGGTTGAGGTGCAGGTCCTCGTTGAGGTGTTCCACCCACGCCCGAGCATCGACCTGATAGACGCCCTCTTCGATCTTCTGCACCTCGGGCTCCTCCTCGTCGAATTCGTCCATGATCTCGCCGACCAGTTCCTCGAGCATGTCTTCGACCGTCACGATCCCGGCAAACGACCCGTACTCGTCGAGGACGACCGCCATATGCTGCTTCTTTACCTGGAGTTCCTTTAGGAGTTCATCGATCTTCTTGCTCTCGGGGACAAAGTAGGGCTCGTACATCAGGTCCCGGAGCGTCGCGATCGTCTGCCTGCGGAAGAGCGCTGCAAAAAGGTCTTTCACGTTTAAAAGCCCGACGACGTTGTCGATCCGCTCGTGGTAGACCGGAATCCGGGAGAAGCCCGTCTCGTTGAAGACAGAGAGAGCATTCTCGATCGTGGCCGTATCCTCGATCATAACGACGTCGACACGCGGCGTCATCACCTCGCGGACCGTCGTATCGCCGAAGCGCAGCACCGAGTAGAGCATGTCCCGCTCTTCCTCCTCGATAGTTCCCTCCTCCTCACCGACATCGATCCATTCCTTGATCTCCTCTTCGGTGACGACCGGCTCGGACACGCCGGACCTGAAGGCGAACTGCCGCTGGATGCGGTCCGAAACCCAGAGCACCGGATAGAGTACCTTTGAGAGGTAAAGGATGGGCCGGGCGACACGGAGCGCGAGGCCCTCGGGGTCCCGGGAGGCATACATCTTCGGGCCGATCTCACCGAATACCAGTATCAGGAGTATTGTGACGCCGGCCGCTATTCCGACACCGGCATCACCGTAGATACCGACGGCGATCCCGGTCGCGAGCGCGGCTGCAGCCACGTTTACGACGATGCTCCCGATCAGGGTGGTGAGCTGGATGGTATCATTCGACCGCTTCAGCGCATCGAGTGCTTTCGCCCCCTTCCGATCCTGACTGAGGAGTGCGTGGACTTTTGCCCGGGTTATCGATATAAGGGCAACCTCAGAACTTGAGAAGAAGCCCGAGAGAAGCAGACAGATAAGAAATAATATGATCTCTATGGTTACAAGGTCTACGATTGCCATTTACTCCACGCCGCATCCAGCGGCTGCATATGATAGTCCGTTGAATCGTCGAACATATGAATTATGTCGCGGGCAGGGATTATAAATCCAGCGCTTCAGAAGAAGGCTTCTTTTAGAGCCTCCGTTTCCTGCATCAGGAGCACTATCTTCTCTTCAGCACAGAGAGGCTTCGAGAAGATCAGGTCTTCGAGTTCCAGGGTGAGGTGCCCGCTGTAGCCCAGATCGGCAAGTTCCGTGAGCACCCGCAACGCTCCCGGGTCGTTATGAATGGGGTAGTGGGGCCGCCCGTTCGCCCCGATGGCGCTGACGTGGACGTTTACCGTCCGATCGATGCAGAGGTCGATGAACCGGTCCACCTCTTTTGGGGACGCCATCATGGCGTGCCCCATATCCAGCGTGAACCAGAGCCACGGTTCCCGCTCCAGTATTTCGACCGCATCCTCCGCCGTATAGAGCAGGGCGTTGGCCCGGGGCTCCAGGTTCTCGATCGCCACCTTTACCTGCGCCCCCTCCGCGACCTCCCGGAGCCGGGCGATGTAAACCTCGAACCGCCGGTAGTCATAGGCACTCGGGCGCCGTTTCGCCGTCCTTCTCCCCGGGTGGACGGTGACCACGGCGGCGCCCACCCGGTCCGCCATCTGGATGGCTTCGAGGGTGTATTCGACCGTGATCTCGGCCACCTTCGGGTTGATGGAACAGGGATTCAAGTCGAGCGTCGGCGCGTGAACGGTGATCGGCGAGAGTTCCGGGTGATCGGCAATCCACCCGGCGAGTTCGGCTTCGGGACGGTCGCGAAGCCAGAAGTACGGCGTCTCTACCCAGAATTCGAGACAGTCGAGACCGGACTCGGCAATGTAGTCGAAGATGTAGTCGCACGGGTATTCGTGGAAGAACATGGTCGAGACGGAAAAACGGCCCATAACACTACTTGATATAAACCATCGGTCTAATAGATTGTGATGATGTTGAGCGGCCCTTCTGCCGACCCGGACCGGTTCGGCACCCCGATCCACCGGGTTTCGGAGGTTTCGGGACTCATCTGCGACCTCCTTGACGACGCACGCCTGCATCAGATCTGGGTGCGGGGGGAGGTGACCAACTACAAGGACCATTCCTCCGGACACCGCTACTTCTCGCTCTCGGAACGGAACGGGACGAACTCTGCGCTGATCAACTGCGTCATGTGGCGTACGTATGCATCGGGACTCGGCTTTGAGCCGAAAGACGGCATGGACGTCCTCGCATGGGGGTCCGTGGAGGTCTACGAGCCGCACGGCAGGTATCAGTTCATCGTCCGGGAGATGCTCCCGGCGGGCGCCGGCGAGCGCCACCTCATGGTCGAGCGCTGGAAGCGGGAGCTCGACGCCGAGGGGCTCTTTGCCCCGGAGCGGAAGCGGCCCCTGCCCCTCTTCCCCCGCCGGATCGGCGTGGTCACCTCCCGGACCGGTGCGGCGGTGAAGGATATCCTCTCGGTCATCGCGCGCCGGTACCCGGCCGAGGTGGTCCTCTCCCCGACGGCCGTCCAGGGCGAGGGGGCGCACGCGGAGATCGCGGAAGCGATCCGGCGGATCGATGGACGCGTGGACGTGATCATCGTCGGACGCGGCGGCGGGAGTTTCGAAGATCTCTTCCCTTTCAACCACCCCGACGTCGTGCGGGCCGTCGCGGCATGCAAGACGCCGGTGATCAGCGCCGTCGGGCATGAGGTGGACACCGCCCTCTGCGACTTCGCCGCGGACCTCCGGGCGCCGACGCCGTCGGCGGCGGCGGAACGGGCCGTACCCGACCGTGAGGAGGTGCTCCGGGAACTCCGGGGGTGCGATGAACGGATGCGGTCGCTCCTCTTCCACCGCCTCGCCGCCCTGCAGAGCGAGGTCGGGGACCTCCGGGGGCGGATGCATCCCCAAAGACTCGTCCGCCGGATTCACGAGCGGATGCAGCGCCTCGCCGAGCAGGAGGAGGCGCTCCGGCGGGCAGCGCTCGCCCGGGTGCAGCGGGAGCGGTCCGCCTTCGCGGAGGTCCGCGCGGACCTATCCGGGAAAAACCCTCTCGCCGTCCTCGAACGGGGCTATTGTATCGTCGAGGCGGACGGGAAGATTGCGAGGAGCGCCCGCGACCTCCGGCCCGGAGGCCCGGTGGTGCTCCGGATGAAGGACGGATGGGCGAGAGCCGTCGTGGAGGAGATACGGTATGACGGAGACCTTTGAAGAGATGCTGGAAGAACTCCGGAAGATTGTCCGGAGACTGGAAGACGGCGATGCGAGCCTTGAGGAGAGCATCGCCATCTACGAGCGGGGTGCGCTCCTCGTGAAGCAGTGTGAAGACCTCCTCGGCTCGGCCGAGATGAAACTTACGGAGCTCGGCCGCGACCGGTGAACCGGTAGAACCCGGGGGGGACATCGATCTCAAACCGCGCACCTTCCCCGGGCTCACCGGTCTCGCGGATGGAGAGATCCGTGATCGCGAGGATCTCCCGGGCGAGGAAGAGCCCGAATCCGGTCTGCCGCCCGAATCCTCGTTTGAATATCCGTTCCTTTTCGGCTTCTGGGATGCCGATACCGTCGTCTTCATAGACGATGCGGACCCCGCCTTCAGACTCTGCGAGATAGATGCGTATCCGGGTAACGCCTCCGCCGTGCCGGAGCGAGTTATCGATGAGGTTTGCAAACACCCGGGCGATGAGGGGGTCGACATACACTTCAATGGCGTCCGCCCGCACCTCGACGGAAACCTCCCCCATCTCGAGCCCTGCCATCGCTTCACTGACTATCCGCGATATATCCTGCCAGACGGGGGAGGCCGCGCCGATGTCCTGATAATCCCCGGTGAAGGCCATGTAGCGCCGGATACCCAGGATGGCCTCTTCTTCCTTTCGGAAATATTTCTGCAGCTCCGGGTCGTCCGTCTGTTCCCGGGAGAGGTCGAGGTAACCCGAGAGCACGTTGAGCAGGTTTAAGATGTCGTGTCGGGTCACGTCCGAGAGCAGGTTGAGTTTCCGGTTCGCGAGGAGGAGCGCCTCCCCGGCCATCCGCGCATCGGTGATGTCCCGGCCCACCGATTGATACTCGACGACGGAACCCTGCTCATCGAAGAACGCCGTATCGATCCACTGCTGCCACCGGACCCTGCCGTCCGGCATGACCACCCGGTGCTCGACCGTGACGGCAGGGTGTTCGGAGGTGAGGGAGGCATGGTTCCGCTGGACTCGGACCAGATCGTCGGCCGGGACGGTGGGGGCGTATCGTCGCCCGAGGAGATGTTCGCACGGGATGCCGACGGAGCGGCAGTAGGCATCGTTCGCGAAGGTGATGGTGCCATCGGGGAGCCGGCGGTAGATCAACTCGGTCTGACTCTCTACGACCGCACGATACTCCTCCTCGCTTCTCCGGAGAGCCTCTTCCACCCTCCGGCGGTCCGAGATGTCCCGGAGATAGACGGAGACGCCCCCGCGGGTCGGGATGGCGCGCACCTCGAAGATGTAATCGCAACCGCGCAGAGGGAGCGGGTATTCGCTCACACCGGCCCTGCCGGTCTCCATGACCGTACGAAAGAACCCGGTAACCGCCTCGTTCCGGAGCTCCGGGAAGAGATCGTAGAGACTCTTCCCGAGGGCTTCTTCCTCGGAGCGGCCCGAGAGACGGGCCGCCGACCGGTTCCAGGAGACGATACGGGCGTCGCGGTCAAGGGCAAGGAAGGCGTCGCTGATGTTTTCGGTCAGTTCACGGTAGCGTTCTTCGCTCTCCCGGAGGGTCGTTTCGACCCTCTCCTGTCCCGGCGCCGTGACGATGACCCAGAGGTACTCGGTCGCCCCGTCGCCGGGATCGCGCGAGATCGAGGCCGCCAGGGTAACCGGAACGGCGCCACCGGTTCTGCCAAGCAGGAACTCCTGCGCCGGCACCTCGCCGCCCCGGGAGAGGGCTGCAACCGCCGATTGGAAGGCCGGAATGCACCCGGGATGGAGGTAAGTGCTGAGGGGGGTCCCCTGCAGGCTGTCGGGAGAAAGACCGAGCAGAGCGCACGCCGCCCGATTCGCTTCCAGGATGACGCCGTCCGGATCGGTGCAGAAGCACCCCGCCGGGAGGTGAAGAAAGCGGCCCCGGTACCGCCGGCATTCGACGCCGACGCTCCGGATGCCGGCGATCAGAGCATCGATCAATTCGCTCAGTTCGCACGATCTTTTTTGCAGGAGCAGGGCATCCACAGGTGCCGTACCCTCTCCGGCCCCTGATGAACGGAGACGGCGGACGAGCGTCTCCAGTTGGTCAAGGAGGGCGTCGAGCGCCGGGGTGAACGGTTGCATGTTTCCCCTGTTCCCCGCGTCGTAGCGGATAAACCTATCCCCGGTCGTCATGGACGGGCAAAAAAAGACGCTCTCCGCATGCGTGAGGATGAACCGGCATCATTCCTCTCCTTTCAGAGTGTATATACCATCGAACGGCGCACCATGCGTCGTTACGGTCCTGAACGGGACCGCTTTTGTCGTCGGGCCCCTGACGGCCAATCTCCTCCTTGCAATAGGCGTGCTGGTGCTCGGAGAGATCCGGGACGGGATGCACAGCACCCGGTGAGCCGCTCACATCCTTCGGTGCTCAAACTCCCGCTCGAAACTCTTCGAGTTTCTCAAGCTCCGGTTCGTCAGAACCGTCGCATCCTACGGGCGGTCGTTCTCCGAAACCTCCGCCTCAAGTTCGACCACCAGTTCTTCCCCCCGCCGGAGCGCCTCGATGAACTCCCGGGGAAGGCTCGCCGCGACATGGTCGGCGCGGATGCCTATGGTCCGGTCGGAGATAAAGTCGCTCCGCCGCCAGACAAGGTCCGCGGGGTGGTCCAGGGTGAGCGCTGCGCTGCCCCTTGAACTGACCTCGACGGTCTTGTCTCCCGCGGTAAGGCGGGTCGTGAGGACCGCACGGTCGTCGCGGAGCAGCGCCTTGAGATCGGGGTCGAGGTCGGCGGCGCCCTTGTCGGCGGCGACGCCGATGATGCAGTCGCCGGAGAGTGTCAGTGTTTCGTCTTTTGTCACTTCAAACGTTGTCGGGTGGGTCCCCCGGACAAGCGGGTGGCCCCGCGCCCGCACGATATCCCTCGCCTTCATGCTTAATTAGGTGAGGGCTTCAATTGCTAATGAATGATGAGTGTTTTCTGCCCCGTCTGTAACGAGGAGTGCGAACACCAGGTTCTCCGGGAAGCCGCCGAACTGGTGGTGCAGTGCAGTGAGTGCGGCCGGATTCACCGGATACCGAAGCCCCCCGAACCCCGTATGCTCACCGTCAAAGCAATCGTGAGCCGTGAGACGGAGTCGCAGGTCTGCAGCGTGGAGATGCTCGAAGGCGAGGTTGTGAGCCTCGGAGACCGCATCGCCGCAGAATGCGGAGACGAGGTCTTCGGAGTCGAGGTCACCGGCATCGAGACCGGAGAGAAGAGAGTCCGCCGGGCGGAGGCCGGGGAGGTGACAACCCTCTGGACACGGGGGATCGAGCAGGTCGTGGTGCGGGCGTCCGTCCACTCCGGGCGCACAACCCTTCCGCTCTATCAGACGGCGGAAGGGGAGGAGGAGTTCGTCGTCGGAGAGTCTTACACCTTCGGCGGGCGGCGGATCAAGATATCGCATATTAAACTTCGCGACGGCCCGGTCATCCGAAAGGACGGTTGGAAGACGGTAGCCCGAAGGGTGAGGCGGATCTACGGCTACCTCGATAGGGGCTATCGGAGGGAGTAATTACAGGTGCCGCCGGATTGCCGCCTCAAGGTCCTCACGGTGAACGAGCCCCTCCATTCGCTCCCGGACCTCGTCATCCTCGATCACAAGGGTCGTAGGGGTCACCCGGAGGGTATACTCCTCGATATACTGCGGGTTTCCCACGGCATCGATCTCCTCGATCTCGATCCCGAGTTCGGTCGCCGCCTCACGAAGGATCGGGGTCTGCTCCTCGCACCCCATGCACCCCTCCTGGTAGAAACTTAGTACTCTTACCGCCATACATGGCAGAAGGCGGGGAGATTATAAAAAAATAGTGGGTGGCGTCACCCTGCTACAGCGTTGAGCGTAACCTCGGCGCTGCCGTAGCGGTGCGCGATGACCAGGGAATCGGGGTTCTTGGCGATGATCTTCCCGAAACGCAGTGCCGGAGTCGTATTGCTCTCGTTGCCGAGGGGGATCTCCGGCGATGCCGTCAATCCGAGCGGAACCAGATCGCCTTCCGAGACCTCTGTGAAGTTGAGGCCGATGCCGTTTGCATCCTCTTCGCTCAGGTTCATCTCGAAGTCATTTTCTCCATAGGAGAAACTGATGACTTTCGTCTCTCCGGGCCGCATCCCTACGAGCCCCTCGGAGATGGCGTTGGTCTCAAAGCCCAGCAGGCCGAAGCCGGAAAACCCGGAAAGCTCCGGGTACACGACCGGAATAACGGCGACGTTCTCACCGGAAACCACACCGCCGACAGGGATCTCCATGCCGTTTGCAAGCAGGACAAGGTTCCCCTTCTGATATTCGCTTGAGAGGAGGTTCTGGTCGGTCGTGATGATGGGGGTCCCGTTCTCGTCACGGATGGTGTAGCCGATCTGTGCCGTATTCCCTATCTGAGCCTTCTGGCTGCTATCAAACATCGGGGAGAGGTAGGTCCCCACCATAGCCACCGCCACGAGCAGGGCGACACCCACATAGGCCCATTTCATCCATGGCGTGCCGTCGTTCTTCGGGCTTTTCTGCTGTGTCTGTTTCATTACGGTACAATCGTCTTTCGTTAAAATAAAATAGTATTGTTGTTCTGCAGGAAGGATATTGCCCCAATATGCAATTATAAATAATATAATAGACTAACTTACAGTTAGCCTCGGCGACCCGATCGTCCCGGGGCGATCTCAGAGGATAGGAGCGATTACGATGGCAAGAATAGAACGAGGACCATACCGCACAATATGGCAGGACTTTGACGACCTTATGGCCGAGATGGAGAGCAGGTTCCAGTCCATGCTCGGGGGAATCGGCACACGAGGGGAAGAGTTCAGGGGCCGGGTCGTTCCGGCAGTTCGTGACTTCCGCGTGGATGTCCGGGACCACGAAGATGAGGTGATCGTCGTTGCCGACCTTCCGGGTGTTGAGAGGGAGAACGTCGCCGTTCGGCTCATTGATCCGCTGCACCTGGAGATCACAAGCAGGCGGACGAACGAGACCGAGGAAGAGGCCGTGGACTTCTTCATGCGGGAACGCATTTACGGCCAGATGGGCCGCACGGTCCTGCTCCCCGCCGAGGTGGTCGAAGAGAACGCCTCTGCATCGTTCAAGAACGGTGTGCTTGAGGTCCGGTTGAAGAAAGCGCCGACCGAGACGGGGACCACAATCCCCATCGAATAATCTTTTTTCAGCCCTCCCGTCTTTCAACCGAACAATTCATGTCGCGGCAGCGTAACACTATCATGATGGAGAAGAAGCGGGTCAAGGACTACATGACCTACGACGTCGTCACCGTCAACGCCCACGGGACGGTCAGGGATGTCATCGAAGCCATAAAAAAGACGCACCACGACGGCTTTCCGGTTGTGGACGACTCGAAGGAAGTGGTAGGCTACATATCGGCGCGGGACCTCCTGTTTGCCCATCCTTCGACACCGATAGAACAGGTTATGTCCCGCCACCTCATCGTCGCCGACCCCGAGATGAGCGTGAACGATGCTGCCCGCGTCATCTTCCGCTCCGGCATTCAGAAACTCCCGGTCGTCAACGAGAATAACGAACTCATCGGGATAATGTCGAACGCCGACGTCATCAGGTCCCAGATTGAGCATGTCTCGCCGGAGAAAGTCTTCAAGTTCATCGAGACCCTGAAAAAACTCTACGGAGTCGAACCAACGCTGAAGCGGGGTTCGGTCCCGATCGACGACCTCCTGCCCACGCAGTCGAAGATCTATGAAGACGAACTGGAAGGAAGGATTTACGAGATCAAGAAGGGACTCGCCGAGCCGCTGATCGTGGTCCGGCGGCCGGGCCGCTGGATCCTGGTCGACGGGCACCACCGGGCGATCGCGGCAAAAAGGCTCGGGATCAAGAATCTCGACGCCTACATCATCGAGGTCCGGGAGGATATCGAACTCGGTATGGAGCGGACGGCCCGGACTCTGAACTTGCAGACGCTCGACGACATCAAGGTGCTCGACTACGCCCGCCATCCCCTGGTTGCGCTGACGCACCGGCTCGTGCGGCACGGGTGAACAAACCATTTTCCCCACCGGGAGCAGCCCCGGGTTTTCCGGTTGCGGTCCCGTGTAGTAGACGTTACCGTGGTTTTCCTCGCCATACGTCCCCAGGGTGAACCCGAGGACCAGTTCGGTCGCTGCGCGCCCGGCGCTGTACTCGTGCGTGCCGGCATCGAGCGGTTCGCCGTCAGAGTTGAACGGGTTAAAAAAGTATAGGGATCCGGAACCGCGGCAGAAGAGCCGTCCGGGTCACTTCTTCGGGTGGCGCCACCAGAACTCTTCGGGGTAGTAGTCTGCAGCGATGACGGCGTAGATGCCGGTGTCCCGGAACGCGTAGTCACGATACATGCTCCGGTGCTGTTCGTCGAGGACATCCACCCGGATCTTCATCTCCGCGAGATCGTGGTCCCTCCCCAGTTCGGTCATCAGGATCTCGAGAGCGTCCCGCTCGTTGAAGTCATTCTCGGCCTCCGTCAGCGGGGGTTCGAGGGTGGTCGCCGACGCAACCACCCGCCAGTAGTTCTCTACGAAAAACTGCAGTTCGGCAAAGACCTGCTCCCGGAACGCGGAGCCGCCCCGGTCTTCGAGAGCGGCCAGCTGCCGGTTCAGTTGCTCGTACTCAGTCCGGGCAGAGGCCAGATCGACCCCCTGTGCTTCGTGGAACGCCAGGAGGTAGCCGAGGAGGTATTTGCAGCAGTACGGCGCCCGGGCGGTGTAGTGCCCCTTCACCGTAAGGGCGTCCAAATGGGCCTCGGTCTCATGGATCACCGCGGCATAGCGCTCCAGTGCCTGCTGGACGAGGTCGGCGGGCGTATCGGCGGTGCCGGCCCGTTCGGCCTTTCCCTTCAGCGGGATCAGCAGACCCCGGGCATCCCGTTCATCGACGTACGGGCGGTAAATTCCCGAGACCCCGGTCGCCTCGGGCCGGAAGTAGGACTGGATCTCGCCTTTTTCGTTTCCGGCCGCAAAAGTGTTGCTTAGACGGTCGTAGATTACCAGGTTCTCGAGGTCGGTCTGGTAGTAGACCTCGACCCCCTCACGCAGGGCCGCAAGGCGAGCGGCCTGCGCGAAGTACTTCTGCACACCCTCACGGTCGTTCAACTCCCCGGAAAGGCCGAAGTCGGGGCCGTGACGGGCGAAGTGGAGGGATGAGGTGTCGATGGGCCCGGGGCCGCGTTGCGCGAGGACGAGCGAGGGGTGCACCCACCAGAACGGATCGGGGGGGAGATATGTCGGCCTCCCGATATAACGGATATCCCCTGGGGCGAAGGTATCGAGTCCCCGTTCATACTTGAAACGCATGATCCGATCGAGGGTGACAACCTTGATATCGATCTCGCGGAGATCATGATCGCGGCGGAGCTCGGTCAAGAGCACCTCCATGTAAGTCCGGGAAAAGATGGCATTGTCGGTCTCATCTACGAAACATGGATCGAAAAAATAGTCCAGATCCCGCCGCGTAAGATCGTATTGCAGTTCCGCCATCAACGCATCCCGGAGCGGCTTGCCGAGATGCCTCTCAGTCTCCTCCCATGTCCTGTTCAGGATCGTATATCGTGCCCGATGCTCCGACACATCGGCGCCTGCCTCCTCAAGATAGGCGAGGAGGTACTTAACCTCACTTCTTTCCCAATAGGGAGAAGATGCACGAAACCTCCCATTGACCTCGATCCTGTCGAAGAATGTCCTGATTTCATCGACACTCTCCTCGAAATACTTTAAGCGCCACTTTACTTGTGAAGCGAACAACTCCAGGGGAGTCTCTTTGCCTCTTCTGAACTCTGGCCGGGTTCTCCAGATGTTATCAAGCATTTCCCATTGTGAATCCAAGGTTGTAAACTGTTCCCGATAGTCCGAGATCTCGATGCCTTCTTCTTCCAGGGAAGAAAGGAGATCTTTTATCTCAACACGTACTTTAAACAGTCTGGAAGGACGGTAGTCCCACGGATCGTCGACCTCGTCAAGAAAAGTATTGGTTCTGGCAATACTCTTCCTGAAATAAGAGAAATACCGTTTCAATCTCTGAACAGGTGACTCAGACACTTTGCTAACTCCATCGTCAGTTTAATTTGATCAATTCATGGTTATTTATGCGCCTGTCGATGTACGCTGTAGGAACATCTGGTTTAAAGAACGTCTGGATCTCTCCCATCTCATTCGCGACCCCAAACCAGTTGTTTGCCCGATCATAGATCGCCAGGTTACACCTATCGGTCTGGTAATAGACCTCCACGTTGCCGTCCCGTTTCTTCACGAAATCCGCTGCCAGGTTAAAGTACTCCTGCATTTCAGCCTCATTTTCCGGATCTCCGCTAAATCCAAATTGTCTACCATGGTCCTTAAAATGTTTTTTTAGGTTTTCCTCCGGCGATGCCCACGGTCCCTTCGACCAGGAATGGTACTGCTTCACCTCATAGAGCCCTTTGACCTGATAGAAATCCGCGTTCGCGGTGACGGCATTCCGAACTCCTGTGTAGGATGCCCCTTCGTCATCAACCAGACGCCGGACGTCATTCAAGTCGACCTGCCGGTCGATGATCTCGATTAGCTCGTCCGTCTGTGCCCCGTGACTCGTACGCAGGAGCGTGGCCGAGTTACTGTAGACCTCGTCGAGAACAGCAATTCTCCTGGTTTCATCGGCTTGATCGCGTACGATCTTTGCGACGTACACGCCGCAGTGCCGAAGTTTTTGGGGCTCATGAAGGGCGATATGAGTTATTTTGCCAATGACCTTGCCTGCATCGCCGCCGACCGGACAGATGCCGACGATACAGACAAGCGCCATCTGCTTGTCACCTTGTGAGATGGCAATACCGGCATCCCGGATATCGCCAAAGATAGCTATACCACTGAGCAATGAACCCAACTCATAGTAGGGGTTGTCATGATTTTCGGCCCCGTAACTACCCAGGGTGAAGCCCAGCACAAACTCCTTCGCGATATGCGCCGTGTCAAATGCGTGCGTGCTGGCATCGAGCGGTTCGCCGTCCTGACTATCAATCCAGCCGTCACCGTCGGTATCGGAGTTGAACGGATCGGTTCCGTTCGCAAGTTCATATGAATCAGTCAAACCGTCGTGATCGGAATCCCTTGACAGCGGATCGGTGCCGGTCTCCCTTATTTCGACAATGTCGTCAATCCCGTCCCCATCCCCGTCGACGCTGTTCGGGTCGCTCACGAGGATGAAGTAGATCTTCCCGTCGACCATGATCATCTGGCCGAGCTCCTCGCCGTCGGTCAGGCCGTCGCCGTCGGAATCAGCGTTGTTCGGGTCGGTGAAGTGCTGGTTCCCATACCCGTCCCACCAGCCGGCCTCTTCGAGCCAGTCGGGGATGCCGTCGCTGTCGGTGTCGATATCCCGGTAGAACCGCAGGGTGTAGGTCACGTCGCCGGCGTTGTTGCTGATGATGCCCGAATCATGGTTCCACATCCCGATCTCGCCGCCGGTATGGGTGATCTCAAGGATGTTCGGAGTGACGTGCACCTTGCTGACCGTCTCACCAACGTCTGAGCCGCTCTTATTATACCGGATGCTCATTCCGAGGCTGCCGTAGTCGTAGTCGTATCACGCAGATCCTCTTCGTTCCGCCGGGTGTCCCGACACGGATCACCCACCGGGTCACAACCGTCCTCGGCCGGGGCTGTTTGCCCGGCCTCCCCCCGGGGGATTCTCCTCGGGAATCATGGTATCCAGAGCAGATCCGAAAAGAACTTTATCTTCGCGAGGTTGAAGGTAAAAAATAATGCACGTACTGAACTTATCGAGAAGTCAGGTGTCCGTTTCCCGTGTTGCTTTATGAGTGCACCGTACCTCTGAGTATCCGGAGAACGAGAAGCCCGTATGCTCCGGGGTTACTCGTTCGCCGGCGGCAACGCCGCCTGCATCCGTGATCGAGCACGACATCGCCAGCCTGGCGACCCATCGCAGAGATTGGGCGACCGCCTGGAACCGTGAAAAGAAATGGGCAGGCGCCCCTGCTCATCGGACTGTGTTTTTCGTCGTTCGGCGCGACATCATTTTAGCGCCCATGGGGGCTGATTTTGCCGGACAAGCCGCGCACACTATTCGGGAACCACTGTCGGCGCGACGTCATTTTCACGCCCATGGGGCCGATTTGGGGTGAGGAGACGATCCGGCAGGCCCGACATGTAGCTTTTCTGCACATAAAAGGTATATAGACGAACGTTGAGCTCTCCCTTGGGGATATCGAAAATCGGAATCTCAGGAGGCGCGGGGGCCCACGCACCAGGCAACGAGCCTGAATGGACGAGAGAAGCCAGATCAGGAGTTTAAAACATGGAAGGAACAAGAGAAGCCGTCAATCACCTGACGGAGCATCTGCACGGGAAGCGGCCGCCGCACCGTGCAGTGATCGCCGGACTGTACCTGCTCTGCATATCGCTCATCTGGTTCCTCCCGGGCTCCCTCGCGCCGGAACTCTTCGGCGGTGGCAACACCCATCCGGTCTTCGTCTTCGGATACGGCGGCGTATATCTGTTTGCGGCCGTCCTCTTCGGGTGCTCCACGGCGCTCCTCTTCATGCTGGTGAGGGAGACGAGGGGCGGGGCGGGCGTCCGGGTATTCACTCTGCCCGCCCTGGCCGTCGCACTCTTCCTGCTGTACATGATCCCCGCCTATCTCGGGGGATCGATGCAGATGGGACTGCCGTTTTACGTTCCCGGGTGGGAGCACTTCGGCGTATCCCCCGCCGTCGACGTCCTGATGAGCGCCGTCATCTCTCTTTCGGGCATCAGCCTCCTGTCTCTCGCGACGATCGCACCCATCCTCCTCATCGATCGGTACGTCACGATAAAGAGGCCATATGTCGCCTGCGGCGCGCTCGGCACCCTCCTCTTCCCCTACCTGACGGCGGCGATCTTTGCGATCGATTCCGTTCCGTCCCTCATCCCCCTGCTCTCCCTCCCCCTCTCGACCATCTCCGTCTTCTGCCTCGGAGTTGCCGGGGCGGTGGCGCTCTCCATCCCTCCGGTCGTCCACCATCTCCTGAAGGGGAGCGGACGTCCGCCCCGGCAGGCCCATGTTCTCGGACTGTTTCTCCTCTGTATACTCCTCGTCTGGTTCGTCCCGGGGTACCTCGAACCCGGGCTGTTCGTTGCGGGTCACGATTACCCCGACCCCGGACAGAAGATGAACTGGTTTGTTCCCCACGGGATGTGGGGCAGTGAACGTGCAGGGTCCGACGTCCACACGGTTGAGGGCACCTATCTCATCGACGAGAATGCCTCCCCGACCGGTCCCTTATCCCTCCCTGCCCTTTCCGGAACCGAGACCTGCAGAACGTACACCCGGGAAGAAACGGGGGAGCGGTACATCGTCGATCAGCGATGGTACAGGGACGAATGGACCTTCAGAAACGAGAAGAGGACATTATTCGAAGCGCTGGCCGATCACGGCGAGACTCTGGAGGCGACGCTCGATCTCGGCGACCACCTCCTTGCCGCCGGGCTCGAACGCTCCGATGCGGAGCGGGGGTACCCCGCCTGGCTCTTTGTCAACGAGACCGCGAGGGGCTACATCCTCACCTACGAGAGGCCGTTTGACGACGGGAGGAGCAACGACTTCTTCATCGTCTACTACGGGACATACGGAGAGGCCATGGGTCCCGACCCTGACCGGTCCCTGAAAGCGCTGATCGCACAGCGGCTCTCCCCGTCGGCGATCCGGGCTCCCGGAGAGGGGCTTGACGAGGACATAAAAGTGAGCCGGATGCCGGATGCGGAGCCGCTCCTGTATATCTCCCGTACAATCGTGTATGCCGGCACCCTCCTCCTGACGCCGCTCCTTTTCGGCTGCTCTGCCGCTCTCCTTTTTGCGGGTGCGCGGACCGAACTGGAGGCCCGGAGAAGGCGATCCACGGTTGCAGTGCTCCTTTCTGCCGCCGCCCTCCTGCTCCTCTCCCTCATCCCCGTCTGCCTGACCGGTTCGACACAGGTAGTATTCCCGCCGTTTTACGTTCCCGGATGGGATTACTTCGGCGTATCGCCTCTCCCCGACGCCCTGCCAAGCCTCATGGTATTTCTGCCGGCCCTCACGCTCATCGGCCTCGGGGTGATCGCGCCGTACCTTCTTCTCGGGCGCCGTCTTCCCCTGAAGCGGCCTGTTCGCGCCGTCCTCGTCTCGGGCACTCTCATCTTCGGCATCCTCATCTTCCCGCTCCAGACGATGCACTTTCTCTGGCAGGAACCTTACCCGCCCCTCGCCCCCTGGTTCTCCCTTCTCGCCCGGATGGTCCTGGGATTCTGCTTTGTTGCCGCAGTGGCGGCGGCGGTCTACGCGGTCATGGCAGTGGCGGGGCGGAGAGACTGAACGATCGCGAATGGCTCTACCCCTCGCTCATCGCCGGTCCCGTCGGCGGCGGACTGCTGGTGTTCTCGGTCTTCATGAACGGAGTCGACGTCTCCAACGCTTCCGCATGCGCTGCGAGCGGCTTTGCCGCAACGGTCGACCCGCCCGGGGGCTTTCCGCCGTCGAAGGATCGCAGGCCGCCGGGACGGGGACCGGGGTCTCGAACAACGGCACGCCGGTGGATGTCACGGTCATGCTCCACGGAGTCGACGGTTCGGACCTCATCGTCATGAACCTCAAGTTATAAGCGGGGAATCGACCCCATACTCCCCGGCACATCGTGGGAAGGGTGACAATAACCTCAAGGAACAGCCTCCGCGGGTAAAAAAAACAGGAACCGGATCGTGCACCGGGAACACTCCCACAAGCACCCGGGCGAACCCGGAGGAGATCCGGTCGGGGATATCCGGGACCCTACGACCCCTCGGTCCTCGTATCGTAGTCCTCGTTCAAGACGTGCTCTTTCACAACCGTCCCCTCCGGGATGATCACCTCCGGCCAGAGCCGGGTCCCGGAATGGACAACCACGTCGCTCTTCAGCACCACGTGCGGCCCGATGACCGTGTCGTGCTCGATGTTGCACCCGCTGCCGATGAACGTATCGTTGTCGATGATGCTCCCGCTGATGGTGGTGTCTCTCCCGATCACCACCCGGTTGTAGATGGACGACGAGAAGACCTTCGCGCTGTTCTTGATGATGCAGCCCTCCCCGATGCTCGTGTAAGGCCCGATGACGACGTTCTCCTCGATGATCGTCCCGGCACCGATCGAGACCGGGCCGATCACCCGGGAGTTCGCCGCAACCGAGACGCAGCTCCCGATCTGCGCCGGGCCGAGGACACGGGCGCCCTTGATGTAGAGATCGCCGGAGATGTTCGTGAACCCGATGTCCTGCAGCTTCCACCGCTCCGCTTCGCGGAGCGACCGCGGGCTCCCCACGTCGGACCAGTTGCCGCGGGCAAGCCAGGCCTTCAGGACGTAGCCCTCCTCCATCAACTCCGGGAAGAGGTTGCGGGCGAAATCGAACTTCTCGCCGGTCGGGATATGGTCGAAAATATCGGGGTTGCAGACATACATCCCGGTGCTCGCGAGGTTCGAGAAGATCTCGCCGGGGCTTGGTTTTTCCTTGAACCGCTTGATCTGGTAGTTCGCGTCGATCTCGGCGATGCCGTACTCGGTGGGGTCATCGATGCTGATGAGCCCGATGGTGGTGATCGAGTCGTTGGTGAGGTGCTCGCGGTAAAATTCGAGCAGGTTCAGGTCCACCACATGGTCGCCGCCGACGACGAGAAACGGCTGTTCTTCAAGGTATTTCTGGGCGTTCTTAACGCTCCCCGCCGTCCCGAGTTTCGTTTTCTCGTGGACGTAGGTGACGTTGACCCCGAAGAGCGACCCGTCCCCGAGGGCCTCCTCGATGGCTTCACTCATGTAGCCGAGCGTGATGACCACGTCGGTGAAACCGAGGTTCGCGAGGTGTGAGACCAGGTGCTGGATCGAGGGTTTATTGACGATCGGAATACAGGGTTTGGGACGCCCGAATGTGAGGGGACGGAGCCGCGTGCCCTCCCCTCCGCACATTATGCACACCTTCATGCCACTCCATTGTATGCGTATCGATTTAACCCTATTGGGCGACCGAAAGCCTTCGTTTCCCAACCTTTATCCATCGTTGGGCAAAGAGTTACAGAGACGATGACGACATTCGAATGTACGCTCTGCGGAAAGTGCTGCATGCACGCCGGCGGCGAGCTCATCGAGGTCGAGAAGAGGCTTTCCGGACGGGACTTCCTTTGTCGGCAGCGGATCGTCGGGGGCACGTTCCGCGCCCGGGTCGAGGAGCGGTTCCTCGATGCCTTCAGGGATACCTCCGAGAGCCGCAAGCATCCGTCCTGGTGCCCGTTCCTCCGGGGCCTCCCGGGGGAGAAGGAGAAATACATCTGCACCATCCATAACAGCCGCCCGTCGGTCTGCCGCTCTTACATCTGTTGCACCATGCGGATCTTTGCCGGGGACGGACGGGAGGTCGGGAAAGTGAAGGGGAGGAGGAGCCTCGTCACGGGGGACGACATGCTCCGCCGGTGCTGGGAGGAGGGGGTGGCGCCGCTCGCGACCGACGACGACGTCGCCTGGCGGGCCGAGGTCGCGACGGTTCTCGGCCGTGCCGGCTACCGGGTCGAGGTCTATGAGTGAACCCCGGCACCTCCCGGTTGTCCGGGGCCGGGTGCAGTGTACACAACAGGAGGCGGTCTCCATCGACCGGTGCAGGCTCTGCGTCCACTCCGTTCGCGTCATGGTCGGCGGAAGAGAGGTGACGTCACCGGCACGGGCCTACTGCAGCCGGTGCCGGGACACGCCCGATGTCGATATGGCAAAGGTCGAGGAGATCGTCTGCGACGACGTCTCCGGAGAGGGGTTCCGGAACATCGCGAATATCATCAGTTAGTGATTATTTCCGCCAGAACTCCCAGGGGTGCTTGGTCTGGAACGGAACACCCTTCGCCTCTTTGTTCCAGTCGGTCTCAATCGTATGATGGACCAGCCGAACCTCGTTCCGGAGTTCGGTGAGAACCTCTTTAACGTCTTCGAGTTCGCGCTGAAGCCGGTCAAACTCTTCAAACGAACGCTGCTGCCGAACCGGCACCGTCTCTCCGTCCTGCCGGGAGGCAAGACCGGCCTCAATCAGTTCGAGGATCGCCTCGTTCCGGTCGAACGCATGATCCCTGGCAAACTGATCGATCTGCTCCATCAGGTCGGGATCGAGCGCAAACGAACATCTCATCACCATTGATCATCAACATCCCGTGATAGTTGTATCCGCCCTGCAAATTATAGTGTCTGCCGTCCCCTTTCGGCGGGGCCGCATGCGCTTTCCATGCAACCGCCTCCAATCAGGCAAAAAAAGAAGTACCCGATCATTCCGGGAAGAATAACCGGGGTCAACTGATATTTTCCATGTTGTATCCTTTCTGAGCAAGCAGATCCTTCACTCGCTCGCGATGGTTGCCCTGCAGCTCGATCGAGGAATCCTTGACCGTGCCGCCACAGGCCAATTTCGCTTTCAGGAACTTCGAGAGGTCTTCAAGGTCGATGTCGTAGGGGTCGAGACCCTCGATGACCGTAACTTCTTTTCCGTAGCGCCGCTTGTTAATCTTTACGCTGATTCTCTGCTGTTCCTTCGCGACTTCTTCACAGATACACAGTTCCTTTGGCAGTCCGCAAGTCGGACATATCCCACCGTTCATTACCAGTATCTTTCAGCTCTCGTTATATATTATTTGGCATGGTCATCCGTCAACATCGCAAGAGATCGCATCCCAGTGAGAATACCGTGCCGCCGGCTCCGATACAGGGGGACGGTGATATCCAAGCCACCCGGGTTGCGGGCCTAGGGAAGAGGACCACTCCACGACACGTCATGAAACCCCGCCCTTAATAACCCGACGTGCCCAACTCTCCTGCCGACAATGTCTCTTATTGTGCTCGGAACCGCATCTCACGTAGGCAAGAGCGTAACCGTGGCGGCACTCTGCCGTGCGCTCTACCGACGCGGAATTCCGGTTGCGCCGTTCAAGTCCCAGAACATGAGTCTCAACTCATATGTTACGGCCGACGGAAGCGAGATCGGGATCGCCCAGGCCGTCCAGGCCTTCGCGGCAGGAGTCGAACCCTCGGCCGATATGAACCCGATCCTCTTGAAACCGAAAGGAGATCAGACCTCACAGGTGGTGCTGCTCGGTCGGCCCTATAAGGATGTGCAGATCCGGGACTACTACGCCGAGACGGATATGCTCCTTTCGGAGGCCGTCGCCGCGTTCGAACGGGTGCGGCAACGCTACGGCCACGTGGTGGTGGAGGGGGCCGGCGGGGCGGCGGAGGTGAACCTCTACGACCGCGACATCGCAAACATCAGGCTTGCCCGGTCTCTCCGTCTCCCCATCGTCCTTGTCGCCGATATCGAGCGGGGCGGGGTCTTTGCCCAGGTCTACGGGACGCTCGCCCTCCTCCCGGAGGATATCCGGCCTCTTGTCGTCGGGGTCATCGTCAACAAATTCCGGGGGGATGTCGGGCTCTTCGCATCGGGCGTTGAAAAACTCGAAGAACTCACGGGGGTCCGGGTGTTCGGGGTGGTGCCTTACATAGAGATCTCCCTCCCGAGCGAGGACTCGCTCTCGATCGCCGACAAGGGGCATCGGACGACCGAACGGCCGATCAGGATCGCCATCGTCCGTCTCCCCAGGATCTCGAACTTCACCGACTTTGAGGTCCTCGAAGAGTACGCCTCGACGGACTACGTCCGGCCCGGTGCATCGCTTGCGGGCTACGACTGCATCATCCTCCCCGGGACGAAGAACACTGTGGAGGACCTCGCCGTGCTCAACCGGGCCGGAACGGGAGACGAACTCCGGCTCGCCAGGGAGCGGGGGGTCCCGATCATCGGCATCTGCGGCGGCTATCAGATGCTCGGGAGACGGATCGTCGACGCCGGTATCGAGTCGGGGACCGCCGCCGAGTACCCGGGGTTCGGGCTCCTCGACGTCGCCACCGCATTTACCGGCTACCGCAAGACGACGGTGCAGGTCCGGCGTCGGGCGGCCGGTCCCGGCCCCATCCTTTCCCGGATGGGAGAGGTGGACGGCTACGAGATCCACATGGGCGAGACGGAGCGCGGAGGTCTCCCTGAGGCATTCGCCGGGGAGGGGGCCGCGACTCCCGACGGCCTGGTCTTCGGGACCTACATGCACGGCCTCTTCCAGAACTCCTGCGCGGTAAACGCTCTCCTCGTCTATCTCTCGGAGAAACGGGGCGTGCCGTTCGAGCCGATTCCGAACGCCGACGCCGGCGCCCTCGGGGCCGCCGCGGCCTACGACGACCTCGCGCGGCACTTTGAGGAGCACGTGGATATGGATGCGATTCTCCCCTATTTTCAGGAATCGGGCCCGGCGCCTGAAGAATGGGTCGGAGGGCGTGGGGCGCCGAGGAGACACCAAGTGTAAAAAATCATGAGGCGCGGTCCCGGATTCCGCCGACGGGCATGTATCCCGGCCGGTTCACGAAAGAAGACGGTTCATCTTCAAAAGGAAGACCGTGCCTCCCGCGGCCGTCCCGGCTGATGTCTTCGAGCCGAATCGTTGCGGTCGAGATGAGACAAACGGGGTGACGCGGTGTCGACACACACTCGCGGCATGCGGCGGCCCCTCTCTTGCGCGCACTTTTCACCATCTGGAGGGGCCGCACCGGGGGCGTGCCGACGATACTCCTGGATTTCGATATCCAGGGAAGGTATGCAGGGATCTTAGCGGAGTACTCATCCATACCCGCGATCCAGGGATCGAGATATATTTCCACTGGAGATCGGCCGCACCGCCGGGAGATGGAACAACGAGGGCGTATCGGGAGAATGCGACGGCCCGGGTACCGCCGTGACAGTTCAATGTTTGACACAGAAAAGGTATATGGGAGAACGTTGACGTCTCGATCGGCGATACCGCATGCGGTATCCCGCGGGGACCGGGAAGTTCGATTGGCGTCGTATCCCGGCTCCCATACTGTGCCCGGAGGGCACTAAGGCCGTTGGTTCCCATCAGGAATAACCGTTGTGGTCTGGAGTTCCCCCGGGTACTTTTCCGAAAAACCGGAGGAACAAAAAATGACACAGAAAAAAGATCCGCCATGTCAGGGCGATACTCAAATCTCTGCCGTTCACCGGCACGTCCCCCGGGATGGGGACTGCCACTCGTCGGCAGGCGCGTATCTGCCCTTCATGATCGGGCGTTACCGCCACGGGCTTCCCGACTGCGGGGGCGGCTCGGGCTCCTGGTACAGCGCTGAATGCCTGGAAAACGTGACGATGCGGTATGCCCGGACCCGGAAATGCCTCGAACATATCCAGATACTGGCGGGCTGCTACTGGATGGAGAGGGAAGGTTGCCCCGAGCACTGTTACATCGAGGGGACCTTCGACCGGGATTTCTACATGGCGCGCGTCAAGAATAGCGAACAAGGACTTAGCCATGCGGTCTGCGCCGAGTTCTTGGGAGGCAATGCGGATGAGTTCTCCAGCTGGAAGTTCTACCAGTTTACCGAACTGAACATCAAACCCGGGGACTGGAAGCACATGCCCTTGGGACGGAAACGGAGGCGACGAAGGTGACGATCTACGAAGTAATCGGAGTATTTCATTGTGGTCTCCTTAACCACAAGACAAAGCCCGAGGTGACGTTTTTGATCGACGCAAAAGGAAATGTAACCAAGGGTTGAGGGGGGAGTAAATGACAAAAGCGACCCCACGGATCATCATTGTACTTGCAATCGTCTGTTGCGCAGGAGCGCTGATCGTGGCAGTGCACCTTCCTGACGGGGACAACCGTCTGGAGACCGGAAACGTGACGCCGGCGGGGTCGCCGACAGAGTCGAACCCGCCCGGGGGTATAAACCGGAATACAACGCTGAACAAGGAATCTGAAGAAGTACCGGAAGTTAAGAATATGACATCGAAAGGGATCTGGGAGCGTGCCCAGGAGATCCATGCGTCCTGGTATAGGTCTAGGACCGTGGAGCGAGTGCTGAAAGAGGCAAATATGACGCCGGATGAATTACCCGACGACGTAACAGAAGAACTGAAAAACATCGTGTCATTCGAGGACATTATCGAAAAGTGGGAGTTTGATTCTCAAACCAAACAGGTCGTCATCCATGCGTCCCTCTCACAGAATGAACAGCACGAAAAGGAGTTGAGTGCCGTTTCGGGCAGACAGGTCGGCGGCTGGACCTTTAACGTCGTCTGGGAACCCTATGTTCCCGAACTCATTAAACGAGCACTGAAAGAGGCGAATATGACGCTGGAGGAGTTGCCCGAGGAAGTAAAAGAGGAAATGGATAGAGTGCAACTTGCGGATATACGAACGTGGGAACTTGACCCGCAAAACAACCAGGTCATCGTCCATACGTACTTTTCCCGGGATGAAAAGCATGAAAAAGAAGTGAAGGCCGTTCAGGGCAGAGAGGTCGCCGGTTGGACCTTTAACGTCGTTCAGGAATATTATGTGCCTGAAGACGTAAGGCAAGCGCTGAAAGAGGCGAATATGACGGCGGAAGAGTTGCCGGAGGAGGTGAGAGAGGAGATAGAACATCTCCGACCCTATAAAAACAGAGAATTTATCATAATGCGCTGGGAATTTGACTCAGAAGACAAACTGGTCATCATCCGCGCGTTCTCTATACAGGATGAAAAGAAGGTAAAGGCCATTCAAGGGAAACAGGTCGGCGGCTGGACCTTTACGGTCATCCATGATCCCGAGTATGAGAAAGAGTA
>DAYL01000029.1:0-23780 GCA_002508705.1 Methanoculleus sp. UBA374 | reverse complement strand
GAGTATGAGAAAGAGTATAAGAAAGAGTTTGAGCAGCTTGGGGCTGAACTGGTGCAATTCCAGAAGGACCATCCCGAATTGCAGATATCAGGTTTCGTGACATCGCCCACGGAAATCGAGATCTGGGTGCGCAACCTCACACCCGAAAACGAGGCGCTGAACGGCACCGTGATGCACAACAGGACGGTTCTGATCAACTGGAACGCCATCGATTATGCGATCCGGGTGGCGAGAGAGGAAGCGAGGGAACCGGGGACAGGTTGAGGCGCAAAAAAGAGAGCCAGAACCTGATCGCCCTGGCCCCGTGAGGATCATGAACAAACGATACTTTCTCATCTCCCTCGTGCTCATCGTCCTTCTCTCTGCCGTCGTTCTCCTTCACTACGCCCCTCTTTCGTCGGAGGAAGGAACGGTAGTTCTCATCCATACCGCAGAGGAAGAGGTGCGGATCGCAGAAGGAGATGATCGGTTTGGGCCCCTCTATGAGGAGTGTCTGGCGGTCCTCCATAACCTGACGCCGCCTGTTGAGATGTACGTCTCCCGGGAGGACCTCTCGAACCGTATGGACGAAGAAGAGGATACGTACGTTGTACTCACCCTTCTGGAACCGACGGAACTTGTGCACTCGTATCATGTCGGCGAGAATAGCGAGAAGACAAGATCTGAAACGATCACGCTGCAGAGTGCGATCTTCGGGCTGCACGATTCCGAACCGTCTGCTGACGACGACCTGTTGTTTGTGATCACCGACGCACTCAGAGAGGACGGCAGTCCGCAGGTGGTGGCGTATGAGTCGGAACGGGGGCTCGAGCACCTGAACGCTCTGGTTAATGCGTCTCTCCCGGGAGGCGGGGGTACGGAGGTCGGGAACTGAGCCGCATTTCCCTGGCGCCGAAAATAGAACCGGCAGTCATGAATTGAACTGACCGCGGCTGCAACGACGATCCAGAGAAATGCACAGAAATGTTATGGGGAGCGATGTCGAAGTCTCAACCGGCGATACCCCCGGTATCCCGCGGGGGCCGGGAAGTTCGATTGACGTCGTATCCCGGCCCCCATACTGTGCCCGGAGGATAATAGGGCTATTACCTTTCATAAGGGATAACCGTTGCGGTTCTGCTGTCTGATTACCCCGTCTCCGGGGACTCTCCCGAACCCGGAGCGTCCTTCTCCACCCGGGAACGGAGAATCTTGTAGACCTCCCCGGCAACCAGCACCGGCAGGCCGAGCAGGGCGAGCAGACCCCAGTCACCGGGGGTCAGCGGCGCGGTCCCGAGGAAGGGCTGCAGGAACGGGACGTAGACCACCAGCACCTGAAGGGCAAGGGTCCCGAGGATCGCGAGGAACAGGGTCGGGTTCGAGAAGACACCGATCCGGTGGAGCGGGAACCGGAACGACCGGAAGTTCAGCACGTTGTAGAGCTCGAAGATGATGAGGCCGGAAAAAGCCATCGTCCGTGCCCGTTCGAGGTCCACCGTATAGAGCCCGGAGAAGACGTAGATAGTCAGGAGACCGAGCCATATCCCTAATATGAGGATGACGAGGAGAGCGTTCCGCGTGAGCAGGGGCTCCGTCGGGTCCCTCGGCCGCCGCCGCATGACGTCCGGCTCGGCGGGCTCGAAGCCGAGCGCGATGGCGGTGAGGCCGTCGGTGACCAGGTTGATCCAGAGGATCTGGATCGGGATGAGGATCAGCGGCAGGCCGAGGAGCAGCCCGCCGACGATCGCGACGAGTTCTCCGACGTTGGAGGAGAGGAGATACCGCGTGAACCGGGCGATGTTGTCGTACTCCCGCCTCCCCTCCTCGACGCCGGCGACGATGCTTGCAAAGTTGTCGTCCACGAGTACCATGTCGCTCGACTCTTTGGCCGCATCCGTCCCCTTGATCCCCATGGCTATTCCGATGCTCGCCTTCTTCAACGCAGGGGCATCGTTGACGCCGTCGCCGGTCATGGCGATGACCGACCGCTCCCGGGAGAGGATATCGATCACCCGGAGTTTATGCTCCGCGGTGACCCGGGAGAGGACCTTTGTCGTCCGGAGGCGGCCCTTGAGTTCGTCGTCGGTCAGCCTGTCGAGATCGGCCCCGGTCAGCGCCCCCTCGCCGGAGAGGCCGAGACCGCGGGCGACGGCGGAGGCGGTCAGCGGGTTGTCCCCTGTGATCATGATCACATCGATCCCCGCACTCCTGCAGAGCCGGATCGCCTCCGCTGCTTCGGGCCGCGGGGGGTCGACGATCCCGGCAAATCCGAGGAAGATCAGGTCCTCCTCCACGGTCTCCGCGGTCCGTTCGGCCCCGTCCGGGAGCGGCCGGTACGCCGCCCCGAGCACCCGGAGTCCGCCGGATGCGTACTCCCCGATCTCCGCGAGGACCTCTTCGCGACGGTCTTCGGTGAGCGGCACCACCGATCCGCCGAGGAGCAGCCGGGACGAACGGGCGAGAAGGACCTCCGGCGCCCCCTTCACGTAGGCGACATCCCCCTCTTCTTCCCGGTAGATGATCGTCATCCGCTTCCGGGCGGAGTTGAACGAAAACTCCTCCTCCGCCTCCGGGCCACCCTCGCGGGAGAGCCCGGCTTTTGACGCCGCGACCACGAGCGCCCCCTCGGTCGGCGTTCCGAGGACACGCCACCCCTTCTCCCCGTCGCCGGCGAGAACCGCGTGGTTGCAGAGGAGAACGGTGCGCAGGAACTGCCCGAGTCCCGGGTCCGCAAGAGGGTCGATGGGGTCATCCCCGCGGAGGAAACCGCCTTCCGGGGCATAGCCGGTCCCGGTCACCGTCACCTCCGCGTCCGGCGTCCTCACCCGGACGACCGTCATCTCGTTTTTGGTGAGCGTCCCGGTCTTGTCCGTGCAGATCACCGAGACCGCGCCGAGGGTCTCCGATGCAGGGAGTCGGCGGATCAGGCAGTTCCTCCGCATCATGCTCTTGACGCCGAGCGCGAGCGTCAGCGTCACGACCGCCGGGAGCCCCTCCGGGATCACCGCCACCGCGAGCGAGACGCCGACAAGGAACATCTCCAGGAGACCCCGCTGCTGCAGGAGGCCGACGATGACCGCGAGCACGGCTATACCGACGGCAATAACCCCCAGGTCGCGGCCCAGGCGGTCCATCTGTCGGGAGAGAGGGGTTGTTTCGTCCCTGACCCGCTGGGATAGACCGGCGATCCGCCCGAACTCCGTCGTCATCCCGGTGGCGACGACCACCCCGCGCCCCCGCCCGTTGACCACCGTCGTGCCCGCAAACGCCATGTTGCTCCGCTCGGCAAGGCTGGTCTCGGGAGGGAGCGGGGCCGGCGCCTTATCCACGGGCGACGACTCGCCCGTCAGCGGCGCCTCGTCCACCTCAAGCGAGGTTGCCTCGACGATGAAGAGGTCGGCAGGCACCTGTTCTCCCATCTCGAGGACGACCAGATCGCCGGGAACGATCCGGGCGGCATCGACCTCCTGCTGCCTTCCGTCGCGGATGACCACGGCCTGCTGGACGAGCATCTTCTTCAACGCCGCAATCGCCTCCCCGGCCTGCCACTCCTGGGTGAAGCCGAAGGCCGCGTTTAAGACGACGATGATGAGGATGGCGGCGGCGTCGAGTATCGCGCCGACAAAGAACGAGACCCCCGCGGCGATGAGCAGGATGATGATGAGGACGCTCCTGAACTGCCGCAGAAAGACCTGGAGAGGCGTCTCCCGCGCCTCTTCCCGGAGGACGTTCTCCCCGTATCGCTCCAGCCTCATCCAGGCCTCGTTCGCGCTTAAGCCCGACGGCCCGGTGCCGAGTTTTTGCCGGATCGCCTCCGTAGAGAGGCTGTGCCATTCGGGCGGAGTCCCTCCCTGTACAGGCGGAGCCTCTTTCGGGTCCCGATCCGATGTGGTCATATATTTCCGGTTCTGCATCGGGATATAAAAAGCTAGAGAACTCGCCTACGGTATTCACGAAAATGCCACAGGAGCCTGAACGATAGGCCGAGAATTACCGGACCTGCCGCTCTTCCGACATCATTATATCTCCCGACCAGGATCGGAGATCGGGCCGGAAACCCGGCCCGGGAGAGACGGAAATGAGTAGAATAGCAGTCCTGATCACGGATATGTTTGAGGATGTCGAGTACACGCAGCCCGCGGAAGCGTTCCGGAAGGCCGGCCACGACCTCGTCCACGTCGGCCTCACCGAGGGCGAGACCGTCCACGGGAAGAAGGACCGGACACCGGTCGCGATCGACCGGGCGGCAGCGGATATATCAGTGGACGATTTCGATGCGCTCTTCATACCGGGCGGCTACTCGCCCGACAGACTCCGGGCTTACGATGCACCCGTCGAGTTTGTGCGCCGGTTCGTTCAGAGCGGAAAGCCGGTCTTCATCATATGCCACGCGCCCCAGCTCCTGATCACCGCACAGGTGCTCGAGGGGCGGAAGGTGACCGGCTGGAAATCCGTTGTCCAGGACATCAAAAACGCCGGCGCGGAGTACATCGACCGGGATGTGGTGATCGACGGGAACCTGGTATCAAGCAGGATGCCGGACGACATCCCCGCATTCATCAAGGCATCGCTTGCAAAACTCGAGGAGGCCGGCGGCGAAGCGACAAAAGCGGCGACTGCACGCTCGCGGTGAGGGGAGAACCCCGCCGCGCAAACTCTTTATGGGTGCGGCCCGCACTCACTCTTCAGAAATGAGTTCTGCAGGTCTGCCGGATAAGCGGGTACGGAGCAGGCTTGCGATCATTGCTTTTGCCACGGTGCTTGCCGTTCTCCTGGGCTTCGTCGTTGGCGCCGGCGGTGCGTATACCCCTCTCTTCTACCTGGCACTCATCTTCGCCGCATTCCGGTACCGAAGGCGTGCAGTCTATCCGGGGGTTCTGCTCGCAGCGCTCTATACCGTTATAGAATACGCTCTCTCCGGCTCCCCGGGGCCGGGTATCCTCGTGGGCGCGGGGACCCTTGTCCTCATCGCCTATCTCCTCGGATATCTCTTCGAACTCGCGGGGGGGCGTCCCGGCGGCCTGCACCTCCGGATAGGCGAGCCCGGTTCCGGAGCGCCCGCATGCGACCGGAGTACACGAAGGTTGATCGCCCGGCTCTCGAGTCGGGACCCGGATACCCGCTACCGGGCGGCCGGCTGCCTCGGCGATATCGGCGATCCCGCCGCAGTCGGACCGCTCGCCGCCCTCCTTTCCGACCCGGAGAGCGGTGTTCGCTGGAAGGCTGTGGAAGCGCTCGGGAAATTGGGCTCCCCGGCCGTCGGGCCGCTCACGGAGAGCCTGAAGAGCGAAGACGTCGATGCCCGATGGATGGCTGCGGTCGCTCTCGGCGATATCGGCGAACCTGTGGTAATTCCGGCGCTGATGAGGGCGCTTGACGATGAAGACGCCTACGTCCGGAGCAGGGCGGCCCTCGCGCTCGGGGCTATCGGCGAACCTGCGCGAGACGACCTCATCGCGAGCCTTCACGCCGGAAGCGGGAGCATCCGCCGGGGTGCGGCCCTCGCACTCGGGAAGATCGGGGGAGAAAATGCCGTTACAGCCCTCATCGGTCTTCTCCGGGACCCCGAAGGAGGGGTGCGGCAGCGTGCTGCAAGTGCGCTCGGCGACATCGGCGAACCTGCGGTCCCCGCCCTTATTTCGGCGCTCCGGACGGACGACGCTGAACTCCGGCAGGGAGCGATGGATGCCCTCGTCCGGATCGGAAGACCTGCCGTTGCCTCGCTTATTGCGGCGCTCGGTGACGACGACTGGCGCGTCCGCGAAGGAGCGGCGGTGGGTCTTTCGGGGATCGACGACCCGGGTTCGGTCGATGCCCTGATCAGGGCGTTCGGCGATGAGCGGGAGGAGGTGCGCCGGGCCGCCCGGAAGGCGCTCGGCAGCATCAGGAAGACATAACACCTGCAAGAGAGCACCTGAACGCTATGACTGACGAGACCCGGATCGATGAACTCGTCGCCGACCTCCGGCGCGGCCCCCTCGCGGTGCGCCGGGCGGCGACCGCCGAACTCGGGACGATGGGAGAGACGGCGGTCGGGCCGCTCATAGCCGCAATGCTCGACGGCGACAACGATATCCGGTGGTACGCCGCCCGCGCGCTGGTGAAGATTGGTGTTCAGGCGGTGGAGCCCCTCATCGCGGCGATGCGTACGGGAAAGGACCGGGACTTCCGGCGCTACGCCGCGGCAGCCCTGACCGGGATCGGGGAGCCGGCCGTCGGACCCCTCATCGCGGTCATCGAGAGCGCCGACCCTGACCTCCAGCCGTTCGCCGCGATGGCTATATGCGGGATCGGCGAACCGGCGGTGGAGCCCCTCCTCCGCCTGCTGCGTAGCCCGGACCTGGAGACGCAGGAGCGCGCCGCGCTTCTCCTGTGGAAGATGGGAGAGGCGGGCGCCGGACCGCTCACCAGGGCACTTGAAACCGACCAATCCGGGAAGAAGTGAATCGGGGGTTCCTCGTCGGAAAACGAGGACTCTAAATGCGTGAAGGCCCCATACTCCATACATGGAGGTCTCACCCGCCACCGCCCGCTACTTCGACGAACTTGGGGCAGGGCTCGAGATCGCGATGCAGATCGCCGCAGCCGCACGGACACGCGGTCTCGACCCGACGACGGAGATCGAGATCCCGATAGCCAGCGACCTCGCCGACCGCGTGGAGGCGCTCCTCGGCTATCGGGGGATCGCAGCCAGGATCCGGGAGCTTGAACAGCAGATGTCCCGGGAAGAGGCGGCGCTCCGCATCGGCGACGATTTTGTGGCACGGAAGTTCGGCGAGACCACGACCGAGGAGATCCTCGACCACGCCATCCGGGGAGCGATGGCGCTCTTGACCGAGGGCGTGGTGGCCGCCCCGACCGAGGGGATTGCAAAGGTCAGCCTCGGGAAGAACGACGACGGGACCGATTACCTAAAGATCTACTACGCGGGCCCCATCCGGAGCGCCGGCGGGACGGCGCAGGCGCTCTCGGTGCTGGTGGGGGACTACGTCCGGCAGGCGCTCGGGATCAACCGCTACACCCCCCGTCCCGAGGAGGTGGAGCGCTACATCGAGGAGATCCGGCAGTACAACAACATCATGAGCCTGCAGTACCTCCCGAGCGAGAAGGAACTCCGGACGATCATCGAGAACTGCCCGGTCTGCATCGACGGCGAACCGACCGAGCAGCAGGAGGTGAGCGGGTACCGGAACCTGGAGCGGGTGGAGACGAACACCATCCGGGGCGGGATGGCGCTCGTCGTCGCGGAAGGGCTGGCCCTGAAAGCCCCGAAAGTCTTAAAGAACGTCCGCAAGATGAAGATGGCGGGCTGGGACTGGATCGAGGAGATGATCGGCGGCGGCCCGAAGAGCGACGACGACGACCCGGGCGCCGCGATCAAGCCCAAGGACAAGTACATCCGGGACCTTATCGGCGGCCGGCCGGTCTTCTCCTACCCTATGCGCAAAGGGGGGTTCCGGCTGCGCCTAGGCCGGGCGCGGAATACCGGGTTTGCGGCCGCTGGCCTGAACCCGGCGACGATGCACATCCTCGGGGACTTCCTCGCGGTAGGGACCCAGATGAAGGTCGAACGGCCCGGAAAGGCGGCGGGGATCGTGCCGGTCGACTCCATCCAGGGCCCGACGGTCAAACTCCGGAGCGGGGAGGTGCGGCGGGTGGACGACGCGGCGGAGGCCCGGCAGATCGCGGGGCAGGTGGAGGAGATCCTGGACGACGGCGAGATCCTGATCAGTTTCGGCGAGTTCATGGAGAACAACCACCCGCTGATGCCCCCGAGTTACTGCGAGGAGTGGTGGATGCTCGAAGGGGGCAGGCGGCACCCGGAGAACGAACTCGAGGCGATAGAGTTCGCGCTCGACGGAGCCCCCCTCCACCCCGACTACACCTACATGTGGGACGACGTCGCCCCGGCCGATATCACCCTCCTTGCGGACCGGGTCTGTGCCGACGGCAGGATCGAGGACGGCGTGCTGACGCTGCCGAACGCCCCGGAGGTGAAGGCGATCCTCGAGGAACTCCTGGTGCCCCATCACCTTTCCGGCGACCGGATAGCGCTCCCCGAACATCTGGTGCTCCTCGCCTGCCTCGGGCTGACGCTCCAACTCGAGAAGAGGCCGGTGTGGCAGGATGCCCCGCTGGAGAACTCTCTCGACCTCGTGATGCACCTCTCGGGTTTTCTGGTCCGCTCACGGGCGGGCACCCGGATAGGCGGGCGGATGGGGCGGCCGGGGAAATCGAAGCCGCGGGAGATGAAACCGCCGCCCCACTCGCTCTTTCCCGTCGGGGACGGGGGGGGTGCGCGCCGGTCGTTCCAGGCGGTCTGCACCTCGAAGCCCCGGTCGAATACGGACGGCGGCGTGGCCGAGGTGGAGGTCGGCGAGCGGCGCTGCCCCGCCTGCGGCACCTTCACCTACAAGAACCTCTGCGAGTGCGGCGCGCACACGGTCCCGGTCTTCCGGTGCCCGAAGTGCGGGCTGGACGTCGGGAAGGACCTGTGCCCACGGTGCAACGTGCCGACGGTCTGCCTCCAGAAGGTCTCGATCAACGTGAAGTCCGAGTACGCGGCGGCGCTCGAGCGTCTCGGGGTGCGCGACTCGGCGATCCCGCTCCTAAAGGGCGTGAAAGGGCTGATATCCCGCGAACGGCCGGTGGAACCAATCGAAAAAGGGATTCTCCGGGCGTTGCAGAACCTTTATGTCTTCAAAGACGGGACTGTCCGTTACGATATGATCGATCTTCCTCTGACTCATTTCCGGCCCGACGAGGTCGGCGTCCCGATCGAGCGGCTTCGGGAACTCGGCTACATCTACGACACCTACGGCCGGGAACTCGTCTCGGACGACCAGGTGCTGGAACTTCGCCACCAGGACATCCTGGTCTCGGAAGACTGCGGCGAGTGGCTGGTCCGGGTGGCGAAGTTCATCGACGATCTTCTCAGGAAAGTCTACGGGCTTGAACCGTTCTACCGGGCGGAAAAGCCGCTCGACCTCGTGGGACAGCTCCTGATAGGGCTTGCCCCGCACACGAGCGCCGGAGTTCTCGCCCGGCTGATCGGATTCTCGAAGGCGCCGGTCGGTTACGGCCACCCGTTCTTCCACGCGGCGAAACGGCGGAACTGTTTTGCGGGCGATACGGCGATCTCCGTCTTCGACGGCCGGCAGTGGGCGACGGTGCCAATCCGGCAGTTCGTGGTGGAGAACTTCAATCTCGCAAACCCCCATTTCGACCATGTGGGGACGTTCTACTCCGACCCCCGACAGCCGTTCTACGTCCGAAGCATCGATCCGCAGGGGAAGGTGAGCATGAAGCGGGTCACCGCCGTCTCGGTTCACCGGGCCCCGGCGCACCTCATCCGGTTTGAGACGAGGCGGGGGAAGATCCTCTCGGTCACCCCCGACCACGCGATGCTGGTCTGGGAGACCGATTACCTCCGGAAGATCCGGGCGCTCGAGGTGAAGGTCGGGGACCGCGTCCCGACGGAGGAGGGAGGGCTCGTCGTCAGCGACGAGGTCGTCGTCTGCGAGACCGTCCGGACGCTCGACGACCGGGTCTACTGTCTCACGGTCGCGGACAATCACACCCTGGTTGCGGACGGGATCTTCTGCGGGCAGTGCGACGGCGACGAGGACTGCGTAATGCTTCTTCTCGACGGGCTGATCAACTTCTCCCGATCCTATCTCCCCGAGACGCGGGGCGGGACGATGGACGCGCCGCTCGTGCTGACCACCCGGATCGACCCGGCGGAGGTCGATAAGGAGAGCCTCAACGTCGACGTCTGCGACCACTACCCCATCGAGGTCTACAACGGCTGCCTCGCCTACGCTCACCCAAAAGACCTCGATGCGTTCGTCGACCGGGTGGAGCGGCGGCTCGGGACCCCGGCCCAGTTCGAGGGTTTCCTCTTTACCACACCGACTTCGAACATCTCCGCAGGGCCGCTCGAGTCCACCTACACGAAGCTCGGGTCGATGCTCGATAAACTCGAGGCCGAACTCGACCTCGCAAAGAAGATCCGGGCGGTGGATGCCGACGACGTCGCGGAGCGGGTCTTGAACACCCACTTCATCCGGGACCTCCAGGGCAACCTCAATGCGTTCTCGAAGCAGAAGGTGCGGTGCATGAAGTGCAATGCGAAATTCCGGCGGATGCCGCTTGCCGGGAAGTGCACCCGCTGCGGCGGGAACGTCATCCCCACGGTCCACGAGGGATCGGTGAAGAAGTACCTGGAGATGTCGCGCAACATCTGCGAGAACTATGCGGTGTCGGAGTACACGAAGCAGCGGGTGGCGGTGCTCTCCATGCAGATCGAGTCGACTTTCGGCGAGCCCCCGAAACGGCAACTCGGGCTTGCGGACTTCATGTGAGGCGGGGATGGCGGCTGCTACGCTCTCGCCTGCGGAGGTCCTTGCGACCCTCAAGCGGGGCGTCTCCCTCCCGGCCGACCGCCGGCGGCCCGGCGTCGAGCGGGTGCCGGGCATCCCTGCATACCGGGTGACGACGTCCGCGTCCCGGCCAGACCGGACCCTGCTCTTCTTCCACGGCGGGGGGTTTACCGGAGGGTCGACGGCCGATCACCTCGACCTCTGCGCCCGCCTCGCGGATGCCGCGAGAGGCGAGGTCGTCTCGGTCGACTACCGGCTCGCGCCGGAGCACCCCTTCCCGGCGGCGGTGGAGGACTGCCTTTCCGCCTACCGCCACCTGCTCACGGAGGGCTGCGACCCGGCGCGGGTGGTGCCGGTCGGGATCTCGGCCGGGGGGACGCTCGTCCTCTCGATGCTTCTCTCCGCCCTCGACGCCGGGCTTCCGATGCCGGCGGCGGCGGTCCTGCTCTCTCCGGCGGTCGATATGCTCTTCCTCGGTGAGTCGGTCATCTTCAACCGGGATAGCGATTGGTTCGGGCCGGAGCGGCTTGCGGCGATGCGGAACGACTACCTCGCCGGTCACGACCCCGACGATCCGCTGGCTTCACCGCTCTACGCGGACCTCGACGGCCTGCCGCCGCTTCTCGTGCAGGCGGGGAGCGGGGAGGTTCTGATCGACGGGATTACAGCGTTCGTGAGCACGGCGCAACTCCAGGGTGTCTCCGTCACGTTCGACTGTGCGGAGGGAATGTTCCACTGCTGGCAGGCGTTTGCCGCCGTCCTCCCGGAGGGTGCGGCGGCGATCGAGCGGGTCGGGGTCTTCGTCCGGCGGCAGGTGCCGGACGAGGCGGCGGGGCAGGGGCCATAAGCTCATTACCCAGTGCGTTCAAGAAGTACAGGCGCGAGGGTAGCCAAGCGGTCAACGGCGGTCGACTCAAGATCGACTCTCGAAGGAGTTCGCGGGTTCGAATCCCTCCCCTCGCATTTTCAGGATTATAAGTCTTGAATGCCCATACTCTCAGTGCCATTTCCATCTTCAAAGTGACCCTCATCTGTCGAACCTGGGGGCTGACATGGCGCCATGAGGCTTTCGGACAACTGCACTATAAAATTGGACTGATCCATGTGAAACTATAGAAGTTAACGCCACGTGATATATCGAGGGCATCCCAAAATGCCTTTGCCGGAAGGGGGGCACCCCCTCCCGGACCCTCCCCCACATGGCGATAGCCAATAGGAAGCCGTTTCACTCTCTCTGTCCTGGATATCGTTCAGAGGAGAGAAACTTCGGAGGTGCGTGCTCCGATAAGGGTGTACAGAACATTCATAGATCTTTTTGGGATGAGTTCATCGATAAAAATTTACATGATGCCCGTGGGGCCACAGACATACCAGATGAAAATATCGGGGAGTCATTTTCATACGAAAAATCGCGCTGAATTACATTGAGCCTTCGACCAATTGAGTACATATCTGCAATACGGACCGAACAATTGGGCCCTGTTACTGAGGTCGTCCCGGAAACCTTTGCCGGAAGGAAGGGGACGCCTGCTCGCACAGATATTCGTTGCATCAGCCCTTAAAAGAAAGAATGAAAACAATTGGAACGTTCAGGCGGCTCACTTAATCTTTTTCTCGAGTTTCTTGAGTTTTTTCTTGGCAGCCTGGCTACCGGCAGCCGCCTGCTGCGCGAGTTCTTCTGCCTTGGCCTTCTTTGCTTTGTTTAACTTCTCCATCTGTTTCTTGCTCGTCGGCATACAGTTACCTCGATACGTCTGTGACAGGTTCTATTCATCGTTTTCCTTCATATAAATTTCCCTGAACGGGCTGGATTTTCGAAATATCCTGACATTTTCTCGCTGACAGCACCTGCTGTCATCGTCTGGCTGGATACCAACTTCGACAGTTACACCGCCGCTCCAGGCCCGGCAAACCTGAAGCAATACTTCCAGTAGACCGTCTCCCCGGCTCCGAGCATTCATCCGCTTATATTCCGGGGCGCTTCCACCACCCGCGCCTGCCGGTCAGTCATTCCCGGCTGACCGTCGAGTCAGCCGCCAAACCCCGCCGTTCTCCCGCTACCTGACCGACGGCATCCCGGTCAGGTAGCGGTGAAAGACATGGTTGTTCTCGATGAACGACGCGGAGAGGGGGGCGGTGAGTTTAAGGACGGCCTCATCGACGGCGCTCTCCGGGCGGTCGGGTTGATGGTGCGGAGCAAATCCCTGACCGGATGAGAAAGGGCAGGTGGTAATCGGTGCGCTCTGCGGCCGGCTCTCCGGGTGCCATCTCCGGGTCGGAGAGGGCGGTGTAGCAGAGGCCGGCAAACTACACAAGGGTGGTCCTCTTCGATTTCTGATTCGGTGAAAGTGTATAGGGGGTCACTTTTTCAAACCCCTGAATATAAAGATGTACTCCTTGCCCGACTTCTGCTTCGCAAGATATCCCAGTTCTTCGAGATGGAAGAGATCGTTTCTCGCTGTTCCATAAGCCACGCGGTATGTCTCGACGATCTCTTTGATCGTGATTGGCTTACCGGGGTTTTTGATAAGGGATTTGATTATTTCCGCCTGGCGAAGGCTCAGTCCTTCGCTCTTCTGAAGGATGGTCAACGCCTGTTTGCTTTCTCTCTGCTTTTTCTCGATGTACCTCTGGATATTGTCGACTGCGGTTTTTACCGCGGCGAGATTGTAGCGGATAAAATATGTGAGATCATTTCCATCGCTTTCAGTATATTGATATGCAAGTTTATATTGGTCTTTCGTATCTTTTATCACTCTGGATACTGCCATATATTCGAAAAGCCAGTAATCCTTCCGAAGCATGTACCAATAAAAAATACTTCGTGCACATCGGCCGTTTCCATCATTGAACGGATGTATGTATCCTATCAGGAAATGCAGGATAATGCCTTTAATTACTGGGTGGATGAATTGCCCGCCGTCATTATTTGCAAATACACAGAGTTTCTCAATAAGTTCTCCAATTAACGCGAAATCGGGAGGGGTATGTAAGACATTGCCCCTTAAATCAAAAACTCTAATATCATTGTTATCTCTGAATCTTCCTTCATCTTTTAGATCTTCGAGTGTGTCCTTGGTAATGGTCTTATGGATCTGTAAAATTAACTCTGGGGTTAGATTTTCATCTTTTATCTGAGTAATTTTTTTCATTGTGATATAGTTGTTCAGGATCATCCTCTCATCTGTTGTAGCGGGTTTCCTCTTTTCACGAAGCATCTTTTTTGCAATTGTCCTAGTGACTGCGGCTCCCTCGATCTGGCTCGATGCAATCGCCTCCTCCATCAGGGAATTGATGATGAACTGGTCCCGATCGTGAGGCAGTGAATCGAGGCCCGATGAGATGCTCCCCGCCGCTGATTTATCAAGGAAGTGAAGTTTTTCGAGGAAATCATCCAGAAGATTATATTTTAGCTGAAGATCATCGAACGTGATATATTTCATATCCTTCGTTCTGAGGGTCTTCATCAGTATCCAGACATAGAGGGGATCTACCGGAAGATCGCGCCGTTTCAGCTCCTCCCAGTGCAAGTATTTTTTGTTATATTTGAAGACTGCGTCGATAATATCTGTGGTATCTACATATTCCCAAGCCTTTTTAACATCTGCCGGAGAGTATTCAGGAGTGTGAGGGAGTTTCATGTTTAAATTTTATCTATTGTTTCTATCCGTATTATCATTATCTATCAGTTTGATACATTCTGATAGATACCATAAGTGAGGGGATATGATATGCATCCATCATCAGCAATAAAATCAGGCTCAGTTAGAATGAAAGAAGCCCATATGATCTGGAATCATCACATCCGGATTTAACTAATTGCGAGGTCGTCCCAAAACACCTCAGCCGGGAGGGGGTTTCCCCCTCCCGGCCCCTCCCCCGCGTGGCGATGCCCAGAGGGAAGCCGTGTCAGCAGCTTGACGCCAAAGATCACTCAATTTTTCGCGGGGATGTGTCAGAATACTCTGAATTATATGAATCTTCAGCCGCTGGACACTTTTGGGATGACTTCTGCAACTGTTTTTCATCGAACCTGTGAATGTACTCCCTTTCTCACCGACATGAGGTACAATGGAGGGAGAGATAAACGTGCCTGTTCCTTTGTAACTGTCTGAAGGTTGTAAATATCTTTGAGCGCAGATAAACCCCAGTTTCTCGTTTTTTCTCTGAAACAGTCTTCACACAGAAGGTATTGCCATTAGTCCCTGTTACAGACTTCACATTTTCTAGCCTCCCGGACCCTCCCCCTAGTGGCGATATGCTGTTTTCCTGTGGAAGATAGCAGGAGCACCGTGAGGTGCGACTCCCCATGGAAAGCCGTTTACCATCCTCGCCCAGGATATGGTTCTGATGGTAGAATATTTGGATGTAAATGCTCCGATCAGCATGTATCGAAGGTTCGGGGATCTTTTGGGATGACCCCAATAACATTCTCTTTCAGATCCCTGCTGCCCGCGGGCACCCGGATCTCCCTGGGGATGAGAGGGCTCCCGTTCCGGCTCATTTATCCGCTCGTTCTCATCTTATCGCCGAACCAGTCGAACTTGGCGGCAAACGATTGCGCGAACGCCTCAAGCCGGCAGCGCGGCCTGACACCGTAGTTGTTGGAGAATACCATATAGCGTGCAGTTTCGTGCAGTTCGAGGTCCGCTTCAAGGGCTCGCGCGGGGGTCCCCGCCCCAACTTCCCTCGAAGCCCTGGCGGCTTTTCTCCCCTTCGGGGACGTCCGGTGTCAGGCATCGAGCAAGACCGCATCGCTCGATGTCGGGTGCCGAAATGAGCGAACTACCGGGAAGACATACTCGAACTGAAAACATTAAAGGTCGATCTCCATTGCAGACCGATCCGTTCGCCAATCAAATCCTCAAGGATCTCAATATATCAATATTTCTATATCATAATCTGAATACTACAGGCAAAGTATTATATAATCTCAAGTCTAGCATGGACTCAAAACCTCAGGGGGGAGTGATATTCGGCGATACGCTTACCCGGCGGAATTTTGCTCGATCGATACGACATGGTGCCCACGTTGGTATCCGGGCATGGGATGCCGGCGGTTGAGTGGCACCTGCGCTGCAGGGGATACGGGATGACGTCGATACGGGGGCAGGCTGCCGGGGACATCCATCCCGGGGCAAAAAACGGGAAAAAACCGTTTGAGCGGATGCGGGGGGAACTTCAGCGGAACGATCCGCTTCTCGGAAACCTGGATACGGTCCTTTCCGGCATCGGCAGCCAGGACCGGAACCGCTGGACTCACGCAACCTGCCGGTACCGCATCGGGGAGCATGGGCCCGCATCCCTCGCCGAATGCAGGGTCCGGCTTCTCACTCCGTCCTGCCCGAGAAGACAACGGCGCAAGCAGCAGCAGGTTTGTGATCGCTTATGAAGATCCTCCAGGTGACGCCGTTCTTCAAGCCGAGCTGGGAGTCCGGGGGCGTGGCACGTGCGGCATATGAGATCTCAAGGCGCCTCCAGATGGTGGGCCACGACGTCACGGTATATACGACGAACCGGAGCACATATCCGACCGGGCTTCCAACGAACAGACCCCTCGAAGTCGAGGGGATGAAGGTATACTATTTCGAAAATTTACGGAAGTATTTTCCGGGCACACTAATACCCATAGTCCCGTACTATTTACCGTTCGTTGCACACCGAGATCTGCGGAATTATGATATAATCCACATCCACGAGCACAGGACACTTCTTGCGGTCATTATAAGCCATTATGCCCGGGAGTACGGCATTCCATACGTCCTGCAACCGCACGGGTCGCTCCCCAAAAACCGGACCCTGGGTAAGGCAAAAGTGAAAAATCTCTTTGATTTCATCTCCGGATCCGCCATTTTAGATTCCGCATCACGACTGATCGTCATGAACAGCATGGAAAAAGAACAGAACATCATGATGGGCGTTCGTGAGGATAAGATCGCCGTTATCCCCAACGGCATCAGTCTCGAAAGGTGCATCACCGCCAGGAGCAAAGGGGGGTTCCGGAAATCATGCGGAATCGAGAACGGAAGCAACCTCATTCTGTATCTGGGCAGAATCGATAGAATCAAAGGGATTGATTTTCTGATAGAAGCGTTTTCCCGACTGGTGCAGGAGCAAAAAGACGCCATCCTGGTCATTGTCGGGCCTGAGTGGGGTTACAAACGGGAGCTCGAGGAAAAAGTACGCAAGCTCGGAATTCAGGATCGGGTACGGTTTGTCGGCTACCTTGATGACGTCGGCTTTGCCTACCAGGATGCCGATCTGCTCGTCTATCCTGGAATGTACGAGATATTCGGGCTTGTTCCGTTTGAGGCGATCATGAGCGGGACCCCGGTGATCGTCACGGACGGCAATGGCAGCGGAGACCTCATCAGGGAGGGCGACTGCGGCCTCGTTGTGCGCTACGGAGACTGTGCGGATTTAGCGAAAAAGATGGCATTCTGCCTTGAAAATCCCGGGGAAGGGAGAAGAATGATTCAGCGGGGACAGGAATTCGTTCGAAAGAACCTGACATGGGACCGGACCGTGGAAAAACTCGAACAGGAATACAGGAAGTGCCTATGAACATACTGGCAATCCCAACAACCGTCGGATTGTCAAAACCACAGAGCGGGGGCCAGAACAGGTTTTGCAACCTCGTCAAGTGTCAGGCCGCAAATAACCGCATCGTTGTACTCGAACCGGATCACCTTCACGACGAGAGCGACGATGATGTCGCACGAGTCTACATCTATCATGATATCGAGGCGCTCCAGAAGAGACTCTCCATATTCAGGGATATTAATCCCGATTTCATTCGTAAGGCGGCGCGGATCATCAGGGACGAAGAGATCGATCTCATCCAGATCACCCATCCCAGCGGAGCAATGGCGGCCAGGATGCTCGGTCTCCTTACGCGCAGGAGGATAAAGATAGTGTACGACGCTCACAATGTCGAATCCGAGTTCATTCAACAGACCTTTGCGAACCACGACCACTACTCCCCGATGGAGCGGAAACTCATACCCGCCTATACGAATCTACTGGAGAGGATCTCCTGCAGGTACCTCTTCGACCACATCACCGCCGTGAGCGACAACGATGCGGATACGTTCAGGAGAAAGTATCATCTCAAAGACGGGATGATCAGCGTCATCCCTTCGGGGTGCAACATCCGTTCGAGGATATCTGATGAAGCGAAGAACAAGATCCGTGAAGGGATGGGGCTCTGTCCCGCGGATATTGCCGTGTTCTTCCACGGTCTCTACACGCATCCGCCGAACCGGGAAGGATTTGATCTTATTCAGACTGATATTGCCCCTCGATTTGCCGATACAAACCCGAATGTATCGTTTATCGTCGGTGGAACACGGGTTCCGAAGTTTGAAGAAGCAAACATCAGATCGCTTGGATTCATCGCCGATATCCAGAATATTTCCGGCGCCGATATCGCCATCGTACCTCTGAGAAGCGGAGGGGGGACAAGACTGAAGATCTTCGATTATATGAGTGCCGGCCTCCCCATTGTGACCACGAAGAAAGGAATCGAAGGAATCGATGCTGAAAACTACGAGCATGCGATCATTGTCGACGACATCGACGAAGACTTCATAGCGGGGATCAGGTATCTGATCGAACATAAAGACGAACGGAAGAGAATTGGAGAGAATGCTCGAGCGCTGGCCGAAGCGAAGTATGACTGGCGAATAATCGGGGGAAAATTGGAAGACGTGTATCGGACGCTGGTTCCGGAATCAAGTATCCATTATAACAATTCCGCATAGATGATGCCATGCAGATCAGGAATCCCATTACGCTAAACGACTGGAAGATCCGGAATTATTTCATTGCGATCCTGTGGCTTCAGCTGGGGCTGCTGTTCATACAACTCCTGGAGAGTACGGACTCAAGGGTCCTGTTTCTGCAGGCGATCCTGGGAGTTGCCTTTTTCTCATTTATTCCGGGCATAATCGTCCTCAGAATCCTGAGAATACATAATGCAAGCACTCCTGAAACGCTCCTCTATGCAGTTGGATTGAGCATAGCAATCCTCATGTTTACCGGACTATTCATGAGCGTGATTTACCCCATCTTCGGGATCTCCCGGCCGCTGTCCCCGGATTCGACCCTGATGACAATCAACGTCACGACAGCGATTTTGCTCTTATTCAGCCTTGTCAGAGATAAAAAGCCCCCCGAATCGGGTTTTATCGATACGGAGACGTTTCTCTCAAGACCTGCGTTTCTCTTGTACCTGGTGCCGCTCCTGACAATTATCGGGACTTATTTCGTGAACCAGTATCACAACAACGGAATTCTCATGCTGATAATCGCGTTCATCGCGGTTATACCCATACTGATTGGACTAAACCGGGTGATCCCGGAAGCGCTGTATCCTCTGGCGATTTTATCTATTTCCGTCTCGCTATTGCTTCACACATCGCTCATATCTCCGTATATCTGGGGCTACGATATCCATTATGAGGCGTTCCTTGCAAACCTCGTCATAGACAACGCATTCTGGGACTCCACAAGTCCCGGCAACGTGAACGCAATGCTCTCCGTCGTCCTGCTGGCTCCGATGTACTCGTATATCACGGGGCTGGACCTGACGTGGGTGTTCAAATTAGTCTACCCGATCACCTTTGCCCTTGTGCCCCTGGGGCTGTATCATGTTTTCCGAAGGCAGGTGGGGGAAAAGAGCGCTTTCCTTGCATCCTTCTTCTTTGCCTCGTTCATAATATTCTACGCGGAAATGGCCTCCCTGGCGCGTCAGGAGATTGCAGAACTCTTTCTCGTCCTGCTCATCATGATAATGGTCGCGAGAAATGTTCCCAGAAGAACGAATTTCGCGTTATTCGTCATCTTCGGCGCTTCCCTAGCCGTTTCGCATTACGGAACATCGTATATCTACCTGCTCTCCCTCATCGTGGTCTGGCTGTACATGACTCTCTCCTCATTTGCCGCAACCCGAGGAGATACTCTTTTCAAATGTTCGCGAAAAACAGCAGGGGAGAATCCGTCGGGTGGAGGCTCCGTGAACAGAGACGATGGAAGAACGATAACCGCCGCCCATGTCCTCTTCTTTACCGGGTTTACGCTCGGGTGGTATATGTTTGTCGCGGGAGGGACTTCCTTCGATACGATCGTGTCGATCATCGACCACATCGGCAATACGATCTTTGTGGACCTGCTGAACCCCGAGGAAACCGAAGGGCTGGATCTTCTTATCAGTACTCCCCAATCCCTCCTGCATACCGTTGCCAAGGGCCTCCACCTCATTACTCTGGCACTCATCGTCGTCGGGTTTGTCGCTATCTGGTTTCGGCGCAAGAACACCCGCTTTTCACGGGAATACATTGCATTCTCATTTATTGCGCTCCTCTTTGGAGTTGCGGGCGTCCTTGTACCAAATTTCTCCAGCACACTCAACACCTCCAGACTTTACCAGATTGTGCTCATTTTTCTCTCCCCGTTCTGCGTTGTCGGCGGCATCAGCATGCTTGCGGCACCGGGGGCATACATCAATAAACTCCGGAGCGGGCGGCTTGCGGGACGAACGCCGCTGGTACTCATGTCGGTTCTCTTCTCACTGCTGTTCCTCTTCAGTACGGGCTGGATCTACGAGTGCGCCAACGATCAGCCGTCATCCATCGCTCTGAGCCAGAATTCGATTAAGAAATACGGAGGGGATACACCGAAAAACGTGTTCTATGGGACGTTCATACCAGAGCATGATGTCTTCGGCGCCCGCTGGCTGGGCAGGTACATGGAGAATGGTTCGGTCGTCTATGCGGATAGAACACGGAAAGATAATGTATTAACTTCCTACGGCAGCCTCGCGAGGACACCTCCATTCCTGCCCGAAACAGACTTTGAACCGGTTTTGGGCGCATATGTGTATCTGGCGACATATAACATCGTCGAGCGCTCCGCAAGCGGCCCGGAGGAGTATTATGATTATTGGAGCATCGAAGATGTATATCCCGCGATCTGCCGCAACAACAAGGTGTATTCAAACCATCAGAGCGAGGTCTATCAGAACGGGTAACGCTTCCTCCGTGCTGCTGCCGTCCCGGGACCGGCGTTCACTTCTTGACGCCTGAATATTCACGGGAGAGTGGATCACAGGATGTACCGCCTGGCCATGGAGAGCACGACAAAGATGCCGATCAGTGCATAGGTCAGGACCCATGCATACCCCACACCGAGAATCCCGCATTGAAGCATCAGGATATAACTGGACCCCAGAAGCAAGATGAAGGTGAGTGCGCTGATAACGATCAGACTCTTCAGCCCGTACTGAACCTTCTTGATTACGATAAATACTTCCGAAAATGAGAAGAAAAAACTTGAAATCGCCAGAACTTTAACCAGTTCGAGCCCTTCTACGTAATCCGGACCGATTAAACCGAGAATATACTCCCCGAATACGAACAAACCCGCAACCGCCGGAATGAGCAGCACAAAAATTCCGGCAAGCGATTTTAGTACATTTCTCTTCAGTGCTTCGCCGTGGCTTCCCTCGACGAAGAGCGATGTCGTGAAAGATGTGGGTATGAGGAATAAGAACATGACAATTGCATACGCAATGAAGTACTGAGCGGCTTTTTCCGCACCGAGAATGTTCAGCACAAGGATCGGGAGAATCGTGCTCGGGGCCGCAGTGAGCAATCCGGAAAAGTAGTTGCCTGCGGAGAACCGGAACGAATCGAGCAAAAAATCCCTATCAAGGCCAGATAGACGAATCCCGGACCTGTAGAGAAGGAAGACCGAAACTACGAGGGCAATGATGAATGAAAGACCCAGCGAACAAAAGATTCCAAGTGCTCCGAGAAAAGCCAGAGGAATGAGAATAAGGAGCCTTGAACCAAAAAGGAGACTCTGGAGGAAGTAGAATTCTGATTTCCGCAGTGCAACGAACGCTGCACCGATGAAGGCCGTTACGGAGTTGGCTATCAGAAAGGTGATGTAGAGGAGCGCATAGTCCCTGACCTGATGCAACTCGGGCGACCAGATATCCACCGTAACTATGAACAGAACCCCGAGGACAAACCCGACTATTGTTGTAACGATTATTGCCGTTCCCAGGACTTTGGATTTATCCCGCGTCGGAAAAAACCGTATGATCGATTGATCGAATCCGAGCTTCGATAGAAGGATCAGCATCCCCATGGATGAGATAAGGGCCGTTGCAACCCCTACGTCTTCCTGCGGATAGAACCGTGCTGCAAGCATCCAGAATATGAAACCAAAGCCCGCACTTGAGATCGATGTAATGATGATGAAGAAAGAACTCCTGTACAGCGGGTCTATAAGATAGGTTTTCAGCTCAACGGGGTTTTTCGGGAATGCGTGCATCATCCCCCTAATAGATGTATCGCGTATATCAAAGTATCCGTCCTAGCGACTCGCCTGCACCGATGGCGTCGTACCGGGGGGCCATTTCCGTTAACAAGAATCCGGAACGGTTGGCCCTTCCACACATGATGGAGCACAGAGGAGAAACGGTCGCTACTGACGAGGGGGCCAGGCGCCCATGGATCAGGAAAGGTGCGCTGGAGGAGTAGTGAGAAAAAGTTGAGGGGTGAGCGGCGTGAGAAACGACCCTCGTAAAGGGTCTCACAGTGTATCTACTCTTCCGAAGAAGTAGTCTACCAGCAGTGAGACGTCGCTCCAATCTACCTTGCCGTCGGCATTGAAGTCTGCGTCGGGGTCTGTTTCGACACGCCCGAGAACCATGTCGCCGATGAGAGCGACATCAGCCCAGTCTACTTTTCCATCGGCATTGAGATCCCCTTTTTCAGGCTGCGGGGTTGACTTTGCCACCGTGATGGATTTGGTAAGGATGTTGTTGGTCTCGCTGGCCTCGGCGATCCGGTTGACATCGTCCACGGTGGCTTTCACTGTGTGAGTGCCCTCTACGGCTTTCCAGGCTGCACCGGCCGAGCCGCCGTTTGCAGTCAGCGTGACCCACGCTCCCGGAGCGATCGACCGGGTGTAGGTGTCCGACCAGACGCCCGGACCGGCCGCACCGTCGTCGAACGTGAAGAGGACGCCGTGCTTTGTGCCCGCAGGCGTCGCAGCGTCACCCTGGTTCTTGACGGTCGCCTTGAGCGTCACCGCACTCCCGGGGGCCGGGTTTGTCGGTTCCCAGGAGATGTCGGTCACCACAAGGTCCGGCTTCCCGGAGGGGGTGGGGGTGGTGGGGACCGGCGTCGGGGTCGGCGTCGATCCCGGCTTCGAGACCGTGATCTGCTTGGTTCGGACGTTGTTGGTCTCGTCGCTCTCGGCGATCCGGTTGACGTCGTCTACCGTGACCTTCACCGTGTGGGTGCCGAGGGCGGCCTTCCAGGCTGCACCGGCCGAGCCGCCGTTTGCGGTCAGCGTGACCCACGCTCCCGGAGCAATCGACCGGGTGTAGGTGTCCGACCAGACGCCCGAACCGGCCGCACCGTCGTCGAACGTGAAGAGGACACCATGCTTTGTGCCCGCAGGCGTCGCAGCGTCACCCTGGTTCTTGATCGTGGCCTTGAGCGTCACCGGCGCCCCGGTCACCGGGTTTGCCGGCTCCCAGGAGATGTCGGTCACCACAAGGTCCGGCTTCCCGGAGGGAGCCGGGTTGGTGGGGACCGGTGTCGGAGTGGTCGGGGTCGGGAGCGGCGTGCTGCCGGGCCTGACGACCGCACAGTTGACAATACTGACTGCTCCCGAGTTGACGCCACTCGTCGTGATTCCCGTCGAACCCACCGGAAGTGTATTTGAAACCGTCTTGATGCCTTCAACGACGACGTTGTTGGTCCCCCCTCCCGCTACGGTGAACGGCGTCGCCACATCGGATACAATGCTCCCGGTGAATTTTGAATTGGACGCGCTGTTCACCGTGACGAGCTTGGACGCGCTGTTTCCTGAGGCATGGATATCGACGTTTGAAGAGACAAAACCCACTCCCAGTGCCGGGTCTCCTATCAGAGCGCCGACACCGTTGATGCCTCCGGGGTTGGTCATCGTGAAGTTCTTAATCTGGACATAGTCGACGAGCGTCGCATAGAGACCGCGGCCATGGGAGTCGATGCTCGCACAGTCCTCCATGACGATCGAGGGGTTGGCGTTCGTCACTAGCGACTGCACGATGAAGAACGACGTCGGTTTCACCGCCGAGTAGTCGGTCTTTCCCCGGCCCGTCTCAAGGTCCGTGCAGTTGTCCAGGTAAACACCATCGGGGTAACTGAAGAAGAACCCGTAGGCGCTGTTCCCCTCCGCGGTGCAGTTGTTGAACGTGTACGGGCCCCGGGGGGCGTAGTAGCCGGCACCGAAGTAGTCCTCGCCGCCCAGGCTGTAGGTTGCCGGGAACGGCTTCTGACCGTTGTTTCTGCTGATGCAGTCGGTGAAGACGATGTCTTTCTTGGTCGGACCGTACTCGAAGTGGAACCCGGACTC
>DAYL01000005.1 GCA_002508705.1 Methanoculleus sp. UBA374 | reverse complement strand
TCGTCTCCTCGCTCCTCCCCGTCTTCGGGACGATTGCCGCAGACACCCTCGCAGGCGACCCCCCCGAGCCGCCGGAGATGGGCCCGATGCCGACGCCGCGAGGAGAGGTTGTACGGGCCTCGAGCGGCGGCGGTTACTTTGTCAGCAGCTCCTCGCAGAGTGTGGTATACGGCGGAACCGACGACCCGGCGTGGAGAGATTACGAAGAGGCGAGAAAGGCCTACACCGAGAAACGGCGGTTCATCAACGACGTCTCCAACATCCTCTCGCCGCAGACGAACTACTACCGGGTCGCGATGGCGGTGACGAACCCCCGGCTCGCCACGATGATGTATACGGTCTACGGTCCGGAGATGCAGGAGACGCCCGGCGGGCTTGCCGACGCCCTCGGTCAGGTCTGGATGAACATTGCCGCGCTCATCGTCTTCCCGTCGGTCTTCTTCGCCGCGACCTACGTAAAGTTCATGAGGATGGATATCAGGTGACCGTGAGACGGGTACATGCCTCCTCAGGACCAATCGTCCGCACGGCAGATCCGTCAAGCGCTCATGCAGGCGCGTCTCCTTCCGTCCGGCGGCATCCCGGGGTCATTGCGATCCTCCCCGGGAGCAATAACCGTCGGGCAATCAGGATACGGGGCCCGACAAAAGACCGGAGGTCGGGAAGTCTACCGCATCGACGACATTTATATACGCAAACCGCCATTTACCACTGATGACAGGCGAGGGCTCAAATCCACCGAAGGTATGCCTGGGATTCGATGTTCATTACCCCTGCTATCTCAATCCCGGGTTCCAGCCAGACATGGTAACGGGAAAGAGAAACGCAAACGAGAGTTATTTTAACCCGAACGCCAAAAAAGACCTCGGGCGAGTCATCGATCGCTGCTTTCGGCCGACGACCGAACTCCTCCTCGATCTTCTTGACAACGGGTTTACGTGCTCCTTCAGCATCTCCGGAACGGTGGTGGAACGCCTGGAAGCGTGGTACCCGGAGATGCTCGAACTCCTCTCCCGGGCGGCGACTCACCGGAACGCCGAACTCCTCGCCCAGACCTACTACCACAGCGTCGCCGGACAGTTTACCGACATCACTGAGTTCACCGACGAAGTCCTCATGCACCGGGCCCTGATGAAGGAGCACTTCGCCGTCGTGCCGACCACGTTCGCGCATACCGACTACCCCATCGCCCCCGCCACCGCAGAGGCGCTTATCGGGGCCGGAATTCAGGCGGCCATCATCGAGGGGAGCGAAGAACACGTTCCGGAGAAGGACCCGAATTATCCCTATACCTACCGGGGCCTCCCGGTCCTCGTCACCAACTGCGACCTCTCCGACGACATCGCCGTCCGGTTCTCCTGGCGGGAGTGGGACAAATGGCCGCTCATGGCCGACCGATATGCCGGGTGGCTCTCCGTATCCCCCGGCGACTGCATCACGCTCTTCCTCGACTACCGCACCTTCGGGGACTTCATCGGCCCCGAGACGGGCATCTTCGAGTTCCTGCGGGCGCTCCCGGCCGCTCTCGCAGAAAAAGGGATCGAGACCGTCCGCACGCGAGAGGCCGCCCGGCTTCCGCCGCACGGAACGATCGGCGAGACGACAGGCCCGCAGAGCCGGCAGCGAACCATCCTGCAGCAGTCCGCCCTCGAAGCGCTCGAAGAGGCCGGAGGCCTGGTCGCCGACCCGGCAGTCTGGCGGTGCCTCCTCGATACCGAGCACACCCGCCGGATGGCCATGCGCTCGCTCTCGTGCGGAAAGCCGCTCCACGCCGTCAGCCACCAGGCGACCTACGATTACTTCGCCTCGTTCATGCGGGTCCTCTCACACGCAGAGGAGCGATCTGCAGCAAACGCCCCATCTCCCAGGTCCGCTCTCACGCTCCGGTGCGTCCCTCCCGACAAAGCGTTCAACTTCTCGTCATGCGACAGACCGGCCGGCTACGCCGCCCACAGCCTCCAGGAGTTCGCCCATATGCTCGAATTTGTTCCGGACGACGTCATCCGCTACCACGTCGAGCGAAACGACTTCTACCGGTGGATCGACCAGGTCATCGGCGATAAAAGACTGGCGAAGACGATCCGGGGCGTCTCCGACCGCACCAGACTCCATTCAACGATTCAGAAGAGGATCACCCAATTATGGAAACGTTTAAGTTAGCATTCTTCTGCTGGGAGTCGCTTCACTCCACGTTCAAGGTGGGCGGCCTTGCACCGGCAGCGACCCACCTCGCCGAGCACCTCGCCCAAAAGGGGCACGAAGTCCACTTCTTCACGCGGGGAGAGAACGGCGATGCAGTGATCGAGGGCGTCCACTACCACTACTGCCTGCCGTTCGGCGACAACATCGTCGAGTACTGCCGGACCATGAGCAACATGCTCGTGGACGCCTTCCGCGCCTGCGACACCCCCCCGTTCGACATTCTCCACTTCCACGACTGGCACCTCGTCGAGGCGATGCACCTCCTCCGCGACCGAAACACCGTCCTCTCCTACCACTCCACCGAATACGGGAGGCACGGGGGAAACTTCGGCGGCTGGTGGGAGTTCCAGGAGATTTCGGGTAAAGAGTGGTACGGGGGCTACATCGCAAAGGCGGTCACGACCGTCTCGAATTCGACGAAGACCGAGGTGATGTGGCTCTACAACGTCCCGGGGTGGAAGGTCACCGTCATCCCGAACGGCATCGATCCCTCCGCCTACCGTATCCCGGTCGACCCGGGTGAGGTGAAGAAGCACTACGGCATCCATCCTCTGGCACCCGTCGTCCTCTTCGTCGGGCGCCTCACCTACCAGAAGGGGCCCGACCTCCTGATGCAGGCTATCCCCCAGATCCTCGCCAAGCGCTGGGACGTGCAGTTCCTCTTTGCCGGTAACGGAGATATGCGCGGGTACCTGGAGAGCACGGCGCACGGTCTTCCCGTGCAGTTCCTCGGCTACGTCTCCGACGCGGAGCACATCCGGCTCCTGAACGCCTGCGACCTCGTCGTCATACCGAGCAGGAACGAGCCGTTCGGGCTTGTCCTCACGGAGGCGTGGAGCGCGGAGCGCTGCGTCGTCGCGACCGACGTCGGGGGGCTCTCCGAGAACATCGATAACTACAAGAACGGCATCAAGGTCCCCGTCCGACCGGACTCTATCGCCTGGGGAGTCTCCCACCTCATCGACGACCCGGCCTACATGCAGAGGCTCGGAAAGGCCGGGCATAGAAAGGTGATGGAGAAGTTCCGGTGGGATGCCGTCACGGAGAGGATGCTTGAAGTCTATGGACGGGTTCTCTCCGGCAATCCCGGGGGAGGCTGAGGCCCGTGCAGGAGATCACGAAGACCGGGAGCCTCATCACCGACTACGACGTCTACCTCTTTCGGCAGGGGACCCACTCCCGCCTCTATGACAGGCTGGGGTCGCACCCGGTCGTCGCCGGAGACGCGCAGGGGACGTTCTTTGCGGTCTGGGCGCCGAATGCCGCGGAAGTCTCGGTCATCGGGGACTTCAACGGCTGGAAAGCGGGCCGCGACCCGCTCTGCGCGCGGAGCGACAACTCCGGCATCTGGGAAGGGTTCATCCCGGATATCGGCCACGGGGCGCTCTACAAGTATCACATCCTAAGCAGGTACGGCGGCTACCGTGTGGAGAAGGGCGACCCGTTTGCGTACTTCTGGGAGGTCCCGCCGAAGACCGCGTCCATCGTCTGGAACCTCGCGTATACCTGGCGGGACCGGGCGTGGCTACGTTGCCGGGAGAGGAACAATTCCATAGATGCCCCGATATCCGTCTACGAGGTGCACCCCGGTTCGTGGCGGAAGGTGCCGGAGGAGAAGAACCGGTCCCTGAGTTACCGGGAACTGGCGGCCGAACTCGCCGACTACGTGCTCGATGCCGGGTTTACCCACGTCGAGTTCCTCCCCGTCATGGAGCACCCGCTCTACGCCTCCTGGGGCTACCAGACGCTCGGCTACTTCGCGCCCACCAGCCGGTACGGCACCCCGGAGGACTTCATGCACCTCGTCGACACGCTCCACCAGCGCGGGATCGGGGTATTCCTCGACTGGGTGCCGTCCCACTTCCCCGCCGACGGCTACGGGCTCTCCTACTTCGACGGCACCTACCTCTACGAGCACGCCCTCCCCCGACAGCGCTGCCACCCGGAGTGGAAGAGTTACCTCTTCAACCTCGGAAGAAACGAGGTCCGGTCGTTCCTTACGAGCAGCGCCGTCTTCTGGCTCGAACGCTACCATGCGGACGGGCTCCGGGTGGATGCGGTCTCCTCGATGCTCTACCTCGACTATGCACGGAGCGCCGGGGAGTGGACGCCGAACGTCTACGGCGGGCGGGAGAACCTCGAGGCTATCGGGTTCCTCCGGAAAGTGAACGACACGGTCCACGCAAACTTCCCGGACGCGCTCGTCATCGCCGAGGAGGCGACCTCCTGGCCGGGGGTGACCGCACCGACCGCGACCGGGGGGCTCGGGTTCGACCTGAAGTGGAACATGGGCTGGATGCACGATACCCTGGACTACTTCGCTCTCGACCCGGTCTTCCGGAAGTACCGGCCCGACCTCCTCACGTTCAGCATATGGTACGCGTTTTCCGAGCGCTATATCCTCCCCCTCTCGCACGACGAGGTCGTCCACGAGAAGAGTTCGCTCGTGGGGAAGATGCCCGGCGACGAGTGGCGGAAACGGGCGAACCTCCGCCTCCTCTACGGGTATATGTTCACGCACCCCGGAAAGAAACTCCTCTTCATGGGCGGAGAGTTCGGGCAGTGGTCGGAGTGGAGCCACGATGCCGGGCTTGCGTGGGACCTCCTGCAGTATCCTCCCCACCGGGGGACCCTCCAGTGGGTCGCCGACCTGAACCGCCTCTATCGGCGGGAACCCGCCCTCCACGAACGGGACGCCGATCCGGGCGGGTTCGAGTGGGTCGACTTCTCGGACGTGGAGAAGAGCGTCGTCAGTTACCTCCGGCGGGGGTTATCGGCCGACGCCGTCGTCCTCGTCGTCTGCAACTGCACCCCGGTGCCGCGTTACGGCTACCGGGTCGGCGTCCCGTTCGGCGGGTTCTGGGAGGAGGTGCTCAACAGCGACGCGGTCGAGTACGGCGGAAGCGGCGTCGGCAACCTCGGAGGGGTGGAGGCGGAGCAGGTCCCGGCGCACGGCCGGCCGTGGTCCCTCCCGCTCACCCTGCCCCCGCTCGCCGCGGTCGTCTTCGCTCCCGAGGGGGCGTGACGATGGACCGCGCCGTCTGCATCCACGGGCACTTCTACCAGCCTTCACGGGAGAACCCCTGGCTCGGGGACGTCGAGGTCCAGCGCTCCGCCGCCCCGTACCACGACTGGAACGAACGGGTGACCGCGGAGTGCTACGGGCCGAACACCGCCGCACGTATCCTTGATGCCGACGGCAGGATCGCACAGGTCGCGAACACCTACGAAAGGATCAGCTTCACGGCCGCACCCACGCTTCTTGCCTGGCTTGAAACGCACCGCCCGGTGGTCTACGGTGCGATCGTCGAGGCCGACCGGGCGAGCAGAGAGCACTACGCCGGGCACGGGTCCGCGATAGCCGCCTGCTACAACCACATCATCATGCCGCTTGCGACCCGGCGGGACAAAAGGGCTCAGGTCGTCTGGGGAGTCCGCGATTTCGAAGCCCGATTCGGCCGGAAGCCCGAGGGGATGTGGCTCCCGGAGACGGCGGTCGATCTCGAGTCCCTGGACCTGATGGCGGAAGCGGGAGTCCGGTTCACGGTCCTCGCCGCCCACCAGGCGGAGAGGGTCCGCCCGGTCGGGGCGGAGGCCTGGACGGACGTCTCCGGCTGCCGGGTCGATACAACCATGCCCTACCTCTGCCGCCTCCCCTCCGGGAGAAGCATCGCCGTCTTCTTCTACGACGGAGGAATAGCCCACGACGTCGCGTTCGGCGACCTGCTCTCCGACGGGCGGCGGTTTGCCGCCCGTCTGCTCGGCGCGTTCTCCCGGGAAAGAGACCGGCCGGAACTCGTGCATATCGCGACCGATGGGGAGACCTACGGCCATCACCGCACGTTCGGGGAGATGGCGCTCGCCTACTGCCTCAAAACCGTCGAGGCGCGTCGCGACGTCCGGCTCACGGTCTACGGAGAGTACCTCGCCGCCCACCCGCCGACGCATGAGGTCGTCGTCCGCGAGATGACGTCGTGGAGCTGCATCCACGGCGTCGAACGCTGGCAACGAGGGTGCGGGTGCAACAGCGGGGCGCACCCCGGATGGTCGCAGGAATGGCGCGGATCGCTCCGGGAGGCGGTCGTCATGGTCCGGGACGCCGTCGCTCCCCGGGTCGATGAGGCGCTCGCGGCCCTCGTCCGCGACCCCGAGAAGGCCCGGGACGACGCCGTCGCCCTCGTCATCGCCCGGTGGTCCGACGAGGCCGTGGCCGCGTTCTTCTCGCGCCACGCCCTCCGCGACCTCTCCTCCGGCGAGCGCCGCCGGGTACTCATGCTCCTTGAGATTGAGCGGCAGGCGATGCTGATGCAGACGAGTTGCGGCTGGTTCTTCGACGACATCGCGGAGCCGGGGAGCGTCCAGGTGATGCGGCACGCGAAGCGGGCGATGGACCTTGCCCGACAGGCTCTCGGGCTCGACCTTGAGGCGGCGTTCGTCGCTCTCCTCCGCCGGACCCGGACGAACGACCCGGACTACGCGACCGGTGCTGCGGTCTACGAGGCCCTGGTCCGGCCGGCGGCGCAGGACCTGCTCCGGATCGGGGCGGGGGCCGCTCTCTATGAGACCTTCGGCCTCGACTCCCCCGCGGCCGGGATGTATGCCTGCGAGGGAGACTGGCGTTACCGGTCGGACGCCGGAGGCCGGCGCCGCATCCTCGGGACCGTCCGGGTGCGGTCGCGTGCGACGGGCGAAGAGACGCTCCTCGACGCGGCCGCGTTCTTTGCCGGGATCGACCGGGTCGCTTTCGGCGTGCGCGAGCCCGGCGGCGACGAAGGGCTCCGGAAGACGTGGGAGGAGACAGCGGGACCCGACCCGCCCGGCGCCGTAGCCGGAGGTTTCGCCCGTGCCTACACCGCGTCCGACCTCTCCGACGAGGAACTGTGGACGATTGCAGGGAGGATTGCCCCCGGGATCGGGTCGGCCGTCTGCACGGTCTACCGCGATGCCGGGGCGCTGCTCTCGGTGCTTGCGGACCTCGGGCTCCCCGCACCGGGAGCCGCCGCCCATCTTCTGGCGCACGCCGGCGCCGCGCGGCTGCTCGCGATCTTCGACCGCGGGTGTCCCGACCCGGACCGATTTGCGGCGCTCGCGGGGGAGGTGAGGTCCTGCGACCTTGCGCCCTACCGTGCGGACCTCGGGGCGGCGGCGAGCAGGCGGATCACCCTCGCCGCCCGGAAAGCGGCGGCCCGGCCGGACGATCCGGACCCGCTCGAAGAGATCGTCCGCATCACCGGGTGCGCGAAGATGGTCGGGCTGGCGCTCACCCTATGGGAGAGTCAGAACCTCATCATCGGGATGCGTCGGCGCTACGCGGAGAGGAGACAGGACGACGGGAGATGGGCGGAGGCGTTCAGGAGGGCGGCGGCATGCCTCAACGTGAGGGTGACGTGAGGAGGCGCGGGACATGAACCGGCGGAGCAGCGGGGTTCTCCTCCACATCACGTCCCTGCCGTCGGCCTACGGCATCGGCGACCTCGGGCCCGCGGCGCACCGGTTCGTGGACCTCCTCGCCGGTGCCGGACAGCGCTACTGGCAGATCCTTCCCCTCAACCCGACATCTCCGGCGTTCGCCAACTCGCCCTACCAGAGCCCCTCGGCGTTTGCCGGGAACGCCTGGCTCATCAGCCCCGAACAGATGGTCGCGGACGGTCTCCTCGCCCCGGAGGACATCGGGGACCCTCCTGTTTTTCCCGGGGACCGGGTGGATTACCCGGCGGTCATGGACTACAAGAACCGCCTCTTCGACCTGGCGTTTTCACGGTTCAAAGAACGCGGCGCGGATTTCCGCTACAAGGATTTCGCGGCCGAAAACGTCGCGTGGCTCAACGACTACGCGATCTTCGCCGCCCTCAAGGAGCAGTTCCCCGGGAAGACCTGGGGCGACTGGCCGGCCGGGGTCCGGGACCGCCGCGATGAGGCGCTCCGGAAGTACGGCACCGAACTCGCAGACCGGATACTCCGGGAGAAGTTCCTCCAGTACGTCTTCGAGCACCAGTGGAGGACGCTCAAGAACCACTGCCGCAAGCGCCACATCCAGATCATCGGGGACCTCCCGTTCTACCCGACCTACGACAGCGTCGACCTCTGGGCGAACCCGGGGCTCTTCAAACTCAACGAACAGAAGAAGCCGGCGGCTGTTGCAGGGGTCCCCCCGGACATCTTCAGCAAGACCGGGCAACTGTGGGGAAATCCGGTCTACAACTGGGATGCACACCGGGCGCAGGGGTTCGCGTGGTGGGAGAGCCGGGTCGACCGCACCCTCGTCCTCGTCGACCGGCTGCGCCTCGACCACTTCCGGGGCTTTCTGCAGTTCTGGGAGGTCCCGGCGGGCGATGCGACCGCGGAGAACGGGCGCTGGGTCGATGCATCCGGCCGGGACTTCTTCACCCTGCTGCACGCAAGCAGGCCGTGCCTTCCCATCATCGCCGAGGACCTCGGCCACATCACCGCCGACGTCCACGAGACGATGGCTCATTTCGGGTTCCCGGGGATGAAGGTCCTGATTTTCGGCTTCTCCGGCGGCGACGTCGCAAAGAACCCCCACGCGCCCCATAACATCACGGAGCACGCCGTCGCCTACACGGGGACGCACGACAACAACACGGTCCGGGGATGGTTCGAGCACGAGGTCGCCGGCGACCGGAAAGACGTCCTCTTCCGCTACATCGGGGGCCCGGTGAGTGCCGACCAGGTCCCCCGGATCTTCATACGCCTCGCGATGCTCTCCCCCGCCGATACCGTCATCATCCCGATGCAGGACATCCTCGGCCTCGGGGAGGAGGCGCGGATGAACCGACCGGGCACGACGGAGGGAAACTGGGAGTGGCGGCTCCGGCCGGAGCAGATGGGGGAGGAGGGTCTGCGGGAGTTTGCTGGAGTTACGGAGATCTACGGGAGAGGGTGAACCCCGGAAGCCCGCACCCAGAGGCTCCCGGGGCTCGGAGAAGCCGGATACTGCTCAATTTTTTCCATTCTCTCAGGCATTCACTAAAATCCGTAAACATAGAATAATAAATACAGACGGTAAATCCTTCAGAAGAAGGCAGAACGCATGGGAACTCCCGCACATGACCTCATTGATCGTATCCCGGAGAGGATCTCCGGGCTCGTCGACCTCGCATACAACCTCTGGTGGAGCTGGAACCCGGAGGCACGACTGCTCTTCAAGCAACTGAACCGGCAGGCATGGAGAGAGAGCGTCCACAACCCGGTTCGGATGCTCCGCGAGATACCGGTTGAGTTCCTGGACCAGGCGGCGGAGAACCCCGCCTATCTCCACCGCTACGAGATCATCATGCACCGGTTCAGGAGGTACATGAACGCCACCGGGACCTGGTTCGCCGAGAACTACCCCGGGAATCCCCCGTTGACAATCGCCTACTTCTCGGCGGAATACGGGCTCCATCACTCGCTCCCCTTCTATGCGGGCGGACTCGGGTTCCTCGCCGGCGACCACTTAAAAGAAGCAAGCGACCTCGGCCTCCCGATGGTTGCCGTCGGGTTCATGTACTCGCAGGGCTACCTCCACCAGCACATCACCCCGGATGGCTGGCAGGAAGGCATTACCGAGCCGGTCGACCGCGATGCGGCGCCCATCACCCGGGTTCTTGACCCGGCAGGAGGAGACCTGGTGATCCGGGTCCCGCGTATCGACCCGCCCATCTACACCGCCGTCTGGAAGGTCCAGGTCGGCAGGGTCCCGCTTTACCTCCTCGATACGGACATCCCCTGCAACGACCCCAAAAACAGGGGCATATCGTCCCGGCTCTACATGGGAGACCCGGAACAGCGCCTCCGGCAGGAGATCGTGCTCGGCATCGGCGGCTGGCAGATGCTCCATACGCTCGGTATCGATTATGCGGCGGTGCACTTAAACGAAGGTCATCCGGCGTTTGCACTGCTTGAACGGGTCCGGGAGCGGGTCGAACGGGGGACGGACTTCGAGGAGGCGCTCGCAGAGGTGCAGGCAACGTCCGTCTTCACCACGCACACGCCTGTCCCTGCGGGCCACGATGTCTTTCCCGTCGACCTCATCGACCGCTACTTCAAGACCTACTATCCGGCGCTCGGCATCGACCGGACGCGGTTCCTGCAGCTTGGCGTCCACCCGCAGAACCCCGGCGCCGGGTTCAACATGACCGCGTTCGCCCTGCGTATGTCGGCGCACCGCAACGGCGTCTCACGTGTGAACGGGGCCGTCACCCGGCGGATGTGGCATTGCCTGTGGCCCGGGACGCCGGAGGAGAAGGTGCCCATCGACTCCATCACGAACGGCGTCCATGTACCGACCTGGCTGAACCCCCGGATGAAGGAACTCTACGACCGGCATATCGGGCCGACCTCTCCCGACTGGCTCTCGGAGCACGACGACCCGGCGGTCTGGGAACTCGTCGAGGAGATCCCGGATGACGAACTCTGGCATCTTCACACCTGGCTGAAGGCGAAACTCTTCAACCGCATCCGGGAACAGGAGCGGGTCAAATGGACGACACATAACGGCGGAGCGTCGAATCCGGCGGCTGAAGGAGCGTTCCTCAACCCTTCCGTCCTGACGATCGGGTTTGCCCGGCGGTTCTCGACCTATAAACGGGCATACCTCATCTTCGAGGACCCGGAGCGGCTAATGGGCATCCTGAACAACCCCTGGCATCCCGTCCAGATCATCTTTGCCGGCAAGGCCCACCCGGCCGACACCGGGGGAAAACAGGTGCTCCAGCAGATCTACCGCTACGCACAGCAGCCGGAGTTCGGCGGAAGGATCGCCTTCGTCGAAGATTACGGCGAACAGATGGCGCAGTACCTGGTGCACGGCGTCGACGTCTGGCTAAACAACCCGTTGCCCCCGATGGAGGCGAGCGGGACGAGCGGTATGAAGGCGTCGCTTTCGGGGGTCCTGAACCTCTCCATCCTTGACGGCTGGTGGGCCGAGGGCTACAACGGCAGAAACGGCTGGGCGTTCGGAGACGAGACGACAGCCTGCGACGGGAGAGACCGCAGCGACGCCGCGGCGATCTACGACCTCCTCGAAAAGAAGGTCGTCCCGCTCTACTACAACCGTTCCATCGACGACGTCCCGCACGGCTGGGTAAAGATGATGAAAGAGTCGATCAAGAGCAACGGCCCCCGATTTTCATCCCGCCGGATGGTGAAGGAGTACGTCACCCGGTACTACCCGGCTCTCCTTGCGGGGGCCGGAGTGGAGTATGCCCGGGAACCGGCAACGATGAAACCCCGGGAACCGGCCGGGGGAACGCGGGTGCACGGGAAGGTCGGGGAAGGGAGCAACTGATCTCTCCCTCACCTAACGAAGCGTTGAGGGGTCCTGACCGGCCGAAGACCGGCTGCCTTTGCGGGCGATGCGTTGCCGGGTCTTCTCCGGTGCCGCCCGGAGTCCCCGCTCCTCATGCGGGGACCTTCCGCCTGCCCGGGCGACGCGCTGCCGGGTCTCAGCACTTGCAGCCTGAAGGCCCCGCTCCTCGTGCGGAGCCCTGCCACCGGCGCTCGCGACGCGACGACGGGTTTCGGGGGAAGCAGCCTGAAGCCCCCGTTTATCGTGCGGCGCGGTTCCACCGGTCTGTGCAACCCGTTTTCGGGTCGCTTCGTCTGCCGATGCGAGGCCCCGCCTCTCCTTTTTCTTCTCGTCGGTCATACGACCCATCCTCCGGTTATCCTTGCCCGCCCGGACGCTGTCACGCCCGGGCCCGCAATCCATAATATATTAATTATATAAATATTACCATTATAATGACTATTTCGTCTTCCCCGGTAGAGCCCCCTTGTTGTGAGAAGAGCAGGCCCGGGCTATCCGGAATGTATCAACGCCGACCGGAGACACGGAAAGCCGTGTATCAAACACCGGCAGGCGGAAGAGCGCTGGAGTATAGGGCCGTTTTCATCCGGAGGTGTGATCCGCCGCCCCGCTCTGCAGGTCCCGGATCATCCGCCGTACCTGGCCGAGGTGCACCGCAGGCGTAGTAAAGATGCAGAGGAAGTTGTCGTCGCAGGGGGTTATGATGACGTTTCCGTCGCGATAGAAGATTGTCATCTGCACAAGCGCTCCGCAAGCCGGTGCGGCCGATTGCAGGCGGATCGACCACCGGAGCAGGTCTTCGGCAAAAGCGACGGCAGACTCGGTGTCGATATCGCCGACCGATGCGATGCAGAGGCCGTCGGAGAAGCAGGCCGCTGCAGTCACCCCGGGATTCTGGAGCACCGCCTTGAGCCGCTCCGGTTCCTCTCCCGGAGATGCGCCCTGGGAACTCTCTTCCCTCCCCTCCACGGTCCCGGCCACAGGGCCGGGTTCGCCATCCTCAGGCCGGTCGGCCGGGAGGGCGCGGCCGGGCTGCAGGTGGGCCTCTGCCCCGGCGGAGAGGGTGAGGGCCGTCTGCATATCTTCGGGCTCGTACTTCCAGAGACTGAAATCGAGGATAGCCTGGCTGCTGAAGAATTTCAATGCCGGCGACCCGCTCAGGGACTTAAACGGGTGGCTGAAGTACGCAGCAAGAGGTTCGCCATTCTGCACCAGCAGGAACCCCTCTCCGTCCTGCATTGTGATCCGTACCGCCCCGAAAAAGCGGGACGTGTGCGAGAAGATCCACTGGAGCGGTGCCTGCATCTCTCCGATGGCCTTTCCCCGGGGTAATTTGTCTATCATTCAAATTCCTGCCAGATCGTTGTTCGCGCGAAAAAAAAGGAGGAAGTTCCTGCCGGGAAACCTCTCCTTACTCGCCGTCGTCCTTCGCAAGGGTATCGAGGATCTTATAGGAGTTGATCAGGCGGTTGAACGCAACTGCCAGTTCGCCGATCTCGTCGTTGCTCGTTACGGTGATCTCGGCGTTTTCAAGGTTGCCCTGGCTTACACTGGTTGCAACCTTTGAGAGCTGTTCGATGGGAGCCGTGATGCTCCTGGCAAGATAGAAACTCCACATCAGGATAACAGCGAGCGTGAGGAGGGTCAGGACAATGATGCTGTTCTGCAGACCGAGCACGGCAATGAGACTCCCGGTATCGCCCGCCGAGACGATCCCGAGCAGAAGGACCGGAATGACCGCAATGGTGAGCATGCTCGCCATAAGTTTGTAGAATATCGGGATCTGAAGGGCGGGTCCATCCTGCCAGATCCCGGATCCCTGCGAGGAGGTTTCAGTCATGAGAGAGTATTGTCTAATAGTATTACATAAATATATCTGTTTTCAATGAACGATCTCCGGGAAAGATATTAAAATTTATAAGATATAAATCATTATAATCGATTTAAACCGATGCTACGAAAGTTAAAAATAATTCCTTCTGTGAAATATACTGATTCATCATGGCATGCAGTATATAACCATATCCTAACGAATATTTACTCATCCCCCGGTAAAGCACGAATATTCTTTACTCCCGGGAGCTGCCCGGACCGCGGCGAGTTCTTCCCGACCGCTGTATGAGCAGGCATCGTCCGGCGGCGGAGAGAGGCAAGCGAAGGGTGAATACAAGCCCCGGCCCGGGGCTGGAGGTCTCCTGGTCGGGAAGCAGAGCGCCATGGCGGCGGGGACCGGCCTTCGTATCCGGGACGCGAACTCCATTGCAGCGGGTCGTTACCCCGAAGTCCCGGGATTTTGCCCTGACCGAAACTACAGAAGCGCAAAGGTGTATTATTGGCTGAGGTAATTGTGCCTCTTGAGCCAGTCTACCTGAGGTCTGATGTAACGGTAGACGATATCGCACTTTTCATCCTGGAAACTCCAGGGAACGACAATCAAGAGATCGCCTTCGCGGATCCAGAGCCGCTTCTTGATCTTACCTTTGATCCGCCCGGTGCGCGTGACGCCGTCCTCACAGCGGACACGGATGTGGTTTGCCCCGAGCATCAGGTCGGCGCGGGCAAACAGTTCCCGATTTCGCTTCTTCGGTAACCGTACCCGTATGATCTCATCGCTTTCGTTATTTTGTGTTCCTCGTGTCTTTGTCAGTTCATCAACTCCAGGGGAGGCAGCAGTGCAACGACGGGCCTCGCACTTTTCCGCCAGGGGAGTGTACATCAATGATCCGGGTCATCATTAAGGTATCTATCCCGGGTCATTCCCGGCAAAAAGACCCGGGGCTGCCGGCTCCCCTTCCCCCTCACAGCGCTGGGATAGCGCACCTCAACCGCCGGGCGCTCGCCTGCATCGGGAGAGTGTCCCCGACCTGCTTCCCCAATGTCCCCTCCGAAGAGTAATTAAGGTTTGAACGTACATGGATAGAGAGGATCTTTGAATGGAAAGCAACAAGCTGTACGTCGGAAACCTCACCTACTCGGTAAATGCAGAGCAGTTGAAAGATCTGTTTAGCCAGTATGGGACGGTAAATGACGTCAGAGTCATTGAACGCAAAGGGTTCGGGTTTGTTGAGATGTCCAGCGCCGAAGAGGCCGAGGCAGCGAAAGAAGCCCTGAACAATACTGTATTTGAAGGCCGCACCTTAAAGATCGACGAAGCCCGGCCCCCGAGACCGAGAAGCGATTACAGCCGGTACTAAGGTCCTGGCCTGAAGAACAGTATTCCAAATACCCAATTTTTAGAGAATCGGGGTTCAAGAGAACCTCTTCTCTGATTGAGCGGTGCGTACGGCCCGGTTCCAGCGCCGCCGGAAACAGCGTCCTGCCGACTCCAGTCACATCTTCCGGACTTATTCGTGGGTGTAGAGAGAGCGCTGCACGGGTCCGGCCCCTGCCCCGCCCGGGTTCGGGCGGGGGATGAAGTGCCGGAGAGAGGGCTGGAACCCCCGGCTCCCAGTGTTCTCCGGCATCTCCGAATGCCCCGTTGGGTTGACGGTCGGCCTCTCTCTGCCGGCAACCACTCCCGGCTAAGACCAATCCCCCGCTAAATAGTCATTATTTCAGCGTAAAAACACAGCAACATTTTTATTCACCCAGGACTATGGGTCGGAGGTGTGTCCCGCCGTGCGGGACATGCAGGTTAGAAAGGTGGTGAGAAGCATGGCAGAAGAAAGACCTTCAGTGAGAGGCGGCGTGGCCTCCGCGGCACAGTCTGCCTCCGTCGAAGAACTGAGTGCATCCGCATTCCAGAAATATCTCGGGGGTATGGACTATCCTGCCGGGAAACAGGATCTGATCAGCCACGCACAGAAGAACAACGCGCCGGATGCGGTGATCCAGGTCCTCGAGATGTTCGGGGACAAGACCTTCCAGTCCGCAGCGGAAGTGAGCCAGGAATTCGGCCGGATCAAATAACCCTATCTCTTTTTTTCGACCGGCGAAGGTACACCCGGTCAATTCCGGAACCATTGCAAAAGGAGAGATGCGAGAGGCCGGATTCGAACCGGCGAACTCCTTCGAGATCAGGCCCTGAACCTGACGCCTTTGACCTGGCTTGGCAACTCTCGCACGGAATCTACGGCCGACCATCCCCGTCGGCCGGGTTCTGCGATTCTTAACGCCTAATACCGTAGTCTCTTCAACAAAATAAAGGTAATCACTCCCCATCCTCCCCGGAGGGGTGGGAGTTGTGGGAGTTATTGTCGGTAAACCGTTTCATCTCCCGCTCACGGAGTTCGTAGCGTTTGATCTTGCCGGAGATGGTCTTTGGAAGCGACTCCACGAACTCGACCGCGCGGGGGTACTTGTAAGGCGCCGTCACCCGCTTGACATAGTTCTGGATATCCTTGACGAGCGACTCCGAGGGCCGGTACCCGGGCTTCAACACAACGAACGCCTTGACGATAAGCCCCCGGATCACGTCGGGCGACCCGACGACCGCCGCCTCCTGGACGGCGGGATGCTCCATGAGCGCGTTCTCCACCTCGAACGGCCCGATCCGGTATCCGGAGGACTTGATCACGTCGTCGTCCCGCCCGATGAACCAGAAGTAGCCGTCTTCGTCCATCCGCGCCTTATCGCCGGTATAGTAAAACCCGCTCTGGAAGACTTTCCGGGTCTCCTCTTCGTTGTTTAAGTAGCCGCGGAAGAGCCCGACCGGCCGCGGATTCACCTTGATGGCGATGCGCCCCTCCTCCCCGACGCCGACCGGTTTTCCGCAGTCGTCGTGGAGTTCGATATGCCAGCCCGGCGACGGCCTCCCCATGGAGCCCGGTTTGCACTTCATGCCGGGGAACGTTCCGATGCAGAGCACCGTCTCGGTCTGGCCGTAGCCTTCGTAGATCGTCTTTCCGGTTCCTTCTTCCCATGCCCGGATCACCTCGGGGTTAAGGGCTTCGCCGGCGCTGCAGCAGTGGCGCAGGTCGGAGAGATCGAACGTGTCGAGGTCGGCCAAGATCAGCATCCGGTAGATGGTCGGGGGGCAGCAGAACGTCGTGATCCCGTATTTCTCCATCAGCGGCAGGATTTCGGTGGCATGGAACCTGCCCCGGATATCGTAGACAAAGATGCACGCGCCGACGATCCACTGGCCGAAGAGTTTCCCCCACGCGCTCTTCCCCCAGCCGGTATCGGAGATCGTCAGGTGAAGGTCGTTCGGGTGCAGGTCGTGCCACAGCCGCCCGGTGACGATGTGCCCGAGGGGGTAGGAGTTGTCGTGCAGCACCATCTTCGGCTCGCCGGTGGTCCCCGAGGTGAAGAAGATCAGCATCGGGTCCGTTGCTCTGGTCCGGTGCATGCCGGGGAGGTTCACCAGTTTGTGCGAGCAGGGTGCAGGGTAGTCGAGCTCGACGGGGTAACTGACCCATCCGTCCCGAACGCCGTCGATCATGAGCCGGACCGCGAGCGTGGGGCACTCTTCCCGGATCTCCTCGACCTTACCCGCATGTTCGGCCATGGTGATGATCATCTTGATATCGGCCGCCTGAATGCGGTACTGCAGGTCCTTTGGGGTCAGCATCGTCGTTGCGGGACAGTACACGGCGCCGAGTTTGATGAGGGCGATGACGAAGATCCACCACTCGGGTGTCCGGGGGAGCATCAACATGACCCGGTCGCCCTTCTTGATGCCGTATTTCAGGCAGATGTTGACCGCCTGATTTGAGAGGCGCATGAGGTCGAAGAAGGTGTACTTTTTCTCGTCTCCCTTCTGGTTCACCCAGATCATCGCCAGTTTGTTCCGATCCTTCTTTGCCCACGCGTCGATCACGTCGAAGCCGAAGTTATAGTATTCAGGGACGTCGATCTTGAAATTCGCGCAGAGGTCTTCGTAGGAGACCGGTTTTTGCTCATCTTCCGCCATAACGTGATCAATAAAAGATTGCGCGTTTATGGTTTAAAGTATTCACGAAGATAAAGGACGCTCAATCCAACGAATACCATAAAGATTACCCATTAGTATTATGGTTCAAAAAATGATACTCATATCGATGGATGAGAAGGGATACGAGTCACTGAAAATCGAGAACATCGTTGCCTCCGGAGGGGTTGCAGACTCGATCGACCTCGAAAACCTATCTGATAAAATAAAAAACTGTGAGTTGAATACGAAGAGGTTCCCCGGAGCGGTCTACCGCATCGAGAAGCCCAAGATGGCATCCCTGATATTCTCTTCAGGAAAGGTGGTGCTCACCGGCATCAGAAAGAAAGAGGATCTCCACGAAGGCCTCACGATCATCATGGACTCGCTCCGGCGTGCCGGTGTCGCGACCTTCCCCGAGCCGCAGGTCGCGATCACGAACATCGTCTGTTCGTACGACCTCGGCAAGTACATCAACCTGAACAAGGTCGTCATCACGCTCAACCTCGAGCACATCGAGTACGAGCCCGAACAGTTCCCGGGGCTTGTCTACCGGATCGAGGACCCGAAGATTGTCGCCCTTCTCTTCAGTTCCGGTAAGATCATCCTGACCGGGGGAAAGAACATCGAGGATATCAAGAGAGGCGTTGATTTCCTGGAGCAAAGGCTCGAAACGATTGTGTGAACCGGTTTTTTCCCATTACGTTCGTTCTGATGGGAAGGAGGCTTTTTGAGCCCCGGTCTCTCTTTCCGCCAAGATTGAAACTTACTAACTCCATCTTCCGGCACGGATTCCCGGTGGATATCGCCACGGTCCAGTGCATCGGGTTTGCCTTAGCCTACGGTTTAAACGCTGTCTTCCCCCGGAAAGGGGGCTCCCCGGGGCCGACGGGTGCGTGAAGGCGCACCTTGGATCTCATCCTTTTTACCAGAATCTATGCGTCTTGACGTAGTTCCGCTCGGCCTTGAGGACCTCCCGGTAGAAGGCATCCCCTTCGGTCAGGGTGGCGAGGATCCGGGATGCCGCCTCCGGCCCGACGCCCTTTGCGGCGAGGGCGGTCACCGCCTTCTTTCCGCTGGAGAGAACGATGTTTGCGTTCCGGAGAAACCGGACCTCGATCGCCCGTTCCTCCTCGGACTTGTTCTTCTTCTTCACCGCCGGGATGAGTTGTTCGTCCCAGGGTTTCAGCGCCGCGATGAGGCGGGCGTTGCAGAGCGGGCACTGCGGCCGGTCGGGGACCCGCTCCACGACGGTCCGGCTCTTCCACTTCCGGCAGTTCATGCAGAAGAGGACGACGTCCTCTTTCTCAAGGCGCCGCATGAGCGTCCCGATAACCGCCTGGTCGACCATCGGCGGCGGGATCATGTCCCGCGAGGAGGAGAGCCCTTCGCTCCCGAGCGGGCTCAACCGCCCGACGGTTATGGCAATCCGGCCGTCGCGGACCGCCGCAAGGATCTCCTGCGCCGCTTCCACATCCATTGAGTCGCTGAAGAGTTCCCGGTAGGCTTCGCCCGCGATGACGGTCTCGTCGAAGAGGTCGATGAGCCGGTGGATGCTGAATCGCTCGTAGTCGGCGTCCGCGTCGATGGCGCCGAACTTCTTTGCAACCTGGACGAGTTTCCACTTGAAAAGCGCCGTTCGTTTCAGGGCGAGTTTCAGGACCCCCGGGAGGTGGTCAGGTTCGAGCGCGGCAAGGGTCTCCTGCACCTCAAGCGCCCGGACGTTTGCGGGCAGGCGCAGGAGGAACCGGTAGGCGCCGACCTCGATCCCGACGGTCGTCCCGTAACGGGCCGACAGGAGGACCGAGAGCGCCCGGGCCAGCGCTTCGTTCGCCTTGTGCCCGCCGCAAACGTTGCAGACCACGCCGTCGTCGGCGTTTTCGAGGGTGACGAGACGGTCCGAGGGGACCGGATAGTTCCCTTCGTCCATCCGGGCGATGAACCCCTCCGCATACCGGATCACCGCCGGAATATCGGAATAACGGCCGAACGCCCGGGTCCTCCGGAGCGCCCCGACCTCCTGCGCGACGGCGAACGGCACCGGGATCTGCTCGCCCTCCCACGACGGGACCTCGCCCCGCGCCCGTGCGGCCGGCTCGACCGTGATCCTGCCGCCCTCGATCTCGAGCACCCGCCAGAGTTGACCCTTCGTGATGAAGACCGCCCCGGTATGCAGCCACCCGAGGACGAACGACTCGTCCAGGGTCCCGACCGTCCGGCGCGAGACGATATCGAAGATCTCCATCTTCCGCTCGTCGTTGATCATCGAGAGATTCTCGATGAGGTAACGCCGCGCCCGCCCCGTCCGGATAATCCGGGACCCGTCGAGCCGGATAAGGCGGTGCTCCGCCATCTGCTTGCAGACGGCGTCGAGGAGCGGCTGCGAGCCGGCAAAGACGTTCGACTGCTCGACCATCTCCCGGACGCGGGATACTTCGATCTCCCCGTACTCGACCGCCATCGCCGCCACCTGGTTTGCGAGCACGTCGGCGGCGCCGGCAGGGGGAACGATCCGCTCGCACTCGTTCGCCTTCGCCCGGCGTGCGATCACGAGCGACTCTAAGAGGTCGTCGAACCCCGTGGCGAGGACGGTGCCGTGCGAGACGGCATCGAGGCGGTGACCGGCCCGGCCGACCCGCTGCACCAGACGCGAGACCTGCCGGGGGGAGCCAAACTGGACGACGTGCTCGATATGCCCGATATCGATCCCGAGTTCCATCGACGACGTCGCGATGAGCGTCCCGACCTCGCCCTTCCGGAACCGCTCCTCGGCCTCAACCCTGACGTCACGCGAGAGCGAGCCGTGGTGGACCTCGACGTCCCCACGGGAGTAGAGTTCGTGCCCGAGAGCCTCGGCGGTCACCCGGGTGTTGACGAAGACGAGGGTGGAGCCGGGCAGATCAAGGCACTTCCCGACGGCCCGCGTCTGAGCGGCGAAGTCCTCCCCGGCAAACCGGACGTTGATATCGAGACTGCTTGCGACCGGCACTTCGACAAGCGAGAACGGCCGGGCCCCGCAGAGGAACCGGCCGATTTCGTCCGGGTTTCCGACGGTCGCCGAGAGGCCGATCCGCTGGAACTCCCCCGCGTAGGCGGCCAGACGCTCGAGCGCCACCGCGAGCTGGGCGCCCCGCTTGCTGTCGGCAAGCTCGTGGATCTCATCGACGACGACGTACCGGACGTTCTTCAGATGCTCCCGAAGGCGCCTGCCCATGAAGAGCGCCTGCAGGGACTCCGGGGTGGTGATAAGGAGGTCAGGCGGGGAGAGCGCCTGCTTCCGCCGCTCGTTCTGCGGCGTATCCCCGTGCCGGACGCCGACCGAGAGCCCGAGCTCCCGGCACCACCACACCATCCTCGAGAGGATATCCCGGTTTAAAGACCGGAGCGGGGTTACGTAGAGCGCCTTAAACCCCGCTCCGACGCTCTCAAGGAGCCGGTCGAAGACCGGGAGCATCGCACTCTCGGTCTTTCCCGTGCCGGTCGGCGCTACCAGGACCAGGTTTTCCCCCGCAAGAAGCCGCGGGATGGCCTGCTCCTGGGCCTCGGAGAGGCCGGCAAACCCGCGCTTCCGGACGACCTCCCGCACCCGCGGGTCGAGGAGGTCAGACGCCGCCTTCGGGGCAGAGCGTGGCCGGGGAGCCGACGTATGTGCCATCCGCTAAAAACACCTCCGCGTTCTTTTCGTCGATGCACCGGGAGAGCGGCCCGAGCCCGCTCGTCTTCAGCCGCCCGACGTCGATCCCGCCGGCGAACTCGTTGAAGGCCGGGACGAAGAGGAGACGGGTGCGGCCCCCGGGCGGCGTCTCCTCCTCACAGGAGCCGGTCGCTCCGGAGTAGAGGTAGGCCGGCCTGGCGCGTGCGGCGCAGCCGACGGCGTCCATGAGCGAGACGACCGGGTGGTGGTGGCCGAGGACGATGAGGTGGCCGGGGAGTTCGGGGGCCGGGCGGGTATGGCCGTGGAGGTAGCCAACACCGTCGATGAGCGCGCCTTCGGGAGGCAGGAGCTCTCCGGCGTCGAGGAACCGCCCGATACCTCCGTCGTGGTTCCCCGGGGCGACGGCAATCGGCACGCGTTCCCGGAACGCGGCAAGGACAGTGGGGAGTTCCCGGTACTCCTGCCTGCTCGTCACCGGGACGTTGTGCTTGACGTCCCCGAGGAGGAGGAGGAGGTCGGGCTTCGTCTCCTCAATACAGGCAACGACCCGGTCGACCCTTGAGGCGCTCCGGCTCGCGATGTGGACGCCGTGGCGTTCAAGGCCCGACTCGATGCCCATGTGCAGGTCGGCGACGACCAGCACGCGCCGGTCCTGCTCGACCAGGAGGGCCGGGCCGTTCTCGATAAAGTGCAGGTGCATATCGTGTCAGATGAGTTTGATCATGCCCGATGCGGGCTGGTAGCACTCTCCGGCGGTAATGAGGTCCGCGATACCTTGCTTTGCGTCCCTGGCCGAGAGGCCGGACCGCACCCCGGCGGCGACGGCGTCGTCGATGCCGATGCCCCGGGCGCCTCCCCCGTCATCGAGGGCGGCAAGGAGGAGATCGCGCCTGACAACGGGGACGATATCGCCGACGGCGATGTCCGGGCGGACGCTTTCAAGCGCCGTCCGCACCGTCCCGGCCAGGTCCCGGATATCTTCGTCCGTGGTCCCGTAGAGCCTGACGGCGGCTGCGGCACGCTCATCGCCGCTTTCCAGAAGCGTTTCGAGCCGGTCGAGCGTCGCGCCGGCGGTCGCGAGGACCCAGATGTCGCGGACGGTGCGGTTCACCTGAACAAGGGCCTCGGCGTCCACTGTTGCGTGCGCTCGCTCGCCGGAACCGGCGAGCGTCGCCCGGCCGGTGACGGCGACGAACGCCGGCGGTTCAATGTAGCCGAGCGTCTCGACTGCGTTCGGGCTCTGCCAGTCTGCCGTGACCTGGAACGCGCCGGTGGGGTCGGCGATCCGGGCCTGCATGACGTCGCTGCTCCCTTTGCGCTCGGTGAAGGCACCGACGATGAAGAGGCGGCGACAGGCGGCGCCGCCGGGGGTCACCACGCGTTCCCCGTCTCCAAAATCCACTGTATGCCGTGCGGCGGCGAAGTCCCGTGCAAATACCCGATCTACAGGTTCCATGATCTCGTCCATCTCAGGAGGGAGCGGGAATATACCGGCTTCCATGCGAACCCCCGGTATTTCCACAACAATTCGGTACTATCTGTTCGTCCTCAACCCTCTAAAAAGGATCACCGGAGGGATGACGATGCTTTTACAATGCCCGAGCACCAACAGTTACGCAAATGGACGGCAACCACACCATCTGGATAGAGAAGTATCGGCCCCAAAGACTCGACGAGATGGTCGGACAGAAGGAGATCGTGGTGCGCCTCCAGTCCTACGTGAAGACCGGCAACCTTCCGCACCTGCTCTTCACGGGCAGCGCGGGGATAGGAAAGACAACCGCCGCCGTGGCGCTGGCGCGGGGGTTCTTCGGCGACTCCTGGCAGATGAACTTCCGGGAGATGAACGCCTCCGACGAACGCGGCATCGACGTCGTCAGGAGCCAGATCAAGGAGTTCGCCCGGACCTCGCCGCTCGCCGGGGCGACGTTCAAGATCCTCTTCCTCGATGAAGCGGACGCCCTCACCACGGACGCGCAGGCCGCCCTCAGAAGGACGATGGAAACCTACGCCCGAACGTGCCGGTTCATCCTCTCGTGCAACTACTCTTCGAAGATCATCGACCCCATCCAGAGCCGGTGCGCCATCTACCGGTTCAGGCCGCTTGATGCGGAGGCGGTGATCGAGGAAGTCCGGCGGATTGCCGCTGCCGAAGGTCTCACCGTCACGGAGGGTGCGCTCGACGCCATCGTCTACGTCGCCGCCGGGGATATGAGGAAGGCGATCAACGCCCTTCAGGGCGCGGCCATCCTCAGATCCGCAATCGACGAGGAGATGATCTATGCGATCACCGCGACGGCCCGCCCGGAAGAGGTCGACGAACTCCTCGACCTCTCGATAGCGGGAGAGTTCGACGAGGCCGAAAAGATACTCTCCGACCTGATCCGCGGCCGGGGCATCGCCCCGAACGAGTTGATCAACCAGTGCTACCGGACGCTGGTCCGGCGCGACATCGACCGGACGCTCAAAGTGAGACTGATTGACGCCCTCGGCGAGACCGATTTCCGCCTCTCGGAAGGGGCAAGCAGCGATATCCAGATGGAGGCGCTGCTCGCCCGGTTCGTCCTCGCTTCCGGGCGACACCCGTGAGGACCTCAGCCGTGACCGAAGAGGTAACCGTCGAAGTCACCGATGTCGTCGGCGAGTGGACGAAGTTTTTAAAGAAGCAGTATAAGCGGGAACTTGCCGAACTCTCCCGCGAGTACCCGCACAACCGGTCGCTCATCATCGACTACCGGAAGATCCTGAACAACAGACTGGCGTTTGAACTCCTGCGGAGCCCGGGCAAGGTCATCGGGGATATCCGGGACGCTATCGTCCAGAATAAACTCCTCAAACTCAAAGACGGTCAGGACCCGGACCAGCTCAACATCCGGTTCACGAACCTCCCGCAGAAGACCGAGGTCCGGGACATCCGGGCCGAGCAGATCAACACCTTCATCGCCGTCGAGGGGATTCTCAGAAAGACGACCGAGGTGCGCCCCCGGATCGTCAGTGCGGTCTTCCGGTGCCGTTCCTGCGGGAAACTCACCGACCCGGTCCCTCAGGGCTACGGGCGGTTCGATGAACCCGATTTCTGCCCGAACTGCGAGCGCAAGACCCGGCTTGACCTGGTCATGAACCGGTGCCGGTTCGTCGACGCCCAGAAACTCCGGATTCAGGAGTCTCCCGAAGGACTCCGGGGGGGCGAACAGCCCCAGACGCTCGATATCGACGTTACCGACGACCTCACCGGCATCGTCGCGCCGGGGGACCGGGTGGTGGTGAACGGCATCCTGCGGTCGGTGCAGAGGATCAACTACGGCCAGAAGAGCACGCTCTTCGACATCTACCTCGAGTGCAACTTCATCGAGGTCGCCGAGAAGGAGTTCGAGGAGGTCTCGATCACCGAGGAAGACGAGACGAAGATCCTGGCGCTCTCCCGCGACCCCCTGATCTACAAGAAGATCGCCCGGTCGATTGCGCCGACGATCTACGGGACCGACGATGTGAAGGAGGCGATCGCACTCCAGCTCTTCGGCGGCATCGCGAAAGAGATGCCGGACGGCTCCCGTCTCCGCGGCGACATTCATGTCCTCCTGGTCGGCGACCCGGGTATCGCAAAGAGTCAGATCCTCCGTTACGTGGTGAAACTCTCGCCGCGCGGGATCTACACGAGCGGCAAGTCATCGACATCCGCGGGGCTGACGGCGACGGCCGTCAAGGACGAGTTCGGCGACGGCCGCTGGACGCTCGAAGCAGGTGCGCTGGTCCTCGCGGATATGGGGATCGCCGCCGTCGACGAGATGGATAAGATGGCGAAAGAGGACCGGAGCGCACTTCACGAGGCGATGGAGCAGCAGTGCTACGACGACGAGACCGAGGTCCTCACGGAGAGCGGGTGGAAGCTCTTCCGCGACGTAACCACGGACGACCGCGTCGCGACCCTCTCTTCCGACGGCAGGCTCGAGTACGCATCTCCGTCCAATTTCGTGGCATCGGAGTATGACGGGGACCTGTACTACGTCAGATCCCGGCAGGTGGACCTCGCGGTCACGCCGAACCACCGGATGTATGTCAACCTGAACCGGCGTGCAGACGAGTGGGAGGGGTTCCGGCTCGTCCGCATGGACGAGGCCCCGATCCATAAGAGGATGCGGTTCAAGAAAAACGCTGTGTGGACGGGAGAGCAGGAGGAAACCTACGAGATCCCGCCCGTGGTTCTGTTCGCGAACCAGAACTCCGGAGGAAAACTTACCGAGCCCATCCGCATCGGAATGGACGACTGGCTTGAGTTCTTGGGCTACTTCCTCTCGGAAGGCTCCGTCCAGCGGCACTCCAGGACAGGGGTTCCCTACCGTGTGATCATATCGCAGAAGACTCCCGGGTCCGCCGGGAAGATCCGGCGGTGTCTCGAACGAATGCCGTTCCGCTTCTCCTACGACGGCAAAAATTTCTCGATCAATACAAAGCAGCTCGCCGAACACCTTGCCCCCTTCGGCAAATGCCACGAGAAGTACGTCCCCGACTACGCCAAGCAGCTTCCACCGGAGCAGATCGAGATCCTCCTCGACGCGCTTATGCTCGGGGACGGTTACGTCAACAGGACGACCGGGGTTTCGATATACACGACCTCCTCGAAGAAGCTTGCCGACGACGTCACCGAGCTCCTGCTGAAGAGGGGATGGTCCGGAAACGTCCACCTCATACGGGAGGCCGGGACCATCACTGCCAATCCGCGGGGTGGAACCTCCGCGGCGACCCACGACATCTACCAGGTGACCTTCATCCGCGACGGCCAGAACGAGCCGAACATCAACTCAAACGGGCAGCAGCAGATCGAGACGCGGCCGTACAAGGGCAGGATCTACTGTCTTGAGGTCCCGAACCACACCCTCTACGTCCGGCGAAACGGCATCCCGGTCTGGTGCGGCAACTCGATCTCGGTCGCAAAAGCCGGGATCACCGCGACTCTGAAGTCCCGGTGTGCGCTTCTCGGTGCGGCGAACCCGAAACTGGGGCGGTTCGACCAGTTCGTCCCGATCGGCGAGCAGATCGATATGCCGCCCTCCCTCCTCTCGCGGTTCGACCTCATCTTCGTGATGACCGACCAGCCCGAGGCCGAGCGGGACGCGGCGATCGCGCAGCACATCATCAAGACTCACAGCGTCGGCGAGTTGATCCAGCAGCACGGACATACGCCGCTGCCGGACGTCGACGATGCGTATATCGAGCGTGCGCTTGCGCCGGTCACCCCCGACGTCGACCCGACGCTCCTCCGGAAGTACATCGCTTACGCGAAACGGACCTGTTTCCCCATCTTAAGCGAGGGGGCGCAGGGGGCGCTGATCAACTACTACATGCGCCTGAGGAGCCATGCAAGCGGAGACAAGCCCGTTCCGGTCACTGCACGGCAGCTGGAGGCGCTGGTGCGGCTTGCGGAGGCGAGCGCCCGGATGCGCCTCTCAAACACCGTCGATACCGAGGATGCCGAACGGATCCTGAAGATCGTGGACGCCTGTCTCCGGCAGGTCGCCTACGACGCCGAGAGCGGGAGCTTCGATATCGATAAACTCGTGACCGGGGTCACGAAGTCGCAACGGGACATCATCCGGTCGGTCAAGGAGGCGATCCGGAACGTCTCCGGCGACTCCGGCGGCCAGGCAAAGGTCGCGGAGGTCGTCGATATCCTGGTGCAGCAAGGCTTCTCCCGCGACAAGGTCGAGCATACCCTCGAACAGCTGAAACGCGGCGGCGAGGTGCTCGAACCCCGGCACGGGCTGGTGAAGTTGATCGGGTAGGCGAAGCAGGCGGGCAGAAAGATTAAGCAATTTTTGACTCTGTTGAGATGAACGGGGCCCCACAGGACGGCGCGGTCATTACCTCACCTTTCCGCGGGAGAACGAGGCGAAGACACCCAGGATGCAGAGGGCAGCGAAGACGGTGAACGCCACCCGGAAACTCGTCATGAAAGGTCCCCGGACCTCCGGCCCGATCTGGGAGGTGCCGATGAAGACGGCAAACATGACGGTGGCGATCCCGAGCGAGAACATCATCCCGGTCGTCCGCATGGTGGCGAGCATACCGGAAGCGAGGCCGTAGAGGGACCGGTCGACCGAACTCATGACGGCGTTCGTGTTCGGGGGGGAGAAGAGGGCGAACCCGAATCCGAGGAGAGCGAGGACCGCAATGATGTAGGCCATCGGGGTTATAGGGGTCAGGAGCGCGAGGAGAGCGAGGCCGACGGCGACAAGCCCCATCCCTGCCGAAGCGATGTAGCGGGGCTCCACCCGGTCGGAGAGCCTCCCGGCCGGGGCGGCGAAGAGCGCCTGGACGACCGGCTGCGTGATCAGGACGAGTCCCGCGGCGCCGGGGTCGAGCCCCCGGACCACCTGGAGGTAGAGGGAGAGGAGGAACCCGATGGCAAACGTCGCACTGTAGTTGATCAGGGCGGCGAGGTTGGAGAAGGTGAACGCCCGGTTCGACGCGAGGAGCCGTATGTCGATGACCGGGTTTTCCACCCGCACCTCCCAGGTGTAAAAGACCGCAAAGAGCGCCGCGCCGATAACGATGGCTGCAATGCCGGCAGGCTCCGGAAGGCGCGAAAACCCGTACATCACGGAAAGAAGCATCGCGCCGTAGAAGACCGAACCGACGATGTCCAGCCGCTCTCCGCGGGCGTCGGCCCATTCCCCGGCAAGGTGCCGGCGGATGCTGTAGACGATGTAGATATCGAGCGGGATGTGGACGAGGAAGATGCTCCGCCAGGTGAGGAGTTCGGTGAGGAAGCCGCCGATCAACGGCCCGATGGAGAGGCCGACGTAGACGGCGGTGACGTTGATCCCGAGCGCCCTCCCGCGCTCCTCGAGCGGGAAGACCGAGGTGATCATGGCGACGCTGGTGCTGTAGATCATGGCGCTTCCAATACCCTCGAGGAACCGAAAGAGGATGAGGGCGAGCCCTGATGTCGCGAGCGCAGAGAGCAGGGCTGAGGAGGCGAAGACGATCACACCGAGGGAAAATACTCGTTTGCGCCCGTAGATGTCGGCCAACCGACCGAACGGGACGAGGAAGATCGCGGTCGCAAGGAGATAGGACGAGGCTACGAAACTGAGCGTGACAGCGTCCAGGGCGAACTCGGCGGCGATGGACGGGAGCGCGATGTTCACCGCCGAGCTCATGAACGGGGTGATGAACGTGGCGAGGGTGGCGATGATGAGGACGGTCCGGCGCTGGACGGTATCGGGGAGGGGCATGGGGGCTCTTTGCTGCGGCACGTACCGGAGTTAGAGACGGCCGGGGAGTAAAGAGTTGTGATATCGTGCTCTTCCGGTGTTCACGGGGGGAGGAGGGCCAGCGGCTAAGCAAAAGGCGACCTGACTATCGCCGTTCCGGCGCAACAGCGACATTTCTCCTAAAGGTTGTCCTAAAACGCTTATGAGGCCGTGCCGGCCACAGGATCGACTGACGAAAATGCTCTTCTCATCCGCCACCCGGGCCCGGTCCGGTGCCGCGGTCATGCCCGGCCGCACCGGCAGATTCGTCCGCATCGCCCCCTGCATGGGACACCAGCCCAGGTAGGCCCGTATCGTCTCCACGAGAGACATCACACGACCTCCCGGAGTTTCTGTCCGTCCGCTGTCATATCCGTCAAAGGGGGCTCGTTGTGGATTTCCACACCGGATCTGTCCCGAACGAGTGTGCAGAGCAGATCAATCGCTCCATGGACTATCATCGACCCGTTCCCTCCGGTGTGCGCCGCCGTTCCCAGATGTAGAGGCTGGGATGAGTAACAACGCCGATGAGTGCGATTCCCTGAAGGAGGGGGAGAACGGGATACCCCAGTGCCAGGTAGCGCAGAACAACGATCGCGGCTGCTCCGAGGTAGAAGACAACCGATCGCGCGAAGGTGATGCGGCGCTCGCCGCCGTCGATGAAGATGATCCGTGTCAGGAACAGGCCGATGATGAGAAGGACAGGGAGCCAGTAGATCTGGTTGATGGAGTATGCAAGGGACGCGTAGAGGTAGATCAGGAGGATCGTGATGATAAGGACGGCATCGACCACCTTATCGATGACGGCTCTTCCCTGCCGTATTTCGCCTTCTCTGTGATCTCTTAACCGGAGGGCGTGACGGAGGATGCTTATGGGGTTGGGGTCGGTCAGCCGCTCCTTTCGTCTATACCTCACCATGACGCAGAAAATTACCGCAGTGATCGCTAGTGGCAGGGGAAATAACAAAAATGCCGGTAATGGGAGGTAGCCGGCCGTGATGATGAAAGCGGTTATGATAACCAGGATCCAGAAGACTGCAGTTGAGCGCCAGAACTCCTCTTTGACGATAGTATCAATCTTCATACTTACACCGCCAATGCGTCGTCGGCCGTTATGTGGGGGATCCCCGCGCATGCCGGACCCCTGCTGCTGCATCTGCCGGTGCGCCTGCACTGGCTCCTCTGCGGGGCACCAGCCCAGGTAGGCTCGTATCGTCTCCACGAGAGACATCATACGATCTCCCGGAGTTTTGCAAAGAGTTCGTCGGCCATACGGGTTGGGTCGTCGGTCTTTTCAAGCGCGATACCCAGTTCGTCCGCATAACCCCAGAGGAGTTCGATGCACCGGGCGTACCGCGGGCACGCGCCGCAATCGCCTTCGTGCTCGTACCAGACCTGCACACCGCGATCTGCAGATACGAAGACAATAGCGGCGGCATTGAAGGGGACGGAGCGCCCGAAGAGGACCCCCTTCTCCGCGTTCAGGCGTTCGACGTCGATCTGGTTTGCGTGCGCCATCTCTAGAAGCGTCTCCTCGACCTTCCTGTCTATGGCAAGCAGCGCCTTCGAGACCGCCTGGCGGGATATGCTGAAGCGGTCCCGCGATACCGACGTTGGCAAGGCCGGTGCGGCGGAGGCGCCAGAATGCAAACTGCCTGTCGTTCAGGGGGAGCGACATATGTCAACAATCATTGGTTGACATTATATACTTTGTGATCCGTTCTTCTCCGGGCTCCCCTCGTTTGCTCGTCAATCCAGCACTTTACACAGGTATGGGCGGAAATGAGAGATACAGCGACGGCCGATGGTGCCGGGCGGCCCTGAAGCGTTCCGGTGCGAGTCAACCTGCGGCACCCCGCCCGTCCTCCCTCCTATCGCCCGAAGAGTGCGGCGGCAATCGTCGTGCTCTCATCTCCGGCAATCGCGGCAGGGTGTACGCCGCCCCGGTGCGCGGTGGTCCCCCGCGCCTCGACGCGGCCGATGAACTCTTGTTGGGGGCGGTCATTCGCGCGGAGCTTAACCGGAAGCGCCACATTCAAGACGTGACGGAGCGATGAAAGGGAGAGAGCTGAGTCTCTTTTGCGGGGTTGCGTTCGATTGCTCATTCCGACCCATGAATATTCATGGGATTATAGCGATTTTGGGATCGAAAAGTATATGGTGAGGGACTTCGAAAGGGTAAACCGTCTGTAGCCCGTCGGACGACCTGCCCGGTTATGGGTAAGTCGCGGATTGCAGGCAAAATTGCGGAGGCTCACCCAATCCGTCCAAGGCCGGGCGAGCCCCCCACTACCCGAAGGCGAAAAGTAGCTTCGCATTCCATGTACTTAAAGTTACGCTTCTTTTGCCTCCGGGGATGTTACAGGAGGAAAGTAAATGAATGGAAACATTGGAATGCGGGCACTCTCCGCGCTCTTCGCTGTACTGCTGGTGAGCGCGGGTGTTGTGCCGGTGATGGCTTGCGAGCCGGGAACGCCTTGCGGCGATGCCAGACAAGACCTGCAGAAAACCGATCTGTCGGGCCTGGAGAAGTACGAAGCTGTTGCTTCTGCTCTGAGCCTGGACGATGTGCAAAAACTCTCAGGGATCCCGCGCTCCGAAGATCTGAGTCTGATCGTCGAGAACGCTGAGACATTCTCTCTCGAAAAAAAACTTGAAGATGGATCCATCAATCACATAACGGCTGTAGTACTGCCTGTTGAATCTGTTATCGAAAAAGATGGCTCGGTCCAGATATCAAACGTCGTTGCAGTCTGGGATAGCGACAGTGCTCGGGTACTCAAGTACACAAACACGTATCAGAATGAGTCCCTGTATAAACTCACGTTCACCAGAATCGGTAGCAATGGAGATGTCCTTGAAGAAATTATCGTCGACGGAGGTTCCTTGGTCGAGGGCATACCAGAGCAGTTTTTTACGACGGCTGAGGATGATGATTATTGGACTTGTGTAGGCCAATGTATCATCGGGGATTGTATCTGTGCGATTGTAGGAACTACCTGCCCCGGGCTGCCACTCTGCGATATCTGTGTAATTCTGTTGCGGCCCTGCGCTGCTTTGCCAAGTGTGGTTTCCTGTGCACCTGCCGCGGCTTGTCTGGGGGTAGAAGTAGCATGGTGTATGGGGCAATGTATGTGAACCAAGGTAGCCCCATTATTCTTTTTTAAGGTGGATATGATGGCGGTACAAAGGGACTCTCGATCCATGTTGGCTATTGTGGTAATCGGACTCATTTGCTCCGGTTGTGTAAATACAGACACTAGTTCTGGTACACCTCTGGAAATAGCCATAGAGAAACAGCAAAATATCGAAAGTTTAGCGTATATTGAAATACTTACTTTGAACATAGACAACGAAACGAGGGCAATTGAATATGACGTACTTTTACAGAAACCGGATAAATTTCGAAGGATTGAAAAAAGTGACTCTTTTACACGCTTAAAGATCGTTTCAAATGGAGATGTCGTCTGGATCTATGATCCGGAGAAAAATACTGTGCTCATAAGACACCTAACACCATCTGAAAAGAGACCAGCGCCTGCGATCTACACATTACTGACTGGCAACATTACTAAAAATTACATGGTAGAGGAACAAGGAATGGAATCAATCAACTCAATTCCGGTCTATAAAGTAAAACTGACTCCTCACGAGTTTGACCGCGAGGACAACACAAAAGAGTACCTATTGTGGATCGATTCCAAAAGTATGATCCCGTTAAAACTGCAGAGTTACGATAAGGGCAATCTGGTGCTAACCCTGGAATATCGAAATTACTCAATGAACTGCGTGATAAATGATGATGAGTTCACGTTCACGATTCCCGATGGCGCATCGGTGGTGTACGCATGAAGATTGATACTATTGCCAAAGAAGAGTTGTTGCGTTCAGTTGTAACCTTTGGAGTCTCGCTTATCGTCACCGCTTTTATCATCACAACAGACTACCTCCCATTGCCATCGTTTTTGCTCTTACCCCTGCCATTGACGATCGCTGCAGTAGTCGTCTGCGTTATGGTGTGGTATAGACGAAAAGAAGGCTTGATCGACCCCAATCCAGCGAATATCCTCCGTCATGCGCTTCGACGGGGGAATCACGGAGAAAGGAAGACAGCACGGAGAAGAGGTATCGTCGAGAAGGTGATCGATGCCGCCCTTCTCGTCACGGTCTTCCTGATCTACCTCTACGCGTCCCTTGCATATTCCATCAACCAGATCCTCTGGCTCCCTGTCCTTCTCATCATCGGCCTGCTCCTGACGCGCATCGTCTTCATCGATGGTGGGGAGCGCCGCATCACCTTCGCACGAGGAGTTGTCTTCTACCTCGGAGCAGCTGGGATCGTTCTTCTGCGCCACCTGGTACTGGGGCATCCCGTTCTTCCCTTTCTCCGGGGAATCGCGCTTGTTGGTATCGTTGCTTTTCCCATCCTCTATATCTGGGAAAGACGATCTGCCCCGAAGGGAAAAGGCTGAGGGAGGGCCTGCGGAGTGATGGATGTATTCTGTACACCTCTGCGAATGACGAAGGGTTCATGACTGTAAAAACAGCGCAGGCACTTGTCATTCTGCTCATCGCATGCATCCTGTGCATTCCTGCAGCCGCGGCCTCAACGGTCTCCCTTGAATACTACCACATGGACCGGTGCCCGGACTGCGAGCTCACCGATCCGCTGATCGCGGACCTGGAAGGTGCCTACGACGGGGTCCTCGCGATCGAATGGATCGACGTCGAGACCGTGGACGGCTGGGAGCGATGGAACGCATACGCATTTCTCGAAGTCCCGGCCGTGG
>DAYL01000024.1:69331-79316 GCA_002508705.1 Methanoculleus sp. UBA374 | reverse complement strand
GATGTGGGTGGAGATCCGGAAAACCTGACCCCGATAGAGCATCGTTACTCCCGGAACGATACCGGAGAAAAAAGGTATAATTCCCGCATTGGGACGGCAATGCATGGGTTGTAAATCTCGACGAGGAGCGGGGGAGCCTCACTCGGCACGCTCGGTGAAGATGATCGTCCCGGCGATCCGGGTGATCTTTACCTTCACCGTCTGACCCGGTTTTGCATTCGCGACGTACATCGTGTAGCGGTCGATCTTCACCACGCCGTCGCCGCGTTTCGAGAGAAACTGCGGGGTGACGTCCATAATGGCGCCTTCGGTCGGTTTTGAGGCTGCTGAGGGGTCTATGATTGCTTTCCGCTTCCGAACCGGCCGGTGGCCGCCGCAGGCGTCGCACCGCAGCATCAGGACCCGGTCGCTCTTAACGAGGCGGGTATCGGGCTTTCCACACTCCGAACAGATAACATAGTCCTCGACGTAGCCCCGGATGATCGTGTTGATCTGCTCCTGCTCGAACTTCCCGGAGAATACGGCCCGCGTTCCCTCGATTTTGCCGGCGGTGCCGAGTTCGCCGAGGAGGTGCTTCATCAGGTGGTCCGGATCGCGCCGGAGAATATCCGCGATCTCAGCGAAGTTCTCAAGGACCGTGGTCTTCCCCTCGATAAAGACGCGGGCGACAGGAACGGTGAACCGATCTTCAAACTCCGTCGGTTCCGTGATATTGGTATAGGCCTTCTTCAGAAGGTCTTCATATGACGGGGTCATACCCAGAGTATTGGTCGCGCGACGTCAAAAAGTGGTTCCCTCGGTACACCCGGCTTGCACATGCTTATGTAGATAGGCAACCCACCAGTCTTACAGTATGTTACCGGCACAGGACCTTGCATTGCTGCGAAAAACCCTCGGACGCGACTTAACCGACGTCGAGACCGCCTGCTTCGAAAACCTTTGGAGCGAACACTGCAGTTACCGGTCCACCAAACCGCTCCTGCGGACGCTGCCGACGGAGGGAAGCGAGGTGCTGCTCGGGCCGGGGGACGACGCCGCCATCGTGCGGTTCAGCGACACCTGTGCCCTTGCCATAGGGATGGAGAGCCACAACCACCCAAGTTACGTGGACCCCTACGACGGCGCCGCCACCGGCGTCGGCGGGATCGTCCGCGACGTCCTCTCGATGGGCGCCCGCCCCATCGCCCTGATGGACCCGCTCTACTTCGGGCCCCTCGACAGCGAGAAGAACCGTTACCTTGTCGAGCATATCGTCGCCGGAATCGGCGGCTACGGCAACTGTATCGGAGTGCCGGTCGTCCGGGGGGAACTCGTCTTCGACCCTTCCTACGCAGGAAACCCGCTCGTGAACGTCGTCTGCGTCGGGATCGTGGACCCCGACCGCTACATCACCGCCCGGGTGAAACGGCCGGGGAGTCACCTGGTCCTGATAGGCTCCTCGACCGGCCGGGACGGCCTCGGCGGGGCATCGTTCGCCTCCCGGGACCTCTCCGAAGACGCGGAGGCCGCCGACCGGCCGAGCGTCCAGGTCGGCGACCCCTACACCGAGAAACTCCTCATCGATGCGATCCTTGCGATGGCAAAGACCGGAAAAGTCCTCTCCTGCCGCGACCTCGGGGCGGCGGGGCTTGCCGGAGCGTCAAGCGAGATGGCGAGCTCCTTCGGGGCGGTCATCCACGCCGACCGGGTCCACCTCCGGGAGACCGGGATGGGGCCGCGGGAGATCATGCTCGCCGAGTCCCAGGAGCGGATGCTCGTTGAGGTGGCTCCGGAGGACGTCACCCTGATGGGGGCGATCGCGGAGAAGTACGACCTCCGGTGGAGCGACATCGGTGAGGTTATCGATGAACCCCGCTACATCGTAAAGTTCCACGGCAAGACCGTCGCGGACCTGCCCATAGACCTGCTCGTCGGCGGGGCGCCGCTCTGTGCCTGGGAGAAGAGGCCCTATTCGGCGGAGAAGCCGTTCTCCCGTCCGACAGCGCCGATAAAGGATCTCGCGCTCGCGGTCCTCGCGCACCCGGACATAGCAGGGAAGGACTGGGTCTACGAGCAGTACGACCGGGACGTCCAGCTCCGGTCGGTCTCCCTCCGCCACGACGCCGCCGTGCTCCGTCTGGAGGATAAGGCGCTCGTCCTCTCCTGCGGGTGCAACCCCAGGCACATCTTCTTAAAACCCTTTGAGGGGACGGCAAACGCCGTCGTCGAGAACGCAAGCAACCTCGCCTGTCTCGGCGCCGACCCGCTCTGCATCGTCGACTGCCTGAACTTCGCGAGCCCCGAGCACCCGGAGACCAACTGGCACCTCGAACAGTGCGTCCTTGGCCTCGGAGATGCGGCGCGGAAGATGGCGGTCCCGATAGTCGGCGGCAACGTCTCGCTCTACAACGAGAGCGACGAGTTCGGGACGCGGATCAAACCGACGCCGTCGCTCGGCATGGTCGGTCGGGGGGAGGTCCGTGCGTGGGCGACCCCCGCCGCCGGCGACCTCCTCGCCCTGATCGGAACGACGCTCCCCGACTACGGGGGCTCGGTCCTCGACGCACTCACCGGGTGCAACGGGCCCGCACCCGCAATGGCGGACCCGGCCGTCGTCGCCGTCGTCCGCGGCCTTGTGAGGGAGGGGCGGGTCACGGCCGCGACCGATCTCTCCCGGGGCGGTCTCCTTGCAGCGCTCGCGAAGGTCGCGCCGTGCGCGGACGTCGCACTCGCCGGCGACCCCCTGGAGGAACTCTTCTCCGAGACCTACGGCCGGTTCCTGGTCGCGGTCTCGGATGAATCGGCTCTCGCCGGGGTGGAGCACCGTGTCCTCGGCAGGGTCGGCGGCGACGCTCTCACCCTCCGTCTCAGGGATGAAGCGGTCGTCATCGCGCCGGAGGAACTCGATACGGCGCTCACCTCGACGACCCGGACGATGCGCTACTGACTGCCAGCGTCCGGAGGAGGCCCGCCAGGGCCTTCACGGCGTCCGGATCTCTCACATCCCGCGTCGTGAACGAGACCGTGCCCAGAACCTCGGCGCCGCGATCCGCAAGCATCTCCCGGAGCGTCTCAAGCGTCTTCCCCGGTCCCCCGCGCGATGTGCAGAAGGCGACCGCAGTCTTCCCCGCGATGCCCTGCAGGGCGGCAACAGCGGCGTTGGCGGCGGGTGTCGGGTTGCCCCCCCATACGGGGGTTCCGACGACGACGGTCTCGTAACCGGAGACATCGATGACGGAGGGCTCGATGGCGGCACGTTCCTTTCTCATGGCACGGGGCGCGCCTTTGAGGTACATCCCCACCTTCGAGTAACCCGCAAGGTCTTTTACTTCGATGAGATCGCCGCCGGTCGCGGCAGCGAGCCGTTCGGCCACAGCCCGGGTATTTCCGGTCTCGGAGTGATAGACGATACAGACGGACATACTGAAGCGTACCGTCTTCAGGTATAAAAAAAGAATTATTTCTGGAATTGCGGCATGAACCCGCGGAGTTCCTTACCCACCTGCTCGATCAGGTGCTCCTCGTCCGCTCTTGTCAGCGCGTTGAGGACCGGGCGGTTCACCGTGTTCTCAAGCAGCCATTCCCGGGCGAACTCCCCGTTCTGGATCTCCTCGAGGATCTCCTGCATCGCCGCATAGGTCTCCGGTCCGATGACGCGCGGCCCCCTCGTCAGGTCGCCGTACCGGGCGGTGTTGCTGATCGAGTCGCGCATCTTCGTAAACCCGCCCTCGTAGATCAGATCGACGATGAGTTTCATCTCATGAAGAACCTCCAGGTACGCCATTTCGGGCGCATACCCGGCGTCCACAAGGGTCTCGAACCCTGCCTTGATGAGGGAGGTCACCCCGCCGCAGAGGACCGCCTGCTCCCCGAAAAGGTCGGTCTCGGTCTCCTCGGCAAACGTCGTCTCGAGCACGACCGCACGGGTCGCCCCGATCCCCCGGGCGTAGGCGAGCGCGACGGCGTGCGCCTTACCCGTATAGTCCTGGTGGACGGCGATGAGTGCCGGAACCCCCTCCCCCTCCTCGTAGGTCCGCCGGACCATGTGGCCGGGGCCCTTTGGAGCGACCATGACCACGTCGACGGTGGGCGGAGGAACGATCTGTCCGTAGTGGATATTAAACCCGTGTGAGAACATCAGGCAGGCGTTCTCTCGAAGGAAGGGGCTGATCTCGGTGCGGTAGACGGCCGCCTGGCTTTCGTCGGGAAGAAGGATCTGAATTATCTCGGCGCGCTTGACCGCTTCCGCCACAGGATAGACTTCAAAACCGTCTTCGGATGCTTTCTGCCAGCTGTTGCCGGGCCGCAGGCCGACGACGACCTGGCAACCGGAATCACGCAAGTTCAGCGCCTGGCCGCGGCCCTGGGACCCGTAGCCGATAACGGCGATGGTCTTCCCCTCCAGGGTGCGGAGGTCTGCATCGGACTCGTAGTATTTCTGCACCATATGTTCTCACTTCTGATTGAACAGCAAACCAGATAAATCTTATATAGGGAGCTCCGGTTGCAGGGAAGGTTATTTTAAGGTTAATGAAGAGAAACCTTATACCTTATACATTACTTGAGGATTTGTAATGGAACTGCCAGATGTCCAGTCCAGCCTGCCGGAGGTCCGTATCAACCTGACCAGGGTGGGTGTAAAAAACGTCCAAAAACTTGTTGAAGTCGCCCGACCCGGCAAGCGACCGGTCATTTTTATCTCCAAGTTCGACGTTTTTGTTGACCTCCCCGGAAGCCTCAAAGGCGCAAACCTCTCCCGGAACTTCGAGGTCATCGACGATGTGTTGCAGCAGGCCATCGACGGAGACGTCAAGGAGATCGAAGAACTTTGCAGCGCCGTAGCGAGAAAACTCCTTGACCGCCACGAGTACGCGGAGCGGACTGAAGTCCGGATGCGGAGCAAGTTCATGGTCCGGCGGGAGACGCCGGTAAGCGAGACGAGCTGCCATGAGGTCGTGAACGTCCACGCCCGCGCAATAGCCCAGAGGAACGACGGATGCCCGATCATCCGAAAGAGCATCGGTGCCGAAGTGACCGGGATGACCGCCTGTCCGTGCGCCCAGAACATCATGAAGGACCACGCCCTGCATGTCCTTGAAAACCTCGGCATGGAAGAGGACAAGATCAATGCGTTCTTCGACGAAGTGCCGATGGCCACGCACAACCAGCGCGGCCGGGGATTCCTCAGCATCGAGACCGACGACGACCAGCACGTCAGCCTTGAGAAGATCATCAAGATCCTCAAGGACTCCATGAGTGCGCGGATCTATGAGCTCCTCAAGCGGGGCGACGAGAGTTACGTGGTGATGGAAGCCCACAAAAATCCGCGGTTCGTCGAGGACTGCGTCCGCGAGATGGCCCGCAAGGTGATCACGCAGTTCCGGTATCTCCCGGGGGACTCCGTGGTTACCCTTAAACAGACGAATGAGGAGAGTATCCACCAGCACAACGCATACGCGGAGCGGAAGGCAACGATAGCTGAACTTGTTGCCGAGATGGATGAAGATATATAATTAGATAATTATTTTTTTAGCAATTATATTTGGTAATGATATCCAATTTGGAGTGTTACAACTTCAAAAATTCGTAATATTTGAGAATGCACTGAAACGAAAGTTATAAACTCTGTTTCTATCATAATCCTTCTTGACGTACGCACGTACGTTTCCAGTACTAAATTGTGTGGTAACACCGGTATAGTGTTTTGAACACCATAATATCGGAATGAGGCGATATATTTGTCGAAAGTTGTAGAGATATCCCCAACAACGAGACACGAAGGCCACTCGAAGCTCGTTCTGAAGGTCAACGATGACGGCATCGTCGAGCGTGGAGACTGGCTCAGCATCACCCCGGTGAGGGGTGTCGAGAAGCTCGCCATCGGCAAGACGATGGATCAGGTTCCGAAGATTGCATCGCGCGTCTGCGGTATATGTCCTATTGCGCACACCCTGGCAGCAACTGAGGCAATGGAAGCTTCCATCGGGTGCGAGATCCCCGAGGACGCAAAACTCCTGCGTTACATCCTGCAATGTGCCAACAGGATGCACAGCCATGCCCTGCATAACATCCTGGCCCTTCCGGACATGTACATCCCCGGAACCGACATGAAGATCAACCCGTTCACCAAAGAAGAACCGGTCAGGAGCGTTGCCCTCCGGATCCAGCGCATCCGTGAGATCGGCCAGACGATCGGCGAGATCGTCGGCGGAGAGGCCATCCACCCGAGCAACCCCCGTGTCGGTGGCATGTACCGAAACATCAGCCCGCGGGCGAAGGCGAAGATTTACGACCTCGCAAAGGAAGCCCGGGCTCTCACGCAGCAGCAGATGGAGTTCATGATCGCGGTCTTCCGGAACTATCAGAGGCGCGATTGGGCCGAAGTCGGCGGCGTCGAAGTCCCGATCCCGAAGGACCTCGGCTACCACAACCAGGGCTACATGGCCACTGCACCGGTCTACGGCAGCTCCAGCCTCGATGAGAACCCAACCTGGTTCCCCGAGCGGTTCACCGAAGTCCGCCCCTGGGACTGGTACATGGGCGAGGTGGAGATTGACGAGGCCGACCCGAACTACCCGGTCGGTGGCACTACCCCCGTAGGAAACAAAGCTTGGCCCCAGATGGAAGCCTGCACCGGCGTCCCGCTCTACGACGGCCAGCCGATCGAGGTCGGGCCACGCGCACGCCAGGCCATATTCAAGAACTACGACGAGAAGGGCACCATCGGCCTCCAGATCGCTCGCCAGATGGAGTTCCCCGAGACCGCTTACGGGATCATCGACGCGCTCGACGCGCTCGACACCTCCGGACCGGTGCTTGCGGACCCTATCCCGCAGGGTGACGGCTCCCTTGGATGGGCCGCAAACGAAGCGCCCCGTGGCACGGATGTCCACCTGGCCCGGGTCAAGGACGGCCGGGTGCAGTACTTCTCGATGCTCGTCCCGACCACCTGGAACTTCCCCACCTGCAGCCGTGCGCTTGAGGGTGCACCCTGGCGGCTTGCGGAAGTCGTCATGCGTGGATATGACCCCTGCGTCTCCTGTGCGACGCACATGCTGGTGATCGACGAAGACAAGAGATTAGTGGCCCAGAAACTCATTCAGTGAGCGTACACGCATGCTATTTCGTGAGATCGTGATCGCAGGATGCGGAAACCCTCTCTTCGGAGACGACGGGTTCGGTCCTGCAGTCGTCGAAGAGCTCAAGAAGTTACAACTGCCCGACAACGTCAAGGTGATCGATGCCGGCCTTGGCGCCCCTCACTTCCTCTTCACCCTGATGGAAGATACAGAGGTGCCGGTGAAGAAGCTGCTCATCATCGATATCGCCGATTTCGGCGCCAATCCCGGTGATGTGACGAAGCTCCGGCCCGAAGACCTGCCGCCGGGCGCCTACCGGGATGCCCATTCATGGGACCTTTCCGAGCCGTTACAGCGATTAAAGGATACCGTCGACATCACGATCATCGCGTGTCAGCCCAAGCGTGTCGCGAGCCAGGAGTTTGAACTAGGGCTCACTGAGGAGGTTGAGGAGGCCATTCCCAAAACAGTGCGTATCGTACTGGAAGAAATTGGGGTAGAATATGGGGCTGCTATCAACCATCAAGGAACGCATCTTTGGGCGTCGCCGGGAGAAGCCGGCAGAGATGCCGGGAAGAAACCCGGAGAGCAATCCTGAGGTGAAGCCTGCGGCGATCCGGCCGCACGCGAAGCCCGCGGTGAAGCCCTCTGATGTGATTGTAGAAGAAAAGGTGGAAGTTGTACAAAAGGAGGAAAAGCCTGTGGCAGAAAAGATTTCGATAGGTGAATTACACCTGAGCGGATGTACGGGATGCCTCGTGACGCTTGCGGATAACTACGAGGGTCTCTTCAAGCTGCTCGATGACTATGCGGACCTGGTCTATGCACTGACACTGGTCGATGTGCGCCACGTCCCCGAGATGGACGTGTGCCTGGTCGAGGGGTCGTGCTGTCTGGACGACAAACTCTCGGTAGAGGAACTGAAAGAAGCAAGGGAGAAGTCGAAGGTGCTCGTCGCCTACGGCGCCTGTGCGGCTTACGGTAACATAACGCGGTTCTGCCGTGGCGGCCAGTGGAACCAACCCGGTCAGGAGGCGTTCGTGCCGATCAGCGAGATCGTCGACGTCGACCTCTACCTGCCGTCCTGTCCCCCGTGCCCCCAGGCCGTCAGGAACATCGCCGTCATGGCCTACCTGCTCCTGAAAGGCAACGACGAGCAGAAGAACCTTGCAACCGCTTACCTGACGCCGCTGATGCAGCTTGCACAGCGCGGTGATACGGCATGCGGCTGCGACCTGATGTACGATGTCATCAACCAGGGGCTCTGCATGGGATGCGGAACCTGCGCCGGCACCTGCCCGGTCCGGGCCGTGACCATGGAGTACGGCAAGCCGAATGTGAACCGCGACCAGTGCATCAAATGCGGCGCCTGCTACGCGCAGTGCCCGCGGAGCTGGTTCAACTTCGACGTCATGAACAACTACGAGGGCATCATGGGTGCCATCAAGGGAGCCATGCAGTGAGGTGAGAAAGATGGACGTACTCGGTAACTACAAGTCCGTAATCTCGGCGCGTTCGACCGACAGGGACATCCTGAAGAAGTCCCAGGACGGCGGCATCATCACGACGCTCTTTGCCTATGCGCTCGAAGAGGGCATCATCGACGGTGCCATCGTCGCGGGCCAGAGCGACGAGCCCTGGAGACCCCAGCCCGTGGTCGCGACCACGAAGGCCGAACTCCTGGCCGCCGCCGGAACGCGCTACACCATCAGCCCGAACCTCTACCTGATCAAGGAGGCGACCCGCAGCTACGGTCTCGACAGAGTCGGCATCGTCGGGACGCCCTGCCAGATGCAGGCGACCCGGAAGGCCCAGGTCTACCCGATCGGCATGCGGGACGTCGACGATAAGATCGCGCTCGCGCTCGGCATCTTCTGCATGGAGAACCTCTCCTACCAGGCGCTCGAGGCCATGGTCGAGGACCACTGCAACCAGAAGATGGAGTCCGTCAAGAAGATGGACATCGGCAAGGGCAAGTTCACGGTCTACACCGAACGCGGTGCAATCAGCCAGATGCCCTTGAAGTTGATCCACAAGTACGTGCAGCCCGGCTGCCACGTCTGCCTGGACTACGTCGCGAACCTCGCCGACATCTCCAGCGGCTCCGTGGGCAGCCCCGACGGCTGGAGCACGGTCTTTGTCCGGAGCACGAAGGGCAACACGGTCTGGGACGGCGCCATCGCCGCCGGTTACTTCGAGACGAAGCCTATCGGCGAGGTCAAGCCCGGCCTCGACCTCGTAAAGAAGCTCGCCACGGAGAAGATCACGAAGAACCAGAAGAACGTGGACGCTCGTAAGACGATAGGTCTCAAGGCGGACGGAACCCCCAAGGGTCTCCGGAACCCCTACGAGTCTCCCTGAAACTCTCTTTTTTCTCACAGGCAAGGGCGCTTCACCGGAGCCTTCTCACTCTCGATTGAGCGGGAGCGTTCGGAGGTCCCGGAAAAGGGAGAAACTGGTGTTCTTTCGAATATTCCGGCGAGTTCCCGAGGTCTTCCGGGAGGTCACCGATGAACCTGTTCCAGAACGGTCTGAGGATAACGATATGACCGACCGTGTAGCAGGGCGACGAAGTGGTCTCTTCCCCGATCGGTCCGTAGAAGAACCCGTCCTGTGTCCCGGTCTCCCCGAAGACCGCGCCGAGGATGATGGCGCGCCCGATCTGGGCGAGGTTGACATCGTTGCTGGTTTGCGGCGTCAGCGGATCGGGATCGGTGCCGTCAAGGAAGACCGTCCCTGTCGGTGAGCGGGGCGGAGCCAGCTTCGGAACGTCGGTAGGGATGCTCGGGTACCTGAACCTCAGGCAATACGGAACCGAAGTCGGCGATCAGCAATTTCTCAATGAGATGATCCCGAAACACCTCAGCCGGGAGGGGGCATCCCCCTCCCGATCCCTCCCCCGCGTGGCGATACCCAGAGAGGAGCCG
>DAYL01000024.1:8801-69124 GCA_002508705.1 Methanoculleus sp. UBA374 | reverse complement strand
GAAACTTTTAGGATGACTTCAACGTGAGGAACAATAACGTCACCGTCTGGACCATGGGCCTTACGATGTCTTCCTCTGGAAGCGTCATCGATGGCAATACGTTCACCAGCCCCGATCCCCTGGAGGGGATCGGGATAGAATTTGCTTCTGCAGCGGAAACCCTGATCGTCAACAACACGTTTGCCGATTATAAACTCGGTTTCTTCTATTCGGGAGGATCGGCGGGAAACAACTGCATCTATCTGAACAGTTTCATTGACAATTGGGACATTGAGCAGAATGGTGCAGACCGGTACAACTCTACCGAACCAGTCCCGTACACCTACAACGGTCAGACTTACTCAAGTCCGCTCGGTAACTACTGGAGCACCTACGACGGGTGGTATGCTGAGGATGCCAATGGAAATGGCATCGGCGATACGCCGTACGGATGCGACGGGTATCCCCTGATGGGACCCTGGAATAACGGGGAGATCACGTACCTCGGGGGGGAATAACTCCTCCCCTGTACGTTGACGATTCCGGGAGAACCGGCCGCTGCCCGAATTGTCGTCGGGGGTTGAGGCGCGTCCCTCCTTCTGATGTCTCTTTTCCGGATGGTGCAAAGGGAGCACTCCCGCAAACAAGACTGGAACAACCCTGTGGAGTTACACTAAAGAAGAGCATGGTGAAACAAATTCAACCTCCGCTTTTCTCGTCTACCGCCGCTTGATTTCTGGATTGTGAAGCGTCCGTGAGCGGAGTGCGGTGAATGGTGCACGTTCCTTTTGAAAAGGGGTGCAGGAGCAATATTACGTCCCGATTCGACAATCTGTGCTGCCGTCGTCCAGTTCGCCGGGAACCGATTCCTCTGGGTCTCGTGATAGGCTGGAGAGCCGGGGGTTCCCGGCGATTGAAAACGCAGAAGCAAAAGAGGGCGAATCACACCGCGAAAAATCGGTTCTTTACCCGGAAAGCCGACGTTGTAAACACCAACTTCCGGGATCAAGGCGCCCGACAACGCTTCGTTCCGATCAAGAGGATATCCGGATAACGTTGAGAAAATCGAGGGTGGGGGCCGCTCCCCCGCCATATCCCATTCACAGCGGCGGGAGATGGCAACGGCTCTCTGTGGTCATAAATTACTGGTGAAGCGCGTGCCGGGTGTTCTATTCAATCCCTGAACAATACCTGATAGGTTGCCGACTCTGCCCCAAAGAAGTTCTTGCAAAATTCTGCCGCCTTCGAAGGCTCGTATTCTTTGCAACTGAAGATATCGAGGTAGGCTGCGTTGGTCTCGTTCGCGAAGTGACCGGAGATCAGCGACGTCTCGATAAGCTGGGTCATGGAGAAACCTGCGACCCTCTCGTTCGGGCCGAAGTGTATGATCTGCGGTTCACCGAACCTCTTCATGTCGATGAGGTCACAGAGTTCGATGATGAACCGGTGAATCTTTTCCGCGTCCCTGATCGATACCGGATCGCATCCTTTCAGGTCCACACTCGTGTACAATCCCCAGCAGTCGCGTTGTCTGAACTGTGCGACGATCTCTGCGTCGCTTACTGCCTCTGCCATAACGTTGCTTGCCACAGCGTTGTTTGTCATTACCTTGCTTGCCATGATCTCACCTTCGAGATGATCTTCTGATCGATTGATCTCTGTAGTTTTCGATAGTTCAGATTTTAAACTTATCCATTGCGCTAATGGAGAATAACGGTTATTTCTCGGTTACGGCGGAGATATTGCAGCGTATCTGAAATTATAACTCATATTTTTGATTGATTTTGAAATTGGTGACTTTACATTGTTTATTTGTCGCTGAGTGTGAAAAATATAGTGTATTTTTCATACCGAGTATGAATTTTTTGAACAGGCACTTTTTCACCTGCAGACCGTCCTGAAGGGGTTCACGGGCGATCAGGGCTTGAGAAAATAATCCTTTTTCAGGTACGGTTTCCAGGTTTCTTTTCGGTGGTGAAAAACCAGTACGGCAGGATTTGAAAACTTTCACTCCCGCACCGGCCGATACCCCGGGCGAAAGGCAATCGGTCGATGACTACGGGAGTGTCCTGTCGGGCTCAAAGGCCGGGCGTATCCCCCGCATACCGCGCACCCCCGGCCCCTCCGTCCGGCACTCGCCGGGGTGCTGCGGGCGGCACCCGCCGCATGCCTCACCGGAGGTGTTTGCTCCCCGCCGCGACCTGTGCAAGCGTCCGCCCGGAGACGACCGACCGCGGCTCCGTCGCAACCGGGTCCCGTCCGGGGTCCGCCTCCGCATCGTCCTTCTTCACGAGCAGCCAGGCCTCGCTCTTCCCGGTCCGGAAGCGGGTGAGGGCATACCCGCCCCGAACCTTCTCGCCCTCGAGCCAGACGGAGATGTGACCCCGCCCGAGCGCCTCGGCGGCCCCGACCTCCCGCCCGCCTTTCTGCGTGAGGTTTCGGTAGGTCCCCCGGTCCCAGACGAGGACCGTCCCCGCCCCGTAACTCCCCGCCGGGATGACGCCCTCAAAGTCGGCGTAATCGAGCGGGTGGTCCTCTGTGGGGATGGCGAGGCGCTTCTCTTTCGGGTCGGGGGAAGGCCCTTTCGGGACCGCCCAGGACTTCAGCACGCCGTCGACTTCCAGGCGGAAGTCGTAGTGGAGCGTGGTCGCGTCGTGCTTCTGGATGACGAAAATCGGGCGGGCGAGAGCGGCCTTTGTTACACGGTCTTCGTCGGGTGTATCCGATCCTGCCATACAGGATACTCCGGCACCACCCCGGATAAGCGTTGTCCCGGTCAGGGGTTCCGGCCGGACGACGGGACAATCCTGATGTTCATCTTCTCCGAACCGATGATCAGGATACCCTCCCCCGGCTGGAAGTTGAGGAGGTCCTTCTCGCTCACCTCAAAGAATTTGGCGTTTTCCTGGGCCTGTTTCTTGTTTTCGGCCCGCATACAAAACTTCACGGCGATGTTTGCAAGGATCTCCTCGTTGAAGTGGGCGATCAATTGCGACGCGAGGATGAGTGAGACCCCGAATTTCCGCATTTCGGTGGCGTATTTGTTCAACACCGCCTTGATCGACGTCTTCGAACCGCTCTTCTGGCTCACCAGGAGTTTCGCCTCGTCGACGATCACAAAAAGCCGGAACTTTTCCCGGTCGTTCTCCGTCCCGCGCGGGATCTCGCCGGTCGCCTGGAGGGTGTAGTAGATCCGCCGGAGGAAGAGGTCCGCAAAGAGGTAGCGCAGGTTCTCCGGGAGGGCGTTTAAGTTGATGTGGGTGATCCCGCCGGAGAGGATCGTGGGGATTGAGATCTTCTCCTCCCCCGAGAAGAGTTTATAATCGAAGATGTCCTCAAGGTAGGCCGGGATCGCCTCGTCCTCGCAGGACATTATCTCGCTCTCGATGTTGTCGAAGTCGAGCACCCGCTTCCAGGTTTCGGTCTTCCCCGTAATCCCTGAGGACCGGTAGCAGTCCTTGATGATATTCTTGATCTTCCTCCGCTGCTGGATACCGAGCGTCGGGAAGTTGATGGAGATGGCGTCGACGAAGTCCGAGGTGGCCCGGAGCGGGGTGATCTCGTCGATCTCCGGGTCGAGTTCCAGCGGGTTGAAGTAATACTGCCCGCCCTCGCGGATCTTGTAGGACCGGACATTCCCCGTGCTCGCGGCCATGTCGCCGTGGAAGTCGATCAGGACGACCGGCATCGCCTGTGCCGCCAGTTCCGCGGCGATGCATCGGATCGTCTCGGTCTTGCCGGCGCCCGAGCCGCCGAGGATGATCATGTGGCCGTTGTTGAGCCTTCCCGGCGACCAGTTGACCCGTCGCCCATCCTGAGCGTGGCCGAGAAAGACGTCGAGCCCTCCGGGGCGGGGAACAACTGTCGGAACATGCGACGGTTCGTCAGAACGCCGCTCCTCTGGAACGGCGTTCGAGCCCCGGAGGTGCGATTGACGATGTTCCGGAAGGACGGAACTGGAGAAGCCCGAAGGTGAGACCGACGGCGGTTCGTCGGCGTCTGATGAGGCAGGGGCGACCGGCTCATCCTCTTCTTCCTTCTCTTCTCCTTCATCGGCAAAGAGGGCGTCGTCCCATTCGTCAACCGCCTCTTTTGCCGGAGGCACGGGCGCTGCGATCGTGTCCTCTTTCGGGACAGGGGGCACCGCTTCTTTTGGGAAGGGCGACTCCACCACCGGTTCCGGTGCCGGCCGCTCGATGACGATCTTCGCGGCAACGTCGGTCATCAGCGTCCGCCCGAGGTCGCGGAGGTGTACATCGTAGAGATTACGGTCCTTGACGATGAACCGGGCGAGGTTAACCCCGTCGTCCTCGCGCACCCCTTCAAGGATGTAGATGGCATCGGTAAGCAGGGAAAGCACTCGTGAGAGTTCGCGACGGTGAGCCGGTAATGCCCGGATACGGTCGTAGTCTTCGCCGCAGGCGAGGTAACGCAGAACGGTGAACGTCGAGTAAAACGACTCGATGAGCATATCGTAGTGCTCCCGGACGCCGGGGTCGATCGTCTCGAGCATCTCCTTGAGGATGTACGCAAACTCCGGCGGGAAGGTATAGACGACACCGTCGGCCCCGCGTCCGTCGAGGTCGTAGGCGTAGGCGAGGACTGCGCACCCCGCAGCCTTGAGCCGGGCAGCGAACCGCTCGCACTCCGAAAACAGGCCGGGGGTGTTATTGAGGAGGAAACCGACGAACGTCTCTTCGGTGCGGGGGAGTGCCGATGGGAAGGTCTTGTTGACGTAGGACCCTTTCACCGTCCCTGCGAGGAGGACCGGGACGACTTCGTTGATCTCGTGAGCCAGGGCCGGGATGTCCAGCGCCCGGATCCGTGCCTCCACAAGCGGCCGGGCGATCGCTTCACCGGCGGGAGTTGCCCGGATCACCGTCGTTCCCTGCCAGGAGACGGACCTGATCAGGTCGACCTGCGCGAGGGCAAAGAGAGGCCCTGAGGTATAGGCGTAGCAACTCTGTTCGACCACGCCCTCCCCTTCTCCCCGGGACGATGCACTATTCTGGGCGATATAGATGTAGAGGAGGGTCTCGACGATGTCGCGGACCTCCTGCACCCTGAAGTCTCGCAGGGATTCGGTGACTGCGGGGGGAAATGATCTCACCAGAGCCGGGGTCTCTGTATCCGCATAGCCCATCGCTTTGAGTGCTTCGACAAGATCTGTTGACACGGGTTCACCAGTGGATGCGTTCTTGCGGCGCCGGGGCCGCTCCCGGGCAGGCACCTGCCGCGTGACGCTCGACAGTACCGCATCGCCCGACACGGGCCAGGGTGGGCAGCCGCTCCGGCGAAGCAGGCAGTGGGAATAGTTTTGCTGTGTGAACTATTAAAATAGGCTGTTTTGCATAAAATCGCCCGCATCCCGAAGAATACTCACATAGCAGAGAGACACCGCCCCCCGTCTCTGATTTCATGCCCTGCGCCCCATCTCCAATGGGACCATCTATTTTCTCCCGAAATTACCAAAAGATCTCTTTAAATCGGCAGATAACTATTATGGTTATAATTTTATATTATGTATATTATATATATCTGTAGTTGAGGTGGGCACCCCGTGACTACCCTTACCGAACAACAGCGCACGATCGTCATCATGATCCTCCTGGGGATATCGGTCTTCCTGACCTACTACTTCCACGCCGTCCTGACGCTCGGGACCGTCTTTTCACATTTCTTCTACATCCCGATCATCCTGACCGCGCTCTGGTGGGAGAAACGGAGTATATTGGTCGCTATCTTCCTCGGGGGGCTTGTCGTCGCGAGCAGCTTCCTCTACAGGCCGGACCTCCTGACCCTGAACGATTACGCACGGGTCCTGATGTTCGTTGTCATCGCCTTCGTCGTCGCCACCCTCTCCGAACAGCTCAAAGGACGGGAACGCGAGGTGAAGAAACAGAGGGACCTCGCGCAACGTTATCTGGATGTAGCAGGCGTCCTGTTTGTCGTTATCAACGCCGACCATACCATCCGGCTCATCAACCGGCACGGCTGCGAACTGCTCGGCTATCAGGAGGAGGAACTGCTCGGGAAGGACTGGTTTACGACCGTCGTTCCGGAAGCGGTCCGGGAGACGCGGCGGCAGATCTTTGACACCGCGCTCGCCGCCGGCACACCCCTGCCCGACCGGCGAGAGAGCCCGGTCATCACGCGGAACGGCGATGAGCTGGTCCTCGCGTGGCAGGACACCGTCTTTGCCGGCGACGACGGCCGGCCGGTCGCGATGATCGGTTCGGGAGCCGATATCACCGACCGGATCCGGGCGGAGGAAGCGTTGCGGGCGGCCCATAACGAGGCAAACCTCTACCTCGATATCATGGTGCACGACATTAACAACGCGAATGCCGTCGCTCTCGGTTACGCCGACCTGCTCTCCGAGCTCCTGGGAGAAAAAGAGAAGCAGATGGTTTGGAAACTTCGCAAAGGCATCAGCCGGAGCATCGAAATCATCCAGAACGTCACGACGATCCGGCGGCTGCATTCCAGCGAGACCGCGACGAGACCCGTCGACCTCGACACCGTCATCCAGGCGGAGATCGCCCACCACCCGGATGCCGGGATCGTCTATACGGGAAAGCCGGTCCAGGTCATGGCCGACGACCTCCTTCCGGAGGTCTTCTCGAACCTCATCGGCAACAGCATCAAGTTCGGGGAGCCCGGGGTCGAGGTCGCCGTCCGGGTCGAAGAGGACGATGAGACGGTCGAGGTCTCGATCGAGGATACCGGACCGGGGGTGCCAGATGAGGTCAAGCCCTCTCTCTTCACCCGGTTTATGCGGGGCACGAATGCCCGGAGCGGGAAGGGACTCGGCCTCTACATCACGAAGATGCTCATTGAGCGTTACGGCGGGAGCATCAGGGTCGATGACCGGGTGCCGGGGCATTCCGGATACGGTGCGGCGTTCCGGTTCACCCTCCGCCGCTACGACCGGCCGTGGGAGCCGCCGACATCCCCCGCTGCACCCGCGGCGGCCGGGCCGATCAGCTGGTCACCGCCAGACCCTGACCGGGTTGAGGGTGGCGTCGATGATCAGGTCAAAGTCGAATGCGTCGAGCCAGCCGGCCCTCTCAAACATCTGCATGAAGCAGATGCCCACGACCTTCGCCCCGGGATGAGCGCCGACGGTCGCCTGCAGCATCTCCTTCACGCCGGGGACACCCGGGACGCCCGGCATCGCAAGCCCGCCCATCAGGACGATCACCTTCGGGTCGACGCGGATCGCATCGCCGGAGACCTGCATCCCGACACCCGCGACCTGGCGGATCACCCTTGCCCTTTCTTCGTCCGCCTCGGGCACATAGACCTGCTCGATGGGGAGGTCCCGGACGGCAAACCCCAGGAGTTCGATAAAGGGGGTGCAGGCGCCGGGGCAGCCGTAATAGACGACCTGGTCGCCCGGGGAGAGCCCCGCCTCGCGGAGGTATGCCTTGAACGGCCGGAGCATCCCCGGGACGCCGGAGAGTTGCTCTTTTAAGTCCATAAGGTCAGGTTATCGTCGCAGCATATACCGTTTCCGGATGTGGTCTACAGCACCCCGCATCCGGAGAGGTGATAGAGCCTGCGGACCCGTTCGGCCGCCTCTTCCGATACCGCCTTCTGGATATGGATGAGGGCGGTATCGAGGTCTTCTTCCGGCATGCATCCGAGGTCTTCCCGACCGGAGAGGATCTGGTCGGTGAGGTAGCGCCAGTCTTCGTCCGAGAGGCGGCCGGCCCGTTCCGCAAAGTCTTTTTCGTCGACGGCGATGTGATTAGAGACCGGCGGGAGGATCGAGTGGAACTCGTGTCCCGCCTCCGGGCAGAGGATGCCGCTGTATTCGGGGGCCAATTTCCGCAGGATGGCGAAGTCCTTCTCGTCAAGTTTGCGCGTCATGATTCCGTTCACCCCAACCGGCCTTGCAAAAACATTCGTTTATTGCCGGCTCCGAAAGAGGGCAGGCATTTGTTTCTGCTCAAGCGCCCGTCCCTCGCCGTACGAATGGTTGCGACCGGCATGATGTCCCGGGAGAATGTGGGGGTGAGCGGTATTTATCTTGCGGGGGTGAAGGGGGTGGAGCGGGAAGACCCCACCCTTCAGGGTGGGGATGGCACGGCACAACCCAAAGGGTTGTGCCTGTCAGGAAGATGCGGAGCATCTTCCGTGAAGCGGAACCGCCCTTCCTGTAATCAATTTCGATACGATAATTCTTCTATCAATCCATCCAATAATGCTCTATCTGTGTTGCGATAACCAAGCAACCTGGTATCAGGCGCGGAACGCGCCGTTGAGCCTGTGGACCTGCCTCAATGGAGGAAGAATGAAGCAGGAAGCCGCGCCCAAAAGGCGCGGGGTAGTTCACCGTTGTGGGAAGGCGTCCGGAGAGAAAAAGCCGGACCACCTGCCCGAAGGTCTCGCACACCTCCAGACGTCATTGCTGTTCCTCAAAAGAAGCATGAGGACATCGGGGTCGACCCTGCAACAGGGGATACCTTCATTGTTCCCGGAGACTCCCGGGTCTTTCATAACGTCATGCCGGAGAGGCCGGGAGAAGAGGGGTCGGGTGAGCATCGAAAGAGCGGTCGGACGTCTGGAGGCCGGCGATGTGTTCAGGGACTGGCTGGCTGGCGTCCTTTGGGACCGGCTTCCGGAGCCGGACGACGAGGCCCGGGTCTACCGGATAGAGCCGGCGTCGCACGTCGTCTGCCGCTACGAATTTATTGATGCGGGCATCAGCGTGATCGGCAAGTTTTTCGGCGCGCCGACGGGCGCGAAGACCCGCTATGACGCGAATGCGGCGATGATGAACGAGTTTCACCTGCTCCGCAGCATAGCACGGTGGGTCCGCGTTCCCGGCGCACTCGCGACGAACAGCCGGTTTCATGCGGTCCTCGTGACCGAGTATGTTCCTGGCAGAACCCTGCGGGAACTCCTCGCGGCGGGTGAGTCCCTCTACGAACCCCTGACCGGCGTAGCGCACCTGCTCCGTCGGCTCCACGAGAGTACGCAGACCTCCTGCGACCGGGAGCGCGATTTTGCCTACTTTCACGCGTTGCTCGATCAGAACGGCCTTCCGGCACCGGGGAGAGAGAGGTTCGGCCGTCTTCTCGGGGCGTGGCGGCACAGCCCGCGGATCTGCCCCGACGCAGGCTGCGTGGTCCACGGCGACGCCACGCCCGGCAACTACCTCTTCGACGGCGGCACCTGCGCGGTCGACTTCGAGGGCTCCAGAGACCACGCGCACCCGATCCGCGACCTCGGCATTCTCGCTTCCGAGATCAAGGCCTCGCCCGGGTCCGCCCGGGCGGAGGACTATATCGGCCACCTGCTCTGGCACTACAGCAACGGCGAAGAAGAGTTCCGCCGCAATACCGCGCAGCTTCCCTTCTTCATGGCGCTCGGCTATCTCAGGATCGCACGGCTGCCCTGGCGGGCGGCAGAACGTGACTGGCTGCTCGGGGAGGCAGAGGCGTGTCTCGCCGCGGGCCCCGGGTAGCGAGAGTCCTCCATCGATATCCCGATACGATAGAGGCCCTGCAGGCGCTTTTACGCCATCTGCGCCCGGATGTGCTGCACCGTCTCCGGATACCGCTTTCCAAGCCGGCCCTCTTTGAGGTTTTCCTGGATAATCCACCGGATATCTGCGTCATCGAGAGTCGCAAGCTGCCGCAGGTACTCAAAGCCGATCCCGGGGAGGGCGGCGATGACCGGACTGAGTGTGTAGCCGAGCGCTTCCCGAAGCGCTCTGAATGCCTCGGACTCCCTCTCCTTTGCCATATATACGCGGATCAGAGTCTTGCGGTGGAACCGGAACGCGGCCTCCGCGAAGTCCGGCTCGGCCAGCAGGTCCGGTTCGGCAACCCCGGTGATCACGGCCCGCATGGCAGGCCAGGACCCCCCTTCCACCCAGTCCTCCAGTCCCGGGACTGTCGTCTCCCGCTGGAGGGAGAGGAGGTCCCGGATCGCCATTGCCGCCGCCTCCCGGACCCGCCGCCGCGGGTCGACCGCCGCCTCCGCAAGGTGCGCGAGCGCCGCCTCAACGCATTCCGGTGAGAGGGACCCGATCGCTCCGATGCCCCGGACACCGCAGAACGGAAGGAACTCGTGGGGGTCGTCTGTCGGCGCATCTTCCGGGGAGATGCAGGATAACTCGACGCAGAGGGTCCACAGGACCTGGTTATCGTCGGCGTCGGCACCTGCGAACTCCCGCACGGTCTCGCTGAATGCTCCTGCAAGTTCCAGGTTTGCCCGGGGCCCCGGCAGGTTGCTCCCCGCGACAAGGTAGGTGAGAAGATCCTCGGCATTCCCGCCTGTAAGGAAACTCGAGAGGAGCCGGGCAATCTCCCTGATATAAGACTCTTTGCGGGTCATTGTCTGCAGAGATCAATGACTCACAGGCAGTAAAAATGATCGCTACCCGGCGACCAGGGTTGCAACAAAGGCATCAAGTGCCGCGTAGACGTTCTCGCCGTTCCGCGCAGAGATAGGGTGCACCGTCTCTCCGGGAAGGTCCCGGCGGACGGCTTCGGGCACCGCGCCCGGGCAGTCGCACTTGTTCGCCATGAACACGAGCGGCACGTTGAGCGCTTTGAGGTAACTGTAGAGGTGCTGCGTCATCGCGTCTACCCCGGTGGTGGCGTCAACGACGATGATCGCGCCGTCCATTCCCCGCGAGAGGATCTGCCGGACGAACTCGAACCGCTCCTGCCCCGGCGTCCCGAAGAGGTAAACCGCTTTATCCCTCACCTGTAACCTGCCGAAATCGAATGCCACCGTCGTGGGACCCTCGTTTGAGGTCGCTTCGATGTGGCGGCTCCGGGGATCGAGAGCCTGGATGAAACTGGACTTTCCTGCATTGAACGACCCGAATACGACGATCTTGAGCCTGTCTTCTGCCATCACCCTTGTATCTGCACGGAGGCGTTTTAGGGTTTCGTTATGATAACGCCGTAATGAGGGTAAAGACGCCTCCGGACCACTCTTTCGCGAATTGTTTTTCCCATGAACACGATGAGCGAAATAATCACTCGACAGCGCCGTGACTCCACAGAGCACCGCTACGTGATTGTCCGCACCTCTTCCGGTCGTCCTCCCGGCGCTCTCCCGACCGTCGTCACTCAAAACCTTTCGGGTCTCTCAAACTCCGGTTATTGCTGAAAAAAGATATACTGCTAACCCCAAAGTACCGGGTATGGGGTCGGAGGAGACGGACGTCGTCGCACAGGAAGTCATGACCGCCCTGGATACTCTCTTCCTTGCAGAGAGGCGGGCAAAACTCCAGGTTGCTGCTCTTGAAGAGCGGCAGTATCCTCTCGCCGCGACGTTCGGGATGGTCCGGGAGATGGAGGCCGAGAGCGCCATCGAAGAAGCTCTCGCCGGATTTGGTTTCGAGTATTACACCGTCGGCGACGATGCCGAACTCTGGATCTCGGACGAGCACGGGCTGATGGTCTTCCTCTCCTTCACCACCACGGACGGGCGGTATTACAACTACAGGATCGTCGCGTTCGACGTCATCGGCGAGGACAGGGAAGAGGATGCATGACGTTCAGGCGGCGGGGCACTCCGTCGCCCGCCGTGCGCATATCGTGCCGGGTGCTTATATACCGTAAACGACATCTGGTCTGCAGCAGAAAGTAGTGGTGGGATCACAATGGAACGTTCGATAAAACGCCTCATGGAAGATCGAGAGAAGCGATGTGAGGAGAATCTCGGCAAATACATCGAGCAGCTCGGGCACGAGAGCACTCCCTACCGGTTACGGGCGGTCGAGGCGCTGGGGAATTGTGCCGATGCGCGGGCGGTCGAGCCGCTGATCTCCGCCCTCTCCGACAGCGAGAACGAGGTTCGCTGGGTCGCGGCGCAGGCGCTCGGGAAACTCCGCGACGTGCGTGCAGTCGACCCGCTGCTCCCCCTTCTCGCCGACGCGGACCGATGGGCGCGGCGCGGCGCCGCCTGGTCGCTCGGCGAGCTCGGCGACCCTCGCGCGGTCGACCCGCTCCTCCCCCTCCTTGCAGACAGGAAAAAAGACGTCAGGCTGACCGCCGCCGATGCGCTCGGCAAACTGCGTGATCCCCGGGCGATCTCCGCCCTCTCCGCCGCTATCGAGGGCGAGGAGGAGCCCGAAGTCCGGACGGCGATCCGCCGTGCACTCCGCGAGATAACCGGCGAGGCGATGGTTCTTTGACCGGAGGAAACGGGCGGGAGAGGCTCTTTCGCTACTACCCGGAAGATTTCGGTGCGCTCCCCGTGAAGGTCGTCCACATGGACCTCACCTTCGACGTCTACGACGGCCACACCCGGGTCGTCTCCGCCCTCACCGCCGAGACCCTTGCGTCGCCGCTTGCATCCCTCCCCCTGAACGCCCGGGACCTGGATATCCTCAACGTATCCGCCGACGGCTACACCGTCGCCCATACCTACGACCGCGGCGCCGCGATCCTCACCGTCACCTTTGATCCCCCCGTCCCGCCCCGGACCCGGTTCACCCTCAACACCGGGACGGTCTGCCGTCCGAGCAGTCACGTCCTCGAAGGGCTCTACTACGACGGGTCGTGCCCCGGAGGAGCGCCCACTCAGATCACCCAGTGCCAGCAGTGGGGGTTCCAGCGCCTGGTCCCCTGCCTCGACGACATGACCGCGAAATGCACCTACACGACGACGATCATCGCCGATGACGAGTATACGAATACCATCTCAAACGGCGACCCGGCGGGGCCGCGGCTTCCCGGCGCTCCCGGCCGCTCCGTCCAGCGGTACGAGAACGTCAAAACCCCGATGGCCCCCTACCTCTTCTTCCTCGGGGTGGGGTGCTACGACACCTGCCGGCGGGAGTTCGAGTATCCCGACGGGCGGACGTTCACCCTCGAACTCCTCGCAAAACCCGGTTCCGACCCGGGTGCGGCCGGGCGTGCGCTTGATATCCTTGCAGACGCGGTGATGTGGGTGCACCTCTTCACCGGCCCCGCACAGTACCGCGACAGAGAAACCCGGAACGAGATCTGGCGCCGGGTGCGGGTCCGGGACGAAGCGAAACGCTCCGGGGACCGGGCAGCCCTCGAAAGATCCCGGGAGGCTCTCTCCCGGCTAATCGCGACCGTAACGCCGGGATATGCCTACACGGGCGCGGTCTACCGGGAGATCGCCATGCAGAACTCGGACTTCGGCGGGATGGAGAACGTCGGGAACACGACCATCGCTGCAAACCGGATCATGCCCGGTTCGGACGTGACCGACCCGGCCTTCGAGTACATGGTCCGGGTGAAGGTCCACGAGTACTACCACAATGAGAACGGCTCCGAGGTGACGGGGAGGAGCCCGTTCGAGATCTGGTTGAACGAGGCGGTGACGGTCCATATCGAGAACCAGTATCACGCCTTCCTCTTCGGCGAAGCCTACTCACGCCTCCAGACCGTGCTCGACCTCCTTGAACCCGAAGCCGGAACGCTCGTCCTCGACCGTGGTGCAGGCTCGATGCCGATCGAGCCGGACGGCTTCAACGATCCAAACGACCTCATCACGGGCGTCACCTACGTGAAAGCTCCCGAGTTCGTCAGGATGATCGAGACGCTGATGGGAAAGGAGACGTTTGCGGAAGGGCTCGGCCTCTACCACGACCGGTTCCGGCATGCGAACGCTTCCCGCGACGACTGGATACGCTGCATGGAAGAAGTCTCGGGACAGGACTTTTCGGGGATGGCGGCGGCCTGGCTGAAGGAGACGGAGTACCCCGTCCTCACCGTGACCCCTGCCTACGATCCCGCAGCCCGGCGGTTCGTCCTCGCCTATCGCCAGAGCCGTTCGCCGGGCGGCCGGACCTGGGAATTCCCGTTCCGGTTTGCACTCGCCGATGCCGACGGCCGGGACCTTGCGGACCGGACCGTCCGGATCGCGGATGAGACGGGGGAGATCCGCCTCGACGATGTCGACAGCCCGGCGTTCCTCTCGCTCAACCGCGGCTACTCCTTCTACGGCAGAGTGGCGTACCGGCCCCCGGAAGACGAACTCTACCTTCAGGTGCAGAGAGACGCCGACCTTATCGGCCGGTTCACCGCGTTTTGTGCGCTCGCCGACCGGGAGATGGTCCGCCTCCTCGAAGACCCGGATGCCGTGGTTTCCGGCCGGTTTACCGACCTCTGCCTCGGTCTCCTCGCCGACGACCGCCTCATGGAAGAAGCGGGCGGCCAATTCCTGACCATCTTCCCGTCGGTCGAAGACGAACGGTTCAGCCACCACTACCGGGCGCTTCACGACGCCAAAAGGAAGATCCTCGCCGCCATAGCCGCACGCGGCCGGGACACCCTCCTTCGCGTCTACCGGCGGGCGGCGGCGGGTGTGCCCGGCGGGTCGGACACCCTGGAGGAAGAAGCCCGGGCAATCCGGCGGCGGCAGAGGAAGAACGTCAGTCTCGCGATCCTCGCCACCCTGGACACCCCCGAAGTCCACCGGCTGATAGCCCGGCAGTTCCGGGACCGGGAGGCGACGGCTGCAACCGACCGGCTCGTCGCGTTTCGGCTGCTCCTCGAGAGCAGCGCACCCGAGCGGCTGGAGACCCTCGCGGCGTTCTCCACCGAATCGGCCAGAAACCCGGTCGCATGGGAGTCGTTCCTCTCCGCGGTCGCCGGGAGCGACTGCGACGACCTGGTCGCCGTCCTCCGCGGGATCGAGCCCTCCCCCGCCTTCTCGATCGAGCAGGCCGACCAGCAGCGGGCGCTCTACGGGCGGTTCGCGCTGAACAGGAAACGGTCGCTTGAGACCGAAGAAGGACGGGCTTACCTTTCCGGGGTGCTCCGGCGGCTCGCCCCGGTCAACGAGTACAGCACCGTCCGGGCCCTGGATGCATTCGCGTTCATCGACGGAATGGAGCCCCGCTATCGGGTGCCGGTCGTCGCGGTGCTCGCGGACCTCCTCTCCTCCTTCGACCCGGGAGCATACCCGTCGGTCTACAACAACGCCCGCCGTTTCCTCCTCAGGGCCCCGGAGGCCGTCCGGGCCTATGAGGCGGAGTACGGGGAGATCCCGGCGCTCCGGGGATTCAGACCCTGAATCATCCGTATTCGAGGTGCAGCCCGACCCCCGTCTCGCGGACATCGGCGACCCGGGCAAGCGCAATCTTCGCCGCAAGGCCGGTGCAGTGACAGGGGTGGAGGGCCGCCGGCCGCACTTCCGAGAAGTAGTCAAGGATTCCCTGCATCTGCTCCGGCGGTGCGTTAAGGAGGTGGAACCCGCCGATGATGTCGGCGATCCGGTCGTCACCGCAGACCTCGCGCGCTTGCTCGACGATCGAGCAGATGCCAGAGTGAGAACAGCCGGTTATGATAACAAGCCCCTCCGGCGTCTTGCAGGCGAGCGCCGTATCGTCGGCGACGGTGTCGTTACGGATACCGTCGGGCGTGTAGATGTAGCCCTTCGGCGGGACCTGCTCGAACTCGAACCGCCGCTCGATCTCGCCGAGGAAGACCAGGTCTTCGGTCAGCCAGAGGGGAGCCTGAGTGAGGAGGACCTTGCCGTGCCGAAAGAGTTCCTCGACCGAGAGGTGGCACCCGACCTCTCCCGCACCGTCGAGGCTCCGGGTGAGGAACGCATCGGGATGGGCAAAGAACGTAGGCTCGACACGCGCGTGCCCTTCGCGGATCGCCTCGGTATGGAGCCTGAGCAGCGCATCGAGACCCCAGGTGTGGTCGAGATGGCCGTGGGAGAGGACGATCTCATCGACACGGAGGAGATCGATCCCCATCTTCAGAGCGTTGGTGACAAGGATGCCCGAGTAGCCGGTATCAAAGAGGACGCGCGTTGTGCCGTCCTCGATGTAGATCGAGAGCCCGGGTTCTGCGAGGAAGTAGTGACCGGTGAGGGTGGTGTTATCCACGAGGACCGTCAGTCTCATGCGTACCACTCCGCAAGAGGGGGCCGGGCCCGGGAGACGGCCGGTATCGTCGCCGTCCCCGGGGCGACGGAGAGGAAGGGCCTCCGGAACGCAGTTCCGACCGTGATCGGGTCCATGCAGATACTGGGATCGTCGTAGTTAAGAAAGTTTCCCGACGGCGAGCCGCTTCACCCGCTCCCTGAGTGCCCGGTTCATTCCGGACAACCGCGCCCAAACGCCGTCATCGTTCAGAAAAAAATGTCTTCGGTATACCAACCAGATTCTCCTTATCCGTATCCGATGACCTTACCCCAGGCATTGTTGATCTTCTTTAGGGCTGATTTCAGGTCATTGGATAGTGCAGACCGCCGAAGGGCGATGGTACCCGAATACGGATACTTCAGGAGACCTTCAGCGCGCCCGGTGACGTGGTAATGATAATACCCGGTGAGGTAGAGTTCTGCATATCCGAGGATACTCTTCATCCGACGCGCAGAGGTAAGGGCCACAATGCGGCGATCATAGATGCATTCGGCGTGAGCATCGAAGAGGCGCAGAGAGAGATCGTAATCCTCCAGGATTGATATATCCCGGTGACCGCCCGCCCTGATGTACACATCTTTTTTTACTGCAAAATTGGACCCTATAAGCCAGTAGAAACCAAATGGATGGAGCAGAAGGTAGTATTGCCGCCATCCCCGTATGAGGCACGAACGAAAAGTCGGGTCATAAAATCTGACCGGCCCCGTGCAGACATCGTATCCGCCGACCGTAAGTACTTCCTGTATCGTCTCCAGCCAGGCAGGGGGATGGCGCGTATCTGCGTCCGTGAACACCAGGATATCACCGTTCCCCGCTTCAGCCCCGTCTCCGCGGGCACCGCCGATCCCGGCTCGCTTCTGGGAGATAACCCGGTCGGCAACAGGTTTAGCGTACTCACGGGTGCGGTCCGACGATCCCCCGTCGACAACGATGATCTCATAGGTCCCTCGCGGAATGCTCTGGGCTACAAGCGACTCCAGACAGTCGAGAATGGTCGCCTCTTCATTGAGTGCAGGAACGATTACCGATATCATAGCGATCAACGGGTGCGAGACAGGTGGTTGTTCATGAGCGTACGGTAGCCCCTTCCAGCGGCCGGAATCAGTAATGTTCGGCAGCCGTAGATCGGATAACCGATGAGGAAGGTAACCATGACGGCAGTTGCGCCAACGTCGATCGCAAACCACCATGAGATCAACTCAAACGCCACAACGGAGAGTACGGCGGTAATGCCGAGGAGGAAAACTCCGTTTCTCAGGCCGATGCCGACAATAGTGGTGCGGGTAGTCCCCAGGTCGTCATGATAGTCCAGAATTTCGTGGATAATCAGCGCTTCGCAACAGAGTAAGGTGCAGACAAGGGCCGATGCTATGGGGAGGGAGAGAAATTCGGCGATTGCGCCTCCTGCAAGGGTATATCCCGCGAGAAACGGCAGTCCGCCGAACATCACGCCGTGGCAGACGATATCCGCTGCAAACCGATCCTTGAACCTGATAGGTGGTGCCGAATAGAGCGTCAGGGCAATCAGACAGAGAAGGATGAAGATGAATCCGGTGCCCGATATGGTGAGGGAGGCAAGAAGCGGTATTCCTACGAGTGCCGCGCACATGCCGACGACCTCTCTCTTCGATATCGATCCGTCGGCAAACGGATTTTTCCCCTGCTTTGTCTTCCCTGGATGGCGTTTGTCAATCTCTGCATCGTACAGATTATTGATCACGAATCCATATGCGGTGACGCAGAAGAAGAGGGCAAAAACCGCGATGAGGCCGGATGAGAGGCCTGCGGCGATGAAAGCCCCGGCAAGCGGAAAGAGCGGATAAAACTTGACCCAGTCTCCTATGCGGAGCATTCTCCTGTATCCCTGTAGTTTGTCCATAGCCGTATGTCTCCTCGTGTAAACGATTACGATCGGGTAGTACGCCGGGTATCCTGCTCTGTCAATCCCGGAAAACCGGTTGACGCCGGCGGATGACCGTGGAGCCGCTCTCGATTGCGATTCTATGTTCCCTGCCGGACCCTGCAGTCTCCCTCCTTCTGCGCCATTCCGGACCACATTGAGGCAACCGCCTGTTCAATAGTCTCTTCGACGCCGCTCTGCAATCTGCCGAAGAGATACAGGTGAATGAGCATGAAGTTCGGGCACCAGAAGTTCGCCAGAAACACCTCTCTGTTGATTCCTGTCAGTATTCCCCGGGAGATACCTCTCTGGTAGAGTTCATCGAGGGCAGAGAGATGGAAGGATATCTTCTCTTTTGCCTTGTTTGTGATATTCGGGGAGGAGGCGAACCGTTCGAAGAAGAGGGCCTGTTTCGGATGTTCAAACATCCAGTGAAGCACCTGTCGTTTGACATTTTTGATCTGTTCTTCCACAGGGGTTCCCGGACGAATAGCCTCGTCCACCACATCGGCGAGTGCCCGGTGGATGGAGGAGTAGAGTGCATCGATCAGATCTTCTTTCGTCCGGAAGTACCGGAAGAGGGTTCCTGCCGAGACTCCGGCACGGTCCGAGATCTGCTGGGTCGGTGTTGCATGAAATCCCTGGATCGAGAAGAGATCGATCGCTGCCTCCATCAACGCCTTCCGTTTTTCTTCCGATACGGGCCGGCTCATACGGTTGTCTCCGTCTCCCCGATATTTCAGGGAACCCAATACTATCTTCACTTCCCCACTTAAATAAGTGACTACTCAGTCAATTGACGCCGCAATCTCCAGCCGAAAAAAATGTACTGCAATATGGGTTCCATAAGGAAACCGTGAGCGATGAGGGCCGCGTTGTCCCCGGAGACCATCAACCTCATGGGCGGCACCCGCCCGGGGATGTCGCGGTTACGACGGTCTCCCGGAGGCGGCTCGCTCTGCTCGCTCCTTGAGTGCCTGATTCATGAGCAGAAAACCCTGACCGGTCGCCCGGAAGCTGCCGGTGAGGTCGAAGACGGGCACCAGCAGCCCGGTGAAGACTTCGGCCTGGATGAACCGGGACCCGTCACCCTCCCGGACAATGGTGAACCGGTGTTCGCCGTCAAAAAGCCCCGCGATCAGGACCCGGCCGATCCATCGGAGTTCTCGGTCTTTTGCGACCCGCAGCACCGTCGGCCGAAACCGCATGCTCCCCCGTTCCGGAGGCCGGATCTCGACCGAGAGGCGCGTTCCCACCCAGGGTTTCCCCTCAATCGACCGGATGAACGGGTTCCACGCGGGGTAAGAGGCAAAGTCGGTCAGTACACGCCAGACGACCGCGGGCGGTGCGGCAATGACGGTCTCGGCCCGAACTTCCCGGACCAGGACCCTGGAGGGGGCGGTCATGCTCTCTCCTGATCCCCGGGAGAAAGAAAAGCCTTTCCTCCCCGGGATCAACCAGAAACAGGGAGTGCTCCGGGAGGCGCCGTAACACACCGTCTAGCGGCGGATCGCCCCGCCGCGGACGGCGGGCGCCCGGGCCCCGAGACTGAATTCAGCGAGAACTCGTCGGCAGGTGCAGTGGCCGCCGAGATGGCAGACGGCGGCCCGCGTCACCTTGAACCGGACCGGGAAGTCGATCCCGGGGATCATCTCCGGGAGGTCGCCGAACCCCACCGTGATATGCGGAGAGTAGCGCTCGTACGCGGCGGTCTTCGGGAACCGAAGGAAGCAGTCAACAGATAGTGCAGACACCTCCTCTGCAAACATCGGAGGCCCGGCCGGAGGCGCCGAACGGGACGTTACGGTGTTCATCACGGTCTTATGAAAGAGCTGGAGGACTTCCGTCCGGAGGATGTGAAACGTGGAGACCGTCTTCCCCGTCTTCGTCCGGTGTTTTGCGACCGTATCGGCGGCCAGGGCCATGGGGGAGCATTGCCGGGTAATCCGACCGATCTTCGCGGTTATCTCCGGGAGGTCCTCCCGCCTCGCCGGGAACATCGCGACCGAGATGTGCGGGAGAGAGTTCTCCCGGTCGAGGCGTATGCCCCCGCCGGGGTTGCCGGCGAGCAGGGTCCGGTTGGCGCCGATCGCCATATCCATGACCGGTCCCGGCGGCAGGAGAACGACATCGAGGGCGACTGTATCGGGAAGTTCATGCATAAGGGGCCGATCTGGCGGCAGGGGTAAAAAAGGGTTTCCTCCGGAGACCGACACCCCGGTGCCGACTTTTCACTCACCACTTTATACCGAAGACCGGCTCTTCCTCGACCAGGTTCGTGATCCGTCGGACACTCGCCTCCATCGGGATGTCTTCCCCGCTGCAGAGTTCCTGCTTGAGTTGCTCCAGTCCTACCGCCACCGAATCGTCCTTCGACCGAACACCGCTTACCGTCACCCGGAACGTCAGCGTCACCAGCCATTGGGTCGTCTCCATCTCTTCTCCCCCTCGTAACGTGGCCGGGTATACCGCCGGGGAGCATAAAGACAGCTCACGACCGGAAGGCTGTTCCAGGTCGCCTCCGGATAACCGTGCGGTCCCCTCCCGCCGGGAGTGGCTATGCAACAGCAAAAAAACGCAATAGACGGATTGGTGAGAACGGAGAGGCAGCAGCACGACGCTATGAAACCCAGGTTATAAGACGTATAGAGCGTTGCACCTTGAATGGAGGCATGGTGCCGACTCGTCCGGTCAACCGATCCTGCTGACCCCCCATATCTCAATGACAATATACTATATCTGTAATAAAAATGGTTTCGGCCATACCGTCCCATCGTGCCGCCCGGGTTCGAGGTTTGATCGGGCACAATGGATAAATATAAGCATCGGGATTCTTGAGTTCCAGAGGGTCTGGTCCGGGAGAGAAACGAGATGGTCTCAAAGTCCGGGGCTTGCGTCCGGGGGGGCATGGTAAAGAGGCGGGCAGGCGGTGTTGTCGCAAGCGCACTCATTGTCGTCCTGGTGCTCGTCCCGGCAATAGCAACTGCACAGGCCCCAACGGTGTTCGTCTCCAACTACACCGTCACCCCCGCTGTCCTGATGCCCGGAGACGAAGGGACGATCACGGTGGTCCTGTCGAGTACCGTTCCTGCCGCCGCTGGGTCGCCGGTCGATATCCGGGTGGACCCCGGGACCGGTGAGACGAACAGATCGCCGGAGACGCCGGAAAACGCCTACATCGAGAACGCGCTCCTCGTGAGTGAAGGGATCGATGTCCTGACCGGGAGCTTCCAGGATATCGGCGAGATCGGTCCCGGCCAGTCTTTTCCGCTCACCTTCCGGATACGCGCCCCGGGAGAGGAGGGGATCTACTTCCCCGAGGTCTGGGTCCGGGTGCGGGATGGAGCCGGCGTGCGCTACCCGATACCGGTGAACGTCAACTCGGCGTACGCCCTGGCCAAAAAGCCCGCGCTCAGGGTGGAGAGGACCGTCCCGGAATCCGTCGATCCCGGTTCCCCCTTCAACGTCACGCTCACGCTTCATAACGACGGCCGGGCGAGCGCACGAGACGTCGCCGTCAACATCAACGTAACCTCCGGGGCGATCACCCCGAAAAACTCGGAGAACTACTACATCCCCGAACTTGAAGCAGGGGGAGCGGCGGTGCTGAACCTGACCTTCGATACCGACACCAACGCCCCGCTCGGACTTACGCCGATCCCGGTCATCGTCGACTACCGGAGTGCCGACATGGCGGCGTTCCGGCAGGCGGCGACGATAGGTGTCCCCATCGTCGGCCGCGCCGAGATAGGTCTCGCCTCCATCAGGACCGAACCCTCCCGGATCGTCGCCGGAGATCCGGTAGACCTGACGATCCGGCTGGAGAACACGGGGACGGCGGACGCAGAGTCGGTCCGGGCAACCGTCGAGAACCTCTCGCTCCCGGGTTCAAAAGAGGCGTTCCTCGGGACGATTGAACCCGGAAACGACGGTCCCGCTGTCTTCACCCTGCAGACCGATGAAGCGGGGGTATTCGACTACACCCTCATTGTTCAGTATACCGACGACTACGGGGCGCACACAATCCGCCAGGCCCTGCAGGTTGTTGTTGCAGAATCAAACCCCTTTTCGGTGATCGCTGTCGCGGCAGCCGCCCTCATTGCCGTCGTTGCAGTCACGGTCCTCTGGTACCGTAGGCGAAAGGAGGAATGACCGCTGTGTTTGCAGGCCTCAAGGTTTCTGCATTCCTGGCGTGGAAAACCATAGAGCGCGGGAACACGGGGACCCTCGCCCTCACCATCATGATCATAGCCCTCATCTTCGTGAACCTGATTTTCCTTCCCTCCATCATCTCCGGGGTCGTCGAGACCTTCAACACCCAGTCGATCGACTTCGATCTCGGCAACATCGTTGTCGAACCCCGGGAGGGCAGTCAATACATCGGCGGCGTGACCGGTCTCCAGAAGAAGATCGAGCGGGTCCCGGGGATCATCGGCACGTCGCCCCGGATAGCCGTCGGAGTAACCCTCTTCTACCGGGGCAGCAACACCGCAAGCACGCTCTACGGCATAACCCCGGAAGACGAGCGGTCGACGACGAGGATCGCCGACTTCATGACCGAGGGGGAGTTTCTCGCAAACGGGGATACCGACGCCATCGTCATGGGTGCGATCCTCGCGGGAAGGGAGGGGGAAGAGGGCGGAGGTCTCCCATCGCTTGAAGGAGTGATGGTCGGGGACTCGGTGGAGGTGGCCTACCCGAACGACGAGACGCGGACCTACCGGGTGAAGGGGATCTTCGAAACGCAATCTTTTGGCGTCGACACGGCGGCCTTCGTTACCGGGGACGAGGCGAGCGAGGTGCTCGGGCTTCATGACCAGGCGTCCGTGATCCTGGTGAAGACCGAAGTGGACGGCAGAGAGGAGGGCTACAAGAGGGAACTCCTCTCCTACGGCATCCAGGAGGAGGTATGGACGTTCCGGGAGAAGACCGGGGGGGTTCTCGACCAGGCGATCCAGAGTTTCAACATCATCAACACCATCTCGACACTTGTCAGTCTGATCATCGCCGTCGTGGTGGTCTTCATCGTGATCTTCATCAACACCGTGAACCGGCGGCGGCAGATCGGGATCTTGAAGGCGATCGGCATCGACCAGCAGATCATCATCAATTCCTATGTCCTCCAGGTGCTCTTCATCACCGCTGTCGGGGCTCTGGCCGGGATCGTTCTCGCCGCCGGCATGACGGCCTATCTGACCGCATACCCGCTCGTCTTCCCCGGCGGTCCGGTCTACCCGGTCGTGGAAACCTCGGCCGTCCTCCGGAGCATAGCAAGCCTCTTTGCGGTCTCGGTGCTGGCCGGCTATATCCCTGCCTGGCAGATCGCCCGGGAAGACATCCTTTCCGCAATCAGGGGGTAAAAAAGGTGATCGTCGCAGAGGACCTCACCCGGGTCTACACTATGGGGAGAGTGAAGGTCCGCGCCCTCGGAGGAGTCTCGCTCACAGTCGCCAGAGGAGAGTTCGTCGGGATTATGGGGGCGAGCGGCAGCGGCAAGTCGACGCTCCTCCACATCCTCGGACTCCTCGACCGCCCCGACTCCGGCAGCGTCACCATCGACGGGACCGACGTCCTCGCCCTCTCCGATCACCGGCGGACCCTGTTCCGGCTGAACCGGCTCGGCTACGTCTTCCAGGACTACGCCCTCATCGGCGAACTCACGGCACTCGAGAACGTTTACCTGACGTCGCTTGTCCGGGGGGACCAGAAAGAGGAGTATCTCGGGAAGAGCACCGAGATCCTTCGCCGGGTCGGTCTCGGCGACCGGATAAACCACCGGCAGAGCGAACTCTCGGGCGGGGAGCAGCAGCGAGTGGCGATAGCCCGGGCGCTCGTGAACAACCCGAGCATCCTGCTCGCCGACGAGCCCTGTGCGAACCTTGACAGCCAGACGTCGAAGAGCATTCTTGACCTCTTTGCCCGGTTAAACGAGGAACTGGACCAGACGATCGTGATGGTCTCGCACGAGGACTGGCATAAGGAGTACTTCTGTCGGGTCGTCACCCTGCGGGACGGGCTGATCGAAGAGGTGACGGAGTGCAGGAGGGCCTGAGGTGCGCCACGACGCCGGAACAGTCAACAATCCGGTACTACGGCAGATGCATCTTTTGAGGATTATAGGAATGCTTTTATCGTAATTACACGACCTTATCATATGGTTCAGGAAAAGAACATCTACGGCATCCTGATTGCAGGATTCCTGGCAATCTGCATGCTCATGGCCGGCTGCACATCGCAGCCGACGGAACCGGGGAACACGACCGCAACACCCACGCCGTCAACGACCGCGACAACAGCGGCAACGACCGCAACACCCACACCGGCGACAACCACGGCAACAGCAACTTCGACCGCGACACCCACGCCCGCTCCGGCGGAGTACGCCTTTAATGAGACGAACAACAACGAGACCGTCACTCTCCCGGCCGGAAGCGCTGTCACCATCAGCCTCGCCGAGAACCCGACGACCGGATATGCGTGGAACGTTACCTCGTCGCGCGGTCTCTCGTACGTGAACGATACGTACAACGCACCGGAGACCGAACTCGTGGGCGCCGGCGGCGTGCATGTATGGGAGTACATCGCGTCCGAAGCGGGTTCCGCTGAGTTCTCCGCGGTCTATAAGCGGCCCTGGGAGAACGAGACCGGAAACGAGACCACTTTCTCGATGGCATTCACCATCGAGTAATCTCGCAACCCTCTTTTTCTCTCATCCCTTCAGCACGCCGGGTTTTCGTCACCCGAGGAACTTTCGTCGATGCGCCGCCTGCAGGACGAGCGAGGTCAACGTCCCGGTCTCGTTCGCGCGAAGCGCCCGGGCGATTGCGGTCGTGACCCTGGTATGCTCCTCGTCCGGCCCGACGTCCACCAGGTCGGCAACCCGGGCCGCAAGTTCCGGGGGGACGAAACCGGTCTCTGCGTTGAGGAAACGGGAAGCAGCCCGCAGGTCTTCATCGAAGTTGACGTAGGTCTTCCTGATGAACGCGAGATCCGCGTCGTCCAGAGCATCCAGACCGAGGACCTCGGGAGGAAGGCCGATGGAGTAGAGGGCGGCGGTGAACTTGATTGCCCTCGGCAGGGTGATCCCGCCGGTGCTCCGCGCGTACCCGAAGAGACCGATATGCAATTTTCGTTTCCGCCGCTCGGGAACATACCGGGCAACCCGGTTGATCAGGGAGGCGAGCGGTCCGAGCCGGCGCTCGTATGCCAGCGTATACCGCTCTATCAGGTCCAGCGCCGCCTCTTCGTCGACCGGCCGGGGCTTTTCGGGGTTTCGCTCCTCGAGTCTCCTGACCGCGTTCCGGGCCTCTTCGAGTGGATAATCATACTTGAACGCCGACTGAACGGTAAATGTGTGGACGCTCGGATACTCGGCGATAACCCGGTCGACGGTCAGGGGAGAGAGGCCGCCCCTGAAGGGAGCCGAACCGACACCGATTATCGGGTATATCCGGGTTTCCGTCTCTTCCGAGACCTCCCAGAGATGCCGGAGCGCGATCTTGTTCAGGAGAACCGCACTGACGAGCCCGTAGTTCATCGCCGGGTCGGACCGGGCAAGAAAGACACGCTGGTCGGCGATATCCTTGTCTTCGAGGTAGCGCCGAACCACGTTGTGCGCGTCCAGCATGTGGTCCATCTCCTCAAAGAGCGGGATCACGTTGATCCGATCCGGTCGGAACCTCCCGATCCAGTCTGCGATGGTCATGTTCCCTTCTCCGAGGCGTCTCTCCTGTTTTCCGACGACGATATCCGTATAATAACGGTAGATATTATCGATGGCGACGTGAGACGCCGTCATCGGCAGAATCACCTCAAATATCGGGGGACACTCGTCCCCATAGAAGAGGCAGGCCGTATCAAACGACCGCGGGATGCTTTCCAGTGTTTCGAGGAGAATTTTTGCCTCGGCCGTCTCCACTTCGGGGTTCGGGACCCGCATCGTCAGGAAGATGTCTCGTCCGAGTTTCTTCTCCCGGAAGAACGTATCATACCGGGTCAGCAATTTCCTGACTACAAAGTTGTCGACCTCTTTTCCTTCACAGTCCCACATCTGCTCGCTGCATCCCAGGTGGGAATAAGCGTAGTACGCCTCCTGGACTTCGTCTTCTCCGCCAAGGTCCGGACTCTCGGCGAAGAATGGCAGGTTGACGTTGTCAGGATGCTGGGTGCTCATGCACTGCGGTATCCGTATCATCTCTTCATCTTCCCTTGGGCGATTCCTTCCCTCATAATCATTTTGGAGTCCAAAGTCGATAGCCCCGCGGACAGATGTCCGCATACCTCGTTTGAGGGGTCCACTCCCGGAACGCCGGGAGAAATATGGCTGAAGTTGCGGGCCATATACGTCCGCAGGCTGCCGTCAACCCGCCGGCATTTCGGTGTCGGATCGTTCCAGGTCAGGTTCGGTCGGATGTGACATGGGGCCCTCCCGGGGAGGGGTAGTTGACGTCCCCCTGTCAACCCCATCTCATTCTACGGTTGACAAGAAAGGTCTTCCGGAACGCCTCTCTCCCTCCCGGGAACCCCGTGCGCCCCGTTCGGAGGTCATCACGGCACCCCGCCGCGAGATATCCGCTCTCCATTCGCATCGATGATGCGGTCGGGGATGGGGGACGGGATCGACCACGGCCCTCCGGCAATTCCGGCAGGCTCAACCGGAGAAAGACCCCGTTACCCGGGGCGTTTCAACACGTATATATATTCCGGGAACAAGGGTGAACGTATGATGTATGAGGGAACAGTACCCAGGCATCTCCTCATTATCCTGACGCTCCTTGTTCTGGCGCTCGTCGCCCCGGCAGCCGCACAGGGTGCGGTAACCCGGGCGGTACAGCCCGGTGAGACGATTGAGGTGGGAACCGAACCGCTTATCCTTGATCTCGTCAACCTCCGCAACCAGGATACGTTCAACCCCGTCACGGAGCTCAGGCACTACCAGAGTGATGACACCACAAAGAAGATTGTACGGGTCGTCGGCGTGCCGAACGACGGTTACTTTACGATCAACGCCCATACGCTCGGGGGAAAATACGGGCGTTATTTCGCGTTCAGCAGCAAAGACGGCTTAATTCAGCAGCACAGCATCAAATTCGCCCCCGCACCGACGGTTACGGCCACGGAGTCGGAGACCACCGCTACGGTCACCACCACAAAGACACCGGCTGAGACGACACCGGAGACGACAACAGCGGCTCCGACAGCGACGCGGGCATCACTCCCGGGATTGATCGCGATCGTCGCGATCGGCATCTGCGGACTGTTCGTGGCGGTGCTGAGACGATAGATCGGCCCGGATCGCGCCCTGATTTCGTGACGGCGCCGTATTGAACACGAACCCACTGATGCCGTGACTGTTTTATAGCGGTTGGACGTTCCTCACTACAGGCACGTCCACTCCGCCTCGATTTTTCCGGAAGGGCACGTGATAAGCAGCAACGAAGAGACTTCCCGGCCTTCGGCTCGATCATATGCCCGACGCCACGGAGGGCCGCCGGCGATCGCCGGTTGCCGGAGAACCGGACGGGATCGTCTGGAACGACGCCCGGAACGGGACCCGGGACATCCATGCCGGCACCCCCGACAAAACGGCACCCTCCGCACCGGAAGGACCCGCCGGGACTTTTGCCCCATCCACCCCGGGGCCCGTCACGACGCCGATAATCCTGCGGTCAAAGCCGGACCCGATGATGAAACCCTCCAGAAGGACTTCCGCCGGAACCGGAGGCCCCGGCAAGCGCATCCGCTCGCGCGGGAAAACCAAAAAAAGAGGGTATATCGGGATTTATTACGCCAGGTAGTCGTCCGGCCGCGGGATCTGCTCCTTCAATCCCTTGCGCCGCCGGATGCTCTTGACCACTTCGCCTACGATACCGGCGGGAACCAGCTCGAACCCGGCAAATTCCGTGCTCCACATCGCACGTCCTTCAGTAGCGGATCGGACGTCTCCGGCAAACCCGAAGAGTTCGGCGACCGGTGCCTTGCCGATGATGGTCATCGTGTCGCCTTCGCTCTGCATATCGAAGACCTGGCCGCGCCGGCCCTGGATCTGCGAAGTTGCCGCACCCATCTGCTCGCTCGGGACCGTGATCTGGATCTTCTGGATTGGCTCAAGGAGCGAGTCGCCGCCCAGCAGCAGGCCCGCCTTGACGGCGCTCCTGACCGCCGGAATGACCTGGGCAGGACCGCGGTGGATGGCGTCCTCGTGAAGTTTCACGTCCACCAGCCGAATCTTCAGGTTCTGGACCTGCTCATCGGCGAGCGGGCCGCCGCGGAGCGCTTCACGCCAGCCGTCGAGGATCAGTTCCATCGTCTCGTTGAGGTACTGAATACCCTTCGTCATGTCGATGAACATGTTGGTGCCCTCGATTGCCTTGACGTTCTTGGCCTCTTCTTTGTCCATACCGGCGGCAACGAGGATATCACGCCGCTCGACCGCCTGCTGGTTCATCGTGACCTCGCCGTCCAGGATAAGCTTCACGATCGCCGGGTCCATCGGCTCGAGTTCGAGGTAAAACCGGTTGTGGCGGTTCGGCGACTTTCCTTCGACCGGGCCAGCCCGACCCGTGATCGTCTCGCGGTAGACGACGATCGGCGGGGAGGTGAGGATATCGACGCCTTTGTCGCGCCTGATGCGGCCGGTGATGATCTCGAGGTGAAGCTCGCCCATGCCGCTGATCAGGTGCTCGCCGGTCTCCTCGTTGATCGAGACCCGCACCGTCGGGTCTTCCTTCGCGACCTGGCGGAGGACCTCGACGAGCTTCGGAAGATCCTTCATGCTCTTCGCCTCGACGGCGACGGTCATGACCGGCTCGGAGTAGTGCTGCAGCGACTCGAAAGGCGTCATCTCAAGGAGCGTCGTAACGGTCGAACCGACGATGGCGTCTTTCAAACCCGTCACAGCGGCAATGTTGCCGGCGGCAAGTTCTTCCACCTCGACCCGCTCGGCACCCATAAAGATGCTGACCTGAGCAAGACGGTTTGCACGCTTTGCCGCACCTATAATATAGCATTCGGTACCCCGGCGGAGCGTCCCCGAGAAGAGACGGCCGGTGGCGACCTCGCCTGCATGCGGGTCGAACGAGATATCGGTGACCATCAGGCAGATGGGCCCGTTCGGGTCGCAACCGAGCATCGCTTTCCCCTCGGGCGAGGTGTAGTCGCCGTGCCAGATGATATGAATACGCCGCTCCTGGGCCTGAATCGGATTTGGCAGGTGCTTGACCACCATGTCGAGGAGCACGGCGTGCAGGGGGCTGTGCTTCGCCAGCCACTTCATGTCGCCGGCGTTGCACTTCTCATAGACGTCCTTGAACGAGACCCCGCTCTTCTTCATGTAGGGAACGGAGACGGCCCAGTTGTAGAGCGCGGAACCAAAAGCAACGGTGCCCTTTGCGGCATCCAGCTTCCAGCCTGCGTTGTACATCTTCTCGTTCATGCCCTTGATCAACTTGTTGACCTTGTCGATCACCTTCGCAAGGCGGATCTGCATCTCCTGCTCGTTCACCTTCAACTCGTTGACCAGCCGGTCAACCTTGTTGATGAAGAGAACCGGGCGGACACCCTCCTTCAAGGCCTGCCGGAGCACCGTCTCCGTCTGAGGCATGGTACCCTCGACCGCGTCCACAACAACGACGGCACCGTCCACCGCACGCATGGCGCGCGTCACGTCGCCGCCGAAGTCCACGTGGCCGGGGGTATCGATCATGTTGATCAGGTACTCCTCACCGCCGTACTCGTGGACCATCGAGACGTTGCTCGCGTCGATGGTGATGCCGCGGGCCTGTTCTTCCTCGTCGGAGTCCATGAAGAGTTGTTTGCCGGCGAGTTCCTCGCTGATCATGCCTGCCCCTGCAAGCAGGTTGTCTGAGAGCGTTGTCTTTCCGTGATCAATGTGGGCGACGATACCGATGTTCCGGATGTGCTCCGGCTTGTCCATCAGTTCCGTCACCCGCTCTACCATCTTCTTTCGTCGGGTCATAGAGTACACCAAAAAAAATAATCCGGGATTTTTAGCGGGCAGCCTTTGCGATACGTTCTCTTTCTTCTTTCTTCGAAACGGCGTAGGAACGGGCGTCGCCGTTTGCGGCTGCGATCAGCTCTTCGGCAAGCGCCTCGCTCACGCTCTTCTTCTTTTTGTGGCTCGCCTGCTGGACGCCGTCGGTGATGAACCGCAGGGCGGTATCGACACGCCGCTGGGGCGCGGTGTCGACCGACTTGGGGACATTGATGCCGCCGTACTTCAGCCGGACGGTCTCCTCGCGGGGCCCGGCGTTCGCAACTGCATCCACCAGCACCTGGACCGGGTTCTTCTTGGTCTTCTTATTGACGATCTCGAAAGCATCCCGGACGATGCGGATGGCAAGTTCCTTCTTGCCGGTGTTCTTCTCGGTCTGCATCAGTTTGTTGATCAGGCGCTCGACGATCAGCATGTTGCTCTTGTTGAACTGCTGACCGACAAGCTTGCCGCAGGAGTGCGGCACGATCATCGTATGCAGGTTCACGTAACGGGCAAGGCTCGGGTCCTGGATCTCCACCTCGCTCATATCCCAGCGGTTAAAGAGGAGCTGCCGAGTCTGCATTTCGGTGTCGGTTCCTGCTTCTGCTGCTTCTGCCATTGCTCACTTACCTCCGCGGCTTCTCCTTCCTTCCGATGACCATTTCATTCAGACTGACATTGTTCACTTTGGTCACGACGAACCGGACACCGGGGATATCACCCATCGACCGGCCCAGCCTGCCGCCGATCCCCTCGATCTCGACCTCATCGTGCTCGTCGATGAAGTTGATGGCACCGTCGCCGACGGCGAATGCGGTCACCTGACGACCGTTCTTGATCAACTGCACGCGGACGCACTTGCGGATAGCGGAGTTCGGCTGCTTCGCCTCGACACCCACCTTCTCAAGAACGATCCCGCGGCCCTGCGGAGCCCCTTCAAGGGGATCAGATTTCACGTCGAGCCCGAGCTGGCGCCGTGCGTAGACGGTGTCGTGCCACCGGTTCGCCTTTGCGTCGCGCTTCAGTTTTCGGGCTGCAAATTTTCCATTTCCCATCGAATACCCTCGTACCGGTTGAATTTGTAGATAGGAGCAACTCCTGGTGTGCTATAAAGCAACGCGCGTTACGGATTTATATATTGTGGAACCCGTTTGCACGCCGATCTTTCGCCGTAGATATTTGATCGGGAGCTGATATAATATTATATCCTGGCAGGCAACCTTCATTGATGATAATCCGGATATACAAGGAGGTTTTTTTCGAGGCAACCCATCGCCTGATCCACTATCAGGGGAAGTGTTTCCGGCTGCACGGCCACCAGTGGCGCGTAGAAGTCTGGATAGAAGGGACGGCCGATGAGCGCACCGGGATCGTCCTTGACTACAACTGTATCAAAGAAGTCGTCGGGCGGTTCGACCACCAGGTGATCTTAAACAAAGACGACCCGATGGCGGCGAGCATCGAAGCGTTCCACCCGGTCGTCACCACCCCCGGCGACCCGACGAGCGAGCTCCTCGCCGGCCTCATCGCAGAGATGATCGACGCCGAAGCCGCACGGCAGGGGCGCGATGCCCGCGTAGCAAAGATCCGGGTCTGGGAGTCGACGACCTGTTACGCAGAGCGCACCTATGCTCGTCAGTGAAATTTTCCGGAGCCTTCAGGGGGAGGGACCAAACCAGGGACGGCCCTGTACGTTCATCCGGCTCTCCGGGTGCAACCTCCGGTGCGCCTGGTGCGACACCGCCTATGCCAGGGAAGACGGAGAAGAGATGAGCGTCGGGGAGGTCCTCGACCGGGTATGGCTGCTGAACGGAAAACGCATCTGCATCACCGGCGGAGAGCCCCTCCTGCAGAAGGAGGAGGTCCTCGAACTCCTCCGGAAGTTCGGTCTTCACGGGTATGCCGTCGAGATCGAGACAAACGGCACCCTGGATTTCAGGGACCTGCAGCCCTACGCCGCCGTCTGTATGGATGTCAAGTGCCCCTCATCGGGGGAGAGGAGCGATCTCGCGCTCCTCCCCTTCATCACTCCCCGCGACTGCGTCAAGTTTGTGGTGGCGGACGAGGACGATCTTCTCTATGCACGGGCGGTGACGGCACAATGTGAAATCCGGGGCGAGATCATCATCTCGCCGGTGGAAGGGGCCGACTATCGCGCCGTCGCGGACTACATCGTCAAAGAGAATCTTCCGGTGAGGTTTCAAATGCAACTCCACAAGATCCTGGGGATGAAATGATGAAAGCGGTCTGTCTTCTCTCGGGCGGCATGGACTCCTCCACGCTCGCCTACGTCGCAAAGGATATGGGTTACGATATCATCGCTCTCCACTTTACCTACGGTCAGAGGACCGAGGCAAAGGAGCGCGAGTGCGCCCGGACCATTGCCCGGGCGCTTGATGCACAGGAATTCGTCGAGATCAGCCTCGAGCATTTCAAAAAGATCGGGGCATCGAGCCTGACGGATGCCGCAATTCCGGTCGAGAAGTATTCCGGCGAAGAGGAAGGGATACCCAGCACCTACGTTCCTTTCCGAAACGGGAACCTGCTTGCCATCGCAACCAGCCTCGCGGAGGCCCGGCGTGCGGCGGCGGTCTTCATCGGCGTCCAGACCGGAGACTATCCCGGGTACCCCGACTGCCGGCCGGAGTTCATCGAGGCGTTCCAGCGGGTGGTCGACCTTGGTACGGCGGCAGACCCACGGATCACCCTGATGACGCCCTTTGTCCGGATGACGAAGACGGAGATCATCCAAAGAGGCATGGCGCTCGGTGTCCCCTACGAGCATACCTGGTCCTGTTACCAGAACAACGACCGTGCATGCGGGGTCTGCTCGTCCTGCCACTACAGGAGGGAAGCGTTCCGCGACCTCGGGTTGGAGGACCCGATCGAATACGAGAGGTAACTATGGAGATCTACCGCGGAAAACGACTCTCCGTCGAGAAGAGGGAAGTAACCCTCCCGAACGGGGAGATGATGGAGCGGGTGATCGTTCACCCCGGCGGAGCGGTTGCCATCCTTCCGGTTGAGGGAGACGATTGCTATCTCATCAGGCAGTACCGGTTCGCCATCGACGACTACATCCTTGAGGCTCCTGCAGGCACCATCGAAGAGGGCGAGAAGCCGCACGAGACCGCATACCGGGAACTGATCGAGGAGACCGGGATGAAGGCGTCGTCGTTCGTCCCGAAAGGCTGCATTTACTCCTCCCCGGGATATACCGACGAACGGATCTGGCTTTACCTGGCGCAGGACCTCTCCCCCTGCTCGGACTTTCGGATGGACGAGGACGAGGTGATCGAAGTCGTCCGCGTCCCGATCAAAGACCTCGACGCCATGATCGCGGACGGAAGAATTGCCGATGCAAAAACAATCTCTCTCATCTGCCGGTGCCTCCGGTAACGCGCCGGCGGACATCGGCGAATGTGCGCATATTTAATGCCATCTCCAGAGAAACATATAGTACTTCGACCAGTGAACAGTTTCCCCCAGGCTTGGTGAACTCCAATGGAAGAGACGCAAGGAATTGACACCGCGCGAAAGCGCTATGAATTTAAAAAGACGCTTGAGAGGCTTGCGGAGAAGGAGGGGAGCGGTACCGAGCTGATCACACTGTATATACCTCCGGATAAGCAGATCTACGACGTGACCGCCCAGCTCCGCGACGAGTTCGGGCAGTGCTCGAATATCAAGAGTAAACAGACCCGGACAAACGTCCAGAGCGCCATATCCTCCATCCTCTCCCGCCTCAAATACTATAAGCGCCCGCCGGAGAACGGCATAGCCATCTTCTGCGGCACCATCAATATCGGCGGCGACCGCACCGACCTCGATTGCGAGATCCTCGAGCCGCCCGAGCCGCTCGGCACCTACATGTACCGATGCAGCTCTTCGTTTGAACTCGAACCGCTGCAGCAGATGCTCGGCGAGAAGGAGATCTACGGCCTGATCGTCATCGACCGGCGTGAGGCTTACATCGGCTTCCTTCGCGGCAACCGGATTGAACCGGTTAACGGCGTCACCTCGACGGTCCCCGGCAAACAGCGAAAGGGCGGGCAGTCGAGCGTCCGGTTCCAGCGGCTGCGGCTGATCGCCATCAATGAGTTCTACAAGAAGGTCGGCGACCGGGCGAGCGATATCTTTCTCGCCGAGAAGGATTTCTTCGAGAAGTTTAAAGGCGTGCTGATCGGCGGCCCGACCCCGACGAAGGAGGAGTTCGAGGCGGGCGGCTACCTCCACCACGAACTCCAGAAGCGGATCATCGGGCTCTTCGACGTTTCTTACACGAACGAGTCCGGGCTTGCCGAACTCGTCGAGAGTGCGTCGGATGCCTTGAAGGGCCTCGACGTCATCAAGGAGAAGAACGTGATGAACCGGTTCCTTCAGGAACTGGTAAAGGACAACGGAGCAGCCGCTTATGGGGAGGAGAGCGTCCGAAAGAATCTGGAACTCGGCGCCGTCGACATGCTCCTCCTCTCCGACAAGCTCAGGAGAGCCCGGCTGAAACTCGCCTGTCCGAACAGCGACTACACCGAGGAGCGGACAGTCAGCCTCGAGCCGGGAAAACATATCAAGGACCTCGACCTCGGCACCTGCCCGAACGACGGTGCATCGCTCTACGTGGCGGAAGAGACCGATATCATCGACGAACTGACCGCTGCCGCCGACCAGAGCAGCACGGCGGTCAGGATCATATCAGACGATTTTGAAGAGGGTTCAATGCTCTACAACGCGTTCGGCGGGATCGCAGCGATCCTGCGTTACAGGACCGGATACTGATGTTTCAGGAAAAATACCACCAGATTGAGCGCATGCTCCGGGCATGCACCGGTGAGGAGGACGTCCTCCTCACAACCGGGGGAGATCACGCCGATCTCGCCTCGACCGTAGCGTTTAAACTGGCAAAGAGCGAGAAGCGCCCACCCCGGGAGATTGCCGCCGAGATCGCCGAAAGGATCTCGGCAGACCCCGAACTCGGCGATATCCGGGTCGAAGCGACGGGCCCCTACATCAACTTCGTGTTCGGGCCGTCGCTCCTCGCGGAAGCGGTCAGGGAGGCGCTCGAGCCCGACTACGGGAACCATCCCCGCCGCCCGGAAAGGGTGGTGCTCGAGCACACGAGTGCGAACCCGAACGGCCCCCTCCATGTCGGCCACATACGAAACACCGTCATCGGGGACACCCTCGCCCGGGCGTTCCGGAAGGCAGGGTATCCGCTTGAGGTGCAGTATTACTTAAACGACATGGGCCGCCAGATCGCCATCGTCTCGTGGGGGTTCGACCACCTCGGTCTTGCCCGCGAGGACGGCGAGAAGGGAGACCACTACGTCGCCCGGGTCTACATCGCAGCGAACCGCGAGATCGAGAAGAACCTCGCTATCACGGAAGAGATCGATCACCTCATGCAGAAGGTGGAGCGCGGCGACGCGGAGACCGTCAGGAAGTTCCGGGCGGCCGTCTCCCTCTGTGCGGAGGGGATCAAGACAACCCTCGCCGCTTTAGGCGCCCGCCACGACCGGTTCGTCTGGGAGAGCGACTTCGTCCGGATCGGCGACGTGGACCGGATCTTCGAGCGGGTCCGCCGCCTGCCGCAGGCCCACGAGGACGAGACGCTCTGGGTCGACCTCTCGGGAGAGGGTTTCGAGAAGAAGTACATCCTCCGGCGGAGCGACGGCACGTCGGTCTACAGCACGCGGGACCTCGCCTACCATACCTGGAAAGGGCACAACTACGACCGGGTGATCGACGTCCTCGGGGCGGACCACAAATTGATCGGCGCCCAGCTCCAGGCCACCCTCACCCTCCTCGGCGAAAAAGCGCCCGAGATCGTCTTCTTCGAGTTCGTCTCCCTCCCCGAGGGCTCCATGAGCACCCGGGCGGGAAAGTTCGTCTCGGCGGACGACCTCCTCGATGAGGTGACCGCAAAGGCATTCGACGAGGTGACCGTCCGCCGCCCGGAGCTCCCCGAAGACGAACGGCGCTCAATCGCGAGATCGGTCGCCGTCGCCGCCATCCGCTACGATATCGTGAAGGTCTCTCCCGAGAAGAGCACGGTCTTTAACTGGAAGGAAGCGCTGGATTTCGAGCGTCAGAGCGGCCCCTACATCCAGTACGCCCACGCCCGCGCCTGCAGTATCCTGGAGAAGGCCGGGGAGTTCACGCGGGCGTACCGCTACGAGACCGAACATGAGGTTGCGCTCGCCCGGCACCTCGCGAAGTTCCCGGCCGTCGTCGACGAGACCGTGGAGGAACTCCGTCCGCACCTGCTCGCCGCATACGCCCGCGAGCTCGCGGACCTCTTCAACGCCTTCTATCACTACGACCCGGTGTTGAAGAGCGGGGGCGAGACCCGGAACAGCCGCCTTGCGCTTGTGGACGCGGTCAGGAACACATTGCAGGAGTCTCTTCTGACCCTTGGGATCGATGCACTCAGAAACATGTAAGGCCCTCCGAAAGCAGGGCTACCAGTTCGTCAGCTCTGCCTCGTCGGCGGCCGTCAAGCCCTGCATGTGGAACAAGCGGGCGCTCAAGGGCGGGGAGATGTGCTACAAGGCGCAGTTCTACGGCATCGAGAGTCACCGTTGCGTCCAGATGACGCCGACCCTCCGGTGCAACCAGCACTGCCTCTTCTGCTGGCGGTCGTTCGAGCACGAGGTGACGCAGGAGGAGGAGTGCCCGCCGGACGTGATCATCGGAAGCCTCAAGCGCCTCCAGAAGAAGGCGCTCTCGGGCTACAAGGTCTCCCCTTACGTCACGCCGGAGCGGTTCGCGGAGGCCCTCGACCCGACGATGGTCGCGATATCGCTCTCGGGGGAGCCGACCTGCTACTCCCGTCTCCCGGAGTTGATCGACGGCCTCAACGCCGGGGGGTATACAACGTTTCTCGTCTCGAACGGGACCAACCCCGACGTCCTCGCCCGGTGCCGACCCTACCAGGTCTACGTCTCCCTGGACGCTCCCGACCGGGAGACCTACCTCCGCCTCTGCCGACCGAGGGAAGACTACTGGGACCGGGTGCAGGAGAGCCTCACCGGACTTTCCGGCCGCAGGTCCGCCATCCGCACCACGGTGGTGCGCGGCTACAACGATCTCTCGCCCGAGAAGTACGCGGCGGCCTATCAGGACTCCGGGGCCCGGTTCGTGGAGGTAAAGGGTTATATGTATCTGGGATACAGTAGAAATCGACTGGAAAAGGACCAGATGCCCGAACACCGTGAGGTGCGGGCGTTCGCGGAGAGCATCGTGGAGCATTGCGACTATGTCGTCAGGGACGAGAGCCCGGTGAGTCGGGTGGTCTGTCTGGAGCGGAACGTATGAAATTTGACGTGGAAGAGTTCAAGAAAAAGGCGAGAGAGGATTTCGAGCATGCCTGGCATGAAGGCCCGTCGGTACTGACCCCGCCGGGGGTTTCGGGCCGCTACCCCCGGTTGAAGTACACCCGGGCCACCCCGCACCCGATCTTTGAGATCGTGCAGCGGCTCCGGGAGACCTACCTCTCGATGGGGTTCGACGAGGCGATGAACCCTCTGATAGTTGAGGAGTCCGATATTTACCGGCAGTTCGGCCCTGAAGCGATGGCCGTCCTCGACCGGGTCTTCTACCTCGGCGGCCTGCCCCGTCCGAACGTCGGGATAGCAAAGAAGCAGATAGAGGAGATCGAGGCGATCCTCGGGCGGGCGGTCTCGCCCGCGACCGAGGAGAATCTCCGCGTGACCCTCCACGGCTACAAGAAGGGAACGATCGACGGCGACGACCTGGCGCACGAACTCGCGGGCGTCCTCGAGGCCGACGACGCGACCGTGGTGCACATCCTTGACGCGGTCTTCCCAGAATTCCGGGCGCTCGCTCCCGAGTCGTCGCGCAACACCCTCCGGAGCCACATGACGAGCGGCTGGTTCCTGACGCTCTCTTCCCTCTGGGAGAGACGCCACCTCCCGATCCGGCTCTTCTCGGTGGACCGCTGTTTCCGGCGGGAGCAGGAAGAGGGCCCCACCCGCCTGATGGCCTATCACTCGGCCTCCTGCGTCGTCGCGGGGGAGGACGTCACCCTCGAAGAGGGAAAGGCCGTCAGCGAGGCCCTCCTCTCGGCGTTCGGGTTTACCGAGTTCCGGTTCCAGCCCGACGAAAAACGGTCGAAGTACTACATGCCGGACACCCAGACGGAGGTCTACGCCCGGCACCCGGTCCTCGGCTGGGTTGAGGTCGCCACATTCGGCATCTACTCGCCTTCGGCGCTTGCGGAGTACGGGATCGGCGTGCCGGTGATGAACCTCGGCCTCGGCGTGGAGCGGCTCGCGATGATCGCCTACCAGTCCAACGACATCCGTGAGCTCACCTACCCGCAGTTCTTCCCGCAGGAGATCACCGACCGCGAGATTGCAGGCGCCGTCCACCTCCGCGAAGAGCCGGCATCCGCGACCGGAAAGCGTATGGCGGAGGCGATCCGGGCCACGGCCGCCGAACACGCCGCCGCGCCGGGACCGTGCGCATTCACCGCGTGGAAAGGCGAGGTCGCAGGGAGAACGGTGGAGGTCGTCGTCGAGGAGCCCGAGTCCAACACAAAACTGTGCGGACCCGCCTATGCGAACGAGGTCTTCGTGCACAACGGTTCGGTGCTCGGGGTGCCGGATATCGAGAAGTGGGCGCTCGTCCGGCGGGAAGGGGTCTCCACCGGCATCACCTACCTCGATGCCGCGGCAAACCTCGCCGCCGCCCGGATCGAGGAGGCGGCGCGGTGCGGGGAGGAAACCCGCGTCCAGGTAAAGATGGCGAAACTCCCCTCGGATATCAACCTGCGTATCGAAGAGTATGCAATGCGCTACGTCACCGACCACAACCGGAAGGTGGACCTCCGTGGGCCGGTCTTCCTGACGGTCCGGTCCGTCATCCCGGAGCCGCAGATCTAATAAAGCCCTTTCCTCGCCTCGGTTTCTCTTTTTTTCCGGCCGTCACCTCTCGATCGCACTCGATGCACCTCCGGAGCAGGGGCACCACGTCCCGCTGGGCGACCAGGTTAAAGCGGGCCCTGCTCGGGGCGAGCCCGACCTTGATCGAGTAGGCCCCGGGCGGCATCACCGCAAAGAGGTCCTCGTCGGTCCGGTCGTCCCCGACGGCAAGGACGAAGTCCCAGGCACGTCGAGAAACCCAGGTTAACGCCGCCCTCCCTTTGTTGACGACGTTGTTCTTGATCTCGATGACCTTGCTCCCCTCCATGACGCCGACGTCGAGGTTCGACGTCAGGTGCAGCAGGTCGTCCTTGAGATCTTTTGCCCGCTGGGCCCCGAGTATCGGCTCGGTTCGGCGGTAATGCCAGACGAGGGAGTAATCTTTCTCCTCGATGAAGGCGCCGGGTGTGCGGTCGGTGTAGAGTTCGAGGAGCGGCGTGATCTCCCCTTTCCATTCGTCCGAGAGCGCTTCTGGCATCCGCCACTCCCCGGAACGCTCCTTTATCCAGACGCCGTGCTCGGCGATGATCCCGATATCCATCTCCCCGAACCAGGCGTCCAGCGTATACCGGTCCCTGCCGCTGATCACCACCACCTCGTTGCCCGGTATACGGGCAAGGGACGCGAGCACCGCCAGCGTGGCTTCGCCCGGGACCGCCTTCTGCGGTTTTGCGGCGAACGGCACCAGCGTGCCGTCGTAGTCGAGAAGGAGCAGCCGGTTCTTGCCGGAGGCATAGTCTGCAACCAGTTCGTCCCTGATGGCGGGAGTGACGACCTGCTCGGAGCGTTCGACCTGGACCGCCCGGGCATCGCCCAGGCGGGTGAGGAAGTCGCTGACCCAGTGCTCGATGTCGTAGCGCATCAATCTTTTCTGCATGGTCCGGTTCCGCTCGATCTGTTCTTTCTCCGGCATGGCAAGCGCCGTCTCGATAGCCTCGAGCACCGCGTCCCGGTCGTTGGGGTTGACAATGATCGATTCGCCAAGTTCTTCGGCCGCCCCCGCCATCTCGGAGAGGATGAGCACCCCGGTGCCGTCGGTCCGGGTGGCGACGTACTCCTTCGCCATCAGGTTCATGCCGTCGCGGAGCGGCGTCACCAGGGCGACGTCGGCGGCGCTGTAGAACGCCACCAGCGTCTCGAACGGGAGGAAGTTGTAGAAGTAGCGGACCGGGACCCAGTCGGTCGTCCCGTATTTTCCGTTGATGCGACCGACGAGTTCGTCGATCCGCTTCTTTAACGCCCGGTAACTGTTGACGCTGGTCCGGGACGGGACCGCTACGAGAACGAGGGAGACTTTTCCCTGATACTCCGGCTTTTTTGCAAGGAGCGCGTCGAAAGCCTCGAGCCGAAGCGGGATTCCCTTTGTGTAGTCCAGGCGGTCGAATGAGAGGATGATCTTGCGTTTTCCGTACTTCTGCCGGATCCGGGCGATCTCTTTCTGGACCGGGGTGCTGCCCGCAGCGTCGGCGAACCGGTGGTAATCGATGCCCATCGGGAAGAGGTCGGTCCGCACCACCCGTGTGCCGGTCCGGACCTCCCCGAAGGTATGCTCGTACCCGAGGAGCCGCCGGACACTGGAGAGGAAGTGGCGGACGTAGCCGTAGGTATGAAAGCCGATGAGGTCAGCGCCGAGGAGACCGGAGAGGATCTCCTTCCTCCAGGGCAGGTTCCGGAATACCTCGTACGACGGGAAGGGGATGTGGTGGAAATAGCCGATCTCTGCATCGGGCAGGCGCTCCCGGAGCATCTGGGGCAGGAGCATCAGGTGATAGTCGTGAACCCAGATGATGTCGCCGGGCTGGACCACTTCCATCACGGCGTCGCAGAACTTCTCGTTCACCCGCTGATAAACGTGCCATGTCTTCGGGTTGTAGTCCACGAAGTGGTTGAAGTAGTGGAGGAGCGGCCAGAGGGTGTTGTTGCAGAATCCGTCGTAGTAGTGCTTGATGTCGTACGGCGTGAGAAAGACCGGGTGGCACTGCTCCCGATTTAAGGCATCGACAATCTGTTCTTTCTCCTCTTCCTGCTTCCTCTGGGGGTTTATGCCGGGCCAGCCGATCCAGAGGCTCTCGTAGGACTTGTAAAATGAGCCGACCCCGGTGGCAAGACCGCCGACGCTCCGTTGCAGGTGGAGGTCGCCGTTCTTTTTTGAGACGCCGACCGGAAGTCTGTTCGATACTATCAGTAACCTGTTCATGGTTCGACCCTTGTGTGATCGGGAAAATGATCAGCACCACAAAGAATCTCAACTAAAATTAATTTTTTGGAGAAATCTCAAAGAAATGCGAATATCGCGCCTCCGACGAGCCCTTCATCTCCCCGGCTCCCCGCCGCCTGCCAGCGTCTCGCACTCCGCAGAGATCGTATCACGGCGGTGCGGACGGGGCATCTTCGGCAACGGTTGCCAGACGGACAGGGAATATTCCTGGCACCGGGGCGGATCGGAGATCCACGGCCGGATCGCCGCACCCGTATCCTCCCGGTAGGGAAGTCGACCGGGGTTTCCCGAAAGGAAGGTCAACGCGTACCTACGCAAGATTTAGATATCTGAACGTTATACATTTCTAACATAGTGTTAGAAATATCAAACGCGATGTGATGACAATGCGGTTGAAACAGTCCGTACTTCTGGTCTTCGGCATCCTGCTCGTTCTTGCAGGCATCGCCCTTCAGTCTACCGGCATCGCTGTCGAAAGCACCGCTGTGGTCGCGCTCGTCTCGGCGGGTGTCGTTATGGTAATCGTGGCGGTTATCACCGGCTTTAGCAGACAGGGCGAAGTCCTCTCCGACGAAAGGACGAAGAGAATCGGCGCTTACGGCGCCGCCTACTCCTGGGCGCTCACGTCGGTACTGATACTGGCCTTTTTATGGCTGGACTTCCTCGGTCTGGCGTCGTTTGATCTTCAGGGAACGCTCCTGGTCTTGCTGTTTACCATGCTCCTCTCGGCCAGAATATTCCAGTGGTACCTCTTCCGGCAGGGGGACGGGGCATGAGACCGGCGGTGCAGGCCGCCGAATGGCACCTGCTCCGGAAGGGGGACGCCGGGTGAAGACCAGAATCCGGGAACTCCGGGCGAAGACGGGGCTCACCCAGGAGGAACTGGCGCGGCAGGTCGGGGTCCGGCGGGAGACGATCGTCTTCCTCGAGAAGGGGAAATACAACCCCTCCCTGAAGCTCGCTTACAAAGTGGCCCGGACGCTCGGCTCCACCATCGAAGAAGTCTTCACGTTCGAGGAGGAAGACCTGGCGTGACCGGATACACCGGTTGACAGGGCGTGATGGATGAACGGGAGGAGCGTGCCTTGAAAACACAATACAGAAGAATCGCAAAAAAAAGATATTGGGGGCAATATCTAGGGTTGGAATGAAAAGTTAAAAATGTTATTATTTTTATCAGACCAAAAATATTGGCTGGATTGTTTATTTAAACACATATCGGCTGTGTATCGGGTGAGTGCTTATTATCTCGGTTAAAATATAATTCACACAGATGCATCGAACGTTCGGGATGGGCGCGGCACCGGGGAACTATTCCTCCGTTCTTTGAACGGTTTGTCTCGATTCTTTCTATCTTTTCACCCCGGTTCCCGTCGGGGAGCCGTCGTCCCCTCTCAGGAGGCCGAAGAGCCGTGCGAGCGAGATGAGGTCCTGCCGGTTGTGTTCCACCACCGGAACGAGCGGACCGGGGTTCCCGGTCCTCCGGTAGATATTGTAGAACTCCGGGACCATCCAGCCAGGAACATCGTTCTCCCGGGCTACGCCGAGAACCCCGGCCTCGAGCGCACAGAGCCGGCAGGTCCCGAGCGAAGCCCGCCAGCGCCGGCGTGCAGGGTAGAGGATATCGAAGTGAGGCGCGGAAAGGTCTGCCGGGATGCCGTAGCGGGTGAGCCGGTCGCGGAGATAGGGGAGGTCGAACGCCCTGCCGTTGAAGGTGACGTAGACCGTTCCCTCCGCTTCCAGGTCCGGAAGGACAGCGGTGAGTGCCGCCTCCTCCTCTTCGACGGACCGGAGCAGGTACTGGCGGACGACGATCGACCCGCCGTGAACCCGGGCAAGGCCGATGAGGATGATCGGCCGGGACGCGAGCCCCAGCGTCTCGATGTCGAGGAAGAGAAACTCCTCGGCGGCATAATACCGGCTGATATCGAGGAGGAGGGGGTCGCTTCGTCGGTGGTGCCGCCGCTCGATCCAGGTTGCAAGACCGCGGGTGTCCTCCCGCGCCACCGCCGTAAGGAGCCGTTCGGCCTCCGGGCGGTAGAGGGGGTGCCGGACAAGGTCGGCAACCGTCCGGTAGCCCATCCGCCGCAGTCTTTGCCCGGTCGCCTCGCCGATACCGCGGACCAGGGTGAGGTCGGCGAGGACGGCCGAAGCCGCCCGGTCGGGGCTTCTGCCGTCAAGATCCACGGCACTCCGGGATTCAAGGACGTAGCACGTCCCGGAGGAGCAGGAGACTTCCCGGCCGCAGAAGACATCCTCGACCGTCCGGCCCCGATACTCTCTGACGAGGTCGCTTGAGGATACGGTGCCCTCCCCCACGGCTCGCCACGGTCTTCCTGCCTGCCTGAACGGGTACGTCATTCTCCCGACAGAGGATTAGGCGCTTCCGGCATTCAAAAGTAACCGCCGCGTGGTGAAAGTGAACGGGGTCGGTCTCTCTCCCGCCTGCCGGGCACCGCATAAATACTCCCGCGAACAAAAGAAGAGGTATGCAGATCGGAGCAGTCCTGATCGACATCGACGGCGTCCTCTACATCGGCGACCGGCCGGTCGCTGGGGCGAACCGGGCGCTCCGGGAACTCGACCGGCGAGGAATACCCTATCGGTTCGTCTCGAACACCACCCGCCGGTCCCGCCGTTCGATTGCCCGCCGCCTGGAGGCGCTCGGCTACGCCATCCCGGAGCCGTGGATCATCACCGCCCCGGTCGCCGCAGCCGCGCACCTGCGGGAGGGAGGACGCACCCGGTGCTACCTTCTCACCACTCCCGATGCGCGGACCGACTTTGAGGAAGCGGGCCTCCTCGCCGTCGATGAGGAAGCCGACGTGGTCGTGGTCGCCGATGCGGCCGACGACTTCACCTACGAGACGCTGAACCGGGCGTTCCGTCTCCTCCTCGCCGGAGCGGACCTCGTCGCGCTTGAGAAGGACCGGTACTGGATGGGGTCGGACGGACTGATGCTCTCGGCCGGTCCGTTCGTGGCTGCACTCGAATACGCCGCCGGAAAGAAGGCAGAGGTGATCGGGAAGCCTTCCCCGGCGTTCTTCCTCCGGGCGCTCCGGGATATCGGGGCGCGCCCCGGGGAGGCGGCGATGGTCGGCGACGACATCGTCACCGATATCGGCGGCGCCCGGGCTTGCGGAATGAAGGGGGTCCTGGTCAGGACCGGGAAGTACCGGGAAGAAGCGGTCCGCCGATCTGGCGTGACGCCCGACCTCGTCATCGACTCTCTGGCAGACCTCCCCGATTACCTCTGATACCATGTGGAAACGAATCTTCGTCGTGCTCGTCCTTGTCGCCGCGACCCTCGGGGCCGGGTGCCTGGGCGACTTCCTGAACCCGCCGGCCGTCCCGCCGGCGATTGTGCCGGTCGAAGGAGCGGCCCTCGATTCGGTGCCGGTCTACACCTTCGCCTTCGAGGACGGGGAGGAGACGATCCGGATCGATCCCGACCCGGCGGTCTATGCCGGTGCCAAGAACGCGGACCGGCGGCTTTACCTCTATGAAGACCTTTCGAAAGAGGAATGGGTACCCATCTACTACCAGGCGTTCGTCAACGACTCCCACCAGGAACCCTTCTACACGGACCTGCTCGCGGCCTTTCGTGAGATCCGGGAGAGGGAAAGGCTCGACGACGACCGTTACCTGGAACTGATCGCCGCATTCGTCCAGTCCATCCCCTACAGGACCGACACCTCGATCGTCGAGCCGAAGTTTCCCATCGAGACCTACGTCGACGGAGAGGGCGACTGCGACGACAAAAGCCTCCTCCTCGCGGGCCTGCTGGCCCGGGAAGGCTACGGTGTCGCACTCTTCTACTTCGAGGACGAAGCCCACATGGCCGTCGGCGTCAGAAGCGCCGGGTCTCTCTACCGCAACACCACCTACGCCTACATCGAGACCACGAGCGCAAGTTACGTTGGCCTCCCGCCTGAGACGCTCGTGAACGGAACGGTCCTGTCCACCGACCCCCTCGTGATCCCGGTCGGCGACGGGCCCCGGTCCTACACGGGGTGCGACCAGGTCCGGGTGATCGAACGCGCCCTCGCCGCATCGCGTGACCGGGTCGAGGAACTTGCACCGGAACTTGAAGCACGCACCCGGGAACTTGGGGCAGAGGAAGAAGCCCTCGAATCCCTCGACGCACGGTTGAAGGCTCTCGCCCGGGCCGGCGAGAACCGGGAGTATAACCGCCTCGTCCCGGAGTATAACCGGCAGGTCCGGGACTACAACAACGCGGCAGGGTCCTACAACGCCCTGCTCGAAGAATCAAGGGCTGCCGTAGACCTCCACAACTACCTCGTCACCCATGCCCACGACCGGCCGGGGTCATACCTTCATGCCCGGGCATACCTCGCAGAGTGAGCGTGAGGAGATAGCGGCACTCCTTAAAGGCCCTCCGGTCACAAAGAGGTGCGGTTTGCCGGGGCAATGGTGCTGGTATACGCCACTTTACGCATCTGGTTTCTTCGAACAACGCTCGGATACCGGGCGGCCCGCTCGGCAATGTAAGCAAACGTGGTAGCTGTCGATCTCTCCATATATGAACCGGGGCGGGATCACTACTTAACCGTAGGCCGTGTGCAGGGTGAAAGTGAAAGATTGGAGTTCCCGGTGAACCCGGACGTGAGTTCTGCATCAAGACGGCTGGATGATTCGCCCGCAGAACCGATATCCATCTTCGCCTTCCCTGCCGGCTGAAACGGCAGTTGCTCTGTTGGCAAGTGTTAATGTATCCCCTGACAAATACATGGAACGGAGTGCCGTATGCTGGATATCAGTGATTTGCACGTGAGCGTGGATAACACCGAAGTGCTCCACGACATCAACCTCCACATCGGACCGGGAGAGACCCACATCCTGATGGGCCCGAACGGCTCGGGAAAGAGCACGCTGCTCAAATCAATCATGGGGTTCGACGCTTATACGATCACATCGGGGTCCATCACGTTTAAAGGAAAAGACCTCACCGATATGCCGATCAACGAGCGGGCCCATCTCGGGATCGGCATGATGTTTCAGCAACCTCCTGCGGTATCCGGGCTGAAACTCGGGAAATTGCTCGCCGCCACATCCCACAGGGGAGAGGACGCGATAGAGGCGCTCGCACAGTCGGTCAACATGGAGCACTTTCTCTCCCGGGACGTCAACGTCGGGTTCTCCGGCGGCGAACTCAAGCGGAGCGAGGTCCTGCAGCTGAAGGTCCAGCAGCCCGATTTCCTCATGCTGGACGAGCCGGAGAGCGGCGTCGACCTTGAGAACATGAGCCTGATGGGAAAGGAGATCGCAGGCCTGCTTGAAAAAGACGTTCGGATCGTCAACAGGCGGAAGAGCGGGCTGATCATCACCCATACCGGCTACATCCTCGATTACCTCAATGCCGACCAGGGTCATGTCATGATAAACGGCCAGATCCGGTGCCACGGCAACCCCCGCGAGATTCTGCGCGTGGTCAAAGAGAAGGGATACGGAGAGTGCCTGCGTTGCAAACAGATATAACCGATATGAAGCAGATCCCGGAGAAAGACCGGGAACGCCTCGCCCTGACCGGCCTTGAAGTCGAGATGCACAACCGGTGCGGAAGTTTCTTCCAGATCGACCAGAACGTGATCCAGACCACCTGCGGGGCCGAAGACGTCGAGATGCTCCCCATCAAGGCCGCCCTTGAGAAGTACGACTGGTTGAAGGACCACTACTGGAAAGCCGTCCCGAAAGACAAGGACAAGTATACCCAATATGTAGCGAAGCAGGAGCCGCAGGGCCTCGTCGTCATCGCTCAGCCAGGCGCGAAGGTTGCCATGCCCATTCAGGCCTGCCTCTTCCTCCGCGAAGAGCCGGTGCAGCACGTGCACAATATCTTCATCGCAAAAGAGGGTGCGGAGATCCACATCATCTCCGGCTGCGCCAGCTCATGGCAGAAGAAACAGGGCGCGCACATCGGGGTGACCGAGATCTACGTCGGCAAAGGCGCCAGAGTCACGTCCACGATGATCCACAACTGGAACCCGGGAATCAGCGTCTTTCCGCGGAGCGCCACCATCGTTGAGGAGGACGGGACCTTTCTCTCGAACTACATCTGCATGCAGCCGGTCCGCCAGGTCAATATGTACCCGACGGCGCACCTTATCGGAAAGAACGCCGTGGCCCGTTTCTCAAGCATCGCCGTCGCAACGCCCGGGTCGCTCCTCGACCTCGGCTCCCGGGCCATCCTCGGTGCCGAGCATACAAGCGCCGAACTCATTACCCGGGCCATCACCACCGGCGGCACCGTCATCTCCCGGGGCCATATCCGCGGCGAACGGGATAACACGCGGGGTCACATCGAGTGTAAAGGCCTGATCTTAAAAGACGGTGTCATCCACGCCATTCCCGAGATCGAAGGAACGCTGACCGGCACCGAGCTCTCCCACGAGGCCGCGGTCGGCAAGATCGCCCGCCACGAGATCGAGTACCTTATGGCGAGAGGGCTCTCCGAGGAGGAGGCCACCGCAACCATTATACGCGGGTTCCTGGATGTAAAGATCAGCGGCCTGCCTGCAGTCCTGCAGGCGCATATCGATGCCGTGATCGATAAGGCGGAATCCGGGTTCTAGTCGGGAGAAGAGATGACGGAGAGCGACCCCTGCCAGAGGGAGCGCGAGGAGATGGTGGAGTTCCAGGTCCGGGCCCGGGGGGTCAGGGACCAGAGAGTGCTTGCTGCGATGCGACGCGTTCCGCGCCACCTCTTCGTGCCGAAGGGCTTGGAGCGTGCGGCCTATGAGGACCGGCCGCTCCCCATCGGGAAGGATCAAACCATCTCCCAGCCCTACATCGTCGCCGTCATGACCGAACAACTTGAACTTACGCCGCACGACCGGGTGCTCGAAGTCGGGACCGGCAGCGGCTACCAGGCTGCACTCCTCGCCGACCTCGCCGGCACGGTCATCTCCGTCGAACGCCTGCAGGACCTCGCCGACAGCGCACGGGAGAACCTCGCCCGGGCCGGGATCGCCGGTGTCCGGGTGATCGTCGGCGACGGCACGAAGGGGTATCCCCCGGAGGCCCCGTACGATGCCATCGTCGTCACGGCGGCTTCGCCTGACGTTCCGCAGCCCCTGATCGATCAGCTCGCGGAAGGCGGACGGCTGGTCGCCCCCATCGGAGCGCGGGACTGCCAGAGCCTGATCAAACTCGTGAAGCGGGGGGGCAGGGTGGAGGAGATCCCGCTCGGCGGCGTCTGTTTCGTGCCGTTGATCGGGCAGTTCGGATGGCGGGAGGAGGGCTCTCTGTGAAAATTTACGACATCACCCGGGACCTCTCCGAGGACGTCGTCGTCTACCCGGGGGACATCCGTCCCCGGTTCCGTGAGATCGATAACGGACAGTACCGCGTGACCGAGATGGCCCTCGGGAGCCACACCGGGACGCACATCGACGCCCCGTCCCACTACGTGAGGGGGGGCCGGACGGTCGACCGGGTTCCGCCCGGAGTGCTGATGGGCCCCGCCCGGGTGCTCGACTGCAGCGATGTAGACGGGGCCGTCGATGCAGAGCGCTTCGCCGACTGCCTCTCCGGCACCCGGACGCTCCTCCTGAAGACCTGGTTTTCGGGACGGCAGCGGTTCGAGCCCGGGTACCCCGCACTCTCCCTTGAGGCGGCGGGTCTCATCGCCGACGCCGGGATTACCTGCCTCGGGACCGATACACCGTCGATCGAGGCATACGACGGGGACGGCTCGGTCCATCGCCGGTTGCTTGAGAGCGACATGGTCATCCTCGAACTGCTCGACCTTGCAGCCGTGCCGGAAGGCGATTATTACCTGGTAGCGTTGCCGTTGCGCCTTAAAGGCGCGGATGGGTCGCCCGTGCGGGCGGTCCTCTACGAACGAGACGCGGAGGATCAACCATGAGTCTTTTACACGATGCAATCGGAAAAATCGAGAAGATCCTGGAGAACAGCGGGTGCGAACACGGGATCGTGGCCCTCGCGGTGAACCACGACGCGGATACCTGCCAGTATCCGAAAGGGGTCTGCATGGAGGGGCATTTCGGCGGGCGAATCGGACAGTTCGTCACGAGCGCTCCTGTCCGGGCCAACACCCGGATATCTTTCATGTTCGGTGCACCGCTCGTAAATCAGGAGCAGCGCGGAGCGGCGAGCGCGATCATCAACGCCGTCTCGGCGTTCCTCTGCCTGACACGGAAACTCCGTCCCTGCACCCCCGACTGCTACGGCCCCTGCCTTGCGGAACTCTCCCGTGAAATTGCCGGGAAGCGCGTCTATCTTGTCGGCCCGATGCCGGTGCTCGAACGGGCTCTCGAACACCAGAGGGTCGACTCGCCGGAAACGGCCGAGCTCTTTCTCATCGCCGGAGACGGCATGACGACGGACGCAGGGGTGGCCTGCCTCGACGAATACCGGGGAAAGAAACGGATGATCTTTCTCGGCCCGTCGACCGCCGGAGTCAGCGGTCTGATAAACCTCGAACACTGGTGTCCCTACGGACGATGAATACCTTTTTTAGGAAAAAAAGGATTACAACAACTATGCTTTTCGGCTCTTCCGGAATTCGACGGGAGTTCGGTCCCGACCTCGTCGATCTCGCGCTTCGTGTAGGAGCAGCCACCGCAGACGGCGCGCCACGCGTTGTCGTGGGCAGGGATACCCGCACAACGAGCGAACTGCTGGAACATGCCGTCGTTGCCGGGATGCTCTCGGCCGGCGCAACCGTCTATTCCTGCGGCATCGCACCCACCCCGACGGTCGCGCATGCGACCGGAAACGTGGACGCAGGCTGCATGATCACCGCCTCGCATAACCCCGAGTCCTACAACGGCGTGAAACTGCTTAACCCCGACGGGTCGTCGTTCACCCTCCGGCAGCAGACGGAGATCGAGGAAGCAATCGGAGGGTCGCACGGGAAGACCTGGGCAGAGCAGGGACGCACCTCTCACATCGATGCGGTGGACGCGCATCGGGAGGCAATCCTCGACCGGGTCAGCCTCTCGCGGCCCGTCACGGCCGTGCTTGACTGCGGCAACGGCGCGGGCAGCGTCATCACCCCCGATCTCCTTGCCGGAGCCGGAGCAACCGTCGTCGGGCTGAACTGCAACGTCATGGGCCGGTTCGCCCGGCCGTCGGAACCGCTCGAAGCAAACCTCCCCTACATCGGTGAGATCGTCCGAAAGCGGGGTGCCGCGTGCGCGGTGATCCACGACGGCGACGCCGACCGGATGATGGCGTTCGACGAGCGGGGCCGGTATATCGACGGAGACCACCTCCTCATGCTCTTTGCAAGTTACCTCGACCGGAAGCATGTGGTCACCACCGTCGACGCCTCGATGGCTATCGAAGAGGTCGCAGAGGTCCGCCGCACCCCCGTCGGGGACAGTTTCGTCTCCGAAGAACTCCTCTCCTGGGGAGATTTCGGCGGGGAGGCGTCGGGGAGCTGGATCTTCCCCGAGTACTCCTACTGCCCCGACGGGATCTACGCTGCGGCCCTGCTCTGCGAGATCGCGTCGGAGTGGTCGATCGCCGGGGAACTGGACCGGATGCCCCGGTATACCCTCCTCCGGGAGTCTTACCGCATCGGAACGCCGCGGGAAGTCGTGACGGCAATGGGTGCCGACGAGCCGACGCACGGCATCCGGGTCGAGGATGAAGACGGCTGGTATCTGGTCCGCGCAAGCGGCACCGAACCGAAAGTCCGGATCACGGCCGAGGGAAAGACGCCCAAAAAAGCAAAAGAAATGCTCGATATGGGGCGTGCCGCCCTTGAACGGGCAAAATGTAGTCAGGAGTAAAAAGTCTATGCAATGTGTCGTACTTGCTGCGGGGGAGGGAAAACGGATGCGTCCCCTGACCGCCCGGCGTCCGAAGGTGATGCTTCCCATAGCCAACCGCCCGATGATGGAACACCTCGTCCTCGCGGCCCGGGATGCAGGGATCACCGACTTCATCTTCGTCGTCGGTTACTGTGAGCGTGAGATCCGGAACCACTTCGGGGACGGCAGCGACTTTGGCGTGAGGATCGCCTACGTGACCCAGCGCCACCAGCTCGGCACCGCGGACGCCCTGCGGGCGACGGCAGGGCTGGTCGGCGACCGGTTCCTCCTCTTAAACGGCGATATGGTCCTCAAACGGGACGATATCAGGGAACTCTGCAGGAAGGACGCCCCCTGCGTCGGGATCCACGGGACCGACCACCCGCAGGACTACGGCGTGGTGACCGTGGAGGAGGACCGCATCACGGGTCTGGAGGAGAAATCGGAGCATCCGAAGAGCAGTCTGATCAACGCGGGCGCCTACCTCTTCAACCCCGACATCTTCGACCTTCTCTCCGGGATCACGGTCTCCGGCCGGGGGGAGTTCGAACTGACCGACGCCCTCGACTCCTACATTCGGGAGGGGACGCTTTCTGCATGCCCGCTGAACTACTGGCTCGATGTCGGGCAGCCGTGGGACCTCCTCGACGCAAACGAGGCGCTCATCGCGTCGATGGACCACGAACGGTGCGGCACCGTCGAGAACGGGTGCACCGTCCCGGAGACGGTCGGCATCGGGAGGGGGACCGTTATCCGGGCCGGGACCTATATCGAGGGCCCCTGCGTCATCGGCGAGAACTGCATCATCGGCCCCCACGCCTATATCCGGGGATCGACCGCCATCGGCGATGACTGCCATATCGGGCACGCAACCGAGGTCAAGAACTCCATCATCATGCCGGGCACCAAAGTCCCGCACTTCAACTACATCGGCGACAGCGTCGTCGGGAGCGGGTGCAACTTCGGGGCCGGCACCAAGGTTGCAAACCTCAGGCACGACAACGGAACGGTGAAGGTTTGCGGGAAGACCACCGGAAGGCGGAAGTTCGGCGCCATCATCGGGGACAACGTCCTCTTCGGCATCAACTGTTCGGTCAACGTCGGGACCCTCATCGGCAGCAACGCGAGAATCGCCCCGCACTCCCTCGTAGAGGGGTGCATTGAAGAAGGATCAATCATCAGGTGAGACGATGCAGGCAGTCATTTTAGCAGCGGGAGAGGGGAGCCGTCTCCGTCCGCTCACCCGGAGCAAGCCAAAAGCCCTGCTCCCGGTTGCAAACCGGCCGATCATCGAGTATGTCATCGACGCCCTCCTTGAGAACGGCATCCGTGATATCGTGGTTGTGGTCGGGTATCGGAAAGAAGAAGTCATCCGACACCTCAACCGGCTCGAGGCCCCGATCCAGGTCGTCGTGCAGGAGCGGCAGATCGGGACCGCGGACGCTCTCCGGGCTGCCGAATCAGAGATCACGGACGATTTCCTCGTTCTTCCCGGTGACAACTACATCAACGCAGAGTCGATAGCCCGGATCAGGAAGGAGCGAAACGCCATGCTCGTGGCCGAGCACCCGAACCCGTCGAACTTCGGGGTCGTGGTGATCCGGAACGGCATCGTCCGCGAGATCATCGAGAAGCCCGAGGACGCCCCGACGTTCACGGTCTCGACGGGGGTCTACTCGTTTTCACCCGATGTCTTCTCCTACCTCACGACGACCGAGATCCCCGATGCTCTCTCCGCTATGATTGCGGCGGGACGGCGGATACGGGCGATCCCGGCAGACGACTGGCAGGATGCCATCTATCCCTGGGACCTCTTGAAGATGAACAGCCGGATGCTCAGGGAGATCACGCCTGAGATCCGCGGGACGGTCGACGCATCCGTCATCCGCCGGGGCACCGTGCGCATCGGGGCCGGGACGACCATCGGCCCGAACACCGTGATCTGCGGCCCCGTCGCCATCGGGAGCAACTGCAATATCGGCCCGAGCTGTGTGATCATGCCCGATGTGAGCATCGGCGACGGGGCGGTGCTTGAACCGTTCACCTACGTCGCCGACTCGCTCCTCATGGACGACGTCACGATCGGGTCCCACTCGAGGATTGTCTCGGCGGTTTTCGGCCGGGGGTGCCTCCTTGCCGACCATGCCACCACTCACCCGGCGGCTAATTTCATCGAAATCGGGAGCCGGGTCCTGAAAACGAAATTCGGCGCGGTCCTCGGGGAGGGAGTCCAGGCGGCACCTTTCACAACATTTAAGAACTGTATTGCAGGTAATAATGTCACCATTGAGGAGGGGAAGACCGTGACAGGTCTCATCGAGGATGGTACCCGGGTGATGTAGATGTGCGGGATTGTCGGCTACGTCGGCAGGCGGGACGCAACCCCTGTCCTGATCCAGGGGCTGAAGCGGCTTGAGTACCGGGGCTATGACTCGTTCGGGATCGCGACGGTCGGGAGTGCGATCGAGGTCTATAAGAAGGCAGGCCGTATCTCGGCCGGCGAGGGGGGGGTGGTCGGCCTTCACGGGTGCACCGGGATCGGGCATACCCGCTGGGCCACGCACGGCGAACCAAACGATATCAACGCCCACCCGCATACAGACTGCAGGGGGAGGATCGCCGTGGTCCACAACGGGGTCATCGAGAACTACCGCGAACTGAAGCGGCACCTCCTGGAGCGCGGCCACATCTTCCGTTCGGAGACCGATACGGAGGTGATCGCCCATCTCATCGAGGAGCACTACGACGGGGACCTCCTCGCGGCAGTCAACGCAACCCTTCCTCTCCTCAAAGGCTCGTATGCCGTCCTCGCGATCGCGAAGGATACCCAGAGAATCGTCGCTGCACGCGACGCAAGCCCGCTCGTCCTCGGCATCGGCGATGCCGAGGTCTTTGCCGCCTCGGATATGACGCCGCTCCTCGAGTACACGGAGCGCGTGATCTTCCTTGAAGACGGCGACGTTGCCGACATCACGCCCGAACATCTTGATTTCTACCATGGGGGCCTGAAGACGGAGCGCCCGGTCGAACTGATCAACTGGTGCGTCGAGGACACCCGGAAGGGCGGGTTTCCTCATTACATGTTAAAGGAGATCTACGAGCAGCCCCAGTCCTTCTATGAGACCAGCAGGGCGGGCATCGACGAGGCGGTGCGGCGGATGATCCTGGAGGCTGACGAGATCACTCTGGTTGCATGCGGGACGTCGTATCATACCGCTCTGGTCTTCAAGTACCTGGCCGAATCGCTCTGCAACATACCGGTGCGGGTCGAGATGGGATCGGAGTTCAAGTACTTCATCCCGCCCCTCCACGGCCTCGTGATCGCGGTCTCGCAATCGGGGGAGACCGCTGATACGATCGCCGCCTTAAAGATGGCAAAAGCCCGCAACTGCCCCACTCTTGCCATCACCAACATGCAGGGGAGCACGGTCACCCGGGTTGCCGATAAGACCCTGCTCATGCGGGCCGGCCCTGAGATCGGCGTTGCCGCGACGAAGTCTTACACGGCCCAGCTTGCGGCGCTGATGCAGATCGTCAATCTGCGATGCGAGGGGGCGTTCGACGACGTCCTCTCGCACGCGCACCTGGCCATCGGAGAGGTCCTCCTTTTAGATCTCAAGGAGGCGGTCGCCCTCTGTTCAAAGGCCGAGCATGTTTTTTTTGTGGGAAGAGGGCCGTTTTACCCGGTCTCGATGGAGGGCGCCCTGAAGATGAAGGAGATCAGTTACGTCCACGCCGAGGGGTATGCGGCGGGGGAACTCAAACACGGGCCGTTTGCCCTGCTCACGGCGGAGACGCCGGTGGTCGCCATCTGCACCCCCGGGCCGACCTACGACGTGATGACCTCGAACATCAAGGAGATGAAGGCCCGCAAAGCACCGATCATCGCTCTCGGCGCTGCCGGCGACACGGAGCTTGCCGAGATCGTGGACATCTTCATCCCTCTCCCGAACACACACTTTCTCGTGCAGGTGCTGACTGCATCGGTCGTCCTCCAGCTGCTTGCCTACCATACCGCATGCACCCTGCAGCGGGACGTCGACAAACCGCGAAATCTGGCAAAGAGCGTGACGGTTGAATGATTGAGTATGGACGTAACGCCCTCGGCGAGGGGGCGGTGATATTTGAGCCGGTGACCGTCGGGTTTCCCTCCCGCGAGAGGATGGGGGAGGGTAGTTACCCGGGCGCCACTATCGGGAAGAACGCGATTCTCCGCTCGGGAACTATCATCTACTGCGACGTGACGATCGGCGACGCTTTCCAGACCGGCCATAACGTACTGATCCGTGAAAAGACCGCTATCGGCGACCGCGTGGCGGTCGGGACGGCGGCGGTGATCGAGGGGGACTGCACGATCGGCGACGACGTCCGTCTCCAGAGCCTGGTTTACGTCCCCACCGGCGCCCGGATCGGCGACCGGGTCTTCGTCGGTCCGAACGCCGTGCTGACGAACGACCGCTACCCTCCGGGGCCTCGCGAATCCCTCCGGGGCCCGGTGATCGGGGATGGCGCCGTCATCGGCGCGAACGCGACGATCCTTCCCGGCGTCGTCGTCGGCGAGGGAGCGTTCGTCGCCGCCGGCGCGGTGGTGACGAAGGACGTCCCGCCGGGGATGCTCGCGGTGGGGGCACCGGCACGGTTCCGTGTGCTCCCGGCGGAGGCGAGGCGGGGCCGATGAAGATCCCCATCGCCCGGCCGCTCGTCGGGGAGGAGGAGGTCGGGGCCGTCTCCCGCGTGCTGCGGTCGGGGATGCTGGCCCAGGGGTCGGTCGTCACGGAGTTCGAGTCTCGTTTCGCGGACTACTGCGGCGCGGCGTATGCCGTCGGTGTCAACTCCGGAACGGCGGCGCTCCATGCGGCCCTCCTTGCCGCGGGCGTCGGACCGGGGGACTCGGTCGTCGTCCCGGCGTTCACGTTTTTTGCAACGGCGTCAAGCGTCTCGATGTGCGGGGCGACGCCGCTCTTTGCCGATGTCGATCCCCGGACGTTCAACATCGACCCGGACTCGGTCAGGGCCCTCATCAGGCCGGATACCCGGGCGGTTATCGGAGTCCATCTCTTCGGGCAGCCGTTCGACGTCGACGCCGTCCGCGCCCTCTGCGACGACCATGGCCTTGTCCTCATCGAGGACGCGGCCCAGGCGCACGGCGCGGAGTACCGCGGGAAGCGGGTCGGGAGCCTTGCCGACCTCGCCTGCTTCTCGTTCTACCCGACGAAGAACATGACCACTGGAGAAGGGGGCATGGTCACGACCGACGACGACGCCCTTGCAGCACGGGTCAGACTCCTCAGCAACCACGGGCAGAGTGAGAAATACCTTCACTCCGCCATCGGCTACAACTACCGGATGACGAACATCGCTGCCGCCATCGGCCTCGTACAGCTCGACCGGCTCGAGGGGTTCAACGAACGCCGGATAGAGAACGCTCGTTACCTCGACCGCAACCTCGCGGGAACGGGGCTCGTCACGCCCTACGCGGCGCCGGGCGTCCGGCACGTCTATCATCAGTACGTGGTGAGGCTCCCGGCCGGCTACCTGCTTGCGAGGGACGCGTTCATGAGCGCTCTCGCGGAGGCGGGGATCGGGACCGCCGTTCACTACCCCATCCCGGTCAACCGGCAGCCGGTCTACCAGAGCGGGAGCACCTCCTCCTGCCCGGTGGCGGACGACCTCGCGGCGTCGGTCGTGAGCCTGCCCGTCCACCCGTCGGTGACGGGTGAAGAACTGGCGTACATCTGCGACACGGTCCGGGGGCTGCAGTGAACCGGTGAACCCGGCAACGCCGGAACCTCCGTTCGAACCGACAGAATCATCACGCGTATCTCGGACGACGATATAAAAAGGCTAAAGCGGGTCCCCGGTAAACTTCACATCTATGCGCTACATCGTCACCGGCGGGGCCGGGTTCATCGGCTCGAACCTGGCAGATGTCCTGGCACGCGACCATGACGTCGTCATCATCGACAACCTCGCCACCGGGCGGCGGGAGAACATCGAGCACCTCCTCGGTCATCCCCGGGTGACCTTCGTCGAGGGGAGCATCACCGACTTCGACCTTCTTCTGGAGACCTTCCCGGGTGCTGACGGCATCTTCCACCAGGCGGCCATCCCGTCCGTGCCCCGGTCGGTCAAGGACCCGCTCGCCTCGAACGAGGCGAACGTGACCGGCACCGTGAACGTTCTTGTGGCGGCGAAGGACTGCGGGGTGCCCGCCGTCGTTGCCGCTTCCTCCTCATCGGTCTACGGCGACACCCCGGTCCTCCCCAAGCACGAAGGCATGGTCCCGAACCCCCTCTCCCCGTATGCAGTCTCAAAACTCGCGGACGAGTGCTACGGGAAGGTCTTTACCGACCTCTACGGCATCCGGACGGTCTTCCTCCGCTACTTCAACGTCTTCGGCCCCCGACAGGACCCCAAATCCGAGTACGCGGCGGTGATCCCGAAGTTCGTCACCCGTCTCCTTGCCGGCGAGCCCCCGGTCATCTACGGCGACGGGGAGCAGACCCGCGACTTCACCTTCGTCGTCGACGTGGTGCAGGCGAACATCAAAGCGATGGAGAGCGACGCCCGGGGAGTCTTCAACATCGCCGGCGGCCGCCGGATCAGTTTGAACCAGCTCGTGTCCATTCTCTCGGAGATCACCGGCGCGCAGTGCGACCCGATCTACGAGGCGCCGCGCGCGGGCGACATCCGTGACTCGCTTGCCGACATCGCGCGCGCACAGGATGCCTTCGGCTACGACCCGCAGTACCCGGTCGAGGAGGGCCTCCGACAGGCGGTGGCCTGGTTCCGGGAACGGGCGTAACGAGCGCTTACCGCAGGAAACTGTTTCACCTGTTTTGCGCACCGGATCGCCGCGATGTGTCTCACCCTCGCCTCTCCCGCGCCGCCGGACAGGGCCGGCCGATCGGCACCCGAACATGCCGTTTGCTGCCAAATTCATTCCGATTGGTCCGGTTCCCCTTAATATCGCATTCGAATGCCCAATTCTCTCTCGCCCCCTCCAGGACCCCTGTGAGAAGTCATAGGTTTCAAGTGCAAGACCGGGGAATATTCTATACAACTAAAATCCTCGGGAGACCGTCAGTATGGTTCAGGGATCACTGCAGAATACAACCGTCTGCGTTGTCGGCCTCGGATACGTCGGCTACCCCCTTGCCGATGCGTTCTCGCGGCATCTCAAAACGATCGGCTACGACCTCGACGCGAAGAAGATCGCCCGGATCAACGCCGAGCCCGGAAACAAAGTCATCGCCACTGCGGACCCGGCCATGATCCGCGAGGCCGACGTCGTGATCATTGCGGTCCCGACGCCGGTGACGAAGGCGAAAGACCCCGACATCTCCTACGTGGTCTCGGCTGCCGAGACCGTCGGCCGTCACCTCAAGGACGGCGTCATCGTCGTCCTCGAGTCGACCGTCTACCCCGGCCTCACCGAGGAGGTCATGGTGCCGACCCTCGAGCGAGTCTCCGGCAGGGTTTGCGGGAAGGACTTCTTCGTCGGCTACTCGCCCGAGCGGATCAATCCGGGCGACGCCGAACACACACTGGAGCGGATCACGAAGATTGTCGCCGGCATGGACAAAGAGACAACCGAGCGCCTCGCCGCACTCTACGGCCTCGTAACGAACGTCTATATCGCCCGCGACATCCGGACCGCCGAGGCGGCGAAGGTGATCGAGAACGTTCAGCGGGACTTGAACATCGCCCTGATGAACGAACTCTCGCTCATCTTCCGGAAGATGGGGATCGACACAAAGGCGGTGCTCGAGGCCGCCGGGACCAAGTGGAACTTCCACAACTATCGTCCCGGCCTCGTCGGCGGCCACTGCATCCCGGTCGACCCCTACTACCTGGTCTACAAGGCCGAAGAACTCGGCTATCACCCGCAGGTGATCCTCGCCGGCCGTGCGATCAACGACGCCATGCCCAAGCACGTCGCTGAGATGGCGATCAAGGAGTTGAACCGGGCCGGCAAGGTGATCCGGGACTCAAAGGTCCTCATTCTCGGCCTGACCTACAAGGAGAACGTCCCCGATACGAGGGAGAGCCCGGCCGGAGAGATGGTCCATGAGCTCAAGGAGTTCGATATCGATGTCTACGGCTACGACCCGCTCCTCCGCCCCGTAGAGATCGAGCGGTTCGGGGCAAAGCCGGTCGCTTCGCTTCAGGGGCTCGACGGCCCGGTGGACTGTATCATCATCAACTCGCCGCACAGTGTCTTTGCGGCGCTGACGCTTGATGCGGTGCTTTCGATCTGCAACGGAAAGCCGATCGTCGTGGACGTGACGGGGATGCTCCGGAGGAACGACGGGGTCCGGGAAGGGTGCGTGTATTGTACTCTTTAAATATTTTTGCCTGAATAAAGAAGAAAAGATATTATTTGCAGTTGAAATCGGGCAATGGAATGGGGGTACTATTCCCTATCTCTGCCCCAAAACGATAAATATCAACCGGTTAGAGTAATCTCATGCTTCTCTGGATCGGCCTGGGGCTCATCGTGGCTGCTATCATCCCCTATATTATATTCTTCATCGGGATCAGCGTTGGAAAGAGACCCGGAGAGCCGCCGGCACTCAAGGAGTATCCGTCGATAAGCATCATCATATCGGCCTATAACGAAGAGGCCGTAATCCAGAAGCGGGTCGATAACATCCTCGCATCCTCATACCCGGTGGATCGGTACGAGGTAATCTTTGTGGACGACTGCTCCTCCGACAACACCCGGGCGCTTTCCGAGGAAGCCTTCCAGAGGGCGGGCATCACTCACCGTATCATTGCAAATACGGAGCGTATGGGAACGAATCGGTCCTATAACAAAGCGATGCAGGTAGCACGTTTTCCAATCATCGTAACCACGGATGCGGACGTCTTCTTCGAGCGCGAAGCTCTCGCGCGCCTCATCTCCCGGCTCGTCAGCGACGATCGCATCGCCGCAGTCTGCGGGGACCTCCACCCCCTCCCGGACGACGGGTCCCATCCGGCACAGATGGAGAGCGCCTACAGGAATTACTACGGGCGGATGTGCACCTGGGAGAGCGCCGTCGACTCCACCTACACCTTCAACGGCGCACTCGTCGCGTTCAAGCGCGACCTGGTGACCAGGATCGACGACAAACGCGGAGCAGACGATGCAAATACAGCCTTCGAAGCGATTCGGCGCGGATTCCGGACGGCTTACGAACCCTCTGCTCTGGTGTACGAGGACATCCCCCGTGACTTCCACAAGCAGTACCGGCAGAAGATCCGGCGAGCGACGCGTCTGATCGAGGCGACAACCGCAAACCTCGATCTTTTAAGGCATGCCCGCCCGTTCTCCCGATTCTTCTATCCGTTGCGGATCTACATGTATCTCGTAACGCCGGCCCTCTTCTTCGCCGGCAGCGCTCTCTTCATCGCAGGACTCGCTCTTGCATTCCCCATCCTCGCTCTCGGACTGATCTGTCTCATCGCCCTGGTCGGTTACTTCTGGAGGAGCAGTACGCTCATCTCTTTCGCCACGAACCAGGTCTATCTCGCAAAAGGGCTGCTCAACCTCGGGAAAGATATGCGGGTCTGGGAGAGTACGTCAACCAAGGCGGGGACCGGGTAATCAACCCG
>DAYL01000024.1:0-8626 GCA_002508705.1 Methanoculleus sp. UBA374 | reverse complement strand
CGACGAACCGGGCCCTGCAAGAGAACTATATCTTCCTGTAGAATAGACTCTTCTACCCATGTGCGGCATCGCCGGGCAACTGCAACTTTCGGGAGGGACGGCGGATCGAGATCTGATCCGGCGAATGTCCGACCTTCTTCAGCACCGCGGGCCCGACGGGGACGGGATCTACGTCGACGGGATGGTGGGGCTCGCTCACCGCCGCCTGGCGATCATCGACCTCTCCGGGGAGGGGCGTCAGCCGATGCAGAACGAGGACGGGACGCTCTGGCTGGTCTTCAATGGGGAGATCTACAACTACAGGGAGCTCATGGGGGAGTTGATCTCGTACGGGCACCGGTTCCAGTCCAGGACCGACAGCGAGGTGATCCTCCACGCATACGAGGAGTGGGGAACAGGGTGTTTATCCAGGTTCAACGGAATGTGGGCGTTCGCCCTCTGGGACGGGCGGCGACGCGAACTCTTCTGCGCCCGGGACCGCCTGGGGATAAAACCGTTCTATTACGCTGAAACACGCGATTCGTTCCTCTTTGCCTCCGAGATCAAGGCGCTCCGTGCGCACCCCGATGTCGGCAGGCGCCCCGACGAGGAGATGGTCTCTGCATTCCTCGCATGGGGCCTCGCGGATCACACCGACCGGACGATGTTTGAGGGCGTGCGCCAGCTGCTTCCGGCGCACTACATGATCGTCGGCGAGGATGGGATTGCAGAGCGCGCAGCCTTCTGGGAGGTTTCGTTCAATCCCGCACTGAATTCGGAACCCGGTTCTGACGGACGCCTTGCCACCGCGTTCCGGGAGCTCCTTGAAGATGCGGTGGACCTCCACCTCCGGAGCGACGTACCGGTCGGAACATGCCTCTCCGGCGGCCTGGATTCTTCCACCCTGGTGGCGCTCATCGACCGCGCGCTCCGCCGTGGGACTCCCGGGGTCGAACCCCCGCATCAGGATACGTTCTCAGCCTGCTTCCAGGATGAGCGGTTCGATGAGAGCGCCTATATCGATATCGCCGTGAAGGGTTCTGGTGTCAGGTCGCATCGGGTCTACCCGGACACCGGCTCCATCTGGGCCGATCTCGAGCACCTGCTCTACATCAACGACGAACCGTTTGCCGCCCTGACGTTATACTCCCAGTACTGCGTCATGCGGCTTGCCCGGGAGGAGGTGAAGGTGGTGCTGGACGGGCAGGGAGCGGACGAACTCCTTGCAGGCTACATCGCCTATCAGTACTGCCATATCAGGGGGCTGATCCGGGAGTTCCAGATTCTTCAGGCCGCGCGCGAGACCCTCGGAACGCTCCGGCACCACGGCGATTTCCTCTCGTACGCGGTAGGGCAATTCTTCGCGAGGAAGGAGCGCCGGGGCCTGATCCGGTCGGAAGGCCCCGGTTTTCCCCGCTACCGCGGCACCCTGAACGAAGCCCTGGAAACCGACCTGATGCGGGCGAACCTGCCCTACCTGCTCCACTGGGAAGACCGGACAAGTATGGCCTTCTCCATCGAAGCACGGGTGCCGTACCTGGATTACCGGGTCGTGGAGTTCCTGGCTTCATTGCCCGCCGACCAGAAGATCAGGGGCGGTGTGACAAAGTTCATCCTCAGGAAGGCGACCGGGGGGCTTATACCCGAGGCGATCCGGTGCAGGATGGACAAGAAAGGGTTCGCCACCCCGGAAGAGGTCTGGATGCAGGGAGATATGAGCGGACGGGTCCTTGAGATCATGTCGTCGGAGACGTTCCGGAGCCGTCCCTACTGGGATGCCGATGCTGTAGCAGAAAATTACAGAGACTTTCTTGAGGGGAAGGCGCCCTACTCGTCCGAGATCTGGCGGATGGTCTGCTGCGAGCTCTGGCTGCGGCGGTTTATCGATCCGGCGTGAACATACCCCTCCCGAAGAAGAGAGGGTCAGCGCGCGATCAGATCTGGCCCAGGCGGATGTACTGCTTCAATCCGTAACTTGCGAAACTGTAGGTATACCGTATCGCCCGGATTATGCCGGACGGACCTCTCCGGTAGAGTTTCATCCCGACGAGCATATTGCGGAAGTAATGGAAGACGAGTTTCACGTTCCTTACAAAAAGTGCGCGCGACGATATGTTCAGGCCCTGAAGGTCGCTCGATGCGTCCCTCCCGATCGCGTCGAAGCGTTCCTTCTTCTCTTGCGGGTAATCTTCGAAGTACCCGCGATGATGATAGATCACCTCCGGGATGAACTTGATCTTTCCGTCGACCACCGCTTTCTCATGTATCGCGCCGTAATACCGTAACCGGTCCTTCTTTGCAAGCCTGACATGGATCTCCGGGTGCCCGGACGGCGTTTCGAGGACCGTGCCGTCCGGGAGGACGTCATACCGCAAAAAAGAATATGCATCATACTCTTTTGAGGACGTCAGAGCCCGGAGCATCTGTAAGAACTTCGGTTCCAGGATCTCATCAGGAGCGAGGACGAACACCCATTCATTCTGCGCCCGCTCGATCCCATAATTTCGTTCGATGGCAAAACTTCCAGAAAACTCCCTCTGGATGACCACAGCACCAAACGCTTCGGCGATTTCGACGGTCTTATCCTCACTCTGCCCGTCGACGATGACAATTTCATCAAAGTACGGGGAGATCATCTCTAACGATCTGGCCAGATCAGACTCCTCATTTTTCGTAATCAAACAGACTGAGATTCCCATCCCATCACCAATCATATCATTTTTTGCCAGAAGACTTTCCATAGAGATTTTGCACAGCCATGGCAATCTGAAGCCATGAAAACTGTCCTACTGCTTTTTTACGAGCCAAATTCCCCATTTTATTCTGAATGACATCATCGGTCAGAACCCGCACCAGTGCGTCGGCAAGCCCGGAGGTATTTCTCGGCTCCACGAGGAGTCCGGTCACGCCGTCGTCGATGAGATACGGTATGCCCCCGACATTTGTCCCCACCAGGGGCTTGCCGCACGCCATTGCTTCGAGTCCTGCAATGCTGGTCGCCTCCTTGAGGGAAGGCAGAACCACGACGTCCGCCGCCGTATACCAGGAGGGCATCTCGGCATTAGGAACCGATCCGATAAAATAAATCATATCCTGCACCCTGAGTTCGCGGACTTTCTCCCGGAGCAGGGTCAACTGGTCGGGGTACGACCCTCCGACAACGAAGAATCTGGTATCCGGACACTGTTGAAGGATCGCCGGAACCGCTTCGATCAGGTATCTGACGCCGTTCTTCGGTTCGAGACGGCGGGGACAGAGCACGATCTTAGTCTCCGGCGCGAGAGCGTACTGCTGCCGAAGGTTTTTGGGCGGAACATTCGGTGAAAATTTCTCTGTATCAACCCCGTTTGAGATAAACGTGATCTTATCCGCCGGGATTCCCAGTGATCGGACAGCTTCGGCAAGTTCGTCGCTCGGGGTGATGATCCGATCCATGCGCGCGTAGACCCATCGGTACAGCCACAGCAATTTCCCCTGATCAAGACGGTCCAGGAACCCGGAAGTATGCTCGGTTGCAACTCCGAGGACCCCCGATTGCAACCTCGAGACGAATCCGTCGGGGAAGACGTAGTGGGAGTGCAGAAGGTCTATCTTTTTTACTTTTTTAATACGTCTCACGGTGAAGTATTCGAAGATGGCAAAGAGTGGGTATAGAGCCACGGTGTTCCGGGGCAGGTAGATCCTGACGAGATGAAGACCGTCGATCGTCTCTTCCCTCGGAGCGGATAACGTGTCCCGGAATGTAACTATCGTGACGTCGTTTCCAAGGCTCCGGAGCGCTCTGGCAAGCTCGTAGACGTGTGCTGCGATACCCCCGACGTTCGGGGGGAAATCCACTGAAAGCATGCAGATCTTGAGCACCATCCGATCCCCTAACTACATGTACGTCAGGCGCATGTTATGCTTTCCCATCTTGATGACCGCGGGATAGCAAGCCCCTGGACAAAAATGAGATGTGGCAGCAGTGCTATATAGGACGCCGGACCAATGATTGACCTATCACTCCGTCATGCAGGTGAGCCATGAGCGTTGCAATAATCCTCGGGACCCGGCCCGAGATCATCAAGATGTCCCCGATCATTCGGGAGTATGAACGGAGGGGAGACGGCTACTTCATCCTCCACACCGGCCAGCACTACTCCTACTCGATGGACAGGATCTTCTTTGAGCAACTGCATCTTCCGGATGCCCGGCACAACCTCAACGTGGGGTCGGGCCTGCAGGGGGAACAGACAGGAAAGATGCTCAGAGAGATAGAACGGGTCCTGATCGACGAAAAACCGCGTGCGGTCCTTGTGCAGGGGGATACTAACACGGTGCTCGCGGGAGCGCTTGCCGCAGTAAAACTCCATATTCCGGTGGGGCACGTCGAGGCCGGCCTGCGGAGCAACGACCGGAGGATGCCCGAGGAGATCAACCGGGTCCTGACGGATCATGTTTCGGACTACCTTTTTGCGCCGACCGCGGAGTCGCAACGGAACCTGAGGCGCGAAGGGGTGCCGGAAGAGAAGATCTTCGTTTGCGGGAACACGGTTGTAGACGCGGTCTTCCAGAACCTCGCGATCGCCGAACAGGCGGTGGACCCCCTTGCCGAACTCGGAGTCCGACCGGGCGGCTACTTCCTGGTAACAGCCCATCGCCAGGAGAACGTCGACGACGCGAGGAAACTAGGCGATATTCTTGAGGGCCTGGAGCGCGTCGCGGCCGAGTACGCGATGCCCGTGATCTACCCCATTCACCCCCGGACAAGGAAGATGATGGAGCTGTTCGGGTTACGGACCGGATCTGTCCGTTGCATCGAGCCTCTGGATTACCTCTCCTTCCTCCAGTTGGAGAAGCATGCAAGGCTGATCCTGACGGATTCGGGAGGGGTGCAGGAGGAGGCGTGCATCCTCCGCGTGCCCTGTGTGACGCTACGGGAGAACACGGAGCGGCCGGAGACGGTAGTTGCGGGAGCAAACATTCTGGTGGGAACCGACCCGGGAACGATCGTGGATGGTGTGCGGACGATGATGGAGAGGGAGCGAGTCTGGCAGAACCCCTACGGTGACGGGACGACAGGAGAAAAAATTGTAGAGATCGTCGACGGGTGTGGGCAATCCTCGAAATGAGGATAGCGTACACTTTAATCCCAATTTAACCTTAGAACCCTCTTTTCCTTTAAAGAATCGTTGCATACTTCAATCATTTTCAATATATCTAACCCGACATATCCGTTTGAGATATTTTGTTCAGATTTCGCCGTGACACAATTTAAAAAGGAATGTAATTCATCCCTAAGAGTGTTATTTGGGATAATCTCTAGATTATATGAACTGTTGTTATTCTCTACAACTTCAATTGTCTGCGAGGTACAGTTTACCAGAGCAGATCTCTTTGAGCCAACAATAACGAGAGAGCGAGTTTTCGGAGGGGTTAGCCAGCTCAACTCAATGTTGATAATCATCTCATCAAGATTACAATTAATAAATACTGCCTCAGCCCCTTTTAGTTTACTTCTTCTATATGCATTCCCAGTACAAGATACTTCATCAGGATTCTTTCTGAAGATATAATGTATGATATCAAAAGGATGAGGAGCTAAATCAAAAATTACATCCCGATCTTCAAACAGTGGTTCTATATTCGTCCACTTCAATTTCATTATTCGGATGTCCCCAAATTCATAATGCTCGATCATATCTCTTATTTTCGCAATCGCATTGTTGAATCTAAAAATATGGCCCACAGAAAGAACCACATGGTTATCCTTTGCAATATCGATCAACTGACGACCTTCGTCAATTGTCATCGCCAACGGTTTTTCAACTAGAACGTTTTTGTGAGATTCCAAAAACTCTTTTGCTAAAGGATAGTGACTGGCATTAGGTGTACAAATACTTACTGCCTTAATGCCATCATCAGTAAGCAAATCCCTATAATTTTTGGTAGTGGATACACCATATTTTTTGGAACAAAATTCCAAATTTTTGTCGAGCAGATCAGCCACATATACGTCGTTTCCAAGTGCCACATACTCCTCAACATGTTTTCTGCCCCAGTAGCCACCTCCAATCACTGCAACTTTCGATGAAACCACATTAAACACCGAAATAATAATGGTTAAACATTTATTTATAGTATGGTTTTGCAGGAACTCCCACAACGATTTGGCCGTCATCTACGTCTTTAGTAACGACTGATCCGGCTCCAATCATTGCACCATGCCCTATAATTACCGGCCCAATTATGGTTGAGTTCGCCCCAATAGATGCCCCACTTTTCACAACTGTCTGTACTAACTTCCAATCTCCTTCTTGTTTCAATTCACCGCTTTCATTGGTAGCCCTTGGAAATTTATCATTTGTGAAAACAACGCCAGGGCCGATAAAGACATTGTTTTCTATGGTCACCCCACTAGGGATGAAAGTGAATGCCCTGATCTTACAGTTATCTCCAATTTTCACATCGCCCTCAATATATACAAAAGAATCAATTTTACAGTTATTACCAATGTCACACCCATAGAGGTTAACTAAATCCTTAATTGTGGTTCCCTCACCAAAAGTAACATTCTTTATGATGGAATATCGACTTTCGACATCATGCATCAATCAATCATCTCCGCTATGCATTCACAGACGTACTCCACATCGTCGTCTGGGATCCCAGGATATAGGGGTAGAGATAAGACTTCTTTGCTAAATGCTTCAGAAATGGGATAATCACCCTCTTTGTAACCGTATAAATCCCTATAGATAGGCTGAAGATGAATAGGAATAGGATAGTGAACACCGGTTTCAATACCGCACTTGTTTAAATGTTCACTGACTTTATCCCTATTTTTCAATTTTATTGCAAAGATGTGATGCACCGAACCCACACTTTCATCCAACAAATGCTCTTTTGGAATGAGGGAACGATAGAGTGAAACAGTATTCTTTCTTTTTTCATTCCAGTCGTCAAGATATCTCAATTGAATCAATCCTATCGCTGCATTTATGGTATTTAATCGAGCAGTATATCCAACAACAGAGTGCTTATATTTATCAATTCTACCACAATCACGCAAGATTCTAACTTTCTCCGCAAGATCTTCATCATTTGTTGTGACCATTCCCCCATCCCCACCGACGGTCATATTTTTTATAGAGTAAAATGAAAAACAGCCAGCATCTCCTATACTTCCCACCTTTTTCCCGCCGTATTCAGCACCGTGCGCTTGGCAAGCATCTTCAATGACAAAAATATCGTTTTCTTTTAGTTGATGATAGATTTGCTCCAGGTTACATGGATTTCCATATAGATGGACAGGCACTATTCCCTTCACGTCCCTTATTTTAGGACCAAATAAAGTGGGATCGATGTTACCCGTGTTTCCCTCTACATCTGAGAAAACAGGTCTACCGCCAGCCTGAATAATAGAGTTCGCAGTTGCTATGAATGACATAGGAGTTGTTAGTATCGGCTCATTTTTTTTCACACCCCTCGCAATAAGCGATGAAGTTAGTGCAAAAGTTCCAGAATTTACAGAAACTGCATATTTTGTACCGATATATCGGGCGAATTCCTCCTCAAACTTGAACACACTTTCACCCATTACCAGTTTTTCATTTTCAAGGGCCAAAACAGCAGCATTTTTCATTTCATCGGAAATTATTGGACGTGACAGTGGGATTTTAACCATAAATAACATTTCTCACCACCCGGGGTTATAACTTGCGATTGAGTAGTATTCTATCGATTAACATCCTATATGCGCACAGTGATGCCATGTCCTGTTCACAGCAGATCTGCGTTTCAACCACAAAACAGGGAAGAATGAGGCGATCCTGACCGAGACGGAGACTCCGTTCGTCCTCCCCCAGCGTCGCAACAGCCGCAGTATGCGGCGTAGATCCATCTCACAGACCTTCATCTACCACAAACGGCTCATTCATGCCGGAAAGCGCGAAGTCGACGGTCTAACGTCCTACCTCTACAAGGATGCCGATCTGGCGATGGAAGAGCAGAAGACACGCTACCACTTGGCTGGGAGGGGCGATCAACCGTGAGCCATCGATCCAGGTGGGCAAACTCTCTCTCCAGAACGCCGCGGCGGTCTTCGGTCACGTCTTTGTCGGGTTCCTCTGTCTCCATCTCTACTGCCGGATCCTCAACCAGATCAAACAGGCAGGGCTGTCGGCACACCTCGCGCCACAGGGACTCCTCCTGAAACTCTCAAAGATATATACTGTAGTTTACGAGGAGGAGAAACGGATGACCGAGGCGCTAAAGCAGATGGGAGCTTGTCACGAAACTCAAACTCGATCTATTCCCTAAGTGTGGAGAGGTTGAAGATTCTAATGCGTGAGACGGAACAACAATAACCGCCCGTGAAGACGGGGATATGACCTCACGCGAAGAGTGAGTTGTACCGAAATATTGTGTCGATTTCGCAGTATTGCACTATGTTTGCGTGTTAAAATTGGCGAACTACTGGACTAGTGGACTATTTCATCTTAATTTGCGGGTATAGTCTCTTGAGTTTCACCCTTGCCTCTGCCGTCGTAAACTGCCAATCTACCTCTTTTTGCCGGGTATTCCTGTCCGTTTCCCAGTGTTTTGTCTCGACCCGAAGGGTTTCGCGGTCCCCGATTCTGCGGTTCAGGCATTGTCGCGTGAGTGC
>DAYL01000027.1:2371-33527 GCA_002508705.1 Methanoculleus sp. UBA374 | reverse complement strand
TTCAGGCATTGTCGCGTGAGTGCACTGAGTTCGATCTCAGCGATGTTGAGCCAGCTTCCGTGTTTTGGCGTAGGATGGATCTCTAGGCGCTTCCGGAGTGCTGCTGCCTCCTCCGGTGGGAAGGCTTCATAGAGCGCCCCGTGGATATGGGTGTTGAGGTTGTCACAGACCAGAATCACGCGTTCTGCCTCGGGATAGTCCTCGGCGAGGAGGGTTCGGATCTCGGTCGCCCAATCGCGTCTGGTCTTCCTTTCCCGGATACTCACCCGCCGCCAGCCCTTGAGAGGTTCTGTGAACAGGAAGATGTTGGCGGTTCCATTCCGCTGATACTCGTAATCGGAGCGTACCGGGTGGTTCGGCGCCATCGACAGCGGTGTCCGAACTTCCTTGATGAGTTGGAGCGGTTGTTCATCCATACAGATCACGGGCACCTGCGGGTCGTAGGGGCGCTGATAGAGGTCGATGAGATCCTCCATTCGGGCGACAAACTCTCCGTTCTCTTCGGGTGGGATGACCCACGATTGACACAAATGAGGTTTAAGTTCGTTTTTTTAAGACCCGGCAAACGGTACTGTCTGAGATACTCTCAACAATCTTGAGTTCAACGAGGGCATCGGCAAGTAACTGTAAGGTCCAGCGTGCTCGCCCCTCCGGTGGGGTGCTACAGGCAAGCGCGATGAGCCGGGCCTCCTTCTCACCGTCGAGGATCGGCGGGGTTGGCGGAGTGTCGCGCGGTTTGCGCCCCAGAGCACTTTCCAATCCCTGCTCGACAAACCGTTTTCGGACGTTTGAGACGGTCTTAGAGTGACAATGAAGATACGACGCGATCGCCGCATCGGTTTTTGGAGGATCGCCATCTTCAGCATTGATGTCAGCGTTCAGGAGGATCTGGGCATTGCGGATACGATAAGCTGGAGTTGCCCCTCGCTTAACGAGAGCGATGAGGTGAGAGCGCTCAGATTCGGTCAGATCAACAAGGTAAATTTTATCCATGCTATTTTATAGAGCACCACTCGATAATACTGTTGGGATGCATGGGAAGGATTAGGTGAAACGGTGCACTAGATTCTATCTCACTGAATAAGTGACTCTCCTCCAAGTTCCACTAGAGGATGGACCCCAATCAAAGAGAACATGGGTGGCTCCCTAAGGGGAAAGGGACCCTGCATTTAATCTGGATACCTTTCTGCAAAGTTCAACAAATTGATTGGTAGCCTGAGCGATGTCTATGTTTACGGGTTGTTTTATGCTCTCACTATGATGATCGGAGACTACCTGCCGAAGGCACGCGGACACCTCTGATAGATCCCTCTGATCGCAGTAATAGAAATTGTAAGCCGAACTGTTTTTTCGCACTTCATTGTTGTCGTAACCGAGGAACAGGACGGGCGACGACAGCGATATGTACTCATAAAATTTCGATGGAATCGTGTAACGAGAGATGGAGCTCCGGTTTTGCACTACAAGGCAGACGTTGCTGTTAGTGATCTGACACAGGGCTTCATCCCGGCTCACGATACCCAGATAGTAGACAAATGGGAGAGAAGATATCTGCTCCCTGACCTTCTCGTCGATATATCCTGCAAGAGTAAGGGAGATCTTTTCGCTAAGGTCCTCGTCGCGAATCGCTTCGAGCAGTACATGCAGGTTGCGGTCCCCCGCAAGAGTGCCGCCATGAAATATATTGACCTTTCCAGAGGTTTGCCTAGTCTGTTTCGGCTCTCTGGCAGGGACGCGACCGATGTTCGCGCCCGGATAAATCGAGTGGACCGACGTTTTCCCCAACCGATCCTTGTAATATTCCGCACAGGCCTCCGTAAGGCAGACCACAGCGTCTGCTTTCTTCAAGCACTCCTCAGCGAGGCGGAGATGATCAACATCCCGCTTACTGGCCATGTACGGTCCTTCGATGTCCTCAAAGAGCAAGGGGTCTTGGATTTCAGCAATCCAGGGGAGATCTGTTCCCTCAAGAGCGCGCGCAACGGCGATATGAACTGTCGCAGGACCTCCTGTAGAATAAATGAGATCGAAGCCGTCATCGCGTATTGTTTCGGCTATGGCCTTTTCATACGTGGGTATGAGGCTCCAATTTCCAAATTTATCTATTCTATCGCTCTTTACCTTCTGAAAGAGGCGGCTTCTATACTCTCGCAGGAACTCTCGCAGCGCAAGAACATCGTTATTTCCGAGAATATGATATTTTTGGAATTGATTGAACGTCTTTAAAACCAGCGCCTCACACCTCCCGGAGACCCCGCTCTCAATTACCCGGATTGGAATGCCACAGGGCATTTGAGGGTGCGATTCAGTGATACCGTACACGTTGATATCCCGATATCTGCGCAGGCATTCGATCCGGTCACAGATATGGTTGGAGGACGGAGACTCTGGCAGCCCAAGGTTACTCGTGACCAGGAGAATGTCCATGCGATCATCCCTTTCTCTGAAAGAGGAAGACTCTCAAATACCCTTCCGAATTGCAGAGCCTGCCAATACACTTCGCTGCATAGGCAAGAGGCCCGGGATAGAGAGAATATACCCCATTACGGTCGAGAAGTGTCTCATTTATGGGAACTACACCGTCCATGCCTTCGATCTCGGCGTCAAAGTTGCGTATCTTCTGCTCTTGCGGGTACTCCCACCTCTTCAGAAGAAGGAGGCCCAGATATGCAAGACGGTAGGGGAGCGAGTAGTGGTTGGGGATTCCAATGACGATATACCCACCTATCTTCGTGTAACGGACCATGTTTTCGATGATCGTTCGCCTCTCGGTCTCGTTAAAGTGTTCCAGCAGGCCGGCGCTGAAGACCAGGTCATAACGGCCGTCCAAGGGACCTGCATCCGTCTGGAGGATATCATGGTTGGTGGTCTCAACGGACTGTCCGATCCTCTCAAAAAATTCGACCCCTTTCTCCAACGCAACCGGGTCATAATCCAGAAGACTCTTATGGAAATTCCGGGGGAGCAGCGCACTCGTCACCCCAAACGATGATCCAACCTCCAGTGAAGAGACATACTCCATGGCACGGGCCAGGCCGGCGATGTAGTCCGCCAGTTCGATCTGGAACGGACAGGGGTGTTCGTAAGCATACAGTCGATCCTCAATCCGGATTACATTCGACATATTCTGCCATACGCGGAGATCGTCCCGAACATCCGCTATTTCCATCCTGGTGCTCGTACTCATGTACTTAGCAGATGGGTACAACCCGGCCGTATAAAAATAGTTGTGAGACGTCACATACGAAGAGACCCAAAAGAGGAATCGCCGCCAACGGCGCGAACAGATCCCATAGAGACAGCTCGGATCCTTTCCGCAGGGTCCGGGGAGGTGAGGGAACCGATACGGTCTGCAGGAGGGGCAGTGCCATGACAACGCAACCGGGGCCTGTCTTCAACCGATAGTCCGTCGCGGGACCCCCCGACCCGTACCATCAGGGTCTACACGAGCATGCTTCGTACGGATAAAGTTACCGGACCATCCTCCACGGGTCCGGGGTGACCTCGCGGATCCCGGATTGCCCCCAACCCGACAGCCTCCTGTGATCGGTGGAGTGGAGACAATCCTTAACTACTCCCAATCGATCCCAAGGGTGCAAGACCCATGAGAATCCTCCTCGTCTCCACCCAGGACTACATCCACCACCCGATCCCGTCCCGGCACCACAACATCTTCGAGGAGCTCGCGACGCGGCACGAGGTGCACGTACCCCACTTCCACGTCAGCAGGGGGGAGGAACGGGAGACCCGACTTCACGTTCACGAGGCGACACGCTTCGCGGTCCAGAGCCCGTTCCTTCACTACACCCTGAACTCACCCTGCCACTACCGGGTCATCCGCGATATCATCCGGGACTACGACATCGATGTCGTCGTCGGCGCTCACGTCCTCGCAGGAACGGCGATGGTCCGCGCGGCCAGAAAATACGGCGTGCCGGTTGTCTTCGACCTCAAAGACTGGTTTCCCGACTCCGCGGCCGCCTATTACCGGAACCCCGCTGCAAAATGGCTGATCCGGGAGGGGGTCCTCGCCATAACCCGCTACAACCTGGACCACAGCGACGTCATCACGACGGTCTCGCCCGGGCTCGTCGAGAAACTCCGGGGGTACGGCTATGAGGCGGAGTTGATCACAAACGGCGTCAACACCGACCTCTTCCGCCCGATGGATGGGAACGCGATGCGCTCCGCCCTCGGGATTGCCTCCGACGCCTTCGTGCTCGGGTTTGCGGGGGCGGTCGAACGGTGGTACGCCCTCGATGACGTGATCCGGGCGTTTCCGGAGATACTCAAAAGGCACGAGAACGCAGAACTCCTCATCGTCGGGGGCTCGCTTTTCACCGGCTACCTGGACGACCTGCGCGCCCTCGCAGACCGGCTCGGGGTCGCCGGACGGGTGCATTTCACCGGCACCGTCGACTACCGCGACCTCCCCGGCTATATCGCGCCGATGGACCTCTGCCTCATCCCGCTCTCCCCTCCGCAGTGGGTCGACATCGCCCTGCCGAACAAATACTTCGAGTACTCGGCCTGCGGGAAACCGATCCTCTCCACCCCCATCCCCGACATGCTCCGGATGGGCGGCGACCACATCTCCGTCTACCGGGACGGGGAAGAGTTCCTGGAGAGGGTCGACGATCTGGTTCTCGCTCCGGGGCGATGCCCGGCCGGGATCGAGGAGCACAGCTGGAAGAAGAAGGCGGAGGCGTTCGAGAAGATCTTTACACGATTAACGGGAAAATACTGATCCTTTTTTGTTTTTTCCGGTATCGCTGATACACCAAGGTTATTAAGGGTTCGAAGGGAAACAGATTCGTAACAAGGAGGGTCCGATGGCTCACATCGATCTCAATAAATACCGACCATATATCATCGTAGGTCTTATCATCCTGTTCGCCCTGCTCCCGCTCTGGACGCGGGGTTTTCTTCCGGCAGCGGATATGGTAACGCCCGAAGGTGTCAACCTCCTGGAAAACGATCCCTGGTACACCGTCCGCCAGGTCGAGCAGGCGGTCGCGAACTTCCCCGGCTACGCCTGGTTCGACGCCATGACGCTCTACCCGACCGGCGACGTCGTCTACTGGGGGCCGCTCTTCGTCCAGATCATATCGACGCTCTGCGTCCTCGTCGGTGCGACGACGCGGCCCGAGATCATGGTGGTGGCCTGCTGGGTCCCGCCGCTGATGGCCGCGGCGATGGTGCCGGTCACCTACCTGCTCGCGAAGAAGATCGCCGACTGGAAGACCGGGCTCATCGCGGCCGGGCTCATCGCCGTTATCAGCGGAAACTACGCTTACCGCTCTCTCTTCGGATTCGTCGACCACCATATCGCAGAGACACTTTTTTCGACGATCTTCATCCTCGCCTACGTTGCGGCGCTGCTTGCGGCGCGCGACTGCCGGTTCTCCCTGAGGAACCGGGAAACACTGAAGATCGAGACCCTGAAGATGCCGGTGATCATGGCGGCGCTTGCAGGCGTCGCCTACCTCCTTGGCTACTTCAACATGCCGACGATGATCCTCTTCGCGCTCATCGTGGTGGTCTTCACCCTGGTCCAGTTCCTCCTGGACTTCTTCCAGGGTCGGGAAAGCGACTATCTGGTCCTCGTCAATGCAGTCGTCTTCGGCGTCGCAATCATCGGGGTTGCGGCGTTCGGCTTCCCGCACCCCGGCCTCGACCTCTCCCGCTACACCGTCGGGCACGTCATCGCCTACGCCGTCCTCATCGCCGGAACGCTCGTGCTCTACGGACTCTCGGCCTATCTCCGGGAGCGCCCGAAGTACTACTTCCCGGCCGCGCTCGCTCTCGTCGCTGCCGCCGCCGTTGCGGCGCTCTATGTCGCTCTGCCGGACATCTATAACCTCCTGATATCGAGCCTCCTCTCCTTCTTCGGCGAGGCACCCGTCACCACGACGGTCGGGGAAGCCCGGGCCTGGTCGTACGATGATGCGTGGGAAACGTTCCACTGGGGCCTCGTCCTCGCGGCGGGAGGAGCCGTCACCCTGCTCTGGTGGATCTGGCAGAAGGTGAACCCGGCCCACGTCTTCGTCCTCGTCTGGACGGCAGTCATCTTCGCGTCGACGGCCGCGCACGTCCGCTACGAGTACTACTTCGCCGCAAACATCGCCCTCCTCTCCGCAGTCTTTGCAGGAGCGGTCCTGAATATGGGATGGAAGGACGTCAAGCGCTTTTTCCTGCCGAAACGCGGTGAAATCTCTTCAGAGCCCGGTGAGAATCAGGGGGAGCCGGCGCGAAAGGGAAAGAAGGGATCACGAGCTCCCGATACCCGAAAATCGAAGACTTCCTCAAGGAACCGGCCGGATTACCTCAAGGTCGGGGCTTTCATTGCAGTCGCCGTCGTCACGCTCCTCTTCGCGGGGACCTCCTTTCAGGCGAACATCTCCATGGGCAATACCGCGCAGTACGCCGGCATCGACTCACAGTGGATGGAAGCTCTCAAGTGGATGAACGCCAACACCCCCGACCCCGGCGTCGACTACTATGCAATCGACGACAAGGATACTTTCACCTACCCGGAGACCTCCTACGGCGTCATGTCCTGGTGGGACTACGGCCACTGGATCACCTTCCTCGCGAAGCGTATCCCGAACAACAACCCCTTCCAGCACGGGGTTACCGGGGCGAACGGGTCGGCAGCCTACCTCGTCTCGACCTCCGAGGAGGACGCCAACCGGATCCTCGACAACATCGGCACCCGCTACGTCGTCACCGATATCCTGGTCGATACCGCGAAGTTCTGGGCTCCGGCAACCTGGGCCGACCCCGATGTAGGGATAGAGCGGTTCCAGACTGAATTCTTCATCCCCGTGAGCGCGGGCAACTACCAGTCGATGCCGTTCCACAACCAGGAGTACTACCTGACGATGATCTCCCGTCTCCATAACTTCGACGGGTCCATGACCGATCCGTCGCAGGTCACCTACGTCGAGTATCGTGACGCGGACGCGGCGAACACTTCCCTCCCGGTCATCACGCGCCTTCAGCAGATGAACGCGACCGAAGGTGCGGCCGCGGTGGAGGCCTACAACAGAAACGCGTCGGTCGGGTCCCACGCCACGCTCCTGAATATACACTACCAGCTCCAGGGTGCCTCGCTCCTCCAGCCGGTCGAGCGGGTCCCGGCGCTCCAGCACTACCGGCTCGTTCACGAGACGCCCCAGAACATCTATAGTAACGCCGGTGCGAACGGGCCCGACCTCAAAGCCGTCAAGATATTCGAGTATGTTCCGGGCGCCCGGATCAAGGGCGAGGGTATCATCGAGGTTCCGGTCACGACAAACACCGGCAGGGAGTTCACCTACCGTCAGGAGAGCGTGAACGGCACGTTCATCGTCCCCTACGCGACGTCCGGATGGTCCGGCGAGGTGAAGACGACGGGACCCTACCGGATCGCGGGCACCGATCAGACGTTCGACGTCACCGAAGAGGATATCCAGCAGGGGCGCACCATCAACTAATATCGAAGATGCGGTCGTCAGTCATCTACGGCGATGTCTTTACCCGGCACGACATGGAGGCTCACCCTGAGTCGGGCGCCCGGTTGCGGGCGGCCCTCTCCGGGGTTCCCGGCAACGTGAGGTGGCGTCCCCCGGTCCAGGCCACGGAGGAGGACCTGGAGCGGGTCCACCGACCGCAGTATGTTCGGTGGGTGAGAGAGATCGCACATGGGACCTGTTTTTTAGACCCGAACACCTACGTCACCTGCGACTCCTTCGAAGCGGCGTCCTACGCCGCCGGATCGACCTTTGCTGCAGTGGAACGGGCGTTCGACGGCGAACACTCGTTCGCTCTGGTCCGCCCCCCGGGGCACCATGCCGAACCGGACCGGGCACTGGGGTTCTGCATCTTCAACAACGCCGCCGTCGCGGCGGCGAAAGCACTCCTGTCGGTCGACCGCGTGGCAATCCTCGACTGGGACCTGCACCACGGCAACGGGACCCAGACAGTCTTTTATGGAAGCAACAGGGTGCTCTACTGCTCGGTGCACGAGGAGAATGCCTTCCCGGGGACCGGGTGGGTGGACGAGATCGGTGTCGGCGGCGGCCGCGGTTACACCCTCAACGCCCCGCTTGCGGCGGGGTCTACAATCGCCGACTACCGTTACGTCTTCTCGGAGATCTTCATCCCGGCGATCGTCCGGTTCCGGCCGGACGTCCTGATCGTCTCCGCCGGACAGGATGCTCTCGCCGACGACGAACACGGCCGGATGAACCTTGAGCCCGCAGACTACGGCATGCTTACCGGGATGCTGATCGACGGTACGGAACTCCCGCTCGCGCTGACGCTCGAAGGAGGTTACGGGCCGTCTCTTGGAGCGGCTGTCGCCGCGATATTTCGCGCACTCTCGGGGGAGCGGCCGGTCCCCGCGGAGCGGCCCCTCAACCGGGGGACGGAGAAGGTCGTGGATATCTTGAAAAAGGTCCGGTTCTATTGAGAGAGGGGCCCTCCGGGCCGGACGAGCACGACTGCGGATGCCGGTGGGAAGTCAGGGATGACGCAGTCTCACGCGAAGTGCGATGGCCCGGGGGTGCGACGGTCCATCAGCGGCGGGGGCCGCGTCCGAAGCGCGTCAACCCTGGGCGGATCGCCGCCGGTCCGGGTCCATGTAGGATATCTCAAACCCGGGGACGACGACCCGCACCACCGGCACCGGGGTCCGCGAGAGGTCGCAGACACAGACCCGGTCCGTGTGAGGGCGGACCGCCTCAAGCACCTGTCGGATATCGAGATCGAACCGGTCGGTGCTCGCGTCGGGAACATCCGCAATATCGACGGCATCCGCACCGGCAAACCAGATCCTGTTGATCCGCTTCAGCCGCTCGTAGCCCGCCCTCCGGATGACCGTCTCCCGGCGGGGATCGCCTGCGCCACCCTGCAGGTAACTCACCCGATTCCGGGCGACCTCGGTCAGGGCGCGGAGCGCTGCGACCTCCGGGGAGAGGTGTGTTCCCGACCCGACGATGATCATCGCCGGGTCCCTGGTGACGGTGTCGTCTGCAGCGGCGGCGACCGTAGGGATGCCGGTCTTTCCGGAAAGCAGCCAGAGGTGGATCTCGATCCCGTTCTCCTCGAACCGGTCAAGGACTTCGCGGGCGGCGCAACCGCTCGCGATGGTGAGGCGACGGCCGAGGTCGCGCTTTTGGTCGGCAACGCTGAGTGCGTCCCGCTCGATCACTTCAAAGAGGGCGGTGAGGACCGCCTCCTCCGTAACGTTTCCCGCCGCAAGCCCGTTTGCGTCGCTCCGGAAGAGCGGTACGGCCATGCCGAGCGAGTCGTAGGGGTGGAAGACGGCGTTACCAGGGACGTAGACCTCCTCATCGTTCAGAATATCCCACGCGGGCATCCAGTGGATCATCTCCCCCTGCTCGTGCTCCCGCGAAAGGATCAGGTCTTCGGGGTGTACCGCCCGCCCCGGACCGATCTCCTCGTAGGTCGCATACTCCATCCGGTCTCCCCGGTACTCTGCGGAGTACCGCTCGATCGCCCCCATCATAGCCGAGACCCGGGCGTGGAGCGGGTCCTTCCCCGCCCCGGTGTGGGTACGCGCCCCGCCCCTGGCCGCTCCCGGACGAACCGCCGTAACAACGGGGATCTCAAGACGGTCGAGAGAGGTCGCATCGATGATCTCGGTAACGCCGATCTCCCTCATCATAGGCTCCACGGTGGCGCAGGTCTCTCCGGGAGGCCGGGAACGGTGCATTCCGTTAAAGTACAACTTCTCTACCGGGTGAATCGTGATTGGCATTTTAGATCCTTGGAGGTGATACCTTAATAGTCTGGCAGGTGTACCTACCCCGTGTATGAGCACGGATGACGTAGCAATGGGCGCAGTCGTCCGGTACCCCCGCACCGGCACGACCGGAAAGGTTGTCCGGATCGAGGAGATCGACGGCTCAAAGTACGCCGAGCTCGACAGCACCGGACTCTATTACCGGGTGGACGAACTCGTCGGCGCAGACCGCACGACCGGGCATGCGGAAATAAAAGAGCGTTCTCTGGATGATTACCTCAAAGAGCACAAGGAGTTCAAAGAGCAGCTGGAAGAGGTGTGGGAGAAGGGGACCGACCAGAGCTGCGAGGGCGGCGGTTAATCCTCGATCGGTATGGTGGTGAGTTTCACCGCCTCAACACCTTTTTGTGCCATCAACTGCTCGGTAACATCCTTCAGGACCGTTCCGTCTCCCCGGATCAGGATCACTTCGAGGCACTTGTTGTGGGTCACGTGCGAGTGAAGAGAGGCCTGGATGTTATGGGCGTGCTGATGCTGGATCTCGGTGAGCGTCTGGAGCAGTCCCCGCTGGTCGTGGTCGTAGACCATGGTGATGACGCCCTGACGCTCCCCTTTTACGTCGGAGATCCACTGATAATGCGTGATGTAATTCCGTATAGAATCCCGTATTCCTTCAGAACGGGAGGAATAACCCCGGAGGTCCAGGATCTCGTCGAATTTATCGAGAAGGTTCTTGGGTAGCGAGATCCCGATACGTGATAGTTCAGTATCGCCTGCCATACAACAATCATTTTTATATCGCTCTTCATTGGGTATAAATTTTCGCTAACATCCAGGGCTATTCTTCACACTTCGTATGTCGTCAAAAGACAGTACCCGGGGGTTCCCGGCCCGGGTCCGTTCCCTGTCCTCCAGAAACAATAGGAGAAAGAACTAATCTCTACCGATTATGTATAAGTAGTGTCACTATATATTGGATAAGGAGGTTCGAAAACTTTTGCGAGATGCACTCATTCCCGGTGTCAATATTGGGCTCGTAGGTCATGTCGATCACGGCAAGACCACCCTGGTCAGCGCGCTGACCGGTACCTGGACGGACAGGCACAGTGAGGAGATCAAGCGCGGCATCTCCATCCGGCTCGGCTACGCGGATGCGACATTTTATAGATGCGAGGAGTGCGAGGGGGCGGAGGCCTATACCGCCCATCCCGAATGCCCGAACTGCGGAGGAAAGGCTGTCCCGTTCCGAACGGTCTCGTTCGTCGACGCTCCCGGCCACGAGACGCTGATGGCGACCATGCTCTCCGGCTCAGCGCTGATGGACGGGGCGATGCTCGTTATCGCCGCAAATGAGGTCTGTCCACAGCCTCAGACCAAAGAACACCTGATGGCGCTCGAACTGATCGGCATCAAAAAGATCGTCATCGTCCAGAACAAGATTGATGTGGTCACCCAGGCCGAGGCGCTTGAACACTATAAGCAGATCAAGCGGTTCATTAAGGGTACCATCGCCGAGAACGCGCCCATCATCCCGGTCTCCGCGCAGAAAGGGATCAATATCGGCGCCCTGATCCAGACCCTTGATGCCGTCATCCCGGAGCCAGAACGCAACCCGGACGTCGACCCGCTGTTGCTCATCGCACGATCGTTTGATATCAACAAACCCGGCTGCAACTGGCGCGATGTGAAAGGCGGCGTCATCGGAGGCTCCCTTGTTCGGGGCGTCCTGCATGAAGGAGACGATATCGAGATCCGGCCCGGCCGGCAGGTACAGGTCGAGAACCGGACGAAATGGGAACCGATCGAGACAAAAGTAACCTCCATCAACGCCGGCCAGACCCGGGTGACCGAGGCCGGGCCCGGGGGCCTCCTCGGCGTCGGGACGAAACTCGATCCTGCGCTGACGAAGAGCGACGCGCTTGCCGGACAGGTGGCCGGGCTCATGGGGAAACTGCCGCCGGTCTGGGATCGATTGAAGTTCGACGTCACGCTCATGGACCGGGTGGTCGGTGCGGATAGCGAGCAGATCATCGAGCCTTTAAAGCATAAAGAGCCGTTGATGCTCTCGGTCGGTACCGCCGTCACCGTCGGCGTGATCACGAACACGAAGAAGAACCAGGTGGAGGTCCAGCTGAAGCGGGCGGTCTGTGCGGAGGTCGGTGCCCGAATTGCTATCAGCAGGCAGGTCGGCGGGCGATGGCGGCTGATCGGCATGGGGATTCTCGTCGAGTGAAGGTTCTCCTCGACACGAACGCCCTGTTGATGCCGGTCCAGTTCGGGATTGACCTCTACGACGAACTTCAGGCCCTTTTTGGGGACTTTGAGCCGGTCACGCTCGAAGAGGTGGTCGGGGAGCTCTCGGGACTCTCCCGGGGCCGCGGCCGGGATGCGACTGCCGCCCGTGTGGGCCTTGCGATGGCCCGGCGCTCAACGGTCGTGCCAAGCGGGAGTTCCGCCGACCGCGTGGACGACCGGGTGATCGAGTACGCCCGACGGGAAGGGTGCACCGTGGTGACGAACGACCGGGAACTCCGGAATGCTCTCCTTCGGGAGGGAGTTGACGTTGTCTCAATGCGAAGAGCAAGAACTCTGGAACTGTTAAGGGGATAGGTGAGGAAAAATGTATTATAAGATGACACTGGAGGACAAGGTGCGGGTTCCGCCCAACCGCCTCGGGGAAGACCTGGAGAAGGTCATCCTCAGTGTACTACAGGAACAGCTGGAAGGCAGCATCGCAAAGGAGATCGGCATATTTATCGCGATCACGAAGATTCTCAACATCGGCGAAGGGGAATTGATCCCCGGAGACGGGGCCGTCTACTACGATGTCAGGTTTGAGGGAGCGGTGCTCCGCCTCTCGCTTCAGGAAGTGATCGAGGGCGAGGTGGTGGAGACGACGAGTTTCGGTGCGTTCGTCAGCCTCGGCCCCATCGACGCCATGCTTCACGTGAGTCAGATCTCGGACGAATATATCAACTACGATGAAAAGAACGGCCGGTTGGTCTGCCAGGACTCGAAACGGTCCGTTGCCGTCGGCGACGGGGTCCGGGCCCGGGTCGTTGCACTCTCGCTGAACGAGCGCGAGCCCCGGGAGAGCAAGATCGGGCTTACCATGCGGCAGTCGGGACTTGGAACCACGACCTGGCTGGAAGAGGAGTTCGAGGACGAGAAGGAGAAGGGAGCGGCATAAGATGGTTGTCCGTAAGAAGGTTGTCAAAGTCTGCCGCGAATGTCACCGGGTTGTCGAAGGAGAGTCCTGCGTCGTCTGCGGCACGATGAACCTGAGCGAAGACTGGGCGGGCTACGTCGTGATCATCGATCCCGAGCATTCGGATATAGCAAAGAAGATGAACATCACCCTGCCCGGCCGGTATGCACTGAAGGTTCGTTGATGCTCAGGCTTCCCGAAGCGCACCGGGATCTTTTTAAAAAGCCTTTCGGGACGCTTTACCCGAACATCGGCGAACTTCTCCCCCAAATACGGGACCGGGCGGTCTACGCCGTCGGGGATGTGGTGACCCACAATCTCCTCGGTGCCGGCATCATCCCGGATATCGCCATCATCGACGGCTACACGATGCGCTCGCCCTGCAACCGTTCACCCCTGCTCCGGGCGAGGAGGCTGGCGGCGAAGAACCCCCCCGGAACAATCACCGACGAACTTGTCGACGCGATCGATACGGCGGTCCAGAATCCACCCGGGGTGATCTTCGTCGACGGCGAGGAAGACCTTGCGGTCATCCCGCTTGTCCTCGCCGCGCCGATCGGGACGGCCGTCCTCTACGGTCAGCCGGGCGAGGGGGTCGTCCTCCGGCTCGTCGATGCGCTGGCAAAACAGGAAGCCGGGTCCATGCTGAACGTTTTCGTACGCGAGTGAGGCGCCCGGCAAAATCCACACCGGCGCACCATCCCAGAGTATAAATAAATCCGCCAACAATAGTTTAGGGATATTGATGGACTTCGAAATTACCCGTGACCAGAAGAATGAGCTGTTGAACCGGAGGGAGTTGTCGTTTACCCTCACCTTTGACGGTTCGACACCCTCGCGGAAGAGTATCCGGGAGAAACTCGCCGCGATGCTGAATACGGATGAGAACCTTCTCGTACTGGACCTGGAGAGGACCCGGTACGGAGTAATGGAACTATGCGGTCGTGCCCGGATCTACGACGACGAGGAGAGCAAGAACTCGACCGAGCGGGCGTATCTCCTCAAGCGCGGCGAGCCCAAACCTGAGAGCGAGGAGGCGTAAACGCAAATGGCGGCCAAGAAACAGGAATCGACCAAGGTCAAGAGATACGAGTACTACGAAGTCAAGGGCGACACGGTAGTCCTGCAGAAACGGCACTGCCCCCGGTGCGGCCCCGGCGTCCTGATGGCCGAGCACAAGGACCGGGTTGCCTGCGGCAAGTGCGGCTATACTGAGTTCCGGAAGTAGGTTCCTACCTTCCCGATACCTGAATAACGTTTGCGGCCGCACTTCACCTGCTCTTCCGTCTGCAGATTTCGGCCGCGATCAATCTTTTCGTAACGGAGCAACACCTGTTTTATGCCAGATTCAAAGTCTTGTGACGGGCTGGTGCTGGGGCTTGAGGGGACGGCGTGGAACCTCAGCGCCGCCCTCTTCGGGGACGATCTGATTGCCCTCCACTCATCGCCCTACGTCCCGCCGAAAGGGGGAATCCACCCCCGGGAGGCCGCGCAGCACCATGCCTCGATGATGAAGGAGGTCGTCTCCCGGGTGCTCACGGAACCGGAGCGGGTCCGGGCGGTCGCTTTCTCCCAGGGCCCCGGCCTCGGTCCCTCTCTCCGAACGGTGGCGACCGCCGCCCGTGCCCTTTCGATAGCCCTCGGCGTGCCTCTCGTCGGCGTCAACCACTGTGTGGCGCACGTTGAGATCGGGAGATGGGCAACCGGATTTCGCGACCCCATCGTCCTCTATGCAAGCGGCGCGAACACCCAGGTGCTCGGCTACCTGAACGGGCGGTACCGGATATTCGGGGAGACGCTGGATATCGGGCTCGGGAACGCCCTCGATAAGTTCGCGCGGAGCCATGACCTCCAGCACCCGGGCGGCCCGATCATCGAGCGTTTTGCGCGGCAGGGCAGTTACATCGAGCTCCCGTATACGGTGAAGGGGATGGACCTTGCCTTCTCCGGGCTCGTCAGTGCCGCCCAGGAGAGCACGGCACCGCTCGAGGATGTCTGCTTCAGCCTGCAGGAGACTGCGTTCGCCATGTGTGTCGAGGTGACGGAGCGGGCGCTCGCGCATGCCGGCAAGGACGAGGTTCTGCTCGTCGGCGGTGTCGGTGCAAACGCGCGGCTGCAAGAGATGCTGCGGATCATGTGCGAAGAGCGGGGCGCGACGTTCGCCGTCCCGGAGCGGACGTTCCTCGGGGACAACGGTGCGATGATCGCCTACACGGGGAAGGTCATGCTGGAGCACGGTGCGACGCTTCCCCTCCGGGATTCGCAGATCCGGCCTGGCTATCGGGCGGACGAGGTGGAGGTCACCTGGCGCGAGGAAGAGCCCGGCGAGGTCTTCGCCGTCGGGCCGCATGAAGGAGGCGTCGCCAGGGGCGCCGAAGCGGTCGTGGAAGTCCGGAATGAGGAGGTAGTCAAGCGCCGGACGAGCAAACGCTACCGGAACCCGGCGCTCGACCGGCGGTTGATCATGGAGCGAACCCGGGCCGAGGCCCGCCTGATCGCGCATGCCCGGCGCGCGGGTGTCCCCACTCCGGTGATCCGGGATATCACAAAGGATACGATTGTCATGGAACGGGTTCGGGGCGATGTACTGAAGTACGTCACGACGCCGGAGACGATCCGCCTCGCGGGCGAGACGGTCGGGAGGCTGCACGAGGCGGGGATCGTCCATGGCGACCTGACGACGAGCAACATGATCGTCCGCGACGGCCGGTGCGTCCTGATTGACTTCGGGCTTGCATCTACGTCCTCGGAGGTCGAGGACCGAGGGGTCGATCTCCGCGTCTTCTTTCAGACGCTCGAGAGCACCACGGAGAACGCCGGGGAGTTGAAGCGGGCTTTCGTCGAGGGGTATGCAGGGACATTCTCGGGGGCGGGCGAGGTCCTCCCCCGCGAGCACGAAGTTGAGTTGCGGGGGCGGTACCTGTGAGGCTCGCGGTGGTGACAAGCAACGCCAACAAGGCGCGGGAGGTGGCCGCCTACTTCGGGGGGCTGCTGGAGGTCGAGCACGTCGCGCTGGAATGTCCGGAGATCCGCCATGCCGATGTCGGGGAGATCGCTCGAGGCAAGGCGGAATTTGCCTATCGCACGCTCGCTCGTCCGTTGATCGTCGATGATACCGGCCTTTTCATCGACGCACTCGAGGGGTTCCCGGGTCCATGCGCCGCCTACGTGCAGGACACCATCGGGAATGCGGGGGTCCTGAACCTCATGGACGGTGTGGAGAACCGGAACGCCCGCTTCGAGACGGCAATTGCGTTTGCCCGGGAGGACGGCATCCGAATATTCCGGGGTATTCTCCCCGGGACGATCGTTGCTCCCCGGGGAGAGGGGGGGTTCGGCTACGACCCGATCTTCGCTTACGGCGGGCGGACGCTTGCCGAGATGCCGCTTGCCGAGAAGAGCCGGCTCTCTCACCGGGCGCGGGCGCTCGAGGCGTTCCGGGTATGGGTCGAGCGGGAGCGCGGAGACGACACTCCTGACGACAGAACTGTTAATAGGACCAAGAACGAATAGTACCCATCTGACAAGTGGTGTTTTCAACATGGCAAGATTTCCCGAAGCTGAAGCGCGTCTGCTCAACGTAAAGGTCTGTATGAAATGCAACGCCCGGAACGCAATCCGCGCCACCCGCTGCCGCAAGTGCGGCTCTGAAGAACTCCGACCCAAGTCCAAGGAACGGAAGGCGTAACGCCGCTATAGTGGTTGTGCGCCGTACTCCCCGGACGCGGCGGGACCGGGATACTCTTTTTTTAATGCGTTAGGGAGGAAGGGAGGACCGGTTCACCTTTCAGGCGCTGTAATATGTGACTTTTTTACCCTCTTCGCTGTACTCGCCCCTGTAGGTCTCGATGTTGCGCTTGTAGCCGATCCGCTCCAGGAACCCGAGGTCCCGGAGCCGCTCACGGACCCGCATCACATCCGCCTCGTCCGCCCAGTCCCGTGTGTAGACATAGATGACCGACCGCTCGTCGCGCGAGTCGGGGTTGGGCTTGGCGGTGCTGACTTTCGCCGATATCCCGAGCAGCCCATTCACCGTCCCGTCCCGGACCTTCCTCCACGCCTCGTCCGCCTTGCCTGCAGGGATGAAGATAAGCCATTTGCCCACCTGGTCGTCGTCGAGGCCTCTTGCGAGAGGACCGGGAGCATCCTGGACGATCCAGTACATACGGGTTGTCTTTGAGGGGATAACGCCCTCTCCGGCCCGGATCGGCGCATATATTGCCTCGATCCCGCCGAACCGCAGAAGAAGCGCTTCGGCAAGCACCGGATAATCGTCCCTGAATCGCCCGAAAATTTCACGGACGTCGGATTCGAAATCTATCTCCTGTTCGACGAGTTCGAAGAGGTACGGGCCCCTGGCGTGGAGTTCGCGGTTGAAGTAGATCTCAAAGATCCCGTACGCAATCTCCGCCAGGGACTCCGGATCGATCTCTTCCATACCTATTGGTAACCGCCGGAACAGTAAAAATGGTTCTGAAGTGTTACCTCCCCAGTTTCTCTGCGACGAGGTGTGCAGCCCGCTCCCCGGAGAGCAGCATCCCCCCGAAGATCGGGCCCATGCGACATTCGCCGGCAACGGCGTTTGCCGCCATCCCGGTGACGAAGAGACCGGGGAAGATTTCTTTTGTGTGTTCAATGACCCGGGACTCGGCGCGCTCGGCCCACATGAAACTCTCGCCCTTCACCTGAAGATTGCCGCCTTTGCGTTCGATCATCCGGGCAATCATGGCATCGTGGCCGGTCGCGTCGACGGTGCAGGTGCAGGCAACGGTGAGCGGGTCGACGTGGAGTCCGGCCATGCCGACCGGCGTCCAGTTGACGACGAGGCCGCCGACCCTGCCGTCGCCACGGACCATGACGTCTTCGACGGTGGTGAGGTTGAAGAATTCGACGCCGGCGTCGCAGGCTGCCGCGATGAGTTTGGCAACCGTTTCGACCGATTTTGCGACGTAATAACCAGGCTCGAACTCCCGGTAAGTGACCCCGAACCGGTCGAGGAGCCGGCGTGCCTCTTCCTGGACGACGATCCGGGGGAACATCATGCCGCCGCCCCACATGCCGCCGCCGATACTGAGTTTCTTCTCGATGAGCGCACACGAGACCCCTCTCTCGCCGAGGAGCGCGGCGCAGGCGAGCCCCGAGGGGCCCCCGCCGATGACGGCGACGTCCGTTTCGAGATAGTCGACGAGCGCGCGGTGCTGCTCTTCGAGAATGGCTCTGCTGATCGTCACTTCGTTCAATGTCATTCGGTTCTTATCTATCGCTCTAGGGGCATAAGGAGACTTGCTTCCGGCGCGGGATGCACCCAGGTCTGGTCCGGGCGGGAACACCATGGGAAATCGCCGTATACCTTAAGACCTCTCCGGTCAAACAGATCTCTGCCATGAAGTGGACGCGCGACTTCGGTCTCACGATGAGGATGCTTCTGACGTCGTTCCTGCTCCTCATAGTCTACCTGATCTTCCTGGGCGTCCTTGCTGCCCTGGGGTTCCCCTTTGAATTCCTCCTGCTGGTAGCCGCCGGAATGGCGTTCCTCCAGTATTTCTTCTCCGATAAACTGGTGCTCTGGAGCACCGGCACCCGGATTGTGGGAGAGGACGAGTACCCGGAGCTGCACCGGATGATTGAGCGTCTCGCCGCCGCTGCAGGTGTTCCCAAGCCGCAGGTCGGGATCACGCCCTCCCCGGTACCGAACGCGTTTGCGACCGGGAGAAGCCCGAGTCACGCCGTCGTGGCGGTCACCGACTCCATTATGCGGGCGCTTAAGCCCGAAGAACTGGAGGCGGTGCTCGCCCACGAGATGTCGCACGTGAAGAACCGGGATATGCTGACCATGACGATGGCGAGTTTCATCTCGATGCTGGCCTTCCTGATCATGCGCAACTGGCTCTTCATCGGGCTCTTCAATAACCGTGATAACAACAACATGGGGGCGCTGATCCTGATCTACGTCGTCTCGATCATCGTCTGGCTGGTGAGCACCCTGCTCACCCGTGCTCTCTCCCGCTACCGGGAGTTTGCCGCGGACCGGGGCAGCGCCGTCCTGACGGGCAACCCCGGCGCACTGATATCGGCGCTCACGAAGATCAGTGGGCGGATGGATTACATCCCCGCAGAGAAGAAGCAGGAAGTGGAGGGCGCAAACGCCTTCTTCATCATCCCGGCGCTCTCGGGAAATACCCTGATGGAACTCTTCTCCACACACCCGCCGCTTGAGAAGCGTGTGGCTGCCCTCGAGGAACTGCAGGCACAGCAGCGGGGGTACTGAACCCGGGCCCGGGTTCTCTCCGACCCAATATTTTTAATATTCTGCACGGTCAACATATGTAGGCGGATCGTGCATTGCATCGATGGTCTAGTGGTATGACTTTGGCCTTCCAAGCCAATAGCCCGGGTTCAATTCCCGGTCGATGCATGGGGCTCGTGGTCTAGCTGGTTATGACGTCGCCTTCACACGGCGGAGGTCCTGCGTTCGAATCGCAGCGAGCCCATAATTCTTCCTTGTTTTGCGAAATTAAGACCAGATTGTGGGACGTTATCTTTCGGAGTTCAAATATCGCTTTGTCAAGCAATCGGGATGCATTTATGCTGCTTTCTTTCAGATACTCGTAGTTCTCAGGGTCGATCGTAATCCTCAACAATTTTCTAATCCTGTGAATTTTGCTTGGTTTTTGCCTTTCTCCTTTTTCCATGTTTCTTTTCTCCTGTAGCTACATGCAGCTGCATGTAGCTGCACTTTCGGTATACCAAAGACTCTGCTTAGACCATGATAAAGGGCGGGTTCCCTGGCCGGTGGGGGAACCCCCTCCTTAAGTGGCAACACTCGCCATGTACTGACTATGAAGCGAATCAATGCAAAGGGAGAGGTCTTTCAGCAGACTTCCATCTACATCCGTGAGAATGTCTACCTCCTCGCGAGGGAAGAGCGTATCCCCATGTCAGAATCGGCAGAACAGGGCGTGATTGCTGCACTGCGTGCGCGAGGCGTCGAGGTCTGAGGGGGGCGCATGACGAAATACGAGATCCTGGTGGCGGGAAAGGCAGAGAAGTATCTAGAGGGGCTTAAGGGTAAGAATGAGGCGTATAAGGCATTAATCATCATGACAATTAAGTTCTGCCTGGGGGAACATCTCCTCGACCGGAACACCTCATGCAACATGAAGAAAATCAAAGGTACGAAAAGGACCCATCGATTACATGTTCAGAGGGCATATACTGTCTTCTACGTGGTAGAGAAAACGAAGGAAAAAACAGTTGTTGAAGTTCACCTGATTACGACCTTTGAAGAGGCGCACCAGTTGTATGGTCGTATCGATTTATAACCCTAATCTCTTTTCCACTTCGGCTAGAGGAGAGAATCCGCTCTTTCTGGCCTCTTCCATATCTGCCTCTAACCTAGCGAGGCCTGCCTTCCGTTCAGCCCGCTCAGCCGGGGTAAGAGACCTTTTAGTCTTCGGGGTTGCTGCCTTCTTCCGCTCAACTACCGTCTTCGTCGGCATACAGGATGATGTCTGTATCTGGAAAGATATAGTTTTGGGCGGGGGCGAAGTAGTCAGGCCGGGACCGCGGCCACTGCTCCTTCCACACGCTCTTTCGGAATGCCGTACAACGCAGAATTTTTTCGACGACCTGCCGACGCGACACCCCAAGCCTGAGCATCCCGGCAACGGTGCGCTTTCCCCTCTAGGTGACGTGCGCGTATTTGAAGGTGTATTTCGGCTCTGTTGAAAACCTCTTATTGGGGGCCATACCACTTACCTTCATCGACAGCCGAGCAATATCTAGGGGGTTGTCAGAAGCGTTTCAACAGAGCGCACCTTTCTCTCATATGAAGAGGAGGGCGTCAATTCTGTTAAAAGGAAATCAACCATGGTACACTCCGTACCTCTTTGAACTCAGAGTGATACTCGGTAATGCGTTGATTTTGAAACGGAGGACGCCGTCACCCCGGCGTCCGGAGTGATGTTCCTGGGCTGCGAGTTCTCGTACCGGCCGTTTTGATTTGATCCGGAACTCCGCAAGATGGGCAATGCCCGTTGAACGGTTACTCCCGCTGGATTGAGGCGTTCAAGATGATTCTCCCGGGTATGAATGTTCTGAGTCCTCATTCTTCAGCCTGATCACCCGGCATGCACCATGAGGGTCCAGCTAATTATGGGATGATCTCGCTGTAAAGGGAGGCTGGGCCATCCGTTCCGGATGAGCGATAGTCATGTCGCGGAGCGACATTTTTACGCCACTGGTCGTGAGGCGACAGCTTCACGGATCGTAAAATTAAATTAATTTTATATATAACAAAAAAAATTGTTATTTGGGCACCCACGGCACCACACACCGGAGGCGACTATCAGCCCCCAGACGGTTATCACGCACCATAATGCCAGTATAGGCAGCCCCGTTCGGATTCGCGTGCCCGAACAGCAAAAAATTGGAGGAATTACATAATGAGCACATCCCAACATATCTTTACCGGGAGGGGGACACCCCCTCCCGGCCCCTCCTCCGTAAGACGATACTTTCACTGTGAGTCGGGGGGGTGGGTATATCGTAATCATAAGGATCGGTCTCTGGAGATACGAATTGGGACTGATGGCCGGATTTTGGATGAAGTGACTCGCACTGTGGCTTATTTGTTGTCTCATGCTGCTTTGGAGTTTGGGCCTGTTAAGGCTAAACATTTGTATCGTCGCTTCGGTCTGTGCTCGTCGCGTCGTCTAAAAATTAAGCGTACTGATTCGGGATCTCCGGTTATTAGGAAAGTTATTGATTCCGTGCTTGTTTGTCCTATTTGCGGTCAAAAACTTGTTAGGTCTGTGGAAACGGTTGATGGTATGAAGCCTGTTTTTGATGTTGAAAGCGATGCCTCCTATGCTCATTGTAGGCGTATTTATCATCGTTTTGAGGTGGTTCTATGAATGTTCGATATTCGGTTGTTATTATATTACTGATCTCATGTTTGTTGGTGGTTCCGGCTACTGCGGATGTTTCGTGGCATTTCCGGGCGTATGTTGTTCCTCCTCTCGGTTCTGTTGCTATTGAGACCAATTGTTCTATTGATGGGGAACCTGTCTGGAGTCCAGCATTTCCGACGTATGACGAGGGGGGGTATCCGGCTTTGGATCAGCAGTCTGTTTATCGTTCTTGGGTTTTGTGGTCCAACACGTCTGCCTCTGGGTCATATCCGTACGATGCGTTCACGTCTATGTTGGTTGATTTTTATGGGGTAGATCCTGGGACTCTTGCTGCTCATTCCGTCGAGGCTCTGGCCTGGCTGGATTTTTTCCTGTCGTATGGTCCTGGAGGAGTTGTTGATTCTAATGATCATGATTCTTGGGGTGATACCATCGTATCGAATTCCGTTGGGGGCGGTTCGTATTATGGCTGGGGAGATTATATCCATGGCGACGATCCTCCTGGGATTTATCGTTTCTATCAGACGGTATTCTACGATGATTATTGGGGGCTCCCTGTGCCTGTCGAAAGTATGCATCGAGATTTTATTATTGGTAATGCTACTTGGTGGGCTTGGCTTGATAAGATGCGGGATCCGGTGCAGCCGACTCCTACTCCTGGGCCAATATTGCCAATATTACCAATATTAGGGAATCTCACCTATTCCCTGCATCTTATGAGCACTTTAGGCACTCCAGGATCCAACCCATATGTCCCTTTTTCCTTTGACCCAGTAAATCTCGCAACCGGGAATTACGTTTACCAGTATCAGGATCTCTTTATTCCGGGGCGCGGACTGCCCCTGGCAATTACCCGTCTTACAATTCTCTTAATCCCATGAACGGGTCTTTCGGTTCCGGCTGGACATTTAATTACAACGTGAGACTGGCAGGAATCAACGGCAGTGAAGATGTACTGGTGATCAGGGAAGACGGTCGCACGGATCGATATAGTGTTCGTTCCAACGGCACCTATTTTCCACCCCCGGGAATCTTCGATATATTGACCAGGAATGCAGATGGTTCCTACATGCTTGAAAGGAAAGATCACATAACGTATCTCTTTACCCCGACAGGTCAACTGATTACTATCGCGGATACCAACGGCAATACAATAAACCTGACCTATACCGGCAATAATCTTACTCAGGCGACGGATCCCTCCGGGAGGGAACTGACCTTCGCCTATGATGCAGCAGGACGAATCGTTTCAGTCACCGACCCCACAGGCAGGATCCTGAGCTATACCTATGATGCAGAAGGTAACCTGGTTCAATACACCGATCCTATTGGCGGAGAATTCGACTATACGTACGATGAGAACCACTGGCTGACCTCAATAACAAATTCCAGGGGAATCCAGTCCGTGACCAATACGTATGATGGAGACGGGCGCGTTATCAGCCAGAGCAATGCCCTTGGCGCGGTAACCAATTTCAGTTACGATACAAACAACCGGATAACGACCGAAACCGACCCGTTAGGCAGGAGTACCCAGTACACCCATAACGACCGCTTCTGGGAGATCAACGAGACGGATGCACTGGGCCATTCCATCTCGTACACGTATGACGGGAACGGAAACAGGATCAGCGCAACCGATGCGAACGGCCATACCACTCTATGCTCCTATGATGCGAACGGGAACATCATCCAGGTTACCGATGCATCGGGTCACAGCTCCACCCAGACCTACGATTCAAAGAATAACCTCCTGAGCAGCACGGATGCACTGGGACGCCAGGCAACATTCGACTACGACGCAAACAGCAATCCCGTCCAGGTCACCAATGCGCTGGGATATGTTACAACGTTTACGTATGACCAGTACGGGCAGGTGACACATACCCAGAATGCCAACGGGCATGGTACCACCCATACCTATGACACCTATGGCAATCCGATCGACATCACCGATGCCGCTGGTAATACAGCAACATTCTCCTATGATCTTGCCGGCCGCCAGGTTGGTGCAACCGATGCCAGGGGCAAGACCAGTTCATTCAGTTACGATGCACTCGATCGGCTCCTCAGTATTACCGATCCATTAGGCCATAGCACGACCAACAGCTATGACGGTGTCGGGAACCGGATCAGCTCTACCGATGCCATGGGGAGCACGACAAATTACACCTATGATCCCCTCAACCAGCTCACGGGAGTCACCGATCCCCTGGGCGGGGCGGTGAGTTACGCCTATGACACGGTGGATAACCTCGTTTCCATGACCGACGCGAACGGCCACACCACGCAGTACGTGTATGATCCCGTGAACCGCCTGGCCACCGTTACCGATCCCCTTGGACATATCGCGAGTTACAGCTACGATGCAGCCGGCAATACGATCAGTTCCACGGACAATAACGGGGACACGACCAGTCTCACGTATGATTCGTTGAACCGGCTCACCGGAATATCGTACCACGACCTGACCACGGTGAGTTATACCTATGACGCTGTCGGTAATCGGCTGGCGATGACCGACGGTTCCGGGACGACGAGTTACGCATATGACAGGCTCAACCGGCTGACAGGCGTTACCCGTTCCGGCGGTCAGCTTGTGGGATACAGCTATGACCCTGTCGGCAACCGGATCCAGATGACGTATGATGGCGGGACGGTCTCGTACGCCTATGACAGCGTTAACCGGCTGAGTGGCGTGACCGACTGGACCGACGTGACCCGCTATGGTTACGATGCGAACAGTAACCTGGTGAACATGACGTATCCCAACGGGAGAGAGACGGGATACACGTATGATGACGCTAACAGGTTGATCAACCTGGTCACTATGGGTGGAGATGGTGTCGTCTCCGGGTACGCGTATACGCTGGATGCCGTCGGGAATCGCCTGCAGGTCACGGAAACCGGGTTGAACAGTTCCTCCCTGACTACCACATACGGGTACGATCTCCTTAACCGCCTGCACACGGTGACGTACCCCGCTAGTGCCACGGTGACCTACACGTACGATCCCATGGGAAATCGCCTGAGTATGGCCACGAATGCCGGGAACACGAGCTCGACAATTGCCTACAGTTACGATGCCGGCGACCGGTTGCTGAGCGCAGGCGGGACCACCTACATCTACGACAACAACGGCAACCGGATTGGCATGAATGGACCCGACGGGACAACGTCGTACGGGTACGATGCTGCCGGCAGACTGGCCGGCGTATCATTGCCGGGAGGTACCTCAGTTGAATTTGCATATGACGGCGACGGCAACCGTCTCAGCAAATCCGTCACCAGCGGTACTACCACGGAGGGTACCCAGTACGTATGGGATGTCAATAATGGCCTGCCGCAGGTTCTCACCGAAACGGATGGACAGGGTACCGCTCGCTCCCTGTATGGCCTGCAGCGTATCTCCACGACAGATCCTCTCGGAGGACAGATCTATTACCACTACGACGGACTGGGAAGCGTACGCGGTCTGAGCGACGGTAGCGGAACCACCGTTACCACGTATTCGTACGATGCCTTTGGCGAGCCGGATCTGATAACCGGTCAGGTGGATAACAATTTCCTGTTCACCGGGGAACAGATGGATGCTGAGACCGGGTTGCTCTACCTCCGGGCACGGTATTATGATCCGGAAACCGGACGGTTTATTTCGAAGGACCCGTTCGCCGGGTTTGATACTGTCCCCCCGAGTCTCAACAGGTACGCGTACGTCGACCGGATGAACCCATAGCAGACAAAATTAAGCGATATTTCCCCTGGCGAGGCGACGGAACGGGGATGGTCTGTCGGGCCTGTTGTGCCAGAGACGTAGAGAAAGGATGCGGATGGATCGGGGATTTTTTGATGCTCTACCCGAATTGCATCGGGTCCACGGTTAACGGAATCCCCTGTAATCCTCCAGATCATCTCTGCTATGCCTACCCGGTGGGATTTGCATACCCGTTACTGGGGTTCTTCGGCGGGAATACCACCGAGACAGCCAGTTATCCGCCGTTGTGGACCGGGAAACTGAAGATCAACGGGGTTGAATTCGATCTGGAAAACTCGGCCGATTTCGGTGTTAATCGGGACGGATTAGGGATTATCACACCTCAACAATACGGATGAGTGGGCCCCGACGGCCGGTATTGGTCGGTGGCAGCAGGCCACCGACTTGTTGAAGCCAGACGTGGTGAATGTCTCTGCGGACCTGTACATCGAGCACGCGGCATACCCGGAACTTGAACCCCTAGAAACAAGCCCACATCACATGATCATCTCGCCTAAAAACTGTGATGAATATGGTATTACTGCAACGGAACTTGCAGATCCTGAAACAATGCTCTCCCGGCGTTTTCACTGCGGGTTGGGCTTCCCGCTTTCCTGGCTTATGTCTAATCGTGCATCAGCGTGGGATAACAAGGGCGTTTTCCCGAACGCAAAACCGATGGAGTTCTATGGAATCAGGGGAGTAAAGATATTCTAGAGAAGATACTATGGCAAAAATTGAGATAAAACGAGACGTGGAGAGGTATCTTGAAAAGAACCTCTCCATTGAGGAGAGTATTATTGATAAAATCAAAAAATGTCTTGGGGAATATCTGTTAGTGAATATAAATTCCTGCAATAAACACGAGTTGAAAGGAAATTGTAGGGGATTCTGGCGCTTGCATGTTCCGCATGACCACGTTGTGATTTATGTTATTGAAGGGACCGGGCCGAACAGGTATGCAGCAGTTCTAAAGATTATGACTGAAAAAAAGTATCACAATTGGATTAAATCCTGTTAAGTGCTAATTTTTTAGAAGCCAGTCTTTTTTCAACAACCGATATATCGGATCCCGGCTGTCTTCTTAACCTCTCCAACTCATCAGCTGCCGCACATTTTTTGACGGGTTTCAACTCACGCTCAAGGATCTTGCTTATTGATTCCCTCCCCTTTCTACGCGAGATGATTTCTTGATAAATCGTATCGGATACTTCTATTGTCTGCATACACATGGTGTCTGCCATCCAAAGGGATATACTTTTGGTAGGGGGCGCAGGGGCCACTATTTCCGGGTAGCATTCACTCATCTCTGCGGAAATCAGCCGGGAAACGTCCACGAGGATTGCGTATAGTGGCCGATCCCCGGAAGGCAGGGGGATTCATCCTGCCCGGAAAAGAGGGGAGAGTTACTTTCTCTTCAGTTCGGGGTGCTCTTTGACATATGCTGCTATCTTCGCCTTGTTTGCACCGGGTAATTTCTCGATTATCTGAGCATGGGACATTCTGGCCCGGAGCAGCCGATCTAACTCTTTCTCATCCATCGGCTTCTTGTTCTTCCCGGCGATCAGGTTCTCCCATCCCTTACTTCTACCCGGACCCTCCGGAAGGGGGATCGTCTCCCCGGCAGTCGGTGAGATCGGGAAGAAGCCGACTCTTTCTGATATGCAGTTACAGACTGCTTGATCTTGTTCAGGTAATGCGCAGACCCGACCGTCACCGGGCGCGACCCTGCACGAAATCGGCTATCGATTCCGAAACCTCGTTCTCGACGAAGAAGTTAAGGCTCCACTTCCTGATCGTCTTTGCCGATACCCGGTCGTGCAGGATCCCTTTCTTCGTGAGATCCTCTGACAGAAGAGTGATCCTTGAGAGTTCGGGGATGAAGGCAGCCGGGAAGAAGAGACGATACGATCTCTTTGTCCCGTGGGAGAGGCTAGCAGAGGGGATGTGCGCCACATCTCCGATGATCGTTACCTCCTCGGGATTGAAGTTCTGCAGAGCAGCATATAATTGTGAGAACCTGTTCCCGGTATATACAAGGGCCTTAAAGAAGGTCTTGAACTCTTGCGGGCAGGAACTATAAGCCTCGATGCTCTCCTCATTCGAGGGGTAAATCTCCACCACTCCGGACTTCCGGATCTTAACGTTCTTCCTCCACTTCTCAAGAGGATACTCTAACGGATTTTCAATTTCAATATCTTCGAGATAATTAAAGAAGTTCTTGATGCCTCTCGTCTGTTTGTCGCCGCCCATATCCCTGAAATCAAGAGGCTTGGTGATGTCGTCCTCTGCTTCCTTTACGAGGTATCGGTCGACGGCCGAGAGGTAGTCCTTCATGGATCTATCCGAGAGGTCCCCGGCGGTAACACGGCTCTCCAACCATTTTACAAACCCGTCCCTCTGAGACTCATAGAACTCGTTAAAAGTCTTGAAACCTGATGCTTCAGTTAACCCACCATTATTCACAGCCCCCTGCCCGCGCGAGGTTCTTGAAAATTTTTCTAACCGATTTCCTGCGTCTAAATATGAAACGGGGCTAGTTATGACGTCTTCTTCACACGGCGGAGGTCTCGAGTTCGAATCTCGACGAGCCCATTCGTTTTTTGCGAAATGGTCGCAACAACAAGGTTGAATCTTATTTTAACATTAATTATAAGCGAATCTACGAATCGAGATGCCTTGACGGTCGGATTCTTCAGAAATTCGTGTGCCCGCTCTGAGTGCGTAAACGTACATCTCTTCCGCTTACGCTCGTATTTTCTCTCTTCTCTATCACGTGTCAAGTTCCCCGTTTCTCCTGCCATGACATTCATGCAACCGTCATGACGCTTGCAGTACATGAAACGTTTGGGACAGGGGCTGAACAGTCGGCAACAGCACGATGATTACAGTAAATTGTTTAGTTCTTCGACGGTTATATCGGCCTGCTTCAGAATGCGCGACAGGGTTGAGTGTTTGACCGGTTTAGGCATGGACATCGTCAGTTTCAGTCTTTTATCCGGCAGGCGCTTTTACAGGCGGATATGACCTGCCCCGCTGGCGGACCACAACCCATCCGTCTCTTTGGAGTGCCGCAACGATTCTGTCATCGTTCAGGACGGGTACTTTGTTCATACTGCAATCTCAATCTGCTCGGCTTTTTCGTTAAAAACGAGATCATCCTCAACGGTTTCGAGGTACAGATCGATCGCTTCCCTGATATTTTCCAATGCTTCTTCCTTCGTGTCGCCTTCGCTGATACAGCCGGGAAGGCCCGGTACATAGACGGTATACCGCCCGTCCGCGCTTGGCTCAAGCACTACACGCAGTTTCATACCCTGATCTGTCAATTCAGGGGATTTATAGTTGATTTCCCGGCGATACAACGACTTACAGGGATCGATCTCCCCCTGCCCGCCCCATCCGAACTCATCACAACGCTTCGATCACGTTCCCGACCACGGACTCAAAATCTTCACCCGAACACGCGACGGTGAGATCGGCATACCTCTCGTACAGCGGGACGCGCTGGTCGTACATCCCGCGGAGACTCTGGCCCGGAAGGAGGAGGATCCCACGGGTCGTGATGTTCTTGAGTCTCGCCTCCATCTCCTCGTACGAGATCTTCAGGTAGACAACCACCCCTCTCGACTTGAGGTGTGCCATCGCATCCCCGCTGTACACCACGCTGCCGCCCGTCGCGATCACTGCACGGGGGGAATGAAAGGAGAGGATCGTCTCTTCTTCGATCCGCTTGAACGCATCGGACCCGCCCTCGTCAAGGATCTCCTGGAGCATCCTCCCGGTCCGTTCCTGTATCAGGATGTCCGTATCGATGAACTGCATCCCGAGGGATTTTGCAAGGACGACTCCCACGGTGCTCTTCCCTGCACCGGGCATGCCGATGAGGACGATGTTTTTGTGGTGATGCATAATGTGCTCCCGGACCCCTCTGTCCCCGGGTTTTGTTTTCTCTGTGACACATCAGTGGGATTTCGGAAGAGATGAAGGTTGTTAGAAAAAAGCGCGACCGCCCGATTTTACCCCGGCCCTGCTCATACCCTGGGATATATCAGCAAGATCTCCACCGTCCCGGGTAAAACGAAGAACACCTGGATTGCCCCTCTAAACACGGAAAATCCGGGTTCATTATCGGAAAAACGTCGTAACATTTATTCATTCTTTTGAGCGTGGCGGTGGAATGGTACATGCGGCGGCAGATACGCAGGGACCAGCGGAAAGTGAGTCGAAGATCCGGTGTAAAGGCGGGAGATGGGGAGAACGATGCGAAGGGAGCATTTGCCATGATCAGCACCGATTGAGTTGTTTTTACGATGAGGTCGTCCTAAAAAGATCTCTGAACCTTCGGTACACTCTGATCAGAGCACTTACACTCAAAATTTCTACAATCTGAACTATATCCAGGGCAGGGATGGTGAAACGGCTTTCCATTGGGAGGAGCACCTCGAGGTGCTCCTGCTATTTTCCGCAGGTAGAAAGCATATCGTCACTTGGGGAGGGATCCGGGGAGGTGCACCCGCCGTTCCACCGGGTGCACGAGCACCGCGAAGCTGCGATTGGGTCTCCCCCTCCCGGTAGCATGTTTTGGGACAACCTCACTATTTTGTGAGAAACTCGGGCCTGCAAAAAATTCACATGATGCTGTCGATAATGCTCTCCTATACGCTGTATATAGAAACGCAGTTGAATTTTTCATCACTGAAGATAGGGAAATCCACAAGAAGGCACACACAGTAGGGATTGAAGAGCGCGTGTTCCTCATTTCTGAAGCACTCTATGATTTCAACAGGTACCTCCCCTCGAGAGAGAGCATTCCCACACCTCCTGCACTTGTCAAAGATAGTATGTACAATCTGAATCCACGGGATCCAATCTTCGACTCGTTGCGAGTAGATTACCCTGGATTCGATGAATGGTTCATAGATAAGGCTCAGGAGGGGAGAGAATGTTACGTATATAGTCGAACCGATGGAAGCATAGGGGCTATCCTCATTTATAAGATTGAGGATGAGCCTATTCCATCGATTCCACCCTTCGCAAAAAAGAAGCGATTGAAAATTGCAACGATGAAAGTTGAACATGTGGGATATAAGATTGGTGAATTGCTCTTGAAAGTCTCGATAGACATTGCACTAAAAAACAGCATCACCGAGATCTATCTCACTCACTTCACTCAATCTGAAGAGGATCGCCTCGTCGATCTCATTTCAGAATATGGTTTCTATAAAGCAGGCGGTCTCCAGCGTGAAAACAAAATAGAAGACATTTACGTGAAACACCTCTGCGCCCGCGGACATGATGTATCCGCTCTTTTGCCGGCCACGATATCACAGATATACTACCCAAGCTTTTACGATGGAACTTTGGTAAAAAAATTCGTTATTCCTATCCAACCAAAGTATCATGACCTGCTATTCACCGATTTCTCAAAGGGAAGACAGACGAAACTCTATGAGCATTCTGGAGAGTTTATTATAGAGGGGAACACCATTCGAAAGGCTTATCTGACTGAGGTGATCCCGAAACACCTC
>DAYL01000027.1:0-2122 GCA_002508705.1 Methanoculleus sp. UBA374 | reverse complement strand
CAGAGGTTTGACGCCAGAGATCACTCAATTTTTCACGGGGAGGCGACAAAATACTCTGAACTATAGGAATCGTCAGCCGCTGGAAACTTTTAGGATGACTTCACTAACACCTTATCAATTACTATACTTAAGCCAGACACTGTAACCGTCCCGGATAAATTCTGTGGCGTTTTATTGTCATGTTTTGCCTTCGCCTTCTCCGCCAACTCACATACCCCTGTTCTTCAGGCGCATAACTCACAACGCAGAAAGACACATCACTACAGTACGCCAAGGTCATTATCGATGAAAAGAAAGGCTCATTCCAACACCGTTTTCCCCTGCTCTCACCGTGGCAAAACTGCCTCTACACTATAATGAGCAAAAATAATATCTCAAAAACCCTCACCCGTTTGTAGTTTGATAGAAATCCCGTCACCCCTTTTTTGGATGATTATTTGGTCTCATGTTCTTCTCCCTCAGTTCCTCCGGAAGACGCCTCGCCTGCCACTCACGCTCCCCGGCAACATTAACCCCGGCATCGTCGGGGTCGGCCGCCGCGACGGCCTTAAGAGCATAGTAAGCCGCCCCGAAGGCGCGCTGGGGGACGTGGGCCACCGCCTGGCCTGCGGCACGCGCAGCAAAACAGGCCGCCTCATTCCCTTTCGCGTCGCGGGCGACAGCATGAGCCCAAGGGATGCCCCGCGGATCTCGGCCATCGATATCTGGTCCTGTCTGTTGTACTTTTTCATGGCTTCCCATCTCCCGGTACACTCGTCCGGCCGGGGCGTCAGTGCGGTCAGCATCATCCTCTGCGGCCCGTCCCGGCTCCACGCGGCGCCGGTGCAACGATAGTGAACGTAGCCGTGAATACCGCATATACACACGCCGGCCTGATGAACCCCCCGCTCCGCTCCTAACAGGAGATACCTCCGGCTTTGCTGCCCCTCCCCGCCGGTTAGGCTATGACGTAGTTCCCGGGTTAGATCTGTCTTATCCGGAGGACCCGGGAAACCCGTGCTGCGCACGGCACTATGCTGTATCACCGGAAAGATATATCCGCACCCGGAGTGAGTCAGGGTTACAAACAAACTCTTCTGCCACCTGACAGAAGGAGGATGAATCGCATGAACAAGGTAATACACTTTGAGATACACGCAGGCGACCCGAAGCGGGCGGTGAAGTTTTACCGGGACGTGTTCGGCTGGGAGATCGAAGAATGGACCATGCCTGGTGTCGAGATGAAAGATGAAAATCGGTACTGGATGGTGACGACCGGACCTGAGACCGAGCCCGGTATCAACGGCGGCCTCATCTTCCGCCAGGGCCCTGCACCTGCCGAAGGGCAGCCCGTGAACGCATACGTCTGTACGATCGGCGTTGCCGATCTGGACGGGTCCGCCGACAGGGTACTCAAAGCCGGCGGGAGCATCGCCGTCCCCAGAATGGCGGTGCCTGGCATCGGATGGCTGATGTACTGCAAGGATACCGAGGGCAACACATTCGGTATGCTACAGCCGGACGAGAACGCGCGATAACCGTTTCGGGCTCGCTCCTGCAGGGCGGTGTTGCACCAGAACCAGCAGGATAGGCCCGTATAGTTGATCAGAAGAGGTACACTCCGATTCCAGTAGCGTCACGTGTGTCGGCTACCTCCGTTGTCCGCCCGGGGCCGGTGCTTCCCGACCGGGGTTGCCGGCACCCGACTACCGGGACTTCGGCGAGAGCGGTGGCGCACCACGCCGGGTGATCGGCATCGACCCGGAACAGGTTGCACCCTGGGAGCGGCCATGTGGTTGCGTTTGCCGCAGACGATCCGCGTATTGCAGTTGCGGTGGCGCGCCCGCCCAACGATTTTCCGGAGGAGTGGAAGGCCGCTCGACGGCGAGTCTCTTTCTCACGGTGGTTCGGGGATCTGCGGTAAACAACCTCACGACGACGCTCCCGGCAAACCTTGAACCGCCGCAACATCCTACCATGATCTATACAGGGACGGGAGAAGGGCATGAGCAAGACAATCATTACCGTCGTCGGAAAGGATGCAGTGGGGATCATCGCGAAGGTCTGTACGTATCTTGCCGATAACCGGGCCAATGTCGAGGACATCTCGCAGACGATCGTACAGGGGTACTTCAATATGATG
>DAYL01000001.1 GCA_002508705.1 Methanoculleus sp. UBA374 | reverse complement strand
TATATTGTTCTATCTGTGTTGCGAGAACCAAGCAACCTCATATCAGGCGCGGAACGCGCCGTTGAGCCTGTGGACCTGCCTCAATGGAGGAGGAATGAAGCAGGAAGCCGCGCCCGAGAGCGCGGGGTAGTTCACATCCGTCTCACCCAGCCCTTCATGATGATGGTCTATCAGATTTTCTCGCCCTCTACCGGAAACGTTCGACCAGGGAGGCGTACGAGAGGGCCGTCCGGCGTTATCTTGAGTACGTCTACGACCTCCCCGGAGGGGAGCGCAAGGAGTACGATTATAGCGGGCTCTCGCTCCGATACCTGCAGGAAGACCGCGACCCCTTCACGGATCTGCGGGGGTTCATCGGTTTCCTGGGGACCATGCTCCGAAAACTGTTGGCCTCCATTGGACGGCCTCCCTTCTGTGGCTGGAGGAGACCAGCCTGTAGCTGAAAGCGCGCGAGCAGAAGCGTCTTGCCACCCGTCTCCTGAAGGGTGGCGCGCAGACGATGGATGCATCGATCGATCATTAGTTCCTCCAGCGGATCCTTCCTTACCTCTCTCCTGGGGCGGGCGCTCGTCCTGGTTCTTGCATTGTCGGGTATGGGGATCGGAGAGGCGTTTTTATCTCCTTTGATGATACTGATCTCGATGCCTCCCCCGCCCGGCTCTATGTGCAGGGATCGACGAGAAAGGTTAGTTCGGTAATATTAGTATAAATTGATATAATAATGTAAGTATTATATATAGGGTACATTAGAGTATAACGATGTAATACAATGCAAGCCGATGCAAGGTGTTACATTGCGGATATCTGGAATACAAGTGCAAGGGGCAGGCGCACTTGATCATGGCTTTGGATCTCTGAAAGGAGAGAACCCTGGGGAGGAGGTTTATGGCTGCATACACAATGAAAAATTCGTTTAACCATGAAAAAATTTAAACAAGTCTTACATTATGCCATTAGTCGTTCATGTCACGCTCCCAATGTCGGCAAAACAGTTCTCTACAAGATCCTGTATTTCGCCGAATTTGACTTCTATGAGTTATATGAGCGGAAGTTAACCGGCGAACGTTATTTCAGGCTTGAGCATGGTCCCGCTCCAAGTCATTTTGACGCAATTTTAACAGAACTGGAGACTGAAGGAAAAATAACTCAATTTATGGCAAAATATCACGGCTACGATCAAAAAAGATATGTTTCGAATGAGGAGCCTGACATAAGTTTATTAAGCGCCGAAGAGCTACAGCATATAGAAAATACCCTCGCAAAATATTCCAATATGACGGCGGCGCAAGTGAGCGCGTTGTCTCACATCGATCTCCCGTGGATGGCCACCGAACCTAACGGAGAAATTGACTACGAACTTGTGTTCTACAGAGACCCGCAAACTTCAGTGAGAGAATATGAACAACCTGTCTCCCCCTAATATCGCTTTTTGGGGGAATTTTGGCGGGATTTTAAAAAACTGAAGAAAAAATATAAGACTCTTGACAGTGATTGGGAAGTCTTTCAAAAGGCGTTTGTTGCGAAATATCCTCATCTATTACCCGAAACGTATCGCATCCCCTTAGGGCAAGAAGCAGGAGATGATCCAGTATATAAAGTAAAGCAATTTCGATGCCGATGTCTCAAAGGCGGCGCTCGGAGCGGTCTAAGAGTTATATATGCCATCGATCCTGCATGCAACGTTGTTACGTTTATAGAGATCTATCACAAAAGCCAACAAGAAAACCATAATGTAGAGAGGATACATGTATACTTCCAACGAAAGCGGGATTTGAGAGAGTAACTCTCAATCTCATGGGAAACCCGGACCTCTCCTAGAGTGATGTCCAGAACATCGTCACCGGGGATCAGGTTCTGGTGTGCCTTGAGGATCTCGACCGAAAAGTCTCGGCGCCGGAGAATCCCGGATGATGCCCTCGCTTCCCGGATCGGTCCGGATCGGCCGGGGGAGACTCAAACCGCCCGGTGCGTGAGGGGCGCCGCGCTCCCCCGGGAAAAATTGTTTTGGTGGGGGTGCGTGCCTTCCTCCCTCTGCCCTCCGTTCACCCGATGGCGACGAGACCGAGCGCTTTGTTGGTCGTCCTGATGGACTCTTCCGGGTCCTTCACGGTCCCCATCATGGCGCGGATGCAGTCGACGTTCTCGGGGACGACGTCGGCCTCCTGGTGGATGGCCTGGAAGCAGTAGAACTCCCTGCCGTTGAGGACCGCGACCGACTCCTCAAAGACCCCGTTCTCCCAGAGGTCCGTCCTCGGCCGGCCGAGGTCCTGGGTGTACTCCCGGAGCTGGGCGTTGCTCTTGATGCCGGTGGCCTTGCGGACGATCCCGATGCGGCTGTGGTTTTCAAGGACCTTCAGCGCCTCTTCCCGCGTGGTCTCGCGCTTCAGGTCGATCTGGACAGAGTGCATGTGCATCAACGTCGTCGGGACGATCATCGCGAGGGTGACGATGTTTACGCTCGGGAGGATGGTCTGGACATCGGGGCCGTGGTGGCTCGGGATGGTGACCGGGTTGAGGACGATGGCGTCAACCGGCCCCCGCTGGATGTCGTCGGGGTCCGCCGCCCGCCGGATCATCACCGCCCGGACCCGTTCGACGCCGAAGGCCCGATCCATGGCGGTGATGAGCCGGACGAGCCCGGTGGTGTTGCACGAGACGACCCGGGCGAACTGCCTGCCCATAGCCTCTTTGTAGTTCGCGTGGGCGTTGAAAGAGAATCCGGCGACCTCGTGCTCCTCGCCGCCCTGGAAGATCGCCTTCTTCCCGAGTTTTTCGTAGACTGGCCTGTTCTTCTCCCCGACGCCACCGGGTGTGGCGTCCACGATGATGTCGGCGGCTTTGAGCATCGTCTCCACGTCGCCGGCGACCTCAAGCCCGGCCTTCTCGAACGCCGGCTTTCTCCCGAGGTCTGCGATGTAGAGGGGGTACCCGCGCTCTTTTGCAATGTATGCTTCGGCGGAGACGCTTGTCTTTGAGACCCCTATGATCTCCATATCGGGCTGTGCGGCGACCGCATCGGCTACCCGTTTACCGATGGTGCCGTATCCGTTGATCGCGACTTTTATCATGCATGATGGAATACAGACCAAAAATTAATAAAGGTTGCTGGTTGGCGAATACAATCGATAATATACACCCTTCTCAAAAACCAGATTGCCTAACTCTCCGTCTGCATCGAACGCGCGATAATGCCGGGAAAGAAGACTCCCGATAGAATCGGGAAGATTTTTGTACGGGCGCCCGGGAGAGGGGCCGGACGGCGTCGCGGCAGGATTATTACCGGTCGGTGCCATGGGAGTATTCATGGGAACGCAACCCACCCTTGCCACCGACCGTCTGCTCCTGCGGTCGTTTACCCTCGCGGACGCTCACGCGGTTCAACGGCTGTGCGGCGACTACGCTGTTGCTGCAACGACCCTCCTCCCCTACCCCTACCCGGACGGCCTCGCGGAGGTCTGGATCACCTCCATCTGCGGGGGCATCGAGCGCGGCGACGCCGCAGCCTTCGCCGTTACGCTTGCCGGGAAGGGGACCCTCATCGGCGGCGTTCGCCTGCGGATCGACGCTGATCACGCCCGCGGCGAGCTCGGGTTCTGGGTCGCGCAACCCTGCTGGAGCCGGGGGTATGCTACCGAGGCGGTCCGTGCGGTGATCGATTACGGGTTTTGCGTTCTCGGACTGCACCGGATCTACGCCATGCACTTCTCCCGGAACCCGGCGTCCGGCCGGGTCATGGAGAAATGCGGGATGGTTCACGAAGGCTGTTTCCGGGAGCATGTCCGGAAATGGAGTGTTTATGAGGATGTGGACCTCTGGGGGATCGTCCGGGAGCCGGTCTCCCGTCCCGGGGCGTCCGCTCCCTCGCCGTTGCAGGAAAAGCCCGTATAGCCGCCGAATTGCCGCTCACAAACCTTAAGCCTTCTCCTTCGCCCAGTAGGCCTCCGCCTCGTCTTCCATCTTCTCAAGCCGGTCGTAGTAGTCCGGGAACTCGTTGAGGTGGGCAAGCGCGATCTTTGCCGTCAGGAGGAGGTCGTCGTCGGTGACGTTTGTTGCCGGGTCGCGGAGGCCGTGTTCGAGTTCGACGATCATGCCGCGCCGGAACTGTTCGACGTCGAATTCCTTCCAGGCGATCCCGATCTGCTCGCCCATCGCCTTTGCCTCTCTGGTGGTTACATCTCTTCGTGCCATGCAGGTATCCTCAAATGGAGAATAGCGTTCGAACGTTATGAGGTTGACGGGTGGGAGTGTACCCCGGGGTGGCGGGTGCGGGCCCCCCGGCGGCCGCAACCGCTATCACTACCATCGGCCACTACCCTCCGGTATGCCTCAACACTCAGCCGTGGGGATACAGTCCGTCGGCTACGACCCCACAACGAGGGCGCTCCTCATCGTCTGCGGAAACGCCAACGCCTACCGCTATGTCGGCGTTCCAAAGGATGTCTACGAAAGTCTCCTTTCCGCCGCGTCGAGGGAGCAGTTCGTCCGCGAATCGGTCCAGGGCAGGTACCCCCGGGAGAAGTATCCCTGTCTGGCGGTGGGAGAGGGCGTTTGACGCGGGATATGGGTAGGTTTATGCCGCTCGTTTGCGTAATTTCGTGAGGAGTAGACTCACTCCGGGAGAGACCATGATATGACGACCGTAATTGCCGTTGACCTCGGCGGGACCAACCTCCGTGCCGCCCTGGTGACCTCCGATGCGACCGTACTCGCCCATACCGCCGTCCCGACGCCGACTCTCGGGCCGTCCGGGACGGCGATCACCGCCGCGATCGCCGCCCGGGTGGAGGCTCTCCTTGCATCGCCGCGGGGGCGGGAGGCAACGGCTATCGGCGTCGCATCGGCCGGCCCCCTGGACCTCGGCCGCGGGCGGGTCGTCAACTCGCCGAACATGGCCTTTCCGGTCGTGGAGGTCACCGAACCCCTTGGGAAACGGTTCGGGTTGCCGGTCTCTCTGGTCAACGACGCCCGGGCAGGTGTCCTCGGCGAACGGTGGTCGGGCGCCGCCCGCGGCTCCGACAACGCCGTCTATATCACCCTCTCCACCGGGATCGGCGGTGGCGCGGTGGTGAACGGCCGTCTCCTCCTCGGAGCGGACGGCAATGCCGGCGAAGTCGGGCACATCCCCGTTGATACCCGCTACAACCTCGTCTGCGGGTGCGGCTACCGGGGCCACTGGGAGGGCTACGCCTCTGCAAAGAACATTCCGCGGTTCTTCGCGGCGTGGCGGGAGCGGGCCGGCGTCGGGCCGGTCGCCTTTGACGCCGGTTCGACCCGGGCGATCTTCGAGGCGGCCCGGGCGGGGGACCCCGTCGCCCTCGCCTTCATGGAGGCGCTCGGGGAGGTGAACGCGCGGGGCGTCTCGGCCGTCATCGTCGCCTACAACCCCGACGTGATCGTGATCGACGGGCCGCTCGCCCGCTACTACGGAGATACCGTGATCCGCTTTATGGAGCCCCGCATCGACCGTTACCTTCCCCTTCCCCGGATTGCCGTCTCCGAACTCGGCGGGCGGGCGCCGCTCCTCGGTGCTGCGGCCTACGTGCTTGAGACGGGAGGACGAAGCGCATGATCGAGATCTATCCGAACCTGTACATCGGAACACAGGAAGACTATGAGGTCGCGGTGGAAGCCCACGAGTCCTGGTGCGTGGTGCACGCCTGCCGGAGCCCCTACCACTGCCTGGCGGTCACCTACTCCCCCCTCGGCACGGTGCCGCCGGACCACCCCGAGCACCTGGTCGCCCGCCGGGGGAACCGGCTGATGCTCAACCTGATCGACTCAAGGGACCCCGCCGACGTTCCGAAGGAGGCGATAGACGCCGCTCTCGTCTTCATCGACCGGTGCCTCTCGGAGGGCCGCCAGGTGCTGGTCCATTGCGGCTTCGGGGTCTCCCGGTCGGCGGCGATCGGGCTCCTCTACCTCGCGGCCTACACCGACGTCCTGCCGACGGAGAGCCTTGCCGGCGCCGAGGAGGCTTACCGCCGGATCTATCCGCCGTACAAACCCGGCCGGGGTATCCGGGGGTTCCTTGAGGCCCACTGGGACGAATATGCGAAGAAGCGGATGGCCGCGTGACCGCAGAATGCCCCTTTCGCATGTATCCCGGGCGTTCCCGCGCTCACGGTGTATCCTCTCTCGAACCGGATTTCGGGAGCGCTACCCGGCCTTTATCGGTCAGAAGGTACTTCTGGTTCCGGCTGCCCGGTTTTTCGGGGATGGTGTACCGGATCATACGGTCGGCCAGGAGCTGACGGACGACCTTGTTGAGCTGCCCTGAGACCCTCTTCTGCCCGAGTTCCCGGGACAACTCCGCTTTTGACCTCGGGTCGCCCTCCAGGAGGAGAAGGATTCTCGTTTCTAGCGACTCTGGCTGTGACTCCGGCTGTGACTCTGGCTGCGACCCCCGCCCGGGAGCCGGAGCCCGGCGAATGATCGTCTGGAACCCGCACGCTCCCGGCAAAATCCGGCTCCGGCAGACCTGCCTCGATGCAGTGTCGGATCATGTCCCGCGTTCCCGTACCCATCCGCTCGATGTATCCGGCGAGATACATGGGCTCTGCGAGGAGCGGGTTGCCCGGTACCGACCCATGGGCCTGCCGGAGTTTTTCGAGGGTCAGGGACGGTGGGAGCTCGCCCGGGTTCCAGACCTCCAGGCGGTCCGAAAAGAGCATCACCTGCACGCTGCCGTTGCTGGTGTAATCGCGGTGGGCGACGGCGTTTACAATTGCTTCCGCCACCGCCTCTTTCGGGATCTCGTATTGTACCGGCGCCTGCGGGCCGGCCTCGCGTGTACCCACCGCGAGGGCGATCTTGCTGAGGACGAAATCCACCGCCGCGTTCACGAGATCGAAGACCGTGCCTTTGTAGACCTGATAGGATGGGATCGGTTTGGCCACCTCGGTACCGTGGAAGTGGGCGCACTTGAGCTCGGAAGAGATCAGGAATCGTTGCGGCTGTTTGCCGAAGAGGAGGACAGCCGCGTTCGTTAGTTGCCCGTCGTCGAGCAGGTTCAGATGCTCCAGCAGTTCCTGGGGAGAAGCGCCATCGACGAGGGGGAACTGTCGGGTCTTTCTGGCCGTACGAATGAACCGCGCTATACGCTCCGGATCCAGATCCTCTATCTTCGCCTTCGTGCACGGAGCCGCGTCGAAGGGACCGGAGCGGATCAACTGCTTCTCCTCCAGATATCCGACCAGCGCCGTATACAGTCCTGCGACAAGTTCGGCGGAGGTGTTGAACCGCTTTCGGATCAGGCTCGCCTGCGCCCTTCTAACGAGGGAACACATCTTCGGGTGGCGGGCCTCGTCGTCCGAGCCCTTGACGTAGATGAGCCGGTGCTTTCCTTCGGCAGTGGCGAGGTCAAACTCCCGCTCGGTCGGAGAGAGCCCCTCGGCGTTCTCGACGCCGTAGTCGTTTCCGAACAGCCCGACATAGAGGTCGCAGCGTCGAACTTCGTCCAGATACAGGTCATCTATGCGGCGGTCGGCGGCCGGGACGTCTTCGAAAAGGAAGACCTCGACGAATCGCCGCATCAGTGCGTCGCCTCGCAGGTAGTCACGGAGGGCCGCCCGCTCGTCGACAAACTCCTTCTGCACGCTGCTGATGAAGATGCGAACGGGGGTCATGCTCCCGTCTCCGCGGAGTTCAATCGCAACTGCCCCCGGATGAGCCGGAGAGTTCGGATCTTTTTGATTGCTGCTTCTTCCATCCTTATGTCGCTGATCACTTTCTGCATATCTTCCTGAGAAATACCCGCCAAAAGCAAGATAATGGGTTCAGCGTGTTTGTTGTGCCGCCTCTGTAGTGTATATTTCGGTATCTCCCGCACAGGTCTTGAAGCCGCGCCGTGCGCGGGGCGAATGTGTCAGTATCCCGGCATCTCCCACGCCTGCCACCTCGTCCGCCCGCGGGCGATGAGGAGCGCCGCCGGCGGGATGAGGAAGAGGCTCAAAAACGCGTAAGCCGGGTCGAGGATCGACGCAAAGATCAGGAGGAGGAGCGCCGGGCTTATCGCGAGCAGGTAGCAGAGGAAGACTCCGGCGTGGTAGAGCATGACGTTCGGGTGAAGCCCGGTGAGATAGACCGTCACCGAGAGGGTGTAGGCCGAGACCGAGATAAACGCGACGAAGGCCGGGAGGAACGCCCCCGCTTCGCCGGCGGTCGCCGCCGCAAGCACGAGCACCGCGACCGGGAGGATGCCGAGAAGGGCGTAACTCTTCAGTTTTCCGTCGATCACCTCCGAGACCTTCACCGGCAGGAAGGCGTAGGACGAGAAAGAGTCGAACTCGGTCAGCCAGTTATAGATGGTGGCCGAGAGCACCCCGAGAAGGACCGCAAAGACCACGAGGGGGTCGATGCCCGGGATGAACCGGATCAGGACCCGGAGACAGACCCAGACGAGGGCGAGGGGGAGGAGGAACGAGAAGATCACCTTTCCGGCGCCGCCCTCGCTCCGCAGCAGGTCGAGGGCGTCCTTGGCGATGAAGTGTGCGCTCCCGAGGGCGCGGAGCCTCCCGATGAGGGGGTCGAGGCTGTTTCTGAACCGCTTTTTCCGATCCGGGTAATCGACGGTGACAAAGAGCACCGATACGGCGGCCGGGACCAGGATGAGGAGGAGGGCGAGCGCAAGCGGTTCCGGGCCCGGGTCGATGAAGAAGGCGTACGGGGGAAGACCGGCGATGCCGGAGTGCGCCGTCCGGAGCGCGAGTGCCGCAACCGCTGCAATTACCGCAACCGCTCCGGCAAAGAGCCGGACGGAGTGTGCATAGAGGGTCGAGAGGAAACAGGCCGCGGCGAGTCCGAGGAGAAAAGCGAGCATGAGAGAGACGAGCGCGAGAAGGCCCAGGGCCGGGTTGAGGGAGATGAAGGGCGTTGCCGCGGCAAACCCCGCCGCAAAGGGGAGGACGTAGAGCAGGATGTAGTAGACGGTGTCCTTCGCAAGAAACGCGGCAAAAATCCGCCGCTCCGAGACGGGGAGGCTCCGGGAGGCGTAGGCAACGAGGCTTATCTGCCCGAACCGGCGGTTCATGAACTCGCGCCCCGCAAGACCGAACGATCCCACCATCAACCCCGCGAGCAGAAAGAAGAGATGCGCAAGAAGGGCGACCGCGCTGTACGGGAGCGCATCCGAGAAGAGCGGGAGAGTGAGCGACCCGAAGAAGGCAAAGGCGGCGACCACCGCCGGAAAGAGCGCAAACCCGCGGCTCCCGAAGACGGTCGAGTGCATCCGCCACTCTTCCTTCATCATCGCAAAAAAGAGGTCAGGCACCGGTATCGCCCCGCACCAGGTCAAGGAAGAAGGGCTCAAGGCTATGGCCGGACCGGACAAGGTCTTCGACGAAGCCGGCGTAGAGGAGCCGCCCGTTGTGGATGACCCCGATCCGGTCGCAGATCTCCTCGGCGATCTCAAGGATGTGGGTGGAGAGGAAGACGGTCCCGCCGTCCCGGACGTATTCCTGCAGGAAGTCCTTGACCGTCCGCTGCACGATGGGGTCCAGGTTGATGAGCGGTTCATCGATGATGGCGAGCCGGGGCTCGTGGAGGAAGGCCTGGGAGAACATCAGTTTCTGCCGGGTGCCCCGCGAGAGGTCTTTGCAGAGGACGTCCTTTTTGTCCCGGAACTCCAGCAGGTCAAACCAGCGGTCGCACCGCTCGCGGACGCGGTCGAGGTTCCGGATGCCGGCGACGAAATGGAGGTACTCTTCGGCGGTGAGGAAACTCGGCGGCGTTTCCTGCTCGGGGATGATCCCGACAAGTCGCCGGACCCCGATGGGGTCTTCTGCCGCATCGAGTCCCATCACCCGTGCCGTCCCGGCGGTCGGCCGGACCTGCCCGGTCAGCATCCGGATCATCGTCGTCTTGCCCGAGCCGTTCGGCCCGAGCAGGCCGAAGAGTTCCCCTTCCGCGACGGAAAGGGATACCCTGTTCACCGCGGTGACGCTGCCGTAGTTCTTCGTGAGGCTCTCCGCCTCGATCATCCGTCGCACCCGGGTTCACGCTCCACCGTCTTTCTGGTGAAGGAAGATCGGCAACAGGCATGTATAATGTCTTTCTATTCTTCTCCGACCCCGCCGGGAAGGATCTGTAGGGATCATCGTATCATCACGCTCCGTTCTTCCTTCGGGGGCTCATTCACCCCGCCGATGCGAACCATCGGCGGCACAGGTAGGTATAAGAGTCCGGGTTCGCAACCGGGGCCCATGGACGAACAGGAACGGTATGTCCGTGCGAGGAGACGGGTCGAGGAGATCCGGGGATTCTATGAACACCTCGTACTCTAATCCGTAAGGGTGGGGGGTAGTTCACTGGGTGACTTTTTTCTGGGGGATTGGCGTGGCGCTCCACTGGTTCGGCGTCTATGTTGAGGGCCGGATCTTCGGCAGAAGGTGGGAAGAGAGGAAGATCCGGGAGATCATGGAGCGCGAAGAGCGGCGGTGATCCGGCGCCCCGACAGAAGCACTTATCAGGTGCGACGGGCAATGCCGGGCGGATGAAGACGGAAATACCTTACGACCGATTTGCCCATGTCCCGGAACGGATCTTCGGACTCGTCGACCTCGCGTACAACCTCTGGTGGAGCTGGCACTCCTCGGCGACCGTCCTCTTCAAACTGCTGAACCGGGCGGAGTGGAAGATGAGCCGCCACAACCCGGTCAGGATGCTCCTGGATACACCGCCGCGCTACTTCGAGCGGGCGGCGGCAAACCCGGAGTTTCTTCGCCGCTACGACGTCATTATGTACCGGTTCCGGCAGGACATGGAACCGAAGACAAGCTGGTTCGCACAGCAATACCCCGGGCAAAGACCACTGACGATCGCCTATTTCTCAAGCGAGTTCGGGCTGCACCACTCGCTCCCGTTCTACGCGGGCGGGCTCGGAGTCCTCGCGGGCGACCACGTCAAAGCAGCGAGCGATCTCGGCGTGCCGATGGTTGCCGTCGGGTTCATGTACGCCGAAGGTTACCTTCACCAGCACATGGAAGCGAACGGGTGGCAGAAGAACGTCGCCGAGGTGCTGGACCGCGACGCCGCACCGGTTCTCCGGGTGACAGGCGACGACGGCCGGCAACTTGTGGTGCAGGTCCCCCTGATCGAGCCTCCCATCTACGTTGCCGTCTGGAAGGTGCAGGTGGGAACGGTCCCCCTCTTCCTCCTCGACACCCATATCGATGAGAACCTCCCCGAGAACCGGAGCATCTCTCACCGCCTTTACTTAAAGGAACTTGAATACCGTATCCGGCAGGAGGTGGTGCTCGGTATCGGCGGCCGGAAGGTCCTCCACACCCTCGGTATCGATTACGCGGCGATGCACTTAAACGAGGGGCACTCGGCGTTCGCTCTCCTGGAACGGCTCCGGGAGCGCCTCGTTGCCGGGATGCCGTTTGAGGAGGCGCGTGAACAGGTCCGGGGCACTTCGGTCTTCACCACCCACACCCCCGTCGCCGCCGCCCACGACGTCTTCCCCGGGGATCTGATAGCGAAGTACTTCCGCAGTTACTGCCCGTCGCTCGGTCTTTCCTGGGACGAGTTCATGGCGCTCGGGGAGGACCCGCATAATCCGGGCGCCGGGTTCAACATGACCGCCTTTGCGCTCCGGATGAGCCGTTTTCACAACGGCGTCTCAAAAAGGCACGGCGAGATCGCCAGGGAGATGTGGCAGCCCCTCTGGCCCGACCTTCCGCCGGGGGAGGTGCCGATTGACGCCATCACGAACGGCGTCCACATGCCCACGTGGCTGAACCACCGGATCGAGACGCTTTTAGACCGGTACATGGATGCGGTCTACCCGAACTGGCGGGAGGACTACGACAACCCGGTCATCTGGGAGGTGGTCGACGAGGTTCCGGACGATGAACTCTGGCGCGAGCACCAGTGGCTGAAGATGAAACTCTTTTCCCGGATCCGGGAGCGAAAACGCATCAAATGGGCGGGACACCGGGATGAGCCCGCGAATCTCGCGGCCGAGGGGCTCATGCTGGATACCTCGGCGCTGACGATCGGGTTCGCCCGCCGGTTCGCGGGCTACAAGCGGGCGGACCTCATCTTCGAGGACATCGACCGGCTCGACCGGATCGTGAACAACCGCTGGAGGCCGGTGCAGTTCATCTTCGCCGGGAAGGCCCACCCGGCCGATGATCAGGGCAAGCGTATCCTGCAGAGGATCTATCAGTATTCTCAGGACCCGCGGTTCGGGGGCCGGATCGCGTTTGTCGAGGATTACGACGAACAGGTTGCGCACTACCTGGTCCACGGCGTCGACGTCTGGATGAACACCCCCGTCCCGCTCATGGAGGCGAGCGGCACGAGCGGCATGAAGGCGGGGATGAACGGGGTGCTGAACCTCTCGATCCTCGACGGCTGGTGGGTCGAGGGCTACAACGGCAGGAACGGCTGGGGTTTCGAGGGCCACGCAGAGGACAACCGGGCGGATGCAAATACGCTCTACGACCTGATCGAGAACGAGATCGCACCGCTCTACTACTCGAGGACGATGAACAACGTCCCGCACAAGTGGGTCCGGCTGATGAAGGAGTCGATAAAGAGCATCGCCCCGCAGTACTGTGCTCTCCGGATGCTCAAGGAGTATGTCACCCGGTACTACCCCTCGGTCTGCACGTATGCGGTCGAGCCCGGGAAGCGGACGGCCGGGCTTGATGAGTCCTGCCCTCCTCCCGGGTTCGACCAGTTCCGGCAGGTTCAAAGGTAACGGGGGGCTACCTAACGGTATATGGCATCCGGTTCGATACGGTTTCCTGACTGCGGTTCAGGCTCGTCCCGACACCCTTTCCGGTCACGGGCTGGGTGTTCATGAGATGTCAACCCCCTCCTCCTCTCGTCGGGACCGTGATCCGCCCGCCGGGGTTCTGACCGTCCGGATAGCGCTGCTCGTTGCCGTGATCGCGGTGATGCTCGGGGCGGGCCTCACCGTCGCCCCGCCGGCAACGCCGGCATCGGCCCTTCTCCTCTTTGTGGTCGGCTTCGTTGCCGGAGTCTTCGGCGGCCTTGTCGGGGTCGGAGGGTCGACAATCCTGCTCCCGGTCATGTACTTCTCCCTCGGCTTTTCGGAGCCCGTCGCTATCGGGACCGGGCTCTTCGTGGTCATCTTCACCACGATCTCCGGCGCCGCCGGCCACCTTGTGCGGGGAAGTCTCGACCGCCGGGTGGCGGCGCGGATCGCTCTCGGCGGCCTTGTCGGCGTCCTCATCGGGTCCTGGCTCTTCTCCTTCCTCGTCGATTACACAGGCCTCCTCGCTCTCATCCTGGGGCTGGTCTTCCTCGTTCCGTCTCTCGGGATGATCCGCGAGGGGCTCTGGCCCGGCACCCGTCCGGAGCCGGAACGCATCGGGGGCACGCGTCCCGGCCATCTCCTCTTCGGGGCCGGGGTCGGCGTCCTGACCGGGATCACCGGCCTCGGCGGCGGCTACGCCATTGTTCCGGGGCTGCTCTACCTCTTCGGGGCGCCGGTCTACGTCACGGTGGGGACGTCGCTCGCGTCCATGATCCCGATGGCGGTCGTGGGCGGCGGGGTCAAGCTCCTGGAGGGCTACGTCGCCTTCGGGGCGGGGCTGATCCTCGCGGCCGGGTCGATTGCCGGCGCCCGGGTGGGGGCCGCGACGATCGGACGGTTTCAGCCGGCGACCCTGAAACTGGTCTTCGGTCTCTACTTCTTCTACGCTGCACTCCGGTTCATCGCCGCGTTCTTCGGCATCGGAGCGCCGTGAGAAAGGTCCGGTGATCCCGTTCGCCCCCCGGCCTGCCTACGGCCGTATATCAACGTATTTATCGGGAAGTCGCCCATACTTAATATCTAGACGTGGTGGAACCCCGGAGATGGAGCGGAAAGATGTTATCCCGGTTCTCGCGGGCGGGATCGTGATCCTGGCCGTTGCGCTCGTAGTGAAACCCGCCCTCCTCGGGGAGCCGATCGGTCTCGGTTCCGCAGGACCGGTTTCGGGACCGGCACCGCCCGTATACGTCCCCCCCGCTCCGGTACCGACGGCAACGCCCTTCCCGGATGATGGTCCGGTCTATACCCGGAATTTCCGCTGGACGGCGATCGACGGCGGTGTCCAGACGACGGAGGTCCGGGTCCCGGAAGCGCTCTTCCTTGAGCACCGGGAGACGCCGCGGCTCACCGACCACGTTGCCTGGGGGCGATACGCCCTCGCGGACGCCGACCGGCCGATCCTGGAGGACCTGGCCAGTCGGATCGCACCCGCCGCGGGCAACCCCGAGGAGGGGTACTTCCGGCTGATGAACGTCGTCTTTTTCGTTCAGCAGATTCCCTATGCCCTCGACAACAGCACGGACTCCTACTTCAACGTGGTCCTCCCCCCGCACTTGAGGAGCGGCGTCGAGTACCCCAAATACCCCACCGAGATGCTCGTCGACGGGAAGGGGGACTGCGAGGATGCGGCTATCCTGATGGCGGGGCTCCTCGATGCTCTCGGCTACGATACGGTACTGCTTGAATACTCGGACCACATGGCCCTCGGCATCAGGATGGATGGATTCAACCCCTATTACGCGAGGTACACGCCGAAACACTTTGAGTACGAGGGAGAGCACTACTACTACGTCGAGGGGACGAATTACACCGTGGTCTCCTCGGAGAACTCGACGTGGGTAAAGCCGTTCCCTATCGGAAACGTTCAGGGCGGCTTGATCCAGAGCGTAAAGTCGGAGACTCCGAAGGTCGTACCCCTGCGCTACACCCTCGCACCGGTTGAGTACCGCATTTTCCCGGTCCGCCTGCCGGCGGGAGGAGCGTGACGGATATGGACTTCAACATCCCCGATCTCCCGGACCTGAAGAGTTTCAAACTCCCGAACGTCGCCATCGGCCGGAGGAAGGCGCTCATCGCCGGCGGCGTGGCGGTTGCCGTGATAGCGGTTGTCTTCGTCGGCGGGCTGCTTCTCCACGACTACATGGAATCCCGGCAGGTTGCCGCGTTCGGCGGCCACGTGGCGGCGTCGGAGGCCGACCTCTCCCGTGTCTACGAGAGGACCTCGGTCTACCTGCACTCTTCTCCGGACAGCCCATCGATTGCTGAAGCCGATGCTTATGCGCGGGAGTTTGCGGCCGTCGCCGACTACGGCATGGCCGTTACGGCATACCACCGGCAGGTCATCGGGGCCGACGCGGTCCCGGAAACGTATGCCGGAGCGCAGGCGGCCTATCTCCGGGCGCTTGACAACCTGAACCGAGCGTTCTCGCTCTGGTCTTCGGCTGCAGTCGCCTACGATATCCAGGCATATTCCTCGGCAACGAGAAACCTTGCCGCGGCGGATCAGGCATGGAAGGATTATGTTGCCGCGATAGAGGATTACAGCCGGGAACTCCGGGTCGCAGAAGAGGGGGAGGGGCTCCCTTCCACCTAGACGAGATATTTCTCAGGGACCCTGATGGTGAGGGTGAGCGACTTCAGCGATTCCGAGCGAATAACAAAGTAGAAGTCGTCATACCCTTCCCGGATGGTGAATGTCTCCTCTCTTTCCGAAAAATCGACTGTCGTGGAACTATTTCCTGTTGAGCGCGAACTGTTGTCGGGATACAGGATATCGGATCGGGAGTACTGGATCTTCTTGACAACCCGGTTCGGGTCCTCCGGGTCCCGGACCTCGATCCCGAGCCAGGGGTATTCGTTCATCGGCGTTACGCTCACGTTCAGGTCCCAGTAGGGGTAAGGGATGTGGTAGGTCCCGGTGGCGAGAACGCGGGGAGGGTAGTCGACGGTTGCTGTTGCGTACTCCACCATCTTTCCGGAGACCCGGAGGTCGTCCGGCAGTTTCGTCATTGTGATCGCGGGCGTCGGGGTCGGGATGTGGTAGACCCGCGGGTCGACAAACTCCACGCTCTGCGGCGTCTTCTCCCCCCGGACGGGCCCGGCCGGGGTGGGGGCCGGCTGGCCCGATCCCACCGCCGGCGCCTCTGTCGGCGACGGGGTGGTGGGGGAGACCGGCGGCTGTATCTCACCGGTATCTTCAGGGGCCATGCAGCCTCCGGCGATGACGGCGGCCGCGAGAAGGATCAGGAGCAGGATATGGCGCCGTTGCATGATACTCTCTTTCTGAGGGGCCCTATTAGTAATTACCTATCCGCTCCGCCCCGACGGCGGCAAAAAAAAAGTGTATTTTCGGGAGGGGGTACACGGTTTTATGGGCAGGAAACACCCATGTACGACGGATCAAGCGTTCGGGAGGACCACCGATCAATGGAAGATAGCGAACTTGTCAGGATATCTCAGGGATCGCTTGCGATCATGAACCCCACCACACCGGAGAAGGTGCTCGCCGCCGGGCGGGCGTCGGGGCTCCGGAAAGGGTCCCGCGTCGTGGAGGTCGGGTGCGGGAACGGCACGATTCTCGCCCTCTGGGGAAGAGAGTACGGGATATCCGGGGTCGGGATCGAGGTGCGTGAGGATGCCTGCCGGCGGGCGGAGGAGGCGTTTCGGGCGTCGGGGCTCGGGGACCGGATTGCCGTCCGATGCATGGACGCCCGGGAGTACGTCCCCGACGAGCCGTTCGACTGCGCGGCGGCGATCGGAGCGTCCCACATCCGGGGCGGGTTTGCGGCGACGCTCGACGCCCTCCTCGGGATGGTCTCGGACGAGGGGCGTATCGTCATCGGCGACCGCTGCTGGAGGTCCGACCGCGCCCCGCCTGAGTTCGCCAGGGAGTGGCCCGACGTCCTGACGGAGTATGAGACCCTCGGTACCGTGCGGGAGGCCGGGCTCGACGTCGCCGCCGTCATTCGGGCGAGTCGGGACGACTGGGACCGCTATGAGTCGGGGATCTGGCGGTCGGTCCTCTCCTGGCTCGGCGACCACCCCGACCATCCTGAGCGCGACTTCATGATCGACTACCTCCACCGCCTCCAGGACGAGTACTTCGGCTACGGCCGGGAGCATATGGGCTGGGCGATGTATGTCCTGGTGCCGGGGTTCTGGTGAGACCGTATCACTCCTCCTGCAATTGTTGACTCACGCGAAGCCGCGAAGGGGGAGACGATCACGCAGGTTTCGCGTCCTTCGCTCGCGTGCGGACGGTCTCTATCGTCGACAGAGGTTCTTTTTCAGCCCGAAAAAGGGAAGATTTCCGATTACGCCCCGGTGTATACCCCGGAGCGAGGTAAACAGAGTTTGAGCCCGTCAGGCCAGGTATCCGGGTTGTAGAGGTGACGTACACATACCCACCTCCGGCCTCTGCGGCGGCGATATCGAGCGCCATCGCCGGTCTTTTGGCCCCCTCCGATGCACGGGGTGTATGTCCTGCTCGGGTACGACCCTGCGCCCTTCCCCCCGGACGTCGCCTGTCTGACGCCGGGAATGAATCGTTTCGTATCTTTGCCTTCGATTTATCGGTTTTTTCCTTATCAGGAGTTCGGATGTTGCAGGTACTCGGGAAAACAGTGGATTCTTCAAAAGTCTTTCGGAAAATCGGGGCAAAACTGGGCGTTGATCTGCGATATTAAATAGAATCGTATAAATATCGCATACAGCATCTAATTACTTGGGGAACTATTACCCCGGTGACATGAGAGAACTGTAGACGCAGGAGTTAGGGCACATCCCGATGGGAGGTGCTCGCACTCATTCGTCGCGTGCGGTGTTTGCCGCGTTCGGGTGGTCGGGTGGGCATTCACCCCCCTGCACCCCTTCTGGTGTCGTTGCGCTTCTCTTTTTCCATTCCGACAACGTGCCGCCGACGGCGGTCTTCGATTACATATACAGCGCCTGGATGGCGACGACCTCGGCGCTGTCCTTTGCCTGCGCGTACTCCGCGAGAGGGTCGGCATTCACCTCCAGGAACCGCAGCCCCCACCCGAACGGAGCAAGGATGTCGCGTGCCTGCTCCTTCTCCCCGAGGATGTAGAGCGTTGCGGCCATCGCCTCCACCGATGTCAGCCGGAACGGCCGGCCGAAGTTCACCGGGTTTGCGGCTACGAGGAACGGGAGCGCCCGGCGGTTGCGCCAGGAGGCGACGGCCCCGGTGTCGAGCACCTCCCAGGAACAGTCGAGCGCCGTTATCGAGGAGAGGTGCCGGTCGGCGGGGGAGACCGCTCTCTCCGCCGTCGGGTCGAGGAGGAGGGTCGAGCGGGGGATCTTTGCAACGGCGGTGACGATCCTCGCAAGCCCGCGCTGCGCGAGTTTCTTCGCCGTGCACTTCCGGGGATCGCAGGTGTTGTCCCGGTAGGCGTAGAGCGGTATCATCTGTCTTGTTATTGTACGCCGCCCAGGTACTATCAATGTACGTGCTCATCGCTCCCTGTATCCAGAACCCCGCATGCCGCGCCCGCGGGATAACGACCGATGAGGACCTCCGCGACTTCCGTCGGACCGTCGAGCGCTGCCGGCGCTTCTCGATCGAGATGGTCCCGCTCCCCTGCCCGGAGACGATCTACCTCGGTCCCGACCGGTCGCCGGGCTCGTTTCAGGACCTGGTCGGACCTATGGCCCGACCGGGTCGGTCCCACGGGGACCGACGCCGTCTCGCAACCCCCGCATTTGCAGCGCTCCTCGACCGGCTCGAGGCGGAGGTCCGTGCTGCGATCCGGGATCGCGGTGAGCCGCCGCTCGCGATCATCGGGGTGGACTCCTCGCCCGCCTGCGGGGTGACGACGACCTATTATTCGTCCGAAAAACAGCCCGGGCGCGGGGCGTTCCTCGCCCGGTTTCCGGACATCCCGGCTGTCGACGTGAAGGAGTTCGCCCGCTACCGGGTCTATCTCGCCGCCCCGCTCTTTTCGGAGGCGGAACAGGCCTACAACCTCGCCCTTCGCGCCCTCCTCGAAGCGCATCTCTTTGAGGTCTACCTCCCCCAGGAGGTGGGGGACACGAGTCATACCCGGTGTCGGGAGGAGCGCCGGGCTATCTTTGCCCGGCACCTCCCGGCCCTCCGGGGCGCCGACGTCGTCGTCGCGGTCATCGACGGCGCGGACGCCGATTCCGGGACTTCATGGGAGATGGGCTACGCGTATGCCCTGGGAAAACGGGTCGTCGCTCTCAGAACCGACTTCCGGGTCGCCGGGCGTTACGAGCGGGTCAACCTGATGCTCGAGGAGTCGGCCACGGTCGTCACCGCAAAGGAGGACCTCCCCCGGGTGCTCGGGTCGCTTCTCGCGGCGTCGCCCTGACGGCGGATGCCGCTCTCTTCCGGAGCAGTTCTTCAAAAAAAAAGAGGAATGAGGTGTATTGTTGGGTGTGTGATAACCATGGCGGCGTTCCGACGGGGTTATCCCGGGCGGTTGTGCCTTCCGCCCGGGCCGCCGGACACCGTGCCGGTTGCGTTTAGAGAGGTGTGTCTGGATACTTGCATGCACCGGGTTTCCCCGGTGCACCGTGACGTTGGTGCAATCAGCGTGGTGAATGTTCCGTTCACCGATCCCAGCCGTTCTTGTGCCGGCCCGGACCACCTGTGCCCGTGTGGCCCGGTCTGTCGGAGAGTTCCTCCAGACTCTGGGGATCATGTGTTGGATAATATCAATTATATACTTTTCTCTCATTGCCTTGCATTGAGGCGTAGCATTGTGTGCGGCATAAAAGCATTGCGTCACTGCAAAACCCTATATCCCCTTGCGCGAAATTCTGTTTGCACATGGACCCCACTACCGACGCACTCTCTCTCCTGCTCAACGCGTTAAAAGAGCACCCGCGGGGCATGTCGGTCTCTGATCTTGCTGCCGCCGTAGGAATCAACCGGAACACCGTCTCCCGGTATCTCGATGTTCTCCTCGTGTCGGGCCAGGTGGAGATGGAGACCTATGGCAAGGCCAAGGTTTTTTACCTCTCGCAACGGGTTCCCATCGCCGCCATGCTCAATTTTTCTTCCGATCTCGTGCTGGTTCTCGACCGCGACCGCCGGATCGTCCAGGCAAACGATGCCGTCTGCACGTTTGCGGGAAAGAACCGGGATGATATCCTCGAAAAAAGCATCGAGGCGTCGCCGCTCGCTGCGTTTGACCACCCGCTGATACGGAGCCGGATCACCGACGCCCTGAACGGCCGCGAGGTCACGGAAGAGCTCAGGTTCCTGCGGCAGGACGAGGAACTCTTCTTCCGGATCAAGTTTCTTCCCACGGTCTTTAACGACGGGGCGCCGGGGGTCACCATCATCCTTGAGGACATCACCGAGGGACGGCGGGCGGAGGAGGCCCTGCGCGAGAGCGAGATGCTCTTCCGGAGCCTTGTCGAGAACATCAACGACCTGATCCTGAACGTCGACGAGACCTGCACGTTCACCTACGTCAGCCCAAAAAGCCGGGATATCCTTGGTTATGCGCCCGAAGAGATGCTTCAAAAGACACCCTGCGATTTCATGGCCCCGGAGAAGGCCGAGCGGGTCCGGGAACAGTTTGCCGGGCTCTTCGCCGACCCGAAACCGCGCGTCCTCTTTGAGTGGACGATGCTTCACAAGAACGGAAGCGCCGTCATCCTCGAAGTGAGCGGGACGCCGATCTATGATCTGATCGGCGACTTCACCGGCTACCGGGTGGTCTGCCGTGACGTCACCGAACGGCTGCGCGCTGCAAAACGGGTGGCCCAGTGGAAGTCGTTCCTCTACTCGGTGGTCAACAACATCCCGAGCATGGTCTTCGTCCGGGAGGTGGAGGGGAACACGTTTGTCTTCTCGAACCGGGCCGCCGAAGTCTTCCTCGGGATGACGCAGGAGGAGATTGTGGGGAAACGGGCGACGGACCTCTTCCCGCAGGAGATGGCGGCCTTCTTCGCCGACGGCGACCGGGAGATGCTGGAACGGTCGACCGCCCCCGAGAAGAAGGTCCGCCTCCCGACAGGAACGAGCCTCTCCATGAAGAAGGTCCCGGTCTTCAACTCCCGGGGCGTGCTGAAGTACATGCTCGGGATCGCCGAGGACATCACCGACCGCACCACCGCCGAAGCTCTCCTGGTCGCTGAGCGCGACCGGGCGCAGGGCTACCTGGACGCGGCCGGCGTGATGATCGCGGTGATCGAGGCGGACGGCACCATCGACCTTGTCAACCGGCGGGGAGGTGAGATCCTGGGGTATGCCGAGAAAGACCTCGCCGGAAAGAACTGGTTTGCAACGGTCGTTCCGGAGCACCTTCGCGACCGTCTCGCTCAGAACTTTGCCCTTCTCGTGGACGGCGGGATTGAACCTCCCCCCATCGAGGAGAGTCCGGTCATCACCCGGGATGGCCGGGAACGGCCGATCCGCTGGCGCAACGCCCTTCTCCGGGACGCGGACGGGAAGGTCGTGGCGATGGTGAGTTCCGGCGAGGTGGTCCAGGAGCAATCGGACCGGACCGCGGAAGGGCCGGTCGGCCCCGTGCGTACCTCACTCCCGGGGTCTTGAGAGTTATCCCTTAAATATTCCGCAAGGCACATATTTTACTGGTGACAACCTTGGTGGACATCATCTCTCTCGTCCTTATCGCTGTCGTGGTGCTGGTTATCATCGGCATTGTGGCAGTCGTCATAGGCATCTATAACCGGTTCCTGTCGCTCAAAAACTCCGCCGAAGCGACGGTCGGGCAGGTGAAGGTCGCGATGAAGAAGCGGCTGGATATGATCGAGCAGCTCCTCGGCGCGGTGAAGAGCTACGCGACCTTTGAGAAGGAGACCCTGACCGGCGTGACCGCGATGCGGGCCCGCATCGGCAGCGCCGGGGCGGGCGACCTGAACGAACTTGAGCGCGAGTCCCGGTCGGTCCTCGGCCGGCTCCTCGCCGTCGCGGAGAACTACCCCGACCTCAAGACCTCCAAGACGGTGCAGGAGTTGATGGGCGCGGTGAAGGGGGTCGAAGACGAGATCGCCCGGCACCGCTACACCTACAACAACATCGCCCAGCAGTACAACACCATGACCGATACGATCCCCTCGAACCTTATCGCCGGCGCTCTGGGTTTTACGAAGCTGGATTACCTCGAGTTCGGTGAAGAGATCGAGCGGGTTCCGACGATAGCGTTCTGATGAACCATGCGCATGACTGAGCGGCAGCAGATCCTCATCCTTGTCGCCATCACCCTGCTTGTCGGGGTGCTGGCGGTCGCCGGAGCGGCGGCGCTCCCCGAACTATTCCGGGAGGACCTGGAGGTTCAGCACTACGATGCCGTCTTTTACGAAAACGGGACCCTGGTCGAGCGTTATACCTACCTTGTCCGGTCGGCCGGGGAGTACCGGATGCTCTTTCGCTACTGGGATGCGCCGCTCACTTTTGCCCCCATTGACCAGCCGCACATCGAGTTTATCGGGATGACCGCCCCGCCCGGGACCATCGGCTACGTCAAGAACGCGGGGGGCGAGGTGCGGACGGCCGCCGGGACCGCGAGTTCCTCCGATCTCGCGGGAATCCAGAGCCTTGCGTTTGCAAACGAAGTGGGCCTCTACAACCCCGACTACTTCGACCCGGGCACCTACACGGTTGAGTACCGCTACCGGGTCCGGCCGCCGGTCGAGTACGACGACCAATGGGCGCACCTGAACCTGAAACTCGTGGACGAGCATGTTCCCTTCCGGGACCTCCGGATCACCCTGCCGTTCGGCGGGGATATCGAGGAGGTCTACACGCATCCGCCGACCCTGAACATCGAACGGATGGTCGAAGAAGTCTCCGCGGATCCCTCGGCCCTCGATGTCGAACGGACGGCGGAAGCCGTCGTCATCACGGGGAGCGCCACGCAGGACGACGCGCTGAACGTCGAGTTGATCCTCGACCGCGGGTTCATGGAGAGAATCGACGGTTTCCCGACGTTTGTCCCGGACGTGCGGCAGCAGGCGGCCGACGCCAACCGCTGGCCGCCGATCCTCTACGGGGCGGCCAGCGTCCTCTACGGCCTTGCGGCAGTCCTTGTCCTTGCGATGCCGTTCATCCTCCTTGGCGTCTACCTCCGCTACGGCAGAGAGAAACCGTTTACGGTGCCCGAGTATCTGAGTTTCACGCCGAATACCACACTCAAACCCTGGCAGGTGAACCTCCTCTTCAAAGGCGACCCCCTCGAGTTCGACGACAACGGGTTCTACGCGACGGTCCTCGACCTCCACCGGCAGGGTAAGATCGTGGTGACGGAAAAATCGGAAGGAGAGGGGGTCACGGTTCGGATCGTCTCGGGGGAGTCCACGGACCCCTACGAGCGGCGGGTGCTCACCTTCCTTGGGAACATCGCCGACGACCACGTCGTGGACACCGCCGAACTGGCCAAGTTCGCCGAGACCGCCCGGCGGAGCCCCGGCTACCAGCACCGGATCATGCAGTACCAGCAGTCGCTCACCGCCCTCTCCCGGGACGTGGACACCACGCTCTCCCGGCAGTATGTGAAGGACGGCCGGACGCTGATCCTCCCGCTCATCTTCCTCGGCGCCATCCCCTGCGGGCTTGCGATCCTCGCGTTCATCTTTGCGCCGGGTGCGGCCTACCTCCTGATCCCTGCCGGTGTCCTCTCGTTCATCGTCGCGGTCCAGGTCGGGATCGCGGCCCTCTTCCCCTCGACGCTCTTCGGTTTCTGGAAAGGCGACCGTTACAAAGAGAAACTTGAGTGGGACGCGTTCGCCTACTTCCTCTCGGACCTGGCGCTGATCCGGCAGTATTCCCCTGCCGACCTCTCGATGTGGGGAGAGTGGCTGGTCTACGGGACCGCGCTCGGCCTTGGCGATAAAGTTGAGCAGGCGATGAAGAACTTAAACATCAGCCTCCCGGACGTCGGGATGCCGCTCTACTCGAACATGCCGGTGATCTTTGCCCCTATTGTCCTCTACTCTCCGCCGTCGAGCGGCGGTTCCGGAGGGTTCGGCGGTGGCGGCGGGTCCTTCGGCGGCGGTGGCGGTTTTGGCGGCGGCGGCGCCGGGGGACGGTAGCCCCTATCTTTTTTCCGGGATAACTTCGAATCCGTTCGTAGTTAAGGGAATCTACTTACCTCCGGCGAGGGAATGTATCCATGTTGATGCCTATGAAGGATTCATACCCCAGTTATCTGGCCGTCGTCCTCACGCTCCTCGGTGCGGTTGTCGTCTGCGGGTGCATGGCCGCCGGGGGGGAGGACCGCCCGGCCGACCGCATATCCGGGAACGGGACAATCACTTACGTCGACCTTGAGGGTGGTTTCTATGGAATCGTAGCCGATGACGGGACGCACTACCTCCCCGCCGACCTCCCGGAGGAGTACCGGACCGACGGTCTCCGGGTAGCGTTCAGCGCCGACCCTGCGGATGACGGCGCCGGAATCCAGATGTGGGGGACCCCGGTCGAGATCCGGTCGATCGAGCGGATCGACGGCGTTCTGCTCGTCTCCGGGAACGCCACGGTCACTTATATCGATCTCGAGGGCGGGTTTTACGGGCTTGTCACCGACGACGGCAGGCACTACCTCCCGCTCGGTCTCGACGAGACCTGGCGGGTCGACGGCACGAACGTGACGTTCGTTGCCGGGGTGTTGGAGGATACCGCGACCATCCAGCAGTGGGGCGTTCCGGTCGAGGTCATCGCCATCGATACGGCAGGAAACGCGACCTACGTCGCGGAGACCGGGACGGTCGCCTACATCGACCTCGAGGGCGGTTTCTACGGTATCATCGCCGATGACGGGATGCACTACCTCCCGCTCGGGCTTGAGGAGCGCTACCGCGTCGACGGAATGCGCCTCACTTTCGCCGGTGAGGTCTCCCGCGACGTCATGACCGTCCAGCAGTGGGGGACGCCGGTCGAGATCATCGCCGTCCCGTGGGCCTGCGCGCGGTGCGGCGAAAGCGTCGTTGGCATCGCCAACCCGGCCGCGGTCTGGTGTAAGGAGCAGGGTTACGCCTACGAGATACGGCAGAACCCCGACGGCAGTGAATACGGCGTCTGTATCTTTGAAAACGGTACCGAAGTCGACGCCTGGGACTACTACCGGCAGACCCATTAACTCTTTTTATCGGGAGACGGCGGGTCCGGCCGCCCCCCCGGTTCTGCCGACCTCGCTTACCGGCGCCTGCCGATGAGGATCGTGGCGAGACCGAGCGCGGCCGCGGCCAGGGCGACCGGGAGCGGGGCTCCGGTCGGCGAGGGGCTGGGCAGCGTTGTTGCGGTTGCGGTCACCGCCGGCGTGGCGGTCTCCGTCGCTGCCGGTACGGTCGTGGGGAGAGTCGTCGGGACCGCGGTCGTCGGTGTGGGCGTCACGGTTGCCGTCGGTGCGGTCGTGGGGAGGGACGTCGGCGTCCCGGTATCGACCCCGACACGGTTCCCGACCGTGAACGTCACCGGCTCGGAGTCGGGAGCGTAAGCGTCGAAACCCTCCGGCGTCCTCCAGACGGCCCGGGCGGTGTAGGTTCCCTGCTCACGGAGGCCGGAGAGCGCGATCGCGCCGGGCCTGCCGGAGTCGTCGGTGTAGAACCGGGCCGAACTGACGTTCAATCCGGCAAGGTTGATCCCGCCGATGACGGTGCTCTCCGCGCCGCCCGGATGGGTTATCACGATGTCGACCGTCGCCGGGTAGACGCCGCCCGCCTGGTAGAAGGACCCGACATCGGGGGAGGCTATCCTGAACGCTATCCGGGTGTTCGGGGATACCGAAAGCCCGGTCAGGGGTTCGTTGTGGTAGGGGTCCGCGAGCACCACGTCGAGAAAGACCTCGGGCTCGCGGACCATGACGAGCGCCGTCGTGCCGTCGGCGGGGTTGAAGGCGTAATAGGTCCCGTACTCTCCGTTCACGGAGAAGTCCTGGACCTCAAAGTCGGTATCGTCGGCGACCGGGATGACCTTCGTGACCCCCCGGTCGGGGTTGCCGTCCTGATACCTCCGGAGCTCCGTGACGGGGTTATCCGTGGTCGCGTTGCGGAGCCCCGTGAGGTTGAGCCCCTCTTCGTAGACGAAGATCGTATCGTAGGGCTGGATGTCGTTGATCCCCGGCCCGCGCGCCCCGGCCGGCCCCGCACAGAGAGCAAGAAGACAGATGGCGAGGAGGACCGGGAGACCTCGCCTGCGGATCCATTCGGGTGCCATGACATCCCGTGTGCTGATTCTGTTGATATAGGTTGGCGTGGCGGCGTCCCGGCACCTATCTTCTCTTCAGCACATGTCCGGTCAGCCCTATCGCAAGCGCCGCTGCGAGCGGCACCGTGGGTCCGGCCGCGGTCGGGGTGGGGCTTTGCGTCGGCGCCGTTGTCGACGGTGTGACGGCGGTGACCGCCGGGGTGGTCGGGGCGGCCCCGGTGACGGCAAAGGTGGTGCTTGCGGTGGCGTCGCCCTCGACCCATTCCACGGTCGCGACATATTCGCCGGGCTCAAACCCGGTTGTGTCTGCCTCAAACGACCAGGTGTTTGTGGTGGTGCTTCCCTCCTCTACGACGGCCGTCCCCGACGTGCCGCTCGTCCTTCCCGATGCGGACTTGTTCGTCGGTTCAAACCCGACCGGTGTCACCGTGATGATCAGACGGTTGCCGGGGGCGAGGTTTGTCGTCCCGCTGATGGTGACCATCTCCCCGGCGACAACGCTCCCGACCTCGTCGATGGTCGTCCCCTGTGCGGCGGCAATGCAGCAGAGCCATACCCCGAGCACAAGCGTGATCACGGCGCCGACGGGTATTCCAGCGTTCATGGTATGGTCCACCTTCCTTCCTCATGGAATAAGAAGATAACCGAATCCGACCCGCCGGATCATCTCCTCCTTGCGGCGAGTCTGCTCCCGTCCCGGTGGGTAAATTACTTACCCTCTGCCTCCGATACTAGAACAACCATGACGGAAATGCAGCATGTTCCTGGAGTTGACCGCGGCAAGGTGATCCTCTACGCCCTGAGCACCTGCGGCTGGTGTGCCCGAACAAAAGAACTCCTCACCAACCTCGGCGTCGGGTTCTCGTATATCTACGTGGATCTGCTCACGGGGGAGGAACGGGACCGTGTGGTCGATGAGGTTGAACGCTGGAACCCGCACCTCTCGTTTCCGACGATCGTCATCGACGACAAAAAGGTGATCGCGGGGTTCATGGAGAAGGAGATTCGGGAGGCCGTCGGTGCCTGAGACGGTGAGCGACGAGGAAGTCGACCGCTTCATACGGGACCTCGAGCGCGATGCGAAGACCGGCGGTTACCATGTCAACCCCGACCGTGAGTTCACCCGTAGCCTCGCCCGGGGTCTGCTCGCCAACCGGGGACGCTACGGGTATATAGCCTGCCCCTGCCGGCTCGCCTCCGGGAACCGGGAGGACGACCTCGACATCGTCTGCCCCTGTGACTACCGTGACCCCGATCTCGCCGACTACGGTGCTTGCTACTGCGCCCTCTATGTCGCGCCCGACGTGGTGGCCGGGACGCGCGCCGCCGCTTCCGTCCCGGAGCGGCGCCCGCCGCCGGCAGAACGCCGGCGGCGAAAGGAAGCGCGCACTGCGGCCGTTCCGACTCCGGGAACCCTGAAGTACCCGGTCTGGCGGTGTCGGGTCTGCGGCTACCTCTGCGCGCGGAACGAGCCGCCCGAGGCCTGCCCGATCTGCCGGGTGCCCCGCGACCGTTTTGAGCGGTTCCTGTAAGCCTTCTCCGGGAAAACCGCCGGCGTCCGTGAGGGGACCGGCCGATCCTGCCCCTCACCGTTCGCTGTGTTACGATCTATCCTGTAATAGATGAATCCTCCCGGCTCTTTGCGGGCGTGTTTTTCCGAATATTCTCTCCGGAAGGCTCCCGGACCGATCCAAGGTATCATATATCGGGTCGGATGATAACTGTCCTGTATGCCGAGCGTGCGGATCAACGACGGAGACCTCCTCTCAGGAACCGGTGTGGAGGGGGGACGAAAGAAGCGGCCCGACGAGACCCCGGCGCCCACCCGCCGGGAGTCCGAACCGGACACCACGAAGACGAAAGAGATCCCCGCGAAGCCCCGGCGGGGGCGGCCCTATTTCGGAGACGGCGACGGTGCCGATATCTTCTACACAAAGAAGAAGTGACCTATCCGAGCACCCGGATGTCCGCGGCGGAGGAGACCACCACCTCCCGCTTCCCGCGGTAGGTCTGCACGACCCCATAGAGCGTTACGCTCTCGTTCTCGCGGAGTTCGAGCGCGGCAGCCGCGTCCTGCGGCAGGAAGACGGCGGTGCCGTTGACGGTGAGGACCAGGTGCCCCCCGGTTGCGGTCTCTCTGACCTCCTCGATCCTCCCCTCAAGAAGGACCAGGGCCCCGTCCGGGACATCGTCGGAGTATGGGGTCGCGACCAGCGGCCGACCGACGGCGCCGAAGAGGAGGTGCGCCGCAAGCACGATCCCGACGACGCATACGAGCGCGACGAGGGCTGTTTTCTCCTGCCGTTCCAGCATAGGTATTCTATAGGCTCACGGGATGATAACATCCGTCAGTTTGATATGTTAACAGCGTTAACATGCCTGTATGGATGATGTGAACCTTCCTCCGTCCTCCCGGAAGATCCTCCTGCTGCTTGAGGACGGGGGTGCCCTGACCCACAAGGAACTCGTCCGTCTCAGCAGCCTGGCCCCCCGCACCGTCCGCTATGCCTTAAAGAGGCTCAAGGACAACGATATGATCGTGGAGAAGTTCAACTTTCGGGACGCCCGGCAGATCCTCTACGAGTACAAAGACTCCGAGATGGTGTCCGCACAATGACCGAGCCCCCTCCCTGCGACATCATGCACTGCGACAACCTTGCGCGTATGCTCCTTCCCCGGATGCGCGCCGAGATGGTCTACCGGCTGGTGAACGACCGGGGAATCAGCCAGAGTGAGGCGTCCAAGCGCCTCGGAATCAGCAGGGCTGCGATCTCCCAGTACCTGAGCCGGAAGCGGGGATTCAGCCGGCAGGAGTTCCCCGACGACCTCGATCTGGTGATCGAGCGCTGGGTCTCGGCCGTCGCCTCGGGCGAAGGGACGATCACCATCTGCGACGTCTGCCGCTCCGCCGGCTTCCCGGAACGCCGGTGAGGCCGCTCACGCGCGCTCCCGCCGGTAGAGATAGAGCGCGAGAAGCCCGATGAGGATACATGCCGCCGCAACTATTTTGCGCCGGTCCGGCCCGGGAGCGTCGTCCGCTTTCGAGGCGTTCCAGTCGTCCAGAAAAATCTGGGTATAATACGCGGCGATCTCCGGGTGCTCGACGATCACGCCTGCTTCGCGGTTGAACGCCGGCGAATTGGCGTTCCAGTTGATGCTGCTGACGAGGACCGCACGCCCGTCGACGATGACGCCCTTGTTATGGATCTTCGCGAGGTTGTTCGCCTCGATATCGGCGAGCCGCGCCTCGAGCGGGAGTCCTTCGGCCGCGGCGATCCGGTTGACGACCCCGACCATCTCGTCGTTGTCCGCGTCGCCTTCGGTGTTGAACCAGGCTGAATCGAGGAGCACCTTCACCGCGACCCCCCGGCGGGAGGCGTTGATCGCGGCTGCGAGATAGGGGTTCAGGTCGTAGGCGGTCTCGTTTGTGATGTAGGCCTGCTCGATTGCGATACTCTCCTCTGCGCCCTCGATCAGGTGCGTGACGAGCGCGCTTGTGTCGGGAGAGAGCACCGGCGTGACCCGCGCCCCCTCCGCGCGGCAGGGGGCGAACTCCACCGTGTAGGCGGGCGCCCAGGATCTGCCGGGATCGGCCGCCGTGCCCTCTGCCGGGACGATATCCCCGCCCGCCGCGTCGAGGAGAAAGACCTCCCGGAAGTAAGCCGCGAGTTCGGGGTCTTCAAGAGAGACCCCCCACCCGCGGTTGCCCTGCAGTCCCGGCGCCGGATAGCCGCCGGGCTTGAAGTTCTCGCTCCCGAGAAGGACCGTCCCGGCGTCAATGACGAGATACTTCGCGTGATCGTAGCGGTACTTCGCGTGGGCTGCATCGGTCGTCGTCATCGAAAGGACCACAACGCCGCTCCGGTTGAGAGTGCCAGCGACCGCCCGCTCCTCCGGCGGGATGCCCCCCACCGGCCCGCCCTCGAGGAGGACGGTCACGGCCACGCCCCGTTCGCGGGCACGGATGAGCGTCTCCGCAAGGTCCGGGTCGGTGAACTCGTAGACGTTGGCGAGGATCTCGCGTTCCGCGCCCGCTACGGCCGCCAGAAAGACTTCGCGCGAGCAGTCCGGGGCGGCGAATGCGGTCACCGCGACGTCGTCGAAGGTCGCGGATGAGAGGCGGGACTGACCGATGGCGAGCGGGCGCGGGTCCCAGACGCCATCCGCGAGGTAGTGGACCTGCCCCTCCCGGGGGCGGACGTCGTCAGGCCAGGCGACCTGCTGGACGAGGTCGGTCCCCCGGTAGAGGAGAAGTTCGTCGGCCCGGTTCGCCATAAGGAGGTTTCCGTTCGGGATCACGTCCGGCACGGCCGGCGTCCGCTCTTCGCTCTCAAAGTCGGGCGGGTAGCCGTGTGTCTGCTCGAAGGCCGGGCCGCTCCGCGCGACCACCAGCCGCCCGTCGACCCGTGTCCCCGGAGGGAACCGGTAGCCGCCCTCGCCGTCCGAGAGGACGAACCCGTCGAGCGTCCCTTCTCCCTCGATCACCAGGTACTCGTCGAGGTCGCCGGGAAGGTAGGGGTCCGGACAGAACTCGACGATCTGGATACCGCCGGCTGTTCCGGCAAGGAGGCAGAGGAGCAGGACGGTCGCGGCGATCCGGCGCATACGCGAGAGTTATTATGTATCCCCCGGTATAATACCAGAACGATATGACACCGCTTGAACCCCCGCTGGTCGTCAAGGTGGGCGGCAGCCTCTTCGACCGGGTCGCCCCCCTGCTCGAGATCTTCCGGGAGGTCGGCCGTCCGGTGCTGATCGTGCCCGGCGGCGGGAAGTTCGCCGAGCTCGTCCGGCGCCTCGCTGTCTCCGATACCGCCGCCCACTGGATGGCGATTTCCGGCATGGAGCAGTTTGCGTGGTATATCGCCTCGCACGGCGTCCCGGCGGCCCCCGTTCTCGTCCGCCCGTCCGAGGTGACGGTCCTCCTCCCCTACTGCGCCCTCCGGCGGGCCGACCCCCTTCCTCATTCCTGGAACGTCACTTCCGACACCATTGCCGCCTGGGTCGCGAACGAACTCTCGGCCGACCTTCTTCTCCTCAAATCGGTCGACGGCGTCCATCACCACCGCCGGCTCCTTTCGCGGGTCACCGACCCCTCCTTCGTTCCCGAGGAGGTCGACCCCACGTTCATCGGGTTCGTCTTCGAGCACGGTCTCCGGGCCCGGATCGTGAACGGCAGGCACGACGACCGGGTCCGCGGCGCCCTCCGGGATGAGGAGGTCATCGGGACTCTCGTCGATCCGAGATTTTAACTGCTCCGGAGGCGATATGATAGGATAACGTTCGAGGAAATTAACGATGACAGCGAGAGATCGATGTACCTCCTGCAACGCCCCTCTGGCTGAGGCAGGCTCTACCTGGTTCTCGTGCCCGGTGTGCGCGCACGAGATCAACAGGTGCTACCGGTGCAGGGAGCAGAGCATACCCTATACATGTCCCAAGTGCGGGTTCCAGGGGCCGTGACCGATGGGAAACGTAGCCATCATCGTGAAGATAATGCCCGAGTCTCCCGATGTCGACCGTGAAGCACTCAAAGCGGCGATCAGGGCGGCCGTCCCGGTCGACGATATCAGAGAAGAGCCGATTGGCTTTGGTCTCGTGGCGCTGAAAGCCGCCGTCGTCGTCCCCGACAGGGCCGGGGCTCCTGATGAGATCGAAACCGCGCTCCGGAACCTTGAGGGTGTCGAAAGCGCCGAAATTGTCGAGTCCACTCTCATATAAAGTGGATCTCGGTTACCTACTTTTCCCGACTTAGCGGGCTTCTTCGAGCCGCTCCATCACTTCGGCGGTGATCTTTCGGATCTTCTCGACCGATTCCGCGAACCCCGCGATCTCGTCCTCTTCCAGACTGAGTGGAATCGGGAAGACGCCGTCGCGGTTGATGCGGGCGGGCACGCCGATGCAGACGTCGCCGATCCCGTGGATCTCGCGTTTGATGTACCTTGAGACGGTGAGGATCCGGTTTTCGTTCCCGAGGATCGTCCGCACGAGGGTTGCAATCGCTTCACCCGGTCCGTAGACGGTAGCGCCCTTATCCCTGATGATCGCCTCGCCGCTCGTTTTGACCGTGTCGATCATCTCCTGCGCTGGCAGGCCAGAGAAGGTTGGCAGGTTGCTGATCCGGATGCCGCCGATCGTCGTCGCCGACCAGAGCGGGACCATGCTGTCCCCGTGTTCGCCGATGATGCGGGTATGCACCTCGCTGACGTGGACCCGGAAGTAGCGGGCAATCAAAGACTTTAAGCGCATCGAGTCGAGGTGCGTCCCGAGGCCAAAGACCTGCCGCGGCTTGAGCCCCGAATACTTCAGGGCGACGGCGGTCATGACGTCGACGGGGTTCGTGACGACAAAGAGAAGCGTATCGGGCGCGCATTGGCCGATGGTCTCGGCGGTCTTTGCGGTGATCTGTGCATTCTCAAAGGCCAGGTCGTTCCTGTTCTGATCGGCCCGGCGGGGCACGCCTGCCGTGCAGATGATGACGTCCGAGCCTTCCGCGTCGAGAAGATCGGTGCTGTAGGAGAGCCGGACATCGGTGCCTCGCGCAGCAAACGAATCGGATAGGTCGCGGCAGCAGCCTGCAAGATAATGCTCACGGCCGGGTCTCCCGACGAGCAGCATATCGCTGACGTACGGGATCTCGGATATGGTGTGGGCTGCAAACGTACCGACGTTCCCTGTAGCCCCAAGAATCGTTACTTTTGCCATGGAGATCGCCGTTGGGGACGCGTCCTCGGTCGACCGTGCGCGCAGGCATTCACCGCTGCATTCCTCCTCCACCCCGCAACCCCATGGGCGCCGAACGTCCACGGTGAGTCTGCTCCCTTCCGGGCCTGAACCGGTACCCGCGGCAAAAGGTCGCCGCCCCCTCCGGGGCATTGATACCTTTCCGCCGACCTCATGGGACGAGGCTTCTTTGTCGGAATGCAACGGATTCTGCAAGCCGCTGCGGCCTTCTCCGGACTTCGCCCCCCGCACAACGACGGTTTCGGGTAACAGGTGACGCCGAGCCACCCGGGCTAGTCCCCATATGTACTATGGTCTACGGGATAAAAATAACTCCGCCCACCCGGGCCTGCCAGGCCCGGGTGATCCGGCCGACCTTCCCGGTGTCCGCCTTCTCGAAGAGGTCGAGGGCGGAAAGGTCGATCTCGGGCGGGAGGACGGCCGGGAGCAGCCGGAGGTCCCCCTGATAAACGTGGACCTCTTCTCTCCCGGCGGCGGTGGCGACCAGGAGCGGGTCCTGCGCAACCGGGCGGCTCCGGAGGTCGTCATAGGACCGGTGTATCGTCACTTCCTCGATGCCGAGTGACTCCCGGTTCACCTGAAGGTTGCAGGCGGTCCAGCAGGCGGCGGCGTACCAGGCGTCGTTGCAGATTACGTGGGGGACGCCCGCCCGGGCGGCGGCGATCCCGAGGGTGCCGGCGCCCGAGCAGGCGTCGACGAAAGTCCGGGGTCGGCATCGCCCGATCTCCCGCTCGAGGGCGAGGATCTTTTCGTTCCGGCCCCGGGGGAACTCGACGTGCAGGGCCGACTGCTGTTTGTAGACGACGACCGGTCCTCTCCGGGTGGAGAAGACGTCGGCCCGGACGTCGCAGCCCGCAAGCAGGGTGTACATCATGGGTGCAGCGTCGGTATCGCTGATCCCCGGCGTCCCGGCACCCGTCCGGACGACTCCCCGGACTTCCGGGACCTCGGCGACAAGGCGGGCGGCCGCCCGGTCCCCGACCGACCGGGAGAGGAGGACGAGCGACCGGGACGGGAGGTAGGGGGCCCGTTGCAGGGAATGGCCGGGGTGGATGAGCGGCGTCCCGGCGGCGGCGAGAGGTTCGGCCCCGGAGAGGTCCCCCTCGCCGACCATCACCCGGTAGATATCGGCAAAGACCTCGTCGATGAACCGTTTCCCGCAGGAGGGGCAGGGTTCCGCCGCATCGATATCGGGCGGAGGGCTCTGTTTGTCGTAGACAAGCCCCGTGCAGTCGGGACAGGGGGCGAAACGCCCGGGAAGTTCCGTGAGGAGCGCACGGGCATCCGTGACGCAGTCGTGCCCGCAGACGGGACAGTGCATACCGATGGGTTGGGGCCCGCGGTATATAGACGTTTCAGGCAACCTGCGGAAGGACCGCAAGTCCTTCCCGCAGCCAACCCCAGGCGTCCCGGAGACGGCTTTCGGGGAAGTAGCGGACGTCGACTCCCGGGAAACCGACAAAGAGCCCCGGCAGACGGTTCATCCATTCCCGCCACCGCTCTCCCCCGACGACTGCGATCCGGTCGACCCTCGCTATCCCGGGCCACTGCCTGAAGGCCTCCCAGCCCTCCCCCGGCCTCCAGCTGCGGAAATTCTCGATCTTTAAGAGGACCCGGATGTTCTGGCGATCGTTGTTCATCGCTCGTTCGAGTTCCGGGACCAGAATGGTTTCGTACTCGATCTCGCTCAGTTTTCCGTCGAACCTGAAACCGACCACAGGTCCTGAACTTTCCCTCATCCGATCAAGCATGGGAGCCCCTATCGGTTCCTGAAGAGAAAAAGGCTACGGCCCTCTTCCTGCAGTGGGTATCTGCACCCTCGCTTCCCCGGCTACCGGCCGGAGATTCCGTTTACCCTGCGGAACTGGTTCGTCAGGCAGGCCTCCGGAGTGCAATGATGATTGTCAGGGCTCCTCCGATGATGGCGAGGACCGCAAGGACCGTTACCAGAGCGAGAGCGGCGATGAACGGGTTTGCGATCAGAATGATCCCGAAGATGATGCTCACGATGCCGAGAACTCCCGCTCCCGTGCCGGCGCCGGAGAACCCTCGTACCAGATGGACGGCTCCGATGATCAGCCCTTCCACGCCGATGATGATGGCAAGGAACGTCGGAAGAAGATAGGTGCTGTAGAGCGGATAGGCAAGGACCAGGATGCCGGCGATAATGCCGAGGACGCCGACGACTGTCTTCCACCCCCGGTCCGATCTGTCCGAATAGAGGCTTGCCAGGACGAATATTCCATTGATCATCCAGTAGATCCCGAGGAGCACGGTAAGAACGAGGAGGATTCCGACGGGGTACGCCAGGAGCAGGATGCCCAGGGCGAGGGCGACGATGCCCTGGATCAGAACGAGCCACCGGGGCAGGGGAACCGGCGTACCGAATCCGCCTATACCGATGCCGGATGTTGTGGTTGCCATAACTGCATCAAAGCATCGGATTTGGTATATAAACATGCCCGGTCCGACAGGGGCAGGATAGATATATACGCTCTAACTCTCCCTGCGGCACGGGAAGGCGGGGTGCAATGTTCCTCTCCGTGGTATTCACCTGGTTTCGTTATGCCGCAAAAGCAGTGGCAACCGGTTTCATCTTCACCACGCTCCTTCCCCTGATCTTCGGTCTGACGCTCGGCATCCCGACGGCGCAGGTGCTCGGCCTGATCGCGTCCACCGTCATCCTCCAGGCGAACGCCGCTTTCGTCGGCGTGGGAATGGGGATTCATCCCGCCGCGATCCTCACGATCATGACGCTGGTCGAGGTCGGCGCCGTGCTTGCCCTCTACTTCGTCTGCGACGCGTTCGCCTTCCAGTCGGCGCGGGTCGGAAACCTGCTGAAGCGCACGGAAGAGAAGATGAAAGGAGTGCCGCTCCTTGCAAGGTACGGTGCGGTGACGCTCCTCATCCTCCCGGTGGTCCCGCCTTTCGGGCTGTACTCGAGCGTCGTGATCGGGTGGGTCCTCCAGTGGGACCGGCGTCTCTCCTTCGTCTTCATCACCATCGGGTGGATCGGCGTCGCCACCTTTCTCATATTCATCGCGCTCGGGTTCGTATCCGTGTTCGTCTGACAATCGCCGCCCGGCAGATGGATATACTTCGCCGAGAGATAGAATGTCATATCCGATTCCATCGGGGAGGCAGGCTGAATGGAACTGGAAATCTCGATCGCCGTTATCCTGATCCTCAACGTTATATTCGCCGTCACCATCGTCTTCTTCGAGCGAAGGAACCCGACGGCGGCGATGGCCTGGCTGATGGTCCTCTTCCTCCTGCCGCCGGTCGGGTTCTTCCTCTACCTGCTCTTCGGGCAGAACTACGCCCGGCAGAAGATGTTCGTCGTCAAGGAACGGGAAGATCGCCGCTTTCTGCGTGAGGTCTTCGAGGAGCAGCATCGGGAGTTTGCCGATCCCCGCTACCGGTTTACCACCCCCGAGGCGACGGCGTTTCGCGAGACGATCATTCTCCTCCTCCGGAACAACCGGGCGTTCCTGACCGAGAAGAACCGGGTCGATATCTACACCCGGGGTGAGGATAAGTTCGGCGCGCTCTTTGCCGCGATCCGGGAGGCCCGCCATCATATCCACCTGGAGTACTTCGTCGTCAACAACGATGAACTCGGTCGGGCGGTCGTCCACGCCCTTGCCGAAAAGGCACGAGCGGGCGTCGAAGTCCGCCTCCTCTTCGACGCGATGGGGACCCGGGCCGGGGGCGGGTCGCGGAAGGCGTTCTCCGAACTGACGGACGCCGGCGGGAAGATCGGGGTCTTCTTCCCCTCCTTCTATCGGGTCAACTACCGCAACCACAGAAAGATCGCCGTCATCGACGGGGTCATGGGGTTCATCGGGGGGTTCAATATCGGAGACACCTACCTCGGGAAGGGGCCGCTCGGCCGCTGGCGCGACACCGCCATCCGGATCTCCGGATCGGGCGCCCAGATGCTCCAGTTCCGGTTCTTTCTCGACTGGAACTATACCACCGGCGAGAACCTGGTCCTCGATGGCCGCTACTTTCCCGACCCGGGCGCCCCCGGCACGACGCCCGTCCAGATTGTCTCGGGCGGTCCGGATACCCGGTGGAACCCGATAAAAGAGGGCTACATCAAACTGATCAACTCCGCCCGGGAGTCGGTCTACATCCAGACGCCCTACTTCATTCCGGATGGGAGCGTCACCGACGCCCTGCGGCTCGCGGCGCTCTCCGGCGTCGATGTGCGGATCATGATTCCCTGCAAACCCGACCACCCGTTCGTCTACTGGGCGACCCTCTCCTTCATCGGCGAGCTCCTGGATGCCGGGGTGCGGGCCTACACCTACGACGACGGGTTTCTCCATGCAAAGACGATTGTCGTCGACGGGAAGGCGGGTTCGGTTGGGAGCGCGAACTGGGACATCCGGAGTTTTCGGCTGAACTTCGAGGCGAACGCCTTCTTCTACGATGCGGCCGTCGGGGCCGAACTTGTGCGGGTCTTCGAGGAGGACCTTGCCGTCTCCACCGAGATCACGCCGGAACGCTACCGGGCGCGGTCCCGTCTGGTCCGGATGAAGGAGTCGGTCTCCCGGCTCTTTTCGCCGCTCGGGTAAGGCTCCTCACCCGTTCAGCCGGGACCGGACGAACTTCCTGATCCGGGGGAGGCTCTGCTCCCAGCGGGCCTGGAGGATGGGAATGGCGTAGGGGAGGTGGTGCGGGAGGACCGCAGTCCCCATCACCGCCTTCTCGACAAGCGGCCGTTCGCGGCCGATGACGACGGTGTTTTTCATCCGGACGGCATCCAGAAGTTCTTCCACGGTATCGGCCTCGGCGCAGGTGACGACCCCGCCGAGTTCGTGGAGGAGGTGGCCGTCGGTTCCGCCCGTCCGCCCGAGACCGTGAGCGACGGCGAGCCCGGCCGCCTTCAGGTTATGGGACCGGGCCATTCCGCCGCAGATGACCTCGAGGGCGTCGAGGCGGGAGAAGACCTCTTCGCCGATACATGCACCGGCGACGCACCGCTCGACCCCCCGGTTCAGGAAGGCATAGCCGCAGGGGTGCGCCTCGGCGGCGATGCAGGAGTAGTCTTCCCGGCGTTCGAGGATCTCCGGGGTGCTGAGGCGTATCGCGGTGAACGGGCCGTTCCTTCGGTTCTTCTCGATGTGGCGCCGGTAGAAGTCCAGAAGGTCGGAGACCGAGTAGAAGTAGAGGAGGATGTGCGGGCCGTCGTTGGCGCTGACCTCGATCCCCGGGACAAGGGGGACGTTGATCTTCTGGCCCCTGGCTTCAACGACGCCGCTTGCCTGGTTGTGGTCGGTTATCGCGAGCCCGATCCCCTGCCGGGCCGCGAGTTTCAGTGCGTCCCGTACGCGGGTCGCCGAATCGGAGTGCCGGGTGTGGAAGTGAAGGTCCGCCGGGAGCAGCCCGAGACGGCGGATCTCCTTCGGGAGGGGTTTCTGGAATATGATATCTTTATAATAGTGCATGGGTCGTTGTCTGATCAGCGGTTGGTCGTCCGGGGTGAAAAAGGGTTGCCTGTCCGTTGGAGAGATAGCCTCTCCGGCACCTATTGGGTTACCCGGCTTCATTTTGGGCCTCTTTTTACTCTGTCGGCTCCCGTACCCAGTCGAGCGCGGCATCCAGGTGGTCGGCGGGGAAGTGCCGTACATCGGTCCCGGTGAGGTCCACAAAGAGCCCCGGCAGGCGGTTCAGCCATTCTTCCGATCTCTCTTCGCCGACGAGCGCGATCCGGTCGACCCTCTCCATCTCCGGCCGGTCCTGGAGGGTCTCCCAGTGCCCGTGCGGCCTCCAGCCGTGGAAGTTCACGATGTAAAAGAGCATCCGGAGAGTCGGGTGCGCTCCCGCTTCTTTCAGCGCCGGGATGAGCGTCCCGTTGTAGTCTCTGGCCGTCATTTCGCCGTCGAACCGGAACCCGACGACGTTTCCCGCACCTGTCTCCATCTCCTCAAGCATGGCGCCCCCTCTTCGGGGCGAGTCGGAAAAAGGTTCCGGCCGTCACCCCGGCCCGGGCCCACCGGGGGCCACCATCTTTCCGGCGATCTCTTCCTTCGAGAACTCCGAGAGGTAGCGGTTCCCGGCGAGCGCAACGCCGATCGACCCGACGAGGACGAAGATCATGTCGAGCATGGTGTCGTCGAGGCCGTGCTGGAGATTTGTCCCGAGGAAGGTGTCGAAGACCCATTCGTAGATCTCCCAGAACCCCTCCATCGCCATCGCGGCCATGATGATGAACCCGACGATCATCCACCGGGAGAGGTTCAGCCGGCTGAACCGGTCGAGCAGCAGGACGGCGACGAAGGCGAGCACCGAGACGGTTATCCCGGAGACGAGGTGGGCGATCTTGTCGTAGTAGGGGTAGTAGATATCGTAGTATCCGAGAACTCCGCCGGCGATGTGGAGGTAGAGCGAGAGGGCGATAAGGAGGCTGACTTCCCAGGGGAGCGTGATGCTCCACCGGCGGGTGATGGCGGAGGGGACCAGCGTCAGGCCGAACGCGATGACGCCGCCGAAGACCTGCGAGTAGTCCCGAAGCGAGAGAGCGATAAGGACGTTTGCCGCGATGAGGGCCTGGAAGAGGCAGGCGAGGTAGAGTCCGGCGGGTCTCTTCATACAAAGGTTATGGGGCGCCGTCTCGTAAACGTCTTACGCCGCCGGCGTCACCACCCTTCGACCTGGATATCGATACCCGCGAGTTTCTGGTAGATCCGATGTTTTCGTATCTCGCGCCGGTAGTTGTAGATGAAGTACTCGTAGGTGTCCCAGGCCGTCACCCAGTTTAAGATGGTGATCATCCCGGTGAGCAGGATGGCGACGGGACCGTCGAGATACCCGGCGAAGACAACGACGAAGAGGATGGCAACGCCTGCGTTGAATGCGGCGAGGACGAGACTGATCCTGCCCTCCCGGAGGGAGACCCTTCTGTCGTCGTCGAGGTCGGCTATACGGAACGAGAAGTGCTGCCGGACCGTCTCCGGGAGGAGCGCGGCGATATCCGGGGTGAGCGATTCCCGGGGGAGGCCGATGGTGATGCCGACGATCTCCTTGATGTTGTAGCCGTCGAGATAACTGGCGATGTATTCCTCGGCAAACTCCGTGAGTTCCCGTTCGGGGAGCGGCGAGGGGTCTTCCGGGTCGAGGAGCTGGTCGATCGATTTGAAGAGGAACCCGACCTCGACTGCCCCGTCCCGCCCGGTCCTCGTAACCCTGACTTTCCGCATCTTCCGCCACTCCCGGGCCCTTTAGCCTCGAACTGGGAAAATGAGAACCTGTATCCTGTTATATCCGCGTTTACCGGGGATTATTCTTCCGAAATTCTCCCGGGACATACTCTCTCTGTCGTGGGTGAGGGACGATCCGGAGGTTCACGGATGCCTTTCTGCTATTGGTATTCGCCGAAAATACGGCTGATGTAATGTCGGGGCCGATTGCCCGGCCGTTACTCCCGCCGGTCCCCGGAGCCCATCAGTTCGCCGATCCACCGGGTCTCTTCCCAGCTCTCGAGGAAGAGTTTCACCGCGATCGTCAGCGGGATGGCGAGGAAGACCCCGACCGCCCCGAGGATGAATCCCCAGAAGACGACGGAGAAGAGGACGACGAACGGCGAGAGGTTGAGTTCCCGCCCGGCCATGCGAGGGAGGACGAGGTTTTCGGCGGCGGCGTCGATGAGGGCGACGGCGACGATGACGGCCACGGCCCCCGCCGGCCCGAATTCAATGAGAGCGAGGAGGGTGGGCGGGATGGCGGCTGCAACGAGGCCGATGTAAGGGACGTAACTCAGGACGAAGGCGATAAAGCCCCAGAGCACCGCGAAGTCGACCCCGAGGAGGGTGAGAAAGAGCCCGGTCCCGACGCCGGTGACCAGGTTCACCTTCGTTCTGACCACCACGTAATTGATGAGAAGCCGGCCCGACTGCGAGAGGTGCCGGTAGGGGGAACTATCCGGCCCCAGGTACCGCGCGAGGGCCGCCGCAAGCCGGGGCGCCTCGATGAGGAGGAACCCGATCCCGACGAAGATGAGGAAGGCGTCGACGGCGGTGCCCCCGATCTGCCGGGCAATCCCGGCCGCCTGCTGGATCAGGAACCCCTGGTCGACGTAGTCCCATATCCTGATGCCGGCGAAGTCGATGCCGTAGTCGGCGAGTACGGCCGCCTGTGCTTCGAGGCTCTCCCGGTACTGCGGCAGGGAGCGGATAAACCCGGCGAGGGCTGCGCCGAGAAAGATGATCACTCCGACGAATAGCCCGATGAGCCCCGCGACCACCGTCCCGGCGGCGAGGACCGGGGGTAATCCCCGACGGGTCAGCCAGACCATGACGGGCGCGGTGATCATGGCGAAGAAGACGGCGACGAGGAGCGGGCCGAAGATCGGTGTTGCTGCCCGGACTCCCGCGAGCACGATGACGATCGCGGCCCCGATGATCGCGATGCGGGCAGGAGGGGAGAGGTTCCCGGCGAGATTCACAGGGATAGTATGGTACTTCCAGAGGAAAGAGGTTTCCGGAGGGTTCTGAGACCGTGGCCCTGTGGTCCCGGCGGTTATGACGTCGCCTTGACATGGCGGAGGTCCTGAGTTCGAATCTCAACGAGCCCATTGTTTTTGGGTTGAATTGGTGAAAAGGTCACTATTGTGGCTAGAATACCATTTTAAGCGCTTTCTATCATCCCTTAGATAAATCTAGACGCATTTGTGACTCTGTTTCTCAGAAATTCGTCAGTCTCAGGACTCAGGGTAATGTGCCTTGTGATGCGGTTTTGAGTGGATTTTCGTTCTTTCACCATTTTTTTCTCCTTTCTCTTTTTCTCTTATGGCCATACTTTGGTATGGTTAATGGTCTGCTGGAGGGGTCTTAAAGGGGGGTTCCCTCGTGGCTGGAGGGCTATAGAGAGTTCCACTGGAAATAACCCCATTCTAATAAATACAGTTCCAAAAGCAGTAGCACTGATCTGAACATACTCGCCTACCGAAACCTACGTTAACGCCGACTACCTGAAACGTGAGAGGGATCTGACCGACCTTGAAGCGGCGCAGTTGGCGGATGCGCTGAGAAACGAATTGCTGGATCGTCGCGAAGATTTTTCGTTTGAAACGGTTTTATCCACCGATCGGAATCTACTGCTGTTGCAGAAGGCAAAAGAGTGCGGCTACGAGGTGCAGTGCATCTACGTCCTGACCTGTGACGAGAACATCAACGTCGCACGGGTTCGAGGACGCGTCGCCGCTGGCGGGCATGACGTGCCGGAGGGCAAGATCCGGGAACGCTATCACCGTGCGCTGGCGTTGCTTCCTCAGGTGATTGATGTCTGTGACAAAATTCGGGTATACGACAATTCCACTACTGAACCCACTACTAAACCGTCGCCAATTTTCGAGAAGGATGGCGAGTACTCGGAGGTATTTCCGAACGACCACTGGCCGGAAGCTAAACTGCGGGACCTGCTTACACTGAAAATCTGAGTCTCTTCTGCCTTCGCGCAACCTGCCGTCCGACATCCGACTCGATCCCAGGCCCAGAGTTTCCTGCTATTTTAGCCCGGAGGACCTCTTTCCGTCCCAAAACGGCCCACAAGACATAGATCGCGCAGAGTACAGTCTTCCGTTCGGCGGGAGAGAGTTTTTCCGGTGACATCTATTTCGTAAGTTATTTATTTCAATTCGTTGCACAACTAAATTTGTTGTAACCCAATAGTTGTTGACAATGTATGAGCAACCCTGAGCGTCCCACCATGGGGCGAGCAGAGAACAAGTGTGGGGCTCCCCTCAACCATCCATAGTAGCGGGAACCCCACAATACCCGAAGGCAGAAGTACGTTGGTAGCCCCCTACTTAAGGATAGCTTTCGACGCTTTTTGCCTCCGGTTCGCGATGGAGGCAGCATATGAGCACATCCCGGATTGAAAAATTCTCCTCTCTCCTCATGGCAGTACTGCTGGTTACGTCAGCACTTTTCCCTGTCGTGGGTGCAAACGCAACGACCGAATACGTAACCACCGTCGAGTTTACCACCCCGGGTAATCATACCTGGACCGTCCCGGTAGGCGTAACGAACGTGAGCGTTACTGTGGTCGGTGGGGGTAGTGGCGGTGGCGGATCAAGTCCCTGGGACCCAAGTCTGGACGGGTACGGCGGGCCCGGCGGACTTGCAGGTCAGATCATAGTAACCACGATCCCCGTGGTCCCGGGTAACCAATACTCCATTACGGTTGGTGCCGGAGGTACTCCCGGGTTCGGGTCTATCGTTGACGATGTCGATTATGGGGGTTATGGAGATTATGGGGCCTGGATCTACGCGACGGAAGGGGGCGCCGGAGGGTCATCATCGTTCGGGTCGATATCCGCTGCTGGAGGTCAACCTCAGCTCTTTAACGATTGGAGCAATTCATGGAACACTGAGTGGATGCCCTCGATATTGGGCCAACCCGGGGAAGCCGGGTTCGGGGATGTCCAGATCGCGGAACGCGGGGGGCTCCCAAAAGAGGATATCCTCTGGGGGATAGGCGATCCTTCCGATCTATCGCAGTTTTATGGGTTTGGCGGTCTTGGCTACGGAGCTGGTGGCGGCGGTCGAATGGGAACGCTCAACGCCATGGCGTGGGCCAGCTCGTGGTTACCGGACGGATGGCAATCTGGAGATCCTGCCCCCGGCCTCTACGGCGGTGCCGGTGCGCCAGGATACGTCAGGATCGAGTATGTGTCTGGCGGCGACCCGCCGATCGAGGGACTCTTCGCCAACTTCACCGCCTCCCCTACGATCGGTGACGCCCCTCTTGCCGTTCAGTTCACCGACACCTCAACCGGCAACTCGGCCTCCTGGTCGTGGGACTTCGACAACGACGGCGTCGTCGATTCCGTCGAGCAGAACCCGATCCACTCCTACACTACGGCAGGCAACTACACCGTGAACCTGACAGTCGCCAATATAGAAGGATCGGACAGTGAAGTCAAGACCGATTACATCACCGTAACCGAGTCGTTCGGAGGCACCGAACCGCCGGTTGCAAACTTCACGGCCAACGTCACCAGCGGAGAAGCACCGCTCAACGTCCCGTTCACCGATACTTCCACGGGCATGGTCACGTCGTGGGCATGGGACTTCGACAACGATGGTGTCGTCGACTCCGTCGAGCAGAACCCGAACCACACCTACACAGCGCAAGGTGCCTACACCGTGAACCTGACGGTCGCCAATATAGAAGGATCGGACAGTGAGGTCAAGACCGATTACATCACCGTCACCGAGCCTGAGCCGGTCACCGCCTACAGCATCCATCTCAGCGTGAGCGGCACCCACGCCTTCCCCACGCAGACGGTTGGCTACGACCCTGTCGAGGATCTTACTATCCTCGTGAACAACACCGGCAATCAGCCGACCGGGTTGCTGAACGTATCGCTCTCCAACGCCAATTTCACGGTTTCCCCAACTTCGATCGACAACATCACCGTGGGTGAAAACGCCACCTTCACCATCACACCGATCGTCGGCCTCAATGAGGGAACCCACACCGCCACCGTCATGGTATCGGGCGGTAACGGCATCAGCAAATCATTTGACGTCTGCTTCACGGTGACCGCCGCACCGATCTACGGCATCGATCTCAGCGAGACCGGTACCTATGCCTTCACCAACCAGACGGCTGGATACGGCTCCATTACGTCTCATGCCGTCACCGTGAGCAACACCGGCAATCAGCCGACCGGCCTGCTGAACGTGACGCTCTCCAACGCCAATTTCACGGTTTCCGTACCCACGATCAGCAGCATCGGCATGGGTGAAAACACTTCCTTCACCGTCACGCCGGTCGCCGGCCTTAGTGAGGGAACCTACATCGCCACCGTCATGGTATTGGGTGGTAACGGTATCGGCAAATCATTTGATGTCCGCTTCACGGTGACCGCCGCACCGACCTACGGTATCACTGTCAGCGAGAGCGGCATCTACGCCTTTACCAGCCAGACGGTTGGCTACACCTCTGTTGCGAACCGTACCGTCACCGTGAACAACATCGGCGTTCAGCCGACCGGGTTGCTGAACGTGACGCTCTCCAACGCCAATTTCACGGTTTCCGCACCCACGATCAGCAGCATCGGCGTGGGCGGTAACGCCACCTTCGCCGTCACGCCGAACCACGGCCTCGACGAGGGAACGTACACCGCCACCGTCACGGTAGCGGGAGGGAATGGTATCAACGAATCCTTTGAGGTTAACTTCGCGGTGCACCCGGCTCTGAACCTCCTCACGATCACATCGCCGCTCGACGACACTGTCTCCAACGAGGAGATCACGGTGGCGGGTCTCGTCAACGATCCCGCTATCGCAAACGTCACATTGAACCACAACGGCGCGGTCTCGATTATTCCGGTACAGAACGGCACCTTTTCGACGACGGTGTACCTCTCCGATGCAAACACCATCGTCGTTACGGCCACCGACACCAGCGGCCTCTCGCACGCAGAGACCATCCTTCTCGACGGCGACCTGCTGCCCGCCGCCTTTGAACTGGCGATCGGGTTCGATCCGCTCGACCCCGACTCCGGCTGCTCGCAGTATCCCGACGACCTGGCCGGAGACGGGACCATCGACGGCCGTGAGTTCCTCGACGGCTACCTCCCGGTCTTCGTGAAGTACCGGATCGGCTGCGATCCGTTCAACCCCGATACCGATGGCGATGGTCTCACCGACGCCTTTGAACTCCTCTATCTCGGATTACTGACCGATCCCACCCTGATCGACACCGACGATAACGGTATCCCCGACCCGGATGAAGATCTCGACGGCGACGGCCTCACCAACCTGCAGGAACAGCTCTACGGGACCGATCCGCTCTTCACCGACAACGACAACGACGGGCTTTCCGACAGCGTCGAGATCACGGCCGGTACCAACCCGCTTCTTGCGGATTCCGACGACGACGGGTTACTGGACGACTCCGAGCTCCGCCTCGGGACCGATCCGAACAATCCCGATACCAACGGGGACGGCATCCTCGACGGCTTAGAGGTCTACACCTCGATCGCAGAAGACCCCGCGCTCGGCGTGACGGTCGCCGTGACCGGGGCCGGCGATCTGGCCCGCTCGCTCATGATCTACAACTTCGATTCGCCGCTCTACACCGGCACGCCTGCGCGCGTCGGCCCCGTCACCGATCTGCAGTTCGCCGATCCACAGTTGAACGAGACCGTGGCTCCGGCGCTGGTGACCCTGCCGTACGACCCTGCGCTGGCGAACGCCTCGACCAACATCTCGGTCATGATCTTCAACCCGGCGATCGGCACCTACGAGCCGGTGGCGACGACCGTCGATCCGGTTGCCCATACCGTCTCGGCGACCCTCTCCGTCCCCGCCACCGTTGCGGTCTTCGACGCCGATATCTGGGAGGGGCTGTTCTTCTACCCCCAGGCTGACGAGCTGGTCCTCTGGGATGGCACCCTCGTCCACATGGATCTTGATGATATCATCTCGACGCTGGATCTGGTGGGCCAGGAATGGGTGGTCCACCTCACCACTGCCGAGCTCCAGGACCCAGGCTACCAGTCGTTCGACGACGGGGCGTCGTTCCCGGCGGGCTACTACGTGATCCAATGTGTCGGTCTCTACAACAACAACGTGTATATAGTCCCCAGCCTCTGGCGCACCGGTGCGATACCCGCATGGGAGAACTACGGCGACGGCTACGGCTCCACCGGCGGCATGGTCGTCAGTCATTCCGGGTACCAGACCCCGGTCAGTCACCTGCCGATGGTCGCCTATCAGACCCTGCTGCTTAAGCACGAGGGCGGCCCGATCACGATGTGGGACCGTTACTCCAACCCCTACTACGTCTACGGCGATGTGACCTACACCCTGATGGTCTACTCGGATTACGATTCCGATGGTGACGGCATCCCCGACTGGCTCGAGAAATTCGGCTGGTGGGATTGTCTTGGGAACGTACATACCACCGATCCGAACAACCCCGATACCGACGGTGACGGTATCTCCGACGGCGAAGAGGCGGGCGAGATGATCGTCACTGCGGACGGGAAGATCTTCTTCATCATCAGGAGCGATCCGAACAGCGTCGACGGGGACGGGGACGGGATCTCCGATTACCTCGAATGTTACGTGTACGGTACCGACCCGCTCTCGCGGGACACCGACGGCGATGGTCTGACCGACGATTACGAATTTGAGATCGGAACCGATCCGTTCAACCCCGATTCCGACGGCGATGGGTGGGTCGACGGGAAGGAGGGTGAACCGCTCGATGCCGGTACCCACGAGTACGGCGTTTTTGGTGCCGGACGAGAACTTGTGCTGGGAGCCGTCTACGGCGCTTACGCCGAGGAGAACCACGACAACGTCTACTATATGTTTGGTTCGGTTCTGAGCGGCATCCTCGTCTTCGGCGACATCCGGGACGCCGGGGTGTACATCTCCCAGGGAGACAAGCAGATGGCGCTTGTCTGCCTCATCGGGCTGGTCCCCGGTGGCGGTGACGGTGGGAAGTATATTGGAAAACTTGCCCGGCAGTTCACCGAATTCCCGGAACTGGCCCTTAAAAAAGAGTGCAGAGAGGTTGCCGTCGAAGCTATCCGGAAGAACTGTCCGACGGAAATTGAAAAGATCGCGGCACTCGACGAGATCTATGCCGGTTCAGGAACAAGGCTTACCGGCGCCGGTGTCCAGGCGGACGACCTCATAGGGATCATTTCTGAAAGCAAAAAGAATGGAGACCTGCGCCTGATCCAATCCGGTAAGAGGTGGGGCGATAGGCTGGTGCTTTATCCTGATTCACAGGTTAATCATTATATCAACAAACATGTCCTCGGGACGGAGCATGGGCGGCCGGGAACA
>DAYL01000014.1 GCA_002508705.1 Methanoculleus sp. UBA374 | reverse complement strand
GAGATCGGGACGATCCAGCCGGTTCGTGCGATAGCGGAGATCGCGCACGACCACAGGGTCCCGTTCCACACCGACGCTGTCCAGGCAATCGGTGCCCTTCCGGTGGATGTGGAGGCGATGGGGGCCGACCTCCTCTCGCTCTCGGCGCCACAAGTTCGGCGGCCCGAAGGGAACGGGAGCGCTCTACATCCGGAAGAAAACCCGGATCGAGACGTTCATGGACGGCGGTTCGCAGGAACGCGGTCGACGGGCCGGGACCGAGAACGTCCCGGGAATCGTCGGGCTCGGGCGGGCAATCGAACTTGCGACCGCAGATATCCCCGCAAAGGCCTCCAGGCTCGCCGCGATGCGGGACCGGCTGATCCGGGGTATCCTGGACACTATCCCGGATTCCCGGCTGAACGGCCACCCGGTCGAGAGGCTCCCGAACAACGTGAACGTTGCGTTCCGCTACGTGGAGGGCGAGTCGATCCTGCTCTCGCTCGACGCGCTCGGCGTTGCCGCCTCGACGGGGAGCGCCTGCACCTCGGCGACGCTTGAGCCCTCGCACGTCCTCACGGCCTGCGGTCTTCCCCCGGAGCAGGCGCACGGCTCGCTCCGGCTCACCCTCGGCTCCCGGAACACGGAGGACGACGTCGATTACGTCCTCTCGGTCCTTCCCGGGGTGATCGAACGCCTCAGGCAGATGTCGCCGCTCCGGGGGGAGGCGTGAGCGTGGCGGGGATCTTCAAGGCATACGATATCCGGGGGCGCTACCCGGACGAACTCAACGAAACGACGACGAAGAGGATCGGGAACGCCTTCGTCCGGCTCCTTGCGGCGGAGCGGGTCGTCGTCGGGCGGGACATGCGGCTTTCGTCGAAATCGCTTTCCCGGGCGTTTGTCGAGGGGGCGGTTGAAGCAGGGGTGGAGGTCGCCGATGCGGGACGGGTGAGCACCCCACTCCTCAACTACGCCGTCATCGCCGGAGGGTTCGACGGCGGGGCGATGGTGACGGCTTCCCATCTCCCGGGGGAAATGAACGGGCTCAAACTCGCCGGGAAAGACGCAGTCCCGCTCTCCGGGGACCGGGGGCTGCCGCTCCTCGAGACGATGGCCGGGGAAGAACCGGCAGTACGCGCCGGCGGGTCCTGCCGCAAGGTCGATATGCTGGACTCCTACATCGGGAAGGTGGCCGGATTCGTCCGGAACCCCCGGCCGCTCACGGTCGTGGTGGACGCGGGGAACGGGATGGTCGGGCCTGAGGTGCCCCTCCTCTTCTCCCGGGTCCCGGCGTGGCGGCTTATCCCGCTCTACCTGGACCCCGACGGGCGGTTCCCCCACCACCACGCAAACCCGCTCGACCCCGGGACCACCGGGGCCCTCCAGGACCGGGTGGTGACGGAAAGAGCGGATATGGGGGCGGCGTTCGACGGCGATGCCGACCGGTGCGGGTTTATCGACGAGTGGGGCGAGCACGTCCGGGAGGACCTGGTGACCGGACTCATCGCGGAGTTCCTGCTCGAGGAGAACCCGGGAGCGACGATCCTCTACGACCTCCGGTCGAGCCGGGCCGTCGCGGAGGTGATCAGGGAGGCCGGGGGGCGGGGCGTCCGCTCGAGGGTCGGCCACGCCTTTATCAAAGCCCGGATGCGGGAGGAGAACGCAATCTTCGCCGGGGAACTCTCCGGACACTACTACTACCGGGAGATGGGTTTCACCGACAACGGGCTCCTGACGATGGTGTACGTTGCGAACATCCTCGCCGCGAGCGGTCGGACGCTCTCCGAACTCATCAGGCCGCTGGACCGCTACCCCTCGACCGGGGAGATCAACCTCCGGGTGAGCAGGCCCGATGCGGTTCTTTCGGCGCTTGCAGCGCACTATCGGGACGCAGACCTCGACCGTCTCGACGGGCTGACGGTGGACTACCCGGACTGGTGGTTCAACATCCGTCCATCCCACACCGAGCCGGTGGTGCGGCTGAACCTGGAGGCGGAGACGCGGGACCTCCTCGACGAGAAGAAACAGGAGGTGCTCTCGGTCGTCCGGGGCGCTGAGGAGGCGACGCGGGAGGGGTAAGGGCGGCGCGCACAACGTATTTATCATTCAAGGGCGACATTTATATGCACCATGGTCTTTCCGGATGTGAGGAACCGGAGTATTTCACGTCGTTCCCCGATCTCGTGGACCTGGGCGTTTGTTTCCGGGCCCGTAGCTTAGTCCGGTCAGAGCGCCCGGCTCATAACCGGGCGGTCGTGGGTTCGAATCCCTCCGGGCCCACCTTTAATCGGGGAAAGGGTCACAATCGTGGCTTGAATGCCCTGTTCAGCGCTAATTATTAACTGTTCTATGAATTTAGACGCATTCGTAACCCGGTTCTTTAGAAATTCATGCGCCTGATCTGATAGGGTGATGTTCAATCTTCTCCTCTTTCGCTCGTATTTCTTTTCGTTTGCCATTTTCTCTTTTCTCCGCTTTCTTTTCTACTGTCCGCACAGTGCTGTATCTGTCTGCACAGCCTCAGGTAACTTATCTCTGCGCAGGGGGCTTAACGGGATAGCAACAAAACGGGGGAGGCCCCCGCTGTTTTGTTGCTACTTCTTTAAGAGGCAATACCCACCACGTACAGGCTATGAAGAGAATCAACGCAAAGGGAGAGGTATTTCAGCAGACATCCATCTACATCCGTGAGAATGTCTACCTCCTCGCAAGAGAGGAGCGTATCCCCATGTCAGAGGCCGCAGAGCAGGGTGTGATCGCCGCGCTGCGTGCACGGGGCGTCGAGGTCTGAGGGAGGCGCATGACGAAATATGAGATTATGGGGGCAAAGGGGGTAGAGAAATATCTTGTGAAACTCGGGAAGAGGAACCCGAGGGATGCAGCACTAATCATCGAGACGATCAAATCTTGCCTGGGTGAACACCTCTTCGACCGGATACAACAGTGTGATAAAAAGAAGATGAAGGGGGAAAGGTACCTCCACCGATTACACGTTCAACGGGGATATACTGTATTCTATAGGGTGGTGAAAACGAAGGAAAAAACATTTGTCGGGGTCGATCTGATTGTGACCTTCACGAAGGCCCATCAGATGTACCCGCACCTTGATTTATAGCCCTAATTTCTTTTCGATTTCAGAAAGAGGGACATATCCGCCCGATCTAGATTCCCGTATATCTGCGTGCAGTCTGTCCTTGCTGGCCTGGATTTCAGCCTGAGTAAGGGTTTTTTTAGTCTTCGGGGTTGCCTTCTTCCGCTCGACTACCGTCTTCGTCGGCATACAGGATGATGTCTGTATCTGGAAAGATATAGTTTTGGGCGGGGGTGAAGTAGTCAGGCCGGGACCGCGCAACTAAAGGCGCTATGCAGGCTTGCAATGCAAGTCTGATATGCAACAAAAGTTGCTTTAACACTCTTTCACTTTCACACCGCACGGTTGGGGATTTAACCGCAAAGACCACCCTATCCTTTTAATGGGTTCGCCTATGACCCTGAAAGCATCATCGGAACGATGTGCGGCCGTGACCCCGGAACCTGATCATAGGCGCGCAAAAGGTATGGCGAAGGAGAGCCTTCACGGGCAGTACTCCGACGCACGGGGGCACAGAGATGCACATATAAACTACAACGATCCACTCGTCCGGGCGCTGTTGTCACCTGCTATTATCGGACGGATAAAAGAAATCCTAAATGACCCTGCCTGATGGCCGGGTCTTACCCTCTCACCCACGTATGTATTTTGAGTAATGAGTAAGAGTGAAGTTCAGAAAAAAGATGTATGGGGGTCTGTTCGGTTCACACCCTCCACCCCGAGGAGGGGTGTGTTATTCACATCGCGTTGTAGCATATGTTATTCTTTGTATATATAGTCTCTGATAACAACTGCGTGAGGAACTGATATCAGTCAGAAAATTATGGGGATATCCCCTAGAACAGAAGTGAGTCTTACTCATTACTCATTACTCAAAATACATGCCTACTTCAGAAGGCGCTTAATCTCTGCTTGGATCTCAGGTTTTTTCAGAAGTTCGAGTAACTGGTAGGCTACTACGTCAACACCCATTTCCCGGCGTCCAAGGTCTGCCATGATGAGGCTGTAGAGATATTCGCTGACGCTCTCAAACGGCGGGTCCTCTCCTTGAGTTAGGGCCTTTACTTTTCCATATATTTCCCTACTCACACGACACGCGACTTGATATTTCTTCGATTCTGATCCCATTTTTCTCTAAGTATCTGGTAGGCGGCAGGCGATATAAAACAACACTCATAAATACATGTGCAACATACTCGTGTATGCAGTGCTTTAACAGCACTGATAACAATCCGCACTTCGCGGAAGGAGTTGAGACTTGGCTGAAAACATCACGCTCTCTGTAAGCCAGAGAAACAAAGAGGTATGGTCGAAATTTAAGGCTGTGCATCCATCTAATGCCAGCCCTACGATCATGAAACTCATCAGGAACCACCTGGATGAACACCCAGAGCAGTATTCGCAAGAGGGTCAAGATGAGTGATATACGGGTGAATTTCTTCGTGGACGAGTATGATCTCCCCATCCTCGACGAGCAGATCCCGTACATGGGGTTCTCGTCGCGTGCGGAGTTCTTCCGCGCCTGCATCACTATCACCGTGCACGGTCCGGCCCTGGCGGAAGCGGCCGGGAAACCTCTGGACCCGGTCACTCGCAATAGCAGACGGCAAGGTCTACGTGGGAGGGGAGTCATATTCGATGCCAGTCTGGAACTACGACCGGATGTTCTGCCTCGATGCCTTCACCGGAGAGGTCATCTGGTTCTATCCCGGAGGTGGCGGAACCTCGCCCATCAACAACGGCAATCTTTACACCCACGGCAACAGCGGCGTGCTCTATGCATTCGAATCTGACCCAGAACCCGAAGCCGCACGGGACTTCATCAAAGGAATTTTTCCGAATGCAAAACCGACGGTATTCTACGGCAGATACGGTATACGGCAGAATGCCGGCTAAATCCTCTTTTCTCGATGAAAACCGCCTCTGAGGATTGCGTATACCGGGCGATCTTCAGGAGGGCCGGATAATCATGCCTGGAAAAAGAGGGTGCGAGAGGCAGTCACTCTTTCAGGGCATTATATTTCATGTCGCCTTCAAGGCTCTTCTCTATCACCTTAAGGTCTATCCCCTTCGGGATGGGACGGAAATTCTTACCTACAGTTTCCATGTAGTGGGCGGTGATCTCTTCAATACCGTACTTCCGGTAATGCGTATCAGTGACTTCGGTTTTAACAGAGTCCTCCCTCTCTTCCGCCGTGATCTCCCGCATGATCTGACCTTCGTCATGCCCCATGATGGCGATGCGGATCTTCTCTTTGATGCGGTATTTATCCGGCCAATACTTCGCGGCAAAGTTGCGGGTTTGGCCGATGTTAAGCGTTGCTCCGTCTCTCGCCCGATATTTCCGGTAATTGTGGGTGTCAAAGGGTTTGTTCTTGTAGAGATGAGATAGCACCTGCAAGTAAGGTGCTATCGCGGGGTGTATAGGGGTCACGCGGTCGGCGCGGGTCTTGGCCTTCTCGGCTGTGAGGATGAAATACCCCTTTTCTATGCCGTGTTTAATCTCCTCCCAATCAATACGTTCCATCTCTGCCGGCCTCATTCCAGTAGTGACACCGAAGAGAAGCGTAGCGATGCACCTAAAAGCGGTTGTCCTCTGTTCTTTGGTCCTCGTGGCCGGGCTGGTCACCACAGAGTAGTAGGTCTTAAGATCCTTCTCTACATCTCCCCACTCAATAGAGGCCTTCTCACCCGGTTTGGCAAAGAGGGATTTACGCTCCTGGTATGTGTGAACAAGCGACTCTCCCCATGCCTGCAAAACAGGATCTCCCCACTTCTTGGCATAGTAGAGCAGGAACGCCCTTGTGTAGTCAAATGCCGTATCGTTTTTGAGTGCGTTAAAGTGGTTGTTGTAAGCCCTTATCGTCGAGAACGTCACGCGGGCCTCCAGCGCCTCAAGTTTGTTTCGCGCGCCTACCTTCTTCTTTATGGCCTCTCCAAAGGTCAGAAACTGTTTAACAGCCGTGGTAACTCCCTTTATGGTCGCGGGCCGCGCTTCTGGCATGGCTTCACGGATATAAGACTCTAAGTCTTCGAGAGTAAAGACATAAGAATGGTCGTCACCGGAAACAGAGGCATCTCCCCGCGATTCTCTCCGATTTATTTTCTCTGGAAACGTTTCAACCTCTCGCCTCATAACCGGGCGGTCGTGGGTTCGAATCCCTCCGGGCCCATGTATTTGCCAGTTTTTAGTGTTTTGAACTAAAATCCGTTAGAAAGGCCTATCTCCCGAGACGAAATAGTTTCCTAAGAGATCATGATCGAGTGGATTGTAATCCTCTTGTTATTCCTCGCGGTTCTGGTATTATTTTACAAGTTTTCTAAAGTTCAAGGCCAAATCGAACAAAAGGCACGGGAAATATTTGAATCCTGGCGCCAGAAGGAGCGAGAAGATATTGAAACATGGAAAGAAAAAGAGCTCGAACGGCTTTCGGACGAAAAAGCAATGATTCAATTTGAACAGTGGAGACAAAACGAAGAGGGAAACATCCGCACCGATGCGGTAAAACGGAGTCAATCGGTGACCCGTGGAAAGGTTACGGAGTGCCTTATCCCGTATTTTCCTGACTTTCCCTACAATCCAAAGGATGCACGATTTTTGGGAACTCCGGTTGATCTCATCGTCTTTGATGGACTGTCCGACGGCGAGAAAGTACAGAAAGTGGTGTTCGTCGAGATTAAAACCGGTAAAACAGCCGATTTGAGTAAAAGAGAACGTGCAGTCAGAGAGTGTATCAACGATGGACGGGTGCAATACTTTACAATCCATCAGTCATTCGATGAAAGTTCTAACCGGTTGCTCGAGATGGGAGTGAAATAGTCATACACGTTCAGATTGAAGATCTAGAAGCACTCTCTTCTCATATTTTTCGGGAATTTTGACGCTTGAATTATTCCCCAAACTGTTGTTTGAATGCGTATTGATATTACCACGGGGCTCCGACGGAACAGGGGCAGGTTCCGTTCCAAAACGACGCAGATACCCTGCCGAGTTTGGGTGAACTACCCCGCCCTTAAGGGGGGGGCTTCCTGCTTCATCCCCCTCCCCAACGGGAGCGAGTCCACAGGCTCGATGGCGCGTTCCGCACCTGTTACCCCGACAAGATTCTGATCTTGCAGGGCAAACTTCTTGATATTGATCGCCGCGTTGATGTCGCGGTCATGATGAGTGCCACAGTCGGGGCATGTCCACTCTCGATCCGCGAGTCGCAGGTCCCGATTGAGATACCCGCATCGATTACAGATTTTTGAAGATGGGTCGAATCGCCCGATCGTTAGTAAGGTTTTGCCGTAACACTCGCATTTGTATTCGAGCATTCGGAAGAACGAACTCCATGATACGTCGCTGATACTCTGTGCCAGACAATGGTTTTTCTGCATTCCCGCAACATTCAACGTTTCCACTGCTATTGCTTGGTTCTCGCTCACGATTCGATTAGAGAGTTTATGCAGGAAATCGTTTCGCTGGTTTGCAACCTTCTCATGGCATCGGGCTACTATTTGAATCGCTTTCTTCCGGTTCTTCGATCCTTTCACCTTCCGTGATACTCGTCGCTGCAACACCTTCAGCCGCTGTAATGAATTTTTCAGATGGCGGGGATTTGCAACCTTCTCCCCGTTCGAGAACGTTGCGAAGTTGGTTAACCCCACATCGATCCCGAGTGTCGTATCGGCGGCGAATGACGCCGGTTTCGAGAGAGGTTCCCCATTATCAACGAGAATACTGATGAACCACTTCCCCGTTGAAGTGACTGAGACCGTAACTGTCTTCATTTTCCCGTCGAAGTGACGATGGAATACAGTTTTGATCTCACCAATCTTCGGAAGTCGGATCTGTTTCCGATCAAAGTCCACCCGATAGTGTTGAGGCACCTGAAACGACTGTACTGGATTCTTCTTCGACTTGAACCGGGGAAACCCTTTCTTCTCGCGGAAAAACCGGGTGAAGGCGTTGTCGAGATTCTTGTTCGCGCTCTGGAGCGACTGGGAGTTCACTTCCGTGAGCCACGGATATTCTTCTTTGTTTCTGGTAAACCCTGAGACATATGACGAAGGGCGGCGCCGCTTCACGGAAGATGCGGAGCATCTTCCTGACAGGCACAACCCTTTGGGTTGTGCCGTGTCATCCCCACCCTGAAGTCCGGGGTCTTCCCGCTCCGCCCCCTTCACCCCCGCAAGATAAATGTCACATACTTAACGTTTATCCCATCGTTCGGGAAGATACTCTGTCATGATCGGAGAGAGGCGCAACTTAAAATACCGGATCAACTGGAACGAAGCACGGGAAGCGATCCTAGGTGAGAGGTTCAAAGGTCCGAAACTCCGTTTCGACCCCGACATAAAGACAAAAACCGCCTCAGATTTCTCAAAAAGAGTCAAGGAAGGCGAATACGAGTACGGGAGAAAAACCACCGAGATCTTCTCCGGCTTTCTCGATCGGTCCGCAGAGGTGCTTGAGATCGGGCCGGGGCCAGGGACGGTGACCGTCCCCCTCTCGAAACGGGTGAAAATGATCACCGCCGTCGACCTTTCGTTGAAAAATATCGCGCATCTCGAGGAGAACCTGCGCGAAGAGTCATGCGACAACGTCGACGTGATCCACAAAAACTGGCTGCGCACCGACGACGAAGCGTTGAGGGGCAGGTACGACCTTGTATTCTGCTCGCACTTCCTCTGGATGATCCCGGACCTTGAAGAGCATCTGGAGAAGATGGAGAATGCTTCCAAGAAGTACTGCGCGGTCGTGCAGCCTGCCGGGAGAGGCGATCTCGTCAAGGAAGTCTATTCGCAGATTACCGGCAGAGAGTATGCCGGTGAGTTCGAACCCGACGGCGATTATTTCGCCTACGTCATCCTCAGGGAATGGGGCAGGCTGCTGAACGTCACGCACTTCTCGTTCACCAATACAATGACTCTTGAGGAGAAAGTCCGTTCGACGGCGTCCTTCATCGGCCGGTTCGTCGAGGTCGACGAGGACGTGGCGAAACGCATCCGGGACCTGATCCTCCCGCACGCCGATGCAGACGGCACGTTCGTCGAGACAAACAACGTGGTGGTCATGTGGTGGGAGACGGCGTAACCCGGATCTCCTTCTTCGGAAAAAGCCCCTGAAAACAGTGTTCCGGCTCGACCAAAATCAGCGAAGCCGGTACGGGCTGTCAGATATCCGCACGCCGGGGAGGAGAGACCGGTCACGGGGAGGGGCCGCCCTCGTCATCCGGGCACCCCTCCTCCCCCCGGCGGCCGCACCCGACGATCCGGATCGTCTTCCCGTGCACCAGGGCGTCGGCGACCTTCCTCCGCGCCTCGTGGAGGTCGCGCCAGAGGGTCTTACGCGAGATGCCGAGGGCGAGAGCGGCCTCTTCCTGTTCGAGCCCCTGGAGATCGACGAGCCGCAACGCCTCCACCTCCTCGGGAAGGACGATGACGACCTCATCAGGCCTTCCGCAGAGCGGGCCGAAACAGCGAAACGCTCCCGGGTCTCCGATCATCCGGCGGACCCGGGGCCGGCCGCGTCCGCGGCGACCACATCCTCCGCCGGGCTCTCTCTCGTTCATGGTATCATCTCTGGAGAAGAGCTCCGTCCCACATGCAGATAGTGCCTTCGCTCCGGCACGGGGGTCATCCCCGACCGCGTGCCCGACCGCCGCAGAAACCGCAGCCGCATCCCCACGAGATGCCGCCGCGACCGGCGCCACGAAGCACCGGCGCGGAAGACTCGCCTTCCGCCGCCGGAGGGGGAACGCACCGGCCCCGGCGGCCGCCCGTCATGGGGCCGCGACCGGAGGGTCCGGTTCCGTCAAATCCTGGCATGGTGTATCACCTCCATTTTTACACATATGAGTATAAATATATTAAATTATCTAAAGTGGACGATCGGTCTCCGCCATGTCAAGGCGACGCCATAACGCTGGCCGTTTCACGTTTAGGGACTTAAAAACACTGAGAATATTTTTCAAGGGTCTTGCGGGGAGATAGGGGAGGTAGTGATGTGGATAAAATATCAATACCTGAATATATGGCCGATACTGGTGTGGGTAAGAAATTCCTGACATATGCCGCAACGTCGGAAAACAAAAATCGTTCAGGACCTCTGGCTGTCGGCGCAGAGTTTGTAATAAGCGTAGCTTCATTGCTGACGGCAGGGTATTCATACTCTTGCCCGGGCAGCAGAACGGATAAATTTGCACTCTAAATCCGCTACCACGCACTACGCGATGATCAATCAGTTAAATGTTAAGTATTCGCACAGGAAGTTTATTGGATAAGTTGGGAAAACTCTTTTCTCTTCTCCTGGGGAGAAAATAGGAGAAAACAGGGAAAACTCCCTTCTCTTCTCTGAGAGAACGAAGGAGACTACCGTCCAAGTCGGTGTAGCGGACGGCCATGCCGAGGTTGCCGTAGTCGTCCCATGCGAGTTTCGAAGCGATGCGCCAGTCCATCCACCCCGGCATTATCACCGCGTTGTTGTAGTTGCCTCTACAGCTGATCAGGTAGTGGCCCGGCAGGTACGACGCCCCGCCGTTGAACCAATGGGCGCTGTTGGACCGGAGCGGATTGGTGGTGAGACGGAACTCCCACCACCAACCGGTCAGATCCTCTGTCGTGGTGATCCCGCTCTGGGTCTGCTGATCCCGTGAGTCTTGGAACAGCCCCAGAGAAGGGGAGAACAGGAGATCGGACCTATTCGATCCCGCGCAGATCGACACGGCCGTCGATGCGGACACGATCCCCTTCCTGCAACTTTAATTTAAGGAAATACTCGCTATTGGTCTCGACCAGAACCTTGCCGAACCCGAAGTCAACGACGGCCATGTATCCCCACTCGGCCTCTGCCGGATCGTCGGGGTCGATGAGCGCATCGACACGGCCGTTGATCTCGATCAGCGGCATTGCAGGTTCCGCGTACACCTCTTGATCGGTGACGTTCTGTCTCTCCAGACGGCCCAGCATGCTCAGAACGACGTTCCGAGTCTGCCCGATCATCCCGGGCGTGCAGAGCAGGTCGTCGTCGAGGACGGAGATCCTAGTACCGTTCGTGAATTCAACACGTACGACCTGCGTATACATCTTCCCCTCGTATTCAGCGTCCGGTCGTATGGCCACGACGCGGACAGGAACCTTGAGGCTCTCTCTCAGCGATCCGTCCGGGATGCGGGGCGTCTCGGGATACGCCGTCACGAGATAGCCGGAATCGGCAACGAGCAGGTGCAGCACCCTCCCGGAAACAGGTTCGCGATACCGGTAGATGTTCTTCCCACTCGCGACGCCATCCCGCGCGCCGGTCATAATAAGATCTTTAATCTTTTCCCGGTGCACATGATACAGACTGAACGCGGAATAAAATTGATCGCTCGCCGGGGTATCGACGTAGTTGGCCACGATGTGAGCCCAGCCGCTTCCCCCCCCGCCGTCCAGATCCCACGCACCGACGAAGTCCAGTCGGCTCGGTCCAACCCGGACGTAGTCCCCGACCCGGTAATCGGGAAAGGTGTCGCGTTCCTCGTGGCAGAGACCGACGACGATCGTACCCGGACCAACATCAACGTACAGACTTTTGTATTGTGCGTCGATATAGACGATCTCGCCAAAAAATGGAGGCTCTGACTCGACCCTTTTCACCGGCGAAGGAAGTTTTGCGACATGGGCGGCAAACGCCAGAATACCGACCGTCTTGATCGTGCCCACCATATCATCTTTACTCCGCAGATCAGGGTCGAACAGGTCAATTATCGTATCACCCTGCAGTTCGATAGAGACACTCTGGTCGAACACATGCCCGCTATACTTGTCCACTGAAACCGGAGTGTTTCTCAGGATCTTTGCTTTTATCCCACCTCGAAACATCTGCGTCACCTAGGTATATTGAACATATCCTTAACGTGGGCGGGAAAATCCGGATCTTCGAGAGATCGTGGATGCGCCGTAACGATATATCCGTTACTGCCAACCCCGACCTCCAGGAAGTGATCCGCGTCGACTCTCTTCCAGAACGTCATCGGATTATTTGTGTCCGCCAGCCCCGTCCTTGCGCCATCCATGATCAGGTTCCTTATAGCCTCTTCGCTCTCAAAGTCCTTCCCAAACGCCCCGGCGAATTGGTTTGTAGCGACCTCATCTTTATCCCAGCGGACGATGTGGTTATTCTCGATGTGTATCCACCCGCTTCCACCAACGTCATCTACTGACCCCAGGATCTTCCCGTCCGCCGCTTTCAGCGTACCATCCTCCAGCCAGATCATGGTTCCGTCCGCATGCTTGACCACCCTCTGTATCTCGGTCGGCGAGAGCCTCTTTGACCCATCGCGAACGAGATTGAGCACGTCATCGACAGTAACGCCATCCCCTGTCCTGAAGACCCTCGTCCCCAACCCCAGGAACGCCTCATCAAGCATGCCAATCTTGCCCGCATCGTTCAAACCGCTCCCCCAGATAGCTTTGGCGATAGGCACTCTGTATTCTGGCATCAGAGTAAAGAAACGGTGCGGATCGACGTACTTGGCAGCATTTTTGGCAAACGTCACACCGTCGCCGCCGCCGGGGACCAGCCCGATGAGGCAGACAAGCGCCATCTGCTTGTCTCCCCGGGCGATGTACACCCCGGCGTCCCGGATGTCGCCGAAAACGAGGATGCCGCTCAGTGACGAGCCGATCAGGTAGTAGACGTTGTCGTGGTTCTCCTCGGCATAGGCACCCAGAGTGAACCCGAGGACCAGTTCGGCTGCCGCACGCTGCGGGCTGTAGGCGTGCGTGCCAGCATCGAGCGGTTCGCCGTCTTTTCCATCGACCCACCCGTCACCGTCGGTATCGGGGTTGGTGGGGTCGGTCCCGTTCTCAAGTTCATAGGAGTCGGTCAGGCCGTCACGATCCGAGTCGCGCGCCAGAGGGTCGGTACCGTATTCCGTAAGTTCGAGTACGTCACTGACCCCATCCCCGTCTCCATCGACGCTGTTCGGGTCGCTCACGAGGATGAAGCAGATCTTCCCGTCGACCATGACCATCTGCCCGGCCTCTTCGCCGTTGGTGTCGCTGGTGATGCCCGCATCATGGTTCCACATCCCGATCTTGCCGCCGGCATGCGTGATCTGGAGAACATTGCCTCTCGCTGATTCCCACAGGGGATAGCGATACCACCACCGTGGATACCGCCAAAAACAAGCACGCCACTGAGGGGGGCGTCGCTCCTAGGCCAAGAAAGGCTCCCGGGTCCGGGAAACACAGTCGGGATTGGCAATCAATCCCGTACGTGATTCTTTACGTATTCCTTCGCCGTATCAAGTACTTTTTTGAACTCAGAGACACCGGATGCTTCCAGCCCGGTTCCACAGACGAAGGTTCTTGAGGCGATATCAGCATAAAACCGTTCGCCGACATCCAGGATCGCATTGACGAGGTCGATCGTATCGACAGGGGTTCCGGTGGGATAGTTGGGATATTTCTTATTCATCTCCTCATACGTGGTGCGAACGTTCTCACGCAGATCGTAATCATACCGATACGCCGGACCGACATTTCTATAATGGAAATACCGGACATGAGTCCGTCCCTCTCTGTGAATAAATTCAAATGCGGAAGGCTCGTCGTAGAGCTCGCTGATGTGCGGGGCATGCGACAGCATTTTCCGACTGGCCCAGAGCCAGTCGGCTAAAAGGGAGTAGATGAAGTCTCCGCGGAATCCTTCGTCCCGTTCCGGCGCATCGAACCGCGTGACGACAATACCGTCGACAACGATCCGGACGCCTCCCTGAATATCATCAGGGCTCCGACGGGAAAGGGGAACATTGTCGTAAATCGTGAAATCAATGCGGACGTCAGACATTGGTCACACCTCCCATATCTCTGGTTCCCAGTAATCTACAACATTAGGCCCCTCTTTCGGGTACGATGATTTGAACTCCCCATTAGGTTTCGTAACAGTTCGCATTTCATCAATCCCGTACGCATTGGGATGGTGGATGTACACCCAATCACCGCGGCCCTGCATTTTGGTACCATACCGCATGCTTTCGTCGACGAGTTGACCGAGCTCCTCCAGGGTCATGGCGTTCGGCGTGACGATTCCCGGCCTCACCTCATGCCCAAGCGGGAAGAAGGTCACTCTCATCCCCGGCTCCCCACGCTCGGTCCCGAGGACGTGCTTGTTGATGAGCCCCTCCGGGAGATCTACACCCCGGGGGCGTGACCGAACTATCTGATGGTTGACCACGTGATTCTGCACGTACTCCTTTGCCGTGTCGAGTGTTTCTTTGAACTCCGAGACACCGGGCGCTTCCGGCCCGGTTCCACAGACGAAAGTCCTTGAGGCGATATCGGCGTAAAACCGTTCGCCGACGTCCAGGATCGCATTGACGAGGTCGACTGTATCAACAGGGGTTCCGGTGGGGTAGTTGGGATATTCTTTATTCCATTCCTCGTCTGTGGGAGAAACGATGTCACGCAGATCGTCGTAAAATCGATAGTTTCTAGGATCGTAGACGAAAAGTAGAAGAAACGGACCTACGTGGGTCCATCATCCCGGGGAATAAATTCAAATGCGGAAG
>DAYL01000034.1:127482-181476 GCA_002508705.1 Methanoculleus sp. UBA374 | reverse complement strand
TACGTTCACAATTGTGAACGCCATTAATTAGAATGGCGGTATAAACACTTATACCTTTTCAAAGAGGCGGATTTTACCCGTTCATTTGCCAATCCGCAGGAGTAGCAAGCGTCAAATATCCCGACACGCCAGACAGAAATCATACAAAAGCGCGGCATCCAGCACGGGCAGAGAAAAGCCAGGGCCCGGATTCGAACCGGGATAAAGCTGATCTGCAGTCAACCGCGTAGCCACTCCGCCACCCTGGCAAGGTCGGTCCACCGCTGTGGGCTGTCTCCTATGTAAGCCTTCCGCGAATATATCCACTGGCATGTCGGCAATATCTGCCGGGAGAAAAAAAACGAAACGATACCAGAAAGTAAAACATCGGATTGTCGGGATACTCCGGGTCATATCACGAGGGGATTGCCGCTACATTTTGCCGTCTTCCCAATGCTTATGACAGAGTGTGCGTAACGAATCAGCGTTCACAATTGTGAAGAGGCTCCCCGAATGCGAATTACGCCACACGCAGGAAGAAAGTATACAATTCGATTGTGGGTTCCTTCCTGGGGACGCAGACAGAGCAACCAGGAGAGAGTCGCTGCACCGAACGGAACGGACACGAGAACAGGACGTTCCAGAGGTGATAAAATTGCATAAAACCAAACAAATCAACCAGAGTGTCCAGCAAAGCCAGCATTTACCACGACAGAGGAGCCTCTGCCATTTCGGGCTATCCATCGAAAACGCAGCCCAGAATGAGAGAGAAATGGAGATTGATACGATCATAAGCATCGATCTCGAAAAATGGCTCATCAGGAACAAATAAACGAAGAGTCCGGAATGTGAAGAGACACGGTTCCGGGAGAGTCGGGGAGAGGAGCACCGGTTTTTCTCAAGGACGCCCCGGCACATTCCTGCTTCCGGGTCCCTCCCCATGACCGCCGTATGCGGAAGATCGCACCTGCAACCGCCGAAAAAGAGATTCGCCTCCCGGTTCAATTATCGGAAAGACCGAAGAGAGATCCAAGGATGTGATTGAATGCCATACCAGGAGAACAGACTCAGGATCGGGTATCTCTCCACCGTCTACCACACCTCATTCGTCCTGCAGGGAACCGAGACCCTGCAGGCGCTCGGCATACAGGCAGAGTGGACCCTCCACCCGTCAGGCCCGGATATCGTAAACGCAATGCGGGAGGGGAGCCTTGATCTCGGCTATATCGGCCTGCCGCCGGTGATCATCGGGATCGACAGAGGCGCCGCGCTCCGGTGCATCGCCGGGGGCCACATCGAGGGGACCGTCGGCATTGCGGGGGAAGAGTGGAAAGCCCTCGACGAGTGCGCCGGCGTACCTGCATTTCTCTCACAGTTCAAGGGGACCGCCATCGGGTGCCCTCCGAAAGGATCGATCCACGACGTCATCGTCAACGATCTCCTCCGAAGATACGGGATAGACGATATCCGGGTGATTAACTACCCCTGGGCGGATTTCATCCCGGATGCACTCTTAAACGGGGAGATCTCAGCGGCGGCGGGAACACCCGCGCTTGCCGTGACCGCACGCCGCTACGCGAACGCGAGGATCGTCATGCCCGCGGATGTCGTCTGGCCCTACAACCCGAGTTACGGCATCATCGCCGCGGGAGAGGTGGCCGAACATGCCGCCCTCTTCTCCCGGTTCCTTCGGGCCCACGAAGAGGCGTGCGAGTTTATCCGGCACGATCCGCATGGGGCTGCCCGGATCGTCTCCAGGGTGACGGGGGGGATGGTTGATCCCGGGTTCGTGATGGAGGCTTACACGATCTCCCCCAAGTACTGTGCCGCACTCCCGAGAGAGTACATCGCATCGACGATGAGGTTTGTGGAGGCTCTTGCCGCGGCAGGATACATCTCCGGCCCCATCCCTGAGAAGCGGATATTCGATACAACCCTCATCGACGAGGTGCATCGCGCGCCGCCCCACTACGAGGCTGGTCTCAACCTCTCCCCGTGAGAGGAGACGGCTGCTCTTCCCAAAGACGCCCCATCCTCCCCCCGTCGCAGGTGAATTTTTGCGGTTTCACCCGTTGCGGAAGTTCTCCCGGATTCATCGAATATCGTTTTGCGCCGCGGTGTCTCCGACGGCGTCTTCAAATGACCGGGATGTCCGGGCACAGGTCCAGAATCGAGCAACCCCTGAGAATAATCTTTAGTATGCCGCCCTCAGGGGCCTATCCCGCCCCTGAGGGCCCGGCGCATAACTTCAGCCGTTTTTGGCTTCCCGTCCCGCACCTACCGCCGTGCAAACGAGTTTCAACAAAAGAAGAGCCAAGGCCCGGATTCGAACCGGGATACAGCTGATCTGCAGTCAACCGCGTAGCCACTCCGCCACCTTGGCAAGAATATTCCATCAGATTCGAATGCACTCGGCCATCGTGACTCTGATGGAGCTTCATTCCCGCGATGTTACATACACTCGTTACCCTGCAAATTATTTATAGAATAATTTTCGGGCGGCTTTTGCCGCAAAAAACAGACGGGTTGCGGCTTTTGGTAGTTTCGCACAATCCCGTTGGGACAGGACGACCCAACGTACATCTGGCGCGATGGAACAGGATCGTACGATTCCAGGATACGTTTTTTGAAATGAGGGGGCAATCCTTGCTGTTTTCCCTATAACTATATCCAAACTGTAGAAACGATTGTGAACGGTTGCGATGCGATTTCTCAAAGGAAATGAACTCCTTTTCCGGTTAGTAATCATCAATATATGTTCCGGGATCTCGGTGGGCCTCCTGAACCTGATCATTCCCCTGTATGCCCTGAGTCTGAGCGCCACCAATTTTGAGATCGGATTGATCAAGGCAATGATGGGTGTAGGAGACCTCCTCATCATCCTGCCTGCTGGATTTCTCATAGATCACTTCGGTTCGAAAAGAATGTACTCCGCGAGCGCGCTTACCGGCGGGCTTGTTATCGTTGTTCTCATATGTGTCGGCTCCCCCCGGATGCTTCTTTTGATGATGATCATGTACGGGATTACCCGGACGGTCAGATCAACAGCACTCAATGCCTCATTTTTCCAGAATATTGAGACAATCGGTGTTAAGAAAGCGGGGATCTATCGTGGTTCGATAAACCACGGCGTATCCTTTCTCGGGTCTTTAATCGGGGGTATTGCAGTAATTTACCTGAATTATACGCACTATTTCCTGCTTTCCAGTATGTTTCTTGTGATCCCGGTCGTCTCGATATGGGTGTTCACTCACATCAACGGTAAGGGGAATTATCCCGAGAAAAACCACTCAACCGGTTTTTTCGAGTCGTTTCCCTATTACCGGAAACTGTTTAGGAACCGGTCCATGATGGGTGCCACGTTTGTAGACGGCATGAACTCGGCATTTTTCAATGTTTTCATCACATTCATTACCGTCTTGGTGGTCAAAGACCTGGCTTTATCAGCAAGTACAGCTGCAATTTTAATCACGATCCGGGGAAGCATCCAGATTCTGGTCATTTTTTTCGGTGGAACGCTCATGTACCGGAACCAGAACAACCTGTACACGCTCAGTTTTGTCATGACGATTATCAGCCTCCTCATGCTCGGAACTGCGACCTCCGTACCCGTACTCGTACTTGCCTCTGCAGTTGCCGGGTGTTTTTCCGGGGTTATGATACTCCTGACCTTCTCCAGTGTCGGAAAGATTGATGGAGAGAAAGGAAAAATCGCGAGTATCTTTGCAATCGGCGGCAGTCTCGGCTCGATTATCGGTCCGGTAGTCGGTGGAGCAATCGGGGAATTTTTTGGAATTCCTGCGATATTTTATGCATTCATCCCCGTCTATGCGGCGATGGCAGCTTACTGTATCCTTCTTGAGAGGAAACGTATCAGAAACGGAGAATTTTGTTAGATCTTTGGGATAAACGAGAAAAACGGGCAAAAATTACTGATTTCTCGAGAGTTATATTAATTCCCGAGAAATGTTGGTAACGCAAAGGAGGCAGTATGACAACGAAATCAAACGGTACGCAGATATTCGCCGGCGTGGACGTAGGTTCACTCGCATCAAAAGCAATCATCATCGCTGACGGAGAGATCATCGGTTCAAGCCTCATCCGTTCCAGGATTGACACAGAAGAGAGCGGACGTGTTGCTTTAGGGGAAGCGCTGACATCTGCAAAACTTTCTCAGAGCGACATCGAGTATATCGTTGCAACGGGATACGGAAGAATATCCGCCCCTTACGCGAACAAAACGGTCACGGAGATCACCTGCCATGCCAAGGGTGCACACCACCTTCACCCGGCAACCCGGACAATTATCGATATGGGAGGACAGGACTGCAAAGCAATCCGTGTGGATGAAGAGGGAAGCGTCCTCGATTTTGCCATGAACGACAAATGTGCAGCAGGTACAGGGCGGTTCCTTGAAGTCATGGCCAACGTATTCAAAGTTTCACTCGATGAACTCGGCCCTCTCTCCCTATCCGCAGACGAAGCGGTACCCATAAGCAGCACCTGCACCGTGTTCGCTGAGTCCGAGACGATCTCCCTCATTGCGCGGGGAGAAAAACCGGCCAACATTATCCGGGGGATTCACAGCGCGATTGCTTACAGGATTACCGGACTGTTCTCGCGTGTCGGTATCCGCAATGACGTGTACTTCTCCGGAGGGGTGGCAAAGAACATCGGCATGAAAACCGCGCTCGAAGAAGTGCTCAAATCCAAGATCTATGTCCCGGATTACGATCCCCAGCTGACCGGGGCGCTTGGCGCCGCGATCTTAGCGCAGAAGTACGGCAGCAAAAAATAAGCAGGGATCGAGGAAAAATGACACTTGAAACCTTAACGGCTATTTCGGATGCCGTAAAGAGGCGACCGGCCGAACTTGCAGAAATGCGAAAGAACGGGTCGAAAGTGGTAGGATATCTCTGCTGCTATATCCCGGAAGAGATAGTTCATGCTCTCGGTCTCGTCCCGATCCGGCTCGGTATCGGAGGAAACGAGCGGCTTGTCGAACTGGGAGGCCATTACATCTCCACCCAGAACTGTGTGTTCGTACGGGAGACGCTGGGGCTGTTTCTCGAAAAGGAAGATCCCTACGTAAAGAACGCCGACGTTGTCGCGATATCTGCTTCGTGTATGCAGATGTACCGGGCATCGGAACTGCTCAAGTATTACGCCAAGGCAAACACGATCGTTCTTGGGGTTCCAAGGAACTTCTACACCGATGAAGGCAGGGCCTATTTCCGGAATGAAGTCCGGTGGTTTACGGAGAAACTGGAGAAATTGGCAGGAAAGCGCCTGGACCCGGAGAAGCTCGCGCAGTCCATAGCGCTCTTCAGGTCAATCCGGGAGAAGATCCGGGAGATCTACACCGTCCAGGCAAAGGAGAATTCGCCGATATCCTGGCGTGAAGTCTTGCAGGTCATCCAGGCAGGATATTACCTCGACCGGGACCAGTATCACCAGTTCCTCGACGAGCTTCTTGCTGAAATCAGCCAAAAGTCCGGAAAATCAGATACAACTCCCGAAACCGACGGCAAACCCCGCCTCATTCTCTCCGGGAGCCCAATTCCGCCGGGCGACAACAAGATCCTCGACCTGATCGAAGAGATGGGCGGCAGGATCGTTGCCGATGATCTCTGCTTCGGCCTTCGCCCCTATCTGGGCATCGAGGTGAAAGAGGCAACGGTTCAGGGAATTGCAGATGCATATCTCGACAAAGTTCCCTGCGCCTCCCTGCCCTACCTCAAGGAGTTGGAAACGGACAGGCGTCTTGCAAACCTCTCGAACCTGGTGAAGCAGTTCCAGCCCGACGGCATGATCTATCATACGCTCAGGTTCTGCGACGCATTCACGTTCAAGGGCAACGAAACGAAGACGTTCCTTAAGATCCCCTTCATGGAGATCCACACCGAATATGCCGGATCCGACATTGAAGGTGTCCGTACGCGGGTTGAGGCGTTCCTTGAGATGATACAGGACAAACAGAATCGGAGGTCAGAATAATGGCAGAGACTATCGCACAGAATCCACACAATGCCGTTAAGTTGTTCCGGTACCCGGAATCCCTGAAGGAGAAGTTCCTGAAGACCAGCGATATCGAGTTCCGGTACTCAAAGGCCGTAACCCCGGAAGAGATCTGGCACTTCATGACCGTGGACGCTCCACGGAGATACCCGTATGCGTATGAGATCAACCCATGGTTCCGGGACCAGATATCTGCAGATATTGGTTTTCTCACCGGAATCAAATGCCGGTACCTGAGACTCTCCCTCAAAGACAGGCTTCTTGAAGCCCACAACAACTCTGTTCCCATCATCTTCACCCAGGGCGGCCAGACGTTCGAACCGTACTATGCAGCCGGAGGAATTCCCCTGCGGCCGGGGCTCATCTCCCGGTTTTCCGACGATATGACCGAAGGTCAGACCCTGAATCAGACCTCCCGGGATCATAAGGAGAAGCTGGAGTTCGGAAACAAACTGCTAACTACGGAATCATGCCCGATTGTCGGTCCGCACATCAGCGCCCAGAGAGGGCTCATTCCGGTCGACCTTGTCGCTCCGTACCTCTGCCTGCGCTGCTCGGATAAGCAGTACCTGGTGGAATCCTACCGGAATACCCAAAACGTTGCGTCATACCAGGACCCGGCGTCCCGTGGACCCTACTACAAAGAGAAAATCCCGCTGATGCTGATCGACTATCCCATCGACAACCAGAATGAAAAAGAGTGGGCGACGGACTACCTCGAGACGATGCTCCGGAACCTGACCGCGAAAGTCAGCGAACTCTCGGGAAAAGAAGTCGACGACAGGGCCCTTGCCGAAGAGATCCGCTACGAGAACAAGATCAGAAAACTCACCCAGGATATCGTCCACCTCTGGTGGAAAGCCCCGGTGCCTCCTACCAACAGTTCGGACTTCGCCGGGACGTCAAACACCTCGGCAGGGGTGTTTCGGATCGGGAACGAGTTCAGCGGAGACCCGAACGGCGCGTATTCTGTTCTTAAGGATGCGTATGCGGAAATTCAGGAGCGGGTCAGGACCGGCGTGAAAGGCGTCGGAATCTCCGATGACCCGGTGCGGCTCTACATCTGCGGCCCGGCTGCGACAGAAACCACGGACCCCGGTTTCATCGACAGTATCGGCGGTGTAGTCGTCGGAAAGGACGATCAGTGGAGTGAGATCTGCACGCTGGTGGACGAAGGAGGGAACAACCCCTACCGGAACCTCGCAGAGGCAATTCTTTCGTTCCCGATGGAACTCCCCACCGAAGAGAGAGCCCAGTGGACCATCGACCAGATAAAACAGTCCCGCGCTGACGGCATGATCTTCACGCACACCTGGGGCTGCAACTTCCAGTCATCGGTGGCCAGAATGATCTGCGATATTGTACGGGATGAGGCAGGCATCCCGGTTATGGACATGGGTACGGCAAGCGGTTTCAATGCACAAGGAGAGGAGCAGTCAAAGACCCGGCTAGGGGCTTTTATTGAGATGATAAGTGGATGATCGATCTCGGCAATCTATACTCAAAAGGATCGGGGAGAGCAGCCCTTACGGCCCTCAGACTGGACCTCATGAAGATCGGGAGATTACTCAGCGGCGGAATTGCCCTGTTTATCTTTGTGGGCCTGTGGGAGGTACTCCCGAGGGTGGGTCTCATCAACCCGGCGTTCTTGCCCCCCTTCTCGGTGGTTATTACAACCCTGGTTGGGATGACCCTGTCCGGGGAGATTTTCACCCACCTTTTCATCAGCCTGCAGCGATCCGTACTGGGGTTCGGACTTGCAGTCCTTATCGCAATTCCTCTAGGGCTGGCCCTGGGATGGTATCCCGGGTTCTCGCGGTTGATGGACCCCTTGATCGAGACACTCAGGAACATCCCCACGCTGGCGATGTACCCGGTCATGATTATCTTTCTGGGTATAGGAGAAGAGTCGAAAGTAGCGATAATATTCTTTGCAGCGCTCTGGAAAGTTTTGATCAACACCATCAGCGGGGTGGATAGCGTCGATCCTCTGCTTATCAAAGCAGCACGGTCTGTCGGCATTACTTCGGATGCGGAGATCTTCAAGAAGGTCATCTTCCCAACGGCGGTGCCTCAGATCGTTTCGGGAATGAGACTCGGAGCCACATCTGCAATCCTCGTCCTGGTTGCCGCTGAAATGATGGGCGCAAAATCAGGTCTTGGATTTCTTGTCACGAACTCGCAGTACAACTTTGTATACGAGAAGATGTACGCCGCGATCATCTGCCTGGTGATTCTCGGAGTGGTATCCAATTACCTGCTGGTCTGGTTCGAGAAGAGAGCCACGTGCTGGAAAGAAGAAGTGAATTTTAACAAGGAGAATTGAACATGGAGAAGAGATTACAGTATGGTATTATCGCGGTTGTTGCAATCGCGATCATCGGTATCGTCATTGGAACAGTCTTGGCCGGAAATCCCTCGACTCCTTCAGAGACGGAGTTCTTCACGATACGGACTCCGACATCAACGTCGCTCAGCGTAGTGGATCTGGCTGATTCGCTGGGCTATTATAAAGAAGCCGGAATCGTCATTGAGCGGACCGGATCCACAACGGGGGGACCGCAGAGCATCATGACCGTGGCAGCCGGCAGTAATGATATCGGAATATCGGCATTTTCAGCAATCGTGAATGCTATCGGGAGAGGAACGAAGATCAAGACCGTCGCACCTGCGATAGGTACGTCGCCCGCCGAGCCGGATTACAAATGGCTTGTACTGGAGACCAGTCCCATTAAAACCGCAAGCGATCTCAAAGGAAAGACCATCGGGGTCAACACGCTGGGAGCACATGCAGATTTCGTCACCCAGGCGTATCTGTATCAGAATGGCCTGACCCCGTCCGATGTCCAGCTGGTAGTTGTCCCGTTCGAAAATCAAGAACAGGTGTTACGCCAGGGCCAGGTCGACGTGATTGCGCCAAACGGAAATTTCTTAAAGAAAGCAGAAGAGAACGGCGGAGTCCGGGCGCTTTTCTCTGACGGCGAAGTGATCGGCGAGCAGGTCAAGTCCGGAATAGTTATGTCTACGGATTTCATTGAGAGGCATCCGGACATTACAGCGAAATTTGTGAATGCCACCGTGAAGGCCATCGAATGGGACAAACAGCACAGAGCGGAGTCAAAGGTTCTCCTCGCCAAGTTCCTCACGGAGACCGGCGGCAACCCGAAACTGGGAGAACTCCATAACGGCTGGGCAATTCGAAGCCCTCCGGTTATCAACGATGCGGACGTCCAGTTCTGGCTTGACATCATGGAAAAAGAGGGTGCCCTGAAACCGGGCCAACTCAGACCCTCCGATGTCTACACCAACGAATTCAATCCGTATTCCTAAAGGGGAGAACACACCGGATGACGCTATAACGGTCTTTGTATCCCTTTGGGGATCAGGACCTTTTTTTATGGAGCAACTCCGGCAAAACCGGGTCTTCACCCCTCGGCATCTGTGGAAAAACTCCCTGAGGTATAGCCTCTGGCTGCACGGAGGAAGACCGACAGGATTTGCTACTTACTACCTGTTTACGAGTAGCGCAGGTTGTCCGATTTTCGAAATTTAACTCCGTGGGGGAACAAAGCAAGAACAAGATAGGAGAGGCAATACGCGAGAAAAGCTGCCGTCATGAATGCAGGGTACCGCCGGTCAAAATGGCCGGGCCTGTTATTCACGCTTGCCGTTAATTAACCGAAATCAACAATATTTTGTCAATAATTGCTGTTTTACAGGCCCTATAATACAAGAGCCGCAAAACCTACATCTACAAAATCGCGGACCAGCACTATGACAGAGATACGAGCAGTGAATGTGGGAAAATCGTACAAAATACGCGGCAATGGAAACTCAGAAAACTCCGCGGACGACCGCGAACTACTTGCCCTGGACCAGATCAACCTGCATGTAAAAGCCGGCGAATTCCTTGTGATCATCGGTCCCAGCGGGTGCGGAAAGTCGACATTTCTCGATATCGTCGGTGGGTTGTCCAAACCGGACAACGGCGAGATCCTGATCGGCGGCAAACAGGTAAAGGGCCCCGGGCTCGACCGGGGGATCGTATTCCAACAGTATGCCCTCTTTCCCTGGAGAACGGCCCAGGGGAACGTGGAGGTTGGCCTTGAGGCACAGAAGATCGACAAAAGCAGAAGGCACGAGATCTCGAAGGAGTACCTTTCTCTTGTCGGGCTGACCGGGTTTGAGGACCGTTACCCGTATGAACTCAGCGGCGGGATGAAGCAGCGTGTTGCCATTGCACGGGCCCTGGCATTGAACCCGGATATCCTGCTCATGGACGAACCATTTGCCGCGCTTGACGCCCAGACCCGTGAGATCCTGCAACGGGATCTTCTCAGGATCAAAGATGAAACAAAAAAGACCGTTCTTTTCATTACCCACAGTATCGACGAAGCGGTTTTTCTTGCCGACCGGGTAGCAGTCATGACGGCACGGCCTGGAAAAATAAAGGGAATAGTCGAGATCCCGATCTCCCGCCAGCAACGGCTGGAAGAGGATGTCCAGAGCACGGAGGAGTTCGTCAGGGTGCGGCACACCCTCTGGGCAACATTAAAAGAAGAGGTCGACAAAGCCCAGAAGTTGTGCAGGGTCTGCCCTGTTACGACATGCAACGAGAGGACGCACCCCCGCTCAGTTGCCTTATCAAATGTTGATGAAGGTTTGAAGGCGTGATCGGTTGTCCGATCTCCTGTCACCTCCGGTTCGGGGTGCTGAAATACGACGGCATCCTTGACGGATTCGGTCGGATACAGATAGATTTAATTTTTTGGATGAGCCCGTTTCGGGCAGCGGTACCTCACTGGGTTTCAGGAACAGACGGGATGAGGCGTCCGAGAACTCATGCCGGCACAGTTGATACTCGGGAAAACTACGGGCAATTTTTGCTCAAGACTCCATCAATCCATCTTTCCCAGGCAACCTCCTATGATACGGTTTCTCGAAGGTAACGAACTCATAGCCCGGTTCGTGGCGATGAATATCGGCTCGGGGATCGCAGTGGGCATGGTAAATTTCATCCTGCCCCTCTATGCCCTGAGCCTCCAGGCAACGGCAACAGAAATCGGGCTCATCAGGGGCATGATGGGAGTGGGCGATATCATCATCGTCCTGCCGGCCGGATTTCTTATCGATTACTTCGGCACCAGGAGGATGTACACGCTTGCCTGCCTCTTTGGGGCATCCACGATCATCGCGATGTCCCTTGCAGGGTCACCCGCAATGCTTTTGGAGCTGATGATCTTTTATGGGATTGCACGCTCCCTGAGGACAACCTCGCTCAATGCTTCCTTTTTTAAGAATATGAATGCCATCGGCATACGAAAAGGAGGCTGGTTTAAAGGGGCGATGACCGCAGGGGCACAGTTTATCGGACCTATCATCGGCGGGATTGCAACTATTTACATAGCATTTACAGGATACTTCATCCTGGCAAGTGCGTTCCTGCTCGTACCGCTGGTTGTACTGTACCTTACGACAAACGGGAAAAAATCTTCGAACACGTATCCCAAACCCGGTTTCCTGATATCTCTTCGGTATTACCGCAGCCTCTTTAAAAACAAGCTGCTGGTGTCTGCAACCATGACCGAGTGCATGAACTCGGCCTGTTTCATGACATTTTCTACATTTGTAACCGTACTGGTAGTCTTAAACCTCGGATTATCCCCCGGCATCGCGGCTATCCTTATAGCGCTGCGCGGTGCCGCCCAGATACTGGTAGTGGTTTTCTGCGGCCGGCTGCTGTATAAGGACCATAATAACCTGTATATTCTCAGTTATATCATGATCAGCGCCAGTCTGTTAATCTTCGGAACCAACACCGATATCAGAATCCTCGTCGTCGCAGCCGTGATCATGGGCAGTTTCTCCGGACTCATGACGCTCCTTACGTTCACGAGTGTGGGGAGCATCGAAGGGGAACGCGGAAAAATTGCAGGGATTTTTGCCATCGGAACAAGCATCGGTGCGATATTCGGACCAGTGTACGGGGGGCTGATAGGAGATGTATTCGGGGTGCAGGATATTTTCCTGGCGTTCATTCCCCTGTTCGTGATCATGGCCGGTTTCTATCTGTTCGTCGGCAGAAAACAGGAAATCACCGGAAATTTTTCCGGAATTAATCCATCATAAATACCGATTCCTCCGCACTGCAGAGTGTCTGGCCGGGAGAATTCCATTTGTAGTTACATAGCGGTGAGAGTTGCTGATTTCTTAAAGATAATACCTCATCTTAACAGAACTATGCAGAAGGAAAAATTGCAAAATTGCATACAGGAAGTGCTGAATCATATGACAGAAAGTGTTGCCAGATTTGATACTCCGGTCCTGGCCGAACGATACGACCAGATAAGCGACAGCCAGTTCAACAATGGAGTGCAGCTTGTACAGGAATTGGGAATTAAAAGAGGAGATCGGGTACTCGACGTAGGGTGCGGGACCGGCCGACTGATTGAATACCTCATAAATACGTTCGGGGAATCCATCGAGATAGTCGGTCTTGAACCTTCGGAGCACCGCATCAAGATCGCTCAACAGAAGGTTGCAGCGTTTCCCAACGTCACGTTTAAACCGGGAAGCGACAGAGACCTGCGTGATTTTGCAGACAACAAATTTGATATCGTCTACATCAATTCAGTTTTCCACCACATCCAGAGCACAGCGGCACAGGCTGCAGCCCTTGTGTACATTCACAGGATCTTAAAACCGGGGGGTAAACTGGGGCTGTCGGACCCCGATAAGGAAGCCCCCGGACTTCTCAGGGATATCACCAGAGAAGTAGTGGAATCGCACGGGTTACACTACGCCGAAGAGAGGCTTGTCTCACCCAAGAACCTGCGCTCGCTCCTTATCTCTTCCGGATTTGATATCGTGAAGATAGATCAGGTGACGAAGACCCGATATTACCCCACTCCACAGGATGCCCTCTCATTCTCGGAGGCAAGCAACTTCGGGAACTACCTGTCCGATGTTCCGGAAAACAAGCGGGACCGGATAAAAGCCGAGATCAGAGAGAGATTGAGCAAACATACAACGGATAAGGGTATAGAACATGTTCTTGGCAGGATCGTTGTAGTTGCCCAGAAAAAAGCCAGATAATTTCTTTTTTTTTGGTAAACATCAGCCGTTCTTATTAGTTTGTTTATTTTTTTTGTTTACCTACGTGAACAGTGCTTATTGAGTCGTGCCTGGTGAAAAAGCACAGAAGTTGCTCAAAATATCTCGCCGGAAGGGTACCCAATCGCACCTCCGGTGCTCACGTTCACTGTGTTCGCGCTTCGAAACTCTTCGAGAAGGTCACCCTAAAAACCCTTTGACGGGAGGGGGGTACCCGTCGAAGACCTCCTGGCTTCTCAAACTCCTGCCGTACCGCAGTCGTTCCCCGCGAGATGATATCAGGGTAAAACCGTTTCCGTATTCTGTCCTCATCTAAGGTTCAAATGGTCAAGATATTGTATACAGGTGTTCCAAGTAGGGCGTAACAGAGGATCATAAATCTTTTTGGACGACTTCCGAGTTTCTCGAACTCCTTTCCCTTCGGGAAAGTCGTTATTCGCACCCGGCGGTTTGAAAACCCTTTGAAAACGCCCTCACCTGCAAACGAATTGGAAAAAACGGGCCTTGTGATCGTATCAATCGGCGGCCGGAAGGAGCCCGGCGTCCGACGATTTTCATCCCGCGGATGAAAAGAAGAGCCAAGGCCCGGATTCGAACCGGGATACAGCTGATCTGCAGTCAACCGCGTAGCCACTCCGCCACCTTGGCAGGGACGTTCACACTTATGAAACTTCCATACTATCATACAACCCCTTACTACTTTACTGTTGACTCCCGGGCAATTTTTTCCGCATTCCGGCGCAGTGCCGCCCTTTCAATCCACCGAATGCGGCAAGAATCTCCCTGACAACAACCAATATATGCCCTCATCTCCACTATTTCCTATGGATTCACAATTGTGAACACTACGCAAGCCAGCAGAGCGCCGAGGAGAACCAGATGGAACAACAAAGGAGGAACCTGCAGGAGATGACACTTGAGGAGAAGGCACTGCTCGTCAGCATCGGGGCAGCAAGCATCGACGAAGAACTCATTAAAACTTTAAAAACAACGGCTACGGCAGGCCCGGGAGCCGGCGGGTCATCGTTCTTCCTCGTCTCCGGAGACCGGCGGGTCCGGCTCTCCATCAAAAGCGGCGCGCCGCTTCGGGTAGTCCCGGACGGAGACCGCGTTGCCGTTCTCCTGAACGGGGAGACGGTTGCACACGGCCGCCTGGAGCAGCCGCTCTGTCACTGCCCGGAACAGGCGTACATCACCGTCAGTGAGCGCTGTACCTTTAACTGCAGGTTCTGCCCCGTCCCGAAACTGAACGGGGGGATAAAGGATACAGATACCGTCGTACGGATGGTCGAGGAGGCAGCCTCCCGGGGAAACATCCGTGCAATCTCCCTCACAAGCGGCGTTGCCGACTCCCCGGAGAAGGAAGTGGAGAGGATGGTCGCGGTGGTGAAGGCGCTCCGGGCCCGGTACGACCTTCCCATCGGCGTCTCGGTCTATCCAACGGCAACCTCGACACGGGAACTCCGGGCCGCAGGTGCCGACGAGATCAAGTACAACGTCGAAACGATGGACCCGGAGATCTTTCGCGCCGTCTGCCCCGGACTCTCTCTTGAGTTCATTCTCGACGCACTGGCGGAAGCGGTGGACGTTTTTCAGAGAAATTTCGTTCACTCGAACTTCCTCCTCGGTCTCGGAGAGGACGACGAGTGCGTTAGAAGAGGCGTCACCCGGCTCGCGGAGATGGGGGTCATCCCGGTGCTCCGGCCGATCTCCTCCTCGCCCCTCAGAGCCGGTGAGATCACCGTGAATCGCCCGTCAAAAGAGCGTCTCATCCGGCTCGGAGAGATGACGCGCGAGATCCTGAAACAGAACAACCTGGATACGCGGAAGGCCCGGACGATGTGCCTTCCCTGCACCGGATGCGACATCACGCCGTTCCGTGACGTATAAGGGCGCGGCGATTGAACGGGCCGCGCGCCCGTCGTCGCCGGCAGGTTTCATCTGCGCCGCTCATCATAGGCGCTCCCCGCGAATGGAAACATTCTGCGGGGAGGTCGCCCTTTTCTCCGGGGACGCGCTGTAGTCCAGTGCGCATACCCCGCATTGCCCGGCAAACCCGGGCGCACACGATATCACCAGGTACGCAGAAATGTTCTATGAATAAGAAGTGTGGGAAGCATGCTGGATCAGGAGTTTGAACGGATAGGGAGGCGGCTCTTCCTCGAAGGGCTTGTCGGAGCGAACTTCGGAAACATGAGCGTGCGCGCCGAGGGCGGATTCTTCATCACCCGGACCGGCGCGTACCTCGACGCCCGGGAGATGCCGGTCTATGTGCCTGCTACGGGCGACGCTCCACCTGAAGCCTCAAGCGAGTACCGGGTTCATCGGGCGGTCTACCGCGAGACCCCGCACCGTGCGATCGTCCACGCCCACCCTGTCCATGCCGTCGCCGCGTCGCTCGACGCCGATCTCGTCCGGCCGGCCGACAGCGAGGGCGGGGCGCTCTGCCCGGAGATCCCGGTTGTTACCGGAAGTCCGGGGACCGAAGAGATTGCAAAAAACGTCGCCGGGGCGCTCCGTGAGGGGCATATCGTCATCGTCCGCGGACACGGGACGTTTGCCGCCGGAAAAACGCTGGATGAGGCGTATATCTACACCTCGATCACAGAGTACGCATGCCGGGTCCTCTACCTATCGGGGCGGCTTCGGGGGAGCCTGTAACTGCTCGATCTGGTGGATGGTCTCGCGGTGGAACCCGAGGAGCATATCGCTGATCACGCCGAACATGAAGATCTGGAAACCGATGGTGATCAGGAGGACCGTGAGGATGGTGAGCGGCAGGTGCTCGATGTCCTTGAGCCATTCAAGCACGACATAAACCCCGATAACCCCCCCGGCAAGCGATATGAAAAGTCCGATGATCCCGAAGTAAAAGATCGGGTTGTTCATCTTTGCAAGCCGGTATATGGTCGAGAATATCCTGATGCCGTCCTGGAACGGGTTTAACTTCGTGGTGGTGCCGGGCCTCGCGAGGTACCGAACCGGGATGACCGCGACCTGCTGCCCGTTCCTCACTGCCTCGACCGCCATCTCCGTCTCGATCTCGAACCCGGCCTCCTTGAGGGTCATCTGCCGAACCGAGTGAAGCGTAAAGGCGCGGTAACCGGACAGGATGTCGCGGAGGTCTTTTCCATGTGCAAGTTTGAATATCAGGTTGAGGAGTTGATTGCCGAGGAGGTTTAACCGGGTGAACGCCGCCCCATCGGGATTGACAAGGCGGTTGCCGATGACGTGATCGTATCCGCGCCCGAGAGGAGCGAGCATCCTCTCCGCGTCGTTCGGCGAGTAGGTGCCGTCGCCGTCAAGCATGAGGATATAGGGCTTATCGATGACCTCCACGGCCTCGATGATGGCGTTGCCCTTTCCCTTTCCCGTCTGTGTCCGGACAACCGCGCCTGCGGATCGTGCGATATCGGGTGTACCATCGGTACTATTTCCGTCCATGACGAGGATGTTAAGAAAACCTCGTTCTCTGAACGCTTCGACCAGTTTGCCAATCGTCGGTGCCTCGTTCAGCGTGGGGATGAAGATGCATACCTCATCTCGCTCGACGTTCATTAGTGTACTATATCTGATTAAATCTCATAAGGACTTCGTATGCACGTAGCCAAATCGGGGCTCCGGGTCCTCGGTATCGCCGAGAGTTACTCGGGGAGGGAGCAGTCCACCCTTGCCGGCGTCGTCATGCGAAAGGACCTCTGGATCGATGGAGCGGCCTTTGCCCGGGTGACCGTCGGAGGGTCCGATGCCACCGATGCGGTCATCCAGATCGTTACCGGACTTGCCCGCAGGGACATCAACCTCCTGATGATCGGCGGGAGCGTCATTGCCTGGTACAACATCATCGACCCGGCGGCGGTACGGGACGTAACCGGACTCCCCGTCGTCATCACCACCTATGAGGAGTCCGGGGGGCTCACGGAGGAGATCCACCGACACTTCCCGGACGATGCCGGCAGGCTCGCTGCATACCGGCGGCTCGGCGACAGGACGCCCGTCCGGTTACATACCGGGTATGTGCTCTTCATCCGTCCTTATGGGCTCTCCCTCACGGATGCTGCGAGGCTCTGCAACGATTTCACGCGCGAAGGAAGGGTGCCCGAGCCGGTCAGGGTGGCACGACTCATCGCCCGCGGCATCCTCCGATCGTCCAGGTTCGGCGGGTCAGGTCCTGATGACCATGACCGCTGAGGTCACGTGATCGACGACGTAGGAACTGACACTCCCGAGGAAGAAGCGGTCGAGCCGGCCCCTGCCATGCGACCCGACCACGACGAGGTCGGTGCCGAGTTCCTGCGCGAGAGCGGTGATCTCCGCGCCGGGGTGCCCCCAGCGTTTGTGGAGAGTTATCGGGACACCGGCGGCGGCAGCTTTCCGTTCCGCGTCGGCAAGGATCGCGTCCGCCTCCCGATCAAGCGAGTCGAGAAGCGCCTGCCTTGCCATATCCGGAGGCTCGAGTCCGTCGAGAGGAAGAGCGGGATACGTACCGGTCGAAACGACGTGCACGGCATGCAATGGAGCCTTGCTGGCGTGGGCGAGGGCCACGGCTTTTTCAAGCGCACGGCGGCTGATCTCCGATCCGTCGACGGCGACGAGTATCGAGTTGAACATAATACTCTCTTGAGAACGTCCTGATACAAATACATGGTCTCCGGCGAGGGGACGCGGTCGACTTCACGCCCGCACCGTGTGTTTCGAGATCACCTTTCCGGTCCGGGTATCCACGATCTCAACGGTGACCTCTGCGTTCGGATAAAGTGTACAGTCGGCAAGATCCACGATCATCTCCTCGCCCGGGTTCCAGTAAGGGGAACGGCAGCCTTCGCCTTTGATGTATCTCACCCCGTAGTGGTGCGACGGTATGAGGAGGTGGCCGTTCAAGGTCTGGACGATACAGACCTTCTGGCCGTTTAAATAGAAAATTGCTTTCAGGGCGTCGTTCTCGTAGACCGCGGTGCCGTTGTTGAGGAGGAAAACCCTGCTTGCATAGGTCAACTGTCCGGTCTCGTCGCTGTAGTGTGAAACCCCGGTTATGATGATCGGAGGAGGCAAAGGCTCCGTCCAAGACGGGATCAACGCAAGCACCGTCAGCAGGAGAAGAGCGGCGAGGATGATGGTAACGGCGACCATCAGAATTGTAGCGTGGACGTTCGAAACTGCGCGGTCGCTCTCGCCGGCCTGCCGTGTTGCGTAGAAGGCGCCACCATACAACTGATCTTTAATGCCGCATCATCTCACGACCGCAGGGGTGCTGGCGCGTGTGGGTCTCAGCCTCCGGAGATGGTTACGCTCACCGAACATCCGCCGATGAGAAATTTATTACGGTACGTATAAAGATATCGAAATGGTTCGACGACGGTGGAAGGGAACAGAAAATATTGTTCGGGGCGGCCGGGCACACCCACCTGTCCGTGCCCGGGACGAGACCTGCGGAACGAGAGAGGAAAACCTTCATCTCTGCGAGATCAAGAGGGGGACCATGGCTGAAGCAGAACAAACCCAACCACCCGGCTACGTAGACCTGGCACGGAGCGGCGAACTTGAGGAGCGGGCGCGGCGCGCGCACGAGGTGCTCCGCGACTGTGTCGTCTGCCCCCAGGAGTGCCGCGTGAACCGCATTGAAGACGAGCGGGGGTTCTGCCGGACCGGGCTCTTCCCGATGGTCTCAAGTTACAGCCCGCACTTCGGTGAAGAGCCGCCTCTGGTGGGGAGATACGGGTCGGGAACGATATTCTTCTCCGGCTGCAACATGCGGTGCGAATTCTGCCAGAACTTCGAAGTCAGCCAGTGCGGATTCGGCCCGGCAGTCTCATGCGAAGACCTCGCCGGAATCATGCTCCGCCTGCAGGAACGCCGATGCCACAACATCAACCTGGTCTCCCCCTCGCATGTCGTCCCCCAGATCCTCCGTGCGGTCGCCCTCGCCGCCCTCCAAGGCCTCCACATCCCGCTGGTCTATAACTGCGGCGGTTACGACTCTGTGGAAACCCTGTACCTCCTCGACGGCGTCATCGACATCTACATGCCGGACGCCAAGTACGGCCGGGATGGTGTGGCGTGGGAACTCTCGCATGCCCCCGACTACACCGCTCGCATGAAGGCCGCGCTGAAAGAGATGCACCGGCAGGTAGGCGACCTGGAGGTCAGAGACGGTCTCGCGGTGCGGGGCATGATCATCAGACATCTGGTGCTCCCCGGAAATCTCGCAAACAGCGAGATCGTGATGAAATTTATTGCCGAAGAGATATCACGGAACTCCTACGTAAATATCATGGCCCAGTATCACCCGGCATGGAGGGCGGCCGACAGAGGAGGGAGCCCGGTGCTTGCGGCACTGCAACGTCCGATCACGGCGCGGGAGTATGGGTATGCCGTCCGTTGCGCGGAAGAGAACGGACTCTCACGGGGATTTCCCTGAGAGATGCCTGGCATACTCCTGGATAGAGATCTCACCGAAAAAATATTCACTAGAACGTCCAGAACACTGTGCAATGCAGGCGAGGGGAGAAACAGAAATCCGGTACGCGGTGATGAGCGATATCGGGAGACGGGAACGAAATGAGGACGCCTACCTTGTCGACCGGGTGGAGGGATATCACATATTTGCCGTCGCCGACGGTCTCGGGGGGCATGCCTGCGGGGACGTTGCGAGCAGGACGGCAGTCACCGTCCTCGCAGAGGTTGCACGCAAGAATCTCCCGGATATAGAGCCCCCGGAACTGATTATACACGCATACAATCTCATAAACGCTACGATTCGGGAGTATAATCATGAGAGGCGCCTGGACGCCGGGACAACGCTTTCGGTAGCGATTGTCGGCGAATCGGGCAGGTGCTGGATCGGCACGGTGGGCGACAGCAGGACGCACGTCATCACGCCATCGTCCGTCTGGCATACGCGAGACCAGAGTTATGTGCAGAGCCTGGTGGATTCGGGCGTGATCACCCCCTCTGAAGCGATGCACCACCCGAGAAAGAACATTCTGACACAGGCGCTCGGACTGGATGCCCGGGTGCAGGTCGATCTCGACCGCGTGGAACTTGCCGGAGCGGTCCTCGTCATCAGCTCGGACGGGCTCCACGACTACGTCCCGGAGAGCGCCATCCAGAAGATTGTGCTCGCAAACGAGCCCGGCACGGCATGTCGGCAATTGCTCGCCGCCGCCAGGGACGCGGCAAGCACCGACAACAGCACCGTGATAGTCGCAAAAATGTGACCGGATCACCGACCCGGGTCACGAAGAAGACGTCCCGTCCGCTCCCGCATCGCGGAGCGCCGCAAGGATTGCCGCACGAACGCCGTCGGCAGTCTCGTCTTTGAGGGCAGCCCGGAGCGCCCCGAGCGCCTCCTCACCGCCGATCTTCCCGAGGGAACGGGCGGCGCTCCGCCGCACAAACTCGTTCTCGTCGTGCTGCATGACCCCGAGGTGCGCGACCGCACGCGGGTCGCCGACGAGGCCGAGGCCCTTCGCCGCCATATAACGGACATGGTCTTTTGCGTCGTCGAGGGCCGCGACGAGGGGCGCATACGCTTCGCCGTCACCGACGAGGCCGAGGGCTTCCGCCCCACGGTAGCGCACCTTCCAGTCGTCGTTCTGCAGTAAGGCTATGCAGGCAGGTATCGCCGGTTTTCCGATTGCGGCAAGCCCGTGCATCGCTTCCGCCCGAACCGCTTTATCCGGGTCAGTGAGTCGGGAAAGAAGAGCGCGCAGGTCCTGCATACGGGAACAATCGTCTTCCGGGCATGGCGGTGGATCAAGAGTCATCACAGGTCACATCCACAAACACAACGTTGTTTACAGTATTTGAGGGGGATGCATAATAAGTATCAGGCCAGGCCGCCGGGGTCCGCGGCAGGACTCCGGCCGTCAGGTCAGAAACCCGCAGGCGTATATCGTCAAACTTACGAGAACAAAGAGACCGGTTCCGAGGATGAGTAACCCCAGAGTGTCAAATACAGAATCACTCTCAATCCATTTCGCCAGAGCGTGCATGACACCGGGTATTGCATTCGGGTATATATATTTATCTACAGACTGCGGATGCCCGAAGGAGGAACCGACCGGCAGCATCCCGGCGAAGATACACTCCGTTCAACGCCAGAGATAAAAAAAATTTGACGCCCAGGACGGAATTCGAATCCGTGTCGACGGCGTGACAGGCCGTCATGATAGGCCACTACACTACCTGGGCACTTCTTTGTCTGGGGATCCCGCCTCCCGGATTCGAACCGGGGACATCGCGGTAGCCGCGCAGTTCGCCCGAGAGCGAAGACTATACTACAGCCGCGCACTCTACCAGTCTGAGTTAAGGCGGGTCTCTGCTCTAACAATGTTAGAGCGAGTAGTAGTTAAATATTTCGTCAAATCTCTCAGGTACCGCACGGGCGGGACATCAGGCTATAAATACACCCTTAAACAATGGATAAGTATGAATTCTACAAACGCTGATGCACCTGGGAACGCTGAAGCGTACTGTTTTCTTCACCGATAGCCGTGCGAAAAAGAACGTCACCGTTTTCGACACCACGTTGCGCGACGGAGAACAGACGCCGGGCATCTCATTCACGCTTGAAGAGAAACTCGGAATTGCACAGCACCTCTCCGATATCGGGGTACACGCCATAGAAGCAGGCTTTCCAGCCTCCTCCACCGCCGAACGCGAGATCGTCAAAGCCATCAAGGGTCTCGGGCTGGATGCCCGGGTCTGCGGCCTTGCACGGGCGCTCCCGGCCGATGTGGATGCATGCATCGACTGCGACGTCGATCTGGTCCATGTCTTCATCCCGACGTCCGACGTTCAGCGCGAGTACACGATCCGGAAGACACGCGAGGAGGTCCTTCGCGCCACCGGCGATATCATCGCATACACCCGCGACCACGTCGGCCAGTGCATGTTCTCCGCGATGGACGCCACGAGGACCGACTGGGACTACCTGATGGAGGTCTACCGCGTTGCGGTGGAGGCCGGGGCCACGGTCATCAACGTCCCCGATACCGTCGGCGTGATCACGCCGGCGGCCATGAAGCGCCTCATCACCCGGATCGAGGAGGAGGTGAACTGCCCGATCGACGTCCACTGCCACAACGACTTCGGACTTGCGGTGGCAAACACCATCGCGGCGGTCGAGGCCGGCGCCTCACAGGTGCAGGTGACGGTGAACGGCATCGGCGAGCGGGCGGGTAACGCGGACCTCGCACAGACGGTAATGGCCCTCTCGTCCATCTACGGGATCGATACCGGCATCAAAACGGCGAGTCTTGTGGAAACCTCGAGGCTCGTTGCACGCTACGCGGGAATGAGCATTCCCGCCACGCAGCCGATCGTCGGTGAAAACGCCTTTGCTCACGAGAGCGGGATCCATTCACACGGTGTGATCGCCCGGTCGGACACGTTTGAGCCCGGGATCATGACCCCGGAGATGGTCGGTCACCGGCGCAGGCTGAAACTCGGCAAACATGCGGGCAGGCATGCGGTCAGGCAGATGCTGGCCGAGGTGCATATAGAGCCTGCCGACGCGCAACTCGACGAGATCGTCCTGCGGGTAAAGGCAATTGCCGGCAAGGGCAAACGGGTGACGGACGCTGATCTCTACGAGATCGCCGAAAGCGTCATGCAACTTACCCCCGATGAAAAGACCCTGCACCTCCAGGACGTCGCTATAATGACCGGCAACCACGTGATCCCGACGGCCAGCGTCAGGGCAATCGTCAACGGAGACGAGCACATCTTCTCAAGCGTCGGCAACGGACCGGTGGACGCGGCCGTGCGGGCAATCCTCGGCATCATCCCGGCTCCGGTTCACTTAAAAGAGTTCAACATCGAGGCGATCTCCGGGGGTACGGATGCCCTGGGGCATGTCACCATCGCCGTCGAGGACGAACGGGGCCGGGTCTTTGATGCCAGCGCCTCAAATGACGATATCGTCCTCGCGTCGGTCGAAGCAGTGGTCAATGCGATCAACCTGGTCTGCCGGACGCGAAAGAGCGACCGCGAGCAGGAGTAATGAACCCACTCCTTTTTGCCCGCCAAAAGATTTTGAATTCAGGAAGCTTCGGGAGGCTTCTGCTTTCCTTCCAGTGCCTCCCGGACCTGTGAAGAGAGTTGTTCAAACCTGCCCTGCAGGGCTTTCTCCTGTTTTTCAAGCGACTTGACCCGAAGCTCGAGCGTTTCAATGCGCTCGTTTAAGGAAGCGAGTACCTGCTCCCTGCTCTTCTGCATCATGACGCTGCCGACGTTCATGAATACAGCCGCATCCTCCGGGACGTCGCCGAGATCCTCGACCGCCCGCCTGGCCTCGCGGATCGTCAGTTCATACTGGGCTTTCTGTGAGACCACGGTCTGCAACTGCTGCTGCATCTGCTGGAGCATCGCCAGCTGGTTCTGGACTTTCGGTGGGATATTCTCCATATACATGACCCTCCTGAAATGGGACGAAGATGGGTAACAATATTTCGCATGGCGAACGGGGAGCCGCCCCGTTCCCCCATCCTATCTCTACATGATAGGGCGTGAAACCAATAAAAGGTGAGGGTCGGGGGAAGAGAACGCCGTCAGGGTTCATCGGCGACCCATTTCACCCGGACCCGAGAGGGCAAGGTCGCTACGACGATCTCCCGCATCTCAATTGCGATGTTGATCAGCCGCAGCCAGGTGTTGAGGGCCGCACGGAGTGCCGGTATGTCGGCGGCGGTCACCTCAAGAACGAGCGTATCGGCACCTTCGAGCCGCACACGGACGGACGAACGGTCGCCTACGTCGCCCATCTCCTGACAGACGGAGAGATAAAGGGCACGGACGTCATCGACCGTGAACCGGAACGTTGCCGAGTGCATCAGGGGACAACCTTCAGGATATAGTGCTTTCGTTGTGTCCCGTCAAAGGCGATACGGTGCTCGGGAAGAGTATCACCGGCAAACGTGACGGCGATCTGACCCCCAAGCGCCTCACAGACGGAGCGGTCCGAGACGAAGAGCCCGCGGGCAAGCACCCCGCCCCGCTCCTCGACGGTGAACGATTTAACAGGGATCTCCGCCACCGATTCTTCATTCGAGAAGACCTGGATGAGAAAAAAAGGACCCGACCGGGAGACGATCACAACCGACTCATCAAGGGAAATGAGGTCGCCCATGCCCGCCTTGCCACGGGTGACATACTCCCCGCCGATCGCGAACGCCAGATCCCGGGCGAGGGAACGCACTTCCGGGACCGGTTTACGCGACGTCGTGACGACCGTCATCGAGCCTTCAGGTCTTTTATTGCAGCGCCGCGCTCTTTGAATAAGATCCGGTGCCCACAGTAGGGGCAACGTATATTGACGTCGATATCCACTTTCTGCTTACAACGAGCGCATTTATAGGCAGCCACGACCGATTAGCCCTCCTTCTGCAGCGAACGCTCGATACTTCGTGCAGCGACACGCATCGCAGGCGTTTCGGGGACGTAACTGCCGCCGGCAAACTTAAACCCGCACTTGCGGCACGTCCAGATACCCGTTCCCTCACGCCTGACCGCCACCTGATCGCAGCGGGGACAGGCGTGGCTCGCGCGGGAGACCGCCTCGATCTGGTTGATTCTCTTCCGGATAAACCGGCCGTACCTCGGGCCGAACCGCCCGGAACTCCCGACTACCCTTCCCTTGGCACTCTGTCTGCGATTTGCCATTTCGCGTACCTCTTGTATGTCCTCTAATTTTTGTTCTGTCGACTAATATAGTTACTCACGACATGCGTTCAACGATCCGGGTCTCTGCATTTCCCTTGGAGACTTTGTTCACCAGATCATAGAACTCATCCTGGGCGCCCGCCGGAATCCTGACGACGGCAATCCAGGAACCATCCTTCTGCCACTCGTCCTGTTCAAGTGTCCCCGCAGTCGTGATCTCGTAGGCCCTTGCGGCGTACTCCGCGGGAATCTTTACGGCGATGCGAAGTTCCTCAAAACGGATGGGGAGGAGGGGACGGAGTGCCTTGACCACCTCTTTGACCTGTTCGTCAACGGACTTGAAGGGGTCGATGCTCACCCTCGCCTCTTCCATGGCAAGTTCGATACGCTGCGGAGGGTGAGGGAAACCGGTCTGCGGATTGACGGCGTTCCTCGATATGAACGTGATGACCCGGTTTCGCTTCTCTGCAATAAGGTGGCGGCGCTGTTCGGAGGTGAGATGAATCTCACCCTTCTTGATGATCCGGAGTGCGGCCGGTTCGAACTCGGTCGTCTTGAAGACCTTCAGAAGGGACTCATCGGACGCCCGCTCGGCGTGAGCGGCATTCGAGAAGATGGAGTCGGCCGCTACGACCTCCTCCAGTTCGACGTCCTCCCCCTGCCGGATGCGCATGGCCTGATCGGGGTCGACAAGCACTTCAAACCGCTCTCCGTAACTCTCAAGCCGCGCTACAACTGCCTGATCCAGAGGTATCATTGGGGGTCCCGCTCACTCTTCAAACTGGTCGACGTAGGTCTTCACTTCTTCTTTCTCCAGCTTCCGGAACTCCCGGGCCTCGGTAGAGACGACGCCGATCTCGATGGCGCTCACGTCAAGCTTCCCTTCGGTGGCGGCATGGAGAGCCTTGATACCGAGCCTTATGGCGTCGGCGAAGTCGGCATCCTCCCGGTACTCGTCCTCGAAGACTTTCATGACCGCGGGCCGCCCCGTCCCGATACCGGTCGCTTTGTACTCGAGCAGCGTGCCGCTCGGATCGGTCTCAAACAGCCGGGCCTCCCCGTCGCTGATCCCTGCAATCAGGAGAGCGGTCCCATAGGGGCGTGCACCGCCGAACTGAGTGTAAGTCTGCATGTGGTCGCAGAGCTTTTTTGCGAGAATCTCGACGTTGATCGGCTCGTTGTACGAGACACGGTTGATCTGGGATTCGACCCGCGCCCTGTCCACGAGAGCCCGCGCATCGCCGACGAGGCCGGAAGATGCCACACCGATATGTGTGTCGATCTTGAAGATCTTCTCGATGGACGCCGGCTCAAGGAGACGGGAGGTCACCCGTTTATCGACGATCAGCACGACGCCTTCGCTGCACTTGATTCCCACGGCCGTCGTGCCCCGCTTCACTGCTTCTCTGGCGTACTCAACCTGGTAGAGCCTTCCATCCGGGCTGAAGACTGTGATCGCCCGGTCATATCCCATTTGATATTGTGGTTGCATTATCGTTCCTCCAAATCGGCTTCGGTGAAAAACAATGACTTCTGATGCTTAATACCTTTTTCGACCAGATCAACCTTTCGATGAGGATAGTGATACACCGAGAAATAAGTTTCCCCGAACACCGCTTCCCCGGCCTCATTCTGCGGCCGGATCGGCTTCATCCGGCGCCGCAGTGCGTGGATGGTCCCGGAAGTGGCGACCGTCCGGAGGGCGGCCCGCTCGTTTCCAATCGCGGTGACCGTTGCAAGCGCAGCCGCGATATCCTTCTCCGTTCCCCGTCGACACCGGACCACGGCATATCCACCATCGCAGAAGACCACCGCCGGTTGTGCGAGACCGACGACCGCATCGCCAAGGAGCGAGGACGCGGCCTCGATGACCGAGAGGTAGACCCGCTTTGGGTCCGCAGCCATTCCATAGGGGAGAACCCGCACCAGGATGTAACGCCGCTTTGTCCGCATCGCCGGCGGTCTTGGTTTCATCTGATCACCCTTACGGGCTGTTTCGGTTCGGTGAGCAGGTCGACCGATGCGAAGGCCTCACTCACTTCCGCCCCCGTCATGCCGAAGAGCGCACAGAGACCCCGGACCTCCCGGACCGACCGCTGATCGAGTATCGAGCGTGCGCCCGACGATATCGTCAGTGGAAAGCCGTAGCGCCGCTGCAGCGAGAGAATGTCCGCATACCGCTCCAGCGTCTTCTGGCGCTTCGTCCCGCGGGACTGGATGATGGGAGCCATCGAAAGGTCCACCCCCACGCCATGCTCCGCCGCCGACCGTGCGGCGACGTGGTCAAAGGCATTCCTCCGGGTGGCCTGGATATTCCTGATGACGTGAACTTCTTTGATCGCGACAACGGCCCGGTTGAAAGAGGTGTCCCCGGCGTTGACGAAGACCACGTCGGCCCGCCGGACGGCGGGCTCGCGCACCTGCCTGAGGATGTCCTTCTGCGATGCGGCATCGATCACGACGCCCTGAAGGACCTTAAGCCCGGTAGACGGACGCCCTACCCCACCGATGGCGACGATGCTATCGAACCCGAGTTCTGTTGCTTCGAGCGCCATCCGTGCAAGCGTTGAGTCGCCGGCGGGGTAGGGATGTACACTGGCGTCTGTGATCTTCATCGTGGGTAGACCGTATCTAATAAAAAAAGAAGGTAGTTATTTGCCGCGGTTCGCGTTGGAGCGGATGCTCGGCCGGGTCTTCTCGGTTCCGCGCCCGCGCGCCCGCATACCCCGCCCCTTCATGCCGGCGGAGGTCTTGCCCCGCTCCGCACGGCCGCGATGGACCGGGCTAGCAAGCCATGCGAGGTTGCGGTCGCTCTGGATCGCCGGGTGATGACCGTCGACCAGGATCACCTCAAACCACTTGGCCCGTCCATCTTCCCCGACCCAGTAGGAGTTTAAGGCCTCCATGTTCGGGAACTTTCGGGACGCACGCTCTTCGGCCATGCGCTGCAGGCTCTTTGCCGGGGTCATCCGGCGCATGCCCATGCGTGCGGTTCTGCGCCCGCGGATGTACCGGGGCTTTCTCCGGCCGCCGCGGCGGATCTTGACCCGCACGACGACGATGCCCTGTTTGGCCTTGTATCCAAGCGAGCGGGCCCGGTCGATCCGGGTCGGGTGCTCAACGCGCACGACACTCCCCTCGCGCCGCCACTTCTGGAGGCGCTCCCAGAGGAGACCGTTCACTTCCGACCTGCCGGGCCGCTTCCATGCCTCGCGAACGTAGGCATACATTGACTTTGCCATTCTTTTAATCACCTCAGGTTCAGCGTTTCCGCCACATTCCTTTCCGGGACGTATCCCGTGGCTCCTAACAGGTTAGCGAGAACACAGATAAAAGATTCCTTTTGCCGGCGAAAGGTGCCCGCAAGAAAACCTAGACACCCTTGCGCTTCTCCACGACGTGGACGGCATCGATCCGGGTGACCGGATACTGTCCGTTTTCGTCTTTCTCCGCCGACTTGACCATATCCCAGACGGTGAGAAGAGCGACGGAGACGCCGGTGAGCGCTTCCATCTCGACGCCCGTCCTCCCGTAAGACTTCACGCGGGCGGTCGCTTCGATATAGCCGTCGCCTTCCGCAAAGTCGATGATGATGCCCCCGAGAGGTATCGGGTGGCACATGGGGATGATGCGCGGGGTGTCTTTCACCGCGAGGGTTGCCGCCACCCGTGCGGTCGCAAGCACATTGCCCTTAACCACGGTCCCTTCCCGGATAGCCTGAAGCGTCTCGTTTCGCAGGTAGATCCTCCCGCTTGCAACCGCTTCCCTGGAGACCTCGGACTTTGCCGAGATGTCTACCATCTGCGCGCGGTCGTTCTCGATGTGGGTGAAGACCGGGGTCTTACCCTCTTTGCCGGACTCGTTCATGGGTATCGCAGGAGATCTTCTCGTTCTTCGGGGATAAAAGAGGGCGTTTTCGGGAGCGCCTCGGAGTGACCGGAAGCGGGCCGGAACGTTATTTCGGTGTTTCGCCCCCGAAGAGTTCTTCCGGAATGTAGTCCAGCATATCGGTGGCGAGCATCCCGCACCGGCGCTCCTCCGCGGCCTGCATACCGGCCCTGCCGTTTGCGTACGCGGCGATGCAGGCCGCCTCGAACGCGGGGAGATGGCAGAGGCCCGCCCCTGTGACACCGGCGAGCAGGTCGCCCGTCCCCCCGGTGGTCATGGCAGGGGTTCCGGTCCGGTTGAACCTGACCCGCGCCCCGTCGGAGACGACGTCGACCGGACCTTTGAGCAGGATGGTCCCAGTCGTTGCGGCGGCCTTCACGCACCGGCCGCGCTCCACAAGGTCCGCCGGCGGTTCCGTCCGGAAAATTCTCGCGAACTCTCCGGCGTGCGGGGTGTAGACCGTCTCTTCAGCCGCCGGCAGGGGGAGGGCGAGCGCATCGGCATCAAAGACCGCTCGTTTCGCCGCCCCGGCGATGGCGAGCACGACGTCATGGCTCCTGGTCCCGAGGCCCATGCCGCAGACAACCACATCGGCCCGTTCAACGAGCCGGAGGATCGTCTCCAGGTGATCGCTCGTGATCACCCTCCCCTCCAGGCGCTCGTAGATCAGGTCGGGCATGGGGATGTAGGCGGGAGAGGCTATCCGGACGATATCGGCCCCGGCGCGGAGCGCACCCATCGCCGCGATGTAGGGCGCCCCCTGGTAGGGCCCGCCCCCAACCACCAGCACCTCGCCCCCGGCGCCCTTGTGGGCTCCGGATGCCCGTGCCGGGACGAGGGTGAGGTCGCCGGGACCGGTATAGACCTCCGCTTCGAGGGGGATGCCGATATCCGCCACATCCGCACCCTCCACCTTCGGCCGGTGGAACGATACTATCTTCGCCGCCCGGATGCCGGGGGTGGGGATATCGACGGCGACGACCGGTGCCCCGCTTGCGTTTGCCCGGGCGACAAGGGTTGCAAACGGTTCCCGCACCGCCCCCGAGAGCCCGGTGCCGATCATCGCGTCGACGATGACGTCGGCTGCGGTAAAGAGAGGGCCGAGCCGATCGGTCTCGGCGGCACACCGGACCCGGTGAAGGACAACGGAGCAGTGCCGGAGGAGGGATTCCTGAGCAGCGGCCGCAGGAGTCATCGGGTCGCAGTCGGGGCAGACGACGTCGACCGCGTCGAGGTGCTGGAGGTACCGCGCCGCCACCATCCCGTCGCCGCCGTTGTTCCCCCTCCCGCAGAGGATGAGAACGCGGGAGGGCCCATATGCAAGGACGGCATCGGCGGTCGCCTTCCCTGCGCTCTCCATCATCGAAAGCGACGAATGGCCGAGCGCAACAGCGTTCCCCTCGACCGCCCGCATCCTGCCGGCGTCGATCACGCCGGTCTCCAGAAATTCACGCATTTCGTTTGTCGCCATGTACCGTCTCTCCGGAAAGGTTGTATGATCGGTGCTATGGTGCTATTATCTTAGATATCTTTTGAAGAGGCGGGGGGCGAGGACAGGGTTTGGACGGAGCAAAGCGACCGAAGCGGGGGAAAACCGGTACAGTGGACCGTGGGGGCATCCTCTGTCTCCACTCGCAAGATCGCACATCTCGTCAGCCCCACCCGCCCCGCCGGGGCGGGGGCGGTGCGAGGCGATATGCGACGGAAGGAACATCCGGAGCACGAGCACCGAGGAACGACGTTCCTTCAGTTTCAGGAACGGAGTTGTCCGATAGAAATCCCTGCATGGGTGTGTGTAGAACGACACAAGGAACAAAACAGACCCTTAAGAAGGACTGCCCAAAGAGTCCCATGCACCCACGCTTTATTGACATCTCGCGACGCACTACTATGGAGATGGGCCTCGAAACAGATGTACGGAGGGCGGCGGATCGGATCTGTGAAGCGGAGTCGGTGACGGTCGTCTCTCACATCGACGCCGACGGCATCAGCACGGAGTCCATTCTCGCACAGGCGCTCTCCCGCGAGGGTATGCCGGTCGAGTCCATCTTCGTCCGCCAGCTTGAGCCGATGGCAATGCGCCACGTTCCGAAGGATAGTTCCTTAAAACTCTTCACCGACCTAGGGGCCGGCCAGCAGAACCTTCTGTCGGCGCACGGTCTCTCGGCGGACGAGGTCCTGATCCTCGATCACCACATCAGCCAGCCCTGCGACACGGCCTACCCCCGGGTGAACTGCCTCGATTACGGGATTACGCGGATGAGTGCGGCTGGTATCGCGTACCTGGTTGCGAAGGCAATCGACCCGACGAACATCGACCTTGCCAAACTCGCCGTGGTCGGGAACGTCGGGGATATGATGGCCCGGGAGAACTGCGGGCTGGTCGGCCCGGCACGCGAGATCGCCCAGGACGGCGTGGAGTACGGCAACATCGTCGTGCAGGACCGGGACCTGAACTGCTACGGGACGTCCACCCGCCCGGTCCATGTCTGCCTCGGCTACTGCGACGACCCCTACATCGACGGGATCTCAAACAACCCGAACACGGCGCTCCGGTTCCTCGAAAAACTCGATGTCGAACTGAAGACGCCCCGGGGAGGCTGGCTCGTCTGGGAAGAACTCCCGTTCGACGACCGGCGCAAGATCATCAGCGCTCTTGTCCAGCAGCTCATCGCACACGGGAGAGACACCGACCGTCTGCTCGCCGAGACCTACATATTCCCGGACGAGCCGGAACGGACGGCGCTCAGGAACGCCTCCGAGTACGCCACGCTGCTCAACGCCTGCGGCAGATGGGCAAAGCCGAAAGTCGGGAGCAGCATCTGCCGCGGCGACCGCGCCGAAGCCTACCGCGACGCGGAGTACATGCTCGGCCACCACCGGGCGGTCATCCGCGACCTGCTCCAGTATATCCTTGAAACCGGGGTGACGGAGTTGTCCCACCTGCAGTACATCAACACCGGCGACCGGTTCCCCGACACCATCGTCGGGATCGGGGCGGGCATGGCGCTCTCCAAACTGAACTGGAGAAAGCCGATGATGGTGCTCGCCGCGATGGTGGACGAACCGGAGACCACGAAGGTCTCAATGCGGACGAACGAGTGGGCGCTTGACCGCGGAGTCGACCTCTGCGCGGCGCTCGTTGAGGCGACGGCAGCGGTAGGCGGCGCCGGCGGCGGGCACCGGATTGCGGCCGGGGCGTTCATCCCCCACGACACAGAAGAGGAGTTTGTTGATTGTGTCAACCGAGTACTCAAAAGACAGTTCGCTTCGGCGGATCCGGACGATTGCTGACTTCCAGTTCGGCGCCGGGGCCGGAGTTGCAGTATTCCCCGACGAGTGCACCTTCCAGTTCTCCACAACGGGGCGCATCCGGCAGGTGCGCCTCGGGAAAGAGAGGCTCGCCACCGTCAGGGCCCAGGACGGCCGCCTGACCCTCGGGATCGTCGGAGCGGCGCGGCTCGCAGCGCATCTCCCCCCCCCGGCCTACCGGGTGAGGGTGCAGGAAGACGTGGCGGCGTTCATTGCGGACGGAAAGAATACGATGGCAAAGCACGTCGTCGCCGCCGACGCGCGTATCCGCACAGGAGACGAGGTGATGGTGGTGACCGGGGACGACGTGCTCCTCGCCACCGGCACGGCCCTGCTCTCCGGCCGGGAGATGCTGGCATTTAATTACGGTGTAGCGGTAAAAGTACGACAGGGGAGAGGATCCGAATGTTTCCCGGAAAGATAAACCCGAAAAAGATGAAGCAGATGATGAAGCAGATGGGCATGGAGATGGAGGAGATCGAGGGCGTGGAGAAGGTAGTGATCTCCACGGCCCGGGGGAACTACGTCTTTGACGATGCCCAGGTCGTCGCGACCACCATGCAGGGGGTCACTACCTACCAGCTCACGGGAGAGGCCCGATTTGAAGAGGCCGACCCGGAGATCCCCGACGAAGACGTCGCCCTCGTCGCATCCCAGACCGGGGCGACGGAAGAGGTTGCCCGCAAAGCGCTCACCGAGACCCGCGGCGATATCGCCGAAGCGATCCTGAAACTCTCACAGCAATGATCGAGGCCGGCGAACGCCTCCTGCTTGTCGGTGAGGACCGCGAGTACTTCGTGACGGCGAGCGAAGGGCCGTTCTCCACCGACCGGGGGGTGATCGACCTCGGCGCGCTCGCGGGCATGAATCCCGGGGGCGAGATCAGGACCCATCTCGGCGTCCCGTTCAGGGTCCTTCGCCCCCGATCGACCGATTTCTTCGTCCACGCGAAGAGGAGCGGGGCGCCCATGCTCCCGAAGGATATCGGGATCGTGATCGCCTACACGGGGATGAACCGTGAGGACACGGTCCTCGACGCCGGGACCGGGAGCGGGGTTGCCGCAATCTACTTCGGGAAGATCGCGCGCGAGGTGAAGACATACGAGGTGCGCCCGGAATTCGCCCGACTCGCGGAGAAGAACATCCGGAACGCGCGGCTCGATAACGTTGAGGTGATCGCGGCCGATATGCTCGCGGCAACCGGAGAGTTCGATGTCGTCCACCTGGACCTCACGATAACGCCGGCGCACGTGGAGCACGCTTTCTCGCTTCTTTCGCCCGGGGGCTACCTCGCCTGCTACACCCCGTTCCTTGAGCACACGTTCGTCGCGCTCGATACCGCGGCGCCGCTCTTCCGGGACGTCCACTGCTACGAGTGCATGGAGCGGGAACTGACGCGCTCCGCCCGGGGGACCAGGCCGTCGACCCGGGTCGCCCACAGCGGTTATATCACGATTGCACGGAAATAGGCGGGTCTACTCCCGGAGCGGGTGCTCCCACCCGGTGTAGCCGCAGTAAATACAGCAATCGCCGCCGCAGTGCCTGCACTTCCGCGACGGCTGCAGCACCATCACGGTACCCTTCTTGTCGCAATAGAGGCACCCGAGCCCTCCGCAGTGGCAACAAACCTCGGGGGCATACTTTTCCCGTTCTTCGGACATGAACGCTCCTCCAGACATAGTATGAGGCGGGCGGAGATGAGAAAGGTTGTTGTGCATCGGGCGGGAAAAAAAGGTATTAGTGGGTGCGGGGCGAACCACTATCCAGGAGAGAAGAGGGCTTTTCGTCCGTGTTACGACGGGAGGGCGGAACGGTTCGGGCACCGCCCCCGCCGGCCGGGCCCGGAGCCCCGGAAGGTAGCCACACGATGTACCACATAATCTCTATCCGCGATTTTGAAAGGAGCGATCTCGATTACCTGCTGGACCGGGCACGGGAGTTCGATACCGGGAAGTACCGACCCCGGATGCTTGAGGGCAAACTTGCGGCTCTCCTCTTCTTTGAGCCCAGCACCCGAACGCGAATGTCGTTTGCGACGGCCATGGCGCGGCTCGGCGGGGACTCGATCAGCGTCGATTCCGTCGAAGCAAGTTCCATCGTCAAGGGAGAGACGCTGGCCGACACCATCCGGGTGGTGAGCGGCTATGCGGATGCCATCGTGCTCCGCCACCCAAAGGAAGGAGCGGCCCGGCTGGCAAGCGAGTTCGCCACGGTCCCGGTCATCAACGCCGGGGACGGCGCCGGGCAGCACCCGAGCCAGACGCTGCTCGACCTCTACACCATCAGGCAGTCGATGCCGATCGACGGAATACATGTCGGACTTCTCGGAGACCTCCGTTACGGCAGGACCGCACACTCACTGGCGCTCGCCCTCTCCCTCTACGGCGTCACCCTGCATACAATCGCACCGAGAGGCCTCGAGATGCCGGAAAGTATCACCCTCGAACTTCGGGAGCGCGGGATGGAGGTGATCGAGCATACGGACGTGGAAGAGGTGATCCGGGATCTCGACGTTCTCTATGTCACCCGGATCCAGCGCGAGCGGTTTCCGGACTCGGCATCGTACTACGACGTCGCGTCCAGTTACCGGATCACGCCCGACCTGTTCACCGGTGTCCGGGACCACCTGATGATCCTCCACCCCCTCCCGCGCGCCGGGGAGATCGACCCGGCGGTTGACCGCACGCCCTATGCACGCTACTTTGAGCAGGCAAAGAACGGTGTGCCTGTCAGGATGGCGCTCCTCCATGAGGTGATGAAGTGACCAGGAAAGACCCGTCAGGAGGGCTGATCATCAGCCCCATCAAGAACGGCACCGTCATCGACCACATCACGGCCGGTGAGGCATTGAACGTGCTCCGGATACTCGGGATCACCGGCTCGACGCACGAATGCCTGAGTGTCGCGACGAACGTCAGAAGCAAGCGGATGAGAAAGAAGGATATCGTCAAGATAGAGAACCGGGAACTCCGCACGGAGGAGGTCGACCGGATAGCCCTGCTTGCACCGCACGCAAAGATCAACATCATCCGCGACTACCAGGTGGCGGAGAAGAAAGGCGTCGAGACCCCGCGTGTCCTCAAAGGTGTGGTCAGGTGCCCGAACCCCGGCTGCATCACGAACACGAACGAGCCGGTGGAGAGCACGTTCGAGGTGCTCCCGAAGGGGCTGCACTGCCTCTACTGTGACTGGCTGATCAAAAAGAAAGACATCCCAAACCACATCATCTGATCAGGCGCCCGTGTCCGTCGATCTCCCCCCGGTAGATCCGGGTGCTCGAGATCCGCCGGCCGTCTTCGGCGAGGACGCAGGAGATCTCGTGGAGGTCGACCTTCCTTTTCCCCCGCTCCCGCCGGAGTTCGTTGATCTTCACGGCAACCGGGAAAGTCTCCTCGGAGACGACGAGGATATCAAAATCCGCGTCGAGGGCGCTGCCATACCGGTCGGAGAGTGGCTCGACCCGCCATGTTGCGGTGTAACCGTGCTCCCGGATAAAAGATGCGACGTTCTCCAGCCGTTCCTGATACGAGTGGACCGGGTGCACCTTTGCGCCGGCAAACTCGTCGGTCGTCAACCCGAGGATCACCTCCCCGTCAGGCCCCGCCAGTTCAAAGGAGCGGGCAAGGAGTTTCCGGTGCCCGGCATGCAGAGGATCGAACGTCCCCCCGACCATCACTTTCATCTGGAGGCGTTTGCCGTGAGGGGTTTTATGGGTAGTGGTCGATGGCGGGGCGGAAAAGAGTGGTCGAGGGAGAACATTTTGTATCGTCGCAACCAATATGAACATACTATGGAGAGCGGATCGGTTGTGGGGAGCCGTGTCTATATCGCGGAGAACGCAACAGTCATCGGAGACGTGACGCTCGCCGACGACGTGAGCGTATGGTTCGGCGCCGTTATCCGGGGCGACAGGGACCGGATCGCGGTAGGAGCGGGTTCGAACATCCAGGACAACGCCGTCGTCCACACCACGCCAGGTTTCCCGGTCGAGATCGGGGCGGAGGTCTCGGTCGGCCACGGGGCCATCCTGCACGGCTGCACCATCCGTGACCGGGTGCTCGTCGGGATGGGCGCCGTCGTCCTGAACGGCGCGGTGGTGGGGGAGGGCTCCATCATCGGCGCCGGCGCCGTCGTCACCGAAGGAAAGGAGATCCCGCCGCGCTCGCTGGTCCTCGGGGTGCCCGGGAGAGTGGTCAGGGAGACGACACCCGAGCAACAGGAGGGAAACGTCCGAAACGCGCATGAATACATCAAACTCGCGGGGAAGTACCGCCATGACTGACGTCGCGGTCATCGGCGCCGGGGTTTCCGGCATCCAGGCGGCGCTCGACCTTGCGGCGCACAACATCCATGTGCACCTCATCGAGCGTGAACCGACCATCGGCGGACATATGGCCCAGCTCGACAAGACGTTCCCCACCAACGACTGCTCGATGTGCATCCTCTCCCCGAAGATGGTGGAGGTCGCCCGGCACCCGAACGTCACCATCCACACCTGTTCCGAGGTCGAATCGGTCGAGGGGGAGGTCGGAAACTTCCGGGTCAGGGTCAGAAAGCACCCCCGCTACATCATCGAGGATGAGTGCAACGGGTGCGGAGACTGCATCCAGATCTGCCCGGTAGAGGTGTACAACCGGTTTGACGCGGGCATCGGCGTCAGAAAAGCAATCTACAAGCCCCATACCCAGGCGGTCCCGGATATCGTCGTCAGGGACAAGGAACACTGCATCGAGTGCGGCCTCTGCTACGATGTCTGCGGCAAGGAGGCGATTCTCCGCGAGGATGAGGAACGGGTTATCGAGATCCCGGCGGCAAGCATCATCGTCACGACCGGGTATGGGACGTTCGACGCCGGACGCAAGACACAGTTGCGGTATCTCACCATCCCCGACGTGATCACGAGCCTCGAGTTCGAGCGGATGATCAACGCGAGCGGCCCGACGGGAGGCAAAGTGAAGCGCCTCTCAAACGGCAGGCCCCCACGAAGTGTGGCGTTCGTCCAGTGCGTCGGCTCCCGCGACCTTTCCATCGACCGTCCGTACTGCTCCGGGGTCTGCTGCATGTCCGCGATGAAGAACGCCATGCTGATCCGCGAGAAGAATCCCGACATTGAGGTCACGATCTTCTATAACGACATCCGGGCGTACGGCAAAGGTTACGAGGAATACTACGAGCGGGCGAGGCGGCTCGGGGTCCGGTTCGTCCGCGGGTTCCCCGGCGAGGTGCTCGAAGGAGACGGCCGCCTCATGATGGTCGCAGAGAACACGGAGACCGGCGAGGTGGAGACGTTCTACCCGGACCTGGTGGTGCTCTCCGTCGGGCTCGAACCCGCCGACGGGGTGGAAGAGATCAGCCGGATGCTCGGCCTTCCGCGAGACGATTCAGGGTTCTTCGGGGTCGCCGACCAGAAGACCGGTCCCGTGCTCACGGTGAAACCCGGGGTCTACGTGGCGGGGACCGCCACCGCGCCCCGGGATATTCCGGACTCGGTCGCCATGGGCGGGGCGGCGGCGATGCGGGCGTATCTGGACGCGGTCAGAGCGGGGTGAGCATGCCGGAGAGAGAAGACCTCTGTACCATCGCATGGGACCCGGAGAACGAGGGTATCGTCTACATCGACCAGACCCTCCTCCCGGGAAGGTGCGATCTGATGCGGTGCACCACCGTCGAAGACCTCGCCCGGGCGATCAGGAGGCTTGAGATCCGGGGGGCACCGGCGCTCGGTATCGCCGGCGCGATGGGCGTAGCACTTGCAGCCGTCCGGAGCACCGAGACGGACCCCGGGCAATTCCAGAATGAGATCAGACGGGCCGCAGACCTGCTCAGGAGCACCCGCCCGACCGCGGTCAACCTCGCATGGGGGGTCGACCGCGTGCAGAGGAAGGTGGCGATGGCCGCATCGGTCGCCGAGGCGAAGGAACTCGCGGTCGCCGAGGCGAATGCCGTCGCCGATGAGGACGAACTGGCCTGCCGGAGGCTCGGCGCGTTCGGGGAGGAACTCCTCCCGACAGCATGTACGGTGCTCACTCACTGCAACGCGGGAGCGCTCGCCTGCCGGTGCTGGGGAACGGCGCTCGGGGTCATCCGGTCGGCGGTTGCGGCAGGGAAGGAGATCCGGGTGATCGCCTGCGAGACCCGGCCGCTGAACCAGGGGTCCCGGCTCACCTGCTGGGAACTTGCCCGGGACGGGATCGACGTGACCCTCATCCCCGACTCCTCGGCGGCATACCTTATGCGGAAGGGGATGATCGACCTTGTCATCGTCGGCGCGGACCGGATAACAAATGACGCGGTTTTTAACAAGATCGGGACTTATATGCACGCTGTCGCCGCCCATCACCACGGGGTCCCGTTCTACGTCGCAGCGCCGGTCTCTACGTTCGATCTCGCCCGGACCGAGAAAGAGATCACCGTCGAGGAGCGTGACCGGGCCGAACTCGCCTACTGCGGCGACCGGCAACTTGCTCCCGACGACGTAAACGTGCTCAACTACGCCTTCGACGCCACCCCGCTCGACCTCGTCAGCGCAATTATCACGGATATCGGGGTGCTCCGGCCTCCGTATGACGGATCTTTTCAGTTTGTCGGGGGAGCCGGAAAATGACCGTTTTCGATTCGGGGATCTGGACCGGGCTGATGATCCTCATCGGGGAGGTTACGCTCTTCCTTATCCTCGGAATGCTGTTTGCAGCGATAGCTCTCGCGATCATCGCCACCGCCTCTATCACCAGGGGAAAATTTTACCTGCCGCGCATCCTGATCCCCGGCATGGTCCTCCTGGAGGGACTCGTGAAGGCGTTCTGCAAACTCCTCGGGCTGGATGATAAGGACCTCATCACGTTCTTCATAACGCTCAGGAACACGATGAACACCAAAGCCTTTGCCGAGACGCCGATTGAGCGGCGGGCGGTCTTTCTGCCCCAGTGTCTGCGTTCGGCACAGTGTCCGGCGCACCTGACGCCGGAAGGCCTGAAATGCCGGAACTGCGGCCGCTGTCCGGTCGGGGAGAACGTGGAGTGGCTGGAGCGCATCGGGTATCGCGTCTTCATCGTCCCGGGCTCGACGTTCATCAAGCGAATGGCTAAAAAGTATCGTCCGCAGGCGATCATCGGCGTCGGCTGTCTTATAGAAGTGAAGGACGGGATCGATATGTGCGACCGGGTAGGGATTACCGCACTCGGTGTCGTGAACATAAAGGACGGGTGCGTGGAGACGATAGCGGACTGGGCCGCGGTGAGAGATGCCGCTCTGCTCGGCCTCGAACACCCATCAGGTGCCGTAGACCTTCACGGCCCTGCCGAATAACCGCTCGCTCGCGACCTTGCCGTAGACGAAGATCGTCTCGTCGCTGTTGACGTCCCCGACGCTGACCCCCGGCCGGAGAGTGATGTCTCCTCCCGCACGGATGGAGCAAAGACATGCGTTGTCGCAGATGGTGACGGTCGTTTTGACACGGAGCGGCCCTTTTATCTTTGCATCATGGCCGACGATGATGTTCCCGGCCTCGATAAAACCGCCGACGGTTGAGCACGGCCCGAGTTCGAGGCGGCCGGAAACCAGCAGGTTGCCCCAGATGTGCGTCTCCGGAGGGGTGATGAAGTTTCCGTCTATCTTCACGTTTCCGTCAAAAAAGGAACCTTTTGGTGCTATATACGTGTCCCCGTGCCGGTAAACTTTCATGAAGATCTCCTTTTAGATAAAACAACTCGGTCCGCAACAAGATAAAATTATGCGATTATTCCGAAAACCGGAAAGACGCCCCGGGATGTTCGCCGCGGCTGGAGAGGATACCGGATGAACCCGGTCTCTTCACAGGGGGGACGGTGCAGGGACACGGTTTTACATTACCGCGGCAACCGCAAAGACCGCAAGCGCGGCGAACATCCCGGTTCGCAGGATCGACGTCGCCCGCGACTCCCGGACGCAGGCCGGCGTCGTGCACATGGCCCCCCGGGCGGCCCCGAAGAGGATGACGCTATCGACAACCGCGATGGCGGCAAGGTAAAAGGGGCCCCACCAGTCGCCGAAGGGCAGGAGGCTCACCGCGACGGCACCGCAGGCACAGGCAAACGCGAGCACCCCCGTCCACCGGACGCCGATGACCATGGGAAGAGTGCGTGCGCCTCCCGCCGCATCCCCGTCCACGTCCTCTGCGTCTTTCAGGACCTCCCGCGCGAGGGTCGCAAGGAACGTGATCGCTGCAAGCGATAGGTTCTGGACGAGTCCTGCGATGCCCGCGAACGCCCCGCCAAAGAGGAAAACGCTCGCCGTCAGGTAGGCGACGGCCATGTTGCCGCAGACCGGGACCCGTTTCAACAAGACGGCGTATGCAACAAGGATCACCGAGTTTATGACGGCTATTGCAAGGCAGAGGGGCGTTGTCAGGACGGCAATCGCGATCCCCCCGGAAAAGAGGGCCACCGTGTACAACTTTGCACCGGCAAGACTGATCTCTCCGGACGGTATGGGCCGCTCCGGTCGGTTGATCCGGTCGATCTCGACATCATAGAGATCGTTGATCACGTTCCCGCCGGCGGTGATGAGCGCGACGGTCACGGCAAGCAGGAGCGACGGCGGCGTGAGGGTCCCTGTGGCGATGAGATACCCGAGGAGCGCGGTAAGGCCGGCGACGACGGCGTTGTGGGGGCGAGTAATCCTGATGAAAGCAGAAGCGCTCATTCCTAAAGGATCAGGTTCTCTGGTAGACGATAAATAACCCGAGGGTCTGCCGGGAGTGGTAACCTCGAAAAATGACGGGCTTGGGGGGATTTGAACCCCCGACATTCAGCTTAGGAGGCTGACGCCATGTCCGGGCTAGGCCACAAGCCCATATGCCGGAGTAAGAGTGTTATTCATGAGAAGGTATAAGGGTATCGAGCATCCACCCTTTTTTCGGAAGCATGGATATCGTTGAGGTTACTGAAGGGAGGACCAGGTTTTTCGTACCGAAGCAGGACCCTCATCTTCAGTTCCCGCCGGGAAGCGGTCCGGTTTTTTATAACTCACGTATGGAACTGAACCGGGACGCCACCATCCTCCTGCTCTCTATCCTGCGGCCGGAGAGTTACCTTGACGCCATGGGGGCGTCCGGCGTTCGGGGGCTCCGGGTGGCGCACGAAGTAGGGGTCCCGGTAACGATCAACGACCGGAGTTCAAGAGCGATCGACCTTGCCCGGCAGAATGTGGAAGCGCTGGGTCTTGCCGCCGAGGTCACCCGCGGGGACGCGAATGCGCTGATGAGCGAGAGGACGTTCGATGCCGTCGACCTCGACCCCTTCGGGACACCGGCGCCGTTCATCGATTCCGCGGCAAGGAGCGCCGGGAATTACCTCTTCGTCACCGCCACCGACACCGCCCCCCTCTGCGGGGCGCACCTGAAAGCAGGCATGCGCCGCTACTTCTCCCGCCCCCGGAACACCGAGTATCACGCCGAAGTCGGCCTCCGAACGCTGCTTGGGTTTGTTGTGCGTGAGGTTGTCAAGTATGACCGGGGTGTAGAACCCCTCTTCTGCTACGCGCACGAGCACTTCCACCGCCTGCACCTCCGGCTCCGGGAGGGGGCGGCGGCGGCCGACCGGACGCTTGCGCGGATCGGCTATGTGATGCAGTGCCCGCACTGTCTCTACCGAACGGAACAGACCGGAATGCTCCCCGAACCGGAGGAGTGCCCGCTATGCGGTGCGGACCTCGTGCCGGTCGGACCCCTCTGGACCGGAAGGATCAACGCCGATCGGACGCTTCAGGAGATGCAGGAGGCGCTCGCCGGTGTCCCGGTCGGGACGGGGAGAGAGATCGCGCGGCTGCTTGAGACCTGCCGGCAGGAACTGGATACCTCAAGCCACTACGACTACCATGTCGTAGCAAAGTCGCTCCGGGTCTCTCCCGGCAGCATCGGGACCGTCATCGAGCGATTACGGACGCTCGGCTACCGGGCAAGCCGTGCGCACTACTCGGGAACCGCTGTAAAAACCGATGCGCCTCTCCCGGTCCTCGAAAAAGTGATCAGCGGCGGGTGACGACGGTGAGGACGTCACCGTCCGCAAGTTTGTGGGTGAGGCCGACCCGCTGCGCATCGTGTTTTGCTGATCTTCCCCAGACCTTTGCATACCGAAACTTGTCCGCGAAATCCCGGTGGAGACGATTGCAGACATCCTCGACGGTCGCCGGACTCCGGATGATCAGCGGCTCGTCCATATCCGCAGGGCCGCCGACCGGCTTTAAATAGACCCGCATGAATCCCAGGTTATTGAATATGGCGTCTTTGAGGTCCTCAATACGGTAGCCGCTGTGCGCCGAGACCATGACGGGCGCTTCACCGAACCGGTCGATCAACTCCTTCTCTATCCCCGTCCGCGTCTTCTCGTCCACCAGATCGACCTTGTTGACCGCAATGAACGCAGGGACGTATACCCGGTTGCCGATCATCGCATCGATAAAGTCGTCCTGCGTGACTTCGTTGCGGATCAGAACGTCCGCGTTGACGATCCTGTTCTCCGCGAGGATGGCGCGGATCTCCTCGAGGTCGAGGTCGACGGCGCCGACTGTGTTCAGCCTGATACCCCCGTTCCCGGCTTTTTTTATGGTGATGTCGGGTTTTAGCCGGTTGATCCGGATACCGGCATCGTGGAGCTCGCGGAGAAGGACGTCCACATGCTGCCCGTTGAAGACGTCGACCAGGACGAGGATCAGGTCGGCGCTCCGCACGACGGCGATGACCTCTTTCCCGCGGCCTTTCCCCATGGCGGCTCCGGCGATCAGGCCGGGGATATCAAGGATCTGGATCTTTGCGCCCCGGTGCTCCATCGTCCCCGGGATCACGGAGACGGTCGTGAAGGCATAGGCCGCCGTCTCCGAGAGGTTAGAGCCGGTGAGTCTGTTGAGCAGCGTACTTTTACCGACGGACGGGAAACCGACCAGAACCACCGTGGCGTCTCCCGATTTTTTCACGGAGTAGCCCTCGCCCCCTCCTGCGGAGGCCATGGCCCGGGCTACCGCTTCATCACGGATTTTCGCGATTTTTGCCTTGAGGCGGCCGATGTGCTTGGAGGTCGCTTTGTTGTACGGGGTTTTTTTGAGTTCGTCCTCAAGTTCCCGTATCTGCTCATCAACGCTGCTCATTACTGCCCGTATACATATGCAGGGAAGCTACTTATTGGTGTCTATGAGAGAAATCACGAAGCGAAGAGAGAATCCCAGCCCATATTGAGCCCCGATTGCGGAGATGCAGGCATGATTGAAGAGAGGGGGGCGTGAGATAGGTTTAAATAACAAAAGATCCAATGATTTAGAGCACATTGATGTAACGTGCTGCTATAGTGTAGACCGGCCAATCATGAGGGACTCTCACTCCCTCGACTGGGGTTCGAATCCCCATAGCAGCATAATTTTGCGGCTGTTTTGAAATTTTAATCCGGTATGATGTTTTTTTGTCTGCGGAGTCCGGCGGGTTACCGACCGTATCGGAGTTGCAAAGGCCATCCGGATGACGCGTCATTGTTCATCACCATGAGCGGGCATGGATCGAAGATATCGACCCGCAGGCACGTGAGCGTCCGGGGCCGGACTTCCACTGAAGCGCTTCGCCGGGAGCGGCGACACCGTTCGTCTTGACGACGATCTCGGTCCGGCCGGTCTCCGGCACAACCGTCCACGGCGCGTAGGCGGTGCTCGTGCGCGCGACCATCTCGTTCGCTGCGGCCACGTGTTATCCCATTTGCCCCGATTTCGCCAGCCCTCGTCGGTGATCTTATCGTTCTTGAACGGGTTGAACTCCCGGGCCACGAACCGCTTTAACTGCTCGTCCCGGTCAATGTGGAGCCAGAACTTCATCAGCACCGTCCCGTTCCCGGCCCATTCCTTTTCCGTTTCCATACCCTTCTCATTGCGGGTGTCAATGCAAGAATGCTCCTTTCCCAGATAAAAATCCTTTCTATCGGCTCCTGCACGCCCCGACTTCGTCCGACGCTGCGCGGGTCTCCGGAGGAGAACCGGAAAGGAGGAACCGCTGAACCGGGTACATGAACGACCCCCAGTTATCCGGTCGGAAGCCGCAGGTACTGCATTCCCTTCGGTGTCCGTAAATGAAATCTCCTTCGTCCGCCGGAGACGCAACGATGACCCGAGGACAACAGAATGGATTCCTGCCGCCAGAGAATGAGGCCGCCCCAAAAAGATCTCTGAACCCTCGGTACATCCTGATCGGAACACTTAACTCCAAAATTTCTACCATCAAAACCGGACCCCGGGCAAGGATGGCGCGGCTTTCCATTGGGCACCCCACCTTCGGGCTCCTGCTCCGGTTCTATGGACCATCGCAACTTGAAAACGTGAAGCATTTTCTCATGCTCCTGCCCTTCGGCCAGTCGCATATCGCCACTCGGGGAACGACTGCCGGTACGGCAGGAACGTGAGAAATTCGAAGAGTGTCTGGCCGCAGGGTGCGACGGTTCATCAGAGCCGGAGCTTGAGAAACTCGAAGAATTTCGAAGGGTGTCTCCTCCCGGTAGCGATTTTTTGAAATAATCTCTACAATATGTGAAATCATATTTCATATGGATACCAGTTTGGAAACATTTCGCAACATTTATGGATCTTCAGTAGAAGGGCCTTCCCGTGTCTTTCAATTCACTTGCCATGAGTTCGTCGTTGATCTCCGTCGATCTGAAGGTCACACGGAACGCCGATCTTCCGGCGTTTACCGGATCGGCCTTCAGAGGATGGCTCGGCACCGTCCTGCGGTGCGCGCGACCGGAGTGCCTGCCGGACTGCCCCGATGCCGACAGGTGCCCCTACCGCATGGTCTTCAAGGAGAAAGAGATCGACATCAACCCCTACGCCCTCCTCGCCTTTCGTGGTAACGGCGGGGTTAAGGGATTCATCAAGGTCCACGGCGACCGGAAGCGGTATATCCCGGAGATCCTCTCCCGGATCCATGCCCATGACAACGCCCGGCACTTTTCCGGGCGGTGCTTCCGAGTCACCGAGATATCGGCAAAGACCGTGGAGATCCCGGAGTTCCCACTCGGTGACCTGACGACCGTCTCCTTCGTCACGCCGGTCCACCTCGTCCGGGGCGGCCGGATGGAGGTCATGCCATCCTTAGGATCGCTCCTTGCGGCATCGGCGAGGGTGTTCAACCGGGTGACGAAACGCTTCGATCCCGCACACTATCCCTGCCGCATTCCAGACGGTCTCCTCAAACAAGACGCACCCATCCTCGACTTCGCCGTCGAAACCGTCGAGGTCGCCCGCCGCTCCCGGGAGGGGAAGATCCTGCGGTTCGAGGGCATCACCGGCTGGGCAACCTACGACACCTCGGCGGTCATGCCCGAAGCGGGGAACCTGCTCAAAGCCGGGGAGTATCTCCAAGTCGGAAAACACACGGCCTACGGGCTCGGGGGCATCATCGTGACGCGAGCGGAAACATGACCGACAGCACAGCAAGGAATGGGTTGACGGACCCGCCCGGTGAAGGCCAACCCGACGGCGTGGCGGTCCAACAGAGAGCAAAGCAACGGTCGATGATTCCGGTTATGTTGAGCATCTCCCGCAAAACCAGTCGAACAGTCATGAGAAAGAACAAAGGAGCGTGATTCTATCACACGAAGTTTACCGCCTTATCCCGGCAAAGTGCCGGACGAAAGCTCTGACCCGAACATCATCAAGAAAACATACGCCATCGACGTGATCACCCCCCTCTTCGGCGGGGGTTACGAAGCAGGAAAGATCGATCCCGATATGCCTATCAGGGCGCCGAGCATCCGTGGGCATCTCCGGTTCTGGTGGCGGGCGACGAGAGGCGCGAAGTGCGAGAGAGTTGAAGAGCTCCGCCAGCGGGAGGGGGAGGTCTGGGGATCGACGGAGAACCCGAGCCCCGTGGTTGTGGAAGTAACTATTGTGTCTCATGGGAAGACATATCCCTGTGCCTACATCCCGGATGGGAAGAATTTTCCCCGGTTTAAGGACAAGCATCCCTCATATGCACTTTTCCCATTTCAGGGCAGCAACAGGCAAAACGTCCCGGTAGCAGATTGCACGGCCGGCATCTCATTTACATTAACGCTCTCATATCCAAGAAAGTTGTCTCAAGAAATAAATGCCGCCCTCTGGGCATGGGTCAACTTCGGCGGGATAGGAGCAAGAACACGCAGAGGGTGTGGCGCACTGTATTGTCAGGACCTCTCTCCTCCGGACTGCGCAGGTATCGATGGGTGGTACAACCGGTGCCGGGAGAAATTGGGGATCGTTCCCTCTTCACTGCGGGAATGGCCCACCATGCCGGAGGTACTTCTGATAAAGAACGGCAATGGCGGTAACGCATTGCAGTGCTGGTCTGATGTAATCGGGCTGCTGCAGACCTTCAGGCAGGGCAAAAATGTGGGCCGAAACCCGGGAAACAGTTCTTCCCGGCCGGGACGATCACGGTGGCCCGAGCCGGAATCCATCCGCCATATTATCAGCAATGGAGCCGCTCGTGAGTATCAGAGATTGGACCATATCTCTGATTACGCTGCCTTTCCAAGAGCAGAGTTCGGCCTTCCCATAGTATTTAATCTCCCTGCTCACCGGAATCCCGGCACTCTTGAATTATATCCTGTTGCCGGCGGCAGTGAAAAAGCGAGGATGGCGAGCCCCTTGATACTACGTCCTCTAAAGTGCAGCGATGGAGTTTTTGCACAACTGATCCTGAAACTTAACGTTGCGCCGGTTCAGAAAGTCGTTCTGAAAAAAGAATATCGTACCTTGTGTAGTTCCACGAAAATACGCGGAAAGGATCTGGCAAGGTACCGAAATTCGCCGATGGCGTCTCGGTCGCAGAGCGGCTCTGCCCTGGAAGCCTTCCTCACGTATGCCAATGAACAGGGATTCACAGAGGTTCCCCGATGACATCCTATCTCTACGTCCTCTCCATCGGTCCCGTGCAGGACTTCATTGCAGCCGCCCGAAGGACGCGGGATCTCTGGTTCGGGTCGTATCTTCTCTCGGATATCAGCAGGGCCGCCGCAGCAAAGATCGCGGACCTGGGAGGACTGCTCATCTTCCCGGCGTTAGCCAGAGGAGATTCGAGACTCCAGTCGCCAGAACTCGAAACAGAACTTGAAGCCTTTAACGTGGCCAACATTGTCCTTGCCGAACTTCCCGAAGGAGCGGACCCGCAGACAGTAAGCACAAAAGCACAGAACGCGGCTTATAGAAAATGGCTGGAGTATGCAGAAGGCGCAAAAGAGGAAGCAGGCAGTTTAGTACGGGACGATATCTGGAATGCACAAATTAACGATATCATCGAATTCAATACGGCGTGGGTACCGCTCGGGAGCGACTATGCCGCATCCCGAAAAAGACTGATGCGTCTTTTTGCCGGCAGAAAATCCATCCGGAACTTCTGTCAGGCGAAAGAAGCACAGGGAATCCCGAAGTCTTCGCTTGACGGCGCACGGGAAACCGTTCTGAAAAACAATCGAAGACCGTACGGCGAACTTGCACTGAAGATGCGCCTCAGTGAGAACGAACAGCTCTGTGCGGTTGGCCTCACCAAGCGGCTCGCCGGTGGAAGGCGTATAGCGTTCCCATCCGTCACTCGTGTCGCGCTCGAGCCCTGGATCCGCAGGATCCGGAGAGACGGAGGAGATGCGGATAGGTATCTCACCGAAATTGGGGAACTATGTGCAGGAGAAAACGCCTTTGCATCGGGTACGGGGACAAAGTTTTACCAGGAGTTCCCATACGATGGTCAGGTCTGCTTCCCCTCACACTTGACAAGCACGAAGAGAAGCCTTCAGCAGGCTCTCACGGCTCTTCCCGAGGACAATCCCTACCGGAAAGATCTGGATAAACTGAATGAGATTAATAAACGCCTCCGCACGCTTCTGCACATTGCAGGAGAACCAAACCCCTATTTTGCGGTTCTGGTCGCAGACGGCGACCACATAGGAGAGGCCATCTCAAAGATCAACTCTGCAGGCGAGCACCGGGATTTCTCCAGCAACCTCTCGACATTTGCCGGAGAAGCCCGCAACATTGTTGAGAAATCACACCATGGCTATATGGTCTACTCGGGGGGAGTTGATGTCCTCGCATTCCTCCCGGTGGACACCTGCCTGAAGGCAGCTAGGGTACTTCACGACAGGTTCGAGGAGAAAGTCCCGGAAAGTAGGGTCACCCTCTCCATCGGGATTGCCATAGGGCATACGAGAAACCCACTCGGGGATCTTCTTGATTACGGCAGGGCGGCCGAACGTGCGGCAAAAGAGCCCAACAGGAATGGCCTCGCTGTTCACCTGCATATCCGGGGTGGCGGGTCTCCGCTGAAGGTCCGAGAACAATGGAAGCCGAAAGGCCAGAACGGGATGGATGAGCGTCTTGCGACATGGATCGACCTGCATACCCAAAACGCACTCCCGGACAAAGCGGCCTACGATCTGCTCCAGATGGCCGGAGACTACGGAGAATGGAAAAACCCTGTCCCCCCGGGTCTGCTCAAAAAAGATCTCTTCAGGCTGCTCAGACGAAAAAAAGCCGGCAACGGCACCAGGGATGTAGCTGAAGAAGACATCGAAAGTGTGTTGCAGGGCGTGGAGTCCTCCGACGATCTTTTACGCCGGGCAACTGAGTTGGTTATCGCCCGGCGCATCGCCGTAGCGATGACAGGAGGCGACAACTCATGAATGAGCTGTATCTCTCGATCGCCCCTCATGACCCGATCATCGCACGTGACGCCCGTCCACTCGGGCCCGGTCTCCGCATGAAGTCGCTCGACTGGCCGTACCCGTCGGTCCTCGCAGGCTCGGTGAGAACGATGCTGGGCAAGATAAACGGCAGCGATTTCAATATGAAAGAGGATGTCGAAAAACTCAAAAAAATCTCCGTCGCCGGGCCCCTTCCGCTCTCCAACGGCGGGATATACTTTCCTGCGCCCGGCGATATCCAGGTCGAGGAGAAAGATGGCAATCGCATCGCCCATCCGGTTCGCCCGGCGGAGATGAGACCCGGGGAAGGTTGCGACCTGCCGGACAAGAGGCTTCTGCCGGCGCTACTCCCAGACAGCGTCGAAGACGAGTTCAAGCCAGCCAAAATGGCCCCCTTCTGGTCGGCGAAGAGGATGATCGAATGGCTCATCACTGACGACGCAACGTCGTTTGACGCCCCTCCGGACTCAAAAACAGTTAGAAGTACGCCGGAATTGCTCGGTTCATTCCTGGATTTCCCCGGCAAGGAACCGAGAACTCACGTGAAGATCAAACACGGCTACGGTACTGCTGAAAATGAGATGTTTTTTGAGACGACAGGGCTGGATTTCGGGGCGAAAGGTATTCAGATTGCCGCAAAGGTGGATACGGGAGAACTCGCCTGGAAGAACTCGCTCCACCCTCTCGGGGGCGAGCGGCGATTGGTTCTATGGAAGGCGGACAAGGACCCCGGATGGAGCTGCCCTTCTGAGATTACGCAGGCCTGCGGAGAGAAACACCATCTCAGGATGGTGCTGGCAACGCCTGCAGTCTTCTCTAACGGCTGGCTGCCCGGGTGGATTAAGAAAGACACACTTGAGGGCCGCCCGCCGGATGCACCCAAGGGTGTCACACTCAGACTGGTATCGGCATGCATCAGCCGCTGGAAACCGCTCTCCGGCTGGAGCCTTGAGTCGGGAAGCCGCGGACCAAAGCCGATACGAAGGCTTGTACCGGCAGGCTCCGTCTACTTTTTTGAGGTTACAGAGGGCAATCCGGCGGATCTGGTGGAACCGCTCTGGCTCAGGCCGGTGAGCGATGCCATGGGAGGACTGGATTACAGTCGCGACGGCTTCGGGCTTGCCCTGTGGGGGTTATGGAATGTCGGGAACGAATCAAGAACGGATGAGTGAAAACGGAGGCGTACGATTTGACTGATAATACGAAGATGTACTGGCTGCAGACGATCACGCCGCTCCATGTCGGGGCAGGAAAGGGTGTCGGCTTCGTCGACATGCCAATCATGCGCGAAAAGATCACCGAATGGCCGCTGGTGCCGGGGTCGGCAGTGAAAGGCGTCATGAGGGATCATTTCAAGCAAAAAAAGACCGACGAGGCCGTAATGGATGTTGTCTTCGGAAAGATGGCGGGTGACGGTTCGTCCAACGCCGGTTCGCTGGTGCTCACCGACGCCCATATTGTCTGCCTGCCGGTGTGCAGCCTGTACGGCACGTTCGCATACGTGACGAGCCCGCTGGTGCTGGAGCGACTGAGGCGGGATCTTGAGGCGGCAGGGTATGAGGAACTTCCGGAAACACCGTCCCCTGAAAAGGAGCAGGCTTTTTATGTTGAACAGTCTTCGCTCTTTCCCGAAAAAGAAGAGAGATCCGGGAAAAAGATCTTCCTTGAAGACCTCGATTTCACCGCAGTGTATAACGATGCTGCGAATGCATGGGCAGAAAGACTTGCCGGAATGCTCTTCTCCGATACAGATAAATGGCGGACAGTCTTCAAAAAGCGGTTCGTCGTTCTCTCCGATGACTGCTTTACCTTCCTGACAAAAACCGGGACTGAAGTGGCAGTTCATATCAGGATTAAAGACGAGACAAAGATTGTTGATAAGGGTGGGCTGTGGTACGAGGAATCCCTGCCCGGCGAGACGATCCTGGCGGGACTGGCCTGGTGCGACCGTGTGTTCGGCAGCAACGGCCTGACAGAAGACGAGATCCTCGCCAAGTTCTGCCCAAACACCGGCCTGAACCTGCAGCTCGGTGGAAAGGCAACCGTAGGGAAAGGTAGAGTAAAGTGCTTTTTTACGGAGGGCTGAAAGACATGCAGACCCGGCAGCAAAAAAGAGCAGAAAGAGCGCATAGGTGCGTTTTGGGGAAGACATCCAGCAACGATAAAGATGACTATCTCCGACTGGCAAAGAGTTTCCCGGCGTTAGTGCACACCTGCGGACTTGTGCAGGCCATAGCCTACGTCCACGCCAAGGATGATAAAACAACCAAAACGGGTGACACCTACCTTGGTCATCTCTCCCAGGTTATGGTGGTAGACCTGCCGAAAAATATCACACTGGAGGATAAAAGCAGGGAGGCCGACCTGATAGAATATCAGCACCTTTCTCTGGAGGCGATTGAAGCCGCAACGTGGCTGAAACGCTATGCAGAAGCACTCCTGGACAGAAAACGTCCGGGACAGCCCGGAAAAGCATCCCCGGAGAGGGAGGACCCATGATCGCCCGGCAATATAGCGGCTCTCCCGGCGAGCAAAGTTCCATGGCGGGGCCGGCATGCAGGAAGGCCATATCAACGTTATGGTCGAATAGGCCAGCCGATGCGGAGTTGCCCGGTGCTTCGAACGCCGCCCTCGTCAGGGACCGATACCTGAGGGTGCCGCTCAAAGATGAGGAGAAGAAGCACCCGGATAACCGAAAGGGGTTGTTCAGGACCATGTGCAGAGCCCAGGGAAGGGCACATCCCGTCTATCAGGAAGCGTTCACCCGCTACTCCTCCTCACTTGATGGAGCGCAGAAGGGCGAGTTCAAAACTAAAAGCAGGCTGATGCTCGGCTTTGGGAACGAGAACGTGCTGGAAATGGGGATAACCCTCCACCACACATACGGCACGCCGTTCATCCCCGGAACTGCCCTGAAGGGTCTTGCCTCGCACTACTGCGACCAGGTCTGGGGAACAAAGGGGGTTGAGTTCAAACGGGGAGGGGAATACCACACGGCTATCTTCGGCACCTCGGATGATTCTGGCCATATCATCTTTCACGATGCCTGGATAACGCCTGAGAGTCTGAAAAATGGACAAGGACTTCTCCCCGACGTCATAACACCACACCATGGCGGCTATTACTCAGGGGGTGACGAACCCCCCACCGACTTCGATGACCCCAACCCGCTCACCTTCCTCTCGGTTGCAGGAACATTTTATATTGCTGTTTCCTGCGACGTGCCGGGAGAGGATGGTGAGAGATGGGCAGACCTCGTGTTCAGGCTGCTCACCGATGCACTCTGTGAGTGGGGGGTAGGTGGAAAGACCGCCGCCAGCTACGGGAGACTGGTCCCGGATGAAAGATCGAGCGGAACCGCTGTATCGCCAGCTCCCGTAGCGGCAAGGCCGGTCGGGCCTCTACACAGCAAAAGAGATGATAATGGTTACATGGGCAGAGGATCCAAAACCCAAAGAAAAAACGCCCGCACTTCATAGCCAATGACGATGTTGGGGAATTTATTGAGACGGGCGGGCCCGACTCCACAGACTTGAGATCGGAGAGACACGTACCAGCCTACCGTTGTCGCGACATCGTCGCAAGAAACGTGAAAGGTCATCCGTTACCGGGGAGAGTGTGTGAAGAACCCGGCCGACACCATAAAACCTCGCTTCTATCTATCACGCTCAAGCCCGGTCCTGATCTCCCGATTCCCCGGCACCGAGATACCCCCTTCGGTCGAGGCGATCGACTTGCCGGCCTTCAACCCGCCGAACTTCTTCGAGAGGTCGACCGTGACGTGTTCATCGACTATTTCATCGTCAGCAACCATCGTACACCGATGTAGCACAATCTCCGGTGAACCTCCGAAAGAGGGACAGAGATATCCCGCACTCGAAAAAAACCTCACTTCCATCCACGTTTTGCTATAAAATCGCCACATATTTAAATAAGAAGAAATAAGAGGCAATTATTAATTGAATCGAATGGCGAATCCTCATGAGCGCACCTTTCCGGAATCAGAGACCCGGCCAAAAGCAGATCAGCACACTCCCCAAAAAACAGAGTGCTATCCTGAGGCTCAACACCATATGTCCCTATTTTACCATGTTCCCCCTGGACTTCCCGTTTCGCACACTGGCCTCCGCCAATCAGGACGACTGGGCCCTCGATCCTTTTTGCGGCCGTGGTACAACAAATTATGCTGCACGATTACGCGGCCTCGGTTCGGTGGGTATCGACTCAAGCCCGGTGGCCGTTGCCATATCCGCAGCAAAATTTGTCGACACCACCCCTGCAGACATTATCAAACTCTGCAAGACCATTCTCGCCAATGACCGGGAGCCAGATCATATCCCCGAAGGACGATTCTGGGAACTCTGTTTCCACTCGGACACACTCCACGACATCTGTAAACTGCGGGAAAGCCTCATGGAGGAATGCACCACCGACGAGGCCGTTGCACTGCGAGCACTCATGCTCGGGGTCCTCCACGGGCCTGTCCATAAAAACCGCATCTCCTACCTCTCAAACCAGATGCCCCGCACCTACTGCTGCAAACCTGAGTATTCAGTGCGGTACTGGGAAAAGCATGGCCTGTACCCGAAAAGAATCGATGCCCTCGATGTTGTCGCATGGAAAGCGAAATACTCCTTTGGCACACTACCTGCCAAACCTCAGGGGGGCATCATCCACGGAGATTCCCGCAACCCTCTGAAAGTCATCCCGGAAAATGGGTTCACCTGGGTCATCACTTCTCCTCCCTATTATCGGATGAGAACCTATGTCCCGGATCAGTGGCTCAGGAATTGGTTCCTCAGCGGCGAGGACACGGTCAACTACACCACCACCGGCCAACTCACGCACTCAAGCCAGCAGGACTTCGCCAGAGACCTGGCGACGGTCTGGAAAAACATCACAGAGGCCTGCGCCCCTGGGGCAAAAATGGTCATCCGCCTCGGCGCCCTCCCAAGTTCCGCCTGCAACCCCGAGGATATCCTGCAGAGGTCCCTGGACTGCGCAACCTGCGGCTGGGAAAAGATAAAGATCGAATCGGCAGGGGCGGCAAAACGAGGAAAAAGACAGTCCGATCAATTTGGCGGCACCATGGGAACCGCACATGAAGAGATCGACTATTTTGCCGTTCTGACGTGACCGCCCATATTTGACCCCGACATATTATTATCCGTACTCGAAAAAACGGTCAATGAACGGGAACAAGAGACAAAAAACTGCTGGATACTCTTTGGGGAGAAGTCCGCTCCTTTGCCGGAGAGGGCCGCATACTCCAGCCCCGTTCGGTAACAGCCGTCTTCTGTTACAGAGAACGGAGGAGGTGATCCCGAAACACCTC
>DAYL01000034.1:0-127284 GCA_002508705.1 Methanoculleus sp. UBA374 | reverse complement strand
CCTCCCGATCCCTCACTCGAAACTCTTCGAGTTTCTCGAACGACTGCCGTTTCGGCAGTCGTTCCCCGCGTGGCGATACCCAGAGAGGAGCCGTATCAGAGGTTTGACGCCAGAGATCACTCAATTCTTCGCGGGGAGGCGACAGCATACTCTGAACTATAGGAATCGTCAGCCGCTGAAAACTTTTAGGATGACTTCGAGAACAATAAACCGGCCATATACTCAATATCTACTGCAAGCCCGAGCAGAAAGTCAAAGGGTCGCGGACCCTCCGTTTCCATACCCTTCTAATTGCGGGTCTCTCTGCAAGTTACGCTTGGGTATATCGAATTTTCGGCCCTCTGCGGTAGTAACCACACCCTTCTGATTGCGGGTCCCACGCAAGCATGATGAACTTCAAGCAGAATGAAGAAAAGGCAGTCGTTTCCATACCCTTCTGATCGTGGGTCTCACTGCAAGAGTGCACGTTTCTCCAATAAATACCTTCCCATCGGCTCCCGTATGCCCTTACTCCGGCCGACACTGCGGGTGTATCTCGCGCGCTTTGGCATAAGAAGATACCCGCAAAGCGCTCATCCAGAATCGAAAATTGTGGGTCTCCCCGGCGATCCCGGGGCAAGATGAAGAGAAAGAACGGACCAATCAGGTCGGGACACTGGCATCAGACCTTTGATATCAAGTGTGTCGGCTGAAGGTCCGAGACAGGCTAATGTCCAATGCCAACCTAGAACTAGGGGAAGGTTTCAATGTATGAACAGAGGTTGGAGGAGACAATAATCCGACCTCGATTCGGAATGCACGACAGTAGCATCCAGTTCTTCAACACCTGCCCTCCGAGATGCCCCCATGGACCAATTCAACAATCGAGACGGCAAATCCCAGAAATATCTGGGGGATCGGGGGCTCCTCGTCCTGATCGCGGTGTTCTCCGCCTTTGTCCCGCTCTCGACCGATCTCTACCTACCTGCCCTTCCCGGAATGGGAGACTATTTCGGCGTCTCTGCGGACCTCACGAATCTCACCTTGATACTCTTCTTCATCTTTTACAGTCTCGGGCTGCTCTTCTGGGGGCCGCTCTCCGACCGGTACGGCCGTCGGCCCGTCCTTCTCATAGGACTTGCCCTCTACATCGCTGCAAGCGTCGGATGCGCTGCATCGTGGGAGATCCGGCCCCTTATCGCCTTCCGCATCCTTCAGGCCGTCGGCGGTAGCGCCGCCTCTGCGGTCGCAACCGCGATGATCAAGGATCTGTATGAAGGGAGGAAACAGGAATCGGTGCTCGCGCTCGTCCAGTCCATGGTTGTCACCGCGCCCGCCGTCGCCCCGCTTCTCGGGGCGTTCATGCTTCCTTATACCTCGTGGCGGGGCCTTTTCGTGACACTCGCACTCATCGGGGTCGTCGCGATGATCGGCGGCCTTCTCCTTGAGGAGACAATACCCGCACGGCGTACCGACACCGTGGCACAGTCCGTACGCCGGCTCGGGGTTGTGCTCAAAAATCCTGGTTTCGCCTCGCTTCTTATCGTCTTTTCGCTCGTGAGCACCGCGTCTCTCGCATTCGTCTCCGCCTCGTCGTATATCTACGAAAAAGGATTCGGACTTTCAGAACAGGTGTACAGTTTCTACTTTGCCCTTAATGCCATCGGCCTGATCTCGGGCCCGTTCCTCTACATCTGGCTCTCCCGGCACTTCAGCCGTCGGGTGATCGTCGGGTTCAGTTTCGGCGTCATGATCGCCGGAGGCGTCCTTGTCTGTCTCTTCGGGAGCCTTGGCCCCCTGATTTTTGCTCTTGCTCTCCTCCCGGCGTCCCTGATGGGAAGTTCTGTACGTCCCGGAGGCGCATTCCTCATGCTCGATCAGCAGAAGGGGGACACCGGCTCCGCATCCGCCCTGATCAACTGCTCCGCCCTCGTCTTCGGCAGCGTCGGGATGGTCCTCGTCTTCCTCGGCGGGAACAACCTCGTCTTCAGCCTCGGGGCGATCAACGTGGCGGTAGGGGTTGCGTGTCTTCTCGGGTGGGTGTTGATCGGGAGAATGGACCTGGTGCGGTGCTGAGGGAGCAGTGGTGCCTTTTCACGGTACCCCGACCTCCAACTGTCGGATACCCGCCGTTCCCGTTCCCCGCACGGCGCATTGCCGGGAAGAGATCCGGCGATGAAAGGGTCCAAATACATGCACATACACACACACAGGTATGGGAACCAGGACGATCAGTATCAGCGATGATGCATACGAGAGGCTTTCGCGGTTAAAAGGCCCTTCAAACATGAGTTTTTCCGAAGTGATCCTGAAGTATACCCCGCAGAAGAAGAAACTCTCGGAAATTCTCAAAGAATTTGGACCAAATACCGCGCTGGCCGATTCGGTCGCAGAAGCCTCGCGCGAGATGCGAAAGGCTTCGATGCGAGAGGTAGACTTCGATGCCGACGCTTGATACGTCCCTGCTCATCGACCTGATCCGGCACGACCCGGAGGCGATGAGAACGCTCGAGGCGATGGAGCAGGAAGGGCTGCCCCTTGCAACCACGGTGATCAACATCCTCGAGCTCTACCGCGGAGCGTTCCTCTCGGCATCGGTGCAGGAGAACCTCCGGGAAGTCGAAGCAATCGTGCGGGCGCTGATCGAACTCCCGGTCACGAATGAGACGTATCGAGTCTTCGGTACGCTCGCTGCCGAACTCCGGGAGAACGGTCGGCCGATCGGGGATTTCGACGAGGTGATCGCCGCGATCACGCTCACAGGCGACGGCGAGATCGTCACCCGGGACCACCACTTCACCCGCGTCCCGGGGCTGAGGGTCAGGACGTATTAGGGGCGAACGGTATATACCGATCTTCATCCGACCGTCGACCGTGGTTGTCGACAAGGAGCGCCTTTGCGGTATTCCGATCCGGCCTGCTGGCGACAGGTACTCTGATCGTCGACATGAGGACCGCAGGAAGGATGATGTACATCGTATTCTCTTGTCCTTCGGAGGCTCTGAGGTTGCCGTTCTCCCGGACGACCACATCACCCGGCACCTGCGAGGCATGCTCGACTCGCTCAACGGCAGTTCAACGTTGACTCTTGCCGGAGCACATTTCTATGGACAGATTGTCAATACAATTTACAATATGTCCAACCAGGTACGGGGAATGATCCGGCGGGACGCGGAGGAGAAGGTCCGGTCGCTTGCCCTCGGGTTTCCGGCAGTGGCCGTGATCGGCCCCCGCCAGTCGGGAAAGACGACGCTCGTCCGGTCGATATTCCCGAAATTGCCCTATATCTTACTGGAAGATCCCGATACCCGGGCCTTCGCGGAGGAGGACCCGCGCAGTTTTCTCGCACGTTACGAAAAGACCGGAGCGATCTTCGACGAGGTGCAGAGGGTCCCGGAACTCTTCTCGTACCTTCAGGGCGTCCTTGATAGAAACCAGAGGCCGGGACAGTTCATCCTCACCGGGTCCCAGAACTTCCTGATGATGGAACGGATATCCCAGTCGCTTGCCGGCCGGGTCGGGATCGTCAAACTCCTCCCCCTCTCGATGAGGGAACTTGCCCGTGCCGGAATTGAGCCCGAACGGTACGAGGACCTCCTCTACACCGGCCTCTTCCCCCGCCTCTACAACAGCGGTATTCACCCGGCAGACTTCTATGCATCATATATCCAGACCTACATCGAGCGCGATCTCCGTCTTCTCAAGCAGGTGCAGAACCTCTCGACGTTCCAGACGTTCATGAAGATGTGCGCCTACCGATCCGGTCAGGTGGTGAACTACTCGTCCCTCGCGAACGACTGTGGCATCACCCACAACACGGCGAAAGAGTGGTTATCCCTTCTTGAGACGTCGCTCGTGATTGTCCTGGTCCGGCCCCACCACAAAAACTTCAACAAGCGACTCGTGAAGATGCCGAAACTCTACTTCACGGACCCCGGTCTTGCCGCACACCTGGCCGGGATACAGAGCGCCGACGATCTCGGTTACCACCCCCTCAAAGGGGGGCTCTTTGAATCGCTCATCATAACCGAGTTCCTGAAGTTCCGGTTCAATCGGGGCAGAGAGCCCAACCTCTACTTCTGGCAGGACAAACTCGGACACGAGATCGACTGCATCATCGAGTATGTGGGGTGGGACCCCGTCCCGGTCGAGATCAGGTCGGGCCGAACGGCAAGTTCCGACTTCTTTAAAGAGATCGCCTACTGGAACGGACTCTCCGGCAACACCCCGGACCGGTCGTTCGTGGTCTACGGGGGCGACCGGTCCCAGTATCGGGCGGCAGGACGGCTCATCGGCTACCGGGACCTGGAACCGATCGTCCCGTATCTGAAGTGATTGGGGAAAACGGATACACTTAAGCGGCAGCCGCAAGTTCTCTGCGAACCGATCGAACACCGAACAACCGGGGAGCCCCGGCGCCGTCGAGCTCGCAGCAGCGCTTTATACCGACGGGGACCTCGATCCGGCCACCGACCAGCCGGTCGCGGCCGGCAGTACCCCGGCGAAGACCCCTGCAAGGCGGGAAGAGCGACGGCGCACCACAGCGATCTCCGTATCACGTACACGGACCCTGAAAGTGCAAAGATCCTTCGCCTGACAGTTCAGTAAAGGGAGCAAGCAGGTGCAAACGGGGGGCGTCATGATCTCAGACTCTCCAAGCATATATGCGGTCCCGATGAATACCCTCTTTTCACGAACCCTGCACCGGGGTAAAACCATGTTGATACCATGAACCATACCGCAGTATTCTCTGCAGACACCCTCGTGCCCCGGTATCCGGGGCCCGAGTCTGTACCGGAAGAGGGAGTCCTCTACGTAATTGTCCGGGAATCGGGCGTCTGCGTCACCACGGGAGACAGACCGCAGATCTTCCTCGACAGGAATCCAAAATCCGACGGATGCACGGTAGAGCGTATCCAGTACCTCGGACACCGGGGTGCGGCGCCCTGCTATGCGGCGGAGATAGCAGCAGATACCCCTGTGCCGGAAGGCATGGAGCACTCCGCGGTCCGGGCGCTCTACGGCAGAATCCCGGAGGATGAGCTTGCAATAGCCGCCCTTGCGGTCCAGATCGTCGATTTCGATAGAACGACGCAGTTCTGCGGGAGGTGCGGGGCAAAGACCTCCCAGAGCCGCACCGAACGGGCGAAGATCTGCCCTGCATGCAACCGGATCGCCTACCCCCGGCTATCGCCTGCAATCATCGTGCTGGTGAAAGACGGCGAGAAGATCCTGCTCGCCCGCTCGCCCAGATTTTCGCCCGGAATGTACAGCATCGTCGCCGGCTTCGTAGAGCCGGGCGAGTCCCTGGAGCATGCCGCCCGCCGGGAAGTCAGGGAAGAGACCGGAGTCTCCGTCCGGAACATCCGGTACTTCGGTAGTGAGCCCTGGCCGTTCCCGGACTCTCTCATGATCGGGTTCGTCGCCGAGTACGCAGGAGGCGAAGTGATCGCGGACAATAACGAGATCGAGGCCGCAGGATGGTTCGACCGCGATCACCTGCCCCTTCTGCCGTCCACGATGAGCATTTCCCGGGCGCTCATCGAGTGGTGGAGAGGGGGAAGGTGACCGGAGCCGGGAATTCGGTTCCTCATCGCCGTACTGCCTCTTGTTGCGGCGAAACAGCCGTTCGGTGAGTCATACCCCCTCCCTCCGCCTTGACGAAGAACGCAAAACCACCTTTGATTCCGGAACCGAGCGTTCTTTCAGGCCCGGATCGTCTGCGAGGCGTTCGGTATCGGTCCGGTCGAGGCCATCGCCGAAGGTTCGCTCCCGATCACCGCCGACCCGGCATCGTCGGACGCGATCCTGCACGCCTTTGCACGAAAAAGCATCGCCGCGACCTCTGGGATAGGATCGGTCTTTCCCCGGGTATGCCTGATTCCACGTTCACACCCGATTCAACAGAACGCATTCTCAGTTGTTTCGTAGAGCACCACCGGGCTCGCCAGATTCCCGGACGGACAGGACAAAGAACCCGCAGACCGCGACGGCGATGAGAAAACTCATGAAGAAGCCGGGGCCGAACCCGCCGGCAGCAATGACGACCCCGGTGACGAGGGGGCCCGCCGAATGCCCGATATCCATGATGGACGACAGCGCCCCCATCGAAGCGCCCATTTGTTCCTTCTCTGCAACGTCCGCAACGTACGCACCGGTCGCAACCGTGGAGAGCGACATACCGAGGGCGAGAAGCAAACTTACAAGAAGAAACGCCGGGAACGTCGACGCAACCGGGATAGCGGCAACCGAGCACCCCAGAACAAAGAGTCCTCCAGCGATCTGGACCCGTTTATCGATCCGGTCGGAAATCCTGCCGAAGGACGGCTTCGTCACCGCGATGATCAGCGTCTGAGCGGCAAACAGGACCCCCGTCTGGTACGCATCCATCCCCCGGGAGAGCAAGACGAGCGGCAGGAACGTCTCAAACGCCCCGAAAGCGAAGTAAGTCGCCATGTCCACAAGCGCCGTTGCCCGAAGCCTCCGGTTCGTGAAAAACACAACAAAACTCCTGCGAAACGTCGAGAACGGGAGGAACGCGAGGGAGACCGGGGTCTCCTCCCGGTAGAGAAGAATCAGGACGACGACCGGCACCGCGGCGATTGCTGCGGCAAGGTAGACCATCCGATAAGGGACGAGCCCGGGGTAAAAGACAAAGAACGAGAGGATGGCCCCGCCGACAAGCGGGGCAAGGGTCCTCCCGATCAGGGTTGCGGAAGAGTACTGCCCGAGCACCTCCCCCTTCGTCCCCGGAAACCGTACGGCGATCATCGCAGCGATCACCGGCCCGAGAATGGCGGTTGCCAGCCCGTGGAAAAACCGGACCGGGATCAGCCAGAGCGGATCGGCGATGAAGAGATAGAGCAGAGGTGCCGAGAGGAATACCGTTCCGGCTACGAGGAGGAGCCGCCTCTTACCCAGATGATCCGAGAGAACCCCCACGGGAAACGAGAAGAGGATCCCGGCAAGCGGGGAGACCGCCGACACGAGGCCGATGACCACATCGCCGGCGCCCAGAGCCTGCGAGAAGAGGGGCAGCACCGGGTTCTTCGAGATGGTGGTTGAGAAGATCGCAAAAAACCCGACCAGGAAGAGAGAATACACCGTCCGGCGATCCGGAGATGAATGGCGCCCGATCATGACTCCTCTCTCCGGTTGACTGCAGAGGGTCCCCGGCAAGCGGGGAGACCGGCGAAGAAGATCATAGCCAGAGTATGATATCGAATCGTATGTCGCTCAACTCCGCTCATTCCGGTGATTCACGAAAAAAAAACGCCGCTTGTTGGATATAGTCTCAGTACATCCTCCCTTTCCGAATCGTCCCGGCTCCTCATAGACTGTCATTATCGATGTTAATCTCTACGCCGAAGCCCATAAATGGTACCGACCGGGTGTTCGGAATCTACTCGAAGACCGGACCATCTCCCGGACATTCACGCCCGTTGCACAGCCAGCAGTTCATGAGGGATCTCGCCCCGGCAAATCCCGGTCGTCCGTGCCGCAGAATGATATCCGGGACATGCCCGGGCGACCCCGATCCCTGGAGAGACGCACGCCCTGCGGGACCCGACCATGGAGCGGGTATCCTCGACCACAACAAGCCGAGAGTTCCGCTCCATTGCTCATACAGGGCACGCACTGCACACCCCTCCTCCGCCCGGCGCCAACGCGGGCTTTCAGGAGGGTTCCGGCCCCGAGATTGGGCAGCCACAGGATACACTCGTTCTCGTGTGAGCCGGGATAACGGCATTTACTCAGCAATTCCGGAAATTCAAAGGCAGATCGGCGGCATCTGAAACGGCTGACGACATCTCCCGATAGAGATTTATCATGTAGAATCATTACAAAACCTATAAAGGGAATCTGAGACCACGCTGTACAGTTCATTCCGACCTCTTGGTTTGGCTTTCCAGGAGACGGCTCATCTGTCAGGGAACCTGAACTGCAGGATCATAGAGACCCTTGAATAGGGATACGCAAAACATGAGGAGATGACCATGGTCAAAAGAATGCTGAGCGAATTCGAATCGTATGATCTCCTGAAACAATACGGCGTACCGGTACCGGAGCACGCAATCGTCCAGACTGCACCAGAAGCAGGTAAAGCAGCAGAGAAGATCGGCTTTCCGGTCGTTCTGAAGATCTATTCGCCCCAGATCATCCATAAAAGCGATGCAGGCGGCGTGATCGTCAGTATCTCATCAAAACAGGCCGCCGAGGAGGCATTCAATAAGATCGTCGGGAACGCAAAGGCGTATAACCCCAAAGCCGAGATCAAGGGCGTCATCGTCGAGCAGCAGGCGGCGCCGGGGCTTGAATTGATCATCGGCGGGAAGACCGATCCGGCGTTCGGGAAGGTGCTCACCTTCGGTATGGGGGGGACGCTCGTCGAGTTGATGAAGGACGTCGCCCTGCGGATTCTGCCGATCTCCGAGGAGACGATCCGGGAGATGATCAAGGAGATCCACGGATACCCGATAATCAAAGGTTACCGGGGGGCGAAGCCGAGAGACGAGGAGACGCTCGTTCAGATCATGTGGGCGATCAACCGCTTCTTCGCCGAGAGCACCAATGTCGTGGAGTTCGACATCAATCCGGTTCGACTGTACGAGTCCGGGGCCTGCATCGTCGATGCCCGGATCTTCGTCGATGACGAAGCCGTGGAGCAGACCCTGAAAGAGCGGCCGTTCGTGCCGATCGAGTACTTCACCCCTCGCTCCGTAGCCGTCATCGGCGCATCGTCCGAACCGAAGAAGATGGGCTACGCCGTGATGCACAATCTCCTCCATTTCCCGGGGCAACTTTACCCGGTAAACAACAAACGCCCGGAGGTGCAGGGACTCAAAGCGTATCCATCCATCCTTGATATCCCGAACCCCGTCGATATGGCGGTCATTACCGTCCCGGCAAAGCATGTCCCGAGCGTGATTGAGGAGTGCGGGCAGAAAGGCGTCTCGATGGTGATCATCATCACTGCCGGGTTTAAGGAGATGGGAGAGGAAGGAGCGGCCCTGGAAGACCGGGTCCTCGAGATCGCAAAAGGCTACGGCACGCGGATCGTGGGTCCGAACTGTCTCGGGCTGATCATCCCCCCAAAGGGCATCGATACCACCTACGTTCACCAGTCACCCAAAGCCGGTAACATCGCCTTCATCTCCCAGAGCGGCGCCATCATCAACACGGTGGTCGACTGGAGCATCAAGCAGGACATCGGCTTTTCCGTGGTCATCTCGGTCGGCAACCAGGCAGACCTCAACTTCATCGATTACCTGCGGTTCGTGGAACGTGACCCGAAGACCAAAGGCATCATCCTCTACGTCGAAGAGATCCAGGACGGCAAGACCTTCATGAAAGTGGTCGGCGAGGTCGCAAAGACCAAACCCGTCGTGGCGATCAAGGCCGGTTCGTCCCGGAAAGGGCAGCAGGCGGCATCGTCCCATACGGGCTCGCTCTCGGGGTCGTACGACGTGTATATGGAAGCATTCCGCCAGTCCGGCGTGATCCCCGTCCACACCCTGACCGGTACATTCCAGGTCGCCGAGATGCTGTCGCTCCCGAAAGGCTACCCCCGCGGCAAGCGGGCGATCGTAATCACAAACGCCGGCGGATTCGCGGTACTCTCCTCCGACTACGCCGAACGCTACGGCATCGATCTGATCACCCTGCCGCCGAAGGTCCTCAAGGAACTCAACGAATTTCTGCCGGAGTTCTGGAACAAGAATAACCCGATCGACCTCCTCGGCGATGCCAACGAGAAGCGGTTTGAGCAGACATTCAGTGCGCTCGCCAAGCACCAGGACTGCTGGGACATTGCGTTCGTCGTCGGGTTCCCAAACCTCGTCATCGGATCGGAGCAGGTCGCAAACCAGATCGTCCGGTTCTCGGAGAAGACCGAGAATATGATCGTCGGGACGCTCCTCGGCGGCGACTCCATGGAACGGGGCCGTAAAGTTCTCAAAGAAAACGGCATTCCGAGCTTCGACGAACTTGACTTCACCTTCCGCGTGATGGGGAGAATTCTCTGGCAGAGATTCCGCTAAAGCTCTCCAGCCATCGACTTTTTTCTACCGACGCCGGCGCTTCAGCGCCCCGATCCCGGGACGAAACGCCCGCTCTCTACCGTCGCGGACGCCCGTCTTCCGTCCCTTCGCCAGACTACCAGAAACGACGAGAGGACAAGAAGCGTATAGCAGGCCCAGAAGAGCGGGATTGCCGTGCCTGAACCCGGTCCCCCGGAGACAAGCCGCACGACGCCGACGGTCATCGAGACCAGAACGGCCGCAATCACCAGGAGAACCGGCACGATCCTGGCACGGGACCGGCCGGCAGGTCCCGACACTACTTTTGGGGTCACGACGAACGGCAGTTGCTTCCCGGAGACGACGTACCAGAGCGCCCGGGCGTATACGAAAGAGAGCGTGTTGAAGATCGCCTGCGAGAGGACAAGGTCACGCAGAGAGTACTCTCGTTCGCGGATGCTGATGAGGACCTGGAGCGCGATCACCACGACGAGCACAACGGCAAAGACCGGGGGAACCCACACCGGCAGGATCGGGATGCCGAAGATCAGCGTGAAGACAGGGAGGAGAAAGAGTGCCACGTTCACTCCGCCAAGCAGGTAGATCGAGGCGATCACGACGAACTCGAGCCACTGAAACGGGGCCATGTTTTTCGGATGCGTCAGAAGTTGCCGGAGGATGGTTCCGAGGAACTGAGTATTTCCGTATGCCCAGCGGAGTTGCTGGGTGAAGTACGCCGTGAGGTTTGGCGGTGCGATGCCCTCTGCGTATACGGTATCGAGAAAGAGCCCGCGATATCCCCTGAGATGGAACGCAAAGGAAGTGGCGATGTCTTCGGCGATGCACGTCTCATCCATCCCCCCGATGGCGGCAAGGTGGCTCACCCGGAAGATGCAGTTTGAGCCGGTCAACATGGCGGTATCATTGGCGGAAAGCCCCCTGCAGACATGCTTGTTGTAGATGTGCTGCTGGTATGAGAACGTAACGCTTATCGCATCGCTTGACTCCGACGGAAAGAATTGCGGAGTCTGAATGAAGGAGAGGGCGGGGTCGGCTTCGAGAATCGGGATAAGGTCGGTGAGGATCGCCGGCTTCACCTTCTGGTCGGCATCGAGGACCAGGAGATACGATGTATCGTCGTCGAGGAGGGGGAGGGCGTGGTTGATTGCTCCCGCTTTGAAGCCTGCTCTATGGTCACGGTGGACATAACGGAGATTATATATGCGAGAGATCTCCTGCATCGCTGCCCGTTTTCGCGGGTCTGTGGAGTCGTCAAGGAGATAGATACAGACATCCGGATAGGAGATCGTCGTACATGCCCGGACACAGGAATCGACCACGCGAGGCTCCTCGTTATAAACAGGAATGAAGACTGCGACACGGCAGGCGGCCGCCTGGCACGGCGCTACGGGATGACCCCGGTAGGCATAGAGCGACCGCAGAAGGTGATCGGCGTAACTCATGAACTGAATCACCCCGAATGCGGTGACAACTACCAGGAGAAGAGAGAGCACTCTCGCGAACAGACCCCAGGCCGCCCCGGTGAGTATGAGGTGCAGATCCCGGAGGAGAACGACAGTGAGCAGCACCACGAGCGTGGCAGTAAAGAGCGAAATACGTGTTGCCATCTTCATGGTAGGTCCACCGTTGTGCCCAGACGCCATCATACAGGGACACCTCGCGGCTGCGGTACCATCGACCTGGTAAACGAAGCAAGGCTCCATGCAACGGAATGCGAGGCAGTTCAAAATGTCACTCTACCGGCATATATAATGCTTCCGAACATGGTTGTTCCGCCGCCCCGATAGTCCTTAACGATCAAAAAAGACTCCATCGTTGCTATTTTCATCATCCAGGAAAGTTATCGTCATGAAGTCGAAGATGAGATTTACATAAAGGCATGATCGGATCGGTCCGGCCCCGTTCCGGCATCCGGACGGCACGCGGGCGGCGAGAAGGTGCAAAATCCCCCCGGTGGAGGGGGAACGACGTCAACCGCAAGATGTACAGAGCGTACCGCTGTAGAGGTCGTCCGGCACAATCAACATAAGATCGGTCGATCGGCACTCTGCGATTGAGGCTCTCAATCCCGGCTGAAAAAACCCGGGTGCCCCCGAGGGGAGGAGGGGGAGCCTGTACCGATACTCTCAAATAGATCGCTAACCTTCTGAAAATTGATCATTATGGCTGTACAGAAGATAGCAACTGCATCGTTGAAGAGGTATGAACTGCCGCCCCTGCCCTACGCACCGGATGCCCTTGAGCCGTATATCTCAAAAGAACAACTCTCCCTGCATCACGATAAGCACCACCAGGCTTACGTGACCGGGGCGAACGCCAACCTTGAGAAATTGGAGAAGGCACGGCAGGAAGGCGCCGAAATCGACATGAAAGCGCTGTTAAAGGAACTCTCGTTCAACATAGGCGGCCATGTCCTGCACACCCTCTTCTGGCCGACCATGGCGCCGGCCGGGAAGGGCGGCGGCGGAGCCCCGAAAGGCGCCATTGCGGACCGGATAGAACAGGAATGGGGTTCTTTTGACCGATTCAAGGCCGAGTTCACGAAAACGGCCGCGAGTGTCGAGGGCTCCGGGTGGGCGGCTCTGGCCTACGACAGCATGACGGCTCGCCCCGTGATCATGCAGATTGAGAAGCACAACAACAACGTCTATCCCTCATTGAAGATCCTGATGGTGCTCGACGTGTGGGAGCACGCCTACTACGTCGATTACAAGAACAACCGGGGTCAGTTTATCGATGCGTTCTGGAACGTCGTGAACTGGGACGCGGTGAACAAAAGACTGGAAAACCTCTAACCGTCTCTTTTTTTTCCGCCGGGCGATACCCACCGCACGGGCCCCGGACGAAAGGCATGATTCTCTTCTGCCGTCCCGCCGGGATTACGCGACCTCGCGACCGTCACCGGGGCGAGCGTTGTCCAGAGTAAGATGGAGCACTACTGCTGCGGCGGAGTCAAGAACCTCTTCGACCGGCACCAGACCATCCCTGCGAGGGGGCTTTCCCGATTAAACCAGCTCGTCCGTCAGGATTTTATGCGTCATAATCTGGCCGTGATGATCGTCGACTGCTCGGGCTGTGAACTGGCGTACGACCATATGGGAGTGCCGGTGCTCCATATCGCCGGGTTCCTGGCACTCGCAATGGGTGCATCCCCCCGGGAGACGGTTCGCATCCAGGGTCATCTGACATCGCTCTCGCCGGCCCTCAACCGGATCGGGGTCCTATAATCTCCGCTTTGAGTTCCTGCGGCGAGAAGGGAGGGCTTTCCGACGGACAGGATGAACCTCGACGTGGTTCGGGGGAGAAGAGACAAACCAGTCCGGGGAGGGCTCCAACCGCAAATATCTTAACACCCTGAATATGAGCTTATTTACATAATTTTATCAGGATAATTTTCAGGGAGCGAGATACTCATATGAACAGAGCAGATCCAATATCCACCCAACTACGGGCGGCGTTTCGGCCCCTCGACGAACCCGGCGTTTGTATCATCGTGATCAACCCGAACCTGCAGGTGATCTGGGCAAACGCCCATGCCATGAAACTTTTCTCGGCAGATGAGGATGAAATTCTGGGGTCCAATGCCTGTCAGGTCTTCGATATCCACCTGACGCCGTTTCTGGATGAAAAAGGAGACGTCCAAAAACTTCTCACCGCGATGCGCGACGGCGACGAGGTGTCCGGTCTCGAACTCTCAGTACAGAACCCCGATGAAGGGGAACGACGGTTCGTCTACTCCAGTCGGAGGCTGGAGCAGGACCCGTTCGCAGGGATCTGGGTACTCCGCATGCGGGATGTCACCGGCAGAAAGGCCGACGAACGGCTGCTCTCTTTAAACAGGCAACTCCTGATCCTCAACCAGATCATGGAGGTATCGGCGTCGTCCCTATCGCTCGACGAATTACTCGATGCATCACTCTCTAGGACGCTGGATCTGCTCAACCTCAATGTGGGGCTGACCTACCTCCTTAACCCGGAGCGGACGCTGGCACTCACGCGCTACCATCACGCCGTCCCGAAAGACTACTTTTCCCGGTACGGGACAATAACGGTCCATCACTGGCCCTGGAATTTAGTCTTTGTCGCCGGACAGCCGTGCTACGTTGAACAGCGCAATAAATCCGGCGCAGTCGCAGAGGAGGTCCTCTCATCGCTCGGGGTCTCGGCGCTTGCCTGCATCCCTATACTCGCGGAGTCGATCGTCGTCGGCGCGCTCTTTCTCGGGAGCAGGGATAAACAGCGGTTTGAAGACGAAGAACGCCGCCTGCTTGAGGCGGTCGCACGGGAGATCGGTTCGGGTGTTCTCCGGAGCATGCTCCACAAGCGGCTGGAGGCAGCCCACCGTGAGACGAACCTCTACCTTGATATCATGACCCACGACCTTAAAAACGCAGAGAACGTTGCGAACCTCTACTGCGATCTCCTGCTCGATATGCTGGAGGACGACGCCGCGCTGTATGCAAGGAAACTCAAGGGGAGCGTCAGAAAGAGCACCAGGATTCTCCAGAACGTCTCGACCATCCGGCGGATTCATCAGGAACCGCCCGACCTCAAGCCGATCCGCCTCAGCAGCGTGATCCGGGCCGGGATCGACCGTATTCCGGAGGCAAAGGTCGCGTTGTTCGTGGACACCTCGGTGGAGGTCCTGGCGGACGACCTGCTCCCGGAGATCTTTTCGAACCTCGTCGGGAACGCCGTCAAGTTCGGCGGACCGGATGCCGGGATCGCGATCCGGGTGGAGAACGATCCGGGAGAAGACCGCACGGTGGTGGTAACCGTTGAGGATACGGGGCCCGGCATCCCCGACGGGATGAAAGAGGCGATCTTTCACCGGTTCAGAGAGGGCAAGAGTCAGGGGCACGGGGACGGGCTCGGCCTGTACATCGTCGGGATGCTGATCGAGCGCTACGGCGGCAGGATCTGGGCAGAGGACCGGGTTTGCGGGAGACCGGACCTCGGGGCATCGTTCCGGTTCACGCTGCGCGAAGCGGTGCATGGAGAGACCGGCGGGCATAAGGAGTGATGCTCTTCACGCCGCTGCCGCTGCTGTTATGGTCGCGGTCTGTCGGATTTTGAGCCCCGCCGTATACCGGCGCGCCCAGAAATAGCCGAATAGTGCGCCGACCGCGTTTCCCGCGATAACCCCCCACCAGACGCCGGAGAGGCCGAGGCCGAGTTCGATTGCAAACACCCGGACAAACAGGGTCGAGAGGACGACGGTCTGCAGGACCGTGAGCGTGAGAGACCGTGTACCTTTGCCAGTCCCCTGGAAGAACGACGCCGAGAAGAGCCCGAACCCGATCACCGGGAAGATCAGGCTCATAACCCGGAGGAATGCCGTCAGTTCCGGTACGATCTCCGCTGTATCACTCCCCATCGCAAAGAGCGTAGCGATATGGGGGGCGAAGACGAACATGACGGCAGCAAGTCCAAGACCGATACCGAGGCCGAGCCTGACGGCGAAGAGAAGGGCGGATTCCATCCGGACATACGCCCCGGCCCCGTAGGTGGCGCCGGTGACCGCGACCACTGCCGTCGCGATGGCAAGGATAGGGGTTAAGCCGATATTCACGATACGCCACCCGGTCGAGTAGACCGCGACGCTGTCGGTACTCGCTATGAGGACAATGACGCCGTTTAATAGCAGGGTCATCAGCGCAAACGCCAGTTGCTCGGCGGCGGCAGGGACGCCGACCTGCAGGACGTCGCGCACAACTGCAACGTCGGGAGCAAAACCCCGGAGGTGGAGGGAGACGTAGGTATCCCTCTTCACAAAGAGCCAGTAGACCATCGGGACGGCGGAGAGGACCTCAGCGATGATGGTTGCCCAGGCAGCGCCGGCGATCCCCATGCCGCAGGTGTAGATCAGGATCGGATCGAGGATGACATTTGCGAGTGCCCCTACCGCCATCGCATACATGGCCCGTTTTGCATCGCCTTCCCCGTGCATAATCGAGTAGGCAACCTCGCCGAAGAGGAGGGCGAATGTCCCGAGAAAGAGGACCCGGGCATACTCAGCGGCAAGGCCGGCGGCATCGCCTGCGCCCATGAGGACGAAAATGTCCCCGGCGAAGAGGAAGAGCGGGATGGTGACGGCGATGGAAAGGAGGGTCATCAGGAGGATCGTGTGCATCGCGACGCTGCTTGCGCCGTCCCTGTTGCGGGCACCGATCATCCGCGAGAGTGCGGCTTCGCCGCCTGTGCCAAGGCCGCTCGCCAGCCCGATGGTGACGAGGTAGAGCGGAAAGGAAAATCCGACGGCGGCAAGAGCATCGGCACCAAGGCCAGAGACCCAGAACGCGTCGACGACGTTGTAAAGGGTCGTAAGGGTCAGGGCGACCATCATCGGCAGGGAGAGTCTGACGATCGCGGCCTTCGGATCGGCGAGGAGTATCTTTGTTCCTTCTGTATCGTTCTGGTTACTACTGGAGGGTGTATCGTCTTCGGAGTCGCTGGTGGGCATATAGATCGCCTGCTGGCACGTCAACGTCGTTGACGTAATCGAGACGCGTTTACTGATTTGAGAGGACGTTGTGCCGTTATGGGGGGGCTGATTGTCGGACGCGCCCGGGAAGGATGACCGAACTGAAAACGGCCTTCTGGCCGCCGTTCAAATTATCGAATTTCCGGGTAGAATATGACAATACAAGACATATATGGGCCCAGATTGGTAATTATAATTTTGTTCCGGAAGGTTCCGTCCGGAATAGATGAAAAAGAGGAGAGGTATCAGCGGGCGGGTAATTCCGTAACCGCCGGCGCCCCGCGTTTCTTCACGGCACGGTCGTACAAGATCCAGTTATCCTCCCATTCCGGGTTCCGGTCGCGGAGCTGCTCAAGCACCCGCCGCCGGACTTCCCCGGAGGACATCCCGTCGTAGGCAACCCGTTCGACGGCATCCCCGATCGCCCTGGCCTCTTCCAGCGGTGCGCCTGCTTTAAGTGCACTCACGGTCACTTTCTCCCGCACGAATGGTTCTCTCCTGCCATCGAGTTTGACGATATCGACCAGTTCATTCACCTCCTGGATGAGGCTCTGGGCTCATCCGACGATATTAATCTTGTGGTCAGGTCCCATGCCCGGCGGCGACGAGGTTATGCCTTCCCCCGCCCCCGCAGCCGCTCGATCCTCTCCGCCACCCGTTTCCGGGCCTCCGTCGTCGCCGCGACGTCCCGGCGGATCGCGATCTCGAGGATATCCCCTTCCCGCGCGTCGCCGGGGAGGAGGGAAAGGGGGAGCGTGAAGCGGATCGACTCGTCCTCGCGGAGAAGCAGGGCGGCAAGATCCCCCTCGATCCGGTCGAGGCTGACGAGAAACGTTGCTTTGTCCTCCATCATCGCTCCAGGGTGCTGACGGTCGTGCCGTTCGCGGCGGCGAGCGTGGCGGTATCGCCGTCGTTGTTCCAGACCCCCGCTTTCCGGCCCCAGTAGAGGTCGGTCACGGTGTCGTCGCCCTCACCGGAGTGAACGATGACGTCGGCGCCCGGGTCAAGGGTGTAGACAGGGAAGGTATAGGTGTTTCTCATCCCCTCGTCGGCGATCGTCCAGCCGGTGAGGTTGACCGGCGCCGCCTCGCCGTTCGTGATGGTGACCTCCTCGCCCCGGAGGTCAAGGCCGGTGATCTGCACGCCGGCGGGGGATGGAGCGCCGCCGGCCGTCACGGCAAGCGTCTCGCCGTCGGTAGAAACAACGACGGTCCCATCGCGGTCGGTGCGGTAAATGCGCGAGCCGGCCGCCTCAAGGCGTTCGAGCGTCTCCTCATGGGGATGGCCGTAGTCGTTGCCCGCGCCGACCGTGATGACGCTGACCGCAGGGCTCGCCGCAGCCAGGAACTCTGCCGAGGATGCGTAACGGCTCGCGTGGTGGCCGACCTTCAGGACATCGGTATCGAGGTCGAGCCCGGCTCCTATCAGGCACTCCTCCGCGGGTTCCCCGGCATCGCCCATGAAGAGGTAAGAGATCTCCCCATAGGTCGCTTTCAGGACGATGGAATCCTCATTTGGATCGCCCAGCGGCTCGGATGCCGGGTTTAAGACCCGGATCTCGAGATCGGGGTCGAGAGAAATCGTCTGCCCGCGCTCCGCCACCGTGTATGGGATCTTCCGCTCCTCGATCAGGGCAAGCAGATTCTCGTAGGTCGCAGTGGGGTGCGGCTGTCCGGCATCGACGAACAGCCCGACCGGATATGCGGAGATGACTTCCGCAAGGCCGCCGACGTGGTCGGAATGTGCATGGGTCGCCACCACCGCATCGAGTCTTTCGACGTTCTGACTTTCGAGGTACGCAACGACATGCTCCCCCATCTCGCGTTCGCCGGCGTCAATGAGCAGGGTCTTATCGCGGAACTCAAGGAGGATCGAATCGCCCTGTCCGACGTCGATGAAGTGGACGACGAGGTCTCCGGATAGGCCTGGTACAATCGCCGGCTGCTCGTCGAGGACGGAACAGCCGGCGGTGGCGAGACAGGCGAGGATGCAGGCACAGAGTGCGATGCAGGGCAGGTATCGGAGTATGAACGACATGCTTCTCTAGGTTATCAGGCACCCGACTATAAGTGTGCTGAGATCGGGCGGGGAGCAGATCGCGAGTTCCAGACCTATCGAATTACCGGACCGGTCGTCACCGGAGAATCCAGAAGACTGGAAGCCCCGGCGGATCAAAAAGCCTCGTTTTGGGCGCGCAATCGGCCGCCATCGACAGAGAAAGGAGAGCAGCAGGTGGAAGGGACATGCAGGCGCACGAATGGAAAGGGTGATATGCGTCGACCGGCACCAGTTAACAATACGAACTATGAACGGAACCTCTCCTCTGGAGATCTATAACGAGTACCACGACGACGTTCAGGCGATCTTTCGGTCGAGACTGCTGACGCAGGTGCTGATAGCCCTCGGGAGCGGGAGTAAACCCCTCTCGACCCTTCGTGACACCACGGGGAGTTCGTCGCAGGCGCTCATCCCGAAGATCCGGCAGCTCGAGGCCCTGCATTACGTTGAATCGGTGCGAGGCGACTATGTACTCACCCCTCTCGGCAGGATCGTCGAGCCGGAGATCGAGCGGCTGGTAGCGTTGATGGGAGTGATACAGCGCCATCGGAACTTCTGGACCGAACACGATGTCGAGGGCATACCCTATGAATTTCAAAGAGAGATACAACACTTCTACAACGCGGAGGTAATAAAGGATGTCGAAGAGAACATCTTCGTCGTGTACGCGGCCTTTCTCACGATCCTTCGGGAAGCATCATGGATTCACGGCGTGTCGTCGATTATGAGTCAGGTCCTTGCAAACGCGATTAAAGAGGCGGTTCTGGACGGCAGGCCGGTCGAACTCGTCATTTCCCGGAAACTCGCTCAGACATTGTTCACCGAGCCGTATGACGCAGTGCTTGGGTCCCTGAAAGGATATACCAATTTCAATATATATGTCTCCTCCGCGCCGATCAGATTGGGAATGACAGTGACCGACAGATACCTGTCATTAGGTCTGTACAGGCGTGATACCGATGTTTACGACGCCGCTACAGACCTCATAAGTACCGATGCAGCAGCAGTCTCATGGGGCGAGAAACTTTTTCAGTATTATAAAGCAGACTCCAGATTACTGCAAATTTCTGAGTAACCTCTTCTGAATTCTAATCGTCCAATGCTCGACCAGGACCCGCGATACAACGGTACCTCCTGGATTGGTCAGCGGATGAAGCCCCCGTTGAAGTTAGGGTATTTTTTTAGCCGGATCTACCGGGTCGGTCCCGGTCAACATCCAGAACAAGATACGCCTGCTATCGGATCTGGTGCGTGACTGAAATGGAACTCAAGCACCGAAGGGAATGAACAGTATCCGCCGGTAGAGCGACGGATGCCCCTCTCATGCTCCGGGTAGCACACCGCGTTCGGATACCGGGCCGCATCTAACTGATGAATATTCACTGACGCAATAAATGTTCATCAGATTCCCGAAAATACATACATGTTCAACTCAACTTATCGAACCAACCTAGTTCCATCAGCCTGCCAGTCTATCGTTCATCTCATCGTGTACAGTTCCCTGTACCTCTCCATTACAGGGGCAGCGATGGTGTACATCTCGTGCTTTGTGCAAGGCCTTCCCTTCGACCCAGTCGCCGCGGTGATACTGATGTTGATCGTATTCGCCGTCTACAACCTCAATCGCAAAACCGACGAAAACGAGGATGCCATAAACAACATCGAACGGTATACTTTCACAAAAGAGTACGGCTCTCTCCTCTTTCGTTCCGCAGTCAGTGCCTACATCGTCGCCCTCTGCCTCTCTGCTCTCCAAGGATTCGACAGTTTTTTGATAACAGCCGTTCCCCTGATCGCCGGGATCATCTACAGTGTACCGCTCTTTCCCTCCTGGTTCGGATTTCGGCGATTAAAAGAGGTTCCTGTCATGAAAAGTCTCGTTGTGGCGTTTTCCTGGACCGCTCCCACTACCTTCCTGCCGATCTGCCATGCCTCCCTTCCCGTGGATGCCGTCACCGGCATCGTCGGTATCTTCTTCTTTTTCCAGGTATTCATCAACACAGTGATCTTTGACATGCGTGATGTGGAGGGAGATGTAGCTTCAGGCGTCAAAACGATCCCCACGATGTTAGGCATCCGAAGGACACTTATTCTTCTTACAGGAGTGAACCTGATCATCGGAACTCCGCTGTTACTTGTCAGCGGATTTCTGTCAGGTCCCTGTTCAGCACTGCTGCTCGCTGCAGGCGTAGTCTATGCCCAGGGATACCTTCTCTGTTTCCCACGGTTCGGGACAGAAAAATTCTTCTTCGAACTGCTTACTGACGGAGAATTCATTGTGCTGGGTGGTATATTCTACCTGTTCATCCGCGCGATGCCGTATTCGGTATGACCAGAGGCACAACACAGGAACCGGACAACTGCACCTCCATGGTGCTTCCGGCTTCATCCTTTTCAAGGCCCGGCCCGGGCACAGAAGACCCGCGGGATGGCACCTATCCCAACGTCCAGATCTCGGGCCTCCCGAGGTTTCATCAATCCGCTGAAGATTCATCAACGTAATAAATGTGGAGCTGCCCGTGAGCATCTTAGAGTACGACATGAACATACCTGACGACATCAACCTGCTGAAGAATAAACCCGGTGCTCAATATACCGGGACGCCGGAACTGGAAGCACCAGACCGGGCCAGGTATGGCATATACGATGCCGTAACCGGTGAGTTGACCCGACAGAAAGAGAGAAGACCAAAACAATACGAATGTGCGCAGTGTATGTACTATGATCCTGAGCGTGCCTACTGCACCTATATTTATGCGCCCGTGGATATCCTGTTTGTGTGTCCGCAGGTTCTCGATAATCCCATGCGACGCTGAGTGTTGCGCGACAGCAGCAGAGAACGCGACAGTCGTTACAATCCGGATCAGGTATAGAGACGAAACGCGAACCCCCACCACATCTCGGCCAAGCCGGTAGGAACAGCGGTCTCGTCAGGTTAGGAACAGGTCGTCGAACCCGACAATGCCGGATCACCCAACATTTTTGTATCACTCCTGCCATGGCGTAGCCTGATTGCCATGCCAGGTGCGGACTACATCTACCCAAACGTCACAGAAGTCGCGCAACGGGGAGGACTCCTTGAGCGCTGGCATCTTGCCGAACGGTTCGGCTGCACGTATATCGAAGTTCCCGCCGATTTCATCAAGAACAAAACCGAGGTGGAGCGAACCGGGCAGGAGATCGGCTCCATGCTCAACCGGTCGTCTATCCTGCACCTTTACGAGCAGGATACAGACCTTCCAGGCTCTCTCGACTACGTCATGCACACCGAACCGGCCGTCCCGAGAAGAGATCAGCACCATAGGCAGGTGAAAGCGGCGTTGCGGTGGCGCGACCCGGACTGGGTGATCGCGTTCGGGGACATGCTCCTTGAGATCGAGGACCGTCTGGGCATTCCTCCCGGGATCATCGAGATTCACCCCGGCGACAGGAGGAACGCCCACACCGATATCGTCGCGGCGATGCACACCCTGATCGCCGCCCACTGGAACGCGTTTGGGGCAGAACCCCTGGTGCTGCTTGAGAACAACAAGGACCAGAGCATCTCCACCGGGAGCCAGATCCGTGCGTTCTGGACGACGCTCAAGAATGTCCACCCGGAGATCGCCGGACTTGCCGGGATCGCCCTTGACCCCTGGAACCTCTACGCCGCCGAAGGAGAAGATTTTCCGGAAGCGCTCCGGCAGGTCCCGCGCGAGGCCCTGCGGGCCTTTCACATTCACAACAACCTTGCCCCTCCGTCGATGACCGATCCGATACCCTGGCGGCAGGTATTCTCGGTGATCGGCGGCCTTCCCGACACGCCCTGCATCAAACCCGCGGTCTACCGGAAGAACATGGTTTTCGGGGCGATTGCCTTCTGCGAGGAGATGCTTGCCGCCCCAGAGACGCTCTCTCCCGAGCCGCCGGCATGAGATTGGGGGCGACGGCGGTTTACCGAGATCCAGGCCACCGGGCCGGGCCAACATTCATAACGTTAAACCGCCAGAAGGTGCCGCATGAAACTGATAGCAGCCCCTGAGTTCCCCGCAGGCGTTGAGTGGCTCAATACCAATCGCCCGCTCTCCGTCCGCGACCTTGCAGGCAGGATTGTGCTGCTCTCTTTTCAGACGTTTGCCTGCTCAAACTGCATACGCCTGGCACCGGAGGTCCGGCACCTCCAGGATAACCACCCGGACCTGGTAGTTATTGAAGTTCATTCACCAGGGTTTGAGTCCGGCGCGGTTGCCGGGAACCTCCGCGAGGCGGTTCGCCGCGCCGGAGTACGTGGTCCCATCGTCGTCGACCCCGATCGTCTCCTCTGGCAGGCCTTCGGGGTCCGGGACTGGCCGACCCTTATCCTCATCGACCCGGAGGGGAACATAGTCGGGAAGACCACCGGAGAGGGGCTATCTGGGAGGCTCGACCTGAAGATCGACCTGATAGTGAAAGAGTTCGAGCAGCGCGGTTTATTGGCAAGGGGGCCGTTGCAGTCCGGAGCCGATCGGGAGACGGCGCGGGAGGGGACCCTTTACCACCCCGCCAAGATCGCAGCGGACCATGCGGGGGCACGGCTCTTTATAAGCGATACCGGCCACCATCGGATAATCGTCGCCGACAAAGCAGGAAAGATTCTGGAGACAATCGGCTCCGGAGCCGCCGGAAACGCCGACGGGTTGTTTCAGGAGGCGGCTTTCTACCTGCCGGAGGGCCTCGCCTTCGATGAGGAGGCGGGAACTCTCTACGTTGCAGATACCGGGAACCACATGATCCGGCAGGTTTTCTGGCCCGACCGGCGGGTGACGACGGTCGCCGGGACCGGACTTGCCGCCCCCTCGCCCGGTGAAGGCGGACCGGGTACCGATGTAGCGCTGAACGCGCCCCGGGACCTCGTGCTGATGGGCGGCTATCTCTATATCGCAATGGCCGGGGGGAACCAGATCTGGCGGCTGGATCTGGCCGCCCGCACAATAGAACCATACGCCGGGTCGGGCCTGGAGGCCCTGGTCGACGGCCCGTTTCCAAAGGCCGCTTTCGCCGGCCCCGCCGGCATCGTCGCCGACGGCGAGGTGCTCTACGTAGCCGACAGCGGGGCTTCGGCGATCCGGCGGATAAAGCGGGGGATGGTCGAGACGTCCATAGGGCACTCGCTGGAAGACTTCGGCGACCTTGACACCATCGCCGGGATGGCCCGTATCCGTCACCCGAAGGGTATAGCCTACCGGGACGGGGCGGTCTACATCGCCGATACCGAAAACCATAAGATCAAGCAGTTCGACCCGGGCACCGGCTGGGTTCTCACCATAATCGGGAACGGCAGCCGCGGCCACCGGGATGGACTGTCGGGGGACGCGAAACTGAACGAGCCGGACGGCCTGGTCGATTTCGGAGGGCTCTGGTATATCGCCGATACCGGCAACCATGCCGTCAGGGTCTACGACCCGGTGCGCCACGTGGTCTCGACCATGAGACTCTGGAAGTAAAGTGCCCCGGGAGCTCGGGTTCCCGGGCTCTTCTGCCGGTTCCGGAGACAATGAGTTAGAAGGAAAGGTTTGAGTATACAGCCCACAGAGGAGCCATGAGAGCGAAGTACGCACTATTCATAGCCGTTCTGGTTCTCGGGGCGGCGGCCCTCGCCTGCGGCTGCACGGACCCGTCGGAGGACGGCGACCGAAACCAGACGGACGGCACGGCTGCCGCAACGCAGATGGGCGTGAACCTGACAATCGGTGAGGTGCTGGTCGGGGACGGGAACTTCTCGGCATTTACCCGCGCTATCGATGCAGCCGGGCTTGAGAGAGTTCTCGCCGGGCCTGGACCGTATACAGTTTTTGCACCCACCGATGAAGCATTTTCCCGGCTTCCCGAGGCGGTGATGCAAGACCTCTCAAACGACCCGAAGGGCAATCTCGCCGAGGTCCTGCTCTACCACATGGCTCCGGGAACCTATACGAGAGCCGAACTCGCCACGAATGGTACCATCGCAACGGTACAGGGCAACTCAATCTCTGTCGATGCCGACGGCAAGAACATAACGGTGAACGGAGTAGAGATCATCCGGGTCGATATACAGGCTATAAACGGCGTCATTCACGCCATTGATACGGTTATGGTCCCATCCGGCGTTACCCTGTCGGGACAGAACGAGACCGCCGCAAACGTGACGATGAACGTCACCGGCTGAAAGATTGCCTGCCCCGGACGCCCTTTCTGCGGCGCATACGAATTGCATTCGTGCCTGGAGATGTATCCGCATAAAGACCGATTTGATCGCGGATTGTAAAAGAAGCAGCCAATTACGGCTCTGTTGAGACCATATTTTGGTTCCGGAAGTCGTGAAGGCTGAAGGTCTTCAGTGTGCGGCAGGCTGAGCGGTCAAAACGAGAATGTACCGTGTAGCAGACGGAGAACCATCGCCACGGGAGAACGACTGCTAGTCCGGCAGAAACTCGAGCACGGAGGATGTGAGGAGAGGCTGACGGGGAGTGCAATACGCGGAACGCCCGAATCTTGAGAAACCTGAAGGATTTCGAGGGAAGCATCCCTCTCCCCTCACAGGGTCCCCATCCGAAATCCGTGTCAGGGCCGCAATCGACTCTCCAGAGAGGGTTTCAACAGGGGTCCATAACAACAGTTTTCCCGCGACCGCACAAACAGATGAGTCACCGTCGCCATCAGGGAGAACTCCCGACCCTCCCGGCATCGATCGTGAACGCTTATGCCTCGTTTTAACCTCAGTCCGTCGCTCATCGGCTGGTTCTTCTACCACGACTGCGAGCGCCACCTCCGCTACCACGCAACCCCGAGAGAGGAACGGGAGGCCGCCGGTATCCCGGCAGGCGCGATGGACCATAGCCCGGTGACGCAGGCCCTCCTGGATGCAGGAATCCGGTGGGAGGAAGAGGTCGTCCGTATGAAACTCGCAGGACATGTGCAGCTCCCGGCCGGGACCGGCCCCCTCTCCGGACGGTCGTTCTCTATCGAGGAGAGTTTCAACCTCCTCCCCCGGTTATCCCCGGGAGAGGCAATCTACCAGTCAACCATCCCGGTCTCGGTCCACTTCCTGCGCAACTACGGCATCAACCCGGAGGTGTACCGGTTCTCCCCCTGCCGCCCCGACCTCATCCGGCTGGATGGCAGGGGCGACGGGGGGCCGCATCTCTCGGTCATCGATATCAAGGCAAGCGAGGACCTCAGCGTCAGCCACCGGGTCCAGGCGACGCTGTATGCCCTGATCCTCGATCACGCCCTCCGCCTGCTCGGGATCGACCTCCCGGTCAACCTCGCCCGGGCAGGGATCTGGCTGTACGGGGACGACGAACCCAGACCGTTTGACCTGCACCTCAACATCCGGGTGATCGAGGACTTCTTCCGCCATCGCCTTCCGGTTATCTTTGCCGGCCCGCCGGGGGACGTGCCCTGGCACCTCACGGCACGATGCGAGTCCTGCGAATACTACGCGTGCTGCCGCAAGGAAGCGGAAGTTTCCGCCTCTGTCTCGCAGATTCCGGGCCTTTCATCCGTCGGGCGACGCTACCTCCGGGAAGCCCCGTGGGACCCCGGTCTCTCCATCAACACGCTTCCCGACCTCGAAGAGTTTCTCCGGGACCCCGAGAACGACCGGCACCTGGACAACTGCGGGTCGCTTGCAGATCAGGGCGACCGCCTGCGGGCGACCGTCCGGGCGCTCCGGACGGGAGAGGTCATCGCGCTCGCCGCAAGATCGCCGGCCCTCCCTGTCTACGAAGATATCGGTATCGTTCTCACGCTCCAGAAAGACCCCGTCTCCGGCCGGATATACGCTCTCGGGTTCCGGCGCTTCAAGGGCGAGGCGGTCTACGGAACGCCCTCAAACGAAGTTATCTCCGTCGCCCGGAACCCCGACGACTGCAACCGGGTGAGGCGGGAGTTTGTCCGGGCGCTCGCCGGAGAACTTGCAGCCGTCCACGAGTATAACCAGGGCCGGGAATGGACAGGGCAGAAGTCGGTGCAGACCTACGTCTACGACACTTACGAAGAGGAACTCTTCACCAGACTGCTCGACGACGCAATCAGGGACCCCGAAACGGCGGAAGATGCCCTGCGGCTGCGGTTTTACTACCAGGACCCCGGCATTGCTATCGGGTCCAGCCACCCGTCAACATCGATCCCGTTCCCTCTCGTCGTCCTGACGCGCGAGATCCGGCGACTGCTTGCGCTCCCCGTCCCGTTCACCCTCCGTCTGCCGGAGGTCCTTGCGGCAATCCCCTCTTCCCGTTTCGCATACCGGCTCGATCCGGGCACTCTCTTCTGGAACGAGCACAGCAACGCGCTCAAGAGCGACGCCATCATCATGGCGTGGCAGGGAACAAAGCCGGAAGCCGCAGACTGGGTCCGGCAGGAGATGTCGCGGCGTCTGCTTTCAGCGGGGAGCGTCCTCGACGGACTCCGTGAACGGGTTAAACCCGGCCTCGTGCGCTGGGCGGAGAATTTCCGGTTTCCGCGCCCGTGGGATGCCGCGGCACCTGAGATATCGCGCCTCCTCTTCATCGTAGAGTACGAATCGACCCTGGGTGCCCGGAAGGTGCAGGAACTGCGCAGCAAGCCGTGGCCGGTTCGGGTCCGGGACGGGATCAGCATCCCCGTCCGGAAGAGCGAAGGGAACTTCTGGAAGGTGCTCGGTCCCCTGGACCTTGCGCTCTTCGAGCAATCGCAGGCGTTCAGCTACCTCCTCATCCCTCGCGGCGAAGCAGGCGAAGAGGCCATGATCGCGTTCGACGACCTCCGCTACCGGAGCAGTCCGAACCCCGGGACGAGCGGAGTCTGCTTCGCCAGGGTCCGGGACACCATCGTCGACCGGAAGGCGGGTCAGGTCCGGGGACTTGTCCTGGAGGTGACGTACGGCCGGGAGATCGCACCTTTCGCGGAGGGCGACCTCGCGGTGCTGCACCCCCGTTTCACCGACTTTATCGTGGCGCACTACGTCGACCGCCTCCTCACCCTGGACGGACAGCCGGATAACACGTTCATCCGCCTCCTCCGCGACCCGCAGGGGTTCGCCGCCCCGGTCGTTGAACCCGAGGGACTCGTCGCCGATGCAGAACGGCTCGCCGCCGGCGCCGGGTTCACGCAGAGCCAGGCCGGGGCGTTCCGCCACCTGATGAGAGACCGGCTGACACTGGTCTGGGGGCCGCCCGGAACCGGGAAGACGCATTTTCTCGCGACGGCCATCCTCCTGCTCGTCAAAGCACGGAGGCTGCATGGAAAACGGGTCCGGGTCGGTGTCGCAGCGTGCACCCACGCTGCGATCGAGAACCTGCTCGTCAAGGTGCAGGAGTCCGTCGATGAGTTCGATCTCGCCGCCGACTTCCCCATCTACAAGTTAAAGGGCGCCAGAACAGCCGGAGGGGAGCGGAGCCTTGCGGTGCTGCCCCATGATCGGGCCGATACCGTCGTCGGCTACCCGTCCCTCCTCCTCGGCGGGACGGTGCACAGTTTCGGCAAACTCGAGAAGTCCCTCCCGTCTCTCGACCTCCTGATCGTCGACGAAGCGTCGCAGATGAGACCAACCGACCTTGCAATGGTGCTCCCGATGCTTGCCGAGGGGGGCCGTCTCATTCTCGCGGGCGACGACCTGCAGCTTCCCCCGGTCGTCCAGGGGGAGTACCCGCTACCGGAGGACGGCCTCCCCGGGCTTGAAGACTCCGTCTTTGCCTACCTCCGGCACCGCGACGACCCCGCGCGCCCTGCCTACACCTGCCAGCTCCAGGAGAACTGGAGGATGAACCGCACCCTCTCCTGCTTCCCGGCGGAGACGCTCTACGGCGCCGATTACGCCCCGGCGAACGATACGATCGGGCGGCAGCAAATCGCCCTCGTCCCGGGTCCTCCGGGAGAGGAATGGGTCGAGCAGGTCCTCGATCCGGCATACCCGCTCGTGCTCTGTGTGCTTGAGGGTGTCCGGACGACGGTGGAGAACCAGATCGAGGCAGCGCTGGTTACCAGCCTTGTCGGAGCGCTCCGGGAGAAGCTCATCGACCCTCAGTCGGGTAAGCCGTATCCGGCAACGGGGGAAGGAGACTTCCTCTTCTGGCGGCGCGGGCTCTTCATCGTCAGCCCGCACCATGCCCAGATCGGCGCAATTCGGAGTCGCCTTGACAGGATGCGGGCATGGGAGTATCCGCCGTTCGTGGACACCGTCGACAGTATGCAGGGACAGGAAGCAGAGGCGGTTATCGTCAGTTACGGCGTAAGCGACGTCGAGACCGCTCTTGCAGAGGCCGAGTTCATCTACAGCAGAAACCGCCTGAACGTTTCGCTGACCCGGGGACGGTCGAAATGCATCGTTTTTCTGCCCCGGCCGCTGCTGGAGCCGCCGCTCGACCTCGTACAGAACGAGAAGGCGGCAACCGGCCTTCGGCACATGCTCGACCTCCAGGAGTTCTGCCGGGACCACGGAAAGGAACGGACGTTCGACCTGGATGGGGCGGCAGGCGCCCGGCTCACCGTGATGCGGGCGCGGGTGGAGGGAGGTTCCCACCTCGTGCACGGATCTCCATCGGATATTGCAACCGGAGAAAGGGCCTGACGCAATCCGGTTTACCGGGACGGTCGGGAAAATTCCAGTTTCCGCCATCATCCCGGGGCTTTGATCTCCGGCAAGCGCGAAGGGGACGCTTTGGGCAGGAAAGTGTCGGACCTGCCATTCTCAGCGCTATTAACGTCCCATCCCCGACCCAACCTATTTCCCCGGGTCGGACCAAACAGATGGTGTGATCGGCAGTCTCGACCCCGACCAGAACGCACGCGAACGCGACATCCTTGCCGCCATCCGGGAGCAGGGAGCCACCCTGGAGACCATGGGCCTCTTTCAGGACCTTATTCTCTCCCATTACCGGGCTCACGGCCGCGACCTTCCCTGGAGGCAGACCACCGACCCTTACCGTATCCTCGTCTCCGAGATCATGCTCCAGCAGACGCAGGTCGAGCGGGTCGCCGTAAAATACCCGGAGTTTATCGAGCAGTTCCCGAATTTTGAGAGTCTTGCCCGCGCACCGAAGAGCGAGGTGCTGCGTGTCTGGCAGGGCATGGGTTACAACCGCCGGGCAATCGCGCTCCAGAAAGCCGCCGAGCGCGTGGTGGAGGAGAACGGCGGCCGGCTCCCGGCGGATGTCGAGGCGCTTGCAGCCCTCCCCGGCATCGGGAAGGCGACCGCGTCGGCAATTGTCGCGTACGCGTTCAACATGCCTGTCGTCTATATCGAGACGAACATCCGGCGAATCTTCATCCACTTCTTCTTCCAGGGCCGGGAGGGCGTGCGGGACGACGCTATCCTCCCGCTCGTCGAGCAGGCGCTCTACCGGGAGAACCCCGGGGAGTGGTATAGCGCATTAATGGACTACGGCACGATCCTGAAGAAGCGGACGGCAAACCCGAACCGGCGGAGCGCGTCCTACACCCGGCAGAGCCGATTCGAGGGGTCCGACCGGCAGGTCAGGGGCCGGATACTCGCGCTCGTTCTTGATGAGGGGGCGGTCACCGAGGAGCAGGTGATACTCCGGGTCTGCGAGAATCCCGGACGGGTAAGAAAGATCCTTGGTGACCTCGCGCGGGAAGGGTTCGTCGCCGAGAGCGAAGGGACCTATACCTGCAGGTAATGGGGGAAGAACGCTTCAGGGCGCAGCGATATCGATTGTCGGAGGGACAAGCGCCGCGCGGATGGCATGACAGATGCCGTTCGTGCAGAACGCGTCGGCCTCGACGATGGGGACGCTGTTGACGGTGATGCCCCGGTCGGACGACCGTATGACCAGGTCGGTCCCGAGGCTCGACCTGACGGCAGTGACGCTCCGGAGGTCCTCGGAAGTGAACTGCCCCGGCACCACGTGGTAACTCACGATCAGGAGAAGTTTATCCGGGTCCTGCCGGAGTTCGTCCATCCGGTCCTTCCGGACCCGCATAAACGCCTCGTCCGTAGGGACGAAGACGGTAAACGGTCCTCTTTCGCGGAGCATCGGCTCCATGCCAGCAATTCGGACCAGTTCGAGAAACGTCGTGAGACTCCCGGAGTCTTCCAGGGTAGTAATGATGTTCTTCATACTGCTCTTCTCCACGCACACCACTACCCCTGCAGGATTATTTATACGTTCTCCCGGAGCCGGCCCTGCCGGCAACCGTATCGGCAACAGGAGGCCGGAGCAGAGCGTGGACCGCGTGGCAGATCCCGTTTGTGCACCACGCATCGGACTCCACGACCGGCACGTTGTTGACCAGCACCCCCTCCGGGGCGATGTCCACGGTCAGGTCTTCCCCCTGGAGCGAACGCAGGGCCCGTATGCCGAGCAGGTCGATCATAGAATGCACCCCCGGGACGATATGGTAATTCAGCAGATCGGCGAGCCGGTCGGCATTCTCCCGGATTGTGGCGAGGTCCGATACTGCCCGCAATGCATCGTCGTCAGGAACAAAGAGCGTATAGGGCCCTTCGGCGCTCAACCGCCCTTCCATGCCGGCGGCCCGTACCAGGTCGAGGAACGTGGTAAATGAATCCGATTCACGCAGGGTCGCAAGGATGTTCTTCATGAAGGCCAACTCCCGCCGGGAGTATATAAAAATACGGGCGGTTCCTCACGGCCCCGTGGGTCTATCGCATGGAAGAAAGACACCCCGTAGGGTCCCTGTATCCGAAACGGCGTTTTACCATTCCAAGATCGGAAGTCCCCGAGTCAGGCCGGTCTCTTCACCCGCGCCGCAACGGCGCGCGGCAGGAGCACCCGGTCGATGATGTGGTAGATGCCGTTCGTGCACTCAATATCTGGCTCGACAACGGTGGCGTCGTTCAGCCGAATCGCTGCCGGAGGCCCCGTGATATCCAGGTGTTCCCCCTGCAGGGTGGCAATCGCCTCCAGCTGTCCGAGTTCACGCACAGTGAGTTTGCCCCTGACGATGTGATACGCGATCATATCCGCGAGTCTCTCCCGGTCCTTCAGGACAGCGTCCAGCACCTCTGCGGAAAACGCGGAATACGCCTCATTCGTCGGGAAAAACGCCGTATACTCGCCCTCCCCCCGGAGGATCTCCTCCATCCCTCCAGCCTGTATCATCCTCGTGGAGATGCTCAGCCGGCTGTCTTCCCGGTTTGTCTCAAAGATACTCTTCATCGATGATCCACCTACGGACACCGGGGGTACTTTGATGGATATATAAAATTGCATTCATAATAACGACAGGTCCCGGGGGCGGACTGCCAGCCCCCGGAAGGACGGCGACAGAAAGAAAAAGGGTATTCTGGTCCGGGTTTAGTCCGCTGCGTATGCTTCGTAAGCCTGGGCGAGCGTCGCAAAGGGGACGCCGTCAAGGACGTGGAGGACGCCGTTATCGGCCTGCACGTCTCCCTCAAGCACGAGGGCCTCATCCACCTGGGTGCCCTTCCCGGTCTTCCGGACCATGATGGAGTTTCCTTCGGCGGTCTTCACGACATTCTTTGCCAGCAGCGTATCGAGCTTGCACGCATGGTTGCGGATGGTGAAGAAGTCGATGAGATGCGAGAGCATCTGCTTATCGTTTAAGATCATTGCCCGGTTTGGTTCGGGGATCGCATCCCACGCCGAGTCGACCGGAGCAAAGAACGTCATCGGCCCCTCCCCCTGCAGCACCGCATCTTCGCCGAGCGTCTGAATGATCGTGACAAGCCGGCTGAACCTTCCATCGCTCTTTAACGTATCAAAGATCTTCGCCATATCAGGCACCTTCCTGTAAGGGCCCTTCGTAGGTTATTGTATATATTGATTATTATACAAATGTTAAGATACAAATGAGGGAGAGAATAACGACCCGGGTAAAATGCCGGCCCGATTGACCGAAGACGCCGGAGCACCGCCTGGCTGTGCTCCTCAGGGGGTCCCGCCGGTCAGGTCACGGATATACCGGTTAAGGAGTTCGAGCGCCTCCCACTCCCGGGGGCCGCCGCACTTCCGGGCAAGGCCGGTATGGTGTTTGACCAGTTGTCCGAGCCACGGATCGCGGTTCCTGATATAGCGGGTGGCATGGACCGTCGCTTCAACGATGCTCGAAAACCCCCGGTTCACCGGGTGCAACCGCAGGTCAAGCACCTCCTCGCGGAAGGGGACGAGCCGAACGGTGATCGCCTCGTCGCTCGACCGTTCCACATCGGCGACGAACGCGGCCCAGGCCTCCACGTCGCGAAGACGAGAGACGACCCGCCCATCGATCTTCTCCATAACGAAGGCCTCCGGAGGCAGGTCATCAAAAGTGGTCCGGACGTAGAGCACCGGGTCAAAGATGAAGTTCGCCACCACCCAGCGGTCCCGGGCGATATTCCTCGCCGTATGACTCCCCCGGAAGAGAACCATGTGCAGGGAGCCGCTCCGGTTGATGATCCCCATAGGTGCGGCGTTGCAGTCGGTGGTCGCAATCACTTCGTTGATCCCCTCGCTCAACAGTCCCACTGCCATCCCTCCCCGAGCGCCACGTAAATTCCGGCGATGGTGATATCGGCAAGCGAACCCGGGTTGATACCCTCCCGGATGCATTCGGCGTCGAAGGCAGCGAGATCGCGCCCTCCGTCAAGTACTTCGGCCGCACACCGCATCGTCTTCTCAGCCGTCTCCATCCCGTGCTTCTTTGCAATGAAGGTGTCGGGCTCCGAAGCAAGGAGGTCGAGGAACGCCTTGACGATTGCCTCCCGTCCGTGCCCGTGCGCATGGAGCAGGTCGGCGCTTCGGCGTGTCAGGCGGAATCCGTTCGTCCACTCCCGGGCAACCATATCCCGGGGCGCCGAGTAAGCCATGATGTCGGCAAGCGTCATGCCCCGTTCCCGGATCGCAGCAACCGAAGCCGGGTCGTTCACGTCCAGATCGTCGCGCTCCGCCATCCGGACATTGGTGAGGCCGAACGCCGCGTAGAAATCGACCGCATCTTCGACGTCGGTCCCGGCGACAACCCGCAACGCCCCGTCGATATCCTCCCCGAGGACGAGCGGGATGAGAAGAATGAACGCTCCGAAGTGGGTGTTTCCCCCGGCGTAACCGCTGGTGAGCCGGACCGCCTCCCGGATCAGTCGCCCGACCCGGCCGCCGGTCTTCTCGGCCGCATCAAAAGCAGGTCTCGCGAGGATCGTTGAAGCGAGGAAGTGCTCGAGACGGGTGCCGGAATAGTCGTGGCACCGGTCAACGTTCCCTGGTTTCGGGTAGGCGCAGACCTCGAGCATCATCGCCATCTGGGCCTGTTCAGCTCGATTCATCGGCGGTCTCTTTTTCATCGAATATCCTGTGCATAATCTTCTCGGAGAGACGGTGCTTGCAGCGCATGTACTCCCGCGCAGAGAGGCCCACATTCTCAAGCGTCATGTTCCGGAACATGCAGGGCGAACTGATCTTGCAGCACCAGGCGAGGCTCCCGAAACAGGTGGTCTTCCCGTTTTCGAGTGCCGTTCCCTTCACCGCCTCCTGCTTGAGTTTCAGGTACTCTTTCCGGGAGAGCCCGATCCTCTCGAGGGTCGGGATGAGCGGGCAGGCCTTCACCGGCATACAGCAGAAAGCGAGCGCCCGGATGTCGCCGCCGCGGCAGAGTTGCTTCGGAGCGTTGTACCAGCCGCCTTCATCGGCGGCCCGGGTTATGGCGGCATCAAGACCCGCAAGCGTCCAGGGGTCGGATTTTCGAGCGAGCGAGACGAGGTCCGCCCCGTGAGAGAAGGCGTCCATCGCCCGGTCGAACGTGTTGATGGAGTTGTTTGCGATGAGCGTCAGGGGCGAAGCGTTGCGGATCTGGCGGAGTTTGTTGTGCCCATAGTCCATCAGGTCCACGTGGAGGATATCCGCTCCCGCCTTCCAGACGGTGCGGGCGAGGTCGGCGTCATTGGCCGCAACACCGGCACGGACCTTCACTGAGACGGTCACATCTTCCGCTTTTAAGGCCCGGATGATCTCGACGAGGGCGTCCGGGTGATGGAGGAGATACTCGCCGCATCCGGCGTTAAGCATCGGCGACTGCCGGCAGTGGGCGTCAATCTCGTAAACCACGCGGTCTTCAAACGCGCTCGCGACCCCGGCGTAGGCAGCGGGGGTGCTGCCGCGAAGGTTGATGCCAGCGACGACGCTGCTCTCTTTCAGGGCGTCGATCTCATGCCCCAGCGCTTCGATGGGATCGGCATACAGGAATTCTTTGCGGCCATCCTCCGCCATCCGCCGGCTCACTTCAAGGGTAGGGCCGTCAATGGAGTAGCCGCCGATAAAGGCGACCCCGACGTGAGCCGCGCGCTCAAGAACGTAGGCCGCATCCACGATCCCGGCCATGGACGCGATAGCCACCGGTGTTTTCACGACCTGATCGTTTATGAGAAGTTCAAAACGATCATATGCTTCCATCATCTTCCCGATCCGTTGGTGGTGAGAGCGGATATTGATTTGTATCGAGCCCCGGGAGGTCATACTCCTCATCGGAACGGGTAAGCGCACAACAGAGCCGAAAATCGTCGATCGAGATACCGGGCGCGCTGCCGTAGTATCCGAGCACCGTGCTCCAGGGCATGAGATACGCCTCTTTTGCCCTCCCCGCACCGAACCGGAACTCGACGGCAAGGAATCCGCGGCGTCCGGTCTTCCGGATGAAGTCCGTGATCGCATCGACCTGGTGAACATTGTTTCTGTCGGAGTGGAAGTGCTGGGTGAAGTAAAGTTTCTTTCCCGATATCGACTTGCACTCGATGGCAAGGTAGTAGCGGGGGTCGAGAGAATCGACAAGTACATCGACGTACTGGGTATTGAACTTGCTCTGTTTGAGCCGGTAGGCAAATCCCTGCATCTTTCGGTGGGCGAAAAACCGGTTGACGCAGGAAGTGATCGCCCGTTCGAAATTATCCATCCATTAGAGGTTTAGGAACGGTCCCATAAAAACAATCGGTAATTATTTTAAGGTCCTCTCGTAGTACCTTGTAACATATGAGTAAAAAAGGGATGTTACTGATCGGTCACGGGAGCAAACTCCCCTACAATAAGGAACTCATCGAGACCACCGCAAACCTCATCGCCAAAAAAGCCGATGAATATATCGTCAAACCCGGCTTCATGAGCCTCAACACCCCGACGGTGGAGGAGCAACTGGAGGCGTTCCGGGGCGAGGATATCGACATGCTGGTCGTCGTCCCGCTCTTCCTCGCACGGGGCATTCACATCAACCGGGATATTCCCGAACTTCTCGGCCTTCCCGAAGACTCCAGGAGAGGTGAGTTTCGGCTGAACGGCAGGACCGTGCCGCTTGTCTACGCAAACCCTATCGGCAGCGACCCGCTCCTCGCCGAACTGATGCTGAAGAACGCATCCGACGCGATCACCGAACTGAAGGCCTAGGAGCATGCGAATCCTGGTGCTGGACACCATCCACGGCGGGGCGGAACTCGCCGGGGCGCTCCGTGGTGCCGGCCACCAGGTGGACGAGGTGGACGTCTACCGCGGAAAGACCGGCATCCCCGTAGAGGAGGCGCTCGCCCGCACTTACGACCTCGTCACCGCGCCGGTGCACCTCGACCCGGATCACCCCCTCCTCCGGCAGCATGGCCCTGTGGTCTCGCACCACGAGATGGTGAGGCGGGTCCTCGGCGACCGGCTCCTCCCGCACCCCTTCATTGAGATCACCGGGGCGCGGGGGAAGACCACCACCGCCCATGCCCTCGCCTCGCTGCTGCCGGGCCCGGGCATCCTGCACACATCGACCGGGACCTACCGCTACCCGGAGCGGGAACGCCTCTGGAAGAAGAGCATCACGCCCGCTTCATTGATCGCGGCGGCGCGCGAAGCGGAGCGGATAGGGGGCTGGTTGATTGCCGAAGAGTCGCTCGGGGTTACGGCCGCCGGAGACGTGGCGGTGCTGACCTCGACGGAAGACTACCCGATCGCGGCAGGGAAGAAACACGCGATAACGGAGAAATGCCGGCTGCTCTCCCGGGCGAGGACGGTCGTGCTTCCGCCGGGGATCGACCTTCCGGGGCGGACGGTCGTCGCCGACGAGGTCGTGTCCTTCGACGGCGAGACCTGTCGATACGCCGGAAACGGGGTCGCCGGTACCTTCGAAAATCCGCTCTGCACCCTCGTCGGCTACCGTCCGGCGCTCTCGTTCGCGGCCGCGACCGCCTGTGTGCTCGGGATCGATCCTGCGCCGCTTGCGGGGTTCACGGCTCTCTCCGGCAGAATGGCGACCAGATGGGAGGGAAAACGTCTGATCCTCGACAACGCAAACAGCGGGACGAACATGGCCACCACCGTTGAAGCCGCCCGCTATGCGAGGACCCTTGCCGGCGACGGCGCCCTGACGCTCGTCATCGGCGAAGAGGCGCGGGCGATCTGCGAAGGGTTCCCGACGGAGGAGGTCCGGCGGACGGTATCTGCCGTCGACCCGGCGGCGACCGTCTACGTCGGGGAGGCGTGGCCTGGAGAGGAGCATACCGCCGCGACGCTCGAGATGGGGCTGGACCTTGCCCGGGAGATAACCCCGGCGGGAGCAATCGTCCTTGCAGTAAAGACATGGCGATAATATGCATTACATTCAACCGAGACCAAGTTCCATCGTCGCGGCGCTCTACACCGCCCGCGACCTGGGGGTGGACGTGGCGATCCTTCACGGTCCGTCGGGCTGTTCGTTCAAGCACGCCCGGCTCCTTGAGGAGGACGGCATGCGGGTGCTGACGACCTCGCTCGCCGACAACGAGTTCATCTTCGGCGGGCACGATCCGCTCGTGCAGGTGCTCCGCTATGCGGAGGAGACATTTCGCCCCCGGCGGATAGCGGTCGTCGGGACGTGTGTTGCGATGATCATCGGAGAGGACCTCCAGTCCGCAATCGAGGATTCCGGGATCGAGACCCCGGCGATTGCCGTGGATATTCATGCCGGGTTCCGGGAGAACATCGACGGCGTGCTCGCAGCGCTCGAACCGGCGGCGACCGCCGGATGGATCAGCGGCGACGAACTGGAACGGCAGCGCTACCTTCTCGCGAAAGCAAACGAGGTCGAACGGCTGCGGGGAGCGGCCTCCCGGACCTACATCGAGCCCTCGCGCGGCGACCTCAAGCATGTTGCAGCCGGTCGCCTCGTGGAACTCGCCGCCGCCGGTGCAAGAGGGGTTGCGGTCATGAACGCGAAGAAAGAGACCGCCTATATGTTTGCCGACGAGCTCCTCGCCCTCCACGATGCCTGCCCGGATGCCGCGGTCACGTATATCGCAAACCTCGAAGACCGGGGCCTCCCGAAGGTGCGGGAGGATGCCGCCCGGATCGTTGCCGGGATGCGGGGGCGGGGGGTCGACCCGGAACTTCTCGGGGCTCTGGACGAGTACGGGGCGAACGGCCCCGCGATCGGGGAGCGAATCAGGGAACTCAAACCCGACTTCGCCCTCCTCGTCGGGGTGCCGCACGCCGTCCCGTCGGAGTACACGGAAGGTATCGAGGTCTTCTCGGTCACGAACGGCCCCCGGCAGGTTGAGCCGCTCCGGGAGATGGGCCACCGGCACGTCATGGTCGAGATCGACCTGCACCCGAAGACCCTTGGTGTCCGGGAGATCGTCGAGAGCGAGTTCGGGGCGATCCTGCGGAGCATGCGATGAAGTCCTTCCTCGTGGCCGGTGACCGTTCCGGAAGCGGAAAGACGAGCATCACCCTTGCGCTTTCGGCCCTCCTTTCAGCCACCCGGTCCGTCCAGACCTTCAAGGTGGGGATGGACTACATCGACCCATCGTACCTTGCCGGGGTGACGGGACGGCCCTGCCGGAACCTGGATGGCTACGTGATGAACCCCGACGAGGTCCGGGCGGTCTTTGCGCACGGGTGCCGGGGAGCGGATATCGCCGTGGTCGAGGGGGTGCGGGGGCTCTTTGAAGGTGCGGAGGCCCTCACCGACCTCGGGAGCACGGCCGCGATTGCAAAGCAACTCAACCTGCCGGTTGTTCTGGTCGTCAACGCCCGGAGCATCACCCGGAGCGCGGCGGCGATCGTGAGGGGATTCCAGGTCTTCGACCCGGACGTCACGATCAGGGGGGTCATCTTAAACAACATCACCGGCGCCCGCCACCAGGAAAAGGCTATCCGGGCGATCGAGCACTACTGCGGCATCCCGGTCGTCGGCGCCGTCCCCCGGACGGCGGAGATGGAACTTGCGATGCGCCACCTCGGCCTTGTGCCCTATCGGGAAGGGCAGGGGCACGGGGAGTTTCAGAGGCGTATCGAGGCGGTGAAGCGGATGATCGCCGATCACGTCGATCTCGACGCCCTGCTCGCGCTCGCCCGCGAGACTGAACTGCCGGCGGAAGAGAGCCCCCTTTACGCGGCGACCGGCGAGACGGACGTTCGGGTCGGCGTCGCCCTGGACGAGGCCTTCAACTTCTACTACGCCGATCTCTTCGACGTACTCTCATCGCTCGGGGCGGAAGCGGTCCCGTTCTCCCCGCTTCACGACTCCCTGCCGGAGGCCGACGGCTACATCCTCGGCGGCGGCTACCCGGAGGTCTTCGGCCCCGAACTCGAGGCGAACACCGCGGTGCGGGAGGGGATTCGCGAGGTCTCCCGGAACGGCACTCCAATCTACGCGGAGTGCGGGGGGCTCATCTACCTCACCGACCGGATGGTGCTCGCCCCGGGCTTTATGGACGCAAAGACGGAGAGGGCCTACGACCTCGCCGGTGTCTTTCCCGGCACAACGAGGATGCCGGCCCGGCGGATGCTTGGTTACGTGGTGGGGACGAGCGCGGCCGGGAGCCCCATGGGCGAGGCGACGTTCCGGGGCCATGAGTTTCACTACAGCAGTGTCGATCTCTCTTTGGAGACCCGCTACGCCTACCGGCTGAGCCGCGGGAGCGGGATCCGGGACGGGCTCGACGGTGCGGTGCGGGACCGGACGATCGGGAGTTACACTCACCTCCACCCGGTGACGAGCCGGGGGATGCTCGCGCATTTTGTGGACTGCTGCCGAACCTAAGACGGGCGCGAACGGTATAAAACGCAAAACATACAAACGAACCGGGACCACACGTATTGCATGATAATCTACCTTGACGGTAAATATGTCCCCGAGGAAGAGGCGAAGGTCTCGGTCTTCGACCACGGCCTCCTCTACGGCGACGGCGTTTTCGAAGGGATACGCGCCTACAACGGGAGGGTTTTCCGTCTCGACGAACATCTCGCACGGCTTTACGACTCGGCAAAGACGATCGACCTTGCCGTCGCGATCACGAAGGAGGAGATGGCCGAAGCGATCAAGGAGACATTGCGGCGAAATAACTTAAAAGACGCCTACATCCGCCCGATCGTGACGCGGGGCAGGGGCGACCTCGGCCTTGACCCCCGAAAATGCCCGAAACCGACCGTCATCGTCATCGCCGTCACGTGGGGCGCCATGTACGGCGACCTCTACGAGAAGGGCCTTCGGGCGATCTGCGTCTCGGTCCGGCGCACTCCGCCGGAATCGATGCCGCCGAACGTCAAGAGCCTCAATTACTTAAACAACATCCTCGCAAAGATCGAGGCGAACCACATGGGTGTGGACGAGGCGATCTTCTTCGACACCCAGGGTCATATTGCCGAGGGATCGGGGGACAACCTCTTCCTCGTCAAGAACGGCGTCCTCATCACCCCGCCGACATTAAACAACCTGCGCGGCGTCACCCGTCTGGTCGTGCTGGAGATCGCGGCGTCGATGGGGCTTACCGTCATCGAGCGGAACCTCGGCTACTTCGATCTCTATGCGGCCGACGAGGTCTTCGTCACCGGGACCGCGGCGGAGATCGGGCCGATCCGTGAGATCGACGGCCGCGTCATCGGGAACGGGAAACCCGGTCCCGTCACCCGGCAGTTGATGGCGGCCTTCAAGACCGTCACCCAGAAGGAAGGGACCCCGGTCTACGAGTGAGGGGAAAGGGTCTTTCAGAAAGATCCTTTTTTCTAACCGTTTGCTGATCTCACGGGCGCCTCGCATGTATATGTAGTATGCAGAACAAGACAGGGGTAACCGTTCCGCCCCGTGCAAGATCAGAGCCGGGCCAAATCGATGAAGGATGGTTACGATGACCACCAGGGCAGTGAAGATCCCCCGGGCGACGTGCAAGCTCTTCGGCGCAATAAAGGCGCTCGCAACCATCAAACGGTGTGCCGTGCTCGTCCACGGGCCGAAGGGCTGCGTCTACCATATCAACTACATCCTCGGGATGCGGGGCGACCGCCCGTCCGAGATCTACTCGACGTGCCTTGACGAGCACGACGTCATCTTCGGCGCCGAGGAGAAACTCAAAGAAGCCATCGAAGAACTCGATGCGAAGCTGCGGCCCGATCTCATCGCGGTCCTTTCCTGCTGCGTCTCAAGCATCATCGGCGAGGACATCGCCGCCGCGGTGAAAGCCGCCTCGACCGACGCACGGGTCGTCGGGATCGAAGCCGGGGGATTCGAGGGCGACTTCCGGACAGGCTACAGCGAGACCCTCTGTCGGCTCGTCGAGGAGTTCGTCTGTGAACCGTGCGGGGCAAACGAGCGGTCCGTCAACCTGATAGGCCTTCTCCGAGGCGGACCGGACCTGCGGGAGCTCGTGCGCATCCTCGACCTCATCGGCGTCCGGGTCAACGCGGCGCTCACCGCCGACGCAACGGTCGAAGAGATCGAGCGCCTGGGTTCTGCGGCGCTCAACATCGTCGTCTGCGAACCGGCGGGGAAGGAGGCCGCAGAGGTGCTCGAACAGGTCTGCGGTACCCCGTTCATCGTCGCCGACATCCCTGTCGGGCACGCCGCCACCGTCCGGTTCCTGGACCATATCGCCGAATCCCTCGGGCTTCCGCACTACGCGGGGCACGACCCCGACACCGACGGCGCCTGCCGCGAGGTCCTCGCCGGCCGGCGAGTGGCGATCGTCAGCGGGCCGACGCGGGCAATCTCCATGACTCTCTTCCTCGCAGGTCTCGGCCTTGCACCGTCTCTCATCGTCGTGGACTTCGATTCGGACACCCTGGACCGGCTGAAGGACCTGGCCGGCCCGGAGTGCGAGATCCTGATCGAGCCGGAGCAGGAGGAGATCCGGGAGAGGCTCAAGACCTGCCGGATCGACCTGGTCTTCGGCGGCATGCTCGAGAAGCCCCTTGCCGCATCCCTCGGGATCGAGCACCTGGACATGATGCACGGCAGCCAGAGGACGCTCGGGTTTGCCGGCACGGAGCACCTCGTCGCGGCGCTCACGAAGCAAAAGCCCCGCCGCCCCGGCGGATGCGGGTAAGGTGGACGACGGCGCGTACACACCCCGGGGAATGGCAGGCCGTCATCGAATCCGCCCGGCTCCCCCGGCACAACTTTTTTATCTCCCGGCATCGAAGTTGTATGGCAACATCGTGCATGCTGCTATAGTGTAGAGGCCAATCATGTCGGCCTTTCACGCCGACGACAGGGGTTCGAATCCCCTTAGCAGCATCTGTTTTCAGGCTCAAATTTGTCTCTAAAAGGTTTTATATCCCTGTTCCGACCCCCCTTGCATGGGAGTGTGCATAGCACCAACCCAAACAGACAGAGAGTTCATCACATCGATAGAACCTACGCCAGCACACCGTCCGGGGAAGCCCTGGCCAGAGACATACTCGCGACGACGCCGACCTCATCAACGAGTTCGTGACGGGACTCCAAGCATCGCACGGGATCACCCTGAGCAAGGGGTTGAGGCGTTCAAGAAGAGTACTCCTCGATATAAATGCTGTGAGCACTTGTTCCTGGGATGATTCACGTGGCATGCAGTGTCATGATCGGGAGAATACTAGGATGACTTCATAGAAAGAAGGAAAAAGGAGCTTTTTTTATATGATCAAACTGGTTTCACCCACCGATGAGACTGCAAGCCCCGAACAACAGCACATCAAAAAGGTCACCATTTCTATTTTTTATATTGGTTTACGCTCTTTCTATTCCACTTTGGGTGCTTAATGTCATTTACCCGGTGAATCTTTCTGTGGATAATCTTCCCGTGACAGACATTGTGGCCACTTTTACCCCGATGATAGCGGCATCCATCCTTGTGTACCGGGAAGAGAAACTTTCAGGGGTAAAGAATCTGTTGAAAAGAGCCTTCGATTATAAGAGGATCACGAAAAAAGTCTGGTATGTTCCCATCATTTTCTTGATGCCGTTTATCTACGTTCTGACCTACGTGACAATGCGTCTCGTCGGGCTGCCGGTCCCAACTGTTTGGAACCCGCCCCTATTTACACCGCTCCTCTTTATTGCGTACTTTTTTGCCGCTGCAGGTGAAGAGCTTGGCTATACGGGATATGTCACCGATCCTATGCAAGCCCGATACACCGCACTGACAGCCAGCCTCATCATTGGGTTGATTCATGCGGTATGGCATTTCCCGTCGGAGATTGCAATTGGCCAGACCCTGGGACTGATTATATGGGGAGGAGTTATGCTGGCCGTTAGTTTCCGGATTCTGACTGTCTGGCTCTATAACAACACTGAAAAAAGCGTCTTTGCAGCCATACTCTTTCATGCCGTGACCAATACCGGAAGGAGCATATTTCCCGGTAGTCGTTCAGCTTTCGAACTGTATGACGGGGTTATCGGCTATGGGCTCATTGCCATCACGGCTGTGATCGTGGTGTTTTTATGGGGATCAAAGACGTTGGCGCGATTCAGGTATGCCCATAGAGCAGATTAGGCGGGCTAGAACGACTCTTCCGATCGGTTCGCCGGGCATTTGGCGGAAGTTTGAAATTGGAAGAATTAACATAAACCGGCATTATCGGACTGCTGTTCCGGGCAAAGTACGAAGGGCAGGCCTCCTCGCTTGCAGAGGAGATGGACCGGCTAAGAGAACAGGGTAATTTCCGGATCCACGATGCCCTCTACAGGCGTGTTCTTAAAGTGGAGAAGGAAAAGGACCTGATCCGCCTGGTTAAACCAACCCGGGCTGTTTCGCTCTGCTTCTCCACGAAGCCCGACCTCGTCTCTCTCTGGTTGCTTTCCAGGGTTTATACGACTTTGAGGCACCTCTTAACACCAACTCATTAGGTTGTCCCACGTATTCCCGCCGTATTCCTGTATATTTTCGTGCCCCTATGCCAATGGTCGATCCCGCCATACCCCCAACACGCAACTCCCGAGGCGCCCGCCCCTCTGGGATGGCAACATCGTTCAGCACCTCAAACAGCCGCAGCCCTATATCGGTCGGCTCGTAGAACACCTTCCGTTTATCCACGAAATCCTCGAACTTGGCTATCTTTCGTGCTACAAGCCCGCCGTCGACGAGACCTTTCAGAACCGGACCGATCGTGTTCGGATTCGCCTTGAACTCCTCTTTTATCTCGCTGAAGTACTTCCTGCCTTCAAGTACCAGGGCTATGTACACGGCCCACCGCAGGTCGTTATTCAGCTCCATCACGGCAACCCTAGCTTCATAGGGGATCTCATTCAGGAATTTTTCGACGACTGCCTGCTCCATACCTCACCTCAACATAGATATCGATTACATATGGCTAACGAATATTAACCCTATCGCCAACATTAGTTAGTATTATGTAACTAATTGTTATAATATCGAGATGATAATACTTTCTTAATGGCACCTCCGAGGGGACACTCAACCAGACAGAACGCAGCTCGCATTCGTTTTGAAAGAATGAAGCGAGAACTTCCCATCGGCATTTATGGCTCGTTCTACCAGGAGAGAAAGAGTGACCTGCTCAGACTGAGGGATGCCCTCAGACAGCGTGGCTACCTCAACGCGTGCATATCGGAAGACTTAGACGACAGACTACAAAGGTTACGAAACCCACAAGACCCCTTATATGATCGTCGCTTGAGCATACAACTGATCGACCTTGAGTGTGGCTCATATCTTCGTCCTTGCAATGCCTAGAGATGACGAACCGGCCAACCTGATACAGTCCGTCTCGATGGAACTGGAACGGCTCACCACCCTCATGGATTATGGAATAAAAGATCGTCAGGATATCATGCTCCTTGTCCAGGACGGGCTTACCGACTGCATCGCCGGGAGTGCCGGGAACGTATTCAAGGGATTGATTGCCGAGAAAGAGCATGACTGGGATATCGAATACTATACGCAAATAAGTGCCACCTTCAAACCAACACTTAACTTCTGTTATCGGTGTATTGAAAAACGGTGGGACCTATAACAAACACACCTCGGAATGAACAGAAAGACGGGATTCACTCGATCTGAACTCCCTGAAAGGCTTGAATTCCTTGCTTGTACAGCACTGCCAAGTGCCAGCGTATCAAGGTATGCAGCAGCTCTCTCACTTACTCCCATGTCCTTTCTCATCTCCGTATCGATAGCCGATCCCGCCACACCCCAACTCGCGACCCCGGAGGCATCCGCCCCTCAGGAATGACGACATCGTTCAGCACCCCTGCCGGACAGAACCACTCTCCCGCCGCCGCTTCCCAAATCGGGAATCGCACGAAATTCACCACAGCCGCCGCAGGCATCTATATATACTCCGTCCCCAATCCCGCCGCGGCGTGCGATCATTGTACCGCAGATATCTTCCCCGCGATCGTCTACAGGAGGATCCACCCCATTTGAGAACAGGCAGAGAGGGGTGCACAGACCCGGGCGCAAGGAAGAGAGGACAACATATGCGGGATCGTGATCGCATGCAACAGGGCTCTCCCCCTGAGAACGAGACGGAGAAACGACAACAGTCAAGGAAGGTGAAACATATGAGAGTGATAACGTTCGGGGTGACGGCCGCGATCCTCGTCATCGTCGTCTGCGCGATGGGACTTGTCTCAGCAATGCCACTCCCCATACAGCCGGATCAACCGCCGGAAGTCCAGATTCCGCCGACACCGACGCCGACGGCCGTGCCCACCCGCCCGCCGATAATCGGGCCGCCGATAGTGGTAGAACCGCCGATAGCCGAGCCCCCCCCGGTGACAACGGTGACACCGACTCCAACGGCAACACCCAACCAGACACCGACGCAGACCGCGACGCCAAATGCAACGGTAACGGCAACATCCAACCAGACACCGACGGCGACGCCGACACAAACCGCAACGCCCACACCAGCACAGACATCGCCCCCGACAGCCCTGCCCCAGCGTCCGTCACCGCCGACAATCACACCTCCGCAGTCACCGACGACACAGCCCCTGCAGAGCGTCCCGACAGGTGCCGCAACACAGGTATCGAGCGGTCCGGCGGACAAGATGTTCCCCGCAATATCCGGAGACAACATCCTCTGGGTTCTCAACGATTCGCAAAACGAATCGCTCTCGGTGGAACTCTACAGCATCTCCTCAGAGAATACCTCGACCATATCCAACGCCACATCGGTTCCTCTCGGCGTGCCGCACCAACTTGCCATCGCTGAAAGCAACGCGGTCTGGTCGGGGCAAGACCCCGGGACAGGAGACATCAGCATTTACCTCTACGACATCTCTTCGGGCGGGCTGCAGCAGGTGACGGATGAAAGCGGCGGGACGCAACTGGACCCGGGTGCCTCGCAGGGCTACATCATCTGGACGAACCTTACGACCGGGTCGAGCGACGTGTACCTCTATGCGATTGCAAACGAGAGCACCATACCCGTGGTCACCGATAACTCCTACCAGATGGAGACGGCCATCGGCGGGAATACAACGGCCTGGGCGGATAACGCAACCGAGAGTGGAGATTTCAACATCGTAGTGGCGCCTGTCGGGGAATCTGAAGGAACCTCCCTAGGCGGTTCCGGTGACGACCGCTACCCGGACGTATCGAGCGACGGCCGGTACGTCGCCTGGATCGGCTTCCTCGGCAACCGGAGCGCCGTGTATCTCTACGACGTGGAAGAAGACAACACGACGGAGATTACCGGAGAGTCGGATCTACCGGACTCCGTTGCGGTCGACGGCAACCTCGTGGTCTACTCGGACCTGCGGAGCGGAAACCACGACATCTACATGTATAACATCACCACCGGAATGGAATCGCCGGTTACGCAGGACCAGTACGATCAATCTTACCCGGACGTCTCCAACGGCGAGATCGTCTGGATGGGCAACAACACCGGCCGGTGGGAGGTCTACCGTGTCTCAGCCGGCGGGTAACGGAAGCGGGGCATAATGCCCGCGAGTTCGGCATCCACCGCGGCATGGACGCAACCCCGGGATGCGGCACCGCCGGGCTCGACCTTCGGGCTGCAGAACAGAGCAGGAACCGCAACAGAGCAAAGAGAACCGTATCGACCACGCAGGACCCTGCACACTGTGGCATGTCTGCTCGCCGCAGTGCATTCCACCCTTTTTACGAGAGGTATCCTGAGACAGAAAATCCGGGAGAAATCCCATAAATACCCGTAATATCGGCGGCTATGATACCCTTTCAGCTCCCTACGGCGGCACCTGATCCTGTGCCTCGTCGCCGAACGGCGCGGCATCCATGGCGGTGATACTACCATTTGCATCCATCCACACAAACCATGGACCTCCGTCTCCATCGTCGACCCGGGAGTCCGGTGGATCTGGCCGTAGAAGTCCGGGTTCAAGAACCCGATGGCCGCGAGCTGCATCGGCCCATATTGATAACGAAACACCAGAGCATGCACTCTCTGTAGGGAAAAAGAGAGAGAACCAGTCAAACCGCGAACGCCAGAGAAGCCGGATCACTGCTTTTCCCGGCCCTCAGATGAGGGCGCAGGATAGCGCGGCGAGAGAAAACTCGGCAGTCCTGCCTGGCGTATGAAGTAATACCCGCCGCAGAGAGCGATGATAATCAGCCCGATACCGATGAGCTCGCCCGCAGTTGCCGTACCGAGGAGGATAACTTTCCTTGCAATAGCAATGATCGCAACGAGAATGATGGTCTCGACGTGGAACTCTCTCCGATTCAGGTACGCCTTTATCGTCTCCAGAAGTTCCAGACCGATGAGAATCAGAAGAAAATGCCCGAGGAGATCGAACAGGTCCAGACTATCGAATCTGTAGAGAGTGTCGTCGAACAGTCCCTCAACCACCAGCCAGCCCAGTTCGAGGAGGGCAAAGAATAACAGCAGCATCAGGAATATGATAAGCACAATGTAGACGGTGTGCTCAAACCGTTCGACGAAACGGTACATATATAGTTTATCCTCCAGATCGGCATAAAAATCTGTCGAGATTTCGCTGTTTCTGCCTCGGGGATCGTTGCTGGCGCCTCATCTCCCGTTCTCGCCCTGGCGGCCGGATCATTACCCCGAGCACCGAAATGACGCCGGACCCAGAATGGCCGCCCACCCAGATAGCGCGGGAGGCAAAGGGGGATCAACTTCTTTCGGTTCATCCGCTCAGGCTCGCCTGGCGGCATGCCCCGCCGGGGAAAAAAGATGGGCAATCTTCCCCGGTGTCCTCCGGCTTAGCCCGCACCCGGATCGATCATCGCGTCGATCGCCGCACCGGGGGGAACCATGGGAAAGACGTTCTCCTCCCGCTCGATCCTGAAATCGATAAGGTATGGGCCGGCATGATCGAGTGCGTTCGATAACGCATCCCTCACGTCCTCATCGGCCTCGACCGTCTCGCCCTCGATGCCGTAAGCCCGGGCAACTCCGACGAAATCCAGGGGAGGCAGGGCGGTGCAGGCATACCGACGGTCGTAGAAGAGTTCCTGCCACTGACGGACCATGCCGAGGTACCGGTTGTTCAGGACCAGGATCTTGAGGGGGATGTTGTACTGGGCGATCGTCCCGAACTCCTGGATATTCATCTGGAGACTGCCGTCCCCCGCGATGACACAGACCGTCTCATCCGGGCGGGCGAAGTGCGCCCCCATAGCCGCGGGAAGGCCGTAGCCCATCGTCCCGAGCCCACCGGACGAGATCCATGCCCGGGGCCGCTTGAAACAGTAGTGTTGCGCCGTCCACATCTGGTTCTGGCCCACCTCGCTTGCGATGATGCCGGCTCCGTCCGGGAGCGAACAGAGGGCCCGAACGATCCGTTGCGGGCGAAGACCGCCTTCTAGCGGGCAGCGGAGGGGGTGCTCCGCCTTCACCTGTGAGACTCTCTTGACCCAGGCATCGCGCTCCTTCCTCTTCTGCATGAGCCCGAGCATCTCCGCCAGGATGGCCTTCGCATCGCCGACGACGGGGATATCGACCGGTTTGTTCTTTCCGATCTCCGCCGGATCGATATCGATGTGCACGACCGTGGCGCCGGGGGCGAAGGTCTCGATCCGCCCGGTAACCCGATCGTCGAACCGCACGCCGACGGCAAGCAGGAGGTCGCACTCCGTGATCGCGGCATTCGCGTATCTCGTTCCGTGCATCCCGGGCATGCCGAGGTTGAGCGGGTGGTCCCCGGGAATGAGCCCAAGCCCCATCAGGGTTGTCGTCACCGGGATGAGCATGGTCTCCGCGAGCGCGACGACCTCCGGGGCCGCCCCGGAGGCCACCACCCCGCCCCCGGCGTAGATGACCGGCCGCTCGGCCGCTGCGAGGGCGGCGACGGCCTTCTCGATCTGCATCCGGTGCCCCCGGAGGACCGGGCGATAGCCCTTTCTCACGACCGGTTGCCGGTGTCCGCCGTCGTATTCGATCCGGCTCTCAAGCACATCCCGCGGGAGATCGATAAGGACCGGGCCGCACCTCCCCGTCCGGCTGATATAGAAGGCTTCACGGACGATTGGCGCGAGGTCTTCCGTTCGTTTGACGAGGTAGTTCTGCTTGGTGATCGGGGTGGTGATACCGGTGATGTCGGCCTCCTGGAAAGCGTCGTTCCCGATGGATGTCGTCGGGACCTGCCCGGTCAGCGCAACCATGGGCACCGAGTCCATGTACGCCGTCGCGATCCCCGTGACGAGGTTGCAGGCCCCCGGGCCGGACGTTGCGAGACAGACCCCGGTCCTGCCGCTCGCGCGCGCGTAACCGTCGGCGGCGTGCGCTGCCGCCTGCTCGTGCCTTACCAGAATGTGCCGGATCTCCGAGCAGTAGAGTTCATCGTAGACGGAGAGGACCGTCGCACCGGGGTACCCGAAGATGGTCGTCACCCCCTGTTCCGCGAGCCCTTCGAGCAGGATGCCCGCACCTGACTGCATCATGCGGCCACCCGGAAGGAGAGACCAGACGGTTCGGCAAAACGTCCGCAATCAGAAGGCGAGACTGTGCAAAGAACCGCAGAATAGTCGTTTGAGCGTTCGCTTTTCAGCCGATCAGAGTCGGACTGTTCACAAATCCTTCCCGCCGTATGCCGTTCGGCATGAGTACAGCGGCTGTACAAAACGATCCGTCATGGTTGTCCACCACGCTATGGTGTTTGCTCTCCAGCGATATGAATGGATCGGGAACGGTTCGCAGACGATGAACCCTTCCCGTGCGAGCACAGGCCCCCTTTCACCGGGCCGGGACCGGAAGTACCGCGACGCGAAGGGCGATTTCCCCATCACGTTCTCTCACGGCAGCCGTTCCGATCACTTCGGCTCTCCGCGCATCAGGTTGTGTTTTCGCCGTCGGTCACAGGGGCCGGACAATGCCTGCGGAATAGCATCCCCTGCTGCCGTTGCCCAGATGCGCAGGGCTCCGCCCCCCCTATATTAAAAATATTTATATAATGAAGGAAGGAATGTTCCTTCCATAAATTATAAATAGTTGTATGCAGACAATTCAGGTGGCAACGAAAGAGGAAAACACCATGAGACAAGTGGCAATCTATGGAAAAGGCGGTATCGGCAAATCGACGACAACGCAGAACACGGTGGCAGCGCTCGCGGAGGCCGGTAAGCACGTGATGGTGGTAGGGTGCGACCCGAAGGCCGACTCTACCCGGCTCCTGCTCCACGGATTGTGCCAGAAGACGGTTCTCGATACCCTCCGGGACGAAGGCGACGACATCGATCTCGAGGAGATCCTCAAATCCGGATTCGGGAACACCCGCTGTGTCGAATCGGGCGGCCCCGAACCCGGGGTCGGCTGCGCCGGCAGGGGGATCATCACGTCCATCAACCTCCTCGAGTCTCTCGGAGCATACACCGACAACCTCGACTACGTCTTCTATGACGTGCTCGGCGACGTCGTCTGCGGCGGTTTCGCCATGCCGATCCGGGAAGGAAAGGCACAGGAGATCTACATCGTTGCCTCGGGCGAACTGATGGCTCTCTATGCCGCAAACAACATCTCCAAAGGCATTCGGAAGTATGCCCAGACCGGCGGCGTCAGGCTCGGCGGCATCATCTGCAACAGCCGAAAAGTGGACAACGAACTCGAACTCCTGCAGGCGTTCGCCAAGGAACTCGGGTCACAGTTGATCTACTTCGTCCCGCGCGACAACCTGGTGCAACGTGCCGAGATCAACAAAAAGACGGTCGTCGACTTCGACCCCGAGTCCAACCAGGCGAACGAGTACCGGAACCTTGCCCGGGCCATCGACAACAACAAGATGTTTGTCATTCCCGAGCCCATGACGCAGGACCGGCTTGAAGAACTAATGATGGAGCACGGGTTCCTGGGCCTGTAACAACCAGACAGAGAGTGAAGCGCATGCAGTTTGTACGAGCGATAGTCAGGCCTGAAAAGAAGGACGAAGTCCTCGAAAACCTGTCGGCAGGAGGATTCAATGCCGCAACGGTCGTCGACGTCGTGGGCCGCGGCAAACAGAAGGGCATCAGGATGGGGGACGTCTACTACGACGAGATCCCCAAAACCCTCATCCTCGTCGCGATAGAGGACGAGGATAGGGACAGGATCGTGGATATAATCCTCAAGACCGCCAGAACCGGCCCTAACGGCAACTTCGGCGACGGGAAGATCTTCATCAGTCCCGTGGAAGAGGCGTACACCGTCTCAAAGGGGACGAAAGGTCTCTGAACCGGAGGTGCCGAACGATGAAAGAGATTATGGCCATCGTGCGGATGAAAAAGACCGGTGCGACGAAACGTGCCCTGATCGAGGCGGGCGTCGCCGGCTTTACCGCCGTCAAAGCAATGGGCAGAGGAAAATTGCTGCCGCATGAGGAGATTAACGTCCCCTGCAAGGAGAAACTCATGGGGATGGCCGCTACCGACGTCATCGAGAGGGAGGAATCCGAAGAACAGGTCGTCGCGTTCCTCGACGACAAAACAATGTTCCCGCGGCGGCTGTTCACCATCCTCGCCTACGACGAGGACGTGCCGCGGATCGTGGACGCAATCATCAAGGCAAACCGCACGGAGCGCGGTGCAGGCGACGGGAAGATCTTCGTGACGCCTGTGGCCGATGCAGTCCGTGTCCGCACGGGCGAATCCGGTGACGCTGCAATCTGGTAAGGACTACAGGAGACAGAAGACATGACGATGACGGACGTAAACGTCGACGATATACTGGCACCGATGCCGGACAAAGTAAAAAAGAACAGGAAAAAACACATCGTCAAAAAGGATGTATCCGCCGGCTCCTGCCCGCAGATCGAGGCAAATACCAGAACGGTTCCCGGGATCATAACGCAGCGCGGATGCTGCTACGCCGGATGCAAGGGCGTGGTCGTCGGACCGATCAAGGATATGCTCACGATCACCCACGGCCCGATCGGGTGCGCGTACTACAGCTGGGGGACACGGCGGAACAAAGCACGGGTCGACGAGAAAACTCCTCCCGAGCAGATCTACTCGACGATGTGCTTCTCGACCGACATGCAGGAGAGCGACATCGTCTTTGGGGGCGAGAAGAAACTTGCGAAGATGATCGACGAGGTCGTGGCGATCTTCCACCCGAGGGCCATCAACATCTGCGCGACGTGTCCGATCGGACTCATCGGCGACGATCTGGCCGCCATTGCAAAAGCGGCGGAGGAGAGGCACGGTATTCCGGTGATCCATTACAACTGCGAGGGCTATAAGGGGGTCAGCCAGTCGGCCGGCCACCACATCGCCAACAACCAGGTTATGGAACGCATCATCGGAACCGGCACCGAGAAACCTGACGGGAAATACGTCCTCAACATACTCGGCGAGTACAACATCGGCGGAGATACCTGGGAGATCGAGAGACTCCTCAACGAGATCGGCTACACGATAGGCTCGACACTCACCGGCGATTCGGCCTATGTAAACATCAAGAACATGCACAAGGCCCACTTAAACCTCGTCCAGTGCCACCGTTCGATCAACTACATCGCCGAGATGATGGAGACGAAGTACGGCATCCCCTGGCTGAAGGTGAACTTCATCGGCATCGATGCGACGATCGACACGCTCCGTGAGATCGCACGGTGCTTCGGCGACGAAGAACTGATCGCAAGGACCGAGCTCGTCATAGAGCGTGAACTCGCCGCGGTCACGCCGGAGATCGAGCGGTACGAGAAGATCTGCAGGGGCAAGACCGCCTTTGTCTTCGTCGGCGGGTCGCGCAGCCATCACTACCAGTTCCTGCTCAGGAATCTCGGCATGGAGGTCATGGTTGCGGGGTACGAGTTCGCTCACCGCGACGACTACGAGGGGCGTGAGGTGATACCGACCATCAAGAGCGATGCGGACTCAAAGAACATCCCCGAGCTCCACCTCGAACCGGACCCCGAGATGTACAGAGCACCCCACCTGCACCTGAACATGTCGAAGGAGAAGTACGACGAACTGGTCGCGTCCGGCATCCTCAACGACTACAAGGGAATGTACCCGGACATGGTGAACGGCGGCATCATGATCGACGACGCCAACCACTTCGAGACCGAAGGGCTGGTCGAGATCTTCAAGCCCGACCTGATCTTCACCGGCATAAAGGACAAGTACGTCACGCACAAGATGGGCCTCCCCTCAAAGCAGATGCACTCGTACGACTACAGCGGTCCGTACACGTGCTTTAAGGGTGCGGTGACCTTTGCAAAGGATATAGCGCACTCGCTCTCCACGCCCGCATGGAAGATGATCACGGCGCCCTGGAAACAGAGCAAAACCTGACAGAGGTGATGAAACAATGCTTGACTGCACACCAAAAGAGCCGCTTCCCGAAGATGCGCACACGACAGGAAAGATCAACCCGGTAAAGACGTGTCAGCCGGTCGGCGCGATGTATGCAGCCCTCGGCATTCACGGCTGTCTCCCGCACAGCCACGGGTCGCAGGGGTGCTGTTCCTACCATCGGATGGTATTGTCCAGACACTTCCACGAGCCCGCGATGGCCTCGACAAGCTCCTTCACCGAAGGGGCGTCCGTATTCGGCGGCGCTGCAAACTTAAAGACCGCGATAAAGAACGTCTTTGCGATCTACGACCCCGAGATCATCGCGGTCCACACCACATGCCTCAGCGAGACCATCGGGGACGACATCCCGACGATCATCAAGCAGTCGGAGATCCCCGAAGGCCGGTACGTCATCCACGCCAACACGCCGAGTTACCACGGCTCGCACATCACCGGCTTTGCGAACATGTGCAAGGGGATCGTCTCCTACCTTGCTGAGTCGGACGGCGGTCCGAAGAAGGAGCAGGCAAACATATTCCCGGGGTTCGTCAACCCCGGGGATATGAGGGAGATAAAAAGGATCGTAACCGAAATGGGCGTCCCCTCGATCATGTATCCCGACACCACGGGCGTGATGGACGCACCGTTGCGGGGCTCCTACGAGATGTACCCCCGGGGCGGCGCGACGATCGAGGCGATCAAGGACTCGGGCAACTCGAAGATGACCTTTTCTCTCGGAGCCTGGTCGTCCGACGAGGCGGCGGCGGCCCTTCAGTCGAAGTGCGGCGTGCCCGGCGTCCCCCTCAGGGTCCCGATCGGGATCAGGGCGACCGACGACCTGATCATGGCGGTGAAGGAGGGGTTCGGGGTCGACGTGCCCGAATCCCTCGAAGTCGAGAGGGGACAGGTCGTCGACACCCTGATCGACACCCACTTCCAGTACGAGGGGAAGAAGGTGGCGCTCTACGGGGACCCGGATGTCCTGATCCCGCTCGCGGAGTTCCTCATCACGATGGGCATGGTCCCGAAGTACGTCGTTACGGGAACGCCGGGCAACAGATTCGAAAAGACCGTCAACGGGATGTTCGAAGAAGCGGGGATAGAAGGAAGCAGGGTCAAGGCCGAAGGGGATCTCTTCGACCTCCACCAGTGGATCAAGGAGGAGCCGGTGGACCTCCTCATCGGCAACACGCACGGCAAGTACCTCGCGCGGGCCGAGGACATCCCCCTGATCAGGGTCGGGTTCCCCGTATTCGACCGGGCCGTGCACCCGCTGATGCCGATCGTCGGTTACCGGGGGTGCCTCCGGCTGATCGAGATGATCAGCAGCGCATTGCTTGAGAGGCGCGACCGCGACTCTCTGGACGAAGACTACGAGTTGATCCTGTAAGATTGGTGAGAAGACATGGAGAACGAATGTTTTGTGCCCGCCGAGCCTGCAGCGTGCATCGATGAACGGCAGTTCTCCATCATGACCACGGGAAAGAACAAAAGCCGGATTCACTGCGCTGACGACAGTCTGGCCGGGGCCGTGAGCCAGCGGGCCTGCGTATACTCCGGGGCGAGGGTGGTCTTAAATCCGGTGACGGATGCGGTCCACCTCGTCCACGGCCCCATCGGGTGTGCGGCGTACACGTGGGATATCCGCGGCAGTCTGTCCAGCGGCTCGGAGATCTTCAGGCAGAGTTTTTCCACCGACTTAAAAGAGAGGGACGTGGTCTTTGGTGGAGAAAAGAAACTTGTCGCCTGTATCGACGAGATCGTCGAGAAGTATCACCCGCCGGCGATGTTCGTCTACGCGACCTGCGTCGTCGGGTTGATCGGCGACGATATCGTCGCCGTCTGCAAGGAGGCATCGGAGAGGCACGGCATCGACGTGATCCCGGTGGAGTCGAGCGGTTTCATATCGGGAAACAAGATCGTCGGCTACCGGGCGGCAGGAGAAGCCCTGCTGAAGTTGATCCGCCCAAAAGATGGGGAAACGGTCGAAAAAACGCGGGAACTCAACTTCCTCGGGGAATACAATCTGGGCGGCGAGAAGTGGCTCGTCGAGCGCTACCTTCGGGAGATAGGCATCGAGATCAACGTGGCCTTCACCGGGGACTCGACCGTCGCAGCCCTGAAGAGAGCGCCCGGAGCATGCCTGAACCTGGTGCAGTGCAGCGGCTCCATGCACTGGGTGGCGATGAGCCTGGAGAAGGAGTACGGCATCCCGTACATCGACGTGAACTTCTTCGGCGCGGAGAACACCGCGGAAAGCCTGCGTAAGATCGCCCGTTTCTACGGAGACGAGGAGGTAGCGCGCCGGACGGAGGCGCTCATCGAGCGCGAGATGAGGAGGGTCAGGCCGGTCATCGAGAAGTACCGGGAGAAACTCGCAGGAAAGCGGGCGGCGATCTACGTGGGCGGCGCTTTCAAGGCGCTCGCCATCATCCGCCAGCTGCAGGAACTCGGCATGGAGGTCATGTTCACCGGCACGCAGACCGGCAAGCAGGAAGACTACGAACGGATCGGCGCCATCGTCAGCGAGGGGACGGTCGTGATCGACGACGCCAACCCCGCCGAGATCGAGAAGTTTCTGCTGGAGAAAGGTGTCGACATGATGGCCGGCGGCGTGAAAGAGCGTTTCCTTGCGCACAAACTGGGCATAGGCTTCGTCGACCACAACCACGACCGCAAAGACGGTCTTGCCGGGTTCGACGGGGCGATCAGGTTCGCCCGCGAGGTCTACGCCACCACCTGCTCCCCGGTCTGGGAGCGGGTGAAGAAGAACCCCTTCGAGGAGGCGGAAGGATGAGCGGGCACGAGGTCACGTCACGGGCAAGACAGGTCAATGAGAACCAGTGCCACATGTGCATGCCCCTTGGCGGCGTCATTGCTCTCCGGGGCGTCGAAGACTCCATCGCACTGGTGCACGGTTCACAGGGGTGCAGCACCTACATGCGCCTTACGAACGTCGAGCACTTCAACGAACCGATAGACATCGCCTCCTCGTCCTTGAACGAGAAGCAGGCGATCTTCGGAGGGGAGGCGAACCTGAGAATCGCGCTGGACAACGTGATCCGGGTCTACCGCCCGAAGGTCATCGGCATCCTGACGAGCTGCCTTGCCGAGACCATGGGCGACGACATCAAGAGGTTCGTCGAGACCTACAAAACGGACCGAGATATCAGGGGCATCGAGATCATCCCCGTCTCCACGCCGAGTTACGGCGGCACGCACACCGAGGGGTTCTGGGCGACGACACGAGCGGTCATCGCCCACTACGCCCGGCCGACCGAACGCCACCAGGGGATCAACATCATCGTCCCCAACATCAGTCCGGCCGACATCAGGGAGATAAAACGCATTCTCGACCTCATGGGACTTGAGTACACACTGCTGCCCGACTACTCCCTGACGCTGGACCGCCCCTTCGGGGGACGGTACAAAAAGATCGCACCGGGCGGCACGCCGACCGCCGCTATCGCACGCATGAGCGGGGCGCGGGCCACCATCCAGTTCGGCCTCACCTGCCCGGACAACCTCTCCCCCGGTCGCTTCCTGGAAGAGCGGTTCGGTGTCCCGCTGATCAACCTCCCGCTCCCCATCGGCCTCGACAGCACGGACCTGTTTATCGGGACCTTGAAGGACCTCAGCGGGCAGTCCGTACCTGACAGCCTCAGGCTCGAGCGGGGATGGCTTTGCGACGCGATGGCCGACGCCCACAAGATCAACGCGGCGGCGCGGCCGGTCATCTACGGCGAACCCGAACTGGTCTATGCCCTGGCAAAACTCTGTCTGGAGAACGGTTCGATCCCCGCCGTCATCGCCAGCGGGACGCAGGAGAGCGATCTATCCGCGTTGCTGCAGCCCCTGCTCGAGGATGCGATGGAAGAAACGCTCGTCTTCGAAGAAGCGGATTTCGTGACGATCGAGGACGCAGCGGTGCGGACGTCGGCGAACCTTGCCGTCGGCCACTCGGGCGGCCGGTACCTGACCGAACGGCAGGGGATCCCCGGACTCAGGGTGGGCTACCCCGTCCACGACCGGGTCGGGGGGCAGAGGATCCTCTCGGTCGGGTACACGGGCACCCTCGCCTTTCTCGACCGATTCACCAACACCCTGCTGGAAGCGAAGTACGGTTCCTACCGCAGACTGCGGAAAGAAGAGTTGCTCAACGAAAGAGGTGTATCCAATGCAAAAGCCTGAACGTCACATCTTCATCTGCACGAGTTCACGCGCAAACGGCCAGCAGAAAGGGTTCTGCCACAGCAAGGACGGCGTGACCGTCATGATGAAGTTCATGGAAGAGATCGAGGACCGTGAACTCGGCGGCGAGGTCTTCATCAACAACACCGGCTGCTTCGGCATCTGCGAGAAGGGGCCGATCGTCGTGGTCTACCCCGATAACGTCTGGTACGGGTCGGTCACGCCCGACGACGTCGAGGAGATCCTGGATGAGCATATCGAGGGCGGCAACGTCGTGGAACGCCTGGTGATCTAGATGTGCAAAAGGTGCGAAGGTCACGGCGGTGTCGGAGAGATCGCAGTGCTCTTGGATGCGGACGGTTTCTCCGGCAGGTTCACCGAACCCGGAAAGGTCGTCGTGTACAGGAGGTGCGGACCCTCCTTTACGGCCGAGCGCGAGATGGAACTCGCATTCAACCGGAGCCGAGGGCTCGCGGAACTGCGATCGAGGATGAGCGAACTCCTCCAGTTCCTCGGCCCCTGCAAGGTCTTCGTCGCGGAGTCTGCGAGCGGCGCCGTCTACTTCGAACTCGAGAAGGCAGGGTGCAGCGTATGGGAGGTCCCCGGCAGACCCGTCGAGTTTCTCGACGGCGTGCTGAAGGGCGAGGAGGAGGCGGAGAGCGCAGCGGCAGCGGAGACCGTGGAGATCCCCGTGCCCGTCGAGGTCTCGCCCGGCAGATTCTTCGTCTCGATCAAGGAGGTCCAGGGAAAGACACCCTTTGTCAGCAGCAAGCAGGTCCTCCAGGAGTTCATCTGCCGGGCCGGTTTCGATGCGCTGGAGGTGGTCTGCGACCACGTGCCCCCCTGGATCGAGGTGGAAGCGCAACGGAGAGGGTATGCCGTGGAGAGCGAGCCGCGCGGGAAGAACGAGGTTTGCGTGAGGCTTTCGAGGAAGACGGCCGCCCGGTGAGGCGCCGTCTCCGAAGCCGCAGTCGGTCCAGGCAACTTCGACGTATACCGATAATCCGGCGTACATTCGAGGCACACGATGAGATCTCATGATACCGTTACACTGCTGGTGCCGCTTCTCCTCATCGCCGCAACGCTCGCCGTCGCAGGATGCACCGGCACCACGCAGCCGACCGCACAGCAGACGACGCTGACGGTCTTTGCCGCGGCATCGCTCACGGGGGCCTTCTCCGAGATCAAAGAGGCCTACACGGCGGAGAACCCGGACGTCGTCGTGGACTTTGTCTTCGACGGCTCCCAGGCGCTCCGCACCCAGATCGAGCAGGGAGCTTTGCCCGACGTCTTCGTCTCGGCGAATGAAAAGCAGATGGAGGCCCTGCAGGAGGGTGGGTTCATGGAGAACGACACGGTCGCGGTCTTCCTCGAGAACTCGCTTGCCGTGATCGTTCCCGCCGAAAACCCGGCGAGTGTCACGAATCTCGCCGGTCTCGCCCGGCCGGGCGTCAGGGTCGTCATCGGAACGAAGGACGTCCCGTTCGGGGCCTACACCAGGCAGGTGCTTGATGCAATGGCGGCCGACCCCGCCTACGGCACGGCGTACCGGGACGCCGTGATGGAAAACGTCGTCTCCGAAGAAACCGCAGTCTCGACGGTGATGCCGAAGCTGACGCTCGGCGAGGCGGACGCGGCGTTTGTCTACAAATCGGACGTCCGGCTCGATGATCGCTCTCGGGTCCGCCAGATCGAGGTTCCGGCGGAGTACAACGTCGTCGCGGAGTACCCGCTCGGAATACTCGCGTCCTCGGAGCAGAGGGCCGAAGCGGCCGCATTCATAGCGTTCGTCCGCGGCCCGACCGGCAGCGCCGTCCTGGAATCCTATGGATTCGACCCCGTTCAATAGGGCCGCAAGGCCCTGGGAGGCCGTCCTCTCCCTCCTTGTCTTCTGCCTCATCGCGGGTTTCCTCCTCTTCGTGACGATCCCGGTAGCCTCGCTCTTCCTGCGGATCACCCCCGAGGCGTTCTTCTGGTCGCTGCAGCAGCCGGTGGTCCTCGACGCCCTCCGGCTCTCCCTTCTCACCGCCTCGGCAAGCACCGCAATCGTCGTCCTCCTGGGGACGCCGCTCTCGTACGTGAACGCAAGGGTGCGCTACCGCGGCCGGGCGATCGTCGACACCCTTACGGACCTTCCGATCGTCCTCCCGCCCGCGGTTGCGGGCATCGCTCTCCTCATGGCCTTCGGCCGCCGGGGCGTCGTCGGGGAGTTCCTCGACGGGTTCGGCATAACCGTCGCGTTCACGACGGTCGCGGTGATCCTCGCACAGGTCTTCGTCGCCTCGCCGTTCTACATCCGGCAGGCGCGGGCGAGTTTCGAGGCGGTCGACCCGCTCTACGAGGACGCGGCCCGGACGCTCGGGGCGTCGAGGCTCGCCGTCCTCCTCCGCGTCTCGATCCCCCTTGCACGGAGCGGGCTCGTATCGGGGGCGATCCTCTCGTTTGCCCGGGCGCTCGGCGAGTTCGGCGCGACGATCATGTTCGCCGGGAACCTCCAGGGCCGGACCCAGACGATGCCGCTTGCGATCTACACGACGATGCAGGGAAACCTCGACGAGGCGATCAGCATCGCGATCGTCCTCGTGGTCATATCGTTCGCCGTGATCCTGACTGTTAAACACACCACCCGGAGGAGTGCCTGATGCTTACCATACATGCCGCAAAACAGTTGCGGGACTTCGAACTCGACGTCTCCCTCTCGGTCGGACCGGGGGAGACCCTCGTCCTGATCGGGGAGAACGGAGCCGGAAAATCGACCGTGCTCAACCTGGCCTCAGGGCTGCTCGTCCCGGACCACGGCGAGATCGCCCTTGCGGGCCGGGTGCTCTACTCGGACCGCCTGCGCCTCGACGTCCCTGTCGAAGACCGGAACATCGGTCACCTCTTCCAGTCCTACGCACTCTTCCCGCACCTCTCGGTCTTCGAGAACGTCGCCTTCGGCCTCCGGTGCCGGAAGGTCCCGGCCGGCGAGATCGCCGCCCGCGTCGCCGGGGAACTCGAACGCATGCACCTCTCCGATCTCGCGGGCGTCAACGTCGGCCGGCTCTCCGGCGGGCAGCGCCAGCGGGTGGCTCTCGCCCGGGCGCTCGCGGTAAAGCCCGGCCTCCTCCTCCTGGACGAGCCGCTCGCCGCGGTCGATGTTCGAGCCCAGGGAGAGATGCGCCGCGAACTCCGGGAAACCATCCGGGCCGCTGACATTCCCTGCATCCTCGTCACCCACGCGCTCCGCGACGCCCTCGAACTCGGCGACCGAACCTGCGTCATGGAAGAGGGGAGAGTCGTCCTCGAGGGGACGCCGGAGGAGGTGCTGGCGTCGGGGGAGAATGAGTTTATCGCGGAGTTCTCGTGTGGATGCAGGAGGTACCGGGAGTAGGGAACGGGGCGGCCGGGGAACGTCGTGAACGTCAACTGAGGAGCGTCTCGACCTTCTGGATCAGAGCCACAGCTGAATTCACCGCAAATTCGGCCTCGGCCCCGGAGATCGTCCCCGCGGCATCATAGACCGAACTGTGCCGTTTGCGACGCATCCTGTCGAAAACGAGAGCATCGTCCTCGTCGATGAAAAGTCCGGCAAACTTCACCACGGAGATATGCTGATTTGCACCGTCAGGGCGATACCCTTTTGCAAACATCAGGGCACGCCCGGCCTGGAGTGCTGCATTATACGCGATGGTATACGCCCAATCACAATCAATCGGGAGAAGTATCCTGGCGGTCTCAATGTCCCGGCGGGCAAGGGCCATTGCGTCGTCCACTTTCTTCCGGTCGGGCGGGAGCCGCTTGATCAACCCCTGCCTCTCAAGATCTTCAAGCATCACAGGTTCCAACGATCATGATCTTTCTCTCGCTCATTACATTCTTTACGAAAGGATCTCCGGTTTCCCGTCGTCGGGCAAACTCGCTGCCCTGCATGAGCGTGTAGTTGATCTCCCGGCTGATTGCACGTTCGCTCGTGTTTACGAGGGGGATCAGTGCCTTCTCATCCACGTCGCCGACGATGAAGAGGTCGATGTCGCTCTTTCCTCCAGCGGTCCCTTTAGCAAACGATCCATAGATGAACATACACTCGATATTCTGCAGGAGCGAGAGGTTCTCCCGGATGACTCGTGCAACTCCCTCCGTCTTGAGCACGAGTCGCTGGAGGTCAGTATAGAGGAAAAAATCACGGTTGACGGTGAAATACTGCTGATTTCCCCTTTTCTTCCCGACCAGAAGCCCGAACGATTCCAGATTCGCAAGCTCGCGGCGCACTCCGGTGATGTTCTCACCGGTCATGCGGACAATTTCGCGAACGTAAAACTCGCTCTCCGGGTTGAGCAGAAACAGGGTGAGGAGTTTCACCCGGACCTTCGAAGGGATGAGCGCCTCAATCATGAATATATAATGTATTCAACAGGATAAAAAATGTATTCGATCGAATACAAAAATATTCTTTTCGATCCTGTTCATGAGCCTCGTCGGGCTCCCACGGAAGACTGGGATGATGGTGGTGGGTGACCAGGTCGCTGGAGGCGACAAAGAGGGATTATCCTGCACGGGTGCGGGGCTGGCATAATTCCATCTTCAACTAAAAGGGCCGATGCAGGACCATCTTCTCCAAGGAGGTTGACGCCGGGCTTTCGGCCTGCAGCAATGTCCCTGTTAAGCAATAGGTGGGTGGGGATCTCCGGGTGCTCTCTACGTAACTCCGGAGAGACCATCTTTGCCGCCTCGCCGATAATGGTCAGCATACGTTCGATCCCGGCGCGTTCCAGCCGGCGGTTCCGAAGATCTTCCGCCGATATGATGTTTTCGGAGAATTCCTCGATGCTTATGATGGCATCAAGGATGTGGTGAAGATACGCGAGGTCCTCCGGCGTCATAGATCACCACAGCATCACGGTATATCGCATCGGCGAGGTAGGGGCTCACGGCGTTTTCGGTGACGAGGTCCACCTTCATGCGGAGAGACCGGGCGAGTTCGTCCTCGATCCGCACAAGCGAGAAAAGGCTCTTTTTGCGGGCGAATCTGACCAGGATGTCGATGTCGCTCGCCGGGCCGGCGGATCCGCGTGCGTAGGAGCCGAAGATCGCGATCCATTCGGCATCGTTTTGGGTGAATTTCGCAACGATTGTCTCCCGTGCTGTCCTGGTTAATCTACGTCCTGCTATTTCACCCGACCGCATCTGTATGCTGGTTAGTATGACGCTCACCCCGTATCAGTCTTTTGAAGAATGAAGCGGCTCCCAGACATGAACGAACGATTACCTCCCGATGAGGCGTCTCTTCAGAGCAGGGTGAAACCAGCCCCGGAATGAACAGACATCCACTTGAAGCAAAATTTATTGCAAACTTCAGATCATCATGAAGATCCCGATCGCTGCGATCAAAAAGCCGAAGACAAGCTGGATTGTCCGGGCCGGTATCCTTGCCGCAACCTGCGCCCCGGCGAACGCCCCGAGCGAGACCCCGATCGCGTACGATACAAAATACTGCAGCGAGTAGTTCCCCTGCACGATATGGGCCAGGGCCCCGGTCGACGAGGTCGCGAAGATGATCGCCATTGAGGTCCCGACCGCGGCGTGGACCGGGAGCCCCCCCGAGATCATGGCGGAGACCATTGCAATCCCCGAAGAAAGGCCGGTTGCCCCGCTCATGGCCCCGGCCACGAGCCCCCATATACCGAGGTGGAGGTAATACATCCTGACCTCCGGGAGTTCCTCGGTATCCGAAGAATACGCCTGGCAGAAGGAAGGGCCCTTCACGATCGCCGGGACGAGGGAGAGGCCGGGAAGGACCATCTGGGCCGCAAGGATCAGCATAACGGCTCCGAAGAGAAGGGTAAGGGTGCCGTCGGAGACGAAACCCGTCAGAAAAGCCCCGATGAGGCTTCCCGCCATGCAGGGGACTGCCGCAACAGCAATCGTCTTCCAGCACAGTCTCCCCTGCCGCCCGTAGACGATGCCCCCCGATAGCGCGGTAAAGGGGGCCACGGCAAGGCTCGTCCCGATTGCAGTCTTCAGGTCAAGGCCGAAGAGGAGCGTGAGGGTCGGGACGGCGAGGAAACCTCCGCCGAGACCGAGGATCGCGGAGACCCCGCCGATACCGGTTGCAATGATGAACGCGAGGATGAGCTGGATCAAAGACGGAATCATTGATTGGTCATCCTGCTCGGCTCCGTCCTTGCAGGCTTAAAAACGGGGAACCCGTTATCCCCCGGTATGACCCCAAAGTCATGCGCCGTGAACGGGGATGAAGCGGGGGCCTCCCGTAGATCCGCCGGGGGCCTTTTGTCCCAGTACGTCTTCTCAGTCATTCAGGACCCACAAAGGTCAATTCAGTTGCTCCAATCTGCGGGTGGCCTCCAGGAGGGTCTCATCCTTCTTTGAGAAGGTGAACCGGACCCGGTTCTCCCCGCCGTCTCGGAAGAACGAACTCCCCGGAACCGCTGCAACACCGACATTCTCGACGAGGTGCCGGGCAAACTCCGTATCGTTCATCCCGAACTCCGAGATGTCGGCGAAGATGTAGTAGGCCCCTTCCGGGAGACGGCACCGGAGACCGGCTTTTGTCAGGCCCGAAAAGAGGATCTTTCGTTTCCGGTCATAGAGAGCCGCAAGGTCCCGGTAATACGAGGGAGGGAGATCCAGCGCTGCAACACAGGCACGCTGGAGGGGAGCCGGGGCTCCCACGGTCAGGAAGTCATGGATCTTCCGGATCCGGGCCGTCAGGTCCCGGTGGGCCAGGGCATACCCGACCCGCCAGCCCGTAACGCTGTAGGTTTTCGAGAAACTCCCGATCGTGACCGTTCGCTCCTCCATCCCGGGAAGCGAGCCGATCGAGATATGCTTGCGCCCGCCATAGAGGATGTGTTCGTAGATCTCGTCCGTGATCGCGACGACATCGTTCTCGACGCAGAGATCGGCAAGGAGCCGCAGCTCCTGCCCGGAAAAGACCTTCCCGGTCGGGTTGTTCGGGGTATTGAGGATGAGGACCCGGGTCTTCTTGGTAAACGCGGATTTCAGGGCCTCCTCGTCGAGAGAGAAATCGGCCTTCAGCCGGATGAACCGGGGTACGGCCCCGGAGATGACGGAATCAGGCCCGTAATTCTCGTAGAACGGCTCGAAGATGACCGCCTCGTCGCCCGGCGAGATCAGGGCAAGGAGGGAGGCCATCATGGCCTCCGTTGAGCCGCACGTCACGGTGATCTCGGTCTCCGGATCGAACTGCATCCGATTGTACGCCTCCACGTTCCGGGAAAGAGCTTCCCGAAGGGACCTGTCCCCCCAGGTGATCGCATACTGGTTCACATCGGCATGAAGCGCCGCACAGGCCGCATCCTTGAGTTCCCGCGGGCACGGAAAATCGGGAAATCCCTGGGCAAGGTTGATGGCGTTATTCGCTATCGCAAGCCGCGTCATCTCACGGATGACCGACTCGGAAAAATGGTCGGCACGGGACCTCCGGGAGGGCTCCATCGCCCCGCAGTCAGTGTATGGTGCAGGAGACAAGCCGCTACACCCCACATCTCTCATACCTTGGCATATTGATCATAAAGAGAAATAGTTCCGGGGAAAGGAGAAAATTTTGCCGCAATCATTCTGAAAGTTCCCTCAAACAACCAATATCACTCGTTATCATCCCGAACGAAAGAACGACCGATGAGATTGCGGGTTGTGGTTCAGCGTATCTGCGGAGAAAGGATATATTTTATACGACCACATATTCAGGTGGTGTAATGAAAGAGTCCCCCTGCGATTTTGATATGTGCGAAGAGGTGTGCGAGCATCCTCAAACGATATGTCAGGCAAAAAAAGAGATGGCGCCGGAGGAAGACATTCAGCATGCGACAGAAATATTCCGGCTTCTGGGCGATGTGACCCGGTTTAAGATATTATACGCTCTCTCTAAGCGCGAGTTGTGTGTCTGCGATATTGCAGCGGTGGTGCAGATGGCGCAATCGGCGGTATCGCATCAGCTCCGTCTTCTGCGCGGGGCCCGCCTGGTCAAGTATCGCAGAGAAGGGACCATGGCCAAGTATTCGCTGAACGACGAGACTATCGCCGTTCTGCTGCAGCATGGGCTCGACCACGTCCGACAAAAATAACAAGAGATTCGCCGGAGCGGCCCTAGCCCGTCCAGCAAGAAAAAAAAAATCAAAACTGACCTGTTTGCAGCGCGTCAGTCTCTATGTAGTTGATCGGCTTACCCCCTGCATCAAACGCATGCCATTCAAGGTAACGAGAAGCGACGACCCCATGTCGGCAAGCACCGCCAGCCAGAGATCGACGAACCCGAGAAACGTCAGGGCAACGAATACCAGTTTGACCATGATGGCAAAACCGATGTTCTGCTTGATAACGGTCACCGTCCTGCGGCTCAGGTCGATCACATAGGCCAGCTTCCCCAGATCGTTGGACATCAGGGCGATATCGGCCGTTTCCAGCGCCGTATCCGAGCCGGCCACACCCATCGCAACACCGACGTTGGCGGCTGCCAGCGCCGGGGCGTCGTTGACGCCGTCCCCCACCATCACGACGGTGCCGAACTCTTTCGTCAGTTTCTGCACGGCAGCCACTTTGTCCTGCGGCAGCAGGTCGCTGTAGTAGGCATCAAGGCCGAGGTCTTTTGCTATGGCGCCGGCCACCCGGCGATTGTCGCCGGTCAGCATGGCGATGTGCTTCATGCCGACCCGGCGAAGGGCCCGGACGGCATCCCTGCCGCTGCCGCGCAGCGTGTCGGCCACTGCAATCATGCCGAAGATTGCACCCCCGGAGCCGACCAGCATGACCGTCTTGCCCTGCTCTTCCAGCCCGGTCACCCTGTTCATATATTGCGCCGGGTTCAAACCCAGGTCCTCGAAGAGACGCAGATTCCCGATATAGACCGTCTGCCCGTCGACGTCAGCCCGGGCGCCGCGACCGACCAGAGCCTTGAAATTCACTGCCGGCTGCAGGGGTAAACTCCCGGCCTTTTCGACGATGGCCACGGCCAGGGGGTGTTCCGACCATTTTTCGACGGCCGCCGCCATGGCCAGGAAGTCCTGCTCGGTATGTTCACCCAGCGGCAGGACATCCGTAACAACCGGGCGGCCGTGGGTCAGGGTGCCGGTTTTATCAAGAGCAATGGCCTGAATGGCGCCCATCTGCTCGAGGTAAGCGCCGCCTTTGATGAGGACGCCGTTACGGGATGCGTTGCCGATCGCCGACACGATGGACACCGGCGTCGAGATGACCAGGGCGCACGGGCAGGAGATGACCAGCAGCACGAGCCCGGTGTAGAACCAGTACGCAAAGTCCTGACCGAACAGCAGCCAGGGGAGGACCATGGTTCCGGCAGCGGCAAGCAGGACCGCCGGGGTATAGTACCTGGCGAAGAGATCGACAAACTGCTGCGAAGGCGCTCTCTGGGCCTGGGCCTCCTCCACAAGGTGCATAATCTTCGCCAGCGTCGAATCTGCGGCGACCCGGGTGACCTCAACCTCCAGAGCGCCGTGTTCATTGACGGTCCCGGCATACACCGCATCGCCGGCTGCCTTCTCCACCGGGAGCGACTCCCCGGTGATCATCGCCTGGTTGACGGCCGACATACCGCTCCTCACCGTGCCGTCCATCGCAATTCGCTCTCCGGGTTTGACGATGATCAGGTCGCCGACGGCAACCTCCTCCACCGGCAGCCTCTGCTCCACCCCGTTGCGCCGCACCAGAGCGTCGGGCGGGGCCAGATCCATCAGCGTCCGGATAGACTGCCGGGTCTTATCCATCGTATAGGTCTGGAGGGTGTTGCCGAGAGAGAAGAGAAAGGCAACGGTTGCCCCTTCGCTCCACTCCCCAATGGCCGCCGCCCCGATGATGGCGACGGTCATGAGAAGGTTCATGTCGAAGGTGAGGGAACGCAGGCCGTACAGTCCCCGTTTTGCCGTGCTGTAACCGCCGACAATCGTAGCCGCGGCGTACAGCGGGATCACGATGGGGTCGCTGAAACCCAGCAGGTCCAGGGCACCGGCCACCGCCAGTATGATGCCGGAGGCGACGGTTGCCTGGGTGCGCCGGTGGGCCCACCACGAGATCCCGGTTTCCGGGCGGTGCCGACCCGCTTCTTCGCGTTCGGCTTTATACCCGGCCTGCCCCACCGTCTTCAGGATCTCGGCAAAGGGAGCGGTGTGCTCCACCGTCATTTTGCTGGCGGCAAAATTGACCTGCACCGAGCGTACTCCCTCCAGCGCGCCGACCCGTCTCTCCAGGTTGGCTGCGCAGTCGGCGCAGTCGAGGCCGGAGAGCCGGAACACCGAACGCCGGACCTCCGGATGGCCGGCGTCTGCGGAAAGGAGCGTGGCCCGGTAGCCGAAACCGCCGACCGCCTTCTCGATCTGCTCCGGCCGGATCCGCACCCGGTCGTAGGTCACTTTCATCTTTGCCGTAGCAAAGTTGACGTCTGCATCGATGACGCCGTTGAGTCTTCCAATGCCCTTTTCGAGCGTAGCGGCGCAATCGGCGCAATCAAGACCGTCCACGGCGAATGTGTCGGTCAGAGCATCGGCAGCGGCTGCCGCCCCGGGACCCGCGTGTCGGTGCATGTCACCCTCATGGCAGCAGTCACAAACGGGCTCGGCGGACGCAGGTTGTGCGGGCTCTTCGTCCGGGCAGCAGTCGCAACCCGCCCCGGCGGTCGCCGTGGAGTCTTCCGGCAGAGAACAATCGGAAGCTGCTGCCGGATCAGATTCGGGGGGTTGCTCCGACGAATCCGGGCGGCAGCCGCACCGGCAGGCGGTTTTCTCCGCTTCATCATCCGGTGATGAATGATTATGGGCCATTGTTTTACTCCGGCCCGTATCCGATGTGTTTGATATCCTGCGACAGCAACGAGCCGACGTGTTCGCTGGTTAAAGAATACCCGGGCGATCTTTCCCCGCGGCGGCGGTCGACCGGGAGTACACCGGGCAACGGCCGTAGTCGATGAAATGCTGCCGGCGGTCTCGTTGACACAATGACACCGGTATCGCAGGCGTGTGCCTCCGGGGGAGATATGACTCGCAATGTCTTCGCCCCGGCTGTATTCGGCGGTTTGAATATCCCGCCCAATTTCCGGGCTTCCGGTGCAGGGCTCATCTCTTCGTTTGCAGAGTTGCCGTCCCGACGTCCGCAACGGCGTGAGCGCAGGTCCTTTCGGTCTTCTCCGATAGACATAAACAGTCCCTTCTCATCGATACACCACAAATATGAATATATATTCACATATCGAGTATATGAATTCATCCCCGGGCACAGGTTCGACCGACGAGAACTCGGTAAGATCTGCCGGATCAGGCGGCACATGCAGGTGTATCTGGCAGGAAGAGAAACGCGAAGACTGCCTATATGAACATCTTCTGTCCACTCGCCGGTTCCCTCATCTTCACGGCGCCCGCCCAGGAAGTTCCGGGTCGTACTTCAGGGGATACAGGGCTGCAGAAGCCATGGGCATGAATTTTCCTTCACGTTCCCCATAGGCATCACCCATACTCCGGATCAGTCTTTTGAAGGGAGACGCGTTCAATCCGGCCGCCCCACACCCCGCACAGGAACATATATACGAAGTGTCTGCAATCAGAAGACCGCCAGCAGGCAGGAGAAGAACTATCATGGCGTGGAGAAGATCGGCACGCGAACCATGGAGCGAGTTTGAAGATATGCTCTCGGGTATGCAGAGGCAGTTCACCGAGATGATGGAGAACCTTTCACGAACCGCGCAGCAGCCACCTCTCCCCGGCGGGGCCGGGACGATGGTCGACGTCCTCGAACACGACACCGACGTCGTGGTCGTTGCCGACCTCCCCGGCGTTGAGAGAGGAGACATAACCGTCCGGCTCCTTGACCCGCGGACGCTCCGGATCGCCGCCCGGCGGGAGGAGGCAAGCGAAAAGGAGCAGACAGGATACCATATGCGGGAGCGGAGGATCGGTTCTCTCTCCCGGACGGTCTCTCTCCCAACCGATGTCAAGGACGAAGGGGCGGGCGCCACGTTTAAAAACGGGACTCTCGAGGTGCGGCTGAAGAAAGCCGCCGAGGCCCGCGGCGAGGAGATTCCAGTGGGCGGACCGGCCGGCCAATCCGTCGCACAGGAGCACCGGCAACAGATTGAGGAAGAGTACCGGGAGGACAGGGAGAAGATGAGGCCGTCCGGGTACCGGAGTCGCAGCGACCTGATGGAAGAAGCGCAGAAGATCAAGATCGAGGAGAAAGGAGACCCCGACGAGCAGAAGAAGGCCGCAGAACTCCGTCGACAGAAGGAGAGGATGTACGAAGAGGGGAAAAAGACGTTCCGGTGAGGCGGTCAGGCCGCAAGGTCCCGGACGGCTGAAAATCCCGCCTCGATAAGATCCATCCGGCCCCGGTTGCGCCAGCCGGGATAGGGCAGACAGAGAAGGTGATTCTCCTCGAAGAGGACCTCCCGGAGGTCTCCGGAGATCTCTGTAATCGTCCTGACACCGGCGAGGGCATTCGCATAGGGCTCGATCTCGCGAAGCCCGGCGAATGCCGTACTTCCGAGGGCGACGACGTATCCGGGGGCGAGACCGGCGATCTCCCGTCCGAGAATTTCCCGCGCGCTCAACCGGACGAGGCCTCCGGGAACGGCCGCCCTCCGGTTCTTCCGGAAGACGCACTTGACGGTATCGACAAGGAAGAAGCCGTTCCCGGTGAAGAGATCAAGGTTTTCCCGGCGCGATTCGCCGTTAAGCCCGAGCAGCAGAAACAAATTTTCCGCAAACCCGAGGGAGAGCGGAGCGCGTCCCCCGCGATGTCGCACGTCGTAGCGGCCGTTCCAGAAGTAGGGGTAGTCGGGATTCAGACAGTCGGAAGGTGCGGCAACCTCGCGCCGCCCGGCAGACCAGGGTGGGGATTCGGCGACGAAGAGCACCCGTATGCGGTCGGGCGGCCTGCAGTATGCGCTGCAAACGTCGTGAGGCAGGAGTTCCGGCAGGATGACGTCGCAGAGATCCGGGCGACCGACGGAGTAGCGGCGGTAGACCTCCCGAACCCTCGCGGCGCTCACCGGCGGAGGGTTTTTGACATCCATTCCAGGAGGTTTGCTTCGCAGAAGTGATATATCTTTCAGGAAGGCACCACACGCGATACGATACACGGACACACGCCCTGTATTCTTCATCCTCACGCTACTGAGATCTGCTGCGCGCCCCCGTCACCCCCACAAGATAAAGATACATAAACACCAAGATATGAAAGAATGGAAAATAACGTTACCTTTCAGGATTTCAATATCTCGCAAAAGACACTCCAGGCGATAGAAGACCTGGGCTTTGAGGAGCCCACGCCGATCCAGGTACGCACAATACCAATGATACTCAAAGGCCGCGACGTGACCGGCCAGGCCCAGACCGGGACAGGAAAGACGGCAGCGTTCGGCATCCCGGCAATTGAGCGCGTCGACCCCGACAGCCGGGCGACACAGGTTCTTGTCCTCTCTCCCACCCGAGAACTCGCCATTCAGACCGCCGAAGAGTTCTCCCGCCTGGCAAAATACCACAAGGGCATCAGCACCACCCCGATCTACGGTGGCCAGCCGATAGACCGGCAGTTCAAGGCATTGCAACGCGGCGTCCAGATCGTTGTCGGGACCCCCGGCCGGGTGCTCGACCACCTCGACCGCGGGACGCTCTCGTTTGCCCGGGTAGGCCTGGTCGTCCTCGACGAAGCCGACCAGATGCTGGATATGGGATTTCGTGAAGATATCGAGAAGATCCTGGACGAAACACCAAAAGACCGCCAGACGGTTCTCTTCTCGGCCACCCTCCCGAAACCCATCCTCGATATCTCGAAGAAGTTCCAGAAGAACCCCGAGTTCATCTCTGTCGCACGGCGCGAGGTGACCGTCCCGCAGATCGAGCAACTCTACATTGAGGTGCGGAATAGAGACAAACTCGAAGTCCTCACCCGTCTGCTCGATATGTACGACCCGGAATTGACCCTCGTCTTCTCAAACACCAAAAAGGGCGTCGACGAACTGACCACGCACCTCCAGGCCCGCGGCTACTTCGCCGAAGGACTCCACGGGGACATGAAACAGACCCTCCGGGACCGGGTGATGGCAAAGTTCCGTGCGGGGACGATCGACATTCTCGTCGCCACGGACGTCGCCGCGCGGGGCATCGATGTAGAGGACGTCGACCTGGTCATCAACTACGACGTCCCGCAGGACATCGAATATTACATCCACCGGATCGGCCGGACAGCGCGTGCCGGCCGCACCGGACGGGCCGTCACGTTCGTGGGCCCGAAAGAGTATTTCAAACTCCGGACGATCCAGGACTACACCCGGATCAAGATCGCCCGCATCCCGCTCCCAACACAGGGAGATGTTGAGGAGAGCCGGACACGGAAACTCATCGACCGGGTACAGCACATCATAGAGGAGGGCGACCTTGAACACTACATGAACCTCGTCGACCAGATATCCGAAGACTACACCTCACTTGAGGTTGCCGCGGCCCTCCTGAAGATGGAGCTTGCCGGGAGCAGTCCGGGCGACAGGAACCAGGTCCTGCCGCAGGAGATCGGACCGGCTCAGGGGTTGGCTCTCCTCAAGATCCCGGTCGGAAAAGAGCACCAGATCCGGCCCAAAGATATTGTCGGAGCACTCGCAGGCGAGACCGGGATTCCCGGGACCGCAATCGGAGCAATCAATATCTACGAGACATACTCCACGGTCGATCTCCCCCTCGACCTCGCCGACCAGGTCATTGAGGGAATGAAAGGGAAAACCATCGCAAGGGTCCGACTGACCCAGCCGATCGAGATCATCGGAGCGCCGGGGAGCAACGTATCTTGGGACAGGCGGTAAGTAAGAGCATGCGGGCTGGCTCCATTCCGGAGCACCTCTTTTATCGGGCAACGTGAAGAGAAAGGCCGCTGAACCACACTCCGGCTTATTCGGAACGCTTTTACACGAAATCTGGAATTCATTTGGTAAAGGTTGACGGGGGTGCTTCACGGCAGCCCGGAAGTATGGGGGGTTTCCCGGCATACCGGCACCGCCCCCTCCCATAGGAGAAAGGATTATATCCTAGAATACGTATTTTGTCATCGAAGGGGGTGGTGGCGTCAACGGATACGAGATGCAATCACTGAATCTCCCGAAAGTCTCATCACCAAGTGCATCCTCCCGGTAAGACCTGCCCAATAAACTCATATCACCCACAAGAGATACGAATACCATGGTGTGCTGTAAGCCTCTGACCGGGTTCAGACAACCTGTGCTGCCGACCCTGCATCCAGAGGGCGTTGACGGGTGACCAGACGACGCGTCACGCCCTCCTGGAAACCCGATCTGAAGTTAGGAGACGCGAGACCGTGAAGTCCATGTGACTGCTCCTTCGAGGTCGTCCCCGGGGACACCCTCCCTCTGAATTGCAGTCCCGTAGACCGATTGCTGCGTTCGGGTCGCGGTCCACGACGAGCCTGCAATGCGGGCAGGCATGGACCGCGCCCGGAGAGCTTTTTTGCGACGATCATCTCACACAGATAGTTTCGAAAAACGGTTACAGGTGTCGTGGGCCTTCTGCCTGCCTTCGTCCTGAAGCATCAATGCGTGAGAGATAATAATTTATACTGACTTAAGCGGTTATCAAAAGCAAACGTCGTTTGACAGCGATCAAATTTGATTTATACCTGTTTCATGGTAAAATGGGCACGCGAAAAGGATAATAGGAGAGCATGGATTCGGACCTTCCGTGCGGGGCCGGGCAGGGGAGCACCATGGCAATCCCGGGGAGGAACGCCCATATAGGCAAGGGACCAAACGCTACCTGATGCAATGGCCCGAAAGGATGTTACATCGGTCGTCGCTTACGACGACATAACCTTCAGGAGGATGCCGGATTCGGCCGATGCCGTCTACGTCGTCGGCGAATACCGCATCGACGACATCCGGCCGGACGAGAGAGTCCTCGATATTGGGGCGAACGTCGGTGCGTTCTGCATTCGGGCCGCCCGGAGATCCCGGCGGGTCCTGGCCGTCGAACCAATCCTCACGGAGGCACTCCGGGAGAATGTCAGAGCAAACGGCGTCGACGTCACGGTGTTCGACGGGGCGCTCGGCGATGGAAGCGTAAGGCGGATCGCCTGGGGAAACCGGACCCTCGCCGTGAAAACCCGGACCCTCGAGGAGTTCATCGATACGGCCAGGGGCTGCGACTTCCTGAAGTGCGACTGCGAGGGTGCGGAATGGTCCATCCGGCCCGGGGCCCTCGACGGGGTGCGCCGGATCGAGATGGAACTTCACATGCCCCCGATCGGGGGGCCGGTGAACAGGGCGCTCCTCGACTACATCGGGGAGCACTACGACTTTACGATCGACCGGACCCCGGGCTACGATGTGCGGGGCGTGATGGGGATCCTGCACGCCGCCCGCAAGAACGGCAAACGACATCTTCGCCCTCAAATGCCGGGAGTTCCCGTCTCCGCCGATAACCAGGATTCGGTCGACACGCATAAATAGGAGTCAGGATCACCACCCCGCCGGTGAAGCAGTATGGCACAGGTAAAGGAAGGCGACACCGTCAAGGTGCACTACACCGGGAAACTGGAAGACGGCACGGTCTTTGACAGTTCCAACGAACGAGAGCCTCTGGAGTTCACCATCGGCAACGGACAGATTATCTCCGGGTTCGAGCAGGCTGTGATCGGCATGACGCCGGGAGAGACAAAGACCGCCACGATCCCCCCGGAAGAGGCATACGGTCCGCACCGTGAAGACATGACGCTTACCGTAGACCGGGAGCAGTTCCCCGAAGATATCAACCCCGAGCCGGGCCAGCAACTCCAGATCCAGCAGCCGGACGGCAAGGCGGCAATCGTCGTCGTCAGCGACGTCTCGACTTCGACCGTGACGCTGGACGCAAACCATCCGCTGGCCGGAAAACCCCTGACGTTCGACATCCGCCTCATGGATGTCGTCAACGCGGCATGAGAGCGGGTAACCGGTGACCACCGGCCCACTCTTATGTCCGCAGAACTCTTCTCAACCCCGCAAGCGGGTGGGTATTGACGATATCGTCCGCCGAGAGCCAGCCTCGCCGGGCGGTCGCGACCCCGAACTCCATGTAGCGGAGGTTCTCCCGGCTGTGGGCGTCCGAACCGAGCGAGAACCGGACTCCCGCCTCGCGGGCCGCGAAGCAGTTGACGTCGGAGAGGTCCAGACGGGACGGAAAGGCGTTGATCTCCATCAAGACACCGAGTTTTGTTGCGGCATCATAGACCGCAGATAGATCGATCCGGTAGGGCTCGCGTTCAAGGAGGATCCGCCCCGTCGGGTGGCCGATGATGTCGACGTGGTCGTTATGCATCGCCGTGATAACCCGCCCGGTCATCTCCCGCTCGGTCTGCTTGAACCCGGAATGAACGCTCGCCACCACAACGTCAAGGTCGGCGAGGACGCTGTCCGGGAGGTCCGGCTTCCCATCCATGCCGATGTTGCACTCGGTGCCGGAGAGGACGGTGAAATCATCGCCGGCCACCCGGTTAATCCGCTCGATCTCGCGCACCTGGTCGGCCAGGCGCCCGGGGGAGAGGCCGCGGGCGATATGGAGGGCCTCTGAATGGTCGCAGATGGCGATGTACCTGTAGCCGAGTGCTCGCGCCGCCTCCGCCATCTCCTCGATGGAGTGAGCGCCCTCGCTCCAGCGGGTATGGACGTGGAGATCGCCCCGGATCGCGTCGTAGCCGACGAGGTCGGGCAGGGTCCCGGTCCGTGCGGCCTCGATCTCGCCGCGGTCCTCCCGGAGTTCCGGCTCGATCCAGGCAAGACCGAGAGCCCGGTAGACCCCGCCCTCGTCCTCGCCCGCGACCGTCCTGCCGCTTGCAAGGTCTACGAGCCCATACTCGTTCAGCCGCCAGTTTCGCGCAACAGCAAGTTTCCGGAGAGCAATATTGTGCTCCTTTGAACCCGTGAAATACTGGAGCGCGGCCCCGAAATGCCCGTCCTCCACAACCCGGAGGTCGACCTGGATCCCGGTCGCGAGCACCACCGACGTCTTCGTCGTTCCCCGGGCGAGAACCCGCTCAATACCCGGAAGGGTGGAAAATACCTCCATCACCTCCTCCGGGCGCGAAGAGGTCGCGAGGACGTCGACGTCCCCGACCGTCTCCTTCCTGCGCCGTATCGAACCGGCAAGGCTCACCTGCCGGACCGACGTGAGCGACGAAAGACGCCGTTCGATATCGCGGGCGACGGGCAGGATATACCCGAGAAGGCGGCGCTCTTTTGCGGTCCGGCTCATCCGGACGCTCTCGAGGATGTTCTGCTCGGTCTTCTCCCCGAACCCGGGGAGGTCGCGGATCCGGCCGGCCGCTGCCGCCGCCTCCAGGTCGTCGACGGTCCGGACCCCGAGTTCCCGGGCGAGATAGACCGCCTTCTTCGGCCCGATCCCGGGAAGCCGGACCAGGTGCTGCACGCCCTCCGGGAGTTCCTCGCGGAGAGACGCGAGGTAAGCGAGGCGGCCAGTCTCGACGATCTCGCGGATCTTTTCGGCGATGCTCTTGCCGACGCCGGGGATATCATCGAGGTCGCCCTCCCGCGCGACGTCGGCGATATCCTCCGGAAGAGTCTCGATCGCCCGGGCTGCCCGCCGGTATGCCTGCGGCTTGAACCGGACGCCTTTGATCTCCAGGAGGTCCGCGACCTCGTCGAGGACCGCCGCGACCTCTATATTGGTCACCTGCGAAAGATTCTCCACCGTCACGCCTCCCGCTGCCGGCGGAACATGGCCGCGACCTCGGTGGTCGTCGTCGCCTGTTCCGGGCTCTTCTCGTCCCGCCACCGCACGAACCGCGGGAACCGGAGGGCGAGCCCCCGCCGCCGCTCCGGGTCCCAGTTGCAGGTATGGACCGGGCTCTCGGTGATCTCAAGCCCGAGCACCTCCACGACCCGGGCCGGCACGAACCAGAAGTCGGGTGCCGCCTGCGGGTTCACCATCACCCGCGCCGGCTGCCGGTCCGTCCTCGCACCGGCGAGCCGTCGGGGGAGGCCCGCGAGTTCTTCGTCAGAGAAACCCGTGCCCATGCCGCAGACCGTCTGAAAGAGGTCTTCCTCGTGGTTATAGGCGGCACAGAGGACCGAACCGTAGGTCCCGGCCCGCTTCCCCCGACCGGCGCTGGCGCCGACGATGACAAGGTCGAGCGTATCGGCAAGGCCGGGAGCGTAGTCCCCCTTCCACTTGATCCACTGCCACTCCCGCGCTCCCGCCCGGTAAAACGAGTCCTTTGCGCACGACTTGCAGACGATCCCTTCGAGCCCGCGTTCAATGCAGGCGCTGTAGAACTCCGTGATCCCGTCGGTATCCCCTGTTACAATGCGGTCGGCGACGGAGATCCGGTCGTCCCCTGAGAGGACCGCCTCGAGTATCGCCCGCCGGTCGGGGTAACTCCGGGAGAGGCAGGACTCGCCGTTAACGTAGAGGAGATCGAAGACCCGGTAGGTCGCGGGGATCTCGCCGGCAACCTCCCGGACCCGGTACTTCCGTCGCCGCCGCATCAGCGTCTGGAACGGCTGATAGGTCCCGGCCTCATGGTTGAACGCAACCGCCTCGCCGTCGAGGATCGCCGTCTTCGCCGTAACGGAGCCCCGGACGCGGCGGACGATATCGGGGTACTGGTCGGTGACGTCGGTCAACCGCCGCGAAAAGAGGGTGACGTCGTCGCCGTCCTTGTGCGCCTGAATCCGTTCGCCGTCGTACTTCTCCTCGACGGCGATGACGGGAGAGCCGATCCGCTCGAGGATCTCCGAGATCCTGGCGACCCGCTGGGGAAGCATCGGCCGGACGGGCCGGTGCAGGGCGATGGTGATTGCCTGCACCCCGGGCGGCCCTTTCACCCGGAGCGTCCGGGCCACAAAACCGATATCGGATGATACGTTGTAGGCATGCTCGAGGAGCGGGCGCCCCGTCTTCGATCCCAGGTATGCCTCCGCAAGGGCATCGAGGAGCGTCATATCCCCGACGCCGAGCCGCATCTCCCCGGTGGCGAGCCGGACCAGGTAACGCCGCTCAGGCGGCGTGGCGGCGGTGAGCAGCCGTGCGAGGATGTTTTTCTTCTCTTCCGCCGAACCCTGGCCGGACGCATGGGCGATCCCGACAAGACCGCGGTGGACGTCGGCGACCGAGAGCGATCCTGTGGCCGGGGCCTCGATCAACCGGGATGCGGCGTCGCCGTAATCGCCGAGTTCCCGCGTCGCCGCCTCGACGAAAGCCGGATCGGTTCCGGCCGCAAGAGCGATCGCCGCCGCCGTGGTCCGGTCCCCGAGGCCCAGATTCAGATCGCTGGCGCCCGGACCGATCTCTCCCAGCACAAAGTAGCAGACGATGCCGATCTCGTCCGGCTCCGCCCCGGCGAGCAGTCGCGCGAGAAGTGCGGTCATCTCGTTTCGGGACGATGTCGCCTCAAGCCGCTCAAAGCAGGAGGTGAGGGTTGCAAATTTCACGGCTGACCGGTTTCTTCACTGCCGGGAGCTACATCAACGTTGCGGTCTCCGGCCCGGCGGGGACTTTATTACCGACCGGGGACAGGGTAGGTGCATGGAGCCCCTGATACGTGTCGAACCTCCGGGTGAGAAAGCCCTCGAGGTGCTCCGCCGGGACGCGGCGGTCATCTCCCGGTCGATCGTGAGGAAGTACCCCCTCGTGCTGCAGAAGGCGAGCGGCGTGAATCTCTGGGATGTCGATGGAAACCGCTACCTTGATTTTACGGCCGGGATCGCCGTAATGAACGCGGGGTGGAACCACCCCCGGGTCGTCTCCGCCGTCCAGGAGCAGGCGAAGTACCTCTCGCACGGGGCGTTTCTGGACTTCTGCTCCGAAATCCCGGTGCGGTGCGCCGAGGAATTGGTGAGACTCCTCCCGGACGGGCTTAACCGGGTTTACTACGCCAACTCCGGGGCGGAGAGCATTGAAGCGGCGATGAAACTTGCCCGGCACCACACGGGCAGGAACTTCTTCATATCGTTCTACCGCGGGTTTCACGGCCGGACCTACGGGGCCCTCAGCCTCACCGCCTCGCAGGTTATTCAGCGCCGCGCCTTCGGGCCGTTTCTGCCGGTTGTCCACGTGCCTTATCCCGATCCCTATCACCCGCTCGGCGGGGACCCCGCGACCTGCGACGCCGACGTCATAACCTACCTTGAGGATACCGTCTTTCGCTCCGAGGTCGCGCCCGACGAGGTTGCCGCGATCTTCGTCGAACCCGTACTGGGGGAAGGTGGATACGTCGTCCCGCCGCCGGGTTTCCTTCCCCGGCTGCGGCGGCTCTGCGACGAGCACGGGATCCTCCTTGCGGCGGATGAGGTGCAGTCGGGGTGCTTCCGGACCGGGCGGTTCCTCGCCTCCATGCACGCCGGCGTCACCCCCGATATCGTCTGTCTCGGGAAAGCGATCGGCGGAGGGTTGCCGCTCGGCGTCACCGTTGCCTCCGAGGAGGTCATGGACTGGCCGCCCGGCTCGCACGCGAGCACCTTCGGCGGGAACAACCTTGCCTGCGCGGCGGCGCTCGCCGTGATGGCTCTCCTCCGTGAAGAGGGGTTCGGAGACCGGGTGCTGGAAAGAGGAGAGTATCTGATGGAGCGCCTGCGCGAACTTGCGGAGCGGCATCCGATCGTCGGGGACGTTCGCGGCCTCGGGCTCATGGCAGGGATGGAACTCGTCCGGGACCCGACCACAAAGGAGCCGGCAGGAGAGGAGCGGGAGACCGTCCTCCGGCACGCGTTCGAACACGGTCTCGTCCTGCTCCCGGCAGGGGAGTCGACGATCCGGTTCAGCCCGCCCCTGACCATAGACGAGGAGGAGATCGATATCGGCATGGATATCCTCGACAGGGTCATGGAGGGGTTTTAATGCCGGAGTCGGAGAAGGTCACCTACGTCTCGCTTGAATCGGACGAGAGGCTCCACGGCGAGTACGAAGCGGCGCTCCATGAGATCGAGCGGGAGTTCGGAAAGCGCCACCCGATGTACATCGGCGGCCGGGAGGTCACGGCCGATCGGGAGTTCGAGGTGTGGTCTCCCATCGACGCGACCGTCCTGCTCGGGGCGTTCTCCTCCGGAGGAGAGGAGCATGCCCGGCAGGGAATCGCCGCAGCGAACGGGACCTTCCCGGAGTGGAGCCGGAGGGACTGGCGGAAACGGGTCGCGGTCATCAGGCGGACGGCCGATGCAATTGAGGACCGGCTCTTTTCGCTTGCAGCCCTCCTGACTTTTGAAGCAGGGAAGACCCGGTCCGAGGCACTGGCGGAGGTCGGCGAGACGGCCGATATGCTCCGGTATTACTGCGGGGTCTACGAGCAGAACAACGGCTACGTGCTCTCCCTGCACTCCCCGGCCCCGGGGGAGGAGTCCCGGAGCGTCATGCGGCCGTACGGCGTCTGGGCGGTCATCTCCCCGTTCAACTTCCCGATAGCGCTTGCCGCTGGCATGATCTCCGGGGCGCTCCTCACCGGGAACACAGTCGTCTTCAAACCGACAAGCAAGACGCCTCTTTCCGGGGCGACCCTCTTCCGACTTTTTGCGGAGAGCGGGGTCCCTCCCGGCGTCCTCAACCTGGTGACCGGGCCCGGGGGCCCCTTCGGCAGAGTCGTGGCCGCCCATCCGGACGTCGCCGGGATCGCATTCACGGGGTCGCGGGCCGTGGGGATGCGGCTGGAGCGGCAGACGGTCGCGGTGCAGCCCTACCACAGACCGCTGGTCATGGAACTGGGGAGCAAAAACCCGGTGATCGTCACGGCGAACGCCGATATCACAAAGGCGGTTGAGGGTGTGGCCCGGGCGGCCTTCGGGTTTGCGGGACAGAAGTGCAGCGCCGCATCCCGGGTCTACGTCCAGGCATCGGTTGCGGAGCGGTTCCTGCAGGCGCTCCGCAACCGGGCGGAGCGGATGGAAATCGGGGACCCCCGACGGCGGGAGGTCGCGTACGGCCCCCTGATCGACGACGATGCGCGGCTGACCTTCCAGAAGGCGGTCGACGAGGCGATCCGGGACGGCGGCAGGATTGTTGCCGGCGGGAAGGTCCTCGAGGACGAACGCACCGGTCGGGGCGCCTACGTCCGGCCCACGGTCATCGCCGGCCTCGCGCACGATCACCGGATCTTCCGGGAAGAACTCTTCGTCCCGATCCTCGCCGTCGGCACCTTCGAGACCCTCGATGAGGCGCTCGCGCTCGCAAACGCGACGGAATACGGCCTGACGGCGGGAATATTTACAGAAGACCCAGAAGAGGTGGAGAATTTCTTCGACAGGATACGGTTCGGGGTCGTCTACGCCAACCGGCGCGGAGGGGCGACGACCGGAGCCTGGCCCGGGGCCCAGCCTTTCGGGGGCTGGAAGGCGAGCGGAACGACCGGCAGGGGTGTCGGGGGACCCTACTACCTCCTCTCGTTTCTCCGCGAGCAGGCAGAGACCCGGGTGACGGAGCCGGGCGGAGATGAACAGGACCTCGCCCGCCGCACGCCGGCATCACAATAAGGGGAGAGGTCCCACCACCCACACAAGGAAGAGATCGGCATGGGCAAGCGCAGGAAGATATCGGTCGTCGGCGTCCTCGTCTCATGGGCCATCGGACTTGTCGTCTTCCTGATCCTGCTCGGCCTCCTGAACGCCCTCGCCGGCTCCTCCGTCCAGACCCCGGTCTTCCTCCGCATCGTCGCGTTCCTCAACGCGAATCTCGGGCTGCTGATCCTGATCTCGGTAACCTTCCTCATCGGCGACCTCTTCGGCGCCCTCGCGTTTCCTCTGAACCTGCCCGGCCCGGTCTTTGGCGCCGTCGGTGCCGTCCTTCTGGTCGTCTTTCTCTTCCGGCTCATCCGGATCGTCGGCGAGATCGCGGGCATTGGAATCTTCGCGCTGCTTACCGGGACGCCCGCGCTCCTGATCTCCCTCTTCGTCTTCGTCGTCGTGCTCGTCGGGGGATACATCGCGCTCTTTGCGGACCCACCCGGCGAGGATCACAGCTGAAGCATGAGCCGACGATTATTCGGACCCTTCCGCCTCCTCAAACGTACTCACCCCATATTCCTGTAACCGGCCGGTCTCCGGGTTCATACGAACTATCACGAAGAGTTCATACTCGGGGTTCTCCCAGAGGGCGAGGGCAGGGTTGTCCTCCCGGGCCCGGAACCCAAGGTCTTCGAGGCCCTTGCAGACGTCGCCGTAGGTGGTGCTTGCGGCGATCATCTCCCGGACCCGGCCCTTTCTGGTCTCCTGCTCCTTCCGGTAAGCCGCTATCGATCCGCGCATGCGATTGACCATACCGCATACGTCCTCATAAATTTGACCCGGCGGGAGACAGGTGAGAAGAGGCGGAGATCGGGTTGTCCGGAAAAAAGACCTTATCGGGCAGTATATCCAGGGAAATCTTCCCTGTGGTCTTCAAGGTCGTCGTAGGCGGCCACCCTGTACCCCGCATACCCGCCCCCGAGGTTCATCCTGAGCAGGACAAAGATCCTGAGGGCAGGCTGTACCCAGATCGCGACATCGGCATCGTCCTGCTCGGGAACGAAGTTAAGCGACCGGAGTGTCTCTTTGACACTGGCGTAGTCGGGCGTCGACTGGATCATCTCCTCGATCTCCGCCATCACGGCCCGCTGCTGTGCCGCTGCGATATCATCAAGCATGGCTCTCCCGATCGATCGTCTCATATAAAACATGATCCGGGAGCGGATATCGAGAAGAATCTCGCCGCCCCGGGGCGTTGCAGCCCCCCGGACCGGCGTCTTAAATGCCGGATTTTCACATTCCACAGAGTAAAACTACGAAAATTCCCGTAGTTAAAGCAAGATATTTATTTTCACCAAATCAAGTGATGACTGATATCTATGCGAGGAAAGACAGCACTTCTGGGGATTGTTCTGGCGATCCTTCTCTCTGCCGCGGTGATCGGCAACGTCACCGCACAGGTGTCGGAGGAGTCCACAGACAAACTGATCCATGTTTCAGGGACGGGCAAAGTGACGACCACACCCGACCAGGCCGTCATCCGGTTCGCGGTCGAGACCGAGCACGCCGACGTTACGGTGGCGCAGCAGCAGAACGCCCAAAGAATGGACGCCGTGATCAATGCTCTAAAGAACGCAGGAATTCCGGAGAAAGATATCCGGACCGCCGGTTACAACATCATCCCGGTGACCGAAAACAACGACCGGCCCCTGACTACCGACGCAAAGGTCCGGTTCTACCGCGTCGTCAACACCCTTGAGGTCACGCTCACCGACGTGAATCGCGCCGGAGAGATCATCGACCTTGCAGTCGCGAACGGCGCAAACCGGGTCGACCGGTTCACGTTCACCTTAAGCGACGCAAAACAGCTGGAGTTCCGCTCGCAGGCCCTGACCGCCGCGGTAGCGCAGGCGCGGGGCGACGCGGACGCGGTTGCCGCGGCCCTCGGGAAGACCATCGTCGACGTCAAAGAGGTCAACGTCGGAAACAACTACATACCGCTGGCTTACGACAGCAGTTATATGAACATGGAAAAGACGGCGGGTGCGGCGGTCCGGACCCCGCTCGAGGTCGGTGAGATCGACGTGACCGCAACCGTCTCCATCTCCTACGTCATCGGGTAACGCTTTCGCAAAACCCACTTTTTTTTGTCTGCAGGTCCGGGGGCGGTCTTATGCACCGTCCCGGTGAAGATATCGGCGCCCTCATCGGGGCGGCGTATCTCCGGCATCCCCAAACGGCGGGACTGCAGGCACGGCACCCGGAGTCCCTCCTGCGGAGGAGGGGGCGGAAAGGCGCACCGGACCTAAAAGGGTTACTCCATCCGCTCTCGCTTTTCAGGAGCCCTGTTCGTCACCCTGAGTTCGTCCGCAAACCGGAGGGTCTGTTGCGGGTAGGGCATCTCGATACCGTTCTCTTCGAGCGCCTGTTTGATCTTCCAGAGGAGGTCCGTCCTGACGCCCCACCAGTTCTGAGCCGGCGCCCAGATGTAAGCGGTCAGGTTGACGCTGCTATCGCCGAAGTTGTCGACGAAGACCGAGGGCGCCGGATTCTTCAGTGCGAACGGATGGGTCGCGATGACCTCCTTCATGATCCGCATCGCCGCCTCTGCATCGTCCTCATACCTGATGCCGATCTGATACTCAAACCTTCGGGCGGCGTTATGGACATAGTTGGTAATATTGGAGGTGAAGACCTTTTCGTTTGGAATCCGGACGTAAATCCCGTCATAGGTCTTGATGACGGTCGAGAGGATGCGGATATCCTCGACGTTACCGCTGACGTTCGCGACGTTGATGCTGTCGCCGATCCGGATCGGGTGCTCGAACATGAGGAAGAGGCCGGAGATCAGGTTGGAGACGACGCTCTGGCTGGCAAAACCGAGGACGAGACCGGCAACGCCCCCGGCCACCAGGAGGCCGGAGAGGTTGAAATTGAGCTGCGGGAGAGCGACGACGAGCGCCCAGACGATGATGAAGTAGTAGATCAGTTTCACGAGCAACTCGCGCTCGTTCTTGGGCAGCCGGTCCCCGAGGGCTCGCCGGACGTTTATCGCGACGATCTTCGCGATGGTGACGCCGACGATGAGGATGATCGCAAAATACAGGAGGTCCTCGACGGTGATCGAACCGACGCCGATAGGGATCTCCAGAACCTCGGTCAGGTCGAACGTCATGACAGCCCCCACTCCATCAGGTATCCCCGGGAGAGCACCGGGATCTTGCGGGCCGTGTAGAGCTCGATGGACTTCACCATATCCGATTTGAGGGGCACATCGACGAAGTCCGTCTCCGCAAGGAGCTTGGAGAGAATCTTCATGGTGGTAGTGACCGCCACGAACTCACCGTAGTAGAGCTTCATGTCGGTGCTGTCAAAGACCGCCCGGGAGACCTCCGCCCATTCGTGGGATGCATTCGAGATGGAGAGTTCCATCACCCCGTCACAAAAAGATTCGACCGGAGGGATCTCCGGGTAGACGGCACTCCAGTAGTACCGGGCGATGACCCCGGTCGTCGCCGGGCCGTAGAGCGTATACTTCTGACGTCCGGGAGCGAAGACGTCCAGCACCTCAATGCATTTTGCAGCATCGAGATACACGCCGATCTCGACGGGGAACTTCAGGTAGATCGTCTGGGTGGCACCGGGCCCGATGACCATCGGAGGGAATTCCATCATCAGGAAGTCCGTGATCTCCTCAGGGAGGTTGACCGGCTCCACCGGGTTGATGACGATCTCATCTGTCTCCGAGACCAAGATCCGCTCGAACGTCTGCCCTTCGCACCTCCGCCGGTAGGTCATAAGACCGTTCACCGGCCCGGCCTCCACCGAAACACTCCCGCATTCACGATGGAAAGCGCCTCTATACCTCCCAAACATCATCTATAATCTGCAAATACTCAAATATTAACTTACTTCAATGACGTAAGATGCCGATTTTTGCGTCCCGGAGCACAATCCGGAAAGACCCCCAGAAAAAGCCTGTTACTCCTGTTCCCGGAGAGAACCTGCTTATTGTAGTAACTCCGGCTGCCCAGACGGGATGAGATCTGAGAAAATATAAATATCAAATCGCCCGGGATGTATATTTTGAAGAGAATAAATAGACATCCTTTTAAGCGACGGTTCCAGAAACTTTCTCTGCGTATTAGTCCCGGTTCAGGGTGATACCCGTCGTTTCCGCCTTTTGCGGTAGTTGTCGTGAAGGTAGGGGCTATCACCACTGATCGGAAGCAGTAATTAATAAGAGGCGTCGAACTTGTCCAGAGAGAAGATCTTCCCGGCGGCCAAGAAGGTGCCACCGGGGCAACTTTGCAGGGGCGAAAACCGTCCACAGGTGATGCGCGTGAAGATGTACCAGGAGATTGCCAGAGGGCATATGAATTGCAGCCAGATACCTGTGGGTATCTTCGACCGTCTCCAGCAACCGACACTCGTTCTCGACTGCGAGGGGCGGGTGGTTATCTGGAACGACAGCATGGTACAGTATACCGGCGTTCCGGCAGAAAATATCGTTGGAATGGGCGGGTACGCGCATGGAGAAGCGCTGTTCGGCGAGAAACGTCCTACACTCGCGAACTACCTCCTGACTCGCGGCGATGCCGGAAGCGACTACCAGCAGCACAACGAAAGTGAGGAGACATTCACCGAGTCACGCATCACCCTGGCGTCCGGGAGAGAGGTTGTCTGCACGGCAGCTTCCCTCTACGACACCACCGGCAGACAGATCGGTGCCGTTGAGACCATCCGGAACACCCCGGAAGAGGAAACGATCCAAGAGTCTCGTGGAGGAGCGGAGGAGCAGATCCAGGTCCTGGCAAGCGCTCTGCCGGATATGATCTTCAAGCTCAACCGGGACGGCGTCTTCACCCAGTTTTACTGGTCCGAAGCCCGGAAAATGGGCGTAGACCCGGAAAAAGTCATCGGTGCGGCTCCCGGCGTCCTGCTCCCGCCGGAGGAGGCGGACTTCCTGACCGGAGCCGCTCGCCGGGTCATCGAGATGGGAGAGGTCGTCTCGAAGACCCGGTCGTTTATGTGGCACGGCGACCGACGGTCGTTCAAAGTCACCATTCACCCCCTGCACAACCAGGCCGGAAAAGTCGTGGCCGCCGCCGGGGTCAGCCGCGACATCACCAGCGTTCTCTGCCGTGAACGAACCATTCAGGAGACCGGCCAGCTCTCCAGCCTTTACCTCGACCTGCTCGGCACCGACATCTACAACACCAACATGGTCGCAGCAACGATCATCGAGATGCTTCGGGAGCGGCTCTCCGGCGAAGAGGCGGAACTCGCTCAAATGGTCAAAAATACGGTCGAGCAGGGGATCAACGTCATCAAAAACGTCGAACTCTTAAATACGCTCAAAACTCATCGCATCTGCCTGGAGCCGGTTGACCTGGACAGCAGTATCCGCAGCCAGATACGCCGGTACGCAGGCATCGATATCAGGTATGAGGGAGAAAAACTCATGGTCTGGGCGAACCCTCTCCTCGAGCACATCATATCAAATCTGATCAGCAACAGCATCAAGTTCGGCGGAATGAAGGTGCGGATTGAGATAACCGTCATGGAGGCCGGAGATACCGTAACGCTGACGGTTGCCGATACCGGCATCGGCATACCGGACCATCTGAAGCCCAACATATTCGATCGCTTCGCCAGGGGAAACAAAACCGCATCCGGGAGCAGAGGTCTTGGACTCCATATCGTCAAAACCCTCACAAACCAGTACGGCGGACGTGTCTGGGCGGCGGATCGGGTGCCCGGCAAACCGGAGGAAGGAGCGGCAATAAAGGTGATCCTGCAGAAGTGCTAGGCCGACATCCGGTTATGGCCAAGGGTACTTAGATATATATTCTCTCAAGGACTATATCCTACCGCATCATTCCCATCGGGGACTGCTTCAATGATACGAACCATATGCTTTAAAGAACGACGATACATCGAAGAGTTGAGAATTCTTACCAGAGCGACCGCGCTGGACTGCATCATCGATGAACGCTTCGACCGGGTAGTATACCTCATAAAAGAAGGCGATATGGGTCTCGCCATCGGCCGAAAGGGAAGCAATATCAGGAAAATGCAGCGGGTCCTCGGAAAACGCATCGAGATGGTTGAATATTCCCCGGAAATTGAAAATTTCACGAGGAATGTATTTAAGCCTGCCAGCGTCGTCGGTGTCAGGAGAGAAGACGACGGGAGACTCACGGTCTACGTCGATCCGGGCGATCTCGGCATCGCCATCGGGAAGAGCGGGTGCACCATCGAGAAAGCACGGCTCCTCCTCTCCCGGTACTTCGACACTGTCCTTGGTGAGGTGCTCGCGGAGGAAAACACCCATGCGTGACTGGAGCATCCTCGACGAGGTCTGGGAGGTCATCCAGGACCGGGCAGAACACCCCTCTGCCGAGAGTTACGTCAGTTCGGTCCTGACGCACCGGAAAGGAATCGACAAATCCCTGGAGAAGGTCGGTGAAGAAGCAGTCGAGTTCATCCTGGCCGCAAAGAACCAGGTGCCGGAGAGAACGGTCTCCGAAGCGGCCGACCTCCTCTTCCACTTCCTGGTGGCGCTTCAGGCATCCGGCACCGACATTTCGACTGTGCTCGACGAACTCTCCGCACGTCGAAAATAACCATAGTCATCCGGATTTCGGGGCGGGGCAATTCCCGGCGAACCGCTCAAAGGTATTCCTTCAGGTCCACCATCCGGGGAAGATCGTCCTTCTTCACGGCCGCGGACTCGACGACTGTATCTTCGATCATGATGGGAGCACGGTAACGCAGAGCGATGGCTATCCCGTCGCTCGGCCGGCAATCCATGATCTCGGTGCGCGACCCCTGCCGGAGGAGGAGTTTGGCATAGAAGACCCCCTCTTCCAGGGAATCGATGTGCAGGGCGTCGAGGGCTATCTCAAAATTCCGGAACAGCTCGACAATGAGGTCGTGGGTTATGGGCCGGGGAAGCATCTCACTATTTAACGCATTATTTATCGAAATCGCCTCCCAGAGCCCGACGTATATAGGTATCGTGCTGTCCTCCCCGGCATCCAGGACGACTGTCGGCGCCGCCCCCATATCGCTCACCGACATGAACACGCCCTGCACCCTGCAACTTTGAGCAGTCATGTTATCATCTGACATGAGCCTTATGACGTTTAAACCTTGGGGTCAATCCTTGCTATTTCTTCACGCGGGCAAGATACTCGCGCCGTACAATGACGAGACTCGACAGGAGACCGACGAGTATGTTGAGGTAGTAGAGGATCAGCCGCCAGAGAAGGACGAAGACCCCCACAATCGACGATGGGATGAAGAGGCTGTAGAGCGATGTGGCGCCGAGCTCCGCAATACCCGAGCCTCCGGGCGTGAGCGGGATCATCATGATGACGGCAAGGATAAGCTGGGCGACGAACGACTCGATGAGGAAAGGCGGCTGCCCAAGACCCACAAGGAGCAGCGAACCGATGGCAAACTCTGCGAACCAGAAGAGCGTTGTAAAGATAATCCCCCATACAAGGCCAACCTTTCCGCGGTTCACGAACCTGACGAGGCCGTCGTTAAAGTTGTCCACCTCCCGATCGATCGTCTCAAGGAGGCTCTCGAACCGCTTTAAGTGCCAGCGCCGGTCGATCCACCGCGACATCCTTTTGAGGAGACGCTTGAGGTAGTCCGGGTTCCTCACCGAGTAGACGAAGACCAGCACAAAGAGGATGACGGCTATCCAGGCGGCGTACATAAGGAGGCTCAGGCCGCTGAACCCTGAGGCAAGGCCGCTCCAGTACCGCCCGAGGAAGAGCATGGAAAAAGCCCCGAGGGCTCCAAGGACGATCCCATCAAGAATCCGCTCCATAACGACGACGGCGGTGGCGTCTCCGATCGGGACGCCGGCCCGGTAGAGTTCGTGAACCCGGACCGGTTCGCCTCCCGCCTGCGCCGGGGTGACCGACGCAACGAGTATGTTTGCCAGTACCAGGTTCATGCAGTGTTTAAAGCCCACGCGGTATCCGAGCGACGCTGTCATCAACTGGATACGGAGGGCCCAGAACCCGAACGAGACGAGGTGGAGGAGGACGGCAAGGACCAGGTAGAGCAGACTCACCCGGCTGAGATACTCGATCGTCATCTCGTCGACGGTGAAGTACAGGACACCCACCATGACAAGGGTGCTAAAACCGATCGAGATGAGCAGCCAGGTCCACTGGGACTTCTTCATGCTTTACGACGCTCCGTGTACTGGGGACGGATTCGGAGACCCGGTCCCCGAACGCCAATAGATATCCGCAGATATCATGCAAATTATCGGGCAATTTCAGGGGAAGGTGCCCGAAATGAGTTAATAGAGTATCGTGCAGCTACTATTTAACGATGATTTTATCGGATTTCGGCGGGATTGTCAGGATTCGGAAAACCCGCCGTCCGCGCACAGAGCATTACGAAGACCTCTAGACGGTGAAGAGTCCCCGGTCGCCGGTTATACGGAATAACCCGGCACGGATACCGGCATCAAGCCAGGCATACCCATAGCTGAACCGGGCGAGGGCCCCGGCAAGGTCGCCCGCTTCGAGGCACTCCACACCCCCGGTATACCAGGAGTGAGCCGCGGCATGGAGCGACTCGGCTCCCGCACAGAGGGGACTCGCCCTGTCCGGCCCCGTGCAAACCGCCATATAAGCATCAGAAAGCATCCGCCGGTAACGATGGGTCTTTTCATCCAGATGGGCGCTCAGTGAATCCGGGATGCATGCATCCACATCGACCGGGGGGTGGGCGGCAAGCGGTTCGAGCAGCCCGAGGCGCGAGCCCGCGTCGAGCCAGCCGATCCCGTATGCAAACGCGGCGAGCGCGTTTACCGGGTCACCCGCCCGGAGAAACGTTGTGCCGTCGCTCTGGTATGCTATGGCCATCTCGACCACCTCGTCCGCTGCCCGGTGGAGGAGAGTTCCCGCCGGAACGGCAATCCGGGTCCTGGAGAGGGACCCCCGGTAGAGAGTTCCGTAGTCTTCGAGGATCATAGGCCGGCAAAGACCTCCAGGTACTCGCGCTCCATGGGGTGGAGTTCCGCCGGCACGAGAAGGACATGGAGCGGAGGCCCGAAATCGGTCTCTTTGAGGTCCACGCCTGACCCGGCGCGAACCACCGGGGCCGCCGATCCAGCCCGGGCGATGCCCACGTAGAGTGCCGGCGGTTCGATGCCGAGCTTCTCCGCCATCTCTTCGAGGAGAGCGATCGCTTCGGGGATGCACATGTAGCGGTCCTTCTGGATATCAAGGTAGACGAGCGTATGGAGAGAAAGAGCGAGGTTTGCCGCAACCGTCTCGATCGGAGTCGTGGGGAACCACCCTTTCGCGGGGAACGGCACCGAACAGGATTTCCCGAACCGGTAATTCTGGAGACCGGAGAGGCCCGAGACGGCGCTCGATATGGACGAAGCGTGGATGATGGACGTCTCAATGCCGGCGGCGGCCGCCCGCATCCGTAAGTCGGCATGCGTCGTCGAGACCATGGGGTCCCCCCCGGTCAGGAACACCACCCGACCTCTCGCGGCACGTTCCAGGACCTCACGGGGGTCCTGCTCGACGTCCTCCCGCACGAGCACCCGGACCTCCTTGCCGAAGAACGCCTCCATCGCGGCGACATCCGTCCCCATCAGCCGGGACGTATACGACTCAAGGTAGATGGCATCGGCATCCCGGACGCAATCGAGACCTTTGACCGATATATCCCCGAGATCGTAGAGCCCGAGGCCCACAAACGTCAGCATGGCCGGTTCGACTCCGGAGCAGGCATCATCGTCATCCCTCAATCGTCAGTATGTCATCATCGTAGAAGTAGCGGATCCAGGGAGTCGTTCTGCCGCGGATGCCGATAACGCGGAAGCTCCGCTCCACCGGCTGCCTTCCGTCATCCGTCCTCACTTCAATGACAATGTTCATCAGCTGCTTGATCGTGGCTATGATCTTCTCATCGAACGACTCGCTGTTAAGGACATAGACGCCGATCCCCTCGATTTTCTTCACCCGGTTCGTGATGACGTGGAGAAACTTGAAGGTCACCTCCAGCCGCGCATACAGAAGGAGCGTCGAGACCGAATTGACGCAGAGCCGGACCGGCGGGGGCATCGGCCCCGGAGGATCGGCCATCACCCCCTCTTTCCACATATACTCCACCATCCGGAAGAACTTGATCCCCATGTTGGTCAGGTCGCGGGGGCTCGTGACGAACTTCACCTTCGCCGTGTCCTGCAGGGTCGGCACCGACGTCTTCGTGACCGCGTCGATGAACCCGATATGGCTCATGTTCACCCCTGCCCCCTTGAACACATCGGCGACGACGGCGACACGCTCGTCGGTCGTGATTGCAACGGTCCATTCCCCGGACTGGGGGCAGGTTATCCTGTACGCGAGGTGTTCCGCGTAGGCAAGAGGCGGTGCCAGGACGAGGATATTCGTGGCGGCCCGCAGGCCACCGAATTCCCTGTCTATCATCGGGATACCGGTTTTATAGAGATACATCACATCACCAGCGGCAGTATATGGAACAGAAGACTTCCGACGAGGAGGCCGAGGGCGACCGTATAGACCGTGATTGCAAGCGTGATCTTTGAACCGACCTCGCGCAGGAGGACGGTGATGGTCGCGAGGCAGGGGACGAAGAGGACCGTCACGACCGCAAAGATATAGAGTTGCAGAGACGAGAGCACCGCCCCGAGGTTCGCGGTCCCTGCGAGGATGGCAAGGGTCTCAAACGCCATCTCCTTACGGAGAATGCCGAAGACGAGCGCCGTCGCCGAGTAACCGGGCAGGCCGAGGAGGGCCATGGTGTAGGGCTCCACCAGTTGTTCGAAGGCGCCCATGACGCCGAAGAATTCGAGCAGTCCGAGAACGACGCTTCCCACGAGGAGCAAAGGCATGGCGATGAAGAGGAACTCGGAGAGGCGCAGCCAGGCCTTCTTCATCACGAGTTTCGGAACCGGCCGGCGGAGCGGCGCCATTTCCATGATCATGCCGAACCGCTCGCCGGGCGTCACCCGGGAGAGGAAGAGCCCCGTGATCAGGATCAGGACAAAGACGATGGCGTAGACGCTGAATGCCGCTCCGATACCGACAAAACCCGCCACAATCCCGGCAATGATGACGGACCGGGCCGAGCAGGGCACCATGGTGACCAGGAACGAAGCGATGACGCGCTCCCGCCGGGAGGAGAGAAGTCGTATGCTCATAATGGCCGGCACGTTGCACCCGAATGCCAGCGTCAGCGGGATGACCGCACCGCCGTGCATCCCGACCCGGTGCATCGCGTTGTCGGCGAGAAAGGCCGCCCGGGTCATATACCCGGAGTCCTCGAGGATAGAGATGATGATGTAGAAGAGGAAGACATACGGGAACGCTATCCCGAAACCCGCCTGGAGCGCGAGCAGGAGAGATTTTCCCAGTTCTTCCACCAGAGGGGGCAGCCCGAGCGCGAGGAACGGCTGGAGCAAAAAGACATCGAAGAACTCCACGATAACTTCCTCAAGAAACGATCCCGTGATGAAGACCACAAGAAGCATCCCCACGAGGATACCGAGCATGATGGGGATGCCCGGGAACACCCGCGTCAGGATGCGGTCGAGATCGGTTTTGGGGAGGTGGGCCTTCTCCTTTATGGTGAGTCCGGCGATTTCGTGGGCGAAGTTGTGCCGGTTGGCCGCGATGATCTGGGCGACCGTCATCCGGTGCCGGGACTCGATCTCGTCGGCAATCGTCCGTGCCGCTTCGAGCAACTCCGGATTATCGCCAAACCCAAGGAGCGCACGGATGCTCTCCTTTCGGTCGGTCCCGAACATCTTTTCAAGGCTCCGGATGGCAGCCTCGATGTGGTGATCGTAGGGGATCTCAATCGCCGACGGGCGGGGAGCGGCAAGAGCCGCTGGAATGATCTGGTCGATGTTCTTCCCCTGCGACGCGGCCGTCGGGATCACGTCGATGCCGAGGAGGTCGCGGAGCGGGCCGGGATCGATTTCGAGCCCCTCTTTTACGGCTTCGTCGGCCATATTCAGCACAACGACCATCGGAAGACCGTACTCCGCCACCTGGAGGAGAAGATAGAGGTTGCGTTCCAGACGCGTGGCGTTCAACACCACGATGACCGCATCGGTGTCCTTCTGTTCCAGGAACCGACGGACCAGATTTTCTTCCTCCGAACTTCCATCCAGGGAGTAGACACCGGGGAGGTCCACAAGTTCGATGATCTCCCGCTGGAAGCAGGTGTTGCCCCGCTGCAATTCGACGGTGGTCCCGGGGTAGTTGCTCACCTCGACGCCGAGACCGGTGAGCTGGCTGAAGATCATGGATTTGCCCACGCTGGGGTTACCGATCAGTGCAAACCTCATGGGCACGACTCCACAATGATCGATGTCGCTATCTCGGGGCTGATCGCAATGTCGCACCCTTTCACCCGGACCACGATCGACTGGTTCGGTAGTTTCCGCCGGATCTGCACGACTTCACCGGGGAAGATGCCGAGGTCGAGCAGCCTCCGGTTCCGCCGGGGCCCCTGGATCATCGCTACCCGGGCGGTATCCCCTTCCTTGCAGTCGAGCAGCGTGCAGGTTCCCTGCCCCCGGCGGCAGCGTCCCATATGCCGCCCCGGGGCGGTTTGCGCGTCGTCCATGTAGGTGGAGAGCCGATCGATGGTCTCGTCGGAGATGCCGTGCTCGAGCGTGCAGGCCTCTTTGCTTGCTCTCTCCGCATCAACGCCAAGCATCTCCGTCAGGAAGCACTGCAGGACACGGTGCTTTCGGGCAACCTGCGACGCGACCGCCGACCCGTTCTCGGTCAGCCTGACGGCATCGTCCGATACTCGCTCAAGGTATCCTTCCTCGACCAGGGAGGCGAGAGAAGCGTCGACGGTCGCCTTCTCGACGCCGAGTGCCGCGGCTATCTCCTGCGACGTCGCCGACTGCCTGCCGTTTTCCGTGATCGTGAGAATTGCTTCAAGGTAATCCTCAACTGTGGAAGAAAGCATGTTACACTTTCTTTCATTTCTACAAGTTTATGGATTTGGGTTATCATAGTCGTCTATGAAAAACAGCGCCGTGCCGTCTTCATGAACCGAACAGACGGGGGTTCGTCCGAAGCGCCTGACGAACGTTAATGCCTATATGGTTTTGCAAATGATCGATTGATCATGGAAAGCCCGGGTAAGCAGGTCACCAACAGGGATGTCGCCGAACGGCTCGCGTTCATGAGCCGTCTACTCGAGGTCGCGGGAAGCGACCGATACCGGATCGGGGCTTACGAGCGGGCGGCACGGCAGGTCGAGCGACTCCCCCTCCCGGTTGCCGGACTCGACGAAGAGGAACTGACCCGGGTCCCGGGCATAGGAGTCAAGATAGCCGGACAGATCCGGGAGATCGCCGCCACCGGATCGTTCCGGGAACTCAACGACCTGCAGACAGCCGTTCCCGGGTCGCTCGTCGAGCTGCTCGACGTTGCCGGGGTGGGACCCCGGACCCTGCGCGTCCTCTGGAAGAGACTCGGTGTCCGGACCGTGGAGGATCTCGCGCAGGCAGTGGAAGGGCACCGGATCAGGGCGCTCCCGGGTTTCGGCGTAAAGAAGGAAGAGATGATCAAAAGAGGCATCAGGCAGCTTCGCCGGAAATCGGACCGGATGACCAGACAGCAGGCCGAGGCCGTGCTTGCGAGCGCGCGAGCATTGCTCCCTCGCGGAGGGTATGCGGTCGCGGGGAGCTACCGGCGAGGGTCAAGTACCGTCGGCCGGATTGAGATTGTCGCTATCGGAGACCGGAGCACATTCTTGCACCGTCCTGGAACCGCCGCCGACGGGGTCGCCGGCGAGAGCGCTGAAGAAACCGTGCTCTTTGTCAACGACGCCGAACTGAACATCCGATTCACCGACCCCGAACGGTGCGGCACCGCACTCCTCTGCGCCACCGGCTCCCGCGGGTTTTTAGACCGGCTCGGTGCGGTAGCACAGAAACAGGGTTACCGGCTTGACCGAAACGGCCTCGCGGACTCGGCGACCGGGAAACTGCAGACGTTCGAGAGCGAGGAGGAGGTCTTTGCGTTCCTTGGCATGGCGACTATCCCGCCGGAACTGCGCGAGAACCGGGGCGAGGTCGAACTTGCCCTCCAGCACGCCCTCCCCGACCTTGTCGACCTCCACGAGATACGGGGGGACCTCCACGCCCACACCACCTCAAGCGACGGCCGCCAGTCGCTGGAAGACGTGGCAGAGGCAGGAGATGCCCGGGGCTATGAGTATATCGCAGTCACCGACCACTCGTCACGCATGAGCCCGGATGCTCTCGCAAAGCAGCGGGTCGAGATCGAGCGGGTCAACCGGCGGCATGTCTGCCAGCTCCTTGCCGGGAGCGAGGTGGAGATCAAGAGCGACGGGAAGTTAGGGTATTCGAATAAGGTCCTTGCAGACCTGGACCTGGTGATCGCCTCGGTTCATACTGGATTCAGCCAGGACCAGGATACCCTGACCCGGCGGGTCCTCACCGCGATGGAGAACGACCACGTCGATATCATTGGCCATCCTACCGGGCGCCTCCTCGGCCGGCGACCGCCGTACGCAATCGATCTTGTGCGCGTGGTCGCTCATGCGGCGGAGACGGGGACCGCCCTTGAGATCAACGCGTCGCCCCACCGGCTTGACCTTGAGGATATTTATATCTGGCACGCGAAGAAGAAGGGAGTGAAACTGGCTGCAGGAACAGATGCTCACAGGATTGGCGAATTCTCGAATATGCGCTACGGCGTTATGCTGGCGCGCCGGGGCTGGTGCACCGCGAGCGATATTATAAACACCCTCTCTCTATCCGGGTTGCTGGAGTGGAGGTCGTGATCTACCGTCTCTACGAGAAGATCCTCCTTCGGGACCTCCATACGCTTCCGGAGCAGATCTGTTTCATGATCACCGAGCAGGATATGCTCGACGCCCCGGGCAACCTCTACCGCGCCACCCAGTGGTGCCGTGACCTCGGGATCAGGAGCGTCATGTTCCACATCAGTACCACCGACCCGGCCCGGCTGGAGCAATGCCTTCCGCAGATCCGCGCGATCTCGTCGATTGCGCACCTGACCCTGCACTACCTGGACGGAATGGAGGCGAGCGGGGAAGGTATGGACGTAACGGTGGCGATCGGGAAGAGCGGGCGGGAAGAGATCGCCGACTGCGTGAGAAGGATGGCCAGAGACGGTGTAGACCCATCTTCGGTCGACGAAGACCTGCTGGAGTCATACCTCACCTTCAACTACGAACCGGACCTCGTCATCAAAACGGGCGGCAACCACCTGACCGACTTCCTCATATGGCAGTCGGTCTACTCCGAACTCTTCTTTCTCGACGTCAACTGGGCGCTTCTGCGGAAAGTGGATTTTCTCCGGGCACTCAGGGATTACCAGTCGCGCGCGCGCCGGTTCGGGCGATGAGATGTATCCGGCGCGAGGTCCGGAAAACCCTCTGCCTTTATCGTCAGGACCGACTCTCTGCACGCTCCTTCAGGCGCATGCGCTGGTCATAGACGCGCATCGCCCGCAGGAGATCGATCTTCCGGAACGCCGGCCAGTAGGGGGCGCAGAAGTAGACGGCGGACTCGTGGCCGTTCGCGAGCCAGGGGAGGAAGTTGGATGTCCGGTAGTCGTTGCCGGTGCGGATGATCAGGTCGACGGGGGGTATCGGCGCTCCCCGGTTGAGGTGGCTCTCGATGGTCGCGGTGCTGATAGCCCGAGGATCGATGACGCCCTGCTTTATTTCATTCAGTATTGACCGGGTTGCATGCACGATCTCGTTTCGGCCGCCGTATGCAAGCGCGATGTTGATGTAGTAGTCGGTGTAGTGCAGCGTCGCCTTCTCCGCCGCCTCAATGGTGGCAAGAAGGGCGTCGGGGAGGAGGGACCGGTCGCCGATCATCTGTACCCGGATATGGTTTTGATGCACCCGCTCGTCGGTCAGTATCGCGACAAATTTCTCCTGGAAGAGCGTAAAGAGCGATTTTAACTCGCTCTTATCCCTCCGGAAGTTCTCGGTGGAGAAGGTATAGAGCGTGATGTGCTGCACCCCGAGATCGCACGCCCAATCGAGGACATGCTCCGTGGTGTCCGCCCCGAGCCGGTGTCCTATTGCGGTATCGAACCCCTGTTCTTTGGCAAATCGGCGATTTCCGTCCTGGATCACCGCAACATGCCGGGGAATGTGCTTCACCTCCCATCGCAAACAGCGCTCATAGAGGGCCTCAATCCGGGACCTGAGTATCACAGAGGCGTCACCTCCACCACCATACCACCGTTGGGGTAGCGCTCGACGACGTACTTCCGGCCGGGCAGCCCGGCACCCTCGCCGGCAAGCACCCACCATGCCATCTCGACCCTTCCATCGCAGACCATATAATCATCCTCATCGAGGCTCGCCAGAAACTCGGTGACGGGGACCGCCGGTTCGAGCACCCCGTACACGACAGTCCCGTCATCGGTCACCTCTTCAAACGGACGCGCAGTATTGGCAGCGATCCGCTTTAACCGTTCCCGCAGCTGGACCGAGTCTTTGAAGACGGATGAGCAGAAATGGACTTTCGGGTCGTCGGGGAGTTCTTCCACCCAGCGGCGGGCGCCCAGCACCGCGTTATGCAGTCCGTCCTCGGGTTCGAGCCCGCGCGCGCGCATGGCGGCGGCGCAGGTCTCGCCCCACTCCAGTTCGTTGATGTTGAGGAAGTCAAGGAGCGGCAGCACGGCGGCAAGGGCGCCGATGCCCGGGAGCGCCGGCACCTCGATGCCGATGGAAAAACCCATTCGACGGGCGATGACGGCAGAACGGGCGTAGTCGGTCTCGCTGATGCGGGGCCAGGACTCGTGGGGCGGGTGGAGCCGGATCTCGTCGACCAGACCCTGCAGGCGCCGGAACATGGTTTCGTCCGGTGCAAGGCCGGTGTAGAGATGGATCTGGTGATCCTGGCCAAAATGCTCTTTGAGGGCCCGGCAATACTCCACCACGCGGTCAAGTTCAAGCAGCGGTTCGCCGCCGGTGACACCGGTCCCGAGAGCGCTCATGCACTCCGCTTCCTCGATGGCCTCCGACGGCGACGAGACCTGCCGGTCGTTTGCAAAAACAACATCCCGGCCTTTTCTCTCGCGCGAGAGCGGGCAGTACCAGCAGGTGCGGCGACACCGTCCGGTCACGAAGAGAACCATCTTTGCTCCCTGGTGGCAGAGGACACAACCCGGGCTCAGATGCGGCCCGTCGGAGGATACTCCCGAATCCTGTGGCATAAGACTGTATTATTTATGGCGGATGGAGATGAAAAGGTTTAATGATAAAGGAAGGAAGGGCAGAAAGACCAGATATGGGCATTAAATTGCCATACGCTCCAGGATTTTGCGTTTATCCTTCGGGCCGCAGGTGGCGGTGAACAATAAACAGATATAGGCCACGCACAGAAAATGATCCTGATAATGTCACCCAAGCCGCGCGATGACGGCCTCTCGGAGGTTGTCGGTTTCGTCCTTCTCCTCGGCGTGATCGTTGTCGCACTCTCGCTCTACCAGGTCTACGCAGTCCCTGCGGCGGGAAGGGAGAACGAGATCGCGCACATGAACCAGGTGAAGGACCGGTTCGTAGACTATAAGATCGGTCTGGATTCGCTCTGGGTGAACGAAAGACATGGGGTGCTCCTCTCGACGGCCTTCGACCTCGGGACGGGCGCGGGCGCGACCGGCGGCAGAGTCTTCACGCTCCCCATCTTTACTCCTGCGGGCTCGGGGGGGACGGTCTCGGTGATGAGCGGGGGGGCCAACCTGACGATTGAAGCCGGGACTGAGAGCACGACCATCCCCCTCGGCAGCCTTACCTACCGGTCCTCGAACAACTACTGGGTGGAGCAGACCTGGACTTACCAGATGGGCGCGGTCTTCCTCTCCCAGGAAGAGGGGACGACGGTGCGGGTCGGGCCGTCGATCGCGGCCTACAAAACCACCGACGGCAACACCACCCTCACCATCGCCCCGATCAGTCTCGACGGGGCGGCCACGATAGCGGGCTCGGGGCCGGTGCGGGTCGAGACAAGGATGCGCTCGAGCGGTTCTTCCTCCCTCAACGGGGCCTACGATCGGGTGAACCTGACCATCGAGGCTGGCGATCTGACGACGGCCAGAGCCTGGGAGAGAGGTTTTGGGGAGGTCCGGCAAAGGGCGATAGAAGAGGGGGTTGATACCTCGTCGTGGTCGATTGAACGGGACGGGAACACGACCCGGCTCATCGTCCGGCCGCCAGCAGACGAGAGCGAGACGGTGACCCTCAAGGTGTATCCGGCGAACTACACGGTGACGATCCATAACGCGGCGTCCCTGGTGGAGTGAGCGGTATGAGACAACATCGCGGTGAAGATGGAATCTCCGAGGTGGTCGGGGCCATGCTCCTGGTCGGCGTGACCGTCCTCGCCGTGGTGATCGTGGCGGTAGTCCTCCTCTCCGGCTACCAGCCGGACGAGGTCCCCCGTGCAGCCATCGTCGCGGGGAACGAGAGCGGCCGCCTCGCCCTCGTTCACGAGGGAGGCGACCCCCTCAGGGCGGGGGAGTACCGGATCTACGTTGACAACGAGAGCGGCCTTGCTGACGGGACCGATGACTTCATCGGACTTGAAGACGGCGTCTGGTCGATCGGGGGAGTCCTCACCTACACAGGCGACGCAAACCCTACCCGCGTGATCGTGACCGCAGTCGCAGGGAGCGGCGAGACGATCCTTGCCGAGGTGGCCTTCAGGGGAGGGGGGAAGACGTTCTCCCCGGACCCGACGGAGCCGGGGGCCGGGACCGTCTCTGCAAACTTCACCGCCAACGCCACCTACGGCCCCGCCCCGCTTGCCGTCCGGTTCACCGACACCTCCACGGGCAGGCCGACCGCCTGGCTCTGGGACTTCGGAGACGGAAACACGTCGACTGTGCAGAACCCAACCCATACCTACGCGGCCCCGGGCAACTACACCGTCAGCCTGACCGTAACGAGGGCGGGAGCATCCGATACCGAAACAAAGACAGGATACATCACCGTTACAGCATCTTCAACCGGGCACGATGCCCTGCTCAACACGGCAGTGGGAAAAACGGGCTCTCTCATGCCGGGCGGCTATCTCGAATTCAAGGTGACCGGAGCCTACTCCTACATCGAGATCGGGGGTACGCGCTACGACCTCGCGATCGGCGATACGGTGAAACTGGTCATCGGAACGAGCGGAAGGGGCGAGATCTACATGAGCGGATCGACGATCACAACGTTTGCCTACGACGATGTAACGCTCTATATCAACGACGGCAGGAAAGGAACCGCAAAAATCAACGGCATCTACATCCAGAGCCACGAAGACCTCGTTTCAACACTGACACTGAACGTGCCGTCGAACAATATGTGGACACGGTTCACGGTGGATGATGAAACCATCATCGATGGTGATGATGACCGTGAAATTACCCTCTACAACCTGATGCCGGGAACGGATGGGCTGATGAATCTGAACAACGGGCAGGAGACGATCTACTTCGTGGGATCGATCACCAATTACATATTCTACGGGTAACGTTTATGGAAAACAACCAAAATGACGTGCAAACAATCTCCAGTCATTCACCCCGGGGCGAATACTGGATGGAATATGGAGGTTCGGCTCTGCCTGACCTCTTTGTGAAGAACCATCAGGCGTTGAGATGACCATAAGTTCCGCTCCTCGAGATAGTGTGATTTCTGCTGTCTCCGCTTCAATTGCCCTTGATAAGCGTGGCATTGCCGGAGGTAGTGTACAGAAAGTAAATGTATCGATGAAGACAACCAAGTTTCAGGACGAAACGTAAAAGGACCCTTCATGCCCGGCGACACCGCCGCCTCCGACCTCATCGGCGTCATGGCTCTCATCGCCGTCTTCGTGACGGCGGTAGCGATAGCCGGGGTGGCGCTCCTCTCCCACCCGCCCGGGGATGCGGCGCCCGCAATGATCGCCCGCATGGAGACCGATAGTGAGGGAGGGACCGTTTCAATCTACCACGACGGCGGCGACCCGCTTGAGAAGGGGCGCTTCGCGATCCTCGTCGACGGAGTCGACCGGACGGCCGATTTCAGCCTTATCGACGCCGCAGGAGAAAAGCATGAGATCTGGACGTCGTGGAAGACCGGGGAGGCCCTTGTCCTCGATACGAACGGAACGGAGAACCTCCGCATCCAGATTGTCGGAGAGGGCGTGAGACGCACCGGCGGCGACTGGCTCCTCCACGACCTCGGGAACGGCACGGCGGTGACGCCGACAACAGGACCCACACCGACAGAGACAGCAGGACCAACACCGGTGCCCCTTGCTGCGAACTTCACCGCCAACGTCACCTACGGCACCGCCCCGCTCGCCGTCCGGTTCACTGACACCTCCACGGGCGGGCCGACCGCCTGGCTCTGGGACTTCGGGGACAACGCTACCTCGACCGACCGGCACCCAACTCATATCTACGCGGCGCCGGGCAACTACACCGTCAGCCTGACCGTAACCCGGGCCGGGGCCTCCGACACCGAGACGAAGACCGGGTACATCATCGTCTCCTGCTGCTCGTCCCCGGGGCTTCTCGGCACCTATTACCCGACCAGAGAGTTCACCGGCACGCCGGTCCAGAGGGTCGATCAGAGACTCCGGTTCGCCGACGCGGAGGCCGGGAGAATATATCGTTGCGGTTCCGACGAAGAGGACTGGCCCAACAGCACTCTCAACAAGACCGAGCAGTTCAGCGTCGTCTATGAAGGTTACCTGCTCGTTCCGGCGGATGCCACATACACCTTCTACCTCACCTCAGACGACGGGTCGCGCCTCTGGATCGATGCCGTGGACGAGGGTGCCGAACCCCTGATCGACCACTGGGGTTACCACAAGCCGGAGGAGAAGAACAGTTCGATCCATCTCTCCGCCGGGTCGCACCCCATCAAGGTGAAGATGTTCGAGAACAACGGAGCGGCCGTCCTTTACCTTGAGTGGTCGTCGCCCGACTTCGAGCGCAAACCGGTCGATTCCTTCTGTCAGGGCACGGTGCAGGTCTCTGCAAACTTCACCGCAACACCGCTGAACGGCACCGCACCCCTTGAGGTGCAGTTCACCGACGCTTCCATGGGAGGGGTGACATCGTGGTTCTGGAACTTCGGGGACGGCACCACGTCGACTGTGCAGCATCCGAACCACACCTACACGGCGCCGGGAACCTACACCGTCAGCCTGACGGCAAGCAACGCCTGCGGGTTCTCGACCGAGACCAGGACCGACTACATAACCGTGCTGGCCCCGCCCGTTGCAAACTTCACCGCGAACGTCACCGAAGGAAACGCGCCGCTCGTCGTCCAGTTCAACGACACCTCGACCGGCAATGTGACCTCATGGTCCTGGGACTTCGGGGACGGCAACACATCGACCGAGCAGAACCCGGTGCATATCTACGAGAGCCCCGGCAACTACACCGTCAGCCTGACCGCAAGCAACGCCTACGGCAACGACACCTGGACCAGAGAGGACTACATCCGGGTTACAAAATCCTTCATCGATTTCATCATAGACGAGAACGTCTTCGTCTACGGAAGCGCCCTCCAGTTCGGCGGGAACAACGTCAACGGCCCGGGAGCAACGGTCATCGTTACCGGTGGGCTGACGACGAGTGACCTGAACGGCGGCGCCTCCATCGCCGTGACGGACATCTACATCGACGGCGACGTTACCCTCGACGACGGGAGCGCGGGCCTCGGGTCGGCAGAAAAACCCGGGTCCATCTACGTCAACGGGGACCTTGAGTTATGGAGAGGCGCAAGAGAGATCTATGGCGACGTGTACGTTGCCGGCAACTTCAGCCTGAAGGACGCGAAGATCCACGGGAACGTCTACGTCGACGGAGACCTCACACTCGAATGGACCCCCTGGATCGCGGACGATGCATACATCTACTACACCGGCACGAACACGACCCCCAGCAACTACAATGCCGATATCCTTGCAAAATGCATCCACCAGGCAACAGTGCCCGGATTCACCATGCCGGATCAGGGGATACCCTCCGTGAAATCTGACGAATGGTATGCGACACGAGGGTACGTCTCGGGCGGAGACCTGACGAGCAACATGAAGGTATTTGCCGACAGTTACACCTCCGAAGGTTGGAAGCACACCGCAACCAACGTCATCATCATCGCACGCACCGGCGACATCACCATAACAGGGCTGGGCGGTAGCGGTGTCACCGGCATCTTCTTCGCCCCGAACGGGAAGGTAACGTTTAATGGTGCATTCCTGGAGGGAGTCGTCGTCGCCCGCGACGGATTCGACGTCACCAGCGGCGGAACGACGGTCACCTTCAAGAACGTCGAGGTATACGTCAGCGACCCTGCGGACTATCCGTTCTGACGGGTGAAGATAAGGATCACAGGGCCGACCATAGCCCTCACCCCAAATATCATCTTCGCCCCACTCCCCGCCGTCGAGCAAGCATGAAAAGCCTCCCTGCCCCTAACCGGGAACGAAAACCCTTATAGACGGAACCGGTCCTGCTCGTGTGCATTCTCCGGCAGGCGGGCATATCTCCCGAGGAGTGGAGCGCAATTGAGGATTAAAACTCCATTCTAGGCCAGACTGCTCTTAGCGCATCTCAGGCGCCCAAACCCCCGTTCGCCCCGGCGTGAACTCCGCACCCGACGACAACCTCCCGGACAGCCTACATCGGCCCATCCGGCCCCGTCACCCTCCCCTCGTCCATCAGGTCCGTGTAATCGTCGAACCAGTAGGCCTCCGGGTTGCTCTTATAGACCATGAACCGGCCTATGTCCTCCGGGTTTTCCGCCTGGTTGTACTTGAAGAACGTGAACTCATCGGTCCGGCCCACCACCTCGATCTTCCCCGTCGCGTGGGAGATCACAAACCGGGCCCGCTTCGCCAGCCCCGAGCAGCCCGACCGCGCCTGCTCGAAGATCCGGTAGGACTCCTCCACCGGCACCGCGAACGTCCGGTTGCCGGTCGTCGGGCGGCACTGGAAGACATAGTAAGGATTCGCCCCGATCGAAGCGAGTCTCTCGAAGAGCGCAGCAAGCACCGCCGGGTCGTCGTTGATGCCGCGGATCAGAGGCGTCTGGTTCATGACGACCGCTCCGGCATCCTGCAGGAGAGAGACTGACTGACATGCAGCGTCGGTCAGTTCCCGCGGGTGGGTGAACTGCGCCATGACGTAGATCCGCTTTTCGTCCGTGCTGTACTTCCGGATCATATCGAGGAGCGCCGGGTTATCGGTGACCCGGAAGGGATCGTATGCAGGCACCTTCGTCCCTATCCGGATGACCCCGACATGATCGATCCCCCGGAGTCGCCGGACGATATCGGCCAGCCCGGCGGCCTCAAGCATCAGCGGATCGCCTCCGGTAAGCAGGACGTTGGTGATCTCCGGATGGTCCCGGATGTAGAGAAGTCCCTCCGAGACGTCCTTAGTCACTTCGCGCGCACTCTTGATGAAGAGACGCTTGCGGAAGCAATAACGACAGAGACCGCCGCAGAGGTCGCTGACCAGCAGGAGAGCAGTCTCCCGGTATTTGTGCTGCAGCCCCGGCGCCATGGTGTATCGGTGTTCGGACGACGGGTCAAGTTGCCCCCAGGGCTCCAGTTCCTCAAGGGTCGGGATGATCAACCGCCGGATAGGGTCCCGGGGATCGCTCCAGTCGATCAATGAGAGGTAATAGTCGTTTGCGCGAAACGCAAAGAGTTCCGTTACCCGCGCAAGGTCGGCACGCTCCTCCGGAGGGATACCGGAGATCCTATCGAGCGATGATAGGTAGACCGGAGTTCTGGTATCATTGATCTGGCCCGTTGCATCATCGACCGGATTCTGGGTATCATCTCTTGTGTTCATGGGAATGCCTCCAGACCGACACTCTGCCGTGCATGATGCGACCCGCACAGGCCGGGGGACAGGTGCATGAGAGCGAGAGCGAGAAGAAGATCCGATCTACGCGCAAAGATTCATGAGAGATTCATGCTCTCATGCAGGAAACCGTCGTTTCGGCATGTATCACAGAGTGTCGGGTTTGGTTTGTACCTGAAAAAAGGGTCTGACGATATTTAAACATTCGGTTTGAGGTGCAAAAATGCAGGGATCTCGCCCGGATTCCCATCGACTCCCCGGTTCGTCAGGGCAGGGCGGGAGTGCAGATACCCGGGCGGAAGGGCAATGCCTCTCCCGCTTACAGGGGGTCTCCGACCGGTGAAACGGTCGGAGGCGCTATCTCCTCTTCTTTCTGGCCATCGAGAGGATATCCACCACGTATCTTCCTTCTTTCTCCAATCCGACGACAACTTCATCAGATCTGGCCAATTTATCGATGTTCAGTTCGTACGAACCCGGCCCGAGGATCCGGATGCTCTCAATCCGCTCAAAGACCTCGATCTCCTCTTTTTTCCGGTCCTCGCGGATCTCAAGCACGTTCTCACCCGTTTCCCGGGCTATTTCGTCGATGGTCTTCTCTTTCAGCACGTCGTCGTGCCGTTCGGCCTCACGAATGTAAAGAAACTTCTTTCCGCCACAGCTCGGGCACCCCTTCAGTATCTTCGTCGAACCGTCCTCGAATTCCCTGCCGCATTGCGTACACTTGTGAGGCATATCTATCACCCGTACTTATCCCGCTACTTTGAAGATGAGACCCACGCACTGATGAGGTCTTTCTCCTTCTTAAGGGTCCGAAGCTGGTTTGCAGGCCCGATCACGGTCAATCGGCTCTCAGAGCGCTTCCCTCCAAGCAGTTTGCCGAGGAATCCGGTCGGCGCTTCCCGAATCGGATAGGTCTCCATCTCAATCCCGGAAAACCCGTCGGGCGCGATCTCCCGCATCGTGATCTCGATAAGTTTACTCTGTTCGTCCGGCGCGAGACCCTTCTCCAGAACAACGATGTTCCCCTCCATGACATCGTCAAGGATCAGGCGAATCTTCTCCATGGATGTGAGCCGGTCGAGGCGATCTGCCGAAATAAGGTCTATCTGTACACCCTGTATCATCTCCATCACCCAAAGTATGATGCCATCTTTTCGTACAACTCGTCCACGTTGTTCCCTTCAAGACCCGAGATGGAGATCACCGGGTGCTGAGGAAACGCACTCTTGATCCGGGCGGCAGAAGCATCAGGGAGGTCGTTCTTGTTCGCAACGATCAGGACCGGGAGACTCCGGCTCTCGATGATCCCGATCAGCATGATATTCACCTGCTGGAACGGGTCCTGCGTTGAATCAAGCATGTAAATGACGCCGTCGATATCCTCACGGAGCCAGTGCATCGCCTCGGCCACGCCCTCGGTAGCCTCCCGTGCCCGCTTGATCGCTTCCTCCTTCTCGATGCCGTATTCAACGAACTCGTTATAATCAATCTTGGTCGTCACGCCCGGCGTATCGACGATGTCGATGGTGATCGAGTTGCCGTTGTGGCTCGTGATGGTGATGTCCTCCTTGCGCCGCACGCGGCGGGTTTCGTGAGGCACCTCACTGACCGGCCCGACTGCATCACCCACCCAATCCCGCACAATTCTGTTTGCAAGCGTCGTTTTGCCTGCATTGGGAGGGCCGTAAATCCCAATACGGCAGGTCCGCTTCTTAAAGAGCGTCTTTAAGAACGTTGAGATCTTTTGTTTTGCACGAACGAAGAACGTCATTAAGCTCCCTCAAGTAGGCCGATTCGCCTATACTAAGGTGTGTTATGGCACTCACAAATACATATAATTATATGTTCCGTTCAGCGCACCCATCTGATTTTATGGAAAGAACCGCAATCCCAGAGCGAGAGAATTCTTTTATACTGTTGAGACCTAGATACACTTGCACCGGGGGAATCAGACCGCATATCGACCGGATTAGAAGAATACCAACATATTGATCGGATCAGGTGAATCCCATGATGAACAACAGCGATACTATCCGTTTCGAGACACGCATACCGGTAAGGGAGGTCATGCAAAGTCATCCAACGACAATCGATGTGGGAGAGGCCGTTGCCAGAGCGGCGCAGACCATGTGCCGGGATGGAGTCGGCAGTTGTATCGTACTGCAAAATAACCTGCCCACCGGGATCGTCACGGAGGAGGATATCAACTGTAAAGTCGTGGCAAAAGACTTAAAACCGAGCAGCATTCAGGTTCGCGAGATCATGAGCACCCCGCTGATCACGATCGGTGCCGATAAACTGGTCGGCGACGCGGCGGCAATGATGGTGAAGCACCGCGTTCGCAGACTTCCCGTCGTTGAGAACCAGATGGTTATCGGGATCGTGACGGTCAGAGATATTCTCACCGTTGCAGCCGAAGTGAACGAACTGCTGGCAGATCTTATTGAGATCAATCGCGAGGAGGAGTATGCCATGGGCGTCTGCGACCGATGCGGGAAGATGTCCGACGACCTATCAAGGGTCGACAACCTTATGCTCTGTCCCGCCTGTCGGGAGGAGGAACAATTGCTATGAAAGTGGCCTCAAGCCTGATGGTGGAAATACCCACCCTGCACTACGACGACTACGTCACGAAAGCGCGAAGCGTTCTCCGGGACGACGTCTTTCGTGAACTTTTCGTCGTAGACGAGACAAAGCGCCTGATGGGATACCTGGACATATCCGACGTCCTGTTGGTGATAGACACCAAATCAAACGTTACCATCAAGGGCTTTATCCGGGAGGCCGCCCGGGTCGCTCCGGATACGCCCCTAACAGAGGTCGCCCTCGCCATAATGGAGGCCCGGACAAACAGCGCGGCGGTCGTGAACGAAGACGGCCGGCTCCTCGGGGGAGTACTCTTCTCCGAGCTCTTTCCGGTCCTGATCTCCCGCTACAACATCCCGGGGAGGGTCAAGGACGTCATGTCGCGGGAACCCGTCACCTGCGAATTCCGGGAGCCCATACACCGCATCTACAGCCTGATCACCTCCAGCGGTTTCATTGCATTCCCGGTTCTGCAGAAGAAAGAAGTCATCGGCGTCGTCTCCCGTCGAGACCTTCTGCGCGCCGGAAACATTCGTATGTCGGTGAAAAACCAGGCGGATACCACGGTGGAGCGGGTGATGACAACACCCGTCATCAGCGTAGCACCCGACGATACGATTGCAACGGCGAGCCGGCTGATGGTCGATCATGATGTCAGCATCCTCCCGGTTATCGATGAAAAAAAGAGGTTTGTCGGCGTTATCGACCGTCACGACGTTCTAAGCAGTCTCCCCCGATGAGGAGATTTCCATACCATATCTTTCCGAAAAGAGTGATACTATGCAACCGAACTCCAATAACTCAGAGAAGAAACCGGCCGACCGGCTCCTGAAGATGCCGGGGAAAGGCGAACGCGGGCCTGTCGATTTCAAGACGAGGGTCGCCGGGCACGAAGGCGAAGTCATGGCGATCGCCACAAGAGATGTTGTCGTGGCACAGCGGACCACCTCGATCATCCAGGCAGTCGAGATCATGACAAGGGAAGGGTTCCGCAGGCTGCCGGTCGTCGACGCGGGTACGCACCGCCTCCGCGGGATCGTGACCGTCAGCGACATCATCGACTTCATGGGCGGCGGCGACAAATCGAATCTTGTGCAGGTGAAGCACGGGGGAAACTTCCTTGCCGCCGTCAACGAGGATCTGCGCGAGATTATGACCGCGCACCCGGTCACCATGCCCGTATCCGGGAGCATTGCCGATGCGGTCGAGATCATCGTCAATCGGAACATCGGCGGGATCCCCATCGTCAACGGAGGGGGAGACCTGAAGGGCATCGTGACCGAGCGCGACGTGATGAAGGTGCTCACCACCGAGCACTCGAGCCGCACGGTGGAGGATGTGATGACGTCATCGGTCCGCGTCACCGGGCCCGACACCCCTATCGGCAAGGTCTGTGAAGAGATGGTGAAGTGCAGGTTCCGGCGGCTTCCGGTCGTCGTGGACGAGGTTCTCTGCGGTATCGTTACCGCTACCGATATTATGAATTACCTCGGCAAAGGCAAAGCATTCGAACAACTGACGACCGGGGACTCCGCCGAGGTGATGGGGGCGCCGGTGCGGTCGCTCCTCTCCGGGGAACTGCACACCACCACACTGGACCGAAATATCCACGACGTCGCCATCGAGCTGATCCGGCGACGTATCGGTGCGTTTCCGGTTATCGAAGATTCACGCCTTGTCGGACTCGTGACGGAATACGACCTCGTGAAGGCATTTGCAGAGGAGTGAAAGGAACATGCGTGCCATTGACGTGATGTCGAGTCCGGTGTATGTCGTTGCACCGGCCGATAACGTTGCCTATGCGCGAAACCTGATGCTTAAACACCGTGTATCAAGACTTCCCGTCATGGAGGGGGATGAACTCCGGGGCATCCTCACCAAGAAGGACATCGCCTATCGACTCAGGCAGACGGAACCGATGTGGCGACGACGCCCAATCGACCGGATTCCGGTCAGTATCCTGATGGCGCCAACGCCGATCACCGTAACGCCGGAGACCGGCATTCGCGAGATTGCAGCAACGATGCTTGACCGCGACATATCGGGATTGCCTGTCGTCGCCGACGGCAAGGTGACCGGCATCGTCACCAAACTGGATGTTATGCGCTCCGCCCATGTACTCGGGCTCTCGTCCCGGGTCGACGAGATCATGGAGGATGCGGTCACGGTCAACCGGTATCACTCACTGGACCATGTCATCGACACGATTAAGGGGAAAAACGATAAACTTATCGTCGTTAACGACAATGGAAGCCTTGCCGGCATTATTACGGAGAGTAACCTTGCATTCTACGAGTATCTGGACGAACGGATGAACCTGCCCAGAAAAGACATCACTCTCCTCCGGAAAGAGGAGCCGGCAGGGCAGAAACGATTCAGATACGTCGTCGAGGTATCGGCAGTCGCAGAGGACATCATGAGCCGCCCCGTCATCACCGTCTCCCCCGGCGCATCCCTGCAGGATGCCACCGGGCTGATGCTCGAAAATCAGATCAACAGCCTCGTTGTCGTTGAGGACGGTGATATCCGGGGCGTGCTCAAGAGAGACGATATCATTAAGGAAGTGGCAAAATGAGCGACAAATATCAGGTACTTGTCAAAGACGTGATGGCAAAACCGATCGCCATCGCAAAGTCTGCCTTTGTCAGCGAAGCGCTCGAAAAAATGCTCGATCAGGGGGTCGATCCGCTCATCGTGACCAACAACGGCACGGTCATCGGCACGACTTCCCGGGCGGCGATTGCTGAGACGCTCGGGAGCAAGAAGACCCAGGCACTGAAAGCCACATCCATTCACGTCGCGAACACGGTCGAAGAAGACTTCACCTCCGCATACCCGGACCAGAGCATCGATGTTCTGGTGCCGTTGCTCCAGCACTACAAGCTGGTCGTGGTTCTTGATGCCGAGCACCGCCTCATCGGACAGGTGACGGCGGGCGACCTCCTGAAGGTGCTTCGGCCGGCAGGCGGCATCAAGGACGTTCTGGAACCGGTGCAGTCCATCCAGGCCGAGGAGCGGGCCGTCCACCTCCGCAGGAGGATGCTTGACGGCAACATCAACCGGTTCATCGTTGAGGACGGCGACAAAGTTCTCGGGATCGTCACGGAGACCGATGTCGCAAAGGCGCTCTATGCGTTCAAGGATATCGTGGAGGGGACCCGGCAGGAGTACCGGATCAGAAACCTCCTTGTGCGCGACATCATGAGCACGCCCCTGATCTCGACGGATGCGGGTACGGACGTCTCGGACGTCATCTCCCTGATGCTCAAGAAGAGCATCAGTTCCGTCCCGGTCACGGAGAACGGAAAGATCACGGGCGTTGTTACCAGGAACTCACTCGTTCAGGCCCTGTGAACGGGGCCCTGAAGACCACCTCTTTTTCGGGCCCGGGGGCCAACGCCGGCGTTTGTTTTGCTTAACAGGACTGATTAAAGGGGGACCGGAGCCAGGCTTCGCCGGGCGCCATCGGTGCCCCCATTCCCAGCACCACCAGCCTTATCTAACTGACCTTCTGACGCTCAGTCGCCGCTGTGGCTCCAGGCGAAACCCTCCAGGGTGACCCTCGCCGGTCACCCTTCCGGGTCGAATGTCCTGGACATGAGGGTATCCCCGACCGAAGAGAGCCCTTTTAGTGGATTTCTGTAGGTCGAAATTAAAGGGGCGAAACCTGCACCGACCGCATCTCGTGCACGATCTTTCCAGAAACTTCGCTTCGTTCTTCCGGACGGGTGCCAATCATTATGGTTCTGCAACAAGAAACGGGTAATCAGGATGTATCCATGATACCAACGCAGCCAGTCAAACCGAACACGGACGTAACGGCACTTCTTCTGTCCATGAGCAGGACCGGCTTCCAGGGGCGGAAACTCGGGGAGTCGCTCGGCGTCTGGACCAGGATGGTCGAAGATCCGGACTGCACGATATTCATGGGGCTGTCGGGGGCGATGATCCCGGCAGGAATGCAAACGGTGTTGATCGAACTCGTCAGGCACCGCTACGTCGACGTCCTCGTCTCGACGGGCGCAAACATCTTTCACGACACCTGCGAGCACCTCGGCGTGCGCCACTACCTCGGCAACCACCACGCCGACGACGCGGCGCTCCTCGAAGAGGGGATCGACCGGATCTACGACGTCTTTGCCTACGAAGAGGAGTTCCGGAGCATCGATGCGGAGATCGCCCGGTTTGCCGACGAGCTCGCGCCGTTCCGGGGGTCGTCGCGGGAGTTCATCCGGCTCCTCGGGGAGTGGCTCCGCAAGCGGCAGCCGGAAGGGCGGTCGCTCATCGCCACCTGCGCCGAATACGACGTCCCGATCTTCATTCCCGCTCTCGGCGATTCGTCCATCGGCATCGCCCTCGTCATGGCCCGCCGGCGTGGGGTCGAGATCGAGATCGACCAGATCGCCGATACCGACGAGATCACCCGCATGGTCGAAGAGTCGAGGAAGACCGGCGTCATCTACATCGGCGGCGGTGTGCCGAAGAACTTCATCCAGCAGACTCAGGTCATCGCCTCAATTCACGAACAACACCTTGGCGGACATGCCTACGCCATCCAGTACACCACCGACGCCCCCCACTGGGGCGGCCTCTCCGGGTGCACCTTTGAAGAGGCGATCAGCTGGGGCAAGGAGGCGCCGGAGTCCCCGCGCGTCCAGTGTTTCTGCGACGCGACGATAGCACTCCCCATCGTCGCCTCGGGGCTGATCGGAAGCGGGGTCAAGCGGGCCCGTCCGTCTCCCTGACACCACCACAATTATTATTAGGGTATCGTACTAAAATTAATAGGCACAAGTCATAGAATGCTGTGTCTGGAGCAGCACCCCGTGTGTTGCGAGTATCGAAAGATGCGAAGTTCTATGTTGAGGTAGCCAAGCCTGGTATGGCGCAGGTTTGCTAAACCTGTGTCCCCCTGGGACTCGAGGGTTCAAATCCCTCCCTCAGCGCTTTCACCGACAACGTCGATGATGAGGCGATCACATGGATGATGAAGAGATAAAATACTTTGTTCGAATCAGGAACACTGATCTCGACGGCACGAAGGCGGTGCACATAGCACTGACCGGGATCAAGGGCATCGGCCCGCATACGTCGCGCACCATCGCCGCCCTTGCTGGCGTGGACCCCCACGCCGTGCTCGGCAAACTTGACGACGAGACGGTCGGGCGGATCGCAAACACCGTCGATACGTATACCGAACAGGTACCCGACTGGATGGTGAACCGTCCAAAGGATGTCTATACCGGGGAAGTCCGTCACCTTCTCGGGACCGATCTTTCCATGATGAATGACGATGATGTCAACCGTATGAGGAAGATGCGCAGTTACCGCGGCATCAGGCACGAGACAGGACAGAAGGTCCGCGGCCAGCGCACCAAGTCCACCGGAAGAACCGGTACGACAGTCGGCGTCAAGAGAAAGAAAGAGTAAGGCGGTGATTGAATGGGATATCCCGGAAAGAGTTACAAGCAGTATGCGACGCCCAAGCGGCGGTTCGAGAAGACAAGACTTGAAGACGAAAAGCGGCTGATCATCGACTACGGGCTCCGGAACAAGCGTGAACTCTGGAAGGCGCAGAGCGTGCTCCGGAAGTACCGGGCCGCAGCCCGTGAACTGGTGGCGCTGCGATCGGGAGGCCTCAGCCCGGAGGATTATCAGAAGAAAAAGGATCAATTCATCAACCACCTCTACCGCTACGGTCTCGTCGGTGAGAGCGCCGATGTCGGCGACGCTCTCGCCCTGAAGGTCGAGCAGCAGCTCGATCGCCGCCTCCAGACGCTGGTCCTCCGGAAAGGACTCGCACGCTCGCCCAAGCAGGCCCGCCAGTTCATTACGCACGGGCACATCGCAATCGCCGGCCGCCGGGTGACCGTGCCCGGTTACCGGGTCGAGAGAGCCGAAGAAATGGAGATCGGTTACTACGGCCCCTCTCCGCTCTCGAACGAGGTCCACCCCGAAAGAAGCCGCATCGTCCGTGCAGGAGTGAGGTAAACCCATGGCAGAAGAGAAATGGGGCATTGCACACATCTTTGCCTCCTTCAACAACACCATCATCACCGTCACCGACCTCTCCGGAGCCGAGACGGTCACCAAGAGCAGCGGTGGCATGGTCGTGAAACAGGACCGGAACGAGAGCTCGCCGTATGCGGCCATGCAGATGGCAATCCAGGTCGCACAGAATGCACGCGACAAGGGGATCACCGGCGTCCACGTGAAAGTTCGTGCACCGGGCCGCGGCAAACAGCGGAGCCCCGGTCCCGGCGCTCAGGCAGCGATCCGTGCCCTTGCCCGCGCAGGGATGAAGATCGGCCGCATAGAAGACGTCACCCCGGTGCCCCACGACAGCATCCGCGGCAAGGGCGGACGGCGAGGAAGGAGAGTGTAATGGAGATAGCGTTTTCTCGACTGGATGAGAGAGTCGCCAAATTCATCTTAAACGGCGTTTCCACGTCGTTCGCCAATATGCTCCGACGGGCGATGATCAGCGAAGTGCCGACGCTCGCCATAGAAGATGTCCGCGTATATGATAACACCAGCGTCCTCTTCGATGAGATGCTGGCGCACCGGTTGGGGCTCATTCCCCTGCGAACCGACCTGAAACGCTACGCGGCACGGAGCGAGTGCGCCTGCAACGGCGCCGGCTGTCCGGTCTGCACCGCGACCTATACGCTCTCCGCCGAGGGGCCGAAAACGGTCTACTCAAGCGACCTGATACCCCAGGACCCCGACGCGGCACCGGTAGAGGGGAGCATTCCCATCATCGATCTCGCCAAAGAACAGAAGGTTGTTCTCGAAGCGCAAGCGATCCTCGGTACCGGAAAAGAGCATGCGAAATGGCAGGCGACCACCGTCTGCGGGTACAAAAACTACCCCGTGATTACCATCGACGAATTGTGCGACGGGTGCGGGATGTGCGTCGATGAATGCCCACGCCATGTCCTCGAAACGGGACAGGGAAAGGTCCGGGTCATCGAAGGACGGTTGGAATCCTGTTCCCTCTGCAAACTCTGCGAGCGGGCGTGCCTTGCCGGCGGTATCGGCAATGAACCGGCCGTCCATATCGGTACCGACGCGGAGAGGTTCATCTTCGTGGTGGAAGGCGATGGATCGATGCCCGTCCGGGAGATCATCGAGAGAGCGCTACAATATATCCAGAAATCATCAGACGACCTGGTAGACGTGATGAACGAGATAACGGGAGAGGGGACTCATGAAGAAGACAAGCGAGACTAAATCCAACCCCCGGCTGGCCGCACTCATTGTGACGCTGAAGGATGCGTCACGCGTACATGAGGCGAACATCTGGCGCGAGATTGCAAAGAGGCTGGATGCACCCCGGAAGAACTACGCCGAGGTAAACCTCAGTAAGATCGACCGCTATGCGAACGAAGACGAGACGATCCTGGTGCCGGGCAAGGTGCTCGGCAGCGGCGCGCTCAGTCTGCCGGTGAAGATCGCCGCACTGGATTTCTCAGAGGCTGCGGTGAGCAAGATCACCGGCGCCAACGGGACGTGCATGACTATCGAGGACCTCATTCGAGATAACCCGAAGGGGAGCAAGGTACGGATCCTCAGGTGAGACGAATGGTTACAGTTATCGATGCAGACGGACTACTGCTCGGAAGAATGGCCAGCATGATCGCACAGCGCGCGCTCGCCGGCGAGGAGATTGCCATTGTGAACGTCGAAAAGGCGATCGTCTCCGGAAGCCGGGCGCACGTGCTCGCGAACTACACTACCAAGCGCGAGCGCGGGTCCCGGGAAGGCGGCCCGTTCTTCCCGCGCAGGCCCGACCAGATCGTCAAGCGCACCATCCGGGGCATGCTCCCTTACAAGCGTGAGCGCGGCATTGCCGCATTCAAGCGGATCAAGGCTTATGTCGGCGTTCCCGTGGAGTTCTCCGGAGTGGAGACCGAAACGCTCGAAGCGGCTCATATCGACCGGCTGAGCAGCCCGAGATACCTGACGATCGGGGCAATAAGTACCAACCTCGGAGCAAAATATTAAATGAGGTGATGGAGTGGCAAAGATCATCAATACAAGCGGGAAGAGAAAGACGGCAATCGCCAGGGCGACCCTGAAATCCGGCAACGGACGGGTCCGTATCAACTCCGTGCCCCTGGAGATCTACGGGAACGAGTTGACGCGCATGAAGATCGCCGAACCGTTGCTGCTGATCCCGAACGCACTCGACGGTATTGACGCAGCAATTGATGTTGCAGGCGGCGGCATGATGGGCCAGGCCGAAGCGATCAGGACAGCGCTTGCGCGCGGCATTGTGGAGTGGCATAACGATCCCCGGATCAAGGACGCGTTCCTCGCATACGACCGGACTCTGCTCGTGAATGACTCACGGCAGAAAGAAACCAAGAAACCGCACGGTCGGGGTGCACGGGCAAGATTCCAGAAGTCCTACCGGTGAGACAAAAGAGATATAAGTGATGCAGGATAACGGATATGATACCCGTACGATGTTTTACATGCGGTAAGGTCATCTCTACAGCCTGGAAAGAGTTCAAGGAGCGGCGAGATGCCGGCGAGGATCCGGGAAGGATCCTCGACGACCTCGGTCTGGAGCGGTACTGTTGCAGGCGGATGCTGCTGACGCACAAGGAAGTAGTGGAGGACCTGAATCCGTATCAATGAGGGGTCGTGGGGTAGCCTGGACTATCCTATGGCGTTCGGGATGCTGTGACCTGAGTTCAAATCTCAGCGACCCCATTTAATTATTAATGATTTTGAGGCTGCACGATGGAATCATATACCCGATACGAACGAGCGCGGATTATAGGGGCTCGTGCTCTGCAGATATCGATGGGTGCACCGGTTTTGGTTAAAACGACGAAGACGGAACCGCTCGAGATCGCACTTGAAGAATTCGATCAAGGCGTGATCCCTATAACGGTGAAGAGAAAGTAGTGATCTGATGACGACCATCGAACAGATTATCTTGAGACCGATCCTGGATAGCCGTGGAAACGAAACCGTTGAGGCGGAGATTTACACGGACTGCGGCTTCGGACGGGCTGCTGCACCGAGCGGCGCAAGCACCGGGACCTATGAGGCAAGGGTGCGGCCGCCGCGCGAGGCTATCGAGGACGCACGGAAAAACCTGATTCCATCGCTCATCGGTGAGGACACTCACGATCAGATCACATTCGACGCACTGCTCCGGGAGAACGACGGAACGCCCAACTTCAGTTCAATCGGCGCAAACGTTGCCGTAGCACTCTCTCTTGCGTGTGCAAAGGCAGCGGCATCGTCCCTTAACCTGGAACTCTTCCGTTACCTGGGCGGCGCATTTGCCGGAGAGACGCCTCTCCCCCTCGGCAACGTCATCGGCGGCGGGGCTCACGCTCCGAACGCCACATCCATCCAGGAGTTTCTGGTGGTTCCGACCGGGGCTTCCGGCGCAACGGAGGGGGTCTTCGCAAACGCCGCCGTTCACCGCACCGTAAAGAAGATTCTGCAGGAGCGGGGCAAACTCTCCGGTAAAGGAGATGAAGGCGCCTGGGCGCCCGCCATATCCGATACCGAGGCATTCGAGACCATCAGCGAAGCAATCGCCACGGTCTCCGACGAGATGAACGTCGAGATCCGGATGGGAATCGACGTGGCGGCAAGCGAACTCTGGGACGGCGGACAGTATCACTACAAGGATGCCGACCGGACGCGTGAAGACCAGATCGCCTACATGGCGGACCTCGTCGACCGCTACAACCTCATCTACATCGAGGACCCGCTCTTTGAGGAAGACTTCAGCGGATTCGCCGAACTGACCGATCAGGTCGGGGACCGCTGCCTGATCTGCGGCGACGACCTCTTCGTAACCAACGTCGAGCGGATCACGAAAGGCATCGAGACGGACGCGGCAAACTGCGTGCTGATCAAACCCAACCAGATCGGAACGCTCACCGATACCTACGAGGCAATCCACCTCGCCCAGGAAAACGGCATGGAGACGGTCATGAGCCACCGGTCCGGAGAGACCACCGACACGACGATTGCGCATCTCGCCACCGCATTCGGATGCATCTTCATCAAGACCGGCGTGGTCGGCGGGGAACGGATAGCCAAACTGAACGAACTTATTCGCATAGAGGAGCTGATCTAACTTGACGGGAAACGAACTTGAAATCGAACTGAAAGAACCACTGGTACCTGTGGAAGAGTACCTCGCAGCGGGTGTGCACATCGGCACCCAGCAGAAGAGCAAGGACATGATGAAGTTCATCTACCGCGTACGCGGGGATGGGCTCTACATCCTGGACATCCAGGCAACCGACGAGAGAATTAAGACTGCAGCAAAGTTCCTCTCGCAGTATGAACCGGCAAAGATCCTGGTCGTCACCTCACGGCAGTACGGCCAATACCCCGCAAAGAAGTTCGCCGACACCATCGGCGGCATGGCGGTCATCGGCCGCTTCATCCCGGGGATGCTCACGAACCAGCGTCTGAACAAGTACATCGAGCCCGACGTGATCGTGGTGACCGATCCGATCGGCGACTCCCAGGCGATCAACGAAGCGGTCCAGGCAGGTATCCCGATTGTTGCTCTCTGCGACACCAACAACATGACGAAGTACGTCGACGTGGTCATCCCGACAAACAACAAAGGCAGAAAGGCGCTCTCGATGATCTACTACCTCCTGACGAAAGAGATGCTCCACCTGCGCGGTGTGACCACATCGCTCACTCCCGAAGACTTTGAGACAGAGTTATAAGATCGAAGCACAAGAGCTCAACCTTGATGGATATGCGCCCATGCAGTGTAGCGGGAATGTTCTATCCTGCCGAGCCCCGGCATCTGGAGCAACTGCTGGAAACGTTCTTCCAGAAGAGGGCCCCGGAGACCAACGCCCGGGGAATCGTCGCTCCCCATGCAGGGTATATCTACTCGGGGGAGACCGGAGCCTGTGCTTTCTCCACCATATCACCTGATTTTGACGGTACGTTCGTTGTCATCGGCCCAAGCCACCGGGGGTACATGACCTGCGCCTCTGCCGTGCCGTGGGAGACGCCTCTCGGAATAGTCGAGGTTGACGGGGCGTTTGTCGACGTGCTGGATATCGAGATAGATGAGGCATCCCATCAGAGCGAGCACTCCATCGAGGTGCAGATGCCGTTTATCAAGTACCGGTTCCCGAGAGCAAGGGTTGTGCCCATCCTGATGGGCGACCAGAGTCCCGAAGCGGCGACTGATCTCGCCGGGCAGATACTCCGGGCGACGGAGCGGACAGGAAGAGACGTGCGGGTCGTTGCTTCAAGCGATTTCTCCCATTATGTCCCGGAGAGGATAGCCCGCCAGCAGGATCTCTATGCAATCGATGCGCTCAAAAACCTGGACACATCGGAGTTCTACCGGAGACTTCGAGAAACCGGCGCTACGGTGTGCGGCTACGGCCCGATCTCGACCATGTGCATCGCCTGCCGGTCGCTCGGTGCGGAGCGGGGGGAACTCTTACGGTATACGACCAGCGGCGACGTGACGGGAGACTATAATCAGGTAGTGGGGTATGCGGCGATAGCGGTGGTGTGATTGGCAACGTGGAGCGCGCCGGGCAAGGTTTTCCTGTTCGGCGAGCATGCAGTGGTCTATGGAAAGCCGGGGGTCGCGATGGCGATAAAACCCCGCGTCTTTGTCACGGTGAGAAAATCCCGGAACCCGACACGCCCAAAATCGCCCTACATAGATGAGTGTTTCAAGCGGATGGGCGTCCGGGGCAGCGTCTACGTCCATTCGCAACTGCAGAGTTCATCGGGGCTCGGATCATCGGCAGCGGTGACGGTGGCGACGCTCTCTGCGATCAACGACGAGTTCGGTCTCGGGCACACCCGTGAATACATCGCCGACGTCGCGTATGCTATCGAGAAGAAGGTCCAGAACGGGCGGGCAAGCCCTACGGACACTTACGTCTCCGCGAACGGAGGAATGGTCCTCATCACCGGCAATTCCAAGCGGAGACTCCCCCCGCAGGGCCTGCAGATCGTCGTGGGGAATACCCTGGTGCCGCACAGCACCGCGAAGATGGTGGAGCTGGTCGGGGCCCTTCATCGGAAGCACCCGGAGATCGCAAACCCGATACTGGACGCCATTGAGGCCGTGACGCTGACCGCCCTCCATAACATCAACCAGCCGAAAGGACTGGGGCAATGCATGGACATGAATAACGCCCTCCTGGAAGCCCTCGGGGTGGGACACCCGATAAGCAGTAAACTCGTGCTTGCGGCAAGGGCGAGCGGCGCTTACGGAGCGAAGATAACCGGGGCCGGGGGCGGCGGGTGTATAATCGCCCTCTGCCCGCGGCGTGCAAAGAGCCGAGTTGCCGGGGCCATCGAAGCCTGCGAAGGAAAAGCAATCATCACCACGATCGACACCGACGGCGCGAGAAAAGAGAAGCATGACTGAGACCGTGATACTGAAACTGGGAGGAAGCGTGATCACCGATAAGTCGGGAGACGGTGCGATCGATCGCGCCCGCCTGCACGAGATTGCAGGCCAGCTCGCCGCACGAGGAGCCGCCGCACTCGTTCTCGTCCATGGTGCGGGGTCATGCGGGCACCCGGAGGCCCGGCGCTACCGCATCAACAAAGGTCTCACCGGGAAGAATGTTCCCGGCGTCTACTACACGCACGCCGCCGTCGTGCGCCTGAACGCCGCGGTCGTCGAGGCCTTGCGGGATGCAGGCATCGAGGCGATCGGCATCCACCCGCTCGATCTGGCTCTCACCGAAGACGGCCGTCTGGTCTCGCTGGAGACCCGCCATATTGCCGAAATGACAGAACACGGCATTGTGCCCGTGCTGCACGGCGATGTGGTGATGGACCGTCTGAAGGGCTCCTGCATTGTGTCGGGGGACCAGCTGGTGACCCGCCTTGCCGCAGCGCTCGGGAGCAGGCGCGTGGGGCTTGCAACGGATGTGCCCGGCGTGCTGCAGAACGGCTCGGTCGTCCCGCGCATAGACCGGGACACAGCGGCGTCGCTCTCCATCGGCGGATCGAGCAACACCGACGTGACCGGGGGTATGCAGGGCAAGATTGCAGAACTCCTCACACTCGCCGATGCCGGCATCGAGTCGCACATCTTTCATGTCTCAAAGATCGCCCGATTCCTTGACGAAACCGGGCACGGCGGAACGACCATAACGGGAAGAGGGATACGATGACGGGAGAGACCGCGACATCTTCGAGGAAACGAGATCACCTGGTCATCTGTTGTGAAAAACCCATCGAGGCGGGCGACGCCGGATTTGGCGACGTTCGGCTTGTCCACAATGCTCTTCCCGAATGCAACCTTGATGCGATCGAGACCGGGACCCGGTTCCTCGGCGCATCGCTCGGCTCTCCTCTCTTCATTGCAGCGATGACCGGAGGACATCCGGACACCCTCGAGGTAAACCGGCGGCTTGCACGTGCCGCCGAACGGTACAATCTCGGTATGGGTGTTGGTTCTCAGCGAGCGGCACTGGAAAAACCCGAACTGGAGGAGAGTTTCGTTGTTGTGCGGGAGGAGGCGCCACATGCCTTCCTCTGCGCGAATCTCGGGATCATCCAGCTCCGCGACCATGGCATCGAATGGGCGGAACGGGCTGTCGAGATGATCGATGCACAGGCGATCGCCATCCACGTCAATCCACTTCAGGAAGCGATTCAGCCGGAAGGCGATCATAACGCGGAGGGGTGCCTCGAAGCCCTCCGCAATCTCTGCGAAGAATTCTCCCACCCGGTCATCGTGAAGGAGACTGGTTCCGGCATATCCGCCGGAACTGCGCGGGCAATCCGGGGAGCAGGAGCGAGTGCCATCGATATCGGCGGCTACGGAGGCACGTCCTGGGCAAAGATAGAATGCCTGCGGGCGAACGCCACCGGACTTGCCGATCTCGGGGAAGCGTTCCTCTCCTGGGGCATACCGACTGTGGTAAGCCTCTGTGAGGTGCGGACGGCAGGAGGCCCGATCGTTGCAACGGGCGGACTGCGCTCAGGAACCGATATCGCGAAGGCAATCGCGCTCGGGGCGGATCTCGGGGGCATGGCGCTCCCCCTCTTAAAACCCGCCATGGAGAGCGAGGAAGCACTCTTTGCGACCGTCGAGGCGATACATCGCGAGTTAACGGTGGCGATGTTCCTGACGGGGTCCAGGACGATAGGGGACCTCCACCATGCACGGACGTATATAACCGGACTGACCCGGCAAATGATTGAAACAAGCGACTAACCACAAAAACATCCGAATTTGGAGGCATACATGGATATTGAAATCATAGCAGTGGGCGGGTATAACGAAGTCGGCAGAAATATGACTGCCGTCCGCTGCGGAAAGGAGATTGTCATCTTTGATATGGGTCTGCGCCTCGACCAGGTGATGATCCACGAGGATGCCGATATCGAGAACATGCATTCACTGGACCTGATCCAGATGAAAGCCATTCCCGACGACACCATCATGAATTCGGTGGAAGGGAGCGTCAAGGCGATCGTCTGTTCGCACGGGCACCTGGACCACATCGGTGCGATACCGAAACTGGCGCACCGCTACAACGCTCCCATCATCAGCACGCCGTATACCTCGGAACTGATCAGGCAGCAGATAGCGGGCGAACAGAAGTTCGGGGTGAACAATAAGCTCTTCGTCCTGAAGGCCGGACAGCGTTACACCATCTCTCCGCACCTCACGCTCGAGTTCGTGCGGACCCAGCACTCGATCATCGATACCGTCTTCCCGGTCCTGCATACGCCGCGGGGCGCAATCGTCTATGCGAACGACTTTAAACTGGACCGGACCCCGGTGCTCGGGGAACCGCCGGACTTCGCCAGGCTACGGCAGATCGGGAAGGAGGGGGTTCTCGCCCTCATCACGGAGAGCGTCAACATTGCCGATAAGGGGCGCTGTCCGAGCGAGAAGATCGCACGGGACCTCGTGCGGGATACCATCACGAGTTACGAGGACGATAAGAGCGCGATATTTGTCTCGACGTTCTCATCGCATATCTCCCGCGTCAAGACCATCGCCGAGTGCGCCCACGAGATCGGGAGAAAACCGATCCTGCTCGGGCGGTCGATGGAACGCTACAGTTCGGCAGCCGAGCAGTTGAAACTGGTCGGGTTTCCCGAGAGCCTCTCGATGTTCGGCAACCGCCGGACAGTCGACCGGACGCTGCGGCGGATCATGAAGACCGGGAAAGACAAGTTCCTCCCGATCGTCACCGGCCACCAGGGGGAGCCGGGCGCCATCCTGACAAGGATTGTGATGGGGGACACGCCGTTCAAACTGGAGAAGGGCGACAAGGTCCTCTTTTCGGCAAAAGTGATCCCGAATCCGATGAACTACGGGCAGCGCTATCTCGTCGAGGCCCGTGCCAAGATGGCAGGTGTGCGGATCTTCGATGACCTGCACGTCTCGGGTCATGCTTACAAGGAGGACCATTACGAGTTCCTGCACCTCTTAAATCCCCAGCACGTCATCCCGTCCCACGGCGATATCGGTATGACCGGAGAGTATGCGAAATTCGCTGAGGAGATCGGGTATACGCTCGGAAACGACCTTCATATTCTCCGGAACGGGCAAAACATAGTGATAAAGTAGGTGATGAGATATGACGATGCTTGAAGACTACCTGGAGAAGAATGCTGACATAATCGACAAGGTGATCCACCGCTACTTTGGAGATGTCCATGGCGACCTCTTCCAGGCGAGCGCCCACCTGCTGCTTGCAGGCGGGAAGCGTCTTCGCCCGGCGGTCGTTCTCCTTGCTGCGGATGCGGTGAGGAAAGGCAGTTCGGACGATCTGCTCCCGGCGGCCCTCGCGCTTGAGTTGACGCACAGTTTCACCCTCATCCATGACGACATCATGGACGGCGACGCCGTGCGGCGCGGCGTCCCGACGGTGCACACGGTCTGGGATGAGCCGACGGCCATCCTTGCGGGCGACGTGCTGTATGCGAAGGCATTCGAGTATCTCTGTCTCTCGGAATCCAAAGATGCAGCAAAAATTCGGGCCACGAAGATGCTCGCCCGGACATGCACCGAGATCTGCGAGGGGCAGAGTATGGATATGGCGTTTGAAGCGAGAGACGATGTCTCGGATCTCGAATACCTGGAGATGATCAGCAAGAAGACGGGCGTGCTCTACGGTGCGTCTGCCGCCATCGGGGGAATCCTTGCGGGTGCAACCTCGGTACAGGCCGATGCCCTCTACCAGTTCGGGTTAAACAGCGGCGTTGCCTTCCAGATCCAGGACGATCTCATCGATCTTCTCGCCAGCGCCGAGGTGACCGGCAAGGACCGTGCATCGGACATCCGGGAAGGGAAGCAGACCCTGATTGCAATCAGGGCGCGCGAGAAAGGGATCGACCTCGCTCCGTACCGGAGGGCTCTCTCGGACGCGGAGACCGACGGCCTGATCGCACGGTTGAAGGATGCGGGCATCATCGACGAGGTCAGGGCCAAGGCCATCGAGCGGGCGACCGTTGCAAAGGAAGCGCTCGCGATCCTCCCGGACACCGAGGAGAAGCATCTCCTTGCAGATATCGCCGATTACTTTGTCAATCGGGGATTCTGATATCATGGACGCCGATATCGAGCACCTGCTCCTCATTTACGCTCTTCAGAACGCTGTGAAGTACGGCGACACCCCGAAGAGCGGGACGGTCATCGGTACGGTGCTCGGCAAGCACCCGGAGTTCCGGAGCCGGGCCCGGGAGGTAGGTCCTCTTGCGGCGAAGGTGATCGCGAAGGTGGCGGCGATGAGTCAGCAGGAGCGAAAGAGCCTTCTTCTCGAGATAGCCCCCGAACTCCTCGACGAGCTCGCCGAGACGCATGAGCGGTCGTCGCGGGAACTGCCCGCCCTGCCCGGCGCCGGGAACGGTGTGGTGATGCGGTTCGCACCGAACCCGAGCGGGCCGCTGCACCTCGGGCACGCCCGGGCCTCCGTCCTGAACGATTACTATGTGCGGCGGTATGGGGGCCGGTATGTTCTCCGTATCGAGGATACCGACCCGAGAAGGGTTGATCCGGAGGCATACGGGATGGTGCTTGAGGATGTCGAGTGGCTGGGGCTCGGGATCACAGATATCGTCTACCAGAGCGACCGGCTGGACATCTACTACGACTGGTGCAGGAAGCTCATCGAACTCGGCGGCGCCTACGTCTGCGTCTGCGAGGCGGAACGCTTCCGGGAACTCAAACTCAGGGGGAAGGCGTGCCCCTGCCGGGAGCGGACGGTGGAGGAGAACCTGGAACTCTGGCAGCAGATGCTCGACGGCGAGTTCTATGAGGGCGACGTGACCGTCCGGGTGAAGACGGACCTCACCCACCCCGACCCGGCGATGCGGGATTACTCCGCGATGAGGATCGTGAACGCGCCCCTCCACCCGAGAGTGGACGCCACGGTCTTTCCGCTGATGAACTTCTCGGTTGCGGTGGACGACCACCTGCTCGGGATCACGCACGTGATCCGCGGGAAGGACCACATTGCAAACACGCGGCGGCAGCGCTACATCTTCGATTACTTCGGCTGGGAGCCGCCGGTTTATCGCCACTACGGCAGGATGGGGATATCGGGGGTCGTCCTCTCGACGTCGGGGATGCGCGAGGGGATCAAGAGCGGCCTCTACACCGGCTGGGACGATATCCACCTCGGGACGCTCCGGGCGATTGCACGCCGGGGCATCAAGGCGGAGGCGGTTCGGAACGCCATGATCGATATCGGGATCGGGGAGACCGATATATCGTTCTCGTGGGAGAACCTTTATTCCCGGAACAAGGAGATCGTCGACCCGAAGGCGAACCGGTACTTCTTTGTGCCCGACCCGGTCGAGGTCGTCGTGGAGGGGGCCCCGTGCCGCGAGGCCCATGCGGCTCTTCACCCGGGCGATCCCTCCCGGGGGGCCCGGACCCTCGTCGCCGGGGGGAGGGTCCTCCTCCCGAAGGCGGATATCGAAGGAAAGAGCATGGTCCGGTTAAAAGACCTCTACAACGTCAGGATCGCGTGGGACGGAGATCTGCCGCGCGTCTCCTACGCGGGGGACTCGCTTGAGGATGCCCGGCGGGATAAGGCGCCGATCATCCAGTGGCTGCCGGCGGATGCGAACCTTCCCTGCACCCTCCTCCGGCAGGAGGGGAGCCTCGAAGGGTTCTGCGAACCCCTGGTCGCCGGGGAGAGAGATAACGTCGTCCAGTTCGAGCGGATCGGGTTTGCCCGGGTCGACTCGGCGGACGGCGGACGGGTGAGCGCCTACTTCGCGCACCGGTAAGACGATTCATCTTTTTCTGGAGAGAAGGGGCAGAGGTGCCGGTCCGGAACGCTACGGCCGCGCACCGCCCCCATCTTCGCGTGAGAGCCCCGTGCGATCCCCTTCAACGATCTTCAGACCTAAGATGCCGACGCTTATACGATAACGTACCGGCAGCTGCGGGTTTGCCCGGAGATAGATCCGTTCGCAGCACAACGTGCACGAACTCCGGCAGCGGATCGGCGGACCGCCGGCAGCCGGCGTACACAAAATCCCCCCTCACCTCGATTGAGCAGCGGAACCGAGGATCGGCACAGAGTTCCTGCAAGTCTCGTGCAATCGTTCGTTCGCACGACTGCAGGTGCGACCTTGCCGGGATGTCCCGGCGGATATCGATCTCCACCCCTGCCTCGATGTCGCGGAAGACCAGGGAGGCATCGTTGTGCTTCAGGAGACCGGGGTATTTCAACAGAACGCCGAATTCGTAGAGACTCCGGGCGCCGTCGGGACCGGTGGAGAGAGTATTGCAATGCGACCGTTCCACAATCAAATCCAGAAACTCAGGATTGTCGAGAGCATACTCCAGGGAGAAGAGGTACCTTTCGCCGGGGACAAGGCGGTTCAGCTTGATCTTATATGCACTGTCGGCCGTTACAACCGCTTCGGGCACCGGAACCAGTTTCGGCAGCCGGGCGATGGCGACCCGTAACGGGACGACATGCGTGTATTTCACCGTTTTAGGGAGAAGATACGTCTTTTCGGGTATCAGGACCATGTCGTATCTCTGTATCCGCTCGCTGCAGGAGATCGTCATCTGCCGACCTTCGATCCTGAACTCCTCCCGTAATTCGGCATCGATAACACCCATGGTGCGGTAGATACGCTCTATTGCGGCAGAGACCAGATCCCGTTCGTTATGAACCCGGGCGCCCCCTGTGGCGGACAGGGCCGGCCCGGGGGAATCACCGGCGAGACGAGGGCCGTGTACCGGCGAGCCGATCAGGTTCACCCGTTTTGTATGCACTTCGCCAAGGCCGTCTTCGGCCTCGACGGCATATGTCAACTGCATCGTATCCGATGCTTTATCCAGCACCGGGGCTCTGAATACCACGCCCAGGTATCCGTTCACCCCGAATCGTGAGAACACCAGCTCGTCTTCCCCGGTACCTTGTTCCAGTTCCGCATTAAAGATCTCTTCAACTGTGAAACACTCCGGTTTCGTGATCCGGATGATAACCTTCCGGCTTTCCGGCCATAGAACGTATGTGGTCACCCTGCCGCCCTGAGGGCATGAAGAGGGGACAAAGAGGTTTCTTACCAGCATTCAATCTCCCGCCCGCTCGTCCCGGAGGGGAAAGGCACAATCATCCCGTCGCGGTCCGCCCGAACGCCTTCGATTCTCGATTCATGCATCCCTATACCCCTGCAAAGGGTGCGGGAAGAGCACCGGGTTTCATGGGCATTAATAAATGTTTATCTATTAACAAATGACACATATTGAGTTCTTTTATTTAACA
>DAYL01000030.1:28056-28364 GCA_002508705.1 Methanoculleus sp. UBA374 | reverse complement strand
TAGTCGTCGGAAGAAACCAGAGGTAACTTCGTCATGCCTCGACCTCAATGACCGAGGTGAACTTATGCCGCGATGTCAGGATCGGCTCAATGTCCTTCAGTATCCCCAGTTCTCTTGCGTTCTCGAGGTAGAGTTCGATCGCTTCGCGAATGTTATCCAGTGCTTCCTCCGGTGTATCGCCACAACTGGCAACCTCGAGCTCCTGGCACTTGGAAACGTATACTCCCTCCTCTTCCCGGATAAGAACTGTCAGCCGCACCCGTGTCATTGTAGCACCTTCAATCATTGAAGTCATCCCAAAAGTGTCC
>DAYL01000030.1:897-27859 GCA_002508705.1 Methanoculleus sp. UBA374 | reverse complement strand
TGCTGACACGGCTTCCCTCTGGGCATCGCCACGCGGGGGAGGGTGAGGTGTTTTGGGACAACCTCATTAACAGTTCACCCACTCGTTATAATATTCTTCTCACCGGGGATCGGGCAGCAGTCGGGTCAGGCAGGCTCTCCCCGAACATACCTTTGAGGGTTGAGATCCCGTGTGCCTGTTCGTCGCCGGAAGCGCAAAGCAGAAGACCCCGCAGGAGAAACCGGGTCATATGACTGAAGAGGAAAAAGAGAATCTCACCGAACGGGTAATCGACCCCCGCGACCTCGTCATCTACCAGCCGGGCTCGATCGTCAGCCGGATGCTCATCTACACAAAATCCGGCACCATCACCGTCTTCGCCTTCGACGCGGGCGAAGGCCTCTCGGAGCACACCGCGCCCTACGACGCCGTCCTCCAGGCCCTCGACGGGGAAGCCCTCGTCACCATCGCGGCTACGGAGTACCACGTGAAGGTGGGCGACCTGATCATCATGCCGGCGACGATACCTCACGCGGTCCACGCCGTCACCCGGTTCAAGATGATGCTGACGATGATCCACGCCGGACCGTGACAGGGCGGAGCCTTCCCTCTTGAACCCGGCGGCCCGACGACGATACATTTTTCCCTCCTCACGACACCACCCACCCTGTCTTGCGCTCCTCCGGCGCGCGAAATGACGATACGGCGATGGAAAAGACCCCGCTCTTTCCCGGGAGTTCCCGGGCGGCGGCATGGCACGCCCTTTCGGCAGACGATGTAGTCGAACGGCTCACGGTCCCGGACGGGGGCCTTTCGGGCGACGAGGTCTCCCGGAGACGGGAGATCTTCGGGGAGAACGCCCTCCCGCAGAAGCGGCCTCCGACCGTGGTCGAGGTATTCCTCCGCCAGTTCATGAGCCCGCTCATCTACGTTCTCCTTGCAGCGGGGATCATATCCGTTCTCTTCTCCGATCTCACCGACGCGGTCTTCATCTTCATCGTCATCCTGATCAACGCCGTCATCGGGGCTTTTCAGGAGGTGAAGGCGGAGCGGAGCGCAACGGCCCTGCAGCAGATGCTCACGTCCTCCGCACGGGTGTGGCGGGACGGCCATCCTGCGGCCGTCCCGGCCGAAGACCTGGTCCCCGGCGACCGGGTCGCCCTGGAATCTGGCGACCGCATCCCCGCCGATATCCGCATTCTCACGGCACGGACTCTTACCGTCGACGAATCGCTCCTGACCGGAGAATCCCACGCCGTCGGGAAGAACCCCGACCCCGTCGACGCGTCCCTGCCCCCCGGCGACCGCCTGAACATGCTGTATGCCGGCAGCACCGTGATGAGCGGCCGCAGCACGGGGATCGTGGTCGCGACCGGCCGCCAGACCGAGATCGGGCAGATCGCCGAGACGGTCATGGCGTCCGGAACGGGCAAACCCCCGCTCGTCATCCGCATGGAGGACTTCTCGCGGAAGATCAGCATCGCCGTCCTCGCCGCCACCGGACTGCTCGCGATCATCGTCCTCGGCCAGGGGATGCCCCCCATCGAGGTCTTCTTCCTCGCCATCGCCCTTGCCGTCTCGGCGATCCCCGAGGGCCTGCCGGTCGCACTGACCGTGGCCCTCTCGATTGCGACGTCGCGGATGGCCGGGCGGCACGTCGTCGTCCGGTTCCTGGCCGCCGTGGAGAGCCTCGGGAGTTGCACCCTGATCGCGAGCGACAAGACCGGAACCCTCACCGTGAACCAGCAGACCGCCCGGGTCGTCGCCCTGCCCTCGGGCGAGGAGTTTTCCGTCACCGGGGCAGGGTATGCGGGCGAGGGCAAGGTCTTCGACGGGAACGGCGCCCTGGTATCCGGGTCCGCCCTCCGCCGCCTGGAGCACCTTGCCCGGGCTGCGACGATCAGCAACGAAGCCGCCCTGGAGCGGACCGACGAGGGGGCCTGGAAGCACCGGGGCGACGCGATAGACGTGGCGTTTCTCGCGCTCACCTACAAACTGGGGCTCGATCCCGCCGGTATCCGCGAGAGCGTGACCTCCGTCGCCGATATCCCCTTCGAGTCCGAGCAGCGGTATGCCGCCGTCTGGTACCGGGAGGACGGGTCGGTCCGGGTGGCGGTCAAGGGCGCCGTCGAGACGGTTCTCCCCTTCTGCCGCACCATGGCCGGGGAGCAGGAATGGAACATGCTCCTCGACCGGGACCGCATACTACGAGACCTCGAGGACCTCTCCTCCCGGGGATACCGGGTGCTTGCCGTGGCCCGGGGGGAGGCGGAGGGCGATTTCTCCCCTGAGGAACCCGGGATGCCTCCCCTCGAACTTCTCGGCCTGGTCGGGTTCATCGACCCCATCCGGCCCGACGTCCCCGATGCCGTGCGCCGTTGCCGCCGTGCCGGGGTCGACGTGGTGATGGTGACCGGCGACCACCCCGCAACGGCTCTCGCCATCGCACGGGAACTGGAGATCGCAGAATCCCCCGCTGAAGTCGTCACCGGCGCGGACCTGGACGAGATCGATCCGCCGACATTGCCAGAGTTCATCGACCGGGTGGAGCGGGGCCGGGTCTTTGCCCGGGTGACGCCGCTGCAGAAACTCCGGATCGTCGAGGCCTACCGGGAGAGCGGAGCGTTCGTCGCGGTCACCGGGGACGGCGTCAACGACGCCCCGGCGCTCCGTAGCGCGAATATCGGAGTGGCGATGGGCTCCGGGACCGACGTCGCCAAGGATACGGCGTCGCTGATCGTCACCGACGACGACTTCGCCTCGATCGTCGCCGGGATCGAGGAGGGCCGGCATGCCTACGACAACGTCCGGAAGGTCGTCTACCTCCTGGTCTCGACCGGGTTTGCGGAGGTCCTCCTCTTCATGCTCGCCCTCATCCTGGGTCTGCCGCTGCCCCTCGTCGCCGTCCAGCTCCTCTGGCTGAACCTGGTGACGAACGGCATCCAGGGAGTGGCGCTGGCGTTCGAGGGAGGCGAGCCCGGCGTCATGAACCGGCCGCCGCGAAGGCCGGAGGAGGGGGTCTTTGACAGGCTGATGATCCAGGAGACCCTCCTCTCCGGCACGGTCATCGCGGTGATTGCAATCGGCGCCTGGTACTGGCTCCTTGGAAACGGGTGGGGCGAGTTCGCAGCCAGGAACCTGGTCGTCCTGCTGATGGTGCTCCTTGAGAACTTCCACGTCTTCAACTGCCGGTCGGAGCACCGGTCGGCTTTCCGCGTCCCTGTGAGCCGCAACTACTTCCTGATTGCCGGCGTCATCGCCGCGCAGGGCGTGCATATCGCCGCGCTCTACGTTCCCTTCCTTCAGGAGGTGCTCCATCTGCAGCCCGTTTCGCTGGTCGAGTGGCTTTCGCTGCTCGCCCTCGCCTCTCTGGTCGTCGTCGTGATGGAGGTCTTCAAAGCGGTCGGGGGATACCGCGCCCACCGTCACCAGACGGGGTTCGGGTAGGCCTCCTCCCGGTAGGGGAGGAAGACCTCACTTACCCGGCTGAAGTCGGCAAGATCGGTCATGATGATGCTCCTCTGTGATACCGTGTAGAGGGTGTCGTCCATGAAGAGCGACCGCTGCACCGCATCCGGTGTGTTCCAGGCGTAGGATGGCCCCTTCTCCCGGTGGGCGACCGTGCCCGCGAGAGTGAGCCCCTCCTCCGGGCTCACCCGGTAGACATAGGCCCCCTGCCAGGTCATGGTGCCGTAGGAGCCGGGGTACTTCGATCCGGGGTTCTCGACCATCTTTATCTCGCTCACCGGGATGACGAGGAGGGCCCTATCCTCCGAGAAGAGGAAGGCCTTGTGGTCGCGGAGCGCAGCAGAGTCGGTCCCGGCCTCCCCGATCACGACGCTGTCGACCTGGACCGGGTTGTTCACGTCCGAGACGTCGAAGAGAGCGATCTTGAGTCCTGCCACCGAGACGCCGCCCCACTCGTTCTCGTTCGTCTCCTTCCCGACACCGATGACGTGGTCGGCGCCGTAGGGGTGGAGGTAGTCGGAGTAGCCGGGGATCTTGAGTTTCCCGAGGATGCCCGGATGTTTCGGGTCCGAAAAATCGATGACGAAGAGGGGGTCGACCCGCTTGAACGTCACCAGGTAGAGCCGGTCGCCGGCGAACCGGGCGGCGTAGATCCGCTCGTCCGGCGCGATGTGCTCGAGCGTCCCGATGGTCTTCATCGCGGGGTCGAGGACGTAGACGTTGTTGTACTGGAGCGACCCCTCCCGCGTCCACTCCTCGACGGTCGTCGCCACCCGGAGGTTCTCCCCGTATTCGTCGAGCGAGAACTGGTTCAGGAGGTGGCCGGGAACCTCTCCCATCGCCCGGTAGTCGATCGCTCCCTGCTCGATTGCGAACCGGTGAATGATCGTCCGGCCCCGGGCGCCGCCGGTGTCCGCCGGCCTCCCGGAGATCTCCGGCCCCGTGCTCTGGTAGCCGATATAGAGGTTCTCCTGCGATGCAAAGAGGGTGGTGTCGTAGCCGAGGAGGAAGGTCTCGGCGTCGAGTGCGCCCGTATCGTTCTGGACGGAGAATGCGCCTGCAGTGTAGAAGACGTAGTTCTGCAGCGGGCTTCCCGGACGGTAGACGTCAGGCCGGATGGGCGCCGCGTCGCCCTCTCTCACCCCGGGAAGGACGATCTCGTCCCGGACCCAGACCGGAGACTCCCGCGTGATGGCGTAGACGTAGTCCCCGACCATCCGGGCGTCGTAGTAGTCGCCGGTGAAGGTCACGTCCCGGACTACCTCCGGGTCAGCCCGGTCGCCGACATCGTGGACGTATGCGTGCGTCACCGTCCGCCAGACCGGGACCGGCGCTACGCTCCCGTCGACGGTGGTCATCTCCCGCTCCGCTCTGGTGGCGAAGACCACCAGGCGGTCTTTGGCAAGGAAGAGCGCCTTCGGGGTCCCGTTGATCCGGGTCTCGGAGACGATCTTCGCGTCCTTTGCCGGGAACGCCTCAACAATCGCGAGCGTCTCGCCCGAGATGATGTAGATGTACCTCCCGTCGTTCTTCAGGAAGTCTGCCTCATCCACGCCCGCTACCTGCACGTTCGTGGTGGAGTAGTCACGGGCTGCTTGCGATGTCGGGGCGGCCGTCGTTGCCGGAGCCGGTGCATATCCGGCCTCAGGCGCGATGCCCCCGGTGGTCCGGTCGCCGCCGCCGTCGTTCCACCCCCCCTGTGCGTGCTCCTTTAAGAACGCCTCGATCTCCTCTTTCGACGCAAATTTCCGTAAGTCGCCGTAGGCCTCCGCACCGGCGTCCTCCGATGCGAGGACGGTCCCGATGATCGCGGTGACCACGAGGCAGCCGAGGACGACCACTGCCGCCGGTTTCCAGTTCTCCATCTCTTCGCGCAAGAGGACCCCACCCCTCAGGGTGGGGAGGAGTTGCGCGTTTCACCCCCACTAAATGAATACATACTTGTCCTCTTAGTGATAATGTTATAGAGATGCTTGTCCAGAAGACGGTGCAGATGGTTATCGAACCTGATCGCGACCTCCGGGAAACGCTTGATGCGTTCACGGAAGTCTGCAATCGGATTTCCCCAACTGCATACAATTCCGGAACGCCTCTCAATGCTCTTCGTCTGCACAGGGCCGTCTACGCGACGACAAAAGGCGCCGTTTCGAGTCAACTTACCTGTACTGCCATCCGGCTCACCGCCGGGGCATACGTGGCGGCTCGAAAACACGGGCACCCGATCCATCGCCCGTTTCACTGGAAGACTCCACACGCTCTCTTTCTCATCGGGAAGAGAGGGCGAGACGCATCCTTCCGGAAGGACGGAACTCTGTCGATATGGACGGTTGCCGGTAGAAAGCATCTTAGCTACTCCGTGCCGGAAGTGTTCCGGGAAACTCTCGCGTCGGCTGTAGAGACCGACAGCGTTGTCGTTACCGTTCGCGGCGATCGTCTCATCGGTCACGTCGCGGTGACGCTGGAAGTTCCAGACATGCCGGGAGTCGTCCCGGTAGGCGTCGATCTCAACGAGACCAACGCCGTTGTTGCGGTAGACGCCGATGGAAGAACTCTGTTCATCACGGGGTTGCACCGAAAAGTGCTCAACATCAGAACGCGCAAGACCACTTCCCGGCTTCAGGTCAAACTTGAAACGAAGAAGGCAGAGGGAACAAACACGAGAAGTGTTGTTCGTGCCCTCAAACGGCTGTCGCTCAAGAGATCGCGGCGAACCCGGGACTTCTGTCATTGCGCATCCAAACAGCTTATCGAATGGGCTCCGCAGAACTGCGTGCTCGTCTTCGAAGACCTCTCGTTCTCGCATGAGAGAAAGACGTCTAAGAAACGTTCCAAAGCCCTGAACCACCGTCTCTCGGTATGGCCCAGAGGCATGATCCGAGCCTTCGCTACCTACAAAGTAGCCGGAAAAGGCATCATCGACGGAGTCGATCCTGCGTACACCTCTCAGATATGCTCTCGCTGTGGGTTGCTTGGAAGCCGTTCTCGTCATTCCTTCTCCTGCCCGCACTGTGGTCACACCGATCACAGCGACATCAATGCCGCGATCAACATTCGGAACCGCTTTACTGCCCTTCGGGACAGTGGGGTGCCGTCAACCACCCCAGAAACCTCTTAGGAAGGCAAGCCCCACCCTTAAGGGTGGGGTAGTTGACATCCGCTCACCTTCCGATGAAGGAAGATATACGCCCTGATGTATCAGTCTTGTGTAGCCTCCGAATATTTTCGAAGTCTTTCCCCGGACCTCCTCCCCCGGGCACCGTCGAGGGGTTTTGCCCGCGGGCCGAAGAGCATATCCCCCACCCCGTCCACACTAAAGGTACCGGTGTCCGGATTCCTGTCGGGCACCTTGGCGGAGGCTGCCGGTTACGTTTACGCTCGACGAACAGATCGCTGCCCTTGAGGCGGAGCGCGAGAGGCTTCTCCGGTTCCCGGAAGAGGAGTTCATCGCGATCATCCGGGACGTGGGGTTCTCCTGCGACCGTTGCGGCCGGTGCTGCACCCGGGAATTCAACGGCCACGTCTTCCTGCTGGAGGATGACGTCGACAACGTCCGTTCGTTTCGGCCGGACGCTCTCATCCCGGCGCCGGGTTTCGAGGCCTGCGACCAGCAGGGGAGGTTCTACGTCTCGGGCTACGCCCTCCGGACAGACCCGGACGGCTCCTGCGTCTTCCTTGAGGACGGCAGGTGCACCGTCTACGACCGGCGGTTCGCCATCTGCCGGGTCTACCCCTACATGCTCCACCGGGAGGCGGACGAAGAAGGCCGGGTCGACTGGCGGCAGATCAGCGGTCTGAACGAGCACGGGTGCTACAACACCCCGATCGAGGACGCCGAGTGCGCCCGGATCGCCCGCGAGACCCGCGCCTACGAAGCGGCGTTCCTCGACCAGGAGATACGGTTCCGGCAGGCTCTCCGCGACCTCTTTGCCTGCGAAGGGCTGCGCTACGTCCGGAGGACCTACGACCTCCTGATGCGGGACTTCCGCAAGGGTGCCGGGGTCGAAGTCCGGGTCTTCCACCGCGGTCTCTTTGAGCCCAACCGGGTCACCTCTGCGATATACGGGTGAGCGGCCGTCTCTCTCCTCCCCGTCCGGGTAAACCTTTATAGCGCTCCGTGGCGACCGGAGACTTACTATGGAGCGGGAGTACGATCTTCTCGTTATCGGGACCGGGGTCGCCGGTTCCGACATCGCCTGGCACTGCCGGGCCGCCGGGATGCGGGTCGCGATCACCGATAGCCGGGACTACGGGGGGACGTGCGCCCTGCGGGGCTGCGTCCCGAAGAGGGTGCTTGCCGGTGCCGCCGCGGCGGTGGCGCGCATCCGCGACCTCTCGGGGCGCGGGGTCCCCGGCGAAGTCTCGATCGACTGGCCGCAGCTGGTCGCGTTCGAGCGCACGTTCACCGACCCGGTCCCCCGGCGGAAGGAGGAGAGTTTCCGGAGGGCGGGGATTCATACCTATCACGGTTCCGCCCGGTTTGCCGGGGAGAACCGGGTCGCGGTCGGCGGCGACACCCTCACGGCCAGGTACATCGCGATCGCCGCCGGTGCGCACCCCCGCCCCCTGGACGTCCCCGGTGCGGACCTCGTGACCCCGAGCGACGACTTCTTCTATCTTGAAGCGCTTCCCGGGCGGATCGTCTTCGTCGGCGGAGGTTACATCTCGTTTGAGTTCGCCCACGTGGCCGCAAGGGCCGGATCGGCGACGACCATCCTTCAGCGGGACGGTCGGGTGCTCACGGGGTTCGACCCCGATATCGTCGACCGGCTGGTGCTGGCTTCAAAGGAGATCGGGATCGACGTGCAGGTGCATATGCCGCTCGTATCGGTCGAGAGGACCGCCGCCGGTCTCCGGGTGCGGGCCGGGCGGGCGGGCGAGGAGAAGGTCTTCGACGCCGATCTGGTCGTCCACGGTGCCGGCCGGGTCCCGGCTATCGAAGGTCTCGACCTTGCGGCGGGGAACGTCGAGACCGACCGGCGGGGGATCGCGGTCAACGAATATCTCCAGAGCGTTTCGAATCCCGCCGTTTACGTGGCCGGGGACGCGAACAGAGCAAGTCCGCAGCTGACGCCGGTGGCGGTGAGGGACGCCCATATCGTCGTCGACAACATCCTGCACGGCAATGTGCGGACCGCGGACTACTCCGTCGTCCCGAGCGTCGTCTTCACGACGCCGCCCGCCGCATCCGTCGGGCTTACGGAAGCGGCGGCGAAGGAGAAGGGAATACCCTGCATCGTCAACGCCGGCGACCTCTCGGGTCGCTTCACGAACCGAAGCATCGGCGAGAAGCACGTCGGTTACAAACTCCTGGTCGACGGGGACTCCCGCCGGGTCCTCGGCGCCCACCTCATCGGGCCCCACGTCGAGGAGGTTATCAACGTCTTTGCCCTCGCGATCCGGCACGACCTGACGGTGGACGACCTTGCGCTGGACGCGATACCGTGGGCCTACCCGAGCAGCGTCTACGACATCATCCACATGATCTACCCGCTGGTGAGGAAGTGAGGTGGGGTCTTCTCGTGCATGCGGGTCTCACGCGAAGTGCGAGCCGCGAAGACCGATAGCAACTCTCCTTCGCGGCTTCGCGTAAGCTACCTAATAATAGACGTCGGGAAAAAAGGTCTCGCCGGGGGTGGTGGTTTCAGCCCCCTCACGCGCCGGCGCTCTCATCAGCCGGCTTTTTCGCGGGCTTTTCGGGTTTCACGTAGGTGATGGTGTGGCGCTCCACCGTGTGCTCCACCACCGGCGGGAGGTAGGTCTGCTCCATCGTAAGGCCCCCGAACGGGCAGCCCTCGACACAGTCGCCGCAGGCGGCGCACCGCAGGCGGTCGATCTCCCAGATCTTCGCCTCTTTCTCGATACGGATCGCCTCGCACGGGCACCGTCGCGAGCAGAGGCCGCACGAGCGGCAGGCGGCCGGGTTGAAGACCACGTGCCCCCGGGTGAGGGGGCTCGTCCGCGCCGGGACGGCCGGGTACCGCCGGGTGGCGGGCCCTCCCGCAAGGTTCCGGAGGACGGTCTTTGTCATCTCGAATAATCCCATATCGCTTTCACCTCTCCGTGCAGCTGATGCAGGGGTCGATCGAGAGGACCACGACCGGGACATCGGCGAGCTGGGCGCCGGGGAGCATCTTCACGAGCATCGGAATGTTCGCGAGCGTCGGCGTCCTGATCCGGGACCGGACAAGGTGCTTGGTGCCGTTGCCCCGCAGGTAGTGGACGACCTCGCCCCGCGGCTGCTCCACGCGGGAGAAGTACTCGCCGTCCGGCATCCCCTTCACCTTCACGTCGAGCGGGCCGTCGGGCATGGCGTCGATCGCCTGCCGGATGAGGTCGATGGAGGTGAAGAGTTCCCCGGCCCGGACGGCGCACCGGGCGTAGCAATCCCCGGTGGTCTCGACGACCGGCCTGAAATCGAGGTCGCCGTACGCCGCATAGCCGGTCTCCCGGAGGTCTACCCTGACCCCGCTTGCTCTCACGGTCGGGCCGACGGCCCCGAGGGCGTAAGCCGCGTCCTTTCCGACGACACCGAGCCCCCGAAGGCGGTACTTCACCGTCTCGTCGTTTAAGAAGACGTCGGTGAGGTCCCGGCACTTCTCCTCGAAGGAGTCGAGTGCGCGGTGCATCTCACCGAGTTTCTCCGGTTCGATGTCGCGCCTGACCCCGCCGATCTTGCAGGTGCCCTGGATGACCCGGCCGCCGGTGGTGTCCTCGAGCACATCGAGCACGCTCTCCCGGAGTTGCCAGGACCGCATGAAGAGGTTCTCAAAGCCCATAGCGTCGGCAAAGAGCCCGAGCCAGAGGAGGTGAGAGTGGAGACGCGAGCACTCCGACCAGATCGTCCGGAGGTACCGCGCCCGGTCCGGGACCTCGATCCCCATAATGTGCTCGACCCCCTGACAGTAGCAGAGCGCGTGCATGAAACTGCAGATCCCGCAGATCCGCTCGGCCACGTAGACATACTCGGGAAATTCGCGTTTCTGCACGAGTTGTTCGAGTCCGCGATGGATATAGCCGATGGACGGGACCGCCTCCACCACCGTCTCGTCCTCGAGGACGAGGTCGAGGTGGATCGGTTCCGGCAGCACCGGGTGCTGCGGCCCGAACGGCACGACTATGCGTTCCGGCATGGATCGCCTCCCCTTCTCGTGACGCTGAACGGATACTTCTCCGCCGACCTGATGAACGTCCCCTTAAAGTCGATGTTGATCCCCGTGACCGGGATTCCGAAAAGGTCGTGCATCTCGTTCTCGTAGACGAACGCTCCCCAGTAAGTCCCGGAGATGCTCGGGACCTCCGTCTCCGGCCCGACTGTCAGGCGGAGGTTTCTGAACCGGTAGTCCTTATCGAACGAGTAGTTGATCTCGTATGAACCGCCGATGTCCGTGCACCCGATCTGGACGAGGCGGTAGCCGTCGGCATGGAGTCTCTCGACCTCACGCGTGAGGTCCTCCAGCGCGACGCTGATAGTGGTCTGTTCTTCGTTGACTCTCATGTGCTCTCACCTGCCGCATGTCGCGCACGCTCTTTTTCCTGCGCCGCCCCGGTCATCTTCGCCCGTTTCTCTTCGAGGACCCCGAGCGCCGCAACGACGCCGTCGATGATCTGCTCCGGTCTCGCCGCGCATCCCGGAACGTAGACGTCCACGGGGATAACTTTGTCGACGCCTCCCGTGATGTTGTAGCACTCCCGGAATATGCCGCCGGTTGCGGCGCAGGCACCGATCGCAACGACGACCTTCGGCTCCGGCATCTGTTCGTAGAGGTTCCTGACCACCGCGCGGTTCAACTCGTTGATCCCGCCGGTGATCAGCAGGATGTCCGCATGCTTCGGGTTTCCGGTGTTGATGATGCCGAACCGCTCCACATCGTAGAGCGGCGTCAGGCATGCCAGCACCTCGATGTCGCACCCGTTGCAGCTGGACGCATCGTAGTGAAGGATCCAGGGCGATCGCTTCAGGAATGTCATTACCATACACCTCCGGTCATCACATAGGAGAGGAACGCAAGGTTCACGATACCGAGAACCCCCGCTGCCCACCCGCTCTTCAGGGCCGCCTGCCACCGCGCCCGTGCGGTGACGTTGTCGATGAAGACCTCCGCTCCGTAGGTGACCGCGACCGCAATGATCCCGATAACCGGGTTCCAGGCAAAGAAGAGGTAGATGAACCCGAGGAGGAAGACGTTCTCGTACCAGTGGGCGATCTCGACCGCGCCGAGCGTGGAGCCCGAGAACTCCGTCGTGATGCCCTTGACGATCTCCTGGTGCGCGTGGTGCGACGTCGAGATGTCGAAGGGGGACTTCCGGAGTTTGATCGTGAGGATGACCGCAAAGCCGATGAAGACGCCGGGGAGGTAGAGGATCGCCGGCACGGTTGCGGCGGCGATATCGGCGACGTTGAAACTGTTCGTGACCATGTAGAGCCCGACGGCCGCGAGGATGATCATCGGTTCGTAGGCCATCAACTGGATCAGCTCCCGCTCGGCTCCGATGTGGCTGTAGGGGGAGTGGACCGCGTAGGCCCCGAGCACCAGGAAGACGTGGGCGAGCGTGAAGGCAAAGACGACCAGAAGCAGGTCCCCTCCCGCGAAGAAGAGGGCGCCGGAGACGGCGATGAAGACCAGGTATGCAAGGACGTAGAAGTTCTGCGCTATGGTGACGACGACGTTCTCCTTCTCGAAGAGTTTGCCGACGTCGTAGAACGGCTGCAGGAGCGGCGGTCCGACCCTCCCCTGCATCCGTGCGGTTATCTTTCGATCGATTCCTGCGATGAGGCCGCCTGCGATGGGCGCAAAGATGAGGAAGAGGACCGCACTGATAATTCCGTTCATAGGGCCGCCCCCGCGAGGACCCACGATGCAAGTATCAGGGCGATGCAGATCGCCGCTCCGGGGCGGAAGAGCCGTGCTTCGCCGAAGTACTCGGTGAGGTAGTAGTTCCGTGTCTGAGCCTCCCGCGAGAGGCCGAGGGACCCGGCAAAGTGCAGGTCCGGCGTCGCCGGCCTCCCGCCCATGTAGGCCGGGAGGTGTTTTGCGCTCCTCCGGAAGAGGTGGAACGAGACGGGGAGGATCAGCAAGAGGGCCATCATCAGGAGCATGATGGCGATGTTTGCCTGTGCAAGACCCGTCGTAACCCCGTAGACGGCGAGGACGTAGGGCTCAACCAGGGTCGAGGATATGACCGGGAAGAGGAAGACGGCCGCTATCACGAGGCCTGTGATGATGTAGAGGGGGGCCCAGGACTCCTGGAAGAACCCTTTCTCGACCCGCTCCGTATTCCGGGTGACCGTCACGAGTTTGCCCATCCACTTCGCCCAGAAGAAGACGGTGACGGCGCTCCCGTAGGCGAGGATGGCGATGAAGATCAGGCCGAAGGGGGCCTGGACCCGGACGAACGCCTCGATCGCCGCCCACTTGGAGATCAGCATGCCGAAGGGCGCAAGGAACATCCCGGCGATCCCGACGAACATCATCACCGCCATCTTCGGCATCCGGACGATCAGGCCCTCCATGTCCTCGATGTTGCGGCTCCCGGTCCGATGCTCGATAGCACCGGTCCCGAGGAAGAGGAGCGCCTTCGCGACGGCGTGGAAGACGATAAGGAGGATTGCGGCCCAGACGAGCATGTAGGTCCCGACACCCGCACAGGCGGCTATCAGCCCGAGGTTTGCTATCGTCGAGTAGGCGAGGACCGATTTCGCGTCGCTCTGCGAGATTGCGATTGCGGATGCGGCGAGGAAGGTCACCCCGCCGACAAGCCCGAGAGAGTACCCGGCGAACGTTCCGGCATAGACCGGCGAGAACCGGACCAGGATATAGACGCCGGCCTTGACCATGGTGCTCGAGTGGAGCAGGGCCGAGACCGGGGTCGGGGCCACCATCGCCCCGAGGAGCCATGAGGAGAAAGGCATCAGCGCGGCCTTCGTGATGCCGGCAAACCCGATCAGGACGGCCGGGATCAGGACGGCGGCTGAATCGGGGGAAGCAAGTACCCGGGCGAGGTCGATGCCTCCGCTCGTCGGGGCGGCTATGGCGAGGAAGACGAGCGCCGCGACGAACGCGATCCCGCCGAGGAGGTTCATCACCAGGGCACGGAAGGCGTTCTTCGTCGCCTCCCCCGTCTCCGAATAACCGATCAGCAGGAATGAACTGATGGTGGTGATCTCCCAGAAGAAGAAGAGCCACATGAGGTTATTGGAGAAGACGAGGCCGAACATCGCGGCGAGGAAGACGAAGATGACGAAGAAGAACATCTTCTGCCGGTCGCGCACCTCCGGATGGTGCCGGTGATACGTCTCCATGTACCCGACCGCGTAGACGGCTATGAGACTCCCGATGATCCCTATGATCAGGGCCATAATGATGGAGAACTGGTCGATAAAGAGGTTACTTACCGCATGAAGGTTCTCCGGGAATGTTGCCTCAAGGTACACCACCAGCGCCGCCTGAACGACGGCCAGTAAGATTGCCAGATAGTTTCTGAACTTTGCGCCCATGTAGACGATGAAGAGCGCGAGCCCCATCTCGATGACCACCATGGCGAGGTCGACCGCTCCCGAAGGCGCGGCAAAGTAGACCGCGCCCTCGAACGCGTACCGGATAAGCAGGTATATCGACGCCCCACCGATGACGAGAGCGGAGAGGGCGACCACCGCGTAGCGCAACGCCGTTCGTTTAACGAACAATAAAAGACATGCGACGAGGATGGGAAACAGTATTAGGAAGAGCAGCGTCTGCAACTATTGTCCCTCGTAGGGTAACTATGCCTTACCTACATTATTAATCATTCCAAATGGTACCTCCGGCGACGCTGCGTTTCGGGCCGGATTTTCGTCGTTCCCGTCAATTTCACTCGTGCGGTATCACGCCCCGCACGCCTCCTTCGTGATCTCCGGGAGCATCTCCCCGGTAGCGCGGGATGAAGTGGATGTGGACGTGCATGATGTTCTGTCCTGCGGCCGCCCCGACGTTGACGCCGATGTTGTAGCCGTCGGGATGCCGCTTCCTGTCGGTGAGCGCCCTGCAGTCGTCGATGAGCCGGGCAAACGCCATCTTCTCTTCGTCGGTCGTATCAAAATAACTCGCCACGTGTCGGAACGGTATGATGAGCAGGTGGCCGGGGCTGGCCGGGTGGATGTCGTAACGGGCGTAGCAAAGGTCGTTTTTTGCCACGATATCTTCCGGGGCCGGGTTGCAGAACGGGCATGGCATGGCTCCTGCTCGTTCCCATCCCTCATGAGTGTTTTGGCCGGTCGCGTTACCCGAGGAGGCGGGCGAGGAGTTTCCCGGCGAGGCCCCGGGAGAGGACGACGGCGTGCTCGGTGCACATCTCATGGCAGCAGTAGCACCGGATGCAGCGTGAAAGGTCGATCGCCGCTTTGCCTTCGGCAACGGTGATCGCCTGCACCGGGCAGATCCGCTCGCACTTCCGGCAGCCGACGCATGCCGGGGTGACCACACCGGGCCGGGGAGCATAGATCTTCCCGAACCGCTGGACGACGGCGAGCATCGCGCGCCGCCAGATGCCTGCGCCGCCCCCCGTGTAGGTCGAGGGTTTCCGGAAGTCCGGGACCGCAAACTCCGCCGGGTCGTCGCCGACCGTCCGGACGGAGAGGGGGTCGAAGAGGCCGCGCGCGGCTGCGCTCCTGATGCTCCCGATCTCGCACGGGTCCATGCCGATGAGCCGGGCGAGGACGGTGTCCACGGCCGAATAGTCGCTCCCGGCGAGGATGACCCCTATCTTCCTCGGGCTCCCCGACTGGGGGCCGTCTCCCTCCATCCCCATCACCGCGTCCACGACCTGAAGCCGGGGCTTCATGCACTCGTTGAGATCGACGAGCATCCTCCCGAACGCGTATTCGTTCTGGAACCGGAAGTGGAAGACCGGCTTCTCGAGCCCCGGGATGAGCCCGAAGAGGTTCTTCGCGGCGCCGGTCATCCGGGTCCACATGTGGGTCTTTGCTTTTGAGACGACCACGATTGCGTCGGCCTCTACGGCGGGGGTGATGATGGAGAACTGATTCATCGCCTCCCCCTCCGGGAACCTAACGACCCGCGAAGAGGTATCGTAGTTCAGGGCGGCGCCGGTCTTTGCCGCTGCCGCCGCGTAGCCGGTGCGTGCGTATGCCCGCCGCAGGTTCGCCTCGCTGTAGACGACCCCGGCCCCCGGGCTGTCGCCGATGACGACCCGGCACCCGTGCCGGGCGAGGAGCCGGGCGACGGCGGCGACGACTGCCGGGTGGGTGGTGACGCACTGTTCCGGTTCCTGTCCCTGCAGGAGGTTCGGTTTGAGAAGGACCCGCTCTTTCGGCGCGACAAACCTCTCGATGCCGCCGAGGAGGTCGACCGCGCGGCGGACGGCGGAATCGATCTCCTCCGGGGCGTAACCGTCGCACCGAACGACCGCGACGGTCGAATCCCGCACGGGCGGCTGCATCTCACTCCTCCCCGAGACGACCGAGCGCCTCTTTTGCCGCGAGCATCGCAGCTCCCTGCTTGGTCCGCGCCTCCCCCTCACCGATGAGAGTTTTTCCGACGGATACCCGGGCGGCCCAGATCGGGCAGTTTCCGGGGCCCGTCCGACGGTAGGCGTAATCGAGAACGCCGAGGTTCTCCCGTGCGACGTACTCCTGGAGCCTCCCCCGGTAGTTCCGGCGGCCGTCGCACTCCGCGATCTCCCCTTCAAAGATCGCGAGCACCACCTCCCGGGCCGCGTCGAGGCCGCGATCGAGGTAGATGGCGCCGATCAGGGCTTCGAACGCGTCGGCGACGATGGAGTCGGTCGGCGCCTGCCCCCGTCGCCTGACGACGCCGTCGATGCCGAGGCCCTGCCGGCGCACGATCTCGGCGAGTTTGGTGTTCCTCGTCACCTGGAGTCTCCGGTTCATCTCGCCGGGCGAAAGGTCGTACCCGCCGTAGAGGTGGTCGGCGATGACGAAGTCGAGGACGTAGTTTCCCAGAAACTCGAGCCGCTCGTTGTCGTCGGCCGTCGTTTGCGGGTACTCGGCGCCGTTTGCGTACGACCGGTGGGTCAGCGCCCGGTCGTAGAGGGAGAGGGCCGCATCGGTGACGTCCGTGATCCCGAACGGGGGGCGGGCGAGGAGCGCCCGTATCTCCGCCTTCCGGTCGTTGCCGGAGGGCCCCGGGCGTCCGGGAGGTTTCCGCCCGAGGGGGCTGCCGATGCGAAGTTTTTTCCAGATGGTGGAGAGTCTCATGGCTGTTTTATGCGGGGGCCCTTGCCGCTTCTCTCTATAAATGGCTTGTCTCCTGCAGGATAAACCTTTGCCGGAGGCGGGAAGCCGGGAAACCTTTTCGTTGTCTTGGAATAGAGATCTCTATCCGCAATGCAGTCAGCGACGGTCGAGGCAGGCAGGCGCGTTTACCTGGACATCGAGTTCGGTTACGTCTACGGCACCTGTCGAAGGGTCATCATGCCGATCGAGATCGGTGCGGTCGTTCACCGGCCGGGGGACGACAGCGTTCGTTACAGGGGCGAGCAGTTCCGGTACGACGTTGATGTCGAGATCTGGAAGAAGGTGACCGACTCGTGCGGCAAGACCGTCGGTGTCGCGACGACCGTGGCGAACATGGACCGCGGCGAGTACGGGATGCCCTACGACCATGCCTTTCGGGCTCCGGATAATGAGGTGCCGGCGGCAAAAACAACTGCAAGAGCCGCGTTCGCAGACCTTAAGCATTTTATGGAGTCTCTCCTCTCGGCCGGAGATGCCCCGGCGATCGTCGTCTTTGCGGCGAGTATGGAGAAGGCGGCTTTCCGGGCTGCAGACGTCTCGCTCGACGGGTGTATGCTGGTCGACCTCCAGCGCGAGATCCGTCGGCGCTTTGAGATGAAACAGGTCCTCTCTCTCGATCGCCTCGCCCGTCTCATCGACTTTCACGCCGACGGGTCCGCTGTCGTCTCGACACACTTCCGGTACCCGATCCCCGGGGAGTACCGGGGCCTTCTCGGCGCTCACCGGGGGATGGGCGACGCCGTCCGGACGTTCCTCCTCGCACGCGAGTTCGAAGAGCGGCTTCCGGACCTTGAGGCCCGCGTCCGCGCCCTGGTGGATGCCTGCAGGACCGGGGAGTAAGGAGGGGTTTTGCTCACCCTGTCCGGTTCCCGGTCAGGAGGACGTCGACCTCCGTACCCGCCGGGAGGTTCCCGGCGCCCGCCGGGACGTGCAGGTAGGCGTTTGCACGCACCGCCGTCATCTGCGTCCCGGCCCCCCGCGGCAGGGGAGTGGCGGCATACTGTTCTCCTGCGGGCATGACGGTGAGAAAGACGAACTCGTCGGTCTCAGGGCCGGTCATGACCGCCCCGGCGAGCCTGACCCGGAGGCGCTCCGGGGGCCGGGGACGGAAACCCCACGCCGCGAGCAGGGGAAGGGCGAGTTCCCGTACGACCGTCTGGGCGGCGATCGGGTATCCCGGAAGTCCGATGACCGGTTTACCTTTGATCCGCCCGACGATCGCCGGTTTTCCGGGTTTCATCGCAATACCGTGGACGAGCACATCGCCGAGGTCGCCGATGACCCCGGCGGTGAAGTCCCGGGTGCCTGCCGATGACCCTGCGGAGACCAGGAGCAGGTCGTTCTCGCGGATGCCCCGCCCGATAGCCTCCCGGAGGAGTTCAGGGTCGTCGCGGACGATTCCGTAGCGGGTGCAGGAGGCGCCGGCCTCACCGAGCAGTGCCGCTGCAACGGCGGTGTTGCTCTCGATCACCTCTCCCGGACCCGGGGTCCGACCCGCCGGGACCAGTTCGCTTCCCGTCGGGATGAGGCCGACTTTTACCTCTCTTACATCGACCTCGGTGATGCCGTAGGAGAGGAGCGCCCCGATATCGCAGGGGCGTATCGTGTGTCCCGCCGGGAGGATCATCTCGCCCTCGCGGATCTCCTCACCGGCGGGGTGAATGTGCTCCCCCGGCAGCACCGTCTTCTGGGTGCTCCAGCGCCCTTCTTCCCCGACGATGTCCTCGATCATGACGACGGCATCGTAGCCGGGAGGGATTGCGTTGCCGGTGTTCACCCGGCAGGGGTTTCGGAGCAGGGCCGGGTTACGGTCGCCGGCCCCGAGGGTCGCGCTGCTCACGACAGCAAAGCCGTCCCGTGCGGCGATGTTTGTTGCCGGGACCGTCAGTGGTGAGTGAACGGGCTTTGCCGTTATCCGTCCGGCCGCCCCGGCCGCCGGGACCCGGGTAGTCCGGTCCGGCCGCGGAAAAGTGGACCGCATCATCTCCAGAACCCGTGCGAACGGCTTTCGCACGAGAGCAGACCTCATCATGGTGATCTTGCCTTATCGCCTGCTCGAAACGAACCCGGCATTTGCCCGGAAAAAAAGTTAGATTCTGGTGTAGATATTTGCATACACCGTCTTGCCTTTTGCGACCGGGTGGCGTTCGCCGAGGTCTCCGATGTAGTGGGCAAAGCGGGCCTTCTCACCGTCGACCTCCTGCTCCATCTCGTCGACCAGTTTGAATCCCGGGAGCGGGTTTTCTATCGTCCCGTAGACGTAGATATTGCCTTTCACCATCTGTCCGCCGACGCGGCCTTTGGCGTTGCCCTTGATGATAACCGTGCCGCCTTCGCCGTGGGTGGAGACGTGGATGTCCGCGTCGCCGCCGATGATGATCGTCCCGCCGTTGATGAACGTAGCCGTATCGTTACCGACATTCCCGGCGACCCGGATCAGACCGCCTTTCATGCCGCGCCATTCGCCGCGGGGGGATGAGCCAAGGTGATGATAAGCGTCTCCATCGATGATCAACTCGCCGCCTTCCATCCCGATGCCGCAGAACGAGTCGACGTTCCCTTTTACGTGGATCTTTCCGCCCTTCATCCAGCCGCCGATGTACATGTCGGCGTTCCCTTCGATAACGATCTCGCCGGCAGTCATCTGCTGGCCGATCCGTTTCACACGGGTGCAGTCGCCGCGTAGAACGATCGTTGTCTCGGCCGCGGTCGCTCCGCCGTCGCCTGTGACGGTGAAGTACTTCCCGAGCGGGCTCTTCTGTTTGCCCTCCCAGACGTCGAGGGCGGCGATCTCGGCGGCGGTCTTTCCTGCAAAGTTGTCCGGAGTGATGTTCTGCCCCTCGAGAATGAGTTCGGGGGGGTTGGTCAGGGTGAGAGTTACTGTCTTCATGTTTTATCGCCTCATTCCGTCGTATCTACCTCGATCACCCGCGGGTTGTGGAGATGGTCCGTAAAGAGCGAGTAGTTGCCGAGGTTCACGCTGTAGTGCCTGAGGAAGTGCTCGTAGATGTCTCTCTGCACCTGCGCGTTCTCCGGGACCTTCACGTCGACCCAGATGGTCCGCTTCGCGGGCTCTGCGACGACCTCGCCGTCCTGGACGGTAACGGTGCCGTCTTTCACGAGCCAGGCGCACCGCGAGAACGCCTTCTCGATCTCAGCCGGGTCGGAGGGTATATTCTCGGGGTTGAGCGGGTAGACGGCGATGTCGGCGTCCATGCCGGGGGCAAGCCCGCCGTACATGTTGCTGATGCCGAGCGCCCGTGCCGGCCCGGCCCGGGTCATCTGTGCGATCTCGTAGAGCGTGAGTTCGCGGTCGATACTGTCGATGGACGTGGATTCGATTGTCCTGTTGAGCCACTTGAACGTCTTCATCGTCTCGTCACGCGCCGCCCTGCTCATCAGCCAGGCAATGACCCGCGGATAGCGGGTGAACGGCCCGGCGTTGGGGTGGTCGGTGGTCAGGAAGATTCGCATCATGTCTTTGGCATAGAGGGCGAGTTCCAGACCGACGGCCCACTGGATGGTGCAGACCTTGATGTTCGGGCTGTAGATGTAGGGCACGACGCCTGCGGCGGTCTCGAGTTCCACGTCGGTGTTCGCCCACTTCAGGTGGTTCAACTCGGTGAGGTGGTGCTCGAACGGCCCGTCGGCGGTCATCGTCGTGGTCTCGTCGAGCGTCACCTGGCCCATATCGACGGTGAGGTTGTCGTGGGCGTTCACGTAGTCCATGACATCCTTTGCCTTGGACTCCATGTTCCCCCAGGAGTCGCCGCCGTAGGAGTGGAACTGAAGGTGCGTGACATGCATCACCTGCTCCCGGCCGAAGTTGTTCTTCGGGGTGTAACCCTCGGCGAGTCTGAGCGACTCGAGGGTGTCGACGTAGTTGCCCGGGTTTCCGAGGTTGTTGCAGTGCAGGTGCACCGAGTGGGGGAGGCCGAGGTGTTCGTTCGTCTCGATGAGCCCCTTCACGATCTCCGCCGGGGTGATATCGAAGTACGGGACCGGGTCGTGAATGTGCTCGCAGTTCAGCCCCCATCCCCAGGCTTCGGAGCCGCCGGGGTTGACGACCTTGATGCCGAACCCCCGGGTGGCCCGGAGGAGCCAGGCGGTGTATGCGGCGTTGTTCTCGATCTCGTGATTTTTCAGGTATTCGAGGGTGAACCAGTTGTTCCCGAAGACCGGCATCGCGGAGTTGTCGATGATCGGGGTATCCCGGATCTCTTCGTGGACGTGGGGGGAATGGAGCGGGGGCATCGCCGCCTCGTTGACGAAGACGTAACCCATCCGTGCGTAGTCGTAACCGGTCTTGAATGTGGAGGGGACCGAGCAGCCCATCTCCATGCGGCTGCACTTCTTGTGCGGGCTCTTGAAGAGTTTATCCTCCGGGCGGAAGAGCCGGCCGATGTTCACCTTCGGCCCGACCACGTGGGAGTGGATATCGACGCCGCCCGCCATCACGGTCATTCTTGCGGCGTCGATTATCTTTGGATTCTTAAGAGCGCTCGTCTCGACGATCTTACCGTCCTTGATGCCGATATCCATCCGGTCGCCCTTGATCCCCTGCAGGGGGTCAAAGACGAACCCGTTCTTGATTAAAAGTTCGCTCATGGTTCACTCCCCCGCACGGACGCCTTCCGGAGCAGCCTTTGCATGTCCCTTTGCGGCTTCCTCTGCCTCCAGTTCGCCGAGCCTCTTGTAAATCCGCTCGAAGAGTTCCTCGTCGCTGATGACCCCTTCTGGCGGGTCGATGACCTTGCGGTACTGGATCGGGACGTTGTCCATCCGATAGACGATGCCCGGCACCTCGACCCCGACGACTCCCACCGGGATGTGGAGGTCGGAGATCTCGCTTGCCATGCAGATGTTCGGGTCGATGGTGATCCAGGGGTGCTTTCTGAGGTGTTTGACCGCCCCAATCGGGAAGTGAGCGCCGGCATCGGTTCCCACGTTGAAGAAGGCGTCAACCTCATCCCGCATCGCAAGGTCGACGGAACTCGTCTCGCCGGGGTTCATGTAGGCGATGTCCCGTTTCGTCAGGTCGAGACAGTAGGGGTACCCGAACTGCCACGACCAGACCGCACCCGGACCGGTGATGTTGTAGTGGCCCCGCATCGCCATGATCGTCCACTTGGTGAAGTCGTTGAGGTCGCGGGTCAGACTGATGGCGATGTCCACGTTGTGGTTCCGGCCGTCGGAGTGGCAGAGCCCCATGCCGTAGAAGATGGTGCCGAACCGGGCTTTTTTCATGATATCGGCAACCTTGAGGATCTGCTCCCGCTTGATCCCGGCGACCTCTTCGGGGATCTCATGACCGCGGATGACTGCGCGGAACGCGTTGAAGAGGTCGTAGTCGTGTCCCTGCTTCACCTGGAGGTAAATGTCCGCCACCTGGGCGGTGTCGGTGTGCCGGGGGTCGATGACGATGATCTTGCGGCTCATGTGGCCCTTGCCGGTGAAGAAGCCGCGGGGGAAGATCGAGTAGCGGGACATGTGCCGCGGATGGGCATGGGCCGGGTTCGCGCCCCAGTAGACGATGACGTCCGCCCTGTTCTTGGTCTCACCGAGGGTGCAGCTCGGGTAGCCGTTGTCGAATATGGCGAGGAACGAACTGCCGTGGCAGATGGAAGCGCAGTTGTCGAGCACGGCTCCCGCCTTCTCGGCGACTTTGGCCGCAGCGGCCATGCCCTCGCAGTTGGTCGATCCGAACCCGTAGATCAGGGGCTTCTTCGCGTTGTAAAGCACTCTCGCCGCGTAATCGACCGCTTCATCGTAAGAGATCTCTTTATAGGTGCCGTCCGGCTGGCGGAGGCGGGGGAGCCGGACTCTCTCGCTCTCCGTTGCGTGGTGGAAGATCTGGTTGCCGATGGCACAGGCGTTCTCCACCTCGAGGATCTTCTTTCCGTCATCCGATACGGTTACGACGAGGTCGTCGCAGCAGACGCCGCAGTAAGGGCATCCGACGTTTTCAATTTTCTTTGGCATCACTGATCACCTTTCCACAGCCCGACGGCGCTCTGGACGAGTTCGAGCGCGCTCTTGCGTCGTTCGCCGGTGACGGGCTCGACCGTCACGGGAAAACCGCTGTACTGGGGCTCCCCGGTCGCCTGGGTCCGGGGAGGAACAATCTGGTTTGCCCAGACACCCTGCGGTATGAACGCAAGGCCGGGATAGAGCGACTGGCGCCCTTTGACTGCCTTGACGATTACGCTTCCGCATTCGCTCGTCACCCGTACAAGCTGGTTCGGGACGAGACCCAGCGCTTTGACGTCGTCGTCGTGCATCTCGATGATCGAGCAGGCCTCAAAGTATTCCGGGGTCGTTTTGCCCTTTTCCATCGCGACGCCTTCTTCGATGGAGCGCTGGGTGATCATGTTCAATGTAATCCTGTTCGCCATGGTTTTGCCTCATTGCTGTTGGTTGGGGCCGGTCTCCTGAAGTTCCGGTGAATCGGCCTGGGGTATGGTGTCCCGATACGGCCGGATTCTCCTCCACGTTTCGAGAGGGTCTACCGGGCTATCCATACCTGGCAACCGGGCCCCCCTGCACGGGGGAGGCCTGCCAGTCAGGTCGCCGGAACGCCGGAAGACCGTCCGATGTGCTGGGGGCCTCCTCACCTGGGGGTATAGAAGCTGCCCGTACAGAGCTCCGTACGGATCGCTTTGTCATAACTTGTAATGATATGTATTTAACCATTCCGTATTTGTAAGTTTATAAAGGTGACCTGCTCTCTCTTAAAACTGCTATTCGGCAATATTTTGCCCAATACGTTGTATTTTGGGGTTGATTAGAAAAAAATATCACAAGATAAAGCGTCGCCGGAGGGTGGTCCTGAAGACACCTGGTTTATATAGTGATTAACCTGCGGTGTGCGGGGATGGTTGCCCCGTCGTCGGCCCGGAGGGGGTGCATGAAGGTGCGGGGGCCGGTCCGTCCCTCTTTTCACCCTGGATGGACTGAATCTCGGGAGTTACGCCGACGGCCGCCCGGCCTGAGGTGTCTGGATTACGGGGGCCCATCATATTGGTATCTCTTCTGTGCTCTGGTGCAATCTGCCGGATTCTGAAAAATGAAGGTTGATGTCCAATGATTCCACGAAACCCGGCCGGGGCGGGTAGGGTTATTATACCTTTGAGTACAACCTATAAAGCCGTATACTGTTAGCCTGTTCTCAGGAAGAAAAATATTAATTACTACTATTGTTTTTATCTCTTTTCTTATTAAATAGTTGTCTCCTCTCGGAAATTTCCCGATGGGTTCTCTGATCAGGCCACCCGGGGAAACTCTTTTTAAGTATCGCATTCAACCATCTGAGTAGATTTATCTTACTTCTAAATTATCCTATTCAAAATATAATGAGTATCTGTATTATATTTTAGAAAAAAGTCTATCTAAATTCGCAAATTTTATTATAATCCCTCTTCTACTCTTATAGTCCCATATGGGACGTGCAGTAGCGGCCTTCAGAGACCCGGAGCAGACGTTTGCCCCGGCCTCTCTCATGAACGGAACGTATTGAACAAGGGTAAAAGGATGAAATACTATGGCTAAATACACGGAAACAATCGATCTCTATTCTGATGACGGGAAGCTGCTCAAGAGCGGCGTCACCCTCGACAGAATCAGCCCGCTGGTTAACCCGGCCACAGGTAAGATCATCGACCTGACCAAGCGAACGATCAACGTCAACCTTGCAGGCATCCAGGATGCGCTCAAGACCGGAAAACTTGGGAAGGGCAAGATCAAGGGAAGAGAACTCGACCTCCCCATCATGGAGAACAAGGACGCCATCGTCGCCAAGATCAAGGAGATGATCCAGGTTGAGGAAGGCGACGACACCCGGATCCTGGAGTTCAACAACGGCAAGCTCCTGCTTGTCGAGGTCCCAACGAAGCGCCTGATCAACGCGGCCACCTACGATGCGGCGATCACCTCGGTCGCAGCCGCGACCACCTTCGCGATCGTCGACCAGTTCGGCATCGACGCCTTCAACGCATCCACCGTCAAGGCAGCCTGCTGGGGCGGCTACCCGCACACCCAGGACATGCAGGGTGCGCTCGTTACGTCGATCCTGAACATCCCCCAGAACAACGAAGGTCTCGGCTACGCGCTCCGGAACATTCCGGTCAACCACACCGTCATGATGACCGGCAAGAACGCCCTGCAGGGCGCGGCACTCGCATCCACCCTCGAGACCGCCGGCATCTTCGAGATGGGGTCCGCCGTCGGGCCTTTCGAGCGCGCCCAGCTGCTCGCCTACGCCTACCAGGGCCTGAACGCGAACAACATGGTCTACGACTTCGTCAAGGCAAACGGCGAGACCGGAACCGTCGGTACGGTCGTCCAGAGCCTGGTCGAGCGGGCCATCGACGACCGGGTCATCGCCCCGGGGAAGAAGGGCGGTTACTTCCAGTTCTACGACACGAAGGACCCCATGCTCTGGAACGCCTACGCTGCTGCGGGAACCATGGCAGCCACCATCGTCAACTGCGGTGCCGGACGGTTCGCCCAGGCGGTCTCCTCGACGCTCCTGTACTTCAACGACCTGCTTGAGCACGAGACCGGTCTTCCGAGCACCGACTACGGCCGTGTCATGGGTACCGCCGTCGGGTTCTCGTTTTTCAGCCACTCGATCTACGGCGGCGGCGGCCCCGGTATCTTCAACGGCAACCACGTCGTGACCCGCCACGCCAACGGTGTGGCCATCCCGTGTGTGGTCGCCGCAATGGCGCTCGACGCCGGAACCCAGATGTTCTCGCCCGAGAGCACCTCGAAGATCTTCGCCGACACCTACGGTAAGATCGACGTGTTCAACAAGCCGATCAACCAGATCGCAAACGGAGCCTGAACGAGCAGAGATCCGAATGAACGCCATATTCCCGCAGGGCAGGATTGTGCCGTCGAGGCTGCTTTTGTCATCGGGGAGATCCGGTCGCTCTGCGACGGCTTCTTCACGGAGTTCCCCTACCGGTTCCAGGAGGGCAGGTTCATCATGAAGACTGCTCCGACGGTCGTGGACTACGCGAAGTATGGACCCCGTGCCGATACGACGCTCATCGGCCTTGCGGACCCCCCGGAACGGTGACCCGAAAACCCGGAAATATGGCTGAAATTCGTTCAAAACAGGAAAAAGATAAGATATCAATCGCTTTGAGGTGAATTGAAACATGGCATACAAGCCCCAGTATGGTCCCGGGACATCGATTGTCGCCGAGAACCGGCGCAAGCAGATGAACCCCCACCACAAGCTTGAGAAGATTCGTTCCGTAACAGATGAGGACATCGTGCTGATCCTCGGCCACCGCGCTCCCGGATCGGCATACCCGAGCGCCCACCCGCCGCTCGCCGAGCAGCAGGAGCCCGACTGCCCCATGCGCAAGCTCGTTAAGCCCACCGCGGGTGCAAAGGCCGGCGATCGGGTCCGTTACATCCAGTTCGCGGACTCGATGTTCAACGCCCCCTCCCAGCCTTACCAGCGGACCTACACCGAGATGTACCGCTTCCGCGGTATCGACCCCGGTACGCTCTCCGGCCGTCAGATTGTCGAGTGCCGTGAGCGCGACCTCGAAAAGTACGCAAAAGAACTCATCGAGACCGAGATGTTCGACCCCGCTCGCGTCGGCATCCGCGGTGCGACCGTGCACGGTCACTCGCTCCGTCTTGCCGAGGACGGCATGATGTTCGATATGCTCCAGAGAGACATCCTCGGTGAGGACGGCATCGTCCGCTACGTCAAGAACCAGATCGGCGAGCCCCTCGACCGTGCGGTTGCCGTCGGCAAGCCCATGGGCGAGAAGTGGCTCAAGGCCCACACGACGATCTTCCACTCGCTTGTAGGAACGCCCTACCGTGAAGATACCGAGTACATCGAATACGTCCAGCGCATCCACTCTCTGCGGACGAAATACGGCTTCATGCCGAAAGAGGAGTGATAACAATGGCAAAGATTGAGAGATCCCAGAAACTGTTCCTGAAGGCACTCAAGGAGAAGTTCCAGGGACAGGACGTCGAGTCCGAGACCGCCGAGTTCTACAAGTTCAACGGCGTCCGTCAGTCTCCCCGTAAGATGGAGTTCATGAAGGCAAGCCGTGCCATCGAGATGGACCGCGGCATCTCCATGTACGACCCCGAGCGCTGCCACCTCGGCGGTATCCCGATGGGCCAGCGCCAGCTGATGACCTACGAGGTCTCCGGCACCGGCGTCTTCGTTGAGGGCGACGACCTGCACTTCGTCAACAACGCTGCGATGCAGCAGATGTGGGACGA
>DAYL01000030.1:387-652 GCA_002508705.1 Methanoculleus sp. UBA374 | reverse complement strand
TACCTCCACATCTTAAACCACGCGATGCCCGGTGCGGCCGTCGTCCAGGAACACATGGTCGAGACCCACCCCGGCCTCGTCGACGACTGTTACGTCAAGGTCTTCACCGGCGACCAGGAACTCGCCGACGACCTCGAACCCCAGTTCGTCATCGACGTCGAGAAGGTCTTCCCCGCCAAGCAGGCGGAGGCGCTCTCCGCCGCCGTAGGGAAGTCCCTCTGGCAGGCGATCCATATCCCGACCACGGTTGTCCGGACCTGCGACG
>DAYL01000030.1:0-183 GCA_002508705.1 Methanoculleus sp. UBA374 | reverse complement strand
TACCGCATGTGCGCCGGTGAAGCGGCCGTCGCCGACCTCTCCTACGCTGCAAAGCACGCAGGCGTCGTTCAGATGGCGTCCCACCTGCCCGCCCGGCGCGCCCGTGGCCCGAACGAGCCCGGCGGCCTCGCATTCGGTCTCTTCTCGGATATCGTCCAGACGAACCGGAAGTATCCGAACGAC
>DAYL01000007.1 GCA_002508705.1 Methanoculleus sp. UBA374 | reverse complement strand
TACATGGACCATGCGGCGACGACGCCGACGCGGCCGGAGGTCGTCGAGGCGATGCTCCCCTACTTCACGGAGCGGTTCGGGAACCCTTCGTCGCTCTATGCTGTCGCCCGGGAGGCGAAGGAGGCGGTGGAAGAAGCGCGGGGCCGGGTGGCGGCGGCGATCGGCGCGAAGCCGGAGGAGGTCTTCTTCACCTCCGGGGGAACGGAGGCCGACAACTGGGCGTTCAAAGGCGTGGCGACTGCGAACCGGAAAAAGGGCGACCACATCATCACCTCCGCGATCGAGCACCACGCCGTCATCCACACCTGCCAGAGCCTCGAGAAGCAGGGCTGGCGGGTGACCTACCTCCCTGTCGACGAGTTCGGCCGGGTGGACCCGGGAGTCGTCGAGGAGGCGATCACCGACAAAACCGTCCTCATCTCGGTGATGACCGCAAATAACGAGATCGGGACGATCCAGCCGGTCCGGGCGATAGCGGAGATCGCGCACGACCACAGGGTCCCGTTCCACACCGACGCCGTCCAGGCGATCGGCGCCCTTCCGGTGAATGTGGAGGCTACAGGGGCCGACCTCCTCTCTCTCTCGGCGCACAAGTTCGGCGGCCCGAAGGGAACGGGAGCGCTCTATATCCGGAAGAAAACCCGGATCGGGACGTTCATGGACGGCGGCGCGCAGGAACGCGGCCACCGGGCCGGGACCGAGAACGTCCCCGGGATCGTCGGGCTCGGGCGGGCAATCGAACTTGCGACCGCAGATATTGAGGGGCACGCCGCTCGACTTCGCGCAATGCGGGACCGGCTGATCCGGGGGCTCCTGGATACGATCCCGGACACCCGGTTAAACGGCCACCCGGTCGAGAGACTCCCGAACAACGTGAACGTCGCGTTCCGCTACGTGGAGGGCGAGTCGATCCTGCTCTCGCTCGACGCGCTCGGTGTTGCCGCCTCGACGGGGAGCGCCTGCACCTCGGCGTCGCTTGAGCCCTCGCACGTCCTCACGGCCTGCGGCCTCCCCCCCGAGCAGGCGCACGGCTCGCTCCGGCTCACCCTCGGCTCCCGGAACACGGAGGACGACGTCGATTACGTCCTCTCGGTCCTTCCCGGGGTGATCGAGCGCCTCAGACAGATGTCGCCGCTCACCCCCAAACGAAACGAGTGATTGCGATGTACAGCAAACAAGTCATGGACCATTTCACGAACCCCCGGAACATGGGGGAGATCCCGGATGCGGACGGCGTCGGCGAGGTCGGAAACCCGGTCTGCGGCGACATCATGCGGATCACCCTCCGGATAGAAGGGGATCGGATCGTGGATGCAAAGTTCAAGACCTTCGGGTGCGCCGCCGCCATTGCATCGAGTTCGATGGTCACCGAACTCATCAAGGGCAAGACCCTCGACGAGGCATGGTCGGTCACCAACCGGGCGGTTGCCGAAGCGCTGGAGGGGCTGCCTCCCCAGAAACTCCACTGTTCGGTCCTCGCCGAAGAGGGAATCCATAAGGCGATCGACGACTACCGGACACGGCACGGGATGCCGCCGATGGGGGACGGATCGCAGCATGCTCCTTGAGCGGGAACGTGAGCGCTACGCCCGGCAGATCCTCCTCTTCGGCGATGAGGGGCAGGAGCGGCTGAAGAAGGCGAAGGTCTTCATCGCCGGTGCGGGGGGTCTCGGCTGCCCGATCGCCCTCTACCTCGCCGTCGCCGGTGTCGGGGAGATCCGCATCGCGGACCGGGACACCGTGGACCGGACCAACCTGAACCGGCAGGTCCTCCACCGGGAGAGCGACATCGGCGAACTGAAGGCCCGGTCCGCCGAAGCAAAACTCAGGGCAGCAAACCCGGATATCCGCATCAAGGCCTTTGCGGCGACCATTGATGAGGCGAACGTCCGGGACCTCGTGGGCGCCGCCGACCTGATCGTGGACGCGATGGACAATTTTCCGACCCGCTACCTCCTGAACCGGCAGGCGCTCCGGTCGGGCGTTCCCCTGCTGCACGGCGCCGTCCGGGGGTTCGACGGGCAGGCGACGACCATCATTCCGGGCCGGACGGCCTGCCTCGAGTGCATCTTCCCGGAGGCTCCGCCTGCCGAGGTCTTCCCGGTCGTCGGGGTGACGCCGGGGGTTATCGGCACGATCCAGGCAAACGAGGCGATCAAGTATCTCCTCGGCAGGGAGGACCTTCTTACGAACCGGCTCCTCGTCTGGGACGGCCTCGCGACGACGCTTGAGACGTATGCCGTAGAGCGGCGGCCGGACTGTCCCGCCTGCGGCGTGGGGTGTGATTATGAAGGTACAGGTGAAGGCATTCGCCCGGTTCCGTGAGGCTCTCGGGAGCGATCCGGTCGTGGAACTCCCCGAGGGATCGGCGATGACAGCGCTTCTCGCCGCGCTCCGGGACCGTGCCGGAGGCGAAGAAGGGCTCATGTTCGATGAGGCCGGAGCGCTCCGGACGCACGTGGTTCTGATGCAAAACGGAATACGGGTGAAGAGAGACGACCTCGATACGCTTGTCCTTGCGGACGGAGATGAGGTCGCCATCTTCCCGCCGGTGGCGGGCGGATAGGAGGCATAACGTATGATAAGTATTACCCGGGACGTCATCGACACAGGCGCGATGATTGAGGCGGCGAAGAGGCCGGGCATGGGAGCCCTGGTCACTTTCTGCGGCGTCGTCAGGGACGACGGCGGGGTTGAGCGGATGGAGCTGGAAGCCTATGAGGACGTCGCGGTCCGTGAACTGGAGGCGATCCGCGATACGGCGATGCGGGATTATGCAATCGAGTCGGTGGATATCGTCCACCGCGTGGGCTCTCTTTTGGTCGGCGAGACCATTCTCCTCGTCATCGTCGGAGCCGGGCACCGGAAAGAGGCGTTCGCTGCCAGCGAGTATATCATCGACCGGCTCAAGCAGACCGTCCCTATCTGGAAGAAGGAGTTTTACCGGGAGGGCGAACGATGGGTGCAGGGGGAGGCCCCCGGGCGATAGAACACCTCCGTCTTCCCGGCCTTCAACTCAGCCATTTTCCAACTTCAGGCGCAATTTCACAGGGGATGCGATATCGGACGCATCTCCCGTCTTTTTCGGAGGAGACGAGACGGTCGCGCATAAGGCGCTTCATGTGCCACGTGACCGTCGGCCCCGCCACTCCCAGGCTCCCGGCCAGTTCGTTTCGGGTTTGCGACGGGCGGCTGAGCAGCAATCTCAGGATCTCGTGCGGCACCTCCCGGTGCAGGTGAACCAGCAGCCGCTGCTGCAGCCCGGAGTAGGTGCCGTCGTTTTTGAAGAAGCAGGTCATGCCCTCCGATTCCACGAATACGATCATATGGCTTCTCTGGAGGACGCTCAGGTGGTAGCGGAGCGTACCCAGGCGTATCCCCGTCTCCCGGGCGATGGCGTGCAGGTGTATCCCCGGATGATCCCGGATGCAGGAGAAGATCCGGTCGCGGAGAGCGTTGTCGAGCAGGTCCTCGCGTTTCACCCGGCAGTACCCGAGGTATCCCCAGATCTTGAGCGACGCGAGGAGTTCGAGAGGCATGCAGGCGATCTGCATGAGGATGAGCCAGACGGGAAGTTCCCAGAACTCCACCTCCACCGGTTCGGCCATCTCCGCTCCTTCCGGCGGAGGGTTTTCGTAGCCGCCGGCCGCCTCATACGTCTTTGCCCCGGCGGGAGATGCGATGAGCAGGAGCAGGATCATGCTGAAAACAAGAACTTTGATTCCCTGCATAATCTTCTTCGCGTCCTTTACGTATACGTCTCAAATGAGAACTCGATCGTTCCGTTTCCCCGGGCGCAGGCGATCTCGTAGTACCAGGCTCCCGGTGTCAGCCCTTCGGACGAGGAGACATCGAGGAAGATCCGCCCGTCGCTTTCTCCGTCATCGCTGTCGGTATACGGGCCGAGACAGCCGTCCGGAGGATAGACGTACAGCATGAGGTCCCCGGCCGACGCGTCCCAGCGGATATCGATCCAGTGGTGCGTAACCCCTTCCCGAACCGGCGTCGAGAAGTAGCGCTTCTCATCGGGGGCAAGGGTATGCTTGCCGTGGTCTTCCCCGGAACGGCCGCTGTAGGTCTTCGTCAAACCGGTCGGTTCCTCCACCTTCCTGACGATAAAGAAATTTGCAGGTTTCTCCAGAACCACCACCTCCACCGACGGAAACGTCTGGAGGAAATTCACGCTCTGGATCTTGCCGCTGAGTGTATAATACGCCGGAGAAATGGTCTGGAGAACGTCCCCGCTGGCTTCGTCCTCCGGGACCTCTGCCCCGATGTCTTCGAGACGGATCGTTACGGCACTCTCCTCCGCCTCCATGATGGAGACGGCGCCGGCTTCTGGGTACGTCGCCGGCACGATATACCCGACGAACCCGAACGACCGGACCGGTTCGTCCGGGAGGGTGTACGCAAAGATGGGCGCGGCAAGACAGGCCAGCACGCAGAGCAGCGGGAGCACGCGCAGGTCCATACGTATTAGTGGAATGCTTGCAATGATAAGATCTCTGGCATGATCCTCTACACATGCGCCCGGCGGCCGTAAAATCGGTCGACAATATGATTCTATTCGCACAATCCTCAACGTGTCCCGGAAACGGTAGAAGATTGTGCGACAATCCCTATTCTCCTCGCCGTTGAACACCGTAGTGCCGGGTGCTTCGACCGATATGCGGATGTCCGAACGTCCGGCCGCAAAGTGCAACCGAGGAGACGGATATGATCCGGTTTGAACATCTGATGAAAGAATACAGCGGTCGTCGTGTCGTCGACGACCTGACCTTCCAGGTCCCGCAGGGTGAGATCTTCGGCCTGATCGGGCCGAACGGAGCGGGAAAGAGCACCACGATCCTCATGCTGGTCGGGCTGATCGAGCCGACCGGCGGGAGATGCCTCATCGACGGGGAAGACATCGTAACCGAGCCGATCCGGGTGAAGCACCGGATCGGCTACATGCCCGAGGATGTCGGGTTCTACGCCGATCTCACGGCCGCCCGAAACCTCGATTTCTTCGCGCAGCTCTACGGAATGAAGCCTGCAGAGCGAAAACAGCGGATAGAGGAACTGCTCGCGCTTGTCGGCCTCGACGGGGCGACGCAGCAGGTCGGGGCGTTCTCAAAGGGGATGCGGCAGAGGCTCGGGCTTGCCGGGGCCCTGCTGAACGATCCGGCCGTCCTCGTCCTGGACGAGCCGACGGCCAACCTTGATCCGCCCGGCGTCGCCGACTTCAGGCGTATCCTCCGCGATGCTGCGGCGGATGGCAGGACTATCCTCATCTCCTCTCACATCCTCCCCGAAGTAGACCAGATCTGCACCTCCGTCGGGGTCCTTGCCCGGGGGAGGCTCGTCGCCATGGGCACTCCCGGAGACCTCCTGCAGAAGCAGGAGGGAGGGACGGTCACGCTCTGCGTGGAGACCCGGGACCCCATGCCCGACCTGGCCGTTCCCGGGGTCCTGTGCGTATCCTACGATGCGCCCCGGAGAGAAGCGCTTGTTGTGGCGGAACGAGACCTCGGGGACGAGATAGCCGCATTCCTCGTCGGCCGCGGGGTCCGGCTTCTGCGGCTTGCTGAAAGGCAGCCGTCGCTTGAAAGCGTCGTTCTCCCCTACTACCGGGAGGTGTAAAGCATGAAATCCTGCGGGCTGATCCCGATCGCCGCAAAGGAGTTCACCGATCATCTCTGCAGTAAAAATTTCCTCCTGATCGCCGGGATCCTGGTCCTCATCTGCACGGTCGGGCTTATCGGGGGCCTCAGCGATTATCGGGAGGACCTGGACGAGTACAATGAGAGACTGAGCGTGGCCGGATCTGAAGAGGGGCCGGGCTTCATGTCGGAGAGGCCCTCGATACTCTCGATCTTCGTCTCCATCGGGGCCCAGATGAGTGTTCTCGGCGCCATCCTGGGCATTGCCCTCGGTTTCGACCTGATCACGAAGGAGAAAGAGAGTAAATCGTTGAAGCAGCTTCTCTCGCATCCGATCTACCGGGACGAGGTGATCAACGGAAAGGCTCTCGGGAGCGCCGCCGCCCTTCTCCTTCCGCTCGGCGCCGTGCTTGCGGTCGCCTTCGCTGCTCTCCTTATCTTCGGGATCGTCCCGGATCCAACGGAATTTTCGCTCATTCTGGTCTTCGGAGCGGTTACGGCCCTCATGATCCTGACCTACTTCAGTGTCGCCCTCCTGATGTCGACCGTCGCCAAAAACAGCGGGACCGCACTGATCTACAGCCTCATCGTCTTTGTCGCCTTCACGATGCTTGTGCCGGTTGCCACGAACGATGCGGTGATGGAGACCGTTATCGGCGAACCCCCGGAGTTACCCACGTCGGCCTACCTCCCCGATATACAATCTACCGGAGATGAGAAAATGGAGGTGGCGGTCCGCGCCATCGATACGGAGAGCGCGGAGTGGCAGCAGTTTCGGGAGGCCCGCCGCGAGTACGAGGAGCGGCGGGGCGCCGTGAACGATCTCCTGAGCCTCCTTTCTCCTTCGCTGAACTACGAGGCGATCCTCGGCATCTTCGGCCGGGTCTCCGCGAGTATGACCGTGACCACCGTAATGCAGAACGGCGGCGGCAGCGTCCTGATCGGCGATGCGGGCTCGGTGGACCCGGCATCCGGGGTTGCCGGGGTGGGCATGAATGTCCTTGCTCTGATCGCGTTCCCCGCGGTCTTCTTCGGACTTGCGTATTCACGCTTCATGCGCCTGGACATCAGGTAAGACGGGCGAGGACTCTCCGGTATACCCCCGAACTTTTTTCTGGTCGCACCTAGAAAGATCCGTTATGATGAACGACGACCTGAAGGCAGCCGTCCTTCGCCGGTGCCGGAGGATGGAGATCCCGCTCGTCGGGGTCGCGAGCACGGACCGGTGGGAGAGCCCGCCTTTTTTGCCCTGGATGCCGGAGGAGTTCTACCCGCAGTCGATCTTCCCGGAAGCGCGGTCGGTGATCGTCATCGGTCTTCCCGTCCACCTCCCGGTGCTCGAGACCTCCCCCTCGAACTACTACCACGAACTGTATAAGACCGTCAACACCCTCCTCGACCAGTACACCTACCGGCTCGCGTCCTTCCTCAATGACGAGGGCCATCCCTCGGTCTTCGTCCCCCGGGACGGCTACGAGAGCATTGAGGTGCTCCAGAAGAACCCGGTCGCCTTCTTCTCGCACCGCCATGCGGCTCTCCTCGCGGGGCTCGGGACCTTCGGCGTGAACAACACCCTCCTGACGCCGGAGTACGGTCCCCGGGTCCGGTTCGGGTCGGTCCTTACCGCCGCGGTCCTTCCGGCCGATCCCCTCTTCCCGGAGGACCTCTGCACCCGGTGCATGCGGTGTGTCCGCGCCTGCCCGGCGGGCGCGCTCGATGAGCGGGACTATCCCGAAGGCCTCACCGATAAAGCGGCCTGCACCGACAACAGCGCCCGGCTCGCCCGGCGCCACGTCTCCCCCTGCGGCATCTGCATCGGGGTCTGCCCGGTGGGAGAGGATCGACGGCACTACGGCCGGACGGCCGCCTCTCCCGGTGAGAGAGACCGGCGCCGCCGGGCCCGGGAGCACGTACAGAAATTCGGCGGGCTTTGACTTCCTTTGCGGGCCGGCCCGGGTTTTACTCCGGAAACCCCGGGCCTGGAAATCCCGCCGACCGAAAAAAAGGGTTACTCCTTCTTCATCCTGCCCATCAACTGGTTCATCATCTCCGGCGCCCGGTCCCGGAGGCCGAACCCGACGATGATGGCTATCGCCGCACCGATCCCGAGCGCAACGCCCCAGGCGAGCGGGACGACGAAGACATAGATGATCGAGAGGTCGAGCAGGAGCTGCTGAAGCGCAAGGATGACGACGACGAAGTAGAGAAACACTCGCAGGAATGTTGTGACCGCGCCGAAGAACTGGACATCCTGTCCCGCTCCAAAGTCCTGGAAGCGGTCCATGAGCCAGTCGATCAGGATGAACCCGCCGACGAGGATGATGATGAACGCAGCGATGTTCGGGATAAAGGCCACGATGGCCGCGACTGCCGCAGACAGGGCCTGGATCTGGAGAACGCTGACTGCCGCGAGGATCGCGATGAGGTAGATGAACCAGCGGACGATGAGGTCGAAGAGCCTGCTTATGTTCGTTGTGGACCGTTCAATCTGCTGACCGATCGATGTTTTCCGCAGAGCGTCGTCTACCCCGATCCGGTCGAGGACTTCGGCGACGACCCTTCCGAGGATACGCCCGAGAATCCAGCCGATGATGAGGATGACGATCGCTGCTAGGAGGTTGGGCAGAAACAGAATAACATTACGTGCCAGTTCTTCAACCGGCGCAAATGGCGCCAATGCTTGCGCCGTGAGGTCTCCAGTTGCCATAGTACACCACGGGGAAGGGATATGGCAGGTACTATATAAACTTTAATGTGCCTGCCGCTTCCCCGGACTGCAGGGGCTCCGGCAGCCGAACCCCTGCTGTTTTGGCAATGCGGACGGAATTCAGTCCACGATCCCGGTCGTCGCCGGGGTCGGGGCCCGGGTGCTCCCCGCATGGCGGTACATGATCGAGAGCACCGCCGGCAGGGCGATGATCGCGCCCACGAGCGAGAACCCGACGGTGATGACCGTCACGAGCCCGAAGTTGCTGATGATGTTGAAGGTCGAGACGGTGAGCGCCGCAAACCCGGAGATCGTCGCCACCCCGGATACCGTGATGGCCATCCCGATCTTCTGCACCGCATGCTGGATGGCGTCGAGGTAGCCTATGCCCTTCGCCAGTTCCTCCTCGCACCGCTCCATGATCACGATGGTGTATTCCGAGGCCACGCCGATGCTCATCGACCCGAGGACGGCGGTCAGCGGTGTGTAGTCGAGGCCGAGGAAGTACATGATCGCCCCGCACCAGCCTACGACGAAGGCGATCGGGATGAGCGGGGACGCGGCGCCGACTCTCCGATAGACGAGGATCAGGAAGGCGAGGATGAAGGCGAACCCGAGGATGGTCATGAACGTCTTGGACTCGGCGATCTCGTCCATGAGGGCGACGAACATCTCCGAGGTGCCGGTGATTTTCACCGTCACGCCGGCGGGAGGATCATTCCACGCTATGTCGCTCTGTATCCCCTCGATAAAGGACTTTTGAGCGTCCATCTCCATCGAGACCGTCGAAAACTCGAGCACCGCCTCCATGTTCCCGTTGAGGTAACTCTTCAGCGTCTCCTCCGGGACCCGGGCGAGGGCCGCATCGATCTCCGCACTCGTTTCGGGCAGGACTCCCCCGTTGTAGTCCCGGATCAGGGTGGCGATACTCGTCACCCCGGTCATCTTGTCGTTGTGCTCGAGTTCATACGTCCCGAACCGGTCGATCCAGGCGAGCGTCTCCGGGCTCCGGACGTTGTCCGCGGTCACGACGACCGGGATGGTGCTCGTCGATCCCATCGTCCGGGTGATCTTCTCCAGGTTCAGAAGGGTAGGCATATCGTCGGGAACGAAGGTCTTCTCGTCTGCGCTGATGGGGACTTTCTCGTCGAGGTAGTAACCGCCTACCGCAACCACGCCGAAGATCAGGAGAACGGGGAGCGGGTGTTTTGCGATGGTATAGGCCATCTTCCCGATGGCGTGCTCATACCGCTCAACGAACGACCGCTTCGATCCGGGAGTGGGGTTGGATATATCGGTCTTTGTCTTGGGTTGATAGTTCGTGAGGGTTCCAAAGACCGGGACGATGATGAGCGCCGCAATATAACAGGAGGCTACTCCTATGGCGCAGACCTGCCCGAAGTCGGCTACCATCGGCACCGGGGAGAAGAACATCGCGATGAACCCGAGCGCCGTCGCCGTCATCGCGATCAGGATCGACGGGCCCGATTTGACGATGGTGGTCCATACGGCCTCCGGGAGAGGGGAGTGCCGGCTCTCCTCGTCGAACCTGGCCTGGAACTGGATCGCGTAGTCGATCCCGATCCCGATGAGTACCGGGAACGCCCCGATCACCACCATGCTGACCGGGATACCTGAGAGACCCATGATCCCGAAGGTCAGGATGAGCCCGACGGCCACGACGCCGACGGGGAGGAGACGGTAGCGGACGTGGGAGAAGAGGAGCATCACCGCGATGGTCATGAAGATCATGGCCACGAGGATCAGCGTGCCCATCTCAGCCCCCATCGCGTCGCCCATCTCCTTCGAGAACGCCGGGTTTCCGGATACCGTGACCGAAAGGCCCGGCGGGGGTTCCGATATGCTGATGACGGTCTCGATATTCCCGAGGACCTGCTCCTGAACCTGCGTGGAGACGCCCGGCTCCAGGTTGATGACGCTGATCGTCATGAGGTCCGAGGGCAGCATCCGTTCGACGAGCTCCGGCGGGGCCTGCCCGATGATCCCGTCGATCTCTGCTTTGGACGACGGCAAAGTGCCGTCATTCGCCTGTTTCAGGAGATCAACGACGCCTGAGACCCCGGCGACGTAGCGTTCGTTCCTGAGGTCTTCCTGGAGGTCATCGATATATCTTAAGACGTCGGGGTTCCTGACGCTGTCCGCCTCGTAGATGAGCATGATCGCGTCGGAGCCGTAGGTATCCTTGTAGTGGGCGAGGAGCGCGCCGCGCGGGGTGGTCTTATCGATATAAGTATCGTCGCCGGTCTCCATCGAGACCATCGTGAGCCCGTAGAGCGCCAGGACGAAGACGGCCACGACGACCCCAAAGACGGCCCAGGTGTGGTTATTGATGGTGTTTGAAAGCCATTCGTATGGGTTTTTCATATATGATCCTCCGGCTTCTTTACCCCGTACTCACCGATGATCGCGAGTGTCACCGCGCGGGCGATCTCCGTATTGTTCCTGTCGGTGAGATCGATGCCGAACTCCTCGGCCGTGCGCCGGAGCTTTGCGGGGTTGAGGACCCGGTAATTCTGGTCGTGTTCCGGCCCGCTGAGTATCTCCGGCGCCGCCGTAAGAGCGTGCGAGAGCAGGGGCGCTACAGGTTCCCCATTCATGGCAAGCCGGTGGAGCAGGGCTACGGCCTGCCGGTAGCCTGCCGGCGGGAGGAATCCGGCCTCGATCCAGACCTGATCGGTCTCCTCAACGGGCGGTTCATTGCGGGATGTTTCTTTGTGCGCCGGGACAGTGCACGAAGGGCCATCGGGCCCCCCGCAGGACCCGGTGTTGCAGGCAGTTGTGCTGTTCACGTCTCTCCTCGCTGTAAGTGGCTGATATAATGGAGATAATGTCTCGATGGGACCGAATATGAACCTATTGCAACCCGGGGCGGGAGCTGTCGGCATTGAATAACGCGCCCGGGCCCGAAGTCTCTGCAATCGATTTTTTCTGTTCGTTCCCATACATCAGTAATGGGGAGCTCCGGGATTCAATATTTTCCCGTACATGTACGGTATTTATATGAGATACGGCGCCCCACGCAGAGTATGCGGAAGATGATCGTCGAGGTGTTCCCGAAGGACCCGTTGAAGGACCCGTTGATGATGATACCCACCGATTCCCGGGAGCTTCACCAGGCGGTGGAACAGTTCACGGAGAAGATCGAGTCCATAAACCTCACCGAGCTGATCAAAATGGACTTTGAACGGGGAGAGGTGACGGCGGTGGGAGAGATCACGATGAAAGCAGGATACACCTTCGCTGATATCGAGTTCCCGGGGCTTTTAGGGTCCATCGAGGTGCTCAAGGCCAACGGGAGGACTTACACCTGTTTTATACAGCTTGCCGTCTGCGACAAGTTCCTGCTGCAGAAGATGCGTGAGTTCGACCTTGCCGTCATCTGGATCGCCCCCATGCGCAAGTCCCGGGACCTGAGCGTCTACACCTGCATCGGCGATAATGCGAACCTGAATAAAGTTCTCCACCTTATGGCCACCTACGGAGAGGTCCGGAACGTCATCTTCGAAGAGGCCTCCTTCTCCGGGAACGATCCGCTCTCTCGCCTCACCGCGAGGCAGCGAGACCTGCTGATCGCAGCGAAACGGTACGGCTACTACGAGTACCCCCGCAGGATCTCCGGTCAGGAGCTGGCCGAAAAACTTGGGATCAGCAAAGCCACCGCAATCGAGCACCTGCGAAAGGCAGAGGTGCGGCTCATCTCCACGCTCCTCGCCGGTTACTGACGCGGGGTTGTTGTTCGCTCCCGGTAGAATATCCCTGTTTTCAGAGAAAGCGTTCGGGACGGGCCGCGGTTCGGGCGGCGACTCCGCCACGTCTGAGTCGGCCGCCGTTGCCACCGGAGACGTCCCCGGGCAGTTGATGATGAATCTCCCGGATTCTGGAAGGTGATATACCGGGGTATATCGGGTTCAGGTGGTATCGCTCGTTGCATGCTGTACTTATCCGTCCTTCCGGCAGAGCCTTCCTCGAAGGTGGGAATGTCCGGCCCGGTGTCCCGGCTTTTTCAGCGTGGAGCCGGTTTTCGGTATCTGGATCAGGCGCTGCCGCCCGGAGGACGGTCTTTCACGAGGAGAGAGTCTCTCGCTCGCTGATCTATCTCTCTCGCCGCAAGCCATAAGTTTGTTGCAACTAAACCTAGTTGCAATGACTGCCGAAATAGTCGCCGGTCTTCGGACTCTCGGAATGAACGAGTATGAAGCGAACGTCTACTCCACGCTTGTCGGACTGCAGAAAGCGACCGCTCGAAGCATCCACGAGATCAGCAGAGTCCCCCGGGGGCGGATTTACGAGATCTTAAACGACCTTGCACGGCGGGGGTTCATCGGTATTGAAGAGGGGTCTCCGGCCTCTTACTACGTGCTTGACATCGATGTCGTCTTTGATCGGCTCAAAAACGATTACATCAAGTCTCTTGACGAGACTCGCGAGGCATTAAAGCGTTTTTCGGTCAAACCGCGCCTTCCTCCGGATTCGTTCATCATCCTCCGGAGCGGCTGGGCGATCGAGAATCACATCTTCTCGCTCTTCCGGCGGGTGAAGAAGAGCATGGTGATCCTCTGCCATAACCCGGAGTTCCTCCGGAAGTACTATACGAGCATCAAGCCGCTCGAGCGGAAGATCGATCTCTACGTGGTTGTGCGGAGGAGAGAGGAGTGTGCTGATATCAACCTTCCGATCTACGAGGCAAAAGCAACCGTGAGCGATCTCCTGGAACCTCAGGTGGTGACGGACGAAGCAGCAGATGATGTCGTGCGGATGGATGAGTGCGCGATCTTTGTCGACAGCCGGGACTTCTTTACCATTATGACCGGGGGGTCCGGGCGGTATGCAGTGTTCGGCTCGAATATGCCGATCATCGGCTATCTGCAGAAGACGGTCGTCGAACGGCTTGAAGAGGAGTGAGGGGGCCGGGGCACCTGTCTGATGCCCAGTCGAAGCAGGAGAGTCCATCCCATTTGGTAGTGCTCTTGACCCCCGCGGTGACTACTCCATGCTCTGGAGCCAAGCTCCCTGCTCGATTTGCCCCGCGCGCAGGGCCATTACGTGATCTTCTACAGACGTTAATTACTTGAGTCGTTTCTACTCTCAGCAAAATGCGAAATTTGGTTTCTTTTTCGCAATGTAGACAAAAAGTTTTAGGGTCTTTCCTTTGATTATCGCCTCAGATCCCAGGGGGCGCGAGAAACGACTCCGTTTAAATGCGTCTAATGGCGATGTAATAAGTGCTGCTAAAAAAGCAAAGATTCACGATTTCATAATTGGATTGCCAAATGGTTATAGTGCATTTGTTGGTGAAGACGGTTTGGAACTTTCTGGAGGGGAAAGACAAAAGATCTCTCTCGCACGAGCTATCCTAAAGAATTCCCCCATAATTCTTCTAGATGAAGTTACAAGCCCGATAGACAGAGAGTCGCGGAAATCCATATATAATGTTCTCAGGGAGTTGTCATCGGAAAAAATAATCATCATTGTCACACACGATTACTCTGAAATAAGGGAAGGAGACTGGGTAGTTGATCTCAATAAAGTTACCATATCCACTCCGGCGGGTTCAGATCCGTTTTGTACGACCACTTGAATATCACAGGTGTCAGATTAAGCGCATCTATATATCGTGCTATCCTTGCGAAAGTTGTCTGGTTTATATAGAATCGATGCACTAGTGGTAAACCGGTGGGGGTGGTTGGGGGCAAGTCCATCACCCTTCTGATCTCTCTCGAATCGACTCTTACCGGCCCGCCGGGTTTGTGACCCTGCCTATGAAGAGGACCGTGCCGGAATCCTCCTCGACGATAAGAAAGACGAACGGGTGGTCTGCCTTAAAGACGGGCGTGGAATCCCCCACGGGCGCGCTCTTCAGGTCCATGACGACCCCGGTCGCCGCCGCTGCCTCGGTGCCTTCCTCGTTCACGTCGACGAATGCCTTATGGACGCCCTCGCTGACGAAGAGCATATTCGTGCCGTCCATCCCCGAGAAGTCGGCGGCACCACCGAACGCCGTCGGCATCCCCATCGCCGCAAGAACTCCCGGGAGGCTGTAGTCCGTCTCAAGCCTGAACTTCGGGAAGAAGACCTCGACCTCCTGAGAAACCAGCGACTCCCGCAGGTCCGTGAGCGCCTTGGCGTCGAGGCTCTCTTCCGCAGCCGTCAGGTTATCGTCTTTGGGGAGGAGGACGAGCATCGAGAGTTCGGTTCCGTTCCCATGCGCATACGGCATCTCAAGCACCTGGAAGGTGTCGGTCTCCGCGTACCCATAGATTGCATCTTCGTCAGTCCGCTGCATCATCGGAACCGTCACGGTTCGGTTCGGTGCAACCCTGAACTCTTCGTCTCTCGTCTCATTCACGTCGAACTGCTTGACCCAGGTACCTTTGAAGTAGATCGCGTTCGTGATCACGAGCCGGGTCATGGTGTCGATTGAACCCGCCGGGAGAAGGTCGCGGATTTTATCTTCAGTTTGCTCCTCCACCCACCGGTTGATCGTCTCCCGCGACGCCTCGGGGCTACCCTTGAAGTCGAGGTTCGTGACGTTTGCCCCATACCAGCGAGCGGCCGCGGTTGTGTACTCCGGGAGGAACGAATACGTCTCCTCCGCCCAGAGAGCGTTTGCCGTGCGGAGGGTGTAGTTCGCGTCTGCGCGGTTCAGAACGGCGTCGATCGCGGAGAACTCCTCTCTTCGGAGGGTGTCGTTCTCGGGGAGATGCAGCACCGAGCGGATCTCGTCGGCAGTCGTTCCGCGGGCGCCCTCGTAAGTGATTGCAAGGGCCGACGAGATGCTGTAGGGCGAGAAGAAGAGGTTCCTGCCCGCATACGCCGGGTCGTTTGCGAGCCGGTCGTAGAGGTCGAATGCAAATTGGTTGTTTCCTGCCGTCACATTGCCGGCGCTTTCCGCCGTCTCCTCCCCGGTGGGAGGGGCAGAGCCTGCGGACGTCGTCCCCGGCGTATCGGTGCATCCGGCGGCGATGCCGCCGAGCGCGACGAAAGATGCCAGAAGCAGGTAGATAATGTTTCTGTTCATAGAGTGCGGTATGGCGCCCCGGATAGTTATGCCTAGCGTTGACAACGAATTTTCGAAGCCTCGCTTCTGCCGGGCGGTCCGGCTCTCAGAGCGACATCCTTCCGGGGCGCCGTTCCTCAAGCGCCGCACGGTGTTCGGGCGTCCCGATCAACGCGTGCTCCGGAACCGCTCTCCCTTCGGCGTAGGCGAGGTAGAGGGCGCTGTTGATGAGTCCAATATGGGTGAATGCCTGGGGAAAATTGCCGAGAAATTCGTCCGTTTCCGGGTCGAACTGTTCGGGGTAGAGGCCTACATGGTTTGCGCGGTCCACCATCCGTTCAAAGAGCGACCGCGCCTCCCCGACCCGGCCCGAGAGCGCCAGAACATCGATGAGCCAGAAGGTGCAGAGCCCGAACGCTCCTTCCTCCCCCGGAAGGCCGTCGTCCGTCCGGTAGCGGTAGACAAGGCCGTTCTCCATCAGTTCGTCCATCGTCCTCTCGATCGTCCCGGCCACCCGCTCGTCGTCGGGCGGAAGGAACTCAAGCAGCGGGATGCGGAGGTTGGCCGCATCCAGATCCCGCGACCCATAGAACTGAACGAATGCGCCCCTCTCCGCATCGTAGCCCTGTTCAAGGACCTGCCTTCTGATCGCGGCGGCGTTTCGCGCCCACCGTTCCCCGTCCCCCAAAAGACCGTACTCGTCGGCGAGGTGGACCGCCCGGTCGAGCGCCGTCCAGAGCATCACCTTCGAGTAGACATAGTGGCGCCGCTCGCTCCTGACTTCCCAGATACCGTGGTCCGGCTCTCGCCAGAGGGTGCACGCCTCGTCGGCGATCCTGCCGAGAAACCCCTTCTCCTGCCCGGAGAGCCCGAACCCCCGTCGAGCGAGCTCGTAGGCGGTGTTGAGGAGTTCTCCGTAGATCTCGAGTTGCATCTGGGCGGCGGCATCGTTCCCGATCCTGACCGGGCTTGAACCCCGATAGCCCTCGAAATGAGGGAGTTCTTCCTCACGGAGGTCGGACCACCCGTGGATGCCATACATGATCCGGAGCTCCTGCTCCTCTCTTGCATACATCGCGGAGACCCGCTCCATCCAGTCAAGGAGGTCGACTGCTTCGGCTTTGTGCCCGAGAACGATGAGCGCCTGCGCCGTCATCGCCGAATCCCGGATCCAGGCAAAGCGGTAATCCCAGTTTCGCACTCCGCCGATATCCTCAGGGAGGGATGTCGTCGGTGCGGCGGCGATCGCCCCTGTCGCCGCATTCGTCAGTAGTTTGAGAACGAGTGTGGACCTGATGAGCAGCGGAAGCAGACTCCCCGCCCACTCCCCGGCGCGGACGGGCTCGCATCTGCGTGCCCACGTCCGCCACGCCTTCACCGTCCGGGCCTCCAGCATGCCGGCCCTCTCCGGTACGTAGGTCAGGTCTTCGGTCCCCCACCGGGCGATCAGGACGTGCCGTTCTCCTGCCCGCATCGGAAGGGTTGCCCTGAGGGTATGCCCGCCCTCCTCCTCGACCACCTCCGCCTCGGCGAGGCCGAAGAGCGTCATGTCGTCTCTCCCGTCCGTTGCAAACCAGCCGTCCGGAATCCGCGAGATCTGCGTCGTCCCCCGGGCGTACTCGAACCTGGGAGACCACTCCACCGTTGTCTCCACGCTTCCCCGAACGCACGTAAGGATGCGGTAGAGTTCGGGCGGGGCGAGCGATCCTGCACGTCCTTCGATATCCCCGAGGAGCGGCATCAGGTCGGTCACCACGAGCGTTCCCGTTGCATCGGAGAACTCCGTCTTTAAGACGTTGGTGTTCTCGACGTACCACTGCATGCCGCGCCCGGCTCCGGGAGTCGAGACCCGGAACCTGCCGCCCCGCCGGGTATCGAGCAGGGCGGCGAAGACGCTTGTCCGGTCGAGGTAGGGAAAACAGCACCAGTCGATCGAACCGTCCGTTCCGACAAGGGCGGCGGTGCGGAGGTTCCCGATGACCGCGTAATCGGCGATGGGTTTGTAACTTTCTTCCCGCATGCGGGTCACCCGAAAATCTCCGGGAGAACTTCGTTCCCGAAGTCTTCGATGAACGTTTCCTGGTTCCTGTTCACGTTGTGGAGATAGAGATGTGTAAAACCGAGATCGATGTCGGTCCTGAGCCACCGGACGTGATCTTTTGGGTCCGCGGAGATGCGGATCTTCTCGAAGACCATCCTGGGCCCGGCGAGGTCCTCCAGGGCCTCGAACTCTCCCGGCGTCCGGAGATTCTCGAGCACCGCCGCCGGGTAAACGTTGGCCCGCCACTGGTCCCATGCCCCGGACCGGGCCTCTTCGTCGGTTCGTGCGTAGGAGAGGTCCACCTTAAGGTACATTGGTTTTCCTTCGCCCCCGCCGTGCCGAAACGCTCCTGCAACCTTTGCGTGGTCGCCTTTCGGCGTCGCGACGGTAATGAGGCCGTCCGCCCAGCCGCCCAGCCATTCCGCGGTCGCGGGCGTCAGGGCCGCGCCGAGAAGAAGCGGCGGCTGCGTTGGCCGGGTGTGGAGACGGGCCTCGACGGTTCGAACCGGAGCGGCGGTCGTGACCGTCTCTCCCGCCCAGAGGCTTCGCATGATGGTGGCGGACGCAAAGAGCCGGTCATTGCGTTCCGATTTCGGGGGCCAGGCTTCTCCACAGATTCCCTCGTTGAGGGCTTGGCCGGTTCCGACGGCGACCCAGAACCGCCCGGGAAACATCCCGGCGAGCGTCGCCGCCGCCTGAGCGACGATAGCCGGGTGGTAGCGGTATCCCGGCGTGCAGACTACCCCGGCCGGGAGAGACGTCGCCTGCAGGGCGGCGCCGAGCCAGGCCCACGAAAATCCGCTCTCTCCCTGGGCGGAGGTCCAGGGATTGAAGTGGTCCGAGGAGAGGAGCGCCCCAAACCCGGCGTCTTCGGCCTTTCGTGCGAGGCCGAGGAGCATGCCCGGCGAGAACTGTTCGTGCGACGCATGATACCCGATCGTTACTTTCGGCTTCATGGCAGGGTGCGCCTCCGCTCCGGTCGATGAGGCCGGAGAGGCGGTAGACTGTACGTCCGGCTATAAAAGAGTGATGCCTGTTCACCCTTCGCGCTCAGGAGAAGAGTACGGCTGCCTCGGTTGCGATATAGTAGACTGAGAAGGCCGCAAAGAAGACGCCGGCGGTAAAGGTCAGGATCACGACGGGGAGGGAGGGTTTGAACTCCGCCGGGAGCGTCTGCCGGTTCAGATAGAGCGTCGCGAACGCGACCACCGGGATCTGGATCGCCTCGATGACCCCGGCTACGGCAAGAAACGTCACCGGCTCGGGTCTTGTGACGATAAGGAGAAGCGGCAGGGCTCCCATCAGCCCGAACAGGTAAACGAAGCGATAGAACCGCATCGATATCCACCCCCCGGCCGCTTTCGCCTGGCGGGCGATGAAGATCGATCCCTCTCCGAGCATTCTCGTCCATCCGTCGAGGTTGGTGACGATGGTGCTCCTGAAGGCGAAGAACGCGGCGAGGATCATCAACCAGGCTCCCGGCGGCCCCCAGACATCCCCGAGGAGCACCGAGAGCACCGCGGTCACTTCGGGACCTTCGGGAAGAAGGCCCTGCGGCCGGAGCAGTTCCGCACCCAGGACGAGGAGCGATACCAGCAGGGCGAGGACGATGCCCGAGGCGATGGCCGTGGAGACGGTCATGATCCGGACCCAGTCCCGGGTGTGCTCCCTCTCTATCCGGTCGAGGTGCGTAAGATCCGGCAGATCCCCTTTCTCGACGACCGTCTCCTCCTCCTGCCCGTGTGTGAGAGAGTAGGCGGCACCATACCCCCGGGCCGTGAGCCAGTAAGAGTACCAGACGAGGCCTGCAGCGCCCGACATCAGAAACCCGAGCCACGGGAGGGGTTCGGCGAATACGGCGCCTTCGGGAAGGACCGGCACGAGACCGGCGGCGAGCGGTTCGGTGCCGGGGAAGACGTAGCCTGCGGCGGCGACCAGAGCCGTAATGATAGCGAGCGCCATCACGATGGATGCCCGTTCCACGCCCCGGTATCTGCCGAAGAAGACCAGGACGAGCGAGATCAGCAGGAGTACGACCGCCCATGCCGTGAAACCTCCGGGAAGCGCGAGGATGACGGCAGAACTCGCGGCTCCCGCCATACCGGTGATGGTGGCGGCCGCAACGAGGGTCTGGGGGAGCGCGATGAGCCAGACGCCCCAGTTCTCCGGCCCGGGGAGGCTCCGGACCCCTGAGGGAGCGACCTCCCGGTCACGGCTGCATACCACCCGATCTCGCGGGCAAGGAGCATTTTGAGGAACGCCGCGAGGACGAACGTCCAGAGGGCGGTGCAGCCGTAGAGCGAGGCGATCCGCGGGGGACCGATGCGATCTGCCGGCAAACGGATTCGATGTTCCGAAGAACGAGATCGTCATCGCCCCGGACGTCATAGGCTGCACCTGGTTAGAGGTATCGGTGTATGGATGCGGCGAGGTTGGGTCTATGACGGTTATGCTCGCAGCTCTTTCGGAGGGGAAGGATGACCATCCGGACCCCGCTCTGGTCCGCGGTCGAGGCTCTACCGTGAACGGAAGAGATGATGCTTCACAATCTTGGTCGATCGGAACCGTGGGAGCTGACACGAGGAGCGAGAGAGGTTATGACGGGTGGGTGAATGAGGGGAGCCGATGTACCTCCCGACCTTCATACCGATGCTCACTATCACTCTGGCTGGGAATCATGTCCGTGGGAGACCGATTCTGTATTTTTTGTTACGATCAAAGAGTCATTGTTAATTGTTACGATAAGCTGATCCTCATCAGTAAAGGGGAAATTTGAATCTCTATATAGTTCAGCGGGGATCGTTAAAAATCTCGTCTCTGCTTTGCCAATTTTATTCATACGTGTGGTCGCACTTTTCATAGTAACGTTTCACTGCACAAGGTATATATGTACTGAGCCATCGATTACTTAGTACTGTACAAAGTACGCTCTGGTGTACGGGAGAGGCGGAATGGATATCAGTATTGGCATTGTGGATACGGGTGCGGCGCTCCGGGCGTGTCGGAGCTTTGCCGACGTGCTTAATGAGATCGCGGCGTATCACTCGGAATTCGAACTGTTCCACGAGGGAGAGAGAGTGGCTGACAGCGTCTTACAGTCGGTACGCGCGTCCGATGCGTGTGAGATCTTTCTTACGAAAGAGGATGCTTGGGGGCAAAAGTATGGAGTGCTTGAAGCATTTATCGGCGAAGATGGAGAGCGTCGACATATTGCATCGATCTACATCGATGGGGAGCGCCATGATGCCAACGGCGGTTCAGGCTCTCCCCGGTAGCCAGGATACTATTTAACGAGTCTCTTTTAGGCTCCACATCAAGTGTCATTCTGATGATCGCAGGCCCCATCTACGCGAGGAGCTCCGGCCGTGGAAGCCGGAGGGATGATGGTCCGGTCTTCGCCTATCCAAGATCCCGATCCGTGCCTCGGGAACCGGCCGGCCAGGCGCGGTCTCACGGGATCCGTTGTCGATGAATGGGCGGGACGGTTCGTCACCGTCCCGCTCCCCTCTATGACTGTTACAACCTCTCCTGGTTGACGACCCGTCCTATAAAGAGGACCGTGCCGGAATCCTCCTCGACGATGAGGAAGACGAACGGGTGGTCCGCCCGGAAGACGGGTATCGGCATTTCGCTTCCCGGGGGTGCGGCCAGCGGAGCCACGATAACGCCGGTCGCGGCCGCCGCCTCGGTGCCCTCCTCGTTCACATCGACGAACGCTTTATGGACGATGTCGCTGACGAAGAGCTTCTTCATGCCGTCCATCCCCGAGAGGTCGGCTGAGTCGGTGAACACCGTCGGCATCCCCATCGCCGCAAGAACTCCCGGGAGGCTGTAATCCGTCTCGAGTCTGAACTTCGGGAAGAAAACATCGACCCTCCGGGAGGTCAGCGACTGGTGCAGACCCGCGACCGTCTCCGCGTCCAGACTCTCTTCCGCAGCCGTTAGGCTGTCTTCCTTCGGAAGGAGGACGAGCATCGAGACCTCACTGCCGTTCCCGCGTGCATACGGCATCTCGAGCACCTGAAGCGTATCGGTCTCCGTATACCCGTAGACCGCACCCCTGTCCGTCCGCTGCATCATCGGGACGCGCACGGTCTCGTTCGGGGCAATCCGGAAGTCTTCCTCCTCCGTCTCGTTCGCATCGAATTGCTTGACCCAGGTACCTTTGAAGTAGATCGCGTTCGTGATCACGAGCCGGGTCATGGTGTCGATTGAACCCGCCGGGAGAAGGTCGCGGATTTTATCTTCAGTTTGCTCCTCCACCCACCGGTTGATCGTCTCCCGCGACGCCTCGGGGCTACCCTTGAAGTCGAGGTTCGTGACGTTTGCCCCATACCAGCGAGCGGCCGCGGTTGTGTACTCCGGGAGGAACGAATACGTCTCCTCCGCCCAGAGAGCGTTTGCCGTGCGGAGGATGTAGTTCGCGTCCGCGCGGTTCAGACCGGCGTCGATCGCGGAGAACCCCTCTCTTTGGAGGGTATCGTTCTCGGGGAGATGCAGCACCGAGCGGATCTCGTCGGCGGTCGTGCCGTGAGCGCCCTCGTAAGTGATTGCAAGGGCCGACGAGATGCTGTAGGGCGAGAAGAAGAAGTTTTTGCCCGCATACGCCGGGTCGTTTGCGAGCCTGCTATAGAGGTCGAACGCAAATTGGTTGCTTCCTGCCGTCACATTGCCGGCGCTTTCCGCCGTCTGCTGAAGGCGGGGCGTCTCCTCCCCGGTGGGAGGGGCGGAGCCTGCGGACGTCGTCCCCGGCGTATCGGTGCATCCGGCGACGATGCCGCCGAGCGCGACGATCAAAGCCAGGATCGCTGCGTTGATACCGTCTCTGCTCATACGGCGCGTTATGATGTTTCGGATAGTTATATCTTTGCGTTTATCGTGGCTGTTTGACGTTTGCTCCCGTGATCGCGAGTGTCGGGGCGGCGGAAAGAAGATCTCCGCACGAATTGTCTCAAAAATGGTTTGGGGAATCAGGCAACGGGTGCGGGCTGCCCCAGGGAAACATTGCTTTTCAGCCGTTTGATGAAGAGTCGCGCCCAGACGTGTGCAACAATACCGCCCGCAGTCTGTCCGGCGACAATCCCCCACCAGACCCCATATTCCCCGAAACCGAAGGGGATGGCAAGCAGGTACGCAAAGAGCCCGATGAAGACCACCTCTCGAAGGACCGCCAGAATCAGTGCGGTCACCCCGTCTCCTGCGGCCTGGAAGATTGAACTCGACATAACTCCGGGAGCCATGAAGATGTAGAAGAGGCACATCGACTGGAGGAATGCCGTGATTGCGGGGGCAAGGTGTGCGCTATCCGGAGAGTACGAGAATAACGCGGCAATCACCGGAGCAAGGATACCGGAGAGGATACCGGTGGCTATCGCGACGCCGACTCCGACCTTTGTCGCGTATGTGTGCGTAATCGCCACGTTCTCAGGCTGTTTCGCTCCGAATGCGGCCCCCGCAACGGTGACGACGGCCGCGCCGACCGCTATGATCGGGACGGTCGCGATCATCACGATCCGCCACCCGGCGCTGTAGACCGCGACTGCATCGGTCCCGGAGACGGCGACCAGGATACCGTTGATGATGATGGTGACGCTCGATATCAGGAGCATCTCAAGGCTGGCGGGCAGTCCGACCTGCAGGATGGCGGCGTGCACGCGCCATTCGTGGGTGAAGTTTTTCCACGAGAGGGTGAGGTAGGTGTCCCTTTTTACGAGGAACCAGTAGAGCATGATGGCGGTGACTGTGGCCATCGAGATCACCGTTGCCCACCCGGCTCCGGCGATGCCCAGACCAAAGGTATAGATCAGGATCGGGTCGAGGATCGCGTTGAGGACTGCGGAGGCGCTCATGGCATACATGGTCCGCTTCACGTCGCCCTCCGCACGGAGGAGACCGTAGGCGACGCTGTTGAAGAGCATGAGGACGGTGCCTGCAAAGAGGGCCTCCCCGTAATCGACTGCAAGGCCGGTGGTTTCTCCGGCGCCGATCACGAGGAGCAGGGGCTCGAGGAAGAAGACCAGAAGGATGGTCAGGACGATGGAAATTACGCCGGTGAGGACCATCGCATGCATCGCAGCGTTGTCCGCTCGAGCCTTGTTCCTGGATCCGATGCACCGGGCGATGACTGAGGTCGCCCCGGCTCCAAGACCGTTCCCGATGCCGATGAGGATCATGAACAACGGGGTGACGAACCCGACGGCGGCAAGTGCGTCGTCGCCGAGGCCCGCCACCCAGACGGAGTTGATCAGGTGGTAGAGCGACATGAGGAGCATCGCGACGATCATCGGTCCCGAGAGTTTGAGGATCGCGTTCTTCGGGTCGCCGGTCATGATGGCGACACCGGTGTGGGCGGCGGTCTCCTGGCGGGACGGGTCACGCGACGTCATGATCGACCTCTACCTCTCCGCATATCCGGATCTGTTCGATGCTGTTTTTTGCGAGCCTGTACACATCTTCGTGTAACCGGGCGCGTTCTGCCTCAGACAGCCCCGCCGAGATCAGGTTCTCCCATGCCCGCTCGATCTCGATGATTGCGGGCAGGGTCGCGTTCCCCTTCTTCGTCAGGGCGAGGAAATACCTGCGACGGTTCCGGGGATCGGGAGAACGGCGGACGAATCCTCCATCTTCGAGTTTCTTTACGGCCCGGGCAACCGTTCCCTTGTCGATATGCGCCTGCTCGGCGATCTCATCCTGGGTTATGTCGGGTCGGTGCGCTATGTGGAAGAGAAACGGGAACTGACCCGCTGTGAGACCGAGGCCTCTCGCTTCGTTGTTCTGGTAGATTGCATGCAGCCGGTGAATGATGGAGATGAGTCCCGCAAAGGGGATCTCCGGCGGCAGCAGTTCACGATCTGGTGGACAGTTCATGTTGAATGTAGTCTCGTGCGAACGACGATTGTCGATCGGTAAAGCATTCCTCCCTATTCTCAGGTGTGACGGCCGGAGGGATAATTGTTGTTGGTGCAACAGTTGTATAGTCAACAAAACCTCCTTTGCCGTGTCTTTCTTCTGTCCACAACGGGGCCTAAGAGGTTAAACGACAAAAATTATTGCAGTTCCCGGTCGGGCGCGCCGGCACAGGGGAGCAAAAGACGATCAAACATAAGAAGGCCAGGGCCGAGACCTCGAACGGGCAGAGTATCGGAGCAGGGGCACCATTGGTCATGAGGATGTAGTTGCGCGGCTAGAGTGGTTGAGAACGCGTCCTATCAATGAGCAGAGGATCAGACGAGAGGAACTGGGCGACACCGAGCGCGATATCATTGAGGACTACTGCCAGATCGAGGGGGAGATCATCCTCGTTCCGTAAGTGGTAGAGGAGTGAAATGAGCGCGCGGAATTAAACCCTGTCTCTCCCACGTGGGATGAAACCCCGGAATACATCTAATTTTCCGCCGAGATTTTCCGGATTGGACCGAAAATTTTAAGCTTCCGCCCGCTATAATCCGTATCATGGTTCAATCAGATGTTAAAGAGGGCAACCCAAAAGGGAAACGCAGGAGGAAGTATATCCCCGGATTGGCGTGTCTAAAGTTCGTACCTGACGAGTACTGGAGCCCGGAGGAGGCACAAAGACTCTACGAAGGACCGCCTCATTCTCCCGTCCGGCAGGACACCATCTGTTTCGAGGACTGCATCGGGGGAATGGAGCGGATGCCTCCGGAGAGTGTGGACCTGGTCGTCGCGGATCCTCCGTTCGGTATTGACTTCTCAGGCAAAGAGTCGGTTTACAACAGAAACGGGGATTTGGTGGTAGACTCGTATCATGAAATCGATGCCGACTATGGGGAGTTCACGGAACAGTGGATGGCATCGTTGCAGAAGGTCATGAAACCACATGCGACAGCCTATGTTTTCAGTGGATGGAACCACCTCGAAGACGTTCTGCGGGGGGCACGGCTCAGCGGTCTCACCACGATCAATCACATCATCTGGAAGTATCAGTTCGGGGTCTTTACAAAGAAAAAATACGTAACAAGCCATTATCACGTCTTATTGCTTGCCAAAGATCCAAACAAATACTACTTCAACAAAATAGAACATTATCCACTGGATGTCTGGGACATTAACCGGAAGTATAAAGCCGGAGAAGTCAAGAACGGCACGACGTTGCCCCTTGAAGTAGTCAGGCAATGCATCGAGTTCAGTTCCAAACCGGGCGATCTGGTATTCGATCCCTTCATGGGAATGGGGACCACTGCAGTTGCTGCAAAATCTGTCTGGCGGCGTTTCTTCGGATTTGAGAGAAACGAATTAATGCAACCCGTTATTGAAGAACGGATAGATTCTGTAACTCCCGGACAGGATTACACGACCCTTCAAGAGCTGAGAAGGAAAAACATCGAAAAGGCAAAAGAAAAATACCCGTTGGCAGTTAAATACTTGACAAAGGCGGGTGTGCGAATAGATGCGGAGTCCTGAAGAAGAGGCGGCACTGATTGTAGAGGCATTGTTTGAGGACTATGGAACGGGTGGAATCACACGGGGAGAATGTCGCGGGGTAGACGGAAGAGAGGCTATCCTGGAGATGAAGGAAGCAGGTTTTCCCGGCTGGCAAGAACTAGAATGGGCGGGGTTTCATGTCAAGTTTCTCGTCCAGAAGATGTGTAGAGAAAAACTCAACGGCGAGGTCCAAGTATACGATCTTGATAAAAAGAGACACCTCGTAAGGGGCGATTACGTATGGGACACTCGATTCCATGTATACGATAAATCAGACCAAATCCCTCTAGGCGACGTGAAAGGGTATAGCGATCTTGTGGAAAAGCATGGCGGTATCGGCCTCCTCGTTGTGGATGTTGCTGTCAGTACGGATAAAAACGGCGACTTCAGAAGATGGCACGAAGAACTGAAGGGTGGATCAAGCGAGTATTCTATGGAACGTGAACGCGATGGGCGACCCCCGCGCGAGCGGAAAACGGAATATCTGATACTGGGAGTCTATGCTTATTTCTTCACCCTCGACGATCTGAACAAAGGCGTCATGGAAGGCTGGACTGACGACGATTTTCAGCGCACAATGAGAAATGCCAACGGAGAACGCCGGAAATCAAAATACCGCCTCAAGAGCCGCGAAATCCCAGATGAACACCTGCTGCTCGTTAAAAATTTCAATGTGGATCCGGAGGAGTTCGAGGAGCAATTCCCCGGGAATACATAATCTATTTTCTTCGGGCTCTTCTCTTGATTTCAGCGCCTTTTTTTCGTGATGTCTGCCATGACCTTGATACGTTGTGGCTTCTGAAATCGAGCGGGATGTTTGCCGTATCAAATGACGGCAGGTCACCACGTTTACCTTCCTTGTCGATGGATAGCACATTGACCAGGGCTCTACCGGGGGGACGGATTATCATAAGTCGCCGGGGCGCTCTGTATGTAACTCTTCGGGAATTCCGAATCGTTCGCTACCTTCGAGACTTTTATATTCCGCCGAGGGCTATAGTGGATCATGGATGCGACAATCCGACTTCAACCCGCGACCAAATCTCGTCTGGATGCCGTGAAACTCAATCCGCAAGAGTCTGATGACGAGACGCTGAACCGGGTGCTGGACTTGGCAGATATGGCCTATGATCCTGAACCGCTGAGCGAAGAGACAGAGAAAAGGATCGAAGAGGGGTTCGCAGAAATACGAGCCGGACATGTTCACTCTCTCAAAGAGGTATGCCGGGATTTGGGTTTGGAATGATCTGGGACGTTGCCTTCACCACGAAGGCAAAACATGATTTAAGGCGTCTACCGAAGGCCGAGGCGCAACGGATCACGGATGAAGTGACGTCCCTTGCAAACGAGCCTTACCCCTTACACCACGTCAAGAAACTAAAGGACCACCAAAGCAACCCCGTGTACTCTCTTCGAGTGGGTGATTATCGAGTGATTCTCACAATCGAAGACAATCTGATGATTATTACCGTGATCGAGGTCGGAAACCGAAGAACAGTCTATCGGAAATATTGATGCGTCGCGAAAACTGCGAAACTGATGCGCGGGACCGGTTCTCTAATCATCATTTTTGAACGTCCCGCACAGGGGGCACCACCAGCCGACCGCTATCCACGTTCGCCGACCGTCGATCTGTCTCCGGACATGTGCGCGGTACATAGGGGAGGCACACCGGGGCAATGCAGATCTCCCCGTTGCATGGTATACCACATTCTGGATGTGGCAATATAAAAATCATTTGCACAATGCCCTCGAAACCGGATTACTTAGAACATACGGGCTTTTAACCCAAAACGGGATAGGCCAGGGCCGAGATTTGAACCCGGGTCGAGGGATCCACAGTCCCTTAGGATAACCGACTACCCTACCCTGGCAAGGTACTCATTATACTTGGTAGTCGGATTTGATTAAGGTATCTCTTCAGCACGCCTGCCCGGCACACTTTCTCCGCAATCGCGAGTGTACAACCGGCCGATGCGTTGCCGGGTTCGAACGACGTTTCGTGAGAACCGGAACTTGAGCCCCGGTAAGTGCGGCGATTGGCGACGGTTCGCCGGGGGCGACTGGCAGGTGAATTATTAATAGACTCCATGTTCTATAACATACCAGTGTTCCGGGCGCCAAACAATGCCCCGGGGGTAGGAGAATCGCCCCTAATCTGGTGCGATTCACAAAAGGCGGTCAATACTCCAGATCTTTTGGGATAATTCATCAAGACCCCATATACCGGAAGGTGATAATCATGGCAAAGCAATCAACGATCAGAACCCCCATCGTCTGCGTGATGGGCCATGTGGACCACGGCAAGACGTCGCTTCTGGACAGGATCCGGGGCTCGTCCGTGGTATCGACTGAAGAGGGTGCGATCACGCAGCACATCGGCGCCACGCTCGTTCCCATCGACGCGATCACCCGCATGGGCGGAGCCCTGAGTAAGGTCAGCGTCAACGTCCCGGGCCTCCTCTTCATCGACACCCCCGGACACCACGCCTTCACCACCCTCCGTGCGCGCGGGGGAGCGCTTGCCGATATGGCGATCGTCGTGGTGGACATCAACGAAGGCTTCCGTCCCCAGACGATCGAGGCGCTCCAGATCCTGCGCAACTACAAAACGCCGTTCGTCATTGCGGCAAACAAAATCGACCGCATTCACGGCTGGCGCGTCCAGGAAAGCCAGCCGTTCGGCAAGACATTTGCGCAGCAGAACGAGCGCGTTCAGGGCATGCTTGAGACAAAGGTCTACGAACTCGTCGGTAAACTCTCCGACCTCGGGTTCAACTCCGAGCGGTTCGACCGGGTCTCGGACTTTGCGCGGAACATATGCATCGTGCCGACGAGCGCCCTTACCGGTGAGGGCCTCCCCGACATCCTGATGGTGCTGATCGGGCTTGCCCAGCGCTACATGACCGAGAATCTCAAGGTCAGCACCGATGGTCCCGGTGCCGGCACCGTGCTTGAGGTGAAGGAGGAGCGGGGGCTCGGGATGACGCTCGACGTGATCCTCTACGACGGCATCCTCAAGGTCGGGGACGAGATCGTCGTCGCGGGGAACGACCAGATCATCGAGACGAAAGTACGTTCCCTCTTGAAACCCCGCCCGATGAAGGAGATCCTGATCGAGGAGCGGTTCGAGCGGGTCAAGTCCGTCACCGCCGCTGCGGGTATCAAGGTTGCCGCCCCGAAACTCGACGCGGTCATCGCGGGTTCCCCCCTTCAGGTCATCCGGGGCGGCAACCGGGACGAGGTGATCGAGCGGGTCCGCCATGAAGTCCAGGATATCCAGGTGAATCTTTCCGACATCGGGGTCATCATCCGGGCGGATACCATCGGCGCTCTCGAAGCGCTCTCGAAAGAACTCGAAGGCCACCAGATCCAGGTGATGCGGGCTACCGTCGGGCCGGTCACCCGCCACGACGTCATTGAGGCCGGGACGATCAAGGACCCGCTCTACAGCGCGATCGTCGCCTTCAACACCCCGGTCCTGCCGGACGCGGTCGACACGCTGGCGGATGTCGCGATGTCCCACGTCAGCATATTCGAGGGCGGGGTCATCTACCAGCTCCTCGACGACTACATCGAGTGGCGCGAAGAGAAGAAGCAGGAACTCGAACGGCAGCAGTTTGAGAAACTGGTCATGCCCGCAAAGATCCGGATCCTCCCGAACTGCATCTTCCGGCAGAGCAACCCGGCGGTCGTCGGCGTTCGCGTCCTCGGCGGGAAACTCCAGAGCGGTGTCGACCTTACTCTCCCGAACGGCAGAAAGGTGGGCCGGCTCAAGCAGATCCAGGCAAAGAACGAGACGGTCCAGGAAGCGGAAGCGGGGAAGGAAGTGGCGATCTCCATTGAGGGGCCGACCGTCGGCCGCCAGATCAACGTCGACGACGACCTCTACGTGGACGTCCCGGAGCGGCACGTGAAAGTGATCGAGCGAGAGATGCTCGACCACCTGAGCCCGAGCCTGCGCGAGATCCTCGAGGAGTTCGCCGCCCTTCGGCGCCGGGAAGATCCTTTCTGGGGGAAATGAACCGCTTCAACGTGGAGGGTCTCTACCGCCCAACATTTCTCCTCTACCCCGCAAAGGTAGACTTTTAATACCATATTCCCAAATTGTATAGGTACTTTCGAAGGAGTCGTCAACATGGTAGATTTCAAAATCATCCTCTCAGACCCGGAGACCGGGAGTTCCTATAAGGTTGATGCAACCGGCCCCGCTGCGGGGTCACTCATCGGCAAGCGCATCGGCGACGAGATCGACGGAGGCATCTTCGGCCTTGCGGGCTACACGATCCGGATCACCGGCGGCACGGACAGGACCGGTATTCCCGCACGCCGCGACCTTCCCGGACCTGCACGACGAAAGCTTCTCCTCTCCGAGGGCGTCGGGTTCCACCCGGTCATGGACGGGGAGCGCCGCAGGAAGTCGGTGCGGGGCAGTGAGATCAGCGCCGATTTCGTCCAGATCAACGCCGCTGTTTCACAGAGCGGTTCAAAACCCTTAGCCGAATATTTCAGCCAGCCCGAAGCGGCGGCCGAATAAACCAGAACCATCTAGTCCCGGGGGAGTCTTCTCCCCATATCCACGGGTGGCCGCACCCTCTGCAGCTGCAGGCAAAAATCCCCCGACCATGCTCTCGATCCGTTGCACCGCGTGACGATTGTGCGAACGGTATCGGGAGAGGTCGGTCTCTCCCGACCAGATATGATGCGCCGCGGGATATCGTTCCCCGGGAAGGAATATATTCCCTCCGATGGCCCCTCCCGCTGCCTACCTCTTCTTTTCGACCGCTCGCTCCAGAGCAGCGAGTTTGTCCTCGAACGCCACCCCGTACTTCTTTGCGAGGATGACCACCGCCGCTTCCACCCGGAGGTTGCCGTCGAAACAGTCGGTCACGATCCGGTTGAGTTCGGCGACGACCTCCTGCGGCGTCTTTCCGGTCGCGGCGGCGATCCGCCCAATCAACTCTTCGTAAGGGCTGCTCTCGGCGGCGAGAACATCGGAGGTGGGCTTGAACCCAAGCGGTATCGAGACCTCTGTGAGGTCAAAGAGCGGCCGGATTGCTCCTCCGTCCACCTCGACGAGCCCCTCTGACCGCGCCCGCTCCAGGAGGTGGTTCGCCTGCTCCTTGTTCATCCATTTCCGATCGATGGCGATGTAGAAGACGAACTCGCTCTTCTGCAGCCGTTCCTTGTGCATATGCTTGAACGGCGCGGCAACCGCAATTTTGACGCTCACTCGCAGGCACCCTTGAGCAGTCTTCGCAGGTCCATCGCGTCCAGGTCCCCGAGACGGTTTTCCTTCGCCACGTAACACTCCGTCACCGGACCTTTATCGACAATCCGGAGAAAGAAGACGCTCTCCGAGACCGGCAGCCTTTTTTCGGGGGTGAGCAGCGTCCTCTGAAGATCGACCCGGAAGTCAGCCATCTCGCTGACTTTCTCGGAGAGCGGCTGCAGGGCATCGAGATTCAGGAATTGCGTTCGTCCGTCCGTGATCTGGATGAGAACTCGTTCCTTGACGAGGCCGTCGGCTCCCCGCACGGTCGTATGGGTGTCGTGCATCCGTGCTATACAGGCAAGAACGTCCCGGAACGGCCGGGCGAGTTCAAAATCGAGGTCGATGGATTGTGGAAAACGATGGTATATCCTGCGCATCACTAGAATTGAGGTCTGCGGAACGTAAAAAGGATATGATCCTCCGGGAAGACGCAAAGGTTTTTGGCACCGTCTCTCCTTCCCTGCATCCGGTCACGAGAGAAGTGTATGACGGATCAGGTTACGCTCTTGCAGATGAACGACTCGCACGGGTATCTGGAGCCGCACCAGGAACTCTTCTATGACGCCGGCCGGCCCGAATACCGGGTGGCGGGCGGGTATGCCCGGGCGGCCGCGCTCATCGAGGAGATCCGCGATGCGCGGCCAGGTCGGATGCTCGCGTTCGACTGCGGCGACACCATCCACGGGACCTATCCCGCCGTCCGGTCTAAAGGCGAAGCGCTTGTCCCGGTGCTGAACGCACTCGGATTCGATGCCATGACCGCCCACTGGGAGTTTGCCTACGGCCCGGAGCAGTTCGGAAAGGTGGCCCGCAGGCTCGACTACCCGGTCCTCGCCGTCAACTGCTACGACAATGCGACCGGCGACCTCATCTTCCCCCCTTACAGGATCTGTGAGACAGATGGGCTGCAGGTGGGTGTCATCGGGATCGCGGCCGCAATCGTCGATAAGGTGATGCCGATGCCCTTCTCGGAAGGGGTCCGTTTTACCCTGGGAAATGCCGAACTCCCGGGCCACATCGCCCGTCTCCGCGACGAAGAGGGAGTTGATCTCGTTGTGGCGGTATCGCATCTCGGTTTCCCCCAGGAGGTGCAACTCGCCCGGGAGGTGGATGGTATCGACGTCCTTCTCTCGGGGCACACCCACAACCGCCTTTTTGAACCGGTGGTCGTGAACGATACCATCATCATTCAGTCCGGCTGCCACGGCTCCTTCATCGGGCGTCTCGATCTTACGGTGGAGAACCGGCGGGTGAAGCATTTCGACCACAACCTCATCGTCGTCGGCGAGGAGACCCCGCCTCACCCCGAAGTCGAGGAGATGGTCGGACGGGTCATGGACCCGCACCGCGACTACCTCTCCCGGGTCGTCGGGGAGACCCGGACGGGCCTTTCCCGGAACACGGTCCTTGAAGCCACGATGGACAATCTTCTCCTGCGGGCGCTGCTGTCCGCCACCGGTGCCGAGATGGCGTTCTCCAACGGCTGGCGCTACGGCGCTCCGGTACCGCCCGGCCCGGTCACGGTAAACGACCTCTGGAACATCATCCCGGTCAACCCGCCGGTCTCGACGGTCGAGATCACGGGCCGGGAACTCCGGGCAATGATGGAGGAGAGCCTGGAGCGGACCTTCGCGCGCGACCCCTACGAGCAGATGGGCGGCTACGTGAAGCGTTGCGCGGGAGTCAACCTCTACTGCAAGATCGAGAACCCGCCCGGACTTCGGATTCAGGAATTCTTTGCGGCCGGAAAGCGGCTCGACCCGGACGCTGTTTACCGGGCCGCGTTCTTCGCCGGTCAGGGCGTACCGGGGAAGTACGGGAAGAACCAGGAGGACCTCGACATCCGGGCGGTCGACGCGCTCGAACGCTGCCTGGCAGGGGGTCCCGTCAACGCCGATCTCTCCGGGAGCGTGACGGCGATATGACGTTCGCCTCCGTGAAAAATCTCATCATCGGCTGCAAGGCCGGCGTTAATCGTAGAAAAAAGATGAATCTCAGGCGATCAGGACGGCATTGACGACGCCGTCCTGACTCGGCCTGCTGACGATCCGCGCGCGCCCCATCTCGGTCCGGATGATGGCGCCCCGGGTCAGGAGGTTCCGCCGGACATAGTTCGGGTTGGCGCTGTTTGCCTCAACCGTCTCGATCTTCGCCTTCCGGGTCTCGCCGGTTGCAGGATTTGCAACCGTCGCGTAATCTACCCGGAGTGCCCGGACTTTCTGATTGCCGCCGTAGGTGCGGACAACCTTCTTGCGGTCTTCACCGATATGCGTCTCTGCCGGAGCTCTTCCGATCTCCGATCTCTTCTTGCCCTGGGAGGTGTGGTAGCGTCCACCCGATGGCTTCCGTACTGATCTTCCTTGCCACTGCATTTAACCACCGAACTACTCTCTCTGAGGACGCAATACCCGTTGCGGGATAGCAATCCCTCGTTAAAGTGCTATAACTGTTCGAGATGAAGATATTTAATCGTGCTGATCACGCGAGGATCGCGTCCAGCAACCTGTCTATCCCTTCTCCCGTCTTCATATTCGTCCGGAATACCTGCATCTCCGGGTTATAGCGGTGCATGTCCTGCTCCATCCGGTCGAGGTTGGCACCGACGAACGGGGCGAGGTCGATCTTGTTGATGACGCCGATGGTGCTGCTACGGAACATCATCGGGTGCTTGTTCACCACATCGTCTCCTTCGGTGGAACTGACGACGACGATCCGCTTCTCGGCGCCCAGCCGGAAGTCGGTCGGGCAGACCATGTTGCCGACGTTCTCGATGAAGAGGATATCGATCTCATCGAGCGGCAGGTGCTCGATGGCGTGCTCCACCAGGTGGGCGTCGAGGTGACACTCCTTTCCGGTGTTCGCGTTGTAGGCCGGGACCCCGAGGGCGACGATCCGCTTGAAATCGTCGTCGCCGTAGACATCTCCGGCGATGGCGCCGACGCGGAGCCCCCGCTCCCGGAATAGCGGCACGAGCCGCTCGATCGTGGCGGTCTTTCCGGACCCGATGGCGCCGAGGAGGTCGAACGCCCGGATGCCGTGACCCTTCAGGAGATTTGCGTTGGCGTCAGCGATGCGGTTGTTGACGTCGTAGATGTCCTTTTCCACATGGACGTCGATATGGTGCATAGTAATTACTGTGATCATGATCTGTTTATAGGTTAACACCCAAACTCTACAACAATGAGTGCAGAACGCATCCTGTACCCCTGTTACTTCGACGTCACGCTAACGCGGCGGGAAGGACGTCGCATCGCAAAGAATCTCGGCGTGAAATCCCCGGAGCTCTCTGCCGTCGAGACTATTCTACAGGGGATGAAGGTCCCGCACCGGGTGGAGGAGCGCCACCACCCGGCCCGGTGGGCGCAACACGAAGGCCGGATCGTCGCGGAGTGGGAAGGAAGCAAGGGAGACCTGATCCGGAAGGTCGCAAGCGGTCTTGCCCGCCGGAAGTGACCGGCATGTACGACCTGCACATGCACACCATCCTCTCCGACGGCGAACTCCTCCCGATGGAACTCGTCCGGCGGGCCGCCGTGCTCGGCTACGACACCATCGCCATCACCGACCACGCGGATGCCTCAAACCTCGCGCACCTGGTGGAGACTGTCGCTGCGATCCGGGATTCGGCGCGATATTACGGCGTGGACCTGCTTGCCGGGGTGGAGCTCACCTATGTCCCCCCACCCCTGATCCCGGCGCTTGCGCGCGACGCGAAACGGCTTGGCGCCGATATCGTTGTGGTCCACGGCGAGACGGTGGTGGAGCCGGTTGCTCCCGGGACGAATCACGCCGCCTGCACGTGCGAGTACGTGGACGTGCTCGGCCATCCCGGGCTTATAACGGTTGAGGATGCCCGCGCGGCTGCAGCGCATGGTATAGCGCTTGAGATCACCTCCCGTGCGGGGCACAACCGGACCAACGGCCATGTGGTGCGGGTGGCACGGGAAGCCGGTTGTCCTCTTACGGTCGATTCGGATACGCATGCGCCCTCGGATCTGCTGTCAAAGGAAGCGCGACAGGCGGTTGCACTCGGAGCCGGGTTAACGGAGGCAGAATCGCGGGAAATTCTTTTTCGGGATAGAAAACAACTGCTTCAGAAGTGAGATGAGGTATTTATAATTTAGCAAAAAATTTTTATACTCTTGGGGTTAATATAAATATGTTACTAAATACTTCCAGCTATAATACCCTCTAGAGGTTGCAGTTTGCGGTTAATCGGACGTTCTGTAAGTGTTTGCGGTAATCGCTTGTTAATCTTGCGATGTGATGCTGCACAGTTGCCTCGCCTCTATGGTGAGGCTCTGGATCGCCGGTTAAAACCGTTAGGGAAGGTAGTTGACATCTTTGGGAATATATCATCTCCCTATGCCGTGGTCCTCTGCTATAATAGCTGTCCCGTGCAGGTTGGCGAGAAGATCTTTGCAAAATAGGTGTATCATCAATGGCAGAAGTTGAAAAATTGAAACAGCTGCAGTTGCAGCGCGAAGCCCTGAAGAAGAGAGGGGAGCAGAAAGTCAAAGAGACGGAGAAAAAGCGTACCGAGGAGAGTGTCCAGACAGTCTGTCCCGAGTGCGGCAGCCGCCAGCTCGTCCACGACTATGAGCGTGCCGAGCTCGTATGCCAGAACTGCGGTCTCGTCCTTGACGAGGAGTTTATCGACCGCGGTCCCGAGTGGCGTGCGTTCGACCACGACCAGCGCATGAAGCGCTCCCGTGTCGGCGCACCGATGACGTTCACGATCCACGACAAAGGTCTCTCGACGATGATCGACTGGAGGAACCGCGATTCCTACGGTCGGGCGATATCGAGCAAGAACCGCGCCCAGCTCTACCGGCTCCGGAAGTGGCAGCGGCGTATCCGGGTCTCGAACGCAACCGAGCGGAACCTGGCGTTCGCGCTCTCGGAACTGGACCGGATGGCGTCGGCGCTCGGCCTGCCCCGGAACGTGCGCGAGACCGCGGCGGTGGTCTACCGTGACGCTGTGGATAAAAACCTGATCCGCGGGAGGAGCATTGAGGGTGTCGCGGCAGCGGCGCTGTATGCGGCATGTCGGCAGTGCAGCGTCCCCCGGACGCTTGACGAGATTGCGGAGGTATCCCGTGTATCGAGGAAAGAGATCGGGCGCACCTATCGGTTCATCTCGCGCGAGCTCGGCTTGAAACTCCTGCCGACGTCGCCGATCGATTATGTACCGCGCTTCTGCTCGGGCCTGAACCTGAAGGGTGAGGTCCAGAGCCGTGCGGTCGAGATCCTCCGGCAGGCCGGCGAACGCGAGCTTACGAGCGGCAGGGGTCCTACAGGCGTCGCTGCGGCCGCTATTTACATCTCGTCCATCCTCGGCGGAGAGCGGCGCACCCAGCGGGAAGTCGCCGAAGTTGCGGGCGTGACCGAGGTCACGATCAGGAACAGATATAAGGAACTGGCAGAAAAACTAGATATCGAGATCATACTCTGATCTCATATCCTCTCAAACCCTTGGGCTCGTAGATCAGGGGTAGATCGCTACGTTCGCAACGTAGAGGCCGCGGGTTCAAATCCCGCCGGGTCCATTCCTCTTTCTTCTTGATAACACATTGTAAGAAAATATCATCGGATTTATGGCGTGTTAACCTTCATGGGCGACCGCAGGTCGCCGGGGGTCTGCGAAAGGGGCGCAGCCCCTTCGGTCGGGACAGAGAGGCCGCGGGTTCAAATCCCGCCGGGTCCACTCTGTCTTCTATTTTTTTGAAACATCGGGCTCTCGATGATTATCTCTTCGAGAATTGCCTTTGCCCCAGCCTTTTATCGCCG